>OZ245995.1:3765000-4965000 GCA_965230185.1 Motiliproteus sp.
CCCGCACTCAGCGAGCTCAGAGATTCTTGATTAAGACCGCCTGCGTCTGGATAAGCCTAAGGCCGCTAGCCCAAGACCCAGCAGCGCAATCGAAGCAGGTTCAGGAATGCGTACCTGACCACGTATTTCCCCCGGGGGGTTCAGCTGCGTATGAAGGTTGATGTACCACTGCCCAGCAAGAAATTGCGCTTCTTGTGCATCGCTAATCGTATCGTTCCCGATGCTAGGACTCATAAGGCCGCTGATTAAACCGATATTTACCTGTACTCCCGCCGTCATGCCCGGAAGTGCGGGGCCATGGAAATGCAACCCGGTTGCGGGACCTGAGAGACCCGACCAGGACACCTCCCAACTGAGAACATTTGTTATCGTATCGAGCGTGCCGAATGCACTCCCCATCGCCCCAGGAACAGGAACAGGGGCAGGCACTTCCTGCAATTGGTCAAGGTCAGCCTCCCAGGAAATTAATACCGCGTTCGCATTGGTAGCTAGCACAGAACACAGCAACGCCAGTAGATAAGCTCTGATTTTCATCACTGCGACCTCCTTGGTCGGAAAGAACCGCTTTATGGCAGGTCAAGGTATTGCGGCAAGTTCCACACCACAGCAATAGAAACGCAGTCCAGAGCGAATGGGGTCACAGGTTTAAGCTGAAACTGTAAAGATTACTGACGGGGGGGCGGCGATCTCTATAACAGGCAGCAGCCTTTCACCACAGGAGTACTCGCTATAAACGTACAACACCTGACCACCGACAAACTGGAACACCGCCTGGCACAAACCTGCCACGCCGAAAGCTACAGTAAAAGCCCAGCCGACCAGCGCCTGACCCACGGCCTGTATAGCAAACTAAACCGCCGAGCCAGGCTGGAGGACTGGGGGGGAGACTGCGCTACCTGCGGCGATTGCATCGGCAGAATCCCCAGCGGCAACCTCTATAAAACCAGCAGCCGCACCCGTCGGGACTGCAACATTGGCGCCCCGGGAACGGTTTACTACAGCAAGTACCGGAGCAAGGTGGCTGAAGTCAGGCAGGCTGATAACTGTCTAAACTAACGGGGAGTGGTGAAGGCTGGAGGCCTGTTCTGATGAAAAAGCTTTGTATCTATCACGGTCATTGTGCGGATGGATTCGGCGCCGCCTGGGTCGTTCGAAAAGCGCTCGGCAGCGCTGCGGAATTCCATGCCGGGTTTTACGGCGATGCCCCACCGGATGTATCGGGACGGGATGTCATCCTGGTCGATTTCTCCTACAAGCGTGATGTACTGATCGATATGGCCAGGACAGCCGACAGCATTCTGATCCTGGACCACCACAAAACCGCAGAAGCGGATCTGGTGGAGTTACCGGATAATGTCACCGCTGTGTTCGATATGGAGCGCAGCGGCGCCATGATTACCTGGAATCACTTCTTCCCGGCTCAGCCTCCCCCTGCCCTGATCACCCGGATTCAGGACCGCGACCTGTGGCAGTTTAAATATGCAGACACTCAGAATATCCAGGCCTGTCTCTATTCCCATCCCTATGACTTCGATATCTGGGACCGGCTGATGACCGCAGATCTGGACGAAATGGCCAGGGAAGGAGCGGTGATCCAACGGAAGCAATTCAAGGATATCAACGAGTCCATTGCAGCAGCCGCCTACAGAACAACCATTGCCGGCTATGACGTCCCGGTGCTGAACGCCCCCTACTGCTGGTCATCGGATGCCGGCAATATCATGGCCAGAGGCGAGGCATTTGCCGCCTGCTACTGGGACACCTCCTATTTCAGGGTTTTCAGTCTGCGCTCCGCTGAGGATGGGCTGGACGTGGCAGAGATCGCCGAAAAATTTGGTGGCGGCGGCCACAGACACGCCGCCGGCTTTCGACTGAGCAAGGATCGGATGCACTGTCTCGCAACCAGATTACACAACTGCCCGATCGACAGAAGTAATGTGAGTAATTAAGGGAGGCAGGCCGAGCCAGGGAGCAGTCACAACCAGGACGCATTACATAAACCGAAAACTGACGCAGGCGGTTCTCTCCCGACAGTGCAATCCCTTGATAATTCGGGCGGCAAGCAGCAACTGACTGGCGATGACTAACGGACAGAAACGAAAACCCCCGCAACAGGGCGGGGGTCTCTCTTTGTTAAAACCGCGCTTAAGCTAAGCGCTCCTTTCTCCGCTACGCGACCTCAGTCTCCAGTTGCTCCTCGTCAACTAACTCAGCTGGCTTTGGTGTACCCTTTTTGTGGCATGACTTCTCTTTGATTTTAACCAGCTGTCGGTCGATCTTGTTGCTCAGAGCATCGATGGCCATGTAAAGGTTTTCTCCGCTTGCCCTGGCAAACACATCCTTACCTCGGGTATGCAGGGTCGCTTCGATTTCATCCTGGCGCTCGGACTGCTCAATGATGACCAGCGCAGAGCTGATTTCACCAAACCGCTCCTGACTGGCTTCCAACCACTCTGTGATCTTTTCCTGTATGGCAACAGATACTTTACCGTTACGGTTGTTGATATCGATCTTCATTGCTTATTCCTTACTGCAGACTGCTGCAGATTGGGTAGAGACACACTTTATTTATACGCCCATAAGGGAGGCTTTCAACCACACATCAGCACCTTTCGGTATTGCCCCCTGACCTGGATCAACACAGAGAAGATTACGGTTAACCGCCATAAATCAAATCGATCAATTAGTAACCTGGCAGGGGTTTTATGGCGGGTGTTTTGTGGCAGACCTTAGCCACGGCATTCATCTCTTCCTTTCTGCTCCCATCACTACGGAAGTGGATTCTGTATCCGGAGTTACCACCCGGGACTCTGATCAGCCAGGCTGAATTTACATACTCTGGCCTGACCCACCCTCAGAACCGACCACTGATTACTGGTGAATCCCAGGCTGAATAACAAGCGGCTCAGGCCTCGTCCCCTGGAGACTATACAGCCCGGTTACCTTTGCTCAGATTAAGGCGGCACGCCGAAAATGCTCACTCCCCTGTACCCACAGTAATTCCGGATCTTTACCCCGGGGTTACAGGTAAGCGGCTGGGGCAGGTCGCCAATCTCGGGTACAGATCGTAAATAAATGACCGGGACAGCAGGTAAAGCCCGGATTTTGAACCCCATAATATTTAATTTTCTGAATCTGTACCCGGAACAGTCATCAGAGTACGCTGATATGGCTCATCAGTAACCGGCTCTTCTGGAAGTGCTTGTTGGCCGATCACCACAACAGCTCTGTTTAACCGGTGAGATCTCGATTTTTCAGATAAAGGTAATTTGCACCGATGTATCAGTACAGGGTTTCAATTCACAGATGGCCAGGGGGTTACCCACAGCTATTCAGGGGGCAGGTTAATGGAACGTTCTGAGACGATTATTGCCGGGACGGACGCACTCGCAGGACAGGTACCTGATACAGTGCCCCGCTCTCATGATCCGCTGCCAGCCGAGGGCAGAGTCCCGGGAAATGGCGCTGTCTGGGTCGGGATTTACGCCGAAATGAGCGAATTCGCTCTGATGTTCCTGGTCTACTTTATTGCCAAAGTGCACTACATGGATTCTTTCGACCAGGGTCCGCTGCAACTCAATACACTGGCCGGAACCCTTAACACCCTCGCCTTGCTGACCAGCAGCTATTTTGTCGCCAAAGCCATGAGCTGTGTTCGGATGAATCAGATCAACCGAGCGATACACTGGCTATGGGGAACTATAGGCGCTGCCGTTTTCTATCTGGTGATTAAAGCCTGGGAATACCAGTGGAATACCGAACGGGGAATCGAAATTGAAACCAACGTATTCTTTACCGTTTACTACTATATGACCTTCAACCATTTCCTGCATGTGGCCTGGGGAGGCGGCGCGATTCTCTGGGCTATTTTCAGACTCAGGAGCGGTGGCTACACAGCGGACAACCATGAAGGAATGGAGGCCATCGCCTGTTACTGGCATATGATCGACCTGGTCTGGATTATTATTTTCCCTCTGCTCTACGTTTTAAGGTGATCAGAATGACTGGAATACTTAATTATAAAATTCAGGACTACGTGTGGCTGGCCCTGATGGCAATGACACTGGGTAACGCTTTCATCGCTGAAAGCGCGGATCCCAGCCTGTTAGTGACACTGGCAATCGCTGCTACCGTCATGCTGAAAGGGTGGCTGGTGGTAGACCGCTTTATGGAGCTGCGAAACGCCCATCCCTATATCCGGTTTTCTATGAATCTTTACTTCTATGTTCTGCCTTTAATGATTCTGATCGTTTACCTGTTCCCTGATTTTCTAGCGGAACTGACGCGGCTGCCGTCACATTAACTCTCTGACAAGACAATATGAAATAAAACCTGTACTCAGGCAGCTGCGAGTTTAATCAACTGGTCATATGAGTCCGAACACGGAATAAATTCATGAATTTTTTTGAAACTTATCTGAGCCGGACCAGCTTCCGTCCATAAGATACTCAAGGATCGTTTACACGATCAGTGCTCTATATATCGTAAAAACAACAACTTTAAAAAATGCATCGAAAACATGTATATTTCTTATCCTGCCTATGTTCAGGAACACCCTTACTTTTAAGGGCAGAAATAGCCGCTGTCCGATGCAATTTTGACTTCAGATACCCCGAAATATTGTTGTCGGATCTGATAACAGATCTGTATGGCTGTGGAGAACAGCCACCGGAGACCTGATGAATAATCACGAGAATCGAACAACTTTCAATGCTCAGACTACAATAATCGAGTTTCCCGCTTTCCCAGAGAAGATTCTGCATGCAATCGATGAAGGTGTTTATGGCATTGACAGCCGGGGACTGACCACCTTTATCAATCCGGCCGCCAAAGCGATGACCGGCTGGTCAGAGCATGACCTTATCGGCAAACCGATTCACGACTTTCACCACCACAGCAAGCTGAACGGTAGTCAGTACCCGCAGGAACAATGCCCGATATTCGCCACCACCAGGACCGGCTTAGTTCATCATGTTGATAACGAGGTATTCTGGCGCAAAGATGGTTCCTGTTTTCCTGTGGAATACACCAGCACTCCCGTTTACCGACACGATCAGCTGGTGGGAACCGTTGTTAACTTCAGAGATATCAGTAACCACAAGCGCACGAAGACCTCGCTGCGCCAGAACCGGGAACAAAGCTTTAAGCAGAGCAACATGCTGTCTGCAAAAAACTATTTTTGCGGCGAGGAGAAAACTGTCGGGCATGAGTTTTCCGGTATCATCGGTCAGAGTCCCGGTTTAACTCAGTTACTACACCAGGTACGCCAGGTTGGCCCCACACAGTCCACTGTATTGATCCGGGGAGAAAGCGGTACTGGCAAAGAACTGATCGCCCGCGCCATTCACAATCTGAGCCCCCGTAAAAATGGTCCTCTGATCAAAGTAAATTGCGGCGCACTCATTGCCAACCTGGTTGAAAGCGAGCTGTTCGGCCATGAAAAAGGTGCATTTACCGGCGCCCTGCAAAAACGACTGGGACGCTTTGAGCAAGCTGACGGAGGCACACTCTTTCTTGACGAGATCGGCGAGTTAGCTCCGGATATTCAGGTTAAGTTACTCAGGGTTCTTCAGGAACATGAAATAGAACCAGTCGGTAGTAATAGTCCGACCCCGGTTGACGTCAGGATTGTAGCGGCTACGCACCGCGACCTGCAGCAGATGGTGGAGGAACAGCGCTTCAGAATGGACCTGTTTTATCGCCTTAACGTATTTCCCTTAATCGTCCCCCCACTACGCGAACGCTCCTCCGACATCCCTCTGTTAACTGATTTCATGCTACATAAACTCAGTAAAAAGCTGGACAAGCCCTTACAGGGGGTTACCCCAAAGACTATGAACTCTCTGATGAACTATTCCTGGCCCGGCAATATACGTGAGCTGCTCAATATTCTGGAGAGAGCCGCAATAGTCAGTGAAACTCCGATTATCGATATCACCGAGACGTTCAGGGCTGCAGATCAGGAAAAACCGGATCCCCCGCCAATGAGCACCCTTGCTGAAGCCGAGCGATACCACATTATCAGGACCCTCTCCCATGTAGATTGGGTTATTGCCGGTAAAAATGGCGCTGCGGCTCTGCTCGACGTCCCGCCCAGCACCTTGCGGTCACGGATGAAGAAACTCGGCATCAAGCGGCCTTAGCTTAAAGGTATAACGATAAATAGAAAGCTGTCAGAAAAGTAATAAACTCATCAGACTACCTTACATTTTGTCAGCACTTTTCTCCAATCCAATTTCTATTACCTGTATTCGTGCTGCTCCTCTTTTATTGTCACTTGATTTATCAATTTTTTTCATTTATTTCACGTACACACCGAAAACCAGACCACAATAATTGATATTCAGCAACTCTGAATCAACTCTGATTTCAGTTGTTCGGGTCATCGTAACTGTCTGCAAATCCGCAGACAGTCTGGATCCAACATCTCGTTAACTACATGACTTTATTCACTGAAACAGATCACTTAAACGCTTTTTTCAGCTCACACCCCGAACTGATCTTCTGGAATATGCAGCCACTATGAGTACAGATTCAAAATAATTAATCGGTACAGAAATAAAGCCCTATATTCTGTACTTCAATATATTTATTTATCTGAATCTGCATCCACCACTTATACCAGGATACTCTTTTATCCGTCATCTCTTGCCTGGTTCTTTTGTAAATGGCCTGGTTCACTACAGATTGCCACAATAAATATCCAGTCCATCACTCTCGCACGATGATGATATGGCTTTAGGCATAAACAATTAGAGCTCGGAGCTTGCTCCGTCCTGACCAACAAAAGGCTTCAGGGGACATTATTATGAGTCACTTGCTTGATAGACTGAGATTTCTGAACAGAAAGAAGGGGACGTTTTCCGAGGGTCATGGGGATATCACCTCAGAAAATCGCTCCTGGGAAGATGGTTATCGTAACCGCTGGCAACACGATAAAGTCGTGCGTTCAACACACGGCGTTAACTGCACCGGTTCCTGCTCCTGGAAGATTTATGTTAAGAACGGTCTGATCACCTGGGAAACCCAGCAGACTGATTATCCACGCACCCGCCCGGACCTGCCAAACCATGAGCCTCGCGGTTGTCCTCGCGGTGCCAGTTACTCCTGGTACATCTACAGCGCCAATCGTCTGAAGTATCCGACTGTGCGTAAGAGCCTGCTGAAATTATGGCGTTCAGCACGCAGAACGATGAGCCCGGTTGATGCCTGGGCTTCGATTGTTGAAGACGAAACAAAGGCCAGATCTTACAAATCTGCCCGTGGTCAGGGTGGTTTTGTTCGTTCCTCATGGGACGAAGTTAATGAGATGATCGCTGCGGCGAACGTCCACACCGTAAAAAACTACGGTCCGGATCGCGTTATCGGTTTTTCACCCATTCCGGCGATGTCGATGGTGTCCTATGCGGCCGGTGCTCGCTACCTGTCTCTGATTGGTGGCGTCTGTCTGAGCTTCTACGACTGGTACGCTGACCTGCCACCAGCTTCACCGATGACCTGGGGTGAACAGACCGATGTACCGGAGTCTGCGGACTGGTATAACTCCAATTACATCATCGCCTGGGGCTCAAACGTGCCTCAGACCCGTACGCCGGACGCCCATTTCTTTACCGAAACACGATACAAAGGAACCAAGACCGTTGGTGTCACCCCGGATTACTCTGAGGTCGCCAAGCTTTGTGACCTCTGGCTGAATCCGAAGCAGGGCACAGACGCGGCACTGGCGATGGCCTTTGGCCACGTTATTCTGAAAGAATTCCACGTCGACAACCCAAGCGAATACTTTACTAATTACGTCCGTCGCACCACGGACATGCCGTTCCTGGTCGAGCTGGAACCACGTGAAGACGGCTCATTCGCGGCAGGTCGATTCACCCGCGCATCTGATTTTGATGCCGGGCTGGGCCAGGATAACAACCCTGAGTGGAAGACCGTCGCATTCGATGAGCAGAGTAACAGCTTTGTGGTACCCAACGGTTCTATCGGTTTCCGCTGGGGCGAGAAAGGTAAGTGGAACACGGAAGAAAAGGAAGCCGGTGAGGGGCGTTCTACGACCCTGAAACTCTCTCTGCTCGATGACCATGATGAAGTCGTTTCAGTGGCCCTGCCATATTTCGGCGGTGAAGAGAACGAGTATTTTCCCCACAACAAATTCGCCGACATCATTCACTACAACCTGCCAGCCAAGCGTATCCAGTCGGTGGATGGAGAGAAGCTGGTGGTAACTGTGTACGATCTGATGCTGGCGAATTATGGCGTTGATCGTGGCCTTGGCGGTGACTTCGTGGCTGAATCTTACGACGATAACGCCCCTTACACCCCCGCCTGGCAGGAATCGATCACGGGCGTGAAGCGCGATGTAGTTATCCGGGTTGCACGAGAGTTTGCCGACAATGCCGATAAAACCGGAGGTCGCTCTATGGTGATCTGTGGTTCAGGCTTAAACCACTGGTACCACATGGACATGGCTTATCGCGGTCTGATGAACATGCTGATCATGTGTGGGTGTATTGGCCAGTCCGGAGGCGGCTGGGCGCACTACGTAGGACAGGAGAAGTTGCGCCCACAGACCGGCTGGACCCCCGTGACGTTTGCGCTGGACTGGTGCCGTCCGCCACGTCATATGAACGGCACCTCTTTCTTCTATAACCACTCCAGCCAGTGGCGTTATGAGAAGCTGGATGTAGATGAGATTCTGTCTCCGCTGGCGGATAAGTCCAAATGGACCGGCAGTCTGATTGATTACAACGTACGCGCCGAGCGCATGGGCTGGTTACCCTCGGCACCGCAATTGAACCGGAATCCGCTGGATATCGTTAAGGCTGCTGATGCTGCTGGTCAGTCGCCACAGGATTACGCCCTGGAAAACCTTAAATCCGGCACCCTGCGTTTCGCCGCAGAAGATCCGGACAACCCGCAGAACTTCCCGCGCAACATGTTTATCTGGCGCTCCAACCTGCTGGGGTCTTCCGGTAAGGGACATGAGTACATGCTGAAATACCTGCTGGGTACGAAGCACGGCGTGATGAACAAAGACCTGGGTGAAGACGGCCTTAAAAAGCCGGAAGAAGTGGTCTGGCATGACAAGGGGGCTGAAGGCAAAGTTGACCTGCTGGTAACCCTGGATTTCCGCATGTCCACCACTTGCCTGTACTCCGATATCGTACTGCCGACCGCAACCTGGTACGAAAAGGACGACCTGAATACCTCAGATATGCACCCGTTCATCCATCCCCTGTCCGCGGCAACCGATCCCGCCTGGGAAGCCCGCTCTGACTGGGATATTTATAAGGGTATCGCAGAGAAATTCTCCGAAGTCTGTGTTGGTCATCTGGGCGTTGAGAAAGATCTCGTTACTGTGCCTATGCAGCACGATAGTCCGGGGGAACTGGCCCAACCACTGGGTGTAATGGACTGGAAGAAAGGAGAATGTGAGCCGGTTCCGGGGATATCCATGCCGAACCTGGCGGTTGTTGAACGGGATTATCCCAACACCTTTAATCGCTTTACATCGATTGGCCCACTGATGGAGTCACTGGGTAACGGTGGTAAGGGAATCTCCTGGGACACAAAGAAAGAGATCGATTTCCTCAGGAAACTGAACTGGACACACACTGAAGACAGTATCCGCGATGGTCGTGCCAGACTCGAAACGGCAATCGATGCCTGTGAGATGATCCTCAGCCTGGCTCCGGAAACCAACGGTAATGTTGCGCTTAAAGCCTGGCAGGCCCTGAGTGAATGCACCGGTCTGGATCATACCCACCTGGCCAGCCCGAAAGAAGATGAAAAAATTCGATTCCGGGATATACAGGCACAACCGCGCAAAATCATCTCCTCACCAACCTGGTCAGGTCTGGAAGATGAGCATGTGTGCTACAACGCCTGCTACACCAATGTGCATGAGCTGATTCCCTGGCGGACGGTCACTGGTCGTCAGCAGTTCTACCAGGATCACGAATGGATGCGTGATTTCGGTGAGGGCCTGCTGACCTATCGCCCCCCGATCAACACCAGGTCGGTAAAACCGTTAATGAACAAAAAACCTAACGGTAACACCGAGCTGGCGCTGAACTGGATCACACCGCACCAGAAATGGGGAATTCACTCCACTTACAGTGACAACCTGCTCATGCTGACCCTGTCACGGGGTGGTCCGATTATCTGGATGTCCGAAGCCGATGCCCGGAAAACGGGTATCCGGGATAACGACTGGGTCGAGGTGTTTAACACCAACGGTGCGATCGCGGCACGGGCCGTTGTCTCCCAGCGCGTTATGGAAGGCATGACCATGATGTATCACGCTCAGGAGCGCATCGTGAACGTCCCCGGTGCAGAGACTACCGGCACCCGAGGCGGTATCCACAACTCGGTCACCCGTGTTTGCCCGAAGCCGACCCATATGATTGGTGGTTACGCGCAACAGTCCTACGGCTTTAACTACTACGGCACGGTCGGTTCGAACCGCGATGAGTTCGTCATTGTGCGCAAGATGAAGCGCATCGACTGGCTGGACGACGAAAACAACGACTCTGTTCAGGAGGCTGCCAAATGAAAATCCGTTCTCAAGTGGGCATGGTGCTGAACCTGGATAAATGTATCGGCTGTCACACCTGCTCAGTCACCTGTAAAAACGTCTGGACCTCCCGCGAGGGTATGGAGTATGCCTGGTTCAACAACGTTGAAAGCAAGCCGGGCATCGGATACCCGAAGGAGTGGGAAAACCAGGCAAAGTGGAACGGCGGCTGGAAGCGTAAGGCTTCCGGCGATATCGAACCACGTATCGGTAACAAGTGGCGGGTGATGGCAAATATCTTTGCCAACCCGGATCTGCCGGAGTTCGACGACTACTACGAGCCCTTCGATTTTGATTATCAGCATCTGCACAATGCCCCGGAAGGCAAACACCAGCCGGTGGCCAGACCCCGCTCGCTGATCACCGGCGAGCGGATGGAGAAGATCGAATGGGGGCCTAACTGGGAGGAAATCCTGGGCACAGAGTTCTCCAGTCGTTCGCAGGATAAGAACTTCGACAACGTGCAGAAAGAGATCTACGGCCAGTTCGAAAATACCTTCATGATGTACCTGCCACGGCTTTGCGAGCACTGCCTGAATCCGGCCTGTGTCGCATCCTGCCCCAGCGGTGCCATCTACAAGCGGGAAGAAGACGGTATCGTTCTGATCGACCAGGATAAGTGTCGTGGCTGGCGGATGTGTGTCAGTGGCTGTCCGTACAAAAAGATCTACTACAACTGGAAAACAGGAAAGTCTGAGAAGTGTATTTTCTGTTATCCGCGGATCGAATCCGGCCTGCCAACCGTATGCTCAGAAACCTGCGTAGGTCGCATCCGTTACCTGGGTGTGCTGCTCTATGATGCCGACCGCATCAGGGAAGTCGCCAGCACCGCTTCCGAAACCGATCTCTACGAGAAGCAGCTGGAAATCTTCCTGGACCCGTTCGATCCCGAGGTAATCGCCCAGGCCCGTAAGGACGGTATTGAGGATAACGTCCTAAAAGCGGCACAGAAATCGCCGGTTTACAAAATGGCGATGGACTGGCAGCTGGCCCTGCCGTTGCACCCTGAATACCGCACCCTGCCGATGGTCTGGTACGTGCCGCCACTCAGTCCGATCCAGTCCGCAGCCGATGCAGGCAAGGTCGGTATGAACGGTGCGCTGCCCGATGTCGATTCTTTGCGTATTCCGGTTAAGTACCTGGCGAACCTGCTGACCGCCGGTGACGAAAAGCCGGTGAAAGAGGCGCTGAAGCGGATTCTGGCCATGCGCGCATACAAACGTGATGAGCAGGTGGAAGGCAGACTGAATCTGGACGTTCTTGAAGAAGTCGGCCTGACAGAGAAGCAGGCGAAAGAGATGTACCGTTATCTGGCAATTGCCAACTACGAAGACCGTTTCGTGGTACCGGCCAGTCACCGTGAGCTGGCAAAAGAAGCGTTCCCTGAACGCGGTGGTTGCGGTTTTTCCTTCGGAAACGGCTGTGCCGGTGGTGAATCAGACTTCAACCTGTTCGGACATAAAAAGCAAAACCGGATCATCGTCAGACAGATCAGCGACGATCAGCCAGCAACAGCGAAGGAGATGACCGATGCGTAGTCTGAAAGTGATCTCCGTGCTTCTGGATTATCCGGATGCTGAACTTTTTGAGGGGCATCAACAGCTGATCCGGGAGCTGCGCCGAGATTCACAGCTGCCCGAACAGCAGAAAACAGCCCTGATTGAGTTTACCGATCAACTCTGTAGCAGCGATCTGCTGGATGCTCAGGATTACTACGTGGGCATGTTTGATCGGGGCCGCTCCCTGTCACTTCTGCTGTTTGAACATGTTCACGGCGAATCCCGCGATCGCGGCCAGGCGATGGTTGATCTGATGTCCGTCTACGAGGACAACGGGTTTGCGATCGGCGTACGTGAGTTGCCGGATTACCTGCCGCTGTTTCTTGAATACCTGTCGCTGCGCTCCGATCAGGAAATCAGGCAGTGGATAACGGATGTCAGCGAGATCCTGGCACTGTTAGCGATGCGCCTTGAGCAACGTCAGAGTTCCTACGCGGTACTCCTCAATGCAGTGCTGGGCATAGCCGGCCTGAAGGTTGACCGTGCAGAGCTGAAAGAAACGGTAGCGAACGAGGTTCGGGATGATACGCCGGAAGCTCTGGATAAGGTCTGGGAAGAGGAGATGGTGTCCTTCACTGAAGGCAGCGCGGCCAGCGGCTGCGGTGATAACGCGGTTGCTCAGCGCCGTAAGGAGTTCGATTCCGTCAGTGTGGTGCAGGTTCGCGAGAGCTCAGCCCACACTGCTCAGAAAGCTACAGCCGGTTCGTAGGAACCCGGGAGTATAAGAATGTCATACATTAATGATCTGCTTTTTGGGGTCTACCCCTATATCGCCGGCTCAGTCTTCCTGATTGCCAGCTGGATTCGATACGATCGCGAGCAATTTACCTGGCGGGCAGGTTCCAGTCAGATGCTGAACTCAAGTGGCTTCCGCATGGCCAGTAACCTGTTCCACATTGGCGTGCTGATTATCTTCTTCGGCCACCTGGTGGGGTTGCTGACACCGCATGCTCTCTATGAGCCCTTTATTTCCAGCGGTAACAAGCAGCTGCTGGCGATCATCATTGGCGGTGCTGCCGGTATTGCCTGCTGGATCGGTGCCCTGATGCTGTTGAAACGTCGCCTTGGCGACCCGCGGGTACGTGCATCCAGCTCCGGTGCAGATATCTTTATTCTGCTCCTGCTGTTCCTGCAGGTTTCACTGGGACTGCTGACTATCCCATTCTCACTGGGCCACCTCGATGGCAGTGTGATGCTGTTGCTGTCGGCCTGGGCACAGGGACTGGTCACCTTCCAGGCTGATGCAGCCAGCCACCTGCTCGGTGTCGGCATCATCTACAAGTTACACATTCTGGTGGGACTGACCATGTTTGTCGTGTTCCCGTTTACCCGAATGGTCCATATCTGGAGTGTGCCGGTGAAGTACTTCGCCCGTAACTACCAGATCGTTCGCCAGCGTTAACCGGCAGTTGCAGGCAGGGACCCGAAGGTCCCTGCTTTCTGTCCTGCCCTGGAGCCTTAATCCGATACTACCTGGCTGATCCGGGCAGATCGAACAACGGCCCGCAGATTCCGAGTCGTTTAGCGCACGGGCACAGCTGCACTCTGATTGCCCGTCCGGAAAGCTGACCACTCTGATTCGATCTCTGAATGATTCGATACACTTCTGCAGCTATGACACCGGGCAGTCTTTTCCCCTGTACAGAACATCTTTCTCTGTTTCCGTCTGTCTGAGCCGAAATCGCCGGCCTGCCCTGCATTGACAGCGGACATCAGGGCAGCTCCTGATTGCTCTCTGATTCACCGGTTGGTGGTAAGCCTGATGCGTTCCCTCGCAGACGAGCAGATTCACACCGCCACTGCACCGAGCTGTCTGACAACAGCGCCCTCCCACTGAATTGCGGTTGTCACCGCTTGATGACCGGCTAACCGGATCGGACCCGGCCGCCACCATAATGCACAGCCTTCTCCCGGCAATATCCCTGAGTGCCATCGGTGACTCGGCGGGTTCCGCGACCCCAGCAGACAGCGATATTGCGAAGGTGAAATCCCGCTCCGTTTGTCTGCATCACACATACACGACATACCACGTCGCCACGATATGTCGTGTCGACATACCGAAACCAGGCGAGAAATACGCCACGGAAAGACAGTGATATATATCAATCTATTCTGCAAATATTTGTTTTCAAATCAATTACTTATAACTGGCACGCATCATGCCCTGCTGTTGTCGCCGGAAACAGTTCTGCAGGCAGTCAGTGACATCCGGGCCTCCCCGGCAATCTCACTGACTGTAGTGGCTGAGCTGCGGGCTCTGCGTGTCAACAAAGAAATAAGTTACTGAAATCATTGGTTTTTAAAGATGTTTAACTCTCTGATGCGATCACTGATCGCCGTCCTGATGATCTTTCATACCAGCATGGTTTTTGCCATACAGGTTACGTATACGGAGGCGACAACACCTCGTATACAGGCCGCATTTCCCGACGCAACACATATCGGAGACAAAATCCCCCTCGCCGAAGGAAAACCGGCCATTCGCACTGTTTTCAGAGACAGTGAGATTATCGGCTACGCCTTTGAGAGTAACGATGTGGTGGACATTCCCGCCTACTCCGGCAAGCCCGTCAATATGCTCGTCATGCTGGACAGCCAGGGGACTTTTCGGGCGACTGAAGTGCTGGAGCATCATGAACCGATTCTGCTGGTGGGCATTCCGGAAGAGAAGCTCATTGACTTCGCCCGTCAGTATCCCGGCCTCAAAGTCACCGACAGGGTCAGGGTCGGTAACAGCACCAGCGATGAGGTGATCAGTGTAGACGCCATTACCGGCGCAACGGTGACGGTAATGGTGGTCAATGAAACAGTGATGCGCTCTGCGGTGAAAGTGGCCCGAGCGCTGGGTATTGCAGGATTGAGTCCCGGAGATACAACGCCTCCCGCCAGCATTAACAAAGACCTGTTCGCTAAAGCCAGCTGGCAACAGCTGACCGGCGATGGCTCCGTACGCCGACTGACGCTCAGTCGCGGCCAGGTTGACGAGGCGTTTACCGGAACCGCTGCCACGGCGGTGGACGTCGCGGCGACAGAGCAGAAGAACGATCTCTTTATTGATCTTTTCTATGCCCCCCTCAATGTCCCCACCATCGGCCGAAACCTGCTGGGTGACCGCGAATTCGAGTGGTTAATGGGCCAGCTCAACGAGAACGATCAGGCCATCGCGGTGTTCGGTAACGGTCGCTACTCCTTTAAAGGCAATGGCTATGTTCGTGGTGGCATCTTCGACCGTACTCAGATCCGCCAGGGCGACAAAATCATCAGTTTTCATGACAGTGATTACTATCAGCTTAGTGATGTCTTTATCGAGGGTTATCCCGGTTTTCAGGAAACCGCCATCTACATCATTCGAGACAAGTTCGAATTTGACCCCGGAACCCCCTGGCAACTGGAACTGCTGGTTCGACGCCAGGTCGGTGCACTGGACAGCGTGTTCACCAGCTTCTATGGCGACTATGTTATCTCCGAGGCTTACATAACTCGTCCCGAGCCGGTAGCTCTGGAGCCCCGGGAAAGCACGCCGCTCTGGGTCGGGGTATGGGAGGAAAAGAGCTTCCAGATCGGTGTTATCAGTTTCAGTCTGGGGCTGCTGACACTGATCCTGTTTTTGCAGGACTGGCTGACCCGCTATCCACGATTGCTGCATTACATCCGCCAGGGATTTCTGACCTACACCGTTTTCTTTATCGGCTGGTATAGCCTGGGCCAGCTTTCCGTTGTCAATGTTTTCACCTTTGTCCACGCCCTCTTCAACGACTTCAGGTGGGGTATTTTCCTGCTTGACCCGATTCTCTTCATCCTCTGGGGTTTTGTGGCCATCAGCCTGCTGCTCTGGGGACGGGGGATCTTCTGCGGCTGGCTCTGCCCCTTCGGCGCCCTGCAGGAACTGATCAACGAGATTGCCCGCAAGCTCCGAATCAGACAGTACGAGCTGCCTTTTTCCGTACACGAACGTCTCTGGGCTATCAAATACGTCATTCTGCTGGTGTTGTTTGCCGTCTCGCTGGAGTCCCTCAGCGATGCGGAGCGTTACGCCGAAGTGAAACCCTTTAAGACCACCTTCCTGCTGAATTTCCAGCGTGAATGGGGATATGCCGTCTATGCAGGTCTGCTGCTGGTGGTGTCTCTGTTCACTCGCAAAGTCTACTGCCGCTATATCTGCCCGTTAGGCGCGGCGCTGGCGATCCCTTCCCGGGTGCGTCTGTTCAACTGGCTGAAGCGCCGCAGCAAGTGCGGTCAACCCTGCCGGATATGTGCCAACGAATGTGAAATTCAGGCCATTCATCCGGACGGCACAATCAACGCGAACGAATGTCACCACTGCCTGGATTGCCAGATGACTTACCACAATGACAGCAAGTGTCCGCCGCTGGTGGCCAGGCAGCGCAAGATCAATAAGCGGGGGACGGATTCACGCCCCAGCTCCGGGACACAGATTCCCTCAGTGGACGTCAATGAACCGGCGTAATGGATATCCGTTCCCGCACCGGAATCCCCCTTTGCACAGTTAACCCTAACGATTGGAGAAGTAACAATGATTGATTCGAAGGACAAAAATCTGCCACCCATTGATACTCAGGATGAGCAGGCGAGCGACCATGTAAAACTCAGCCGCCGCTTATTCCTGGGATCATCGGCTGCGCTGATGGGGGCGGCAGGGGTCGGCATAGCGACCTCTTTACAATCGCCTTCCGCCCTGGCCGCTAAGAGTGGTAATCAGTCCATTCACGTGGGACCGGGTGAGCTTGACGAATACTATGGTTTCTGGAGTGGTGGACATTCCGGAGAGGTACGTATTCTGGGTCTGCCATCCATGCGTGAACTGATGCGTATCCCCGTGTTCAACATGGACAACGCCACAGGCTGGGGCCTGACCAACGAAAGTAAGGAAATTCTCGGTCCCAACGGACACCTGACCGGTGACTGCCACCATCCCCATATGAGCATGACCGACGCTCGCTATGACGGGAAGTACATATTCATCAATGACAAAGCCAACAGCCGTGTCGCACGTATTCGTTGTGATGTCATGAAGACCGACAAAATCACCACAATTCCCAACGTCCAGGCGGTTCATGGCCTGCGAGTGCAGAGGGTACCTCACACCAAATATGTGTTTGCAAACGGTGAATTCCGCATTCCCCATCCCAATGATGGCACCGGTATGCGTGATGTCGCCGGCTACGCCACCATGTTTAACGCGCTCGACGCGGAATCGATGGACGTCGCCTGGCAGGTTATCGTTGATGGCAATCTGGATAACGCCGATGCCGATTACACCGGTAAGTATGCTTTCTCCACCGCCTACAATTCAGAAAACGAAGTCAGGCTGGGCGGCATGATGCGTAACGAGCGCGACCATGTGGTGGTCTTTAACGTCGAGCGTATTGAAGCTGCTGTCAAAGCGGGAAATTTCATTAAACTGGGGGACTCAGACGTTCCCGTACTCGATGGCCGTAAAGGCTCTGAACTGACGGCTTATATTCCGGTTCCCAAAAACCCCCATGGCCTGAATACCGCACCGGGCGGTAAATATGCCGTAGCCAACGGTAAACTGAGCCCTACGGCGACCGTTCTGGACCTGACCCGCCTGGACGACCTGTTCGCCGGGAAAATTAAACCCCGCGATACCGTGACCGCTGAAGTCGAACTCGGTCTCGGGCCCCTGCACACCGCCTTTGACGATCGGGGTAATGCCTACACAACCCTGTTTATCGACAGTCAGATCGTCAAGTGGAACATTGAAGACGCTATTGCCGCCTACAAGGGTGAGAACGTCAGTTACATCAAGCAGAAGCTGGATGTCCATTACCAGCCCGGGCACAACCACACAACCATGGGTGAAACCAACGATGCTGATGGCAGGTGGCTGATCTCTCTGAGTAAATTCTCCAAAGACCGGTACCTGCAGTGCGGTCCTCTGCATCCGGAAAACGACCAGTTAATCGATATTTCCGGTGACGAGATGAAACTCGTACACGACGGTCCCACCTATGCCGAACCCCACGACTGCATGATCGTTCATCGCAGCAAGGTGAAGACCGAGAAAATATGGAAACGTGACGATCCCTTCTTCGCTAAAACCCTGGAAATGGCAAAGGAAGACGGCGTCAACCCGGAGAAGGACAACAAGGTTATTCGGGACGGTAACAAGGTGCGGGTTTACATGACCTCTGTAGCACCGAAGTACGGCCTGGACGAATTCACCGTTAACCAGGGTGATGAGGTCACCGTCATTATTACCAACATGGATCGGATCGAGGATGTTACCCACGGCTTCTGCATGATGGATCATGGGGTGCAGATGGAGATCAGCCCGATGGCTACCTCTTCTATTACCTTCACCGCCGATAAACCCGGAGTCTACTGGTACTACTGCAACTGGTTCTGTCATGCCCTGCACATGGAGATGCGCGGCCGCATGCTGGTAGAAAAAGCCTGATCCCCTGATAACCCCGTAACCCGGTGTCGGTTAGCCGCCACCGGGCTTCCCCTGATGCAGGTGACCCGTTATGAAATTGCTGACCGGCAGCTTACGCTGCCTGCTTGGTTTTTGTCTCTTCAGCAGTGCTCTGGCGGCTGAAATCCAGATCAACCCCGAGCAGAACTTGCAACATCAGATTGACCACTCCGAGCCCGGAGACCATCTGATTTTATCCCCCGGAATTTATCGGGGAAATTTTCGGGTCGGTAAACCGCTGACCTTAACCGGCGAGAAAGGCGCCGTCCTGGATGGAATGAACCAGGGAAACACCCTGACCATCGAAGCGGAAAATGTAACCGTCAGGCACCTGGAGATTACGAACTGGGGCGAAGATCTGACCGAACTCAATGCCGGAATTTTTATTAATCAAAGCGCCGGGAAGACCGTCATTGCCGAGAACCGTTTATACGGTTCCACCTTCGGTATCTGGGTGGATGCGACCCCCGATGTCACCATCACCGGCAACAGAATCAAAGGCGACCGGTCAGTTCGCTCGCCGGAACGTGGCAACGGCATTCACCTGTACGGCGTATCCGGCGCCCGGGTGGAGAACAACGAAGTCTGGTTCACTCGCGATGGTATCTATATCGAAACCAGCAATGGTAATGAATTGATCAACAACTACCTGCACGACCTTCGTTACGGTGTGCACTACATGTACTCCTACAACAATCGGATCATCGGCAACCACACCCTTCGCACCCGTACGGGGTATGCGCTGATGCAATCCAAATTCCTGACCGTTCTCAACAACCGCTCCGAGGACGATAAAAACTACGGCTTGCTGATGAACTTCATCACCGAATCTCAGCTCGACGGCAATCAGGTTATCGGAGTACAGAGCAACAGCAACCTGAAATCGTCCGGCACCGGCACAACCGGCGGTGAAGGCAAAGCCGTATTTATCTACAACTCGCTGTTCAACGAGATAACCAACAACCTGTTCGGCTACAGCGACCTGGGCATCCACCTGACGGCGGGATCAGAAGACAACCGGCTAACCGGCAATGCCTTTATCAGCAATAAGGAGCAGGTCAAATACGTCGCCACTCGAAAACAGGACTGGTCCCACGAAGGCAGAGGCAATTACTGGAGCGATTACCTGGGATGGGACATGGACAATGACGGCACCGGAGACACCATTTACGAACCGAACGATGGCATAGACAAGCTGCTCTGGAAGTTCCCGGCAGCCAAAGTCCTGATGAACAGTCCCGCCGTAGAAACCCTGCGCTGGGTACAGCGTCAGTTCCCCGTATTCAGGTCACCGGGGGTCATAGACAGCGCGCCGCTGATGGCCTCCCCCTTCCCTGCCATGGCCGTAAAGCAGTAAGCCGCCGGCGCTGAAAAGATCAAAAGTGATATGAAGTAACAGGACGCAGTATGAATATTGTTGAACTGAACAATGTAGAAAAACGCTATCAGGGCGTTCACGCACTCAAAGACTCGAATCTGACCTTAAAAGAGGGGGAACTTCTTGGCCTGTTCGGCCATAACGGGGCAGGAAAAACCACCACCATCAAGCTGATTCTGGGCTTAATCGAAGCCACGGCCGGCCAGGTACGGGTTTTCGGCCAGGACCCTACGGCCTCGCTGGCACGGAACCAGCGCCGTCAGCTGGGCTTCCTTCAGGAAAACGTGGCCTTTTATGACCAGCTGACAGGCCTGGAAGTCTTAACCTTCTTCGCTCGTCTGAAAGGCGTCGCCAAAAAACAGTGCGTCAGCCTGCTCGAACAGGTGGGCCTGGAGCACGCAGCCAGGCGTCGGGTAAAGACCTACTCCAAGGGAATGCGCCAGCGCCTGGGCCTGGCTCAGGCTCTGTTGGGCGAGCCCAGACTGCTACTACTGGATGAGCCCACTGTCGGTCTGGATCCGATCGCGACTCAGGATTTCTACCAGCGAATCGACCTGCTCAAGCAGAAAGGCTGTACCGTCATACTCTGTTCGCACGTTCTGCCCGGTGTCGAAAAGTACATCGACCGCGCCCTGATTATGGGTCAGGGCCATCAGCTAGCCCAGGGGAACCTGGACGATCTGCGCCACGAAGCCCAGCTGCCGCTGACCCTGCAACTGCAGGGAGATTCAATCCGGTTACCGGCAGAATTTGCCCGCTCAGCTCTCAGACATGAACAGGGAGTCACCCTGCAAATCCCCCCCCGGGAAAAGATGCCGGTACTGAAGCAGCTGATAACGCTCCCCGGTCTTCACAATCTGGAGCTGGTACAACCGACCCTGGAAGATCTCTATACCCATTTTACCGGTACATGTCCTGCGGGACAGGAATCCTCCTTTGAGAAACCTGCTGAGGGAGAGCTGTAAATGAACGCGATATTAACCGTTGCCAATAAAGAATTTCAGGACGGCCTGCGTAATCGCTGGATCGGTGCCATCAGTATTATTTTTGCGGTACTGGCCATCGGTCTTGCTTATTTCGGCGCAGCTGCCGCAGGCCGGGTCGGCTTTACTTCCCTGTCCACCACCATCGTCAGTCTGGCGAGCCTGGCGGTGTTTATTATTCCCCTGATCGCTCTGATGCTCGCGTACGACGGTCTGGTCGGTGAAGATGAAAACGGTACTCTGCTGCTTCTGATGACCTACCCCCTGACCCGTCAGCAGTTGCTGCTGGGAAAGATGCTGGGTCACGGTATCATCATGGCCTTCTCCACTCTGGTGGGGTTCGGATCGGCGGCACTGATCATGGGCAGCTTTTCAGACACCACCGGCTGGCCCGAACTGATAGCCGCCTTCGGCCTGTTTATCCTGTCTGCAACCCTGCTGGGTTGGGTATTTATCGCCTTTGCCTACATTATCAGCGCCAGCGTGGCGGAAAAATCAAAGGCAGCAGGTCTGGCCCTGATCCTCTGGTTTATGTTTGTGCTGGTTTTCGATCTGGGGCTGCTGGGTCTGCTGGTCGGCACCCAGGGTGATGTGGACTCATCGCTGTTCCCCTACCTGCTGCTGCTTAATCCCACAGATATTTTTCGCCTGCTGAACATCACTTACTTTGCCGGTGAGCAGGTTACCGGGCTGATGGCTATCGCTCAGCACGTCAGGTTTTCCACGCCAACGCTGATCCTGTCACTGCTCATATGGCTGGCAGCTCCGATCACGGTGGCCATGCTCATCTTTAACCGGAGGTCTCTATGAACTCAATTCTGTCTGCCGGACGCCGTTTCGTGACCCTGACGGTCCTGTCGATCACGATGATTCTGCTGCCCGGCTGTAACGAAGACAGGCCGGAGAACCTCGCCGTTCAGCGGGCAATCGCCATCGAAAACGGTGAGGAGTGCCATATCTGCGGCATGATCATCTCCAATTACCCGGGGCCAAAAGGCCAGCTCTATGAACGTAATCAGACGGCTACCAGGAAATTCTGCTCCACCCGGGACATGTTTGCCTACCTGCTGGACCCGGAGCGTAAACACAGCATCCAGAGTGCGTTTGTGCACGATATGGCAGTCACCCCCTGGGATCACCCCGATGAAGAGAGCTATATCGATGCTCGCAAGGCCTGGTACGTGGTGGGTAGCAATCGAAAAGGTGCGATGGGTCCCACCCTTGCCAGTTTCTCCAGTGAATCGACCGCCAGAGCTTTCGCCGAAAACTACCAGGGCAGGCTCTACCGTTTCGAAGAGCTGAACATCGAGCTGATCTCGTCCATGGGATTCTGATCGGCACGACCCGGGACGATGCAACCCTGCCAGACCGGCCCCTGTCCGGCAGGGTTGCACAGACCACAAAGCAAAAATGAAGGGAAAAGACAGATGACGAAAGCGATCAGATACGCAGGTTTCGCTGTACTCCTGTGCGGACTGCCCGCCAGCGGCCCTCTGCTGGCGGACAGCCATGGCCAGGGTCATGGACAGGAGATAAAACACTTGTCTGGAACAGACAGGACCGAAGCCGTTTTTGCCAGAGGTGTGGTCAGAGCGGTGATCTCAGAATCACGCAGAGTCAGAATCTATCATGAGCCCATCGCCGCCTGGAAAATGGACGCCATGCAGATGACCTTTCACCTTGCGCCGGATGTTGATATCAACGCACTGAAGGAGGGAATGGAGATTAAATTTATGACACAGAGTCCCAGTGTCGGAAAGTACGTCATCACGAGGTTTAAAGACGCCGGAGCCGTTTCCGCCAGGGGCGTTGTCAGAGAAGTGATCGAGCAATCACGTAAGGTCAAAATCTATCATGAGCCCATCGCCGCCTGGAAGAATCGTGCCATGCAAATGACATTTCACCTTGCGCCGGATGTTGATATCAAGGCACTGACAGAGGGTGAGGAGATTCACTTCATGGCCACAAACCCCAGTGTCGGAAAGTATGTCCTTACCAGGCTGTTGCAACGGTAGTCCGGCGGTCATACCAGAGCCCCCAGCCACAGAGACCGATCGGCGAACCTGGCAGTCGCCGATCTGCCGGCCGCCAGGGGTTCTGCGAGCAGGAGCGGAAAATAAGGTTATACTGCGGGGACCGCTCCCTGATCAGGTCTCTCACCTCATGAGGTTGCGTCCTTGTCGCCCTGTAACCACCGTGCTACGGAGGACAGGTCCCCGACAGGAAATACATGCAATCGCACATCCCCGGCATCAGAGCGACTGAGTTCACTTGCCAGCGCGTTCAGAAAACGCTCCGGGCCGACGGTCCCCAGTAGCGACGTCACCTGCCAGCCGTATTGTCGCAACAATCGCAGAGAAGTACTGACGCGGCACTGTCCGGCAAATCTGAGCAATCCTTTTACCGTAGCGGGGCCTGGAACTCCGATGCGGATTGGCACATGGATCCCTTCGCACCTGACCTGCTCAATCCAGGACAGGACCCGCCCGACATCGAAGGACAGCTGAGTGGTGATCTCTACAGCGTACCCCCTGGCCGTCAGTTGCTGGATTTTCCGTTTCAGACAGATCCACAGTACTTCATCCTGAATATAAGGATGGCCTTCCGGATAACCGGCAATTCCGATGGTACCGATATCGAACCTGTCCAGAAGATTGCTGCTGATCAGATCCAGTGAATCGGCAAACGGACCCTGAGGAGAGGCCGGATCACCTCCGACCAGGAAAATGCTGTCAACCAGGCCCATCTGTTTCGCTTGTGTCAGATAGGATTCCAGTGCCTCTGCCGATTCCAGCCGGCGTGCAGAGATGATGGGCATCGGATCTGCTCCGATGGTACAGAGCGTTTCAATGGCCGCGAGCCGCTGGCTGAATGTCTCGTTGCCCAGAAAAGCAATTTTGACCTGGGTACCTTTCGGGATGCAGGGTGCCGCCCGAAGAAAACGTTCCGCATCGGCGGCCGTCGTTTCCAGGGAAAAATCAGCGAGTATACGCGGGTAGATATCGTTCACTGGGTACACTCCTTCCTCCGGCAGCTAAGCCGGATCTGCTCTGGTTTCAGTCGTAACATTACGCCGGTCTGAGACCAGGGTGTAACAGCCACTGAGAACAATGATCAGGCCTCCGATCAGCGTCATCACATCCGGTTGCTCACCAAATACGACCACTCCTGCCAGTATCGCAAACAGTAAACGACTGTAACGAAACGGAGCGACAACGGACACTTCACCGGTTCGCATGGCAATGGTTAAAGCGTTATAGGCGATCACACCGACGATAACAGCTCCTGCAATTAACCCCCAGGCCGGGGTATTAACCGTTACCGCTTCATCTGTATAAAGGTGCATCACCAGACCGGTGGGAATCATTACAAAGAAGCCGTAAATACCCAGCTGCATATTGGACAGTACCGCTGGCGCGGCCCGGGTTGCCAGGTCCCGCCCGGCAAACCCGATCATCCCGACCAGCGCGAGTAATGACGCCGGCTCGAAGCTTCCCAGGCCGGGTCGAATAACAAACAGCACGCCAACGAAGCCAACAAGCACAGCGCACCAGCGTCGAAAACCGATTCGTTCGCCAAAGAACAGCGCCGCCCCTGAAACGACAACCAGCGGTGTCGCCTGCAGGATGGTCGATGCACTCGACAGCGGGGTCAGCGTAATGGCCAGTACAAAAAACAATCGCCCGGTCACCTCGCAGACCGCACGTAGCAGTATCGGCCTCGACAGGGCGGCATGATGAAAAATGGTTTCCCCCCGCTTCCAGGTGAGAAAGATAAATATCAGCATACCGCCCAGCCCGAAGCTCGCTAAGACAATTCCGGTGGGAATACTGTCAGCTGCCGCTTTTATCAGCATATCTTCGATAGCAAAGGCCGCCATCGCCAGCACCATAAAAAGACTGCCCCGGGTGTTGTCTGAATATAAATGCATAGATAGTCCAGCGTTGTTGATATCACTTAGTTTCAGCAACCGCGCCATCTCAGGTACCGGTCATTAATCAGCAGAAGCCTGTCCCGGCCATATACTGATTCTCGAACAGACCTGTGTTGCAGGCAGCGTGCAGGACCGGGCCCTGAATCTTTCCTGCAGGCCATTTTCCTGCAGCAAATTATCGGAAAGGATCGATATTTCGAAACCCGGCATCGTTGTACCAGTATCCGTTGACGGTACCGGTGGACATCGCTGCAATGCTCTGATGACGACCTTCGATTCGCGCACGAAAAGTTTCGATCACTTCAGCCATTGCTTCCGCCCCCGGACTGAGGCGCACAAGATTGATCCCCATTCGCTTCATTTCTTCGAGTTCATGCACCAGATTACAGACCTCGCCGGACATGGTCTGAATCCCGTTGATAGTAAAGAGCGACTGATCCTCCTGACTGGTCAGTGGCATACCCTGTGGATGCTCCAGACAGACAAACTGACAGCGGTCCTTGGGCAGGTTACGTGCCCGCGCACTGAAACAGCGGGCGGAATAAGCCAGCGGCAGATAACCGTAGCTGAACACCTCGGTTTCGATCTGGTCCGCAAAGCCCATTGCCTGAGCGTCACTCAGAATCGCTGCCAGCGTCTCAGCCGAAAGCTCCACCGGCATCAGCCAACGACGCATGCCACGCTTGTAAAGCGTTTGCAGCGAACGGGCGTTGTAGACGTTTATCGCCGTACCGGTGACGAAAGGCAGCTTGCGCTCAGAGAGCATCTGCACCGCGCCAACATCATTGGCTTCGACCCAGAGGTCGCCGTTGTCGCACAGCCGTCGCAGCGTCTTCAATTCCGATTCCGCTTCGATCAGTGCCAGACTCGACAACACCACCTGTTTACCACTCGCCACCAGCTCGCGCCCGAGATCGATCCATTCCTGAGTTTTCAGCTCACGGCGTTTGGAACAGACAGTCTCCCCAAGATAGATCACATCCACCGGCTGCTCGGCCATCTCCCGGTAAAACCGATATACCGCATCGCGCCGCCAGAAAAACAGTACGGGTCCGATTGATAACTTCATGCCTCTGCTCCTCACAGACCTACTGCCAGGGACGCGAATACGCGCCCAGGGTGGTTTGAGATCCTTCGGATACCGCGTCGAGGGCGGCCATCCACTCCTGCCTGGCGCTGTAACCGGCAGGGTTTGCCTGCATAGCGTCGATCGCCTGGCGCCAGACACTGACCACCTGTTCGACGTAAGCGGGGCTGCGCTGTCGCCCTTCAATCTTGACCGCGGAAACACCGGCTTCCTGCAACTCAGCCAGCAGCCCCAGCGTGTTCAGACTGGTGGGTTCCTCCAGCGCATGAAAAGTATTGCCTTCTACCTGAAACCGCCCTTTACACAGGGTTGGATAACCGGCTTTTTCCCCCGGCTCGAAACGGTCGATCAGCACGTTATTGAGTCGGGTTTCCATACCGCCGCTGGCCTGCTCCTCCCAGCGCACCGCGCTGGCCGGCGAACAGGCCCCACAGGTATTGGGAGACTGATCCGTGACGTAAGAAGACAGGTGGCAGCGCCCTTCCGCCATGATACAGAGGCTACCGAAGGCAAATACCTCCAGCTCTACCGGACTCCGGCTGGCCAGATTACGCACCTGGGCCATGGACAGCACCCTGGGAAGCACGGCACGGTGGATACCGAACTCCGAGTGATAAAACCTGATGCACTCGTAGTTTGTCGCCGACGCCTGGACCGATAAATGCAGCCCTAAGTTCGGATGCCGACTGGCGGCATATGAAAGCACTCCCATATCGGCAGCGAGCAGTGCATCCACACCCAGGTCGGCGGCCATATCGACGGCCTTCTGCCAACGCTTCCACCCTTGCGGCTGCGGGTAGGTGTTGACCGTCACATAGATTTTTTTTCCACGCTCTCGCGCATAATCCAGCGCCTTGTGCGCCTTCTTATCATTGAAGTTAAGGCCGGCAAAATGACGCGCATTGGTGTCATCTCTGAAGCCGATGTACACAGCATCGGCCCCGTTGTCGACAGCCGCTTTCAACGAGGGGTAGTTACCCGCTGGACACAGAAGTTCCATACTCATCCCTTACTTTTTGCATACTGGCGGCGCACATAAACACCGCATATCCTGAGTTTCTGGCGGATAGTGGTCAGGCCCCACTACAGGCCCTGATAAACCGGGGCCCGGTCAGGGGGCTGAACCCCATGTCCCCCGGATTGTTCAGGTCTGCCCCTTAGCCGGACTTATAAACACTGCAGAGCGCGAGGCTTTCAGCTGACTGTTGCCCGTGGTAACCCGGAACTGAATCTGCCGGGAATCTGAAAACAGTGCATGAGACGGTATTCGAACGAAAACCTCATGGGCGGTCACTCCTGACGGCGCCAGAACCACGGGTTCTGAAGTCCCGATGACAGCGATATCGACCGGTCCGGATACGGTGATGACGGCTTCGATCTGCTGATCCGTTTTATTGAGAATTTTCAGGCGGTAGCGATTCTGAATGGAGCCATCGCTCTGCTTGACGAACATCGGCTGGCGATGGTGTATCACCTTGAGTTCGAGGGCATCCAGAGTCGCCAGCCCCCAGGCGCCTCCTGCTACTGAAAACACCAGGATTCCCAGGTATACCCAGACTCGCGGCCGCCTGTACCAGGCTTCCTGCACCTTTCCTCGCAGACCGTTTAAAGACTCATAGCGGATCAGCCCTTTCGGTCGGTTCAGCTTTTCCATCACCGAATCGCAGGCGTCAATACAGAGCGCACAGGTAATGCACCCCTGCTGCTGACCATCGCGAATATCGATACCGGTCGGACAGACCGCCACACAGAGATTACAGTCCACACAATCTCCGAGATGTTGGTCCGACACCCCTTTTTTCCGGCGTCCCCGGGACTCTCCACGCACGGCGTCATAGGCGGGAAGCACCGTATCCTGATCCACCATCACCCCCTGGATACGCGAGTAAGGGCAGAACCACAGGCAGGTCTGTTCGCGCATGAATCCTGCCAGCGTGTAGGTACCGAAGATAAAGGCGCCAATGGTAATAGCTGCCTCGATCGGCAGATCCAGACTGAACAGGCCCTGCCACAGCTCACCCGCATCCATAAACCAGGCGGCAAAACTGATTCCGGTGAGCAACCCGATCAGCAGCCAGAGTGCATGCTTTATCGCCTTGATGCGTATGGTCGTCAGTGACCAGGGCGCTTTGTCCCGACTTTTCCTCTGATGCGGCTTGCCTTCGAGCCACTCCTCGATGGCGACATAGATATCAGTCCAGACGGTCTGGAAACAGAAGAATCCGCAGAACACCCTTCCGGCCACAGCCGTAACCACCGCCAGCAGAATGGCGAAGAACAGCAGAATCAACGCCAGTATCCACAGGTCCTGAGGCAGTACGGTCAGACCGAACAGGTGAAACTTCTGTGCCGGGAGATCAAACAGCACCGCCTGCCGATCCCCCCACCGCAGGTAGGGACCGAGGAAAAACAGCAGCCAGACGCTGCTGGTCCACCACTTCAGAGTACGCCAGCGACCGGGCATACGTTTGGGATGTATTTTCTCTTCGCCGACATTGACATGCCATTGACCAACTTCCGAGTAGATATCATCGATCGCCTCGGTGGGAATCAGTGAACCGGAATTATTCATGGTCGTCTCCGAAGCCGGAGTTTTCGGCCGCGCTTGCGCTGAATATTTTCTTCCACGCTTTCAGACCGATAACGGCCAGCACGACAATGGATCCGACGATGGTCAGAATCGAAAAAAGGGTGACGGCATCCAGATTGATCATGAGACAGAACCTCTCTCAGAAACGAAACTTAAACGGGGTGCGCGGGCTGTGAACGGTGCCCTGATAGCTCAGACCGGTCGTAAGCAGCATCGACAACGCAGTCTCCAGGCATTCCCCCTCTTTCAACGCAATGACGTTAAATCCACAGCGCCTCAGTTGAAGCGCCTGATCGGCGATCAGATCGCCATAGGCACGCAGCTCACCGTCGAACCCATAGGATTCCCGTAGCAACGCCCCGGTGGAAAAACCGGTCCCATCGGAAAACTGGCTGAAGCGGATGGCGATGGCCGGGATGTCAGCGACTACGGCTTCCAGCGCTTCAACGCTTTCGCTGCCCTCTATCCAGATCCCGGGCTGCACTGCAAAGTCATCGAAATTCGGGTACGAATCGAGCCAGCGTTTAAAGGGCAGAAAACAGCGCCCTTCATGGTCCGTCGACGAATGCTCCTCCACATCGGGTTCAATGATCCGCGTCTGATCCTCGATGATGCCGCCGTCCTTAATGACTCTGGACATATACAGCCTCCCTGAATGGTGACAGTCCGAGACGAACCAGAACCTCCGGGAAGGACTCCTGATCGGTTTCGCGCAACTGAAGATAAGTTCTGAGAATACGATCCACCGCATCGGGCACCTCCCGCGCGGCCAGAGCCGGCCCCAGGACTTTTCCCAGGCGCGCCCGATTGCCCGTGCAACCACCCAGGGTGATCTGGTAGTACTCCTGTCCGCCTTTCTCCAGACCGAGAATGCCGATACTGGCGATATGGTGATGCGCACAGGCATTGACACAGCCGGATATGCGAAGGGAGATCGGACCCGCACTGTACAGCGCCTCAAATTTTGCCAGCCTCTCCTGGATAGCCGAACTGATGGGCAACGATCGTGCACTGGCCAGATTGCAGAAATCAGCACCGGGGCAGCAGACGATATCCGCCGCAGTTCCCTCAGCGGGCGTTGCCAGGGCCAGCCGATTCAGAGCCCGCCATACCTCGATAAGGTCCGGTTGTTTAACATCGGGAATGATCAGGTTCTGCTGCTGAGCCGTTCGAACTTCGCCAAAGCCAAAGCGTTCAGCCAGATCGGCAACGCCCTCCAGCTGGCTGTAGTGAATATCGCCCGGCGCTTTCCCCGGGGATTTAAGGGAAACGGTGACGGCGGCATAGCCCGACGCCTTATGCGGGTGGACATTCTGCTCAACCCAGCGATCAAACAGCGGTTGCTGCTGCCGCTGCAGAGCCAGATCGGCGGCCGCTTTACGGGCCTCGAGCGGCTCATAGCCCGGAGGGGAAAAGAACGACTGAGCATAGGCCAGCTCATCCGGATTCAGCAGATAGCCCTGGTGCTTGGACGCCGTAAATTCGTTCTCTACCTGCTCCCTGAAGCGCTCAACACCCAGCGCCCTGACCAGAATTTTGATCCGGGCTTTGTACTTGTTGTCCCGCCGACCGTAACGGTTATAGACCCGTAAAATCGCTTTCAGGTAAGCCAGAAGTTCAGCCTGCGGCAGAAATGTCCGTATCCTGGATCCCAGCACGGGCGTGCGCCCGAGGCCTCCCCCCACCCAGACCTGAAAACCGATGCGGTCCCGGGCGTCACGGACCAGCCGCAGGCCGATATCATGCAGCTGGATGGCGGCTCGGTCAGTTTCCGCGCCGGTCACGGCAATCTTGAACTTTCGCGGCAGAAAGGCGAACTCAGGATGGACCGTCGACCACTGACGAATGATTTCGCAGTAGGGACGAGGATCAGCAACTTCGTCCGACGCAACACCGGCAAAAGGATCACAGGTGGTGTTGCGGATACAGTTACCACTGGTCTGGATGGCGTGCATCTCGACCTCCAGTAACTGCTCCAGTATCTCCGGAACCTGCTCCAGCTCGACCCAGTTAAACTGAAGATTCTGGCGGGTAGTCACGTGGCAGTAGCCACGATCATAGTGACGTGCGATCTCCGCCAGCTTTCGCAGCTGTTTCGCGGCCAGAACACCATAGGGCACGGCAACCCGCAGCATCGGCGAATGCTTCTGCACATAGAGCCCGTTCTGGAGTCTGAGGGGTAAGAAAACAGCCTCGGCGATTTCACCACGGAGATATCGCGACATCTGCCCTTTGAATTGCTGCACGCGGTCTCGTACAACCTGATGGTCATAATCGTCGTATTGGTACATCGAATAAATACTCTGCTGATGGCAACAATGCGTTGGTATCGTTGCGATGAAATAAGAGTACAGGAGAGAATAAAAAGGGTGCAGATTCAGATTTTTCTATATTCACGATGCCAAAATGATAAGATGTGGGTCTGCACTCCATGATTTTTGTCAATCTGTACCTATGAGCAACTTTCTCTATCGCCAGCTACTGCGTGAACTCACCGAAGAGATTCGATCGGAGCGCCGTCCCGTGGGCACACGGATGCCCTCGATCCGAGCCCTCAGTCAGGAAAGAAAGCTGTCCAAGTCGACGGTTCTCGCCGCCTATGACCGACTGGAAGCCGAAGGGCTGATCAGCGCGCGCCCCCGGTCGGGCTACTATGTCGCGGGAGATCAGCGCAGGGATCAGCTGGCGACGAAAACGCCGTTGACCAGTCAGCCGGAATCCACCCCACTTCCTGTCACCAGTGGCCAGGTACTGGTGGACATCATGGAGCGAGGCGCGGCCTTTGATCTGATAGGAGACTGGGAAAAGGGGCTGGCCAATGAAGCGCTGCGCCGCTGCCTGGCCCGGGCTCAGCGACGACAGACCACAGGGGAGCAGGATAACTACGACGAACCGGCTGGGCTGCACAGCCTTCGCTGCCTGATTGCCAATCGACTTCACGCTGCCGGCAGCCATCTCGAAGCCGATGAAATTATCATTACCTCCGGCTGCCAGCACGCGCTGCTGCTGGCGCTGATGGCCACCACCGAGCGTGGTGATGTTGTAGCCGTGGAATCACCGGGCTTTTACGGCGTCTTTCAACTGTTTGAAGCTCTGGGGTTGAAGGCGCTGGAGCTGCCCAGTTCCGCCGACTCGGGTCTGAGCCCCGACGCCTTCGAACTGGCACTGCAGCACTGGGACATCAAAGCCCTGGTCGTCTCGCCCTGCTACAGCACCCCCACCGGGGCCTGTATGCCCGAAGCCAACAAAAAGAGAATCCTGTCCCTCGCCCGGAGCCGCAATATGCCCGTTATCGAGGATGATATCTATGGAGAACTCTCCTTTAATGAGCAGCGCCCCCGAACCCTTCATGGCTACGATGATCAGGGCCTGGTGCTGCTCTGTTCCTCCGTCTCCAAGAGTCTGTCCCGGGACCTGCGTGTTGGCTGGATCGCACCGGGCAGATACCGTGAACGGATCAAACAACTGAAACTGGTTACCAGTCTGGCCGGCAGCCGTGCCCAGCAGCAGGGGCTGGTTGATTTCCTGCAGGAAGGCAGCTTTGACCGTCATCTCAGGGTACGGCGCCAGAAACTGCAGCAGCAATACCAGCAGCTGCTGGAAATGCTGGGTCGGTTTCTGCCCGCAATGGAGACCTGCAGCCGGCCACGGGGCGGGCTCGCCCTCTGGGTGGAACTGCCTGACAATGTCGATACACTGAAACTCTACGGTCAGTGTCTTGAGAAAGGGATTATCCTGACCCCCGGTCGACTCTTCACCGCGCAGGAACGTTACCGGAATGCGTTACGAATGAGCTTCGCCTTCCCATGGACAGACAGGCGACAGCAAGCCTTCGAACTGCTTGGAAAAATAGTCGCAGAGCAGCAGAGCCATTGATCTGCATGCCCGGCCTGACACTGCTATTCTGGCAACCAGGGATCCCTCCCGGGTGCCGGTTGTCAATCCGGGCACAGGGGTTCATCCTGTCGGATATTTTCCGATCATCCGGCAATCCTCCGGCGGCAGAACACAGGACCTTACCGGCAAGCAGGCACAGCGATGAACGATATTGAGAATCCAATCCGGTCCCTGATTCAGGGCGGCATGCCAGAAGAACAGAAAATCATCTCCGATGTTCTGAACGCGGAGGTTCGCGCGCCTCGGCTACTGTTGTGGCAGTACGATACACCGGCCATCATTATGGGTTGTTCCCAGCGTCCCGATGACCACCAGCATCAACGGGCTGAGCAGGAGGGGTTACCCATCATGCGTCGTGGTTCCGGTGGCGGTGCGGTGCTGGCCGGCCCCTGGATGCTGAGCATAACTCTGTTTATCCCTGCCGAACATCCGGTGGGCAAGCTCGATATCATCAGAATCTTCGGCTGGCTTGAACAGATCTGGTCCCGGGCACTGCTGGAAGCGGGTGTCCCCTGCAAAGGGGTTGATAAGCCCCTGATAGAACGATCTAAAGAAATTGCCAGCCGCAACGGGGTCGAGTGGGCCTGTTACGCCTCGTTGTCACACGGGGAAGTCGTCAGCCCCGACGGCCGCAAGCTGGTCGGGCTGGCACAGATCCGTAAGCGCAAAGGTATTGCACTGGTCAGTGGTCTGCACCTCCAATCCTGCGACTGGCGTGCGCTCTGTCACGTGGTCACCGACGACACTCGTCAGGCACCGGTTCTGGAATCGTTAAACTCTGATGCGGAGCAGTTGAGCGGTACGCCGGCGGCTGACCTGCTGCCGGAAATCATTCATCACTTTACCCGGGCATTGCCCGAAGATTTTGAACTGCTGACGTCTGCAGAAAGACAAGCCGGGCCTCAGCGTTTCTGAGTGGTTCCCCTTAACCGCCTCTCACCTGTTTTTTCCTGTTTGCGTTCTGTTTTGCGTCCCATGACTGTAATGTCAGCAAGCTGACGGCCCGAAGAGCGCAGATCCTGACCACCGAACCGACTGTCAGAGTCCCATCAGTACCAGGGATTAGGCCTAAGGTTCCGGACCATAACGCTGCTCCACCATCTCCAGGAAGGTATTCACCACAGAGGGATGCTTGATTCCTTTCTTGGTCATGATGTAGATATCCATCAGTCGTTCTTCGTCACGGATATCGACCTCCACAAGCACGCCCCGCTCCACCCAGGGACGGGCGAAATGGTCGGGCAGATAACCGATATACTTGCCGGAAGCGAGCAACCAGTATATGGCTTCCAGATAAGGCGTTGACGCTCCCCGCTCAAACTGGACGCCCCGTAGTGCGCTGTTACGCGGCTCGTTGTACTCCCAGTCGACATAGAGATGACTGGAGATGTCGTCGAGGGTGAGATTGCTGACTGTTGCCAGTTCATGTTCAGCGGCACAATAGAGGCAATGCTTCTCGGCGAACAGAGGGACGTAGTTAAAGGAGGGCAGGCGCCGCTCGCAGATACCGATACAGAACTGCAGGGAGCCGTTCATCACCATCTGTTCCAGTTCGGTGGAAGTTTCCACGACAATCTGCAGATCGACGTTCGGTACCCGGTCGCTGTAGTCGGCAATCAGACGGTGAAGATCAAATTGTGGATGGGTACTGAGATTATCGATCACGCCGAATTTCAGCTCGCCCTTCGGGTTACTGCCCAGATCAGTCAGCTCCAGCTTGAAGGCATCGATCGCCGAAAACAGTTTCTCCGCCGAGTCCAGCACCGACTGCCCTTCGGGTGTCAGCTTAAAGCCGGCCTGCCCGCGCTGGCACAGCACCACCCCCAGCCGGGATTCCAGTTGTGCCAGCTGCATACTGATGGTGGGCTGGGCACTGTTGAGTACGCTCTGTGCCGCGGTAATCCCTTTATACTTGGCGACGACCTGAAAGACCCGCAGTAGCTTGATATCAACATCATGAATATTCAGCAGCATGATTTTTCTTCACTTTTTATTCTTGTCCGGGAGATCTGAAATTTCCTTTTGATTATAAGCTGTTGAGAAAGAAACCGCCTGCTATAACAGCCCCCCCACCCCCATTTGCATAATGTCTTTGCCGCTGACACTGAGCCCCGCCGCATAACGCGCCAGCAACAGATCAAAGCCATTTTGCCGGGGTGAGCGAATGCAGGTCGGGGAGCCGATAATGGGCACCGCTCCGTAACTGGCCAGCAGCAGCATATGGCCGGGTTCAACCGGCATACCGTAATGTTCAATGCGTCCGCCCATCGCATCGATACTGGCGGGTATCATGTCCCCCCGATCGACGATGGCGGTGGGCCCCACCAGTACGATGATATCGCAGCCCTGGCGATGCTGGTCAATGATGGCCTCCTGAATCGCCGCCGGAGCATGGTCACAACAGATCACCGACCCCAGGGTGGCGGAAATCGGCTGCAGTCGATGACTCACAACCTCGCGGGTTTTATCCAGCTGCGGATCGCGCCGGGTCGAAGAGGTCGTCTGAATCAGCCCGACTTTCAGGGCGCGAAATGTGCGGACAGCCACCACATCACGGTAACGATTGAGATAGCGACTGATCGCGCTCACCACCCTGGAACGAACGCCGTAGGGAATCACTTTCACCGTGGCGACCCGCTCATCCCGATCGACCCGATCGAGGGCACGACGGGTGGCAATCGTCACGGATTCGGCCAGCAGATTACATTTGTTGATAACCGACTCTTCAAGCTGCACCAGTCCCGCCTCCCGGGCCCGAAGATCGACACTGCCACTGGGTTTCGCGTCCAGCCACAGACCCCGCCCCAGTAATCGGTCCGCCAGCTGTAACGCGGCTTCCCGCTCATCGGTCTCGTCCTCTTCAAGAATGACCGTATCGATACGGTGGATTCCGGCCGCTTCGAGTTGCCGGCAATCATCAGGACTGATCGCCCGACCTTTAGCGAGCCTGAATGCCGGCGACACAAAGCTGTGAGCCAGTATCCGACCGACAGATTCGGCAACGGCTGTGTTCTCAAATTTCATCGTCATCTCCATCCGTAACGCTGACGGGTAACGTTAGAAAAACAGGGGGACTGCGGTCATGGGTAAAATACAGGGCCTTTGCCGGTGCAAAGGCCCTCGATTACTGCAACACTGCAGTTCTCAGGTCAATCAGCTGACCCTGCCCAGCGCCCGCAGTACCCGTTCCGGTGTCATCGGCATATCCACCCAGACACCGATCGCGTTGTAGACCGCCTGCGAAACAGCAGCCGTTGAAGCCGCAATCGGCGACTCACCCGCACCCTTGGCACCAAAGGGGCCGACCGGATCGCAGGGTTCCTCAAACACCACCTCGGTCTGATGGGGAAAGTCAGAAATCCGCAGCACCTTGTAGTCCAGCAGTCCCGGATTACGCAGAGCACCGGTTTTCTCGTCGAAGATCATCTCTTCAAACAGCGCGAATCCGGAACCACAGATAGCGGCGCCGGCAATCTGGTTTTTCAGCACCGCCGGGTTCATCACCGTGCCACTGTCCTGAGCACAGACATAATCCGTCAGCCGGACTTCACCGGTGTCCACATCAACTTCCACTTCGGCATAGTGGGCGGCAAACTGGCGGGCAAAGGTGGTGGCAGGCGGCATCGGATTACGGACCCGGCCGGTGATCGACGAGGTCTGTCCGAGAGAGTCCTGACGTAAATGCATCATGATGTCAGCCAGTGAGACCTGCTTACCGCCGGGTCCCTGCGCCTTGTGGAAAACCTGGCTGTCCAGAATATCCAGTTCCGACGGGTCACAGCCTTCGAAGAATTCACGCGAAGCGATATCCAGAATCTGGTCCCGTGCATCGGTTGCTGCTTCCTTCGTCGCCCAGCCCGTGCGGTACATGGTGTTACTGGCCAGCGAGCCGTGCGCCCAGGGACAGGAATCGGTGTCGCCCACTTCACTGCTGACCCGATCAAAGGGGATACCCAGAATCTCGGCAACGATCTGCGCCTGGGTGGTTTCACTTCCCGCCCCCTGTCGACCGGCTGCGGCGTGCACCTTCGCGCTGCCGTCGTGGTTAACACGGACCACGGCTGCGACACCGCCTTCAAATTCGACGCCGCAGGTATGAGCCCCGGTACCGACTCCCACTCCGGTCATGACACTGCCATTCACCTTCGAGGGTGTACCCCAGCCTTTCCAGCGCTCTTTCCAGCCAAACGTTTCAGAACCCAGTTTCAGCAGAGGTGCCGGACCGCCGCTGGACAGTTTGAACGGCTCCGGCCAGTCCTCTTTCAGCTCCTCTGGAATGTTAGAGATATACTCCTTAATGTCGCCATTGATGGTGTGGCGGCTATGGATAAAGCGCAGCTGCTCGCCATCACCGATTTCGTTCAGCAAGCGGAATTCCATCGGGTCCATGCCGACTTTCTCGGCCAGGATATCCGCCATTCGCTCGACGGCAGAACCCAGCGTTACGTCACCGACACCGCGCATACAGCCCGCGGTAAGCAGGTTGGTACTGACAGGGCGTACGGTGAAGTCACCGTTCTTTGCCCGCGAACCCCAGGTATCGACGCAGAAAGCACCAACATCGTCCTTCCAGCCGTATGCACCGTTGTCGATACCATGATCCACTTCAAAAAGGGTGATTTTGCCATCGGCATCACAGCCCATACGACCCCAGGTATGCTCCACATGGCGGCGTTTAACGGCGTTGAAGCACTCTTCATTGTCCAGTTCGATTTTCACCGGGCGCTGAATTTTTCGCGCCATCAGTGCCGACAGCATCATGAAATTATTGCTCCACCAGAGCCCCATGGAACTGCCGGACGGCTGTCCCATGACCCGCACATTACTGACCGGAACATCCAGTGCCTCGGCCAGGCCATCGCGCAATTCGGACGGCGTCTGTGTGGCGGTCCAGACCGTAACATTATCGCCATTCCATTCCGCGATGCAGGCGTTGCGGCCGATGGATGCAAAATGCTGGGCCTGGAACGGGATATCGACTTCGGCCACGTGAACCGATTCGGCCAGTCCTTCTTTCAGATCGCCCCAGGCGAAGGTGTACGGCGGACGCTTATTACCTTCGCGGCGAACCTGAGGCGCGTCATCCTTGCGGGCTCCTTCGATATCGAATACCGCCGGCAGCTCTTTATATTCGACGTCGATCAGCTCCAGCGCACGCTCGGCAATTTCTTCCGAGATCGCAGCCACCACGGCGACGTCATCACCGTGGAAGCGAACCCGATCGTCCAGCGAGATACCGACATAGTTGAACCAGCAACCGTTCCAGTACTGCTGTGGGACATCTTTGTGGGTCAGAACACCGTATACGCCATCCAGCGCCTCCGCTTTCGACGTATCGATACTGACAATGTCGGCATGGGCATAGGGGCTGCGCAAAATTTTAGCGTGCGCCATGCCCTGCACTTCCTTGTCGACCGCATACTTCAGCGCACCGGTAACCTTCTGTATCGCATCCTTAACCGGGAAGGCCTTGCCAACGCTGGTGTAATCTTTCTTATCTCTTAACTGGGCACCGTTACTCATTGCCGGCCTCCTTCATTTTTTCAGCCGCTTTCAGTGCGGATTTAACGATGTAGGGATAAGCGCTGCAGCGACAGATATTACCGTCCAGACCTTTACAGACTTCATCTGCGGAGGGATCCGGATTTTCTTCCAGCAATGATTTGGTACTCATGATCATGCCCGGAGTGCAGAAGCCGCACTGGAAGCCGGTCTCTTCAATAAAGGCTTCCTGGATCGGATGCAGCTCATCACCGCTGGCCAGAGATTCGATGGTCTCGATCACCTTGCCCTCGGCCTGACAGGCCAGCATCATGCAGGAGGTCACCGGCTTACCGTCAACATGGATGGTGCAGGCACCGCACTCCCCTTCGTTGCAGGAAACACGCACGCCGTACAGACCCAGTTCATCCCGCAGCACGTCCGAAAGCCGGTCGGTGGGCTTTGCATTCACCTGGTGATCAGAACCATTAACATTCAGAGTGATCATGCGGATACCCCCTTCAGGCTGTTGATAACATCTTCCAGGGCGCGGCGAACCATCACCCCGGTGGAATAGCGGCGGAACTCCTCTGTGCCACGAATATCGGTGATCGGACTGGCCGCCTCACAGGCCAGCTCCCCTGCCTGCTCAAGCGTCTGCTGATCCAGCTCGGCTAAACGCCTGCCGACCAGATACTGCTCGGCAGCCGCCGCACGGGCCGGCGTCGGGGCTACAGCACAGAGGGCAATCCGGGCGTCGCTGACGACTCCGCTGTCATCCAGCGTCAGTGCGGCGCTGGCGCCCACCAGGGCAATATCGACCGCAGTCCGGGCGATACGGTTGTAGGCGGCGGCCCGTGGCGTCGGTGACAGCGGTACGATGATTTCCACCAGCAGCTCGTTTTCGGCCAGGTCGGTCTTTCTGACATGCTTGAAGAACTGATCGATGGGCAGCGTTCTGCGACCGCTTTCGTTCTCGATCACCAGACTGGCTCCCAGAACCACCAGTGGCGTGGCCATATCGGCAGAAGGCGCGGCATTGCAGAGATTTCCGCCCAGGGTGGCGAGGGTTCGGGATTGGGGGGTACACATCAGTTTTGCGGTGCTGTCCAGTATCGCCAGCTGCGGATGGACGCTGGAAGCCTGTTCCAGCTGTGCCAGGGTGGTCAGCGCGCCGATATGGATGCCGTCACTCTCTTCGCGAATGTAATCAAGCCCCAGATGGGTCAGGTCGATGCACTGCTCGACAGTGCGCACCGAGCGATGCCATTGCAGGATGATGTCGGTGCCACCCGCCCAGTAACTGGCCTTATCGCCATAGCGGCTCTTGATGGCAACGGCTTCACCGGGTGATTGCGGACGTTGATATTCAAATCCACTTCTCATGGTAATTCCTCATTATGTTGACTCTGCGCCCTTAGCTGCGCGCAGAGGGGATCAGCGGAGAGTTGCCGGGCAACTCCGGGACAAAAATTAATTGGGGAAAAAGGTTGTCGATCAGCGGACCAGCTTCCAATCGGCTGGCCCGGATATGGACTCAGCTGACTGGTCTGGGATGCAGCACCAGATAGGCGGCTCCGCCCACCAGATAGGCCACCAGATAATCGAGGCTGATGCCGCCGGTCATATCGGCCAGCGGGCCGGTGAACACATCGGTGGCAGTGAACAGCAGTCCGGCGATAACACCCGCAACCCAGGCCGTGACGGCGGGCATGTTCCAGCCATTGCCGTACCAGTATTCGCCTTTGTTACCGGCAAAAAAGCTGACCGGATCGTAGTCCTGCTTCTTAACAAAGAAGTGACCGACGCAGTTGATGGCAAGCCAGGGGGAGGCGCAGACGATAATCAGAGTCAGAAAGGCCAGGATCAGGTCGATCATGCTGACCAGGTAGATACCGGCAAAAACGATCGCCAGGCCGATGGCGCTGATAATCAGAGTTGCAGTCACCCGATTGTTGCTGATACCGAGGATCTGCAGGGTCAGACCGGCGCCATAGAGACAGAGGCTGCCCTGAGGCTGACTGCCCACAAGACCGATGAAGATCAGCAGCAGGACACCCCAGGCCGGGACCAGTTCGAACAGTCCGCTGACGAACAGCGTATCCGCGGAAGCAAACATGGTGCTCATATAGGCCGCAAAAATAAACGCGATCCAGCAACCGATAAACATGCCGCTGCCGGCGGCCAGCGCGGCTTTTTTACTGTCTTTGCGCGGCACGTAGCGGGTGTAATCGTTGATAACCGTCGAGTAGGAGACCGGCATGGAGACACAGACCGATACAGCCGCCATCCAGGTGGGCCAGAAGCTCCCCATCAGATACTCGCCGCCGGTATAGCTGGCATCGAACTGCGGCGCCAGGGCGAACATAATCGCCAGCAGCGAAGCGCCGATCACATAGCTGATCAGCTTCTCGGTCGCCACGATCGCCTTGTGCCCCACCAGGGCGACCAGAATCACCAGCCCGCAGATTATAGCGCTGCCGAGGGCGTACTGATTGTTGCCGAACTCACTGGCGCTGAGGCTGGCATAACCGGTCGCGATCGCTTCACCGCCGGTCCACACCGCCAGAGTAAAGAACCCCGTCAGTATCAGCAGATTGATCAGCGCCCCGATCACCTGGCCGCGAACGCCGAAGTGGGCGGCACTGGTCACCGGCCCGTTAACACCGGACTTAACACCCAGGACTGAGATCGGGGTCAGCACCAGCGAGCCGATCGCCAGGCCAATGGTGATAGCGCTGACGGCATCCCACCAGCCGAGGCCGAAAACGATCGGCAGCGAACCGACTATGATAATACCCAGCGAAAACTGAGATCCGAGGAAAACGAAGAACAGATCCCTGGCGGTGGAGTCCCGCTCCTCATCGGTCACATATTCAGCGCCGTGGGATTCGATTAATTCGGTCTGTTCTGCAATAGCGTCTGTATCTGTCATCTCAGATGAATTGGCGGACATGTTTGTCTCCTTATTGTTATATTAACCTGTCTTCGGAAGAGCGATACTGCTCAGGACGCCACGATGCCGGATGCTCTGGCAGACCTGTGCAGGCCCTTCTCGGGTTTCCGAATAACGGTCACTATCCGCATCTAAGGTTCTTGCAATTCCCCATATCAGTAAATCTTCTGGATTCTATGTCAGCATCAGGAGAGATAATGTTTCTCCCCGAATAATCTGCGGTTATCAGGACTAGTCGCCTGCAGATACGCTAAAGGCTTGTTATAAAACAACTTTACTAAACGACCGACAGCCCATAAACAGCGCTTCCGGCGCTCTTCGACGCAGCCCCGGCGACTGCCACAGGGCTGAATCGGAATCGTACTATAGTGACAGGAGTTACCCTTTCAGCCACAGGACGACCCCGTATGCGTTACCTGCCACTACTGATCCTGGCGCTGGTGCTGACAGCCCGGGCCGACAATCCGGAACCGGTCCGAATTGCAGCCATGGACCTGGGTACGCTCTCCAATCAGCAGGGTAGCGGCATTTATCAGCGGGTCGTTCAGATGGCCGCCCGCCGCTCCGGGGCACAATATACCGAGTTCTGGTATCCGGTCAGGCGTGCGACCACTTACCTGCAGAAAGGCATCGCCGACTGTGCCTACGGGCCGCTGGCACAGTTTGCCGATATTGCCACGGACCAGTTGCTGCTCAGCGATACTCTGGGCGGTTTTCGCATGTATATCTTCACCGGCCGGAATCACCCGGTGCCGACCCTCGATCAGTTGCGTGATAAAGCCGTCGGCGCAATTTCCGGTCTGGACAGCCTGTACCAGCCGGTCATTCAGGCGGGCATCCGGCTGACCTATGTCGACCAGGCCCGATCACTGACCGGCATGCTGGAATCGGGCCGGGTCAGTGCGGTGGTTGGCTTTCTGCCGGACCTGTCGCCGTTTCTTGACCGTCTCAGCTACGACGAAGGCCGGCCATTATTGCGGGGAACCGACCACCTGGTCTGTACCCGCAGCGCCGCCAGCCATCGTTTTATAGGACAGATCAACAGCTCACTACGGCGTATGCATCAGGAAGGGATAATTTACCGGCGCAACGGTGAACTCAGGATCCGGGCCGTTACTGATCCCCCTGAAGGCGATCCCGAACGATGAGTAATGAGCCGGTGCAGCATTCATAAAAAAGGCCAGTCGTCCTGCTGAACGACCGGCCAAAAGCAGCCCTTAGAAAGCCGCGTGGAGGTAAGAAACCTCGGAGGAGGTTCAGCGAGTAATGGTGACGGGTTCCGGGTAATAGGGCAGCGAATCGACACGCGGCTGATAGCGACCGTCGGCGGTCACAGAGCTGATATGAGCGGCAATCTGCTCCATGGTGGCGAACCAGACATCGCCCTTATCCTGCATGTAGCGGAGCAGTTTCCGGACCTGATGCCAGCGGCCCAGGCGGCCCGTTGCAAAGGGATGCCAGACCGGCACCCAGAGGCCGCCGTACTCGTAGATCGCATCGAACTCGTCGCGGAAGACTTCGATCCCCCGGGAAGCGGCCTTGATCGGCATCATATAGTTCAGGTCCATGTCCTGAACGAACTGAGGCCAGTCATCCATTCCCCAGTGCGAGGGCAGCTCCACCAGTTGCCCGCCGGCAACCGACAACAGGTAGGGCACATCATCCCCCATCAGGGATGCATCGTAGCGGAAGCCTTCCTCAACCAGCAGTTCGGCGGAATGGGCGGAAAAGTTATACAGCGGCGCCCGCCAGCCTCTGGGGCGCTGACCGGTCATCCGTTCAATAACGTCGATGCCCCGGCGTAACCAGTACCGTTCCTCTTCCCGACCGAGTTCGTTGGGATGTTCGTGAATATAACCGTGATGGGCGATTTCATGACCGCCTTCCAGAATCTGCTCCACCGCCGCCGGATACTGCTCCATGCACCAGGCCGGAATAAAGAAGGTCTGCCGTATATCAAACTCACGATAAGTATCCAGGATTCTGGGAATGCCCACTTCCGGGCCGTATCGCAGACTGGACAGCGACGCCATCCGATTCAGAGAATCCTCCGGATGGGCAATGTGAAGGATGCTGTCGGCATCCATGTCAAAGGTAATGCAGACGGCACATCGGGCACCGCCTGGCCATGGCACCGGTCGCTGGATCATGATCTGCTCCTTTATCGTTGTATTCGGATCAGTAATATTCAGGGAGGCTCGCCACCCCCGGACTCGGCCTATTTCAGCAGAGTCCCGGGACCAGGAAAATCGCCGGAATCCAATGTGAACATCAGCCGGGACAATACCGAGCACCGCGCCGCTGCGGCCATTCAAAACTGAGCCGATGCAGCTCCCGGACATGAGCGTCCAGTTGTCCCGCTATCTCCAGGGTATCGTCATAGCTGCACTTGATCGCCTCTGCCAGCGTCACCAGCCGGGTCAGGTTGCGATTGATGGCTTCCGACACCGTGGTCTGCTGTTCCGCTGCGCTGGCAATCTGAACATTCATATCGTTTATCCGGACCACCGCATCCCTGACGCGGATCATCGCCTCGGATGCGCCACCTGCCTGCTCAGCCATGGCATCACTGATACGGCGGCTGCGCTCCATCGCCCCGACCGCCTGGCCCGAGCGCGCCTGCAGATGAGCGATCATGGAGTGAATTTCTTCGGTGCTGGAGCGGGTTCGATTGGCCAGTTTCCGCACTTCATCCGCCACGACCGAAAAGCCGCGCCCATGATCTCCCGCCCGCGCCGCTTCAATGGCCGCGTTCAGGGCCAGCAGGTTGGTCTGTTCGGAAATACCCTCGATGACCCCGACAATGGCATTGATCTGCCCGGCATCGCGATCGACTTCCGCAACCACCCCTGCCGCACTGCTGACCTGTTCTGCCAGCTCCTGAAAGGATCCGATCGTCCGCTGCAGAATCAGCAGACTCTGATCGTTTCGGCTGGCCGCCTCTTCTGCCGCTTCCGCCGCACTGACCGTACTGGCGGCCACATCCTGCGAAGTGGCCGCCATCTGATTCACCGCCACGGCGATCATCCGGGTCTCTTCCAGCTGGCCGCCGATACGCTGATAGTTCTGCTCATCGACTTCACTGACTTTTTCCATGGCTTCCCGAAGCCCGCTGGACTCCGTCTGCATCTGCCTCATCAGCGATTCCGTCTGCTGACCGGTAGGCTCTTTCGCCTCGCCAGCCGACGAGCCGGCAATCAGCCCTGGCAGCTGCCGCCCCAGCAGCAGCCAGGCCAGCAACAGCGCACACCCAAGCGGGATCATCAGGCGCGGCCACAGCGAATCGGGACTCAGCCAGTAGCCGGATAAGAACGACAGGCAGACCGGCAGTATCGCAACGAGATACAGCCGTCCCAGAACCACATGCTTATTCATGGTACAGATCTCCTTAAGGACTGATCGGTGCCCGGCAGGCAGCGGAGAAAACCCGGTTCAGCCGCCGATATAGAACATTTCTATCCGCTCTCCGGTGGCCGGTGAAGAGCTATTCTGTTCCCGCTGCTCGCTGTAGCGATCCTGGCGCCATTGCCAGCTGCGGACGATCAGCTCTGCCAGTTCTTCATCCTCCACGCCGCTGCGGAGTAACAGCCGCAGATCAGTCCCCTTACCGGCGAACAGACAGGTATACAGCTGACCATCAGATGAGATACGGGCGCGGCTGCAGTCACCGCAGAAAGGAGCGCTGACCGAAGAGATAAAGCCGATCTCACCGCCACCGTCCAGATACTGATAACGGGAGGCGACCTCCCCCTGAAAATTGGGTTCGGTCGCTTCCAGCGGCCAGCGCCGGCTGATCTGCTGCAACAGTTCCGAAGACCGCACCGTATGGTGTCCTGACCACTGATTGAGGGTACCGACATCCATGTACTCGATCAGTCGGACAATCACCCCGGTGTGACGAAAATGCCCCAGCAGCTCCATAACCCGATGGTCATTGATTCCCCGCTGAACCACGGTGTTGACCTTAATCGGGGTCAGGCCGGCATCACGGGCGGCGGCGATGCCTTCCAGCACCGTACCCGGCAGCCCATGACCTCCGGTCATCCGTAAAAAGGTTTCGGTATCGATACTGTCCAGACTGACGGTTACCCGCTTCAGCCCGGCTTCGCCGAGCGCGGCAGCCTGTTCCTTCAGCAGCATGCCGTTGGTTGTCAGCGCGATCTCCTCTATGCCGTCGATCCGGGACAGTTCAGCGACCAGTCGCTCCAGCCCCCTGCGCAGCAGAGGTTCCCCGCCGGTCAACCGGATCCGGGTCACCCCGAGCCCGGCGAACAGCCTGGCCAGCCGTACGATTTCGCTGAAAGAAAGGCGTTGATGACGATCGAGAAATCGAAACTGGTCAGAATAGGTTTCGGCGGGCATACAGTACGGACAGCGAAAATTGCAGCGATCCATTACCGAGATCCGCAGATCCCGAAGCGGTCTGCCGAACCGGTCCCGAAGGGTGTTCCGATCTGCGGCGACCGGTGTGGATATTCCGGATACTCTGTCTGTCATGGCTGAGCCTGCGGCGGTTTATTATTGTGCTAAAAACCTTAACTCGCCGTTATCCCCGGGAAAAATACCGAAACCCGATGCCAGCATCAGAAGATCCGATGAGGATTTGCCCCTGAACTGTTTTATATTCTGCCGGCGTGATTCTCCGCAAACTCTGAGCCTCCCCCTGAATCCGAATCAACCGAGTACTGCCAATGACTTCCAGCCGCACAAGAGGATTGCTGCTGACCACCAGCGGCGTTTTTCTGCTGTCTCCGGACGCCCTGTTTCTGCTGTGGTCGACCGCCGATCCCTGGACAACGCTGTTCTGGCGGGGTCTGCTGCTGGCCGTCGGTACGGCGATCTGGCTGCAGCTGTCAGGCACCCGTTTGTCGGCCCTGTGGCGGACGCCTCCCGACTTCACCGGCCTGATCGGAATCCTGGCTTTCGCATCTACGCTGGTGACTTTCCCGCTGGCCATCCAGCACACCAGTACCGCCAACACGCTGATCATCGCTGCCTGCACACCGATGGTCAGCGCCCTGATCGGCTATTTTCTGCTCGGCGAGCGGATCGATCGCACCACCATGCTGACTATTCTGGCCTGTGTTGCCGGAGTGCTGATGATCATGAGGGACAGCATCGGCAGCGGAACACTGGCTGGCGATCTGGCGGCACTGGCCTACGCCGTCGCGATGGCCGTCGTGTTGTCGGCCATCCGTCATCAGAATCGACCTCTTTACGGTGGTCAGCTGTTTCTGATGGCCGGGCTGCTGGTCGCCGTCGGCACTTCCGCAATGGTAGTTCCCGATACCCTGCAGCTGGAACGGATCGCCGTCTATATCCCGTTCGGACTGCTGGTACTGCCGCTGGCGTTGCTGCTGATCGAATCCGGACCGGTACGGCTCGGTGCTGCGGAGACCGGCCTGATCCTGCTGCTGGAAGCGGTATTCGGTCCTTTTCATGTGTGGTTGCTGCTCGATCAGCGTCCCTCTTCCACAACCCTGATCGCAGGCGGTTTCATTCTCATCTGCCTGCTGCTGCACAACCGCTTTCAGAATCAGCCAACTGAATCATGATGACCGCGGCATCAGGAAATTTGATGCTGACATCCACTCCCGACGATTTAACTGCTGGTCACTCTCTGCAACGCTGTCATAACAGAGCAATTTCGCCGAACAACCACTTTCAGGACTGTTTTGTCGATGAACATGCCCGTAGATAACAAGAACGAACTCGAGACCGCCCTGCTGTGGCTCCAATCCGGAAAACCGGTGGTTATCGCCACCGTTATCAGTACCTGGGGCTCATCCCCACGCCCGGTGGGCAGCCATATGGTGATCAACTCCCAATGCAATTTCCGGGGCTCAGTGTCCGGAGGATGTGTTGAGGGCGCGGTGATTACCGAAGCCCTGGAAATCATTGAATCCGGTCGTCCCCGGATACTGGAATTCAGTGTTTCCAGCGCCGAAGCCTGGGAAGTCGGACTCTCCTGCGGCGGCAGCATCAGCGTGCTGCTGGAACGACGCCTGACGCCGGGACTGCTGGTACCCGTCCGGGATCATCTGGCGAACAACCACGGCTTCTCAATGCTCAGTGATATCGACACCGGTGACAGCGCGGTTTTTTACAATGGCCGACTGACCGCCGACCAGGTCTGGCCTGACGCGGGGTCGGTGTGCGAAGCCGTCGCCGATGTTACTCGCAGCGGCCTCAGTCAGCGTATTCAGGTGGCTGAGCGACAGCTGTTTGTCCGCAGTTTTCGCCCCGCCGTGCGACTTTATCTGATCGGGGCGGTACATATCAGTCAGGTGCTGGCACCCATGGCACGACTGCTGGGCTATCAGGTCACCGTGATCGATCCCCGGGAACTGTTTGCGGAAAGCGATCGTTTTCCCGACCAGACTCTGGTCGCCTGCTGGCCGGACGAGGTAATCAGCGCCGACCGGACAGATGCGGGAACCGCGATCGTCACCCTCACCCACGACCCTAAAATCGACGACATAGCGCTGGAACTGGCGCTTGCCAGCGACGCTTTTTACATCGGAGCGCTGGGCAGCCAGCGCACCCATCAGCAGCGGGTCAGGCGACTGACAGAGCGCGGGTTCGGGCCTCAGCTGGACCGTATTCATGCTCCGGTCGGGCTTAAGCTCGGTGGCCGGGCACCGGAAGAGATCGCCACCGCAATTCTGGCTCAGATCGTACAGGCCCGTTACCGGTGAAAACCCTCATCACAATTCTGGCGGCAGGTCTGTCTCGCCGGATGGGTTCCGACAACAAGCTGCTGATGCCGGTTGGCGCCGATCCGCGACCGATGATTCGCCGGGTGGCGGAACAGACCCGGGCCTCGGCGGCCAGCCGGGTGTCGGTGGTGGTTGGTCATCAGGCAGACGCGGTACGCAGTGCCCTCAACGGTCTCAGCCTCAGCTATGTCGACAACCCGGACTACCGGGAGGGACTGTCCGCATCGGTCCGCACCGCTGCCAGAGCCGCAGCGGAAGATTCGGACGTCGACAGTCTGATTATCACTCTGGCCGATATGCCCTTCGTGGAGACCGAAGTGTATGACACCCTGATCCGCCATTTTCGTCAGACCGGCGGTCAGCGGATCGTATTACCCGCAGCCCGGGGCCGACGAGGTAATCCCGTTCTCTGGCCTCGCGACTGTTTCAGTGAGCTGCTATCGGTATCCGGCGACAGAGGCGGCCGGGAAATTCTCCGCAATGCCGGTGACCGCCTGCTGACGGTGGAGACAGCCGGACAGGGTATTTTTACGGATATAGACAATCATGAACAGCTTGCAGCCTGTGCCTCCGTTTGACTGTGAGGCGTTGCGCCGACAGTTTCCCATTTTCCAGCGACCGGACAGCCACTCGCTGCACTATCTGGACAGTGCCGCAACCGCACAGATTCCTCGCTGCGTCGTCGACGCAATGGTAGCCCACGAATTCAGCTGCCGCGCCAATGTTCAGCGGGGAGGCTATCGTCTGGCGGCCCGCGCTACCGACGCTTATGAAGCGGCCCGACAGACCACTGCTGAATTTCTCAATGCCGCCTCGGCCGATGAGATCGTTTTCACCGGCGGCGCTACCGCCGCGCTCAACCTGCTGGCATTCGGCCTGAGTCAGCAGCTTGCAGCCGGCGATGAAATACTGCTGTCGGAACTCGAGCATCACAGCAATATCCTGCCCTGGCGGGAAGCCGCAAAACGCACAGGAGCGGTGATCCGTTACCTGCCGGTCGGCAGCGACGGCCGTCTGCGGTCAGAAAGCATCGACGATTTTCTCAGTCACCGCACACGAGTCGTCAGCCTCAGCCATTGCTCCAACGTTACCGGCGCCATCACTGACATCTCCGCCGTAGTCAGGCACGCCCGCCGCTACGACTGTCATATCGTGATCGACGGCGCCCAGCAGGTCCCCCATGATCCTCCGGACATGCAGGTACTGGGGGTCGATTTTTACGTGTTCGCCGGCCATAAATGCTATGGCCCCAATGGTGTCGGTGTACTCTGGGGCCGGCAGTCAGAACTGGAGCGATTGCCACCCTTTCTGACCGGTGGCGGTATGGTCGACAGTGTCCACCGGGACCGCTGGCAACGGGCGGACGGTCCACGGGGCTTTGAAGCCGGCACCCCACCCATTGCTCAGGTGGTGGGTCTGGCAGCGGCCCTCAGCTGGATGCGGGCACAACCCCGTCAGGCGGTTCAGGTTCACGGTGCCATGCTGCGGGATATTCTGCTCGATAGCCTCAGTTCCATCCCCGGCATCAGACTGCTTTCCCCTCTTGCCGGCAGCGACCGACAGCCACTGGTTTCTTTCTGCATAGACGGCATTCATGCCCACGACCTCTGTCATGTACTGGACGAACAGGGCGTCGCGGTTCGGGGTGGCGCTCATTGCGCCGAGCTGTTGATGCAGACCCTGGGCTGCGACGCCGCCGTTCGCGCCAGCATCGCCCCCTATAACAACCGTCGGGATATCGACACCATGATCGCTGCCACTCACCGGGCCGCAAAGATTCTCGGCTGATCGCAGGATTTCTGACAGGAGAGATCATGACCATCTACAGTGACGAGTTCAAACGACTGGCAGCGGCCGGCGAGCAACTACCGTTACCCGCCAATGCAGCGGTTTGCTGCACCCGCAGCAATCCGATCTGCGGAGACCGGGTAACCGCCTTCCTGCAGGATAGCGATCCACAACACCTGAGATTCAGTTTCGAGATTCGCGGTTGCCTGGTCTGTAAAGCCGCAGCGGCTCTGCTTCACCGCTATTGTAACGACCACAGCCCCGATCAGTTCGAAGCTTTCTCCGAGCAGCTGGAACAGCTGCTGCAGGACACAGGGGCTTCCTCCTCCGATGCCGTACCGGAGCTGGTCGCTCTGAAGCCGCTGGTTGGCCATCGCCACCGCCACAGTTGCGCCCTGTTACCGGTGAATGCGCTCCACGCAGCGATGCAGCAGCAATGAGTGAGAGTCTCCCCGCCCGAGCCAGTGCTGCCTCTGCGATACTGGCAGCTCCTTTTCGTCCCTTTTATCTGGCAGGAACCCTGTCTGGTATTCTGGTGCTGTTGCTGACCGGTCTGTACCTGGGTGGTATCGCCGCTCCGATCAGCCCGACGCTGCCGTTTGCGCTCTGGCACGGCCATGAGCTGCTGTTCGGGTTTGCCGGGGCGATAGTAGCGGGTTTTATTCTGACCGCCCTGCCGGGCTGGGCAGGTACCCGCGAGCTGAGCCGGTCGAACCTGCTGTTGCTGCTGCTGTTATGGCTCGCCGGTCGCATCGCCTTTGCCCTTCAGGCACAACTGCCCGGCCTGCTGGTGGCAATCCTGGACAGCAGCCTGTTCGTGGTTGCCAGTGCGCTGGTTTACCGGGATCTCGTTCGCGCGAACAACCACTGGTATCTCACGGTCCTCGGCATTTTTGCCGGATTCTGGCTTGCCAATCTGGGCTTCTACCTGGCACTGGCAGACAACGATTATCCCCAGGCTTCGCGGATGCTCCGGCTGGCGCTGTTTGCCATTATCTTCAAATTTGTAGTGGTCAGCGGCTACCTGACTCTGGTGTTTTCCAACAATGTAATGGCCGCCCGCAAGCAACCCCTGATCCGGGTTTCCGCCCCACTGGAAATACTGGCAATAACCACCGTTCTGTTAATGCTTGCCGCCCGGTTCTGGTCACTGCCAGCCCCCGGCCTGATCCTGATTTCGCTACTGGCGGCTGCCGTTCACCTGCTCCGGCTGATCCGCCTGCGAGGCTGGCTGATGACCGGTGAACCCTTATTACTGGCGATGAATGTCGCTTACGGTCTGATGATCGTCAGTTTCCTGCTGAAAGCAGGTTACGAAGCAGGCTGGATGACAGAAGACATCTGGTTACACTGCTTTACTGTCGGAGCCATGGGCATCATGATGCTGAGCCTGATGACCCGGGTTGCCCTGCGTCACACCGGCCGGCCTCTGAAACTGAGCCTGACCGGAAAGCGGGTATTTCTGCTGGTGATTGTTGCTGTTCTGTTCCGCCTGGGCGCAGGAACCGATACTCCGTGGCTGATGTCTCTGTCGGCACTGCTGCTCTGCAGCACCTTTGTTATTTACCTCCGTCTCTACGGCCCGATGTTGTGGACACCGAGCCTGCCGAAGCGGCGATAATGAAAACAGCTGGTCGGAATTATCGCGCTTTCGGGCCTTAACAGACTCAGCCAGTGAAGCCAGACCACCTTCGGCACCCTCGGACGCGGAGAGACTGCAGCATCGCCGCTGGCTCTGCTATATATAATTGTCAGGGCGGACGCTGAAACAGTCTTTAACCTGACGGCGCTGTTCAGAACTGTCCTGAAAGACCTGTTGCTGGTGACAGGAAAGATAAACACCACCACTGACAACCAGCTCACTCAAAAAAATGGAATCAGGGGCAGAACAATGACCGAACTACGCCAGGATACCATCCCGGACGATGACTATACGCCGCTGGATGCTGGCTGGGATGCGCGACTGAAAGGCATCCGGATGAGCGAGAATCCGTACGCCATCAACAACTGGAAACACTATGAGTGGGAAAAGGGCTGGAAACAGGCGAATGAATCCTGTGAAGATGCACCGGAACTGTATGTTTAACTATACCCGGGGTTTCATCCCCCCCGGCACAGATTGCTCCGGTCCTCCGGATCAATATGTCTCCAGAATAGAAACAAAGACCAGCTTTTAGTTTCCTGGCCAGCAACACCGGCAGGCTTACTCAATTGACGCAACCGCGACGACCACACCGATCAGTCACGATATATGCCCTATTAATCAACCGATTATAAAATTAATTCGCACTGCCTCAGTAAACTGGCACGGCCGCTGCAATATCCTGAGTGTCTTCAACAGACCGACTTCACAAAAAAACCAGGAGCAGAATTATGACCGCAGCCGTCCCCATGAAACAGCCGATGACCCTGATCGATCTGCCGATCAATAAGGAACTGGACCAGAGTGCCATGCAGCAGCTGGCCGGTGGTCACACCGCCGGCACCACGGTGAGCTATTCCTACTACACCACCATCCAGACTCAGTCGCTCGGATTCCTTAAGCGTCACCGTCGTAAGTACCACCACACTCGGGTGACCACTCAGCGCTGGCACACTTACGGTCGCTGGGGCCGCTGGCACTTCCACCTGTAACTGACAGGTACCGCAGGCAGTGAACTCACCGAGCAATCTGCACTGACAGAAAAGGGGCTTCGGCCCCTTTTTTACGTTTCTTAACGGGAATCAACCAGCATAGCTTTATAGCTGACCAGTCATCCCGGAGTTTTAAATACCCCCATCGATCGAAGCGCTGTTAAGCAGAATACCTCAGCGCTTTAGTATGCCAGCTGCAGCAAAACACTCGCACAGAAGATCAGCAGCGTAGTAACTTTCAATTCCCGCAATTCAGAGTTTGAGCGCTTTACAGCGATTACCGGCACAAAAATAGGCCTCTCCGTTCTGATAACCAACCCACACCGAGAGGGAGCTTCCATGTTTATTAACATCCATTACGGAAACTGCAGTATCCGGAGTTCCTTCATAAACCGTGCATGATCGACTCGGCGTACAGAAGGCAACAGCACCGGATGAATACCCTATGAAAGCACCGATCTGATTGTTAGCAGCGACAATCGCTGTAACTGCCCCTCGGTCCTGTTCCGTAGCATGGGCACTGAACACGCCTGATATCAGCAGGCTGGCAACAACCCAGACAGTCAGTTTTATTTCCTTCATTTGAGCCCCCATTATGAATTTGAGAATTCCTTTGCACTCCGGTTGTAACCACTGCTACAGGAAACATCAAGAAACCAGACACAACAAAAGAGCAAATATGCTCTGGAAAGGAGTTCTTACCGATTACGCTGCGGTTTCTGATTGCGCTCCGCTGGACGCTTGAAGAGATGCGCGAGTGAATAGAATACGGATAACCGAAAGTCCTTACCCGATCAACAACCGTAAACACTATAAGAGGCAACGGAACTGAAAACACGGACGAATCGATAATGACAAACCAGAACTGTCTGCTTAAGTCCGGCCGTGGTCATTACAGGCCTGTGTACCTTCTCCCCGCTACCGAACAGCGCAGAACACCTCATTCATGTGTTATTTAAAACACCACTGATCGAATTTTTAGTTACCAGAAAAGCAACACTGACAGAAGTACAGAGACAACCCGAACACACCTGCCATTCCGAATACATAATTTTTTACATTTAACAAACATAGGGTTACAAAAAATTAGCCGCCATTAAAAAAAACTGGCACGGCCACTGCAACATCCTGAGTGTCTTCAACAGACTGCCTTCACAAAAAAACCAGGAGCAGGATTATGACCGCAGCCGTCCCCATGAAACAGCCGATGACCCTGATCGATCTGCCGATCAATAAGGAACTGGACCAGAGTGCCATGAACCAGCTGGCCGGTGGTCACACCGCCGGAACCACGGTGAGCTATTCCTACTACACCACCATCCAGACTCAGTCGCTCGGATTCCTTAAGCGTCACCGTCGTAAATACCACCACACTCGGGTGACCACTCAGCGCTGGCACACTTACGGTCGCTGGGGCCGCTGGCACTTCCACCTGTAACTGACAGGTAGCGCAGGCAGTGAACTCACCGAGCGAACTGCACTGACAGAAAAGGGGCTTCGGCCCCTTTTCTGGTTCCTCAGCGTAAGGTAAGCAATCGACTGACTGTCTGCCGCCCCTGAATTCCGATAACCAGACAGCGTTCAGCCAGGTTTCGGAGCCACGGCAGAGCTGCGGAATCCGGCCCTAGCCAAACGACAGCAGATATCCCAGCTCGCGCTTATGAATCGCCTCGTTCAGCATCTCACGGATTTTCTGCTCATGATCCAGCAGCAACGCCTGCTGCAACCACTGACGAGCCTCTGCCAGATTCAGATTACGGATCAGGTATTTGATTTTTGGCAGGTTGAATGAACTCATGCTCAGCACTTCCAGGCCCATTCCCAGCAGCAGCACAACCGCCAGCGGGTCGGAGGCCATCTCGCCACAGAGACAGACCTTCAGTCTCAACCGACGGGCTTCCTCCTGTAACGTTACCAGTGAATGCAGAACCGCCGGATGCAGGTGATCAAACCGGGCAGAGACCCGAGCATTATTGCGATCCAGCGCCAGCAGATACTGGGACAGGTCATTGGAACCGATGGAGATGAAATCGATATGAGGGGCGAAGAATTTCAGCAGTGGGAGAACCGCGGGCACCTCGACCATAATGCCCAACGCCGGTTGCTCGAAGGATAGCCCCTCCTGGCGCAGCTGATCCATGGCGGTACTCAGCAACGCCAGGGTATCGGTGACCTCATCCACCCGGCTGACCATCGGCAGCAATATCTGCAGATTGTTGTAACCGCAGCTGGCCCGTATCATCGCTCGCAGCTGAGTAATAAAGATTGGCCGGTTGTCCAGCGAGAAACGGATGCCACGCCAGCCAAGACCAGGATTCTCTTCCTGAAACGGAAAATAGGGCAGCGGTTTGTCCCCGCCGATATCCAGGGTACGGATGGTTACCGGGCGCGGATGATAGCTCTGCAGCAGGTGCCGGTAATTTTCGTACTGTTCCTCCTCGCCGGGAAAGTTGGGATGGATCATAAAGGGAAATTCCGACCGGTACAGACCGACCCCTTCGGCCCCTCGCTCCAGTCCGGCCTGAATATCCGCCAGCAGGCCGATATTGGCCATCAGCTCAATCCGATGGCCATCCAGAGTTTCGGCCGGCTGGTCGACAACGGCCTGAAACAACTGCTCGTTGGAATGCTGGTGGCGGAGTATCTGCTGTATTTCCTCCAGCAGCAGGGTACTGGGGTTAAGGTCGATATGACCGCGATAGCCATCCACGGCCACAGCCCCTCCTTCCATCAGTCCTGAGATGGTACCGGTTCCCATCACCGCCGGAATCCCCAGACCACAGGCCAGCAGTGCGGTATGAGAGAGGGCCGAGCCCTGCATACAGATAATGCCGGCCAGCTGATCCGGGTTGAACTGAGCGATGTCGGTGATACCGATCAGATTGCCGACCAGCACGATTTCGCTACTGTCAGCCGGCAGGTCCTGATTGTTGCCCAACAGGGCGCTGTACAACTTATTGCCGATATTCCGTACATCCTCCCCTCTCGCCCGGCAGTAGGGATCCTCCATGCCCTCAAAGGCCAGCGCGCACTCTTCGACACAGGCGCTGAGCGCGCTGACCGCCGATTCGCCGTCGCGGATACGCTGTTCAGGCGCGGTGGTCAGCTGCTCGCTGCCCAGCATCAGCCGATAAAAATCGAACACTTCCAGAATTTCTTCGGCCACGGAGGTTTTCAGCCGCTCCCGGGCACTGCCGAGATCATCGAGTGTCAGGGTGACAGCCTGGCGAAAACGATCCAGTTCCACCTGCGGATCGGCTGAACTTCTGCTGTCGATGGTGCTGAAGCGAATATCGGAGTTGATCAGATGGAGCTGGCCAACGGCTACCCCGGGCGCCCCTTTGACGCCGCAGATACGTCTTGGCATATCGGTATCGGCGTCCCGGCTGTCCGGCATACGGGTCCAGTGCAGCAGACTGCTGGCAAGCTGTGCGGCAACGGTCACCAGAAAAGCCTCATCCTGATGGCTGAAACGTCGCGGCGGACTGTCCTGAAGCACCAGCACGCCCAGTGTCCTGCCCATATACACCACCGGCACACCGAGAAAGACATCAAAGTCCTGCTCGCCGCTCTCCGGAATGTAATGATAATCGGGGTGGCTGCTGGCCTGGTCCAGGATCAGCGACAGCTGGCGTGAGGCAACAATACTCACCAGGCCCTTATCAACCGGTAACCGGAGCTGGCCTGCTATCTCAGGGTCAAGGCCGATCGTGGAGATCAGCTGCAGGTTCTGTTGCTCGCTGTCCAGCAGATAGAGACTGCAGACGTCAACCTGCATAGCCCTGCGCACATGTTTAACGATGCTATGGACCTGATCTTCAAGGCCACGGGCACGAGATGCATCGATCACAATCTGGCGCAACAGCTCCAACGACGGCGGGGAGGGAAACTTCATCACTTTTTCGCCAGTAATCTACCTCGATTGTACTCCCTTTACCGAAGCTCGGGCTAAGAAATTATCCGGAGAAGCCGGTCCGAATCTTCAGCGAAGCAGCCATAGAAGGCTCTGTCAGCAGCAGTCTCACTGCTTCATCACTTTTCAGAATGTTCTATCTTTGAAGAGTACCGGGGAGCTTCACATCATCGGTCTGACCGAAAGCCACAGACAGAGCCCCGAATGCACCGTCTTCCTGCCGAAAAGGACGCAGATCATGGGCGAGATCTTTGATTATGTCGACGAACTGGGGCCTACCAGAATCATCCATGTTCACGAACCCAGCCATGGCCTCAAGGCGGTGCTGGTGGTGGATAACGTCGCCGCCGGCCCCGCCATCGGCGGACTGAGAATGGCGGTGGACGTCAGCACCCGGGAATGCGCCCGTCTGGCCAGATCCATGACCCTGAAAAACGCCGCGGCGGGGCTACCCCATGGCGGCGCCAAATCGGTGCTGTTCGGAGATCCCCGAATGCCCCGCGAAGAAAAAGAGCAGCTGATTCGAGGCCTGGCCTGCGCCCTCAGAAACAACCAGGAATATATCTTCGGTCCGGATATGGGCACCGATGAACAGTGCATGGCCTGGATTCGGGATGAAATCGGCCGGGCTGTGGGCCTGCCCAGAGAAACAGGCGGTATCCCCCTGGATGAGATCGGCGCCACCGGCTGGGGGCTTTATCACGCCATCGATGTTGCCCTGGGGTACTGTGATTCGGAACTGAGCGGCGCCCGTTTTGTGGTGCAGGGATTCGGTGCCGTCGGCAAACATGTAGCCCGTTTTCTGACAGAACGGGGCGCGGTCCCGGTGGCAGTATCCGACTCCCGTGGCGTCATCTTTAACCCGGAAGGTCTGGATCTGGAACAGCTGAACGCTCTCAAGGCGGAAGGCCGCAGCGTTATCGAGTATTCGGACGGTAAAAAGATGAAAAAGGAAGCGGTGGTCGGTATCGAATGCGATATCTGGATACCCGCCGCCCGGCCCGACGTGGTCCATGAAGATAACGTGCACCGGCTCAATACCCGGCTGGTGGCTCAGGGAGCGAATATCCCCTTCACCTGGGGTGCTGAGAAGATTCTGCACGAACGCGGCGTGCTGGTCCTGCCGGACTTTATCGCCAACGCCGGTGGCGTGATCTGTGGTGCCATGGAATATCGGCACCTGAGTCAGAGCGCCGCACTGGCCGCGATTGAAGAGAAAAGCCGCAGCAACACCGCCCAGGTGCTGGAGAGTGCCCGCAGCGAAGGTATCCCCCCCCGGGAAGCTGCGCTGGAGCTCGCCACCAGCCGGGTCAAGGCCGCCATGGCTACCCGACGCTGGTCACTGTTCTGATTGTTCAGCACTGCGCCGCGACGGCCTTAACCGTTCAGATCACCCGAGCCGGAAGTCCCGGACCAGTTCCTGAAGTTCTGCTCAGTGAGCGGTCCAGCCACCATCAACCGGCAAGGCCACCCCGGTCATGGCCTTCGCCCCGTCGCTGCACAGGTAAACAGCCAGCGCGCCGATGGCGGCAGGATCGATCAGTTCCGGATAAGGTGCTTTGCTCAGCACCAGTCCCCGACGTGCTTCCTCGGTGCTCTGATCATTCTGCTGCGCGAATGCCTCGATCTGTTTGTTCAGCAACGGCGTATCGGTCCAGCCCGGGCAGATACAGTTGGAGGTAATGCCTTTATCGGCATACTCCAGCGCCACCACCTTACTGAACCCGATCAGGCCGTGCTTGGCCGCACAGTAGGCCGCCTTGTTGACAGACGCCACCAGGCCATGGACCGAGGAGATATGGATAATCCGCCCCCAGCCTTTTTTCTCCATCAGCGGCAGCACCCGCCGGGTAGTATGAAATGCGGCACTGAGATTGATGGCGATAATGGCATCCCAGTGTTCGTCCGGGAACTCAGCCACCGGTGCAACATGCTGGATACCGGCGTTGTTGATCAGCACATCGACACCGCCAAACTGACGGACGCAGCTGTCGATCAGGGTATCAATCGCTTCGGTCCGCGACAGGTCCGCCGAGCAGTAACCACAGTCACTACCGGTCTCCGCCGCCAGTCTGCGAGCAATCGCCGCACCGCGGGTGTTGTCCTCCAGTCCGTTCATCATCACCCGGGCCCCCTGCTGCGCCAGCTCCCGGGCGGTGGCCAGTCCGATACCGCTTGTTGAACCAGTGACCAGTACCACTTTATCTTTCAGCATATCTCCTCCTTTATTTCAGCCACGGCCATCTATACCCCGGACAACCGATTTTTTGTAGTCGACCTTCTACCTGGTCCGCTCCCTGCTCCGGCCGTTGCCGCCCTCAACAGGGGGCAACCAGAGGTTCGGCGCTGAGATAATCGATCAGCAGCTTCACCTTTGATGACGGATAACGGTTCTGGGGATAGAGCGCCCAGACCCCCTCCTTGCCCGGCCGGTAACGCTCCAGCACCGCAACCAGGGCGCCGCTCCTGATCCCCGGGCGGACGTAATAATCCGGCAGCTGTACCAGCCCCAGCCCCTTTTCGGCGGCATCCAGCAGGGCACGGCCGCTGTTGCAGCGCAGTCGTCCTTTCACCCGGACATTACGCTCTCTGCCCTCCTCTTCGAAACGCCAGTAATCAAGGGTTCCCAGCAGACAGTTGTGGTTGTGCAGCTCAGACAGAGTATGAGGCGTGCCGTAGCGAAGCAGATAATCGGGCGAAGCGCAGACATACTGGGTTCGTGTCGCCAGCCGTCGGGCGATCAGGGTGGAGTCCTCCAGCCGACCGAGCCGGATTGCCAGATCGAAGCCTTTCTCCACCAGATCCACCTGCTGGTTGGTCAGCAGCACTTCCACTTCGATCTCGGGATGGGCCAGCACGAAATCATTGATCCGCGGCACCACGTACTCCTCACCCCAGGCCACCGGAGCCGTCAGTCGCAGCTTTCCCCTGGGGTTGCTTTGCAGACTGCTGACCGCACGCTCGGCTTCGTCAAGACCATCCAGCAGCGGCCGACAGTGCTGGTAGTAGGTCTGCCCTGCCTCAGTAATGGTGACCTTGCGGGTGGTCCGATAGAACAGCCGGATTCCCAATCGGTTCTCCAGGGCACTGACCTGACGACTGACATTGGCGACCGAGGATTCCAGTCGGCGGGCGGCGGCGGTGAAACTGCCGGTTTCCGCCACGGTGACAAATTCAATCAGCCCTTCCCAGCTCTGCATGCGATTTCCTTTTATAGGTCTGCGGGCGGCAACAGCGGCACTATTATTACAGTTGCGTAAAAATAATTTTCATTTTTACCTGATTATCTTTTAATGATAAACAAACACAATAGCCAGACTACTATTAACCTGGTGGGCAAACAGGCTCCATTCCTATTTGCCCATCGCCCCCTCAACGCTGGCGCAACTACGCCAAGTTGCTGGCTTTTCCGGGGGCTCGCATTGACCTGCGGTCAATGTTGACTCTTCCCTGAGTCGAGCTATTGACCCGCCGGGTTAATAGCTGACTCACAACCTGTGCAGGAGAATATGATGATTAAATCCAGAGCCGCCGTTGCCTGGGGTCCGGGCAAGCCGCTGACCATTGAAGAAGTCGATGTGGCACCGCCGAAAGCCGGAGAAGTACTGGTGCGAATCATCGCCACCGGTGTCTGTCACACCGACGCTTTTACCCTCTCCGGTGAAGATCCCGAAGGCATTTTCCCGTGCATCCTCGGGCATGAGGGCGGTGGTGTTGTCGAGCAGGTGGGCGAAGGCGTTACCAGCGTCAGCGTCGGCGATCATGTCATTCCGCTCTACACTCCTGAGTGCGGGGAATGTAAGTTCTGCAAATCCGGCAAGACCAATCTGTGCCAGAAGATCCGCGCCACCCAGGGTCAGGGTCTGATGCCGGACGGTACCACCCGATTCTCCAAAGATGGCCAGCCTATTTACCACTACATGGGCACCTCCACCTTCTCCGAGTACACCGTACTGCCGGAGATCTCGCTGGCGAAGATTAATCCGGAAGCCCCGCTGGAAGAGGTCTGTCTGCTGGGCTGCGGCGTCACCACCGGCATGGGCGCGGTCATGAACACCGCGAAGGTGGAAGAAGGCGCCACCGTGGCGATCTTCGGCCTCGGCGGCATCGGTCTGTCAGCGGTTATCGGCGCGGTCATGGCTAAAGCCGGTCGCATCATTGCTATCGACATCAACGAGAGCAAGTTCGAGCTGGCTCGCCAGCTGGGCGCCACCGACTGCATCAACCCGAAGGACTACGACAAGCCGATTCAGGAAGTCATTGTCGAACTGACCGACGGTGGCGTCGACTACTCCTTCGAGTGCATCGGCAACGTCGACATCATGCGTTCGGCACTGGAATGCTGCCATAAGGGCTGGGGTGAATCGGTAATTATCGGCGTTGCCGGCGCCGGCCAGGAGATCAGTACCCGTCCGTTCCAGCTGGTTACCGGCCGGGTCTGGCGCGGCACCGCCTTCGGCGGCGTCAAAGGACGTTCCGAACTACCGGAAATTGTCGAGCGCTATATGAGCGGCGAATTCAAACTGGATGACTTCATCACCCACACCATGGGTCTGGATGACATCAACAGCGCCTTCGATCTGATGCACGAAGGTAAGAGCATTCGCAGCGTCGTTCACTTCGACAAATAAGGGCTGAGTGCAGTCGGCGAACACCAGCTGTTTCGCCGGCTGCCTGTCTCACAGGAAGCTACACCATGAGCATTGAGAATATCAGCTGCAATAAGAGCTTCGGCGGCTGGCACAAACAGTACAGCCATTTCTCCGGCACCCTGAACTGCCAGATGCGTTTCGCTATCTACCTGCCACCGCAGGTATCCGCCGGCGATAAGGTACCGGTTCTCTACTGGCTGTCCGGCCTGACCTGCACCGATGAGAACTTCATGCAGAAGGCTGGCGCACAGCGTGTAGCCGCCGAACTGGGTATCGCTGTCGTCGCTCCCGACACCAGCCCCCGAGGCGAAGAGGTCGCCGATGATCCGGACGGGGCATATGATCTGGGCCTGGGTGCCGGCTTCTATCTCAACGCCACCCAGTCTCCCTGGGACCGCCATTACCGCATGTACGACTATATCGTCGAGGAGTTGCCGGCGCTGATCGAAGCCCACTTTCCGGTCAGCGAACAGCGCGCCATCAGCGGCCACTCCATGGGCGGCCACGGTGCCCTGACCATCGCCCTGAAGAATCCCGGCCGCTTCAGTTCGGTTTCCGCCTTCAGTCCGATCAGCAATCCTGTTAACTGTCCCTGGGGTCAGAAAGCACTGACCGCTTATCTCGGCGACAACCGCGCCGACTGGCTGCAGTACGACAGCTCGGAACTGATGAAAATCAGTACCGAACAGCTGCCGGCACTGGTGGACCAGGGCGGCAGTGACGATTTCCTGGAGCAGCAGCTGAAGCCGGAAGTGCTACAGCGGGCGGCAGAGGAGAGCAACTACCCACTGGAGCTGCGAATTCAGGAGGGCTACGACCACAGCTACTACTTTATCGCCAGCTTTATCGAAGACCACCTGCGCTTCCACGCCCGCCACCTGGCCGGCGGTTAAACAGACACCGTAGCAGCGAGCTCCGACCGCGACAGACCGGAAACCCGGACAACCCGGCAATCGCCCTCAGAGCGGGCTGCTACAGGTCCCAACCACCACCGTAGCAGCGGGCTCCGACCGCGACAGACCGGAAACCCGAACAACCCCGCTATCGCCCTCAGAGCGGGCTGCTACAGGTCCAACCACCACCGTAGCCGCGGGCTCTGACCGCGACAGACCGGAAAATCCAGACTACCCGGCAATCGCCCTCAGAGCGGGCTGCTACAGGTCCCAACCACCACCGTAGCAGCGGGCTCCGACCGCGACAGACCAGAAGCCCGGACAACCTGGCTATCGCCATCAGAGCGGGCTGCTACAGGTCCAACCACCACCGTAGCCGCGGGCTCTGACCGCGACAGACCGGAAAATCCAGACTACCCGGCAATCGCCCTCGGAGCGGGCTGCTACAGGTCCCAACCACCACCGTAGCAGCGGGCTCTGACCGCGACAGACCGGAAAATCCAGACTACCCGGCAATCGCCCTCAGAGCGGGCTGCTACAGGTCCCAACCACCACCGTAGCAGCGGGCTCCGACCGCGACAGACCAGAAGCCCGGACAACCTGGCTATCGCCCTCAGAGCGGGCGGCTGCGGCTGCAGCTCACACCCATTCGGCATCCCATAGCGAATATTCACCGACTGTAGCAACAATCCCCGCACGCAAAGGATTAGCCACAACATAACGTGCACAGGCCTTTATATCCTCTTCCTTTCGCAAGGCCCGGTCATAAAATCCTTTGCTCCACAATACACCGCTGCTTCCCCGATACCGGTTAACCGATCGTGCCGAATTACTCTTCACAAACTGAACAACGTTTGAAAGCTCACGGTCTTCATTCAATTGCATAAGCCAGTGCAGATGGTCATACATAACCACAAATGCCAGAGTCCGTGCTGAAGGTGAAGCGGTCCTCATCGCATCGACGACAAGGCGTCCGGAGTAGAAATCCCTGAACACCGGTTTTCGATCGTGGGTGACGGTTGTAATCAGATAAACCTGCCCCGCCGCCGAGTAACGACCCGTTCGCAGATTCTGTGTTCTGAAGCCAGGAAGATCCATTTCGAACGTCCATGTCCGGGAAGGAGAGTTGATACTATAGGGGATTCCCGCACGAATGTAACAGCGAGTTCCGACCACGACGGACCGGAAAATCCGAGACCCCGGCAGTCGCCCTCGAAGCGAGCTGCTACAGGTCCCAGCCACCACCGTAGCAGCGGGCTCCGACCGCGACAGACCGGAAACCCGAGGCACCCGACAATCGCCCTCAGAGCGGGCTGCTACAGATCCCAACCACCACCGTAGCAGCGGGCTCCGACCGCGACAGACCGGAAACCCGAGGCACCCGGCGATCGCCCTCAGAGCGGGCTGCTACAGATCCCAACCACCACCGTAGCAGCGGGCTCCGACCGCGACAGAAAACAAAGTCCGTGGTACCCGGCAATCGCCCTCGGAGCGGGCTGCTACAGGTCCCAACCACCAGCGTAGCAACGGGCTCCGACCGCGGCTGAGCGGAAAATCCTGGGCATTCCGCAAACAACACTGCATAGATATACCGGGAATCTGCTAACCTCAGATAGTTCCCTGTTCCCGCAGCAATACTGAACGGGTACAGGATAGTCTCAATTAACTCTCTCAAGGCGGAAAATCAGATGCTGCTGAAAGGTTCGTGCCATTGCGGTCGGGTAAAATTTCAGCTGGAATCCAGCCACCCCTATCCGTTCAACCGCTGCTACTGCTCAATCTGTCGGAAGACCGCCGGCGGAGGGGGCTACGCCATCAATCTGAGTGGGGATTCCAGCTCGCTGAGCGTCGAAGGATCCGAGCACAGGGAAATCTACCATGCGGTGATCGATGGCCAGCAGAGTCCGGCCGAGCGCCACTTCTGCCGGCACTGCGCCAGTGCACTCTGGGTGTACGATTCACGCTGGCCGGAACTGGTCCATCCCTTCGCCTCTGCTATCGATACCGAGCTGCCGGTACCGCCGGAGCACACTCACCTGATGCTCGACAGTAAAGCGGGATGGGTTGAACCGGACCTCTCGACCAATGACAAATGCTTCAGCGAGTACCCGGATGAAAGCATCGCCCAATGGCATCAGCGTCTTAAGCTGAGCCGCTAGATGCAGTTCAGCCGGTCCCGCCGTTTCAGGTGGGCTGTTAAATAACAATGGCCCGAAATCGGGCCATTGCTGGTAACGATATGAAGATTGAGACTCAGTATTTGAAAGTCACCATCGCCCAGAACTTTTCAGTGTCGGTGGCAAAGTCATCGGCATCGTAGTTGGCATATTTCAGCATACCGGAGAACTGCTTGTTAAAGGCGTAACTGGCCACCAGATCGATCTCCGACCCGTAGTCGTCTCCTCCTCTCTCGGCGGAGAAATCGTGGTAGATAGCCGCCAGCTTGACACCGCTGATCTCGGTGCTGGCTTTCACATAGATATCCTCGATACCGTCGGCCGGGGTACTGAGGAATTTATCAGCAAACCCCTGCCATTTGTGCAGTGTCGCCAGCGGGGTCTGAAAGCCCACTCCGTTATCACTGCCCAGTTGCTCGTAACCGGCGGCGAGGGTCACCCCCCCCACCGGAATACTGGCCTCCAGCAACAGATATTCGGTGCTGTAGTCGGTGGGGTTATCGCCGCTATCCTGCTGCTGTGCCAGTCCGGCTTTAACGCCAAAACCATCATAGTTGCCGGTGTAGGTGAAACCCAGGGTGGTGCTTGAGCTGGCGACCGCACTGTCAAAATCCAGGTCGTACAGATAAGCCGCGACCTTATGCTGCTTGTCGTAGTTGTAGACGGCATTCAGTGCGACAAAATCACCATTGAAACTGTTCTTAGTGCCGTCCGGCCCGAAAATACGGTTGACCCGATCGAAGTAACTGAAGTCCAGCATCAATTGCTCGGTCGGTGACAGCTGTAACCGCAGTGCTTCATAGGTCTGTTCGTTCTGGCGCCAGCCGACACCACCCAGAAAACGCTGGTCATTGTGATTGATACGCTGACGACCAACGGTGGCGGTGTATGAATCACCATGATAGCTGAGGCTCAGCTGGTTAAAATCGGTGCCTTCGGGATCGGCTACCACCGGAAAGGCGGTGTTACCGGTACCGGATGCGTCGTTGTAATCATCGGCGCCGATGGTACTGACGTTGTCCACCTCCACCAGACCGCTGATGTTGTAGTACTGGCCGGTCTTAAGGGTGATTCGGGTTTTCAGAGTCGATGCTTCCGCATCATCGCTGAAACCATCCTGATCCACCGTCTCGAACCGGTAGCGCAGCAGCAGGTTGACCTGACTGTCCTTCATCGCCTGAGCAAAGTCTCCGGCCGCGGCGGTCTGGGGCAGTCCGACGGAAAGCAGTGCAGTACTGAGAACAGAAAGCGCGAAAATAGCAGGACGTTTGCGGAGTTTCATAAGGCAACCTCGTTGAGCATGGCAGGCGCGGCCTGCGAATCTGCGGCAACTGTAGTAGCAATCGCTAATATCAGCAACAGATAATCCCACCCGGAATTGACCCCTATCAGTCCGCCGCTTTACAGCTCCGTCACCATGGCTGATCTGTCCCGACCGGGTGACGTCGGCAGCTGACTGAAATGTCGGAGTCCAACCACCAGTCAGCAACAAAAAAAGCACACAGGTGCTTCAAAGTTGCCCTGTCTAGCACTGAAAAGCAGATTTCGGCGCTGCAGACCATTGCCTGGCGCAGTCTTGTCCGGGACAATAGCGCCTGACCGCAGAGAGAGCAGAAACCGCTGCTCGCAAACCTGAAGATTTTAACTGCCTCCTGTATCCACTGAATCAACTGACGCCGGAAGTAAGACAACCGATATGAAAATTCACCAGATTCTCAGCAATCACCTCATCACGGCGATGTCCGCCGCTGGTATTCCCTCCAGCTGTTCACCGATGCTGAGCCCCTGCAACCGACCGGAATTTGGTGAATATCAGGCCAACGGCGCCATGGCGGCCGCTAAACAGATGAAGACCAATCCCCGGGCACTGGCAGAAAAAATCGTCAGCGAACTGGATCTCAGCGGTATCGCCCGTAAGGTTGAGATCGCCGGCCCGGGTTTTATCAACATTCATCTGGCCCCCGAATGGCTGGCCTCAATGCTGGAACAGCAGGAATCCGATGCCTCTGACGAGCTGCACCGGGTACCCGCCGATGAAGCAAAGACGGTGGTGGTAGATTACTCCTCGCCGAACCTGGCCAAGGAGATGCACGTCGGCCACCTGCGCTCCACCATTATCGGCGACGCTATGGCCCGGGTGCTGGAGTTCCAGGGCCATCAGGTGATCCGTCAGAACCATGTCGGCGACTGGGGTACTCAGTTCGGCATGCTGATCGCCCACCTGGAAGACATCAACACCGGCAACGAAACCGCCGGTACCGCGCTGGCGGATCTGGAGCAGTTCTACCGTCAGGCCAAGCTGCGCTTCGACGACGAGCCCTCCTTCGCCGATCGCGCCCGTGACTACGTGGTAAAGCTGCAGTCCGGCGATGCCCGCTGCCTGGAACTCTGGCAGCAGTTTATCGACACCTCGGTGGCTCACAGTGAAGAGATCTACAGCAAGCTTAACGTTACCCTGAAACGTTCCGACATCCACGCCGAAAGCGCCTATAACGAGGCTCTGCCCGGTATCGTCAGCGATCTGCAGGCGCAGGCACTGCTGGTGGAGGATGCGAGCGCGAAAGTGGTCTTCCTCGACGAGCTGGCCGACAAGGAAGGCAACCCGCTGGCGATGATCATCCAGAAGTCCGATGGCGGCTACCTCTATGCCACCACCGACCTCGCGGCGATGCGCTACCGTAACGACAAGCTGAATGCCGACCGCATTCTCTATTTTATTGACGCCCGCCAGTCACTGCATATGAAGCAGGTGTTCACTCTCAGCCGCAGGGCTGGATATGCCCGCCCCGAGTGCAGCCTGGAGCACCACCCGTTCGGCACCATGATGGGCGAAGACGGCAAGCCCTTTAAGACCCGCGCCGGCGGTACCGTCAAGCTGGCCGAACTGCTGGACGAAGCCGTCAACCGGGCACAGCAGATGCTGAAGGACAAGGGCTCCGAGCTGCCCGCCGACGAGCAGCTGGAGGTCGCCGAAAAGATCGGCATCGGCGCGGTTAAATATGCCGACCTGGCCAAGACCCGTACCAACGACTACATCTTCAGCTGGGAGCGGATGCTGAGCTTTGAGGGCAACACCGCACCCTACCTGCAGTACGCCTATACCCGGATTCGCAGTATCTTCCGCAAAGCCGGCCTTGAAGCCGGGGCCATCGAAGGTCCGATCGCGCTGGAAACCAGTCAGGAGAAGGATCTGGCCCTGCAGCTGCTGCGCTTCGACGATCTGCTGCAACAGGTTGCGGAGCAGGCCTACCCGCATCTGCTCTGTAACTATCTCTACGAGCTGGCCAGCTTCTATATGCGCTTCTACGAAGCCTGCCCGGTGCTGAAAGATGATGTGCCCGAAGAGGTTCGCAACAGCCGTCTGCGCCTGTGCCGGATTACCGCCGACACCCTGGCCTGTGGTCTCGATCTGCTGGGTATCGAGGTGGTAGAGCGGATGTAAACCGTCTTCGCAGACAAACCGGAAAAGCCGCAACGGAGCGATTCGTTGCGGCTTTTTTGTGGTTCTTCTCGGCTTAGGGGGAATCTTTGTCGATTGTCCCTTAAAGGCTCTGTCTGCCTCTCAGTCCATCGGGTAATAGCCAGAGCCGGGAAGACGAAGACAGTATCTCATGACCCAAAGGAGTCATTTGACTGTATCCGTCACGACCTGAGTGCCAGGTGTTTATCCTGCGTTGCTGGCGTGGCCGGACAGTTTTTGTTGCGCCCACCCGGGCGCCTTGCCTTTCTGCTTGTCCAGAAAGGTCAGCGAGAAAAGACATCCCGACGAAACCGTCCTTCGGATACGCGCCTCCGGCGCTATAAATCTCAGTCTGAGGCGGGCCTGTCGAAGCGCCCGAACAACCGGGATTGCGTTTTACCAGAGCTGTCGGGTTCCTTTAAAGATCCCTGAACATACTCCTCATCGCAGTTCCAGGTTCTCCTTCATAAAATCCAGAAACGCCTGGCTGGCTTTCGACAGATAGTGACTCTTCTTCCAGCCCAGCCCCAGTTTCAGCGGAATCCGTGGTTCAAACGGAACCGGCACCAGTTCCTCTTCATCTTCCAGGATCATCGACAGACAGGTGCTGATCCCCACCTCGTTCAGCACCAGTGATTTCAGCAGTTCGATCAGATTGGTCTCGAAGCGGATGTCCAGCTCCCGGTGCTGCTGACGGGAATAGCGGCTGATCGCTTCCCGGAGAAAGTAACCCTCGCGAAACAGCACCAGCGGCTGGGCGCAGAAGCTGTTGAGGTCGACCGATTGCAGCTCAGCGAACGGATGATCGGTACGCACACAGGCAACGATCTCCTCCTCGAACAGCTCCACGAAGCGCAGCTGCTCCGGCGCCAGGTCGGTGCGGATCAGCGCCAGGTCCAGCTCGCCGTTAAGCAGCATCTGCTGCAGAGAAGCGGTACCGGCTTCCACCAGGTTGACCCGTACGCCGGGATAACGGCGTTTGAATTTCGCCAGTACCGACGGGAAGTAGTAGGAACTGAGCATGGTGGAAGCTCCGAACTGCACCACTCCGGATTCCACCCCCTTCAGCTCCTGCAGTTCCAGCTCCGCCTCCCGAACGGTCTCCAGAATCAGCTGCGCGTGCCGGAATACCACCTGACCGTCGGCAGTGAGCACCGTCTGTCGGTCGGAACGATTGATCAGCTTCAGACCGACCTCATCCTCCAGCTTTCTGATCGCCATACTCAGGGCTGGCTGGGCGATATCCAGCTGATCGGCAGCCTGGGTAAAGTTGCCCACTCTGGCCAGCTCGCAGAAGTAACGCAGTCGTCTGATATCCACTGTAATCCCCGCCGGTATCAATCGATTAAGACCAATATCAATACTTTTGATTGAAAGTATAAATTCCATATATTGTATTTATTTTCGTCAGAAGGTTACAGTCCATTTATCACAGATGCCAGATAACGAGGTGCGAGATGGCGAGCAGAACCGAATTTCAGTGGGATGATCCGTTTTTTCTTGATGCACAGCTGACCGAAGAGGAACGCCTGGTAGGCGCCGCGGCTCGCGACTTCTGTCAGGACCGGCTGATGCCCAGAGTTCTGGAAGCCAATCGCAACGAGCATTTCGATCCCGAAATCATGAAAGAGCTGGGCGAGCTGGGTTTCCTTGGCTGCACCATTCCCGAGACCTACGGCGGTGCCGGCGTTAACAACGTCTGCTACGGTCTGGTGGCCCGGGAAGTGGAGCGCGTCGACAGCGGCTACCGTTCCGCCATGAGTGTCCAGTCCTCACTGGTGATGCACCCCATCTACAGCTACGGCAGCGAAGAGCAGCGCCGTAAGTACCTGCCGAAACTGGCCACCGGTGAGTGGATCGGCTGCTTCGGCCTGACCGAGCCGGATGCCGGCAGTGATCCCGGCAGCATGAAAACCCGCGCCACGAAGGTGGACGGCGGCTATCTGCTGAAAGGCAGCAAGATGTGGATCACCAACTCACCGATTGCCGACGTGTTTATTGTCTGGGCTAAACTGGATGGCGTCATCCGTGGCTTTATCCTCGAGAAGGGTATGGAAGGCCTGTCGGCACCGAAGATCGAAGGTAAGTTCTCGCTGCGTGCTTCCATCACCGGTGAAATCGTGATGGATGACGTGCTGGTCCCCGAAGCCAACCTGCTACCCAATGTCGAAGGCCTTAAAGGTCCGTTCGGCTGCCTCAACAAAGCCCGCTTCGGCATCGCCTGGGGCTCGCTGGGCGCCGCCGAATTCTGCTGGCACGCCGCGCGCCAGTACACCCTGGATCGTACCCAGTTCGGTCGCCCGCTGGCCGCCACTCAGCTGATCCAGAAGAAGCTGGCCGATATGCAGACCGAAATCTCGCTGGGCCTGCAGGGCTGTCTGCAGATGGGCCGACTGATGGACGCCGACAATTGTCCGGTGGAACTGATCTCGCTGATGAAGCGCAACAACTGCGGCAAGTCTCTTGATATCGCACGTGTCGCCCGCGATATGCACGGCGGTAACGGTATTTCCGACGAGTTCCATGTGATTCGCCATGTGATGAATCTGGAAGCCGTTAACACTTACGAAGGCACCCATGATGTACACGGACTGATCCTGGGCCGTGCCATCACCGGGATTCAGGCGTTCTCCTGACGGGGATCGGAGCCGACCTTCAGGTCTTCAGGTCCGTGGCCTGAGCACCGGCTCCTTTTTCTGCGCAGCAGGTCAACCTGCTGCGCAGCTTTCCCCCTTCAGCAGCATCCGCTTTACCCTTCCGGCCGCCACACAGGCCCGACCCAGAACCTGACCACTGACAAGCCGAAGACGCCCCGCTCCTGCGGAGGCGACATCATTCGGCCTGCTCAACCGTAACGACAGCGTGGGATCTTCCGGAGATGAACAGACAACTGATATTTACCGTCAACCCCGGTGCCACTTCGACCAAATGCGCCCTTTATCAGCTGCTCGACGACGGCCGGCTGCACAGCTGCGCCGAACAGGCCATTGAACATCCCGATCAGCTGCTGGCCGGTTTTGACAGCATTGCCGACCAGCAGGAGTATCGATTAAAACTGGTCAGCCAGTTTCTGGACCAGCACCTTGAGCCCGAAGACAGGCTGATTGCCTGCGCCGGTCGCGGCGGTATGCTGACTCCGGTACCCAGCGGTGCAATCCGGGTTAACCAGCAGCTGGTGGACTTCTCGCTGCACTCTCCGGTCTACCAGCACGCCAGCAATCTCGGCGCCTTTCTGGCCTATCGGGTGGCCCGTCGTCATGAGGTGGAAGCCTTTATTGTCGATCCGGTCAGCGTTGATGAGTTCTGGCCGGTGGCTCGATTGTCAGGGTCTCCGGACTTCGCCCGCTTCAGCTTCGTTCATGCCCTGAACAGCCGGGCCACGGCGCGAAAGCTGGCGGCAGAACTGGATAAACCCTTCGAGCGGCTCAACTGCGTTATCGCCCACCTGGGTGCCGGTTTTTCCATCTCGGCCATGCACCGGGGCCGTCTCGTCGACAACGACAACCGGATGGAGGGGGCGGCCTTCACTCCCGAGCGAGCCGGAGGAGTGCCCCCCATTCCACTGATCGACGCCTGCTTCTCCGGTCAATACAGCGCCGCCCGACTGAAGAAAAAACTGTACGGTGAAGCCGGGCTCTACGCCTACCTCGGCACCCGGGATCTGCGGGAAGTGGAGCGCCGGCTCGAAGCAGGTGATCAGCAGGCCCGGCTGGTGTTTGACGCGATGGTCTACCAGATCAGGAAGTCCATGGCCGCCATGGCCTCGGCGCTGGATTTCGAGGTCGACGGCTTCATCGTCACCGGTGGGCTGGCGTACAGCCAGCGTCTGGTCCGGCAGCTGAGCTGTTCACTGGAGAAACTGGCCCCACTGCATATCTGGCCCGGCAGCAATGAGAACGAGTCGCTGGCGGAGTCGACGGCACGGGTGGTCAGAGGCGAGGCGGACTGTCTGAGCTGGCCGGTATCGTCACACCAGCCAGACCTGCAGCAACTGGCGGAGAGCGCCTGAGATGAGCATCAGTAGTTTTAACGAGTTACGTGACAAGGCACTCAGCAGCGCCCCGGTGATGATCGCGATCGCCGCAGCCGAGGATTCAGAGGTAATTCTCAGTGCCATCAATGCCCGACGCCAGGGGCTGATCCGTGGCGCTGTTCTGACCGGCAATCAGCAGCGCATACAGAGCCTGCTGAGCAGCCTGGCAAACGACTGCGAAGGCCTGCAGGTCTGTCACGCCGATGGACCCGCCGAGGCTGCGGCGCTGGCCGTTGCCGCCGTTCGCAGCGGCAAAGCCGATATTCTGGTTAAAGGCGCGCTGGATTCATCGCTCTACTTCAGAGCGGTGCTGGACAAAAGCCGGGGCCTGCGCCGTTCACAGCTGCTTTCCAGCGTCACCCTGTTCGAACTGCCTTCCTACCATAAACTGCTGGCCGTGACCGACAACGCCATGACTCTGCTACCGGACCTGCAGCAGAAACAGATCATTATCGACAACACCCGATCGCTGTTCGATGCGCTGGAGATAACCCGGCCCCGAGTCGCGCTGGTGGCCGCCGTAGAGAAAGAGAATCCACAGATGAGCGCCACCACCGATGCCGTGCAGTTACGGGAACTGAATCGCAGGGGCGAAATGGGCAGCTTTCTGGTGGACGGCCCGTTCGGCTACGACGCCTGTATCAGCCGCCGGTCCGCCGTTCGTAAGGGGCTGGAAAACTCCGAGGTCGCGGGTTATCCGGATCTGCTGCTGATGCCCAGTCTGGAAGCCGCCAATATTCTCGGCAAAGCCTATAAGTACCATGCCAACGCCGATTCCGGCGGTCTGATTCTGGGCGCCAGCGCACCGGTAGTGATTAACTCCCGCTCTGACGACGCCCGCCGGCGTCTGAACTCGCTTCTGCTGGCGAAAGCGATGATCGCCTGCGGCCGGACTGAAGCCAGTCCGGCACTATCCATAAACCACTGAGCAGGGACGCCATCTGATAACAGCCCGAAACGGGCCAACGCCTTATGACTGAGGAAAAGCTATATGTATATCAAATGTCTCGACAACTACGGTTTTGAAGATCTGCTGAGCATCGGTAAGACCTACCACATCGTCAACAGAAGCGGTAATTCCGTACAGATCACCGATGACAGCGGCAACCTGCGCTGGTATGGACAGCTCAAGTTCCGTGATATCTACTGCCCGGAATGTGAAGAGGTTCGGGCCGCCTGAACCGGGACATTGATAACCCCCCCCGTGGTCGGAGCCGTCGGCAGCCGCCGGCGGTCCGGTTTCAGGCCGGAATCCGCCTGCAGACGCCTTCAGATGAACATCTCTCAGCCATTCTGACACTGAAGAGCAGCTGCCACCAGCAACAGGAACGCAGCTCTCGGGCGCGCTGGCAATAGTATGAATAGTCGATCCGCCCCTGCTGATCCCGGATGACCTCTATATTCTGCTGTTCGGTACGGTTCATCGTACTGTCTCCACTGGCTGCCACCGCACCAGAGTAGGATTTATCTCAATCGTGGACAAAGGATTTAATTTCCTCCGACAGATAAGGTAACCTCATCTGTATGCGATCGCGACTCCCCCTCAGCAATCTTAATACTTTCGCCGCAGCGGCAGAAACCGGCAGTTTCCAGCAGGCGGCCGGCCAGCTCCATGTCACCCCTTCGGCGGTCAGTCATCAGATTCGCAATCTTGAGCAGCTGCTGGGTTATCGTCTGTTCGAACGACTGGATAAGAAGGTCCGGCTGACCCCTCGGGGGGAGCGGCTGTTCGCGGATATCCAGCAACCACTGCAGCAGCTGCATCGGGCAGCCGAGCGGGCCCAGCGCTGTCAGCGTGACGATCATCTGGCGCTGTCGGTAGCCCCCGCCTTTGCCACCCGCTGGCTGCTGCCGCGACTGGACCGATTCTACGCCGCTCACCCGGAAATCAATCTGTCGGTCACGGCCACCACTGAGCTGGTGGATTTCCGCTTCGATCCGGTGGATGTCGCTATCCGCCTGGGCTCCGGCGACTGGCCCGGTACCGAATCACAATTGCTGTTCAGCCTGGAGCTGGTGGCGGTCTGCAGACCCGAATTACTTGCCGCCAACGGCGGCCCCTTCGGCATCGATGAGCTGACACAGCAACCGCTGGTTCACAACGCCTCCATCGACGGACTCTGGCAACGCTGGCTGCGATCGGCCGGTCTGACCATTAAAGGTGAACTTCCCGGATTCCGGGTTCAGAATGCCGCCCAGTCACTGGAAGCGGTGTACAGCGGCGATCGGATCTGTCTGATCGACAGACCCTTCGTAGTCAATGAGCTGGCCGACGGCAGGCTGGCACTGGCTAATGCGCACAGCTACAGTGGCGACCAGGGGTATTACCTGACCTGCCCCGCCGGAATCCCGGAAAATCCGGCCCTGATTACCTTCAGCCAGTGGCTGTTCGGCGAGCTTAACGACTGAAGCGGCAGTTTTAATCAGACAGTCAGACAGAGCGCAGGTTGTCCGTCGTCCCCACATCCGGTACAGGCGCGGGGACTGACTGAATTTTCGGCGCTCGTACCGGGCAATAGCAACCGGTCCCGGTGCTGCCCTGTCAGACCGCCAGGTCAACACGAAGCAACGCCCTGCCTGGCACGGCGCCGAACAGACTCAGATCTTAAACTGACTGAGGCTGCTGTTCTGCTGATCCAGCTGACGCGCCACCTCGGAGCAGTTCTGTACCTGCTGGCCGGCCCCGTCTGAGACCAGCCTGCTGATATCCCGAATATTGGTGGTGTTGCGGTTGATTTCTTCGCTGGTGGCACTCTGCTCCTCGGCGGCGGTCGCGATCTGCAGGTTCATATTGTTAATTTCAGCGATACTGCTGCGAATCTGATCCAGCATCTCGTTGGCCCGGGTCGCTTCCTCGGCGGTAACGGTAGCCTGATCACGACTCTCGAGAATTTTCTGCTCGGCGTCGTTCACACCGCTCTGCAGCTGGTCGATCATTTCACGGATTTCACTGGTGGACTGCTGGGTTCTGGAAGCCAGTGAACGTACCTCATCGGCCACCACCGCAAATCCCCGGCCCGACTCTCCGGCACGAGCGGCTTCGATAGCGGCATTGAGCGCCAGCAGATTGGTCTGTTCGGCAATACCGGTAATGACCTGCAGAATCGATTCGATACTGGTGCTGAAGCGAGCCAGCTCGTTGATGGTCTCTACGGCCTGTTCCATATCACTCGCCAGCCGGGCAATGCTTTCACTGGTACGGGCCACGGCGCCCGCGCCTTCAGCGGTCTGTTTATCCGCCTGCAATGCGGCGGCGGCAGCCCCCTGGGCATGGGAGGCTACTTCGGTAGCACTGGCCGACATCTCCTGCATCGCGGAGGCAAGCTGATCCAGTTCCGTCAGCTGCTCCTGCAGACGAGATGAGGAGTTCTCCGCTTCTTCATAGGTCAGCTGTGAGCTGTGGCGGATATCTTCGGACAGCCCCTTAACGTCGGTAATCAGGGTCTGCAGGTGTTCAACAAAACCGTTGAATTCAGTGGCCACGCGACCAAACTCATCCTCACCGGTCACCGGGATCCGTCGGGTCAGATCCCCTTCGCCCTGGTTGATATCCACCAGCGAATCATTCAGCTGGCTCAGCGGTTTGAGAATCTGCTTCATCAGCAGTCCCAGCAACATCAGACTGATCAGCACGCTGACGATCACCCCAATCAGGGCCCGCCAGCCTATCGAACTGGCCTCGGCCATGACCTGGTCGCTGTCGACGACAACGCCGATATACCAGTCCATCCCCTTGAGGTCGGTCAGTGGTGTAAAGGAGACAAAGAGATTACGGTCACTCAGCTGCAGTTCCCGGGGCTTCTGATCCAGCGCCGGGCTCTGGCCATCGAACAGCTCGCTGATCTGTTTACCGTTCAGATCGGCCTCAGGATGACTGATAATATTGCCGCTGCGGGTCAGCAGAAAGGCGTAACCGGCACCCCCGAAATTCAGCGTGTTAAGCGCCTCAGAAACCGATTGCAGACTGAGGTCGCCACCGAAAGCGCCCCTGAACTCTCCTTTATCGGTCAGATTGGCGACCACCGAAATCAGGATCTCGCCGCTTGCCGCATCGGCATAGGGTTCCGTCAGTGCTGCACGCTTGCTGGCCCTGGCCACCGGATACCAGGGACGCTTACGGGCATCCCAGTTGGCCGGATTCCAGGAGGGATCATTGGTGATGCGCTGACCATCGGTATCGAGCCCGCCGAATATCAGAATAAACTCCGATTTCAGCATCGGCAGATCGAAGACCTGCTGGATCTGCTCTGCGCTGAAGTCACCATCTATCGATTCGGCCATCATATCGATCAGCGCCAGCTTGCCGTTGAGCCAGTTGGAGATCTGATGGGCCAGCGTGCCGCTGGCTTCTTCAATAGAGCTGTCTGAATTCTGCCGCAAAGTATCCCTGACCTCCATGTACTGGTTCCAGGACAACAGGCAGATTGCCAGCGACAGAATAATAGACGCAGCAATGCCAACTTTATGGGCGATTTTCATGCTTTTTACCTCAGGGCGGGGAGATGATGCTGGTGTTTTGCGGTAATTATAGGTTGCTACAACAGACCTACAACCCTGATCTGCGACAGTTCCGGGTCAGGATTGACGACCGTCAGATCTGCCGGTCGGTAGTGGCAGGGGGTCAAGGGCGAACAGGTCCTCCACCTGCAGCAGGCTGAGATAGCCCTGCGGGCGACGAACCAGTCCGAACAGGCGGCTGCGGGTCATACAGGCACCGGTGTCGATATAGCAGCGGTTGAAAAAACGGCTGGGCTCGGCAAACACCGTATGGCCGTGAACGGTCAGATCGATATGCGCCACCGGTCCACGGATGGACGCGTCCCTGATGCCCCGGGACCAGACCGCCCGGTAACGGCTCATCCCTCCCTCCGGTCCGGAATCACTGAGTTTCCGTTCGATATCCCGCCAGTCATCACAGGGACATTCTGCATGGACCAGGCCGATGCGGCGTCCGTCCCGCAGCATCAGCTCAATACTCCAGGGTAGTCGCTGCTGCTGTTCCGCCACGGCGGCGGCAAAGGAGGGATCCTCATCAAACAGACTGCTGCCATCGCGAACCCAGAAGCTGCCGCCGTTATTCATCCACAGGGCAATATCCCTGGCCGAACGGCTCTCCCGGGCATTGAACATCATCTGCTCATGGTTACCCCGAACCGCGAAAAACCAGGGCTGATGAAGCAGCTCGAAGGTCTCCCGGGAGTGTTCTCCCCGATCGACCAGGTCTCCCACTGAAAACAGTCGGTCAACCCCGGGATCGAAACCACAGGCCGCCATTGCCTGATGCAGCTGTTCCAGCTGACCATGCAGATCGCCGCAGACAAAATCGCGACCCTGCAGGTTAGCGGAGAATTTCTGTAAGTAGACCATAGCGACACAAACCGGACAGCTGCTGACAGATACAGCCTCCAGTATAAGCGTTTCGAATCTGTCAGTTACAGTCTGTAAACCACTCCTGTGACCGAAATCCCGAAAACATTCCAGACTCCCGGGAAAGCTCAGCGACCGCTGACTGGCTTTCGTGCTTTAAATAAGCGCTTCGGGTATAGACTCCACCTGTCAACAAGTCCCCCGATCACGGGGCTGGCCAGCAGCGCACCAGCGATGATGGCGAGACAGGCGGCAACCACCACCGGGCTTGCTGTGGCGTCGGTAAACAGTATCAGCACCACCGTGGAAATCAGCGGCGCTCCGTAGGAGAGCACGCCCAACAGAGGCAGGTTGCCGTGTTTGATACCATAGTCCCAGGCCAGAAAGGCCAGCCCCAGCGGTCCGGCACCAAGGCCGACAATCGCCAGCCACTCGCTCCATTGCTGTGGCCACAGGGTCGTTTCCCAGATCCCGTGACAGATCCAGCCCAGCAGCGCCGACAGACCACAGAACCATCCCACCGCATCACTGGGAACCTGACGGACCAGTCGCCCGGCCACGGAACAGCAGGACCAGATCAGGGCACAGGCCGCTGCTGCCAGATAACCATCGATGTACTCGGTATCGAAATTACCGGCACCTCCCCCCAGCAGTAACCAGCAGCCCAGCAAGGCTACTACCGCGCCGGACAGGTGACGCAGCAGCAGTCGTTCTCCGGGCAGACAGGCCGAAAAAAGAACAATCAGCAGCGGCCACAGATAGGCAATCAGACTGGCTTCCAGAACCGGGGCCCGGGACAGCGCCAGAAAATAGAAGAAATGGTAACCGGATAGCCCACCCACGCCGAGCATCCAGGCCAGCAGCGGCTGTCTGATGAACGTCAGGGGCGACTGCCGACACAGGATCCACTTAATCAGGATCAGCAGAAATGCCAGCGAGAAGCACAGCGACATCAGCTGAAACGGAGGCAGGCCTCCGGAAAGCTCAGTCAGCAATGCCAGCAACCCCCAGAGCACGATGGCCCCGAAGCCGATCAGTGTCGCTTTCTGTTCTGTCATGATGGCAATGCTCTCCTGCTGTTCGGATCAGCTTCCATAATGAAGCCGGTCTGAACCGGAGTCTTTGCCGGAACGGCGGGATTATTCGGCGGTTCGGCGAAAATGCCGGGGGGAATGACCGAAGTGTCTGCGGAAGCGATCACTGAAGGCCGGAATGTTAGCGTACCCCACCTGCTCAGCGACCCGCTGGATACTGAGATCGGAACTCTGCAACAGCTTCAGTGCGGCCTGCATCCGCAGCTCGGTGAGATATCGGGACGGAGGCATGCCGTAACTGCGACAGAAAAGTTCTCGCAACCGCCGTTCACTGAGGCTGGCCACGGCCGCCAGCTGCGACATCGAAACCTCCTCCGCGAAATGCCGCTCCAGCCAGACTCTGGCCCGACAAACTCGCCGATCGACGACCGATTCACCGCCATGACGCTGATCCAGCAACTGCACCAGCAGCAACAGCATCTGCCGCTGCAGCAACGGGTTGCGACTGCCTCTCCCCTCCCTCAGCTGCTGATGCAGAAAACAGATATACTGGACCATCGCCCCGTCCAGATCGACAAAGGCGGGCAGCTTTTCCAGCTCGGGCGCCAGTGCTTCCGGCAGATCGGCAACGATGAAGCGATTATCGACATCAGCTTCAAAGGCATGCTCCCGGCCCGCGGCAATCACCGCCGCATGCCCGCCATCCACTCGTCCCCCGTCATTGTCGACTTCCAGCTTCAGCACGCCCTGAACAGGCAGCACCAGCTGATGGAAATCGTGCTGATGCACCCGGGTCTCAGGCTGGTAACTTTTCAGGGTCAGTAGCAGTGCGCTGTCGTCCATCGCTGTTTTCCGGGCGCTGATGCAGATGGTTTATAGGGGAGTCCGGCTGTCCGGACAAGCCCTTCTATAGTATGCCAGCAGCAGCGTAACGTCGATTATCCGGACGTTCCGGTACCGATCAGCTGAATCCCTTTCACCCCGTTACCCTGTCCGCCTGATTTCATCTGTAGTAAGTGCTGCTAAGAGCCTGAAAAACTGGCATCATCAGCCCGAACATTTTCGCTCAGATGAAATCGGTTCATGAGGGTGGTTTTTCAGTAAAAGAACGCCTCTGGCAGCCGATAACCTGACCGCTGTACCGCGATGCCCCCGGAGGATCAGATTATGCTCGTTACCCTCAGCAGCCAGGAAACCTACTTCAGTCAGCAGTCCTACAGCCTGAGCTCAAATTCTCAGCGCCCGGACAGCCGCAACAGCGGCCAGCCTGCATCCCCGACCGACCAGCTGCTGAACCGGCTTGCCGAACGTATCCCGGGCATGTCTCAGGGTGAGATGAAAAATCTCGAGGCCGACAAGTTCAGCCCCGAAAAAGTTGCCGGCCGCATTGCCGGTTTTGTCCAGCAGGGACTGGAGCGGGCCCGACGGGAAGGAAAATCCGAGGCCGAAATTCAGGGGCTCTACGATCAGGCTCTGGCTGGTATCGAACAGGGTTTCGACGAAGCCCGCGACATCCTCGATGATATGAATCTGCTGACCGACGAGCTGGCAACGACCATCGACCAGACCTATGACCTGACCATGCAGGAACTGGAAGGCCTCGCCCCTGCAGCCGCAACACCGACTACCGAGGGTTCAACCCGCACCAGTGTGCTGGCCGCCGAGCGTTATCAGCAGGCGGAGAGTTTTTCACTGAAGCTGAAAACTCAGGACGGCGACAGTGTTGTCATTAACTTTGCCAGCGCCTCCAGTTATCAGTCCAGCTTCGGTGGCTATAGTGATGGCGAAGGCAACAGTGCTGTAGCCTTCAGCATCGATCGCAGCGAAAGCAGCAGTTATCAGTTCCAGGTGGAAGGTGATCTGGATGATGACGAAATCACCGCCATTCAGAACCTGATCCAGGACGTCAGCCTGATCGCCGATGACTTCTTTGACGGTGATGTCCAGGCTGCCTTCGATCAGGCCAGTCAGTTCCAGATGGATAAGTCTGAACTGGCTTCCATGAACCTGACCCTGACCCGTTCCGAGCGCTATAGCGCTGTCGGAGCTTACCAGCAGGTACAGAATCCGGACGCCAGTCAGAACCCGGGGCGCAAACTGGGCCATATGATGAACGACCTGGCCGGTCGCTTCAGCAGTCCCGATCTGGGTTTCCTGGCCTCCGCAGTTGATTTTGGCCAGGACCTGCTCTCCAGCCTGATCCCTCAGGACAGCCGTTATAAGCAGGCCGACAGCGAGCAGCAGTCACTGTTCGATCAGAATCTGCAGAACATGAAAGATATCCTGGCCGGCCTCACCGGAGGGGATGGCGGTGACGATGACTGACCGCTGATTCAGAGGTACAAAAAAACGGGCTTCATGCCCGTTTTTTTGTACCTGCAGCCTCCGCAGAAACTGCTACTATCCCTGCATCAGCCAGCAATCGGACGCCGCCGCTATGAACTCCGCCTACCAGCAGCTCAGCGAGCATTTCGAACAGATCTTCAATCTCCGTCACCTGTCATCGATCTGCGGCTGGGATCAGGCCACGATGATGCCAACAGGCAGCAACCGGGCCCGTTCCGCAGCAATGGCAGAACTTTCGGTACTGATCCATCAGCGACTGACCGATACCCGCCTGGAAGAGTGGATAAACCGAGCCGCCGAAGAACCCCTGAGCGCCGATCAACAGGCCAATCTCCGCGAGATAAGCCGCTGCTGGCAGCAGAATCAGCTGTTACCGGCTTCGCTGGTACAGGCGCAGTCACTGGCCAGTTCCGAATGTGAACATGGCTGGCGGGAGCAACGCCATAACAACGACTGGACCGGCTTTGCTGCCAGTCTGGAGAAAGTCGTCAGGCTGAGCCGGGAGGAAGCGTCGATTCGGGCAGCGGACAGCGGCGGCAGCCGCTATGACAGTCTGCTGGATCTGTTCGAGCCGGGCATGACCAGCGCCACCCTGGATAGCCTGTTCGGCGATCTGAGGGGCTGGCTGCCAGGACTGATTCAGCAGGCGACCGAGCGTCAGCACGCCCGACCGCTGACACGGCCACAGGGGCCGTTCAGCATCGACCTCCAGAAGCAACTCGGACTCAGAGTCATGAAATGGCTGGGCTTCGACTTTGACCGAGGCAGGCTGGATATCAGCATGCATCCCTTCTGTGGCGGCGTGCCTGAAGATGTCCGCATCACCACCCGCTACGATGAAACCGACTTCAGCAGCGCACTGATGGGAGTCATTCACGAAACCGGCCATGCCCGCTATGAACAGAACCTGCCGACTGAGTGGCTCAGCCAGCCGGTCGGGGAAGCCCGTTCCGTCGCCATCCACGAAAGCCAGAGCCTGTTTTTTGAGATGCAGCTGGCCCGTGATCCGGCATTTATCGATTTTATCCATCCTCTGCTGACGGAGCTGTTTGAGCGCCGGGACGATCCGTCGTTCAGCCGAGAAAATCTGCTGAAGCTGTATCGTGAAGTCAGCCCCGGGCTGATCCGTGTCGATGCCGATGAGGTGACCTACCCCGCTCATATCATTCTTCGCTATCAGCTGGAGCGGGATCTGATCAATGGCGATATGGAGGTCCGGGATATCCCTGAATTCTGGGACCAGAGCATGCAGCAGTTACTGGGGCTGTCGACCCGGGACAATTACCGGGACGGCTGCATGCAGGATATTCACTGGCCTTCCGGCACTTTCGGCTACTTTCCCAGTTATACACTGGGGGCGATGTATGCGGCCCAGTTCCGGGCTGCCGCCGAGCAGGAGCTGGGAAGTATCAGCCAGCTGATCGCAGGCGGTGATCCGACACCTCTTTTTGACTGGCTGCGCAGCCGGATCTGGCAACAGGGCTGCCTCCGGGGGACCGACACACTGGTCCGTGAAGCCACAGGCGAAGCGCTGAACCCTCGCTGGTTCCGTCAGCATCTGCAACAGCGATATCTGGAGCAGTAACGGTCTCCGTTAACCGGATGCTCCAACAGGTTCCGGTCCGGTATAACCGCTACCTTCCGAAATCCGGCGCAACCAATGGAAGTTGTGGCTCTTCCGGGGCGATAGCGGCATTGCGGAAAAAACCCCGGATATTCGGATTGCCGGGTCGATCCGGCGGCTTAACAGGGCGGGTTTACTGATCTCCGCCGAAGATCCGATCTCCCTGCTGATCGATCATCATCCTGGTCTTAAACAGAGTAATCTGAATACACTCATCCCGGCTCATAATGACGTCGGAACGGATAAACTGGTGCTGCTGCTCACCCTTAGTGATCAGTGCCGCCACCCGGTACTGCCCCCCCTCCGGCTGGGGCCGGGGTTCGATCGTAAAACCTTTGTACTCAACGGCCTCTGCCGCTTCAGCCTGTTCCGGCGCCGTCGGAGAACCTGAAAACATGGCTTTCAGAGATGAAAATAGACTCATGTTCAATCCTGTCTGATTTCTGAAAGTGTGGGCACTGCCGGCCCTCCGCAGCAACAGGGGCTATCCGGGCTGGACCCTCAGTTTGCAACGGATAAAGTCACTGTGAGAGACATAGATCAGATCCGTGACCTTACGAATCAGATAGTCCTCGTATTTATCCAGCTCACCGTCGGCAAAAGCCACACGCCACATGGATTCTATCAGTTCCAGTTTCTGTTGATAGCTGTAGTTTTCGTTCACCAGACCGGTGAACTGGTAAAGGGAAATGGCATCTTCCACCTCGGCCTCGGCCAGCGCCACCAGCTGAGCCACAGCGGTGGCATCAAGATCGAACTGTTGCGCCAGGGCCCGGAGAACAGCCTGACGCTCAGTCGGATCCAGATGGTAATCAGCCCGCGAGACCTCGATCAGCAGGGCAGCGGCAGCCAGTCTCAGTTTCTGATGATGGTCACTGCCATCCTCATTATCCCCGGTTATCTGCAGCTCACTGCGGAAAAACTGTCTGATTTGCACCAGCATTCTAAACCCCTGTCTGTCAGTGCTTCGATGGTTGTCGCTATAGCCGGTCGAGCCTGATCAACCCGCCCGGTGACATCGCAATACTGTTCTATGACAGTTTCCTCCGCATTTTGTCCCCCACAGACCCGTCTTCACAACAGTTCTGATCAGTCCCCCGACATCCGGAAACGGAATATCCCGGGTCTGCTCTCTGTCCAGCGACATCAACGTAGAACTTTCACCCTTATTTATCAGATAGTTACCAATGCCACAACAAATTTCAGCCGTAGCTTTCTGCTTTCAGCACTGGTCAAATGCCGGCCCCGCCCCCTATACTGTGCCGGAACCTCTTACGGAAGTAGCGATGTCTGAGAGAAATCTGCTGTCCCGTAACATCACCAGAAGTCCCGCAGGCCTGCTCAGGCTGCTTCATCGTATTGCCGCCCTCTCTGTGGTGCTGATCCTGACGGTATCAGCCTGGGGTATCCATCACGTCTTCGAAAGCTACGTCGTTCAGCAGGCTGAAGCTGATGCTGTCAGCATCAAAGATCTGATTATGAGCCAGAAACAGCCGCTGCTGGATGCCGAGGGCCATGACCTGGCTCGTATATCCGAGCTCAGCGAACATTCCCGAAGCAGGCTCGATGCAATGCTCCGGCAGTTTCTGCTTCCTTTCGATATTCTTAAGATCAAGATCTACGATCCGGATGGCACCATCATCTACAGCACGGAACAGTCCGATGTCGGCCAGGTGGTAACAGACAGCCCACGACTGACAGCGGCACTGGCCGGCAGGGCCGATACTCGTATGCAGACTAAAGACGAGATCCATGACCTGCAGCTCAGGACCCGTCATCAGGTGGATGTGGTGGAGACTTATGTTCCGGTCTACAACAGTGAGAACCGGATCATCGGCAGTTTTGAACTCTACAGAGATATCAGCGCCAGCCGGGAGGAGATTCTGACCGGTGTACTTACCGCAGTGGGCGTGCTGGCGGCCATTCTGGCACTGGTCTTTTCGCTGGCATTTCTGGTGGTGCGGATGGCGATCAGTCAGCTTTCCGATATTCAGCGTGAGCTTCACCGGATCGCAACCCGTGATGATCTGACCGGTCTGCTGAATCGCCGGGAGGTCATGAATCGGGCAGAACAGGAATTTGCCCGTCACCAGCGTGCGGCCGCCCGGGGAGGCCGTCTCTCCCTGAGCATCATCATGGCCGATGTCGACCATTTCAAGCAGGTCAATGATCACTTCGGTCATCCCGCCGGTGATCAGGTGCTGCGGGAGATTGCCTCGGTGCTGAATCAGGAGTTGCGGTGCTATAACGCGACGGGGCGCTACGGTGGCGAGGAGTTTCTGATCCTGCTGTCGGAAACCGGCAATGAAGAAGCGGTTCAGGTGGCGGAACGTCTTCGAACTACCGTCAGATCAATGCGCTTCGGCTCTGACAATTCAAAGCTCGCCGTCACTCTCAGCCTCGGGGTGGCGACGACCTGCCAGCAGGACCGGGAATTTGACCAGCTGCTGAAGCGTGCTGACCGGGCATTGTACCAGGCGAAGGAATCCGGACGGGACCGGGTGATCACCGACAGCGCCCCAACGCAGCTGGCCCTCAGCGAGGCAACCTCCTGACCCGGTTCTCTGGTGAGGCTGCCAGATTATCGACAGCCCTCTCTGACGTTAATCAGCTGCCACCAGCATGCCAGGATCAATACAGCGGCCCCCGGTTACCGGCCCGGTGAGCAGCGGCTGCCGGACTGACAACCGCCACCATCGAGTCCGGCGGGTGCGGTGCCAAAAACACCCGATTCTCCGGTCAGCAGGCCTGGTCCTTTCGGCTGCTCTTTTTCATCCTGGTACTGGTATGGGCGGGCATTACTGCACCCGGTAGCCGCCGTGAGACAAGCCAACAGCAGCAGCAATGACCCGTGCTTCATTTTCATTCAGCCCCCCGCTGAGCATCGGTCCGTCAGAATTTCACCCGGGCGCCACCGGTTACCGTCAGGATATCGTCAAAATCAGCGCCGGAACGATCAAGCTCGTGCTGACGGACGCCCAGATATGCCTCAGTTGCCCAGTCTTTAATGCTGTGCACGTACTGCGCTCCGTAGCTGGTTGCCTCATCCCCCTCCATAGCCGCATCTTCTGACTGATGGATGTCAAAAGAGAAGGCATTACTGCCCGATCTGTAACCCGCTTTTGCGTAGTAGAACGTCGGGTCTTCACCGGCATCGATATCCTGGGTGCCGGCAGCAAAAGTCAGGTTAAACCCGTTGCTGAACAGGACAGAGAAGGAGCCGTTGATCTGGTCCTCAACGCTGGTTTCCGGATCGACGTAAGCCAGAGCCGCCGCGACCTTAGTGCCGTCATAATCCGCCGAGTAGCGCAGCGCGGCGTCAACGCCATCTCCCTGAGTCAGCGAAGCCGACAGTTTGAAACCGGCAAACACCGGGGTGTCATAGCGAATACGGTCATCCCGCCCGAGACCATCAAAATTCTTAAACACGCTGCCGATGGTCGGCCCGCTCAGCGCGCCCATGCTATCACGGAAAATCATACCGCCGGCGATGACTGAGGTATCGGAGTAACCGGCCAGATCAGTCCCCGACAGATCCACTTCCGAGGTTCCTTCACTGGCGGTCCAGCCCTGACCCAGCCAGACCCTGCCCCAGTTTTCATCCTGCACATAAACTTCCAGCCGGCGCTGGGTGAAGTTATCCGGACTGGCGTCGCCGCCATCCGTTGTCTGATCAACGCTGGCACTGGAATTGGATTCGAACTGTACTTCGATGGCGGCACCGACGGTGGTGCTCTCCGAGGTATCGGTTTCGCCGATCAGCCGCAGTCGGGTTGAAGAAGCATCATTATCGACATGGTGCACTTCCGTTTTGTCACCGTCATCAACAAAAAGCAGCGCCCGGTTAACATGACCGGACAGCGAAACTCTGACATTGCGATTGCCCGACACAATGGCCGGCGCCGACGATGGCTGCGCCGGTACCGCCTGAGCAGCGGCCTGTTGTTTCTCCAGCTCCTCAATTCGCTTCATCATCTTCATCATTTCCGCTTTCAGGGTTTCCAGCTCTCCCGCCAGCACCGGCTGTGGGCTTGCCAGAACCAGCCCGATCGCGACGGCCAGTATGGTCCTGTTGGTTTGCATCAGATTTCCCCCTTCATGGTTTCCAGGCTGTCAGCCTGCACCATCAGAGAACCAGAGGGATCGGAAAGCCCGCAAACGAATACCCGGAATTCAGCATCATCTTTGACAGCGGCAGAAAATCCGAACAGCATCAGTTCGCCCGAGCCCACGGAATTCGACGTCTCCGGGTACTCCGGAAACAGCAGGCTGTCACCATAAAGTAGTCACGACGGATGCCGTCAGCCAGCCGGGGTGGTTATTTTTCCCACAAATAGTCAGCAAAGAGATCGTCAACCGGCGTATTAAAAAGATGATTGCTGTAGTTACTGAGGGTCTTGACCGCCAGTGCCAGTACGATTTCCAGCACCTGCTCTTCGCTGTAGCCGGCCTTCAGAAATGCAGTCAGATCAGCGGGGTCAGGAGTGCCGCGACTGTCCAGCATCCGACGGGTAAATTCACCCAGCGCCGCCAGCCGGGCGTCGGGAATCTGTTCGCCGTTACGCAGAGCCTCAAGTATCGGGCTGCGGACTCCCGACTGTTTGTCAGCCAGCATGCTGTGGGCACTGACACAGTAGTGGCAGCCGTTCTCCCGACTGATGGTCAGAAACACCACCTCCTGCTCCTCGGGCGTAAAGCCGGACGACTCCCGGAAATGCCGGTAGCCATGAAGATAGGTATCCAGCAACCCCGGGGAGTTCACCATGCTGGCATACATATTCGGAATAAAACCGACCTGGGCTCTGGCTTTATCGAGCACCGCCCGACGGTCGGTATCGGTGGTTCCGGCGGGTACGGGCTCCAGGCTCAGCAACTGTTGACGAGGCATAAGAACGACTCCTTTTTCGCAGGCATTCAAAAACACTGAACTGCTGTTACTGAGTTCGGAGCGGGAGTTCTGTTACAGAGAGCGTTACAGAGGGAGATACAGAGAGCATTACAGAAAGAGCTGCAGAGAGCATTACAGAAAGAGCTGCAGAGAGAGCCACCGGATGTTCCGCTAAGGAGCCCGGCAGGCCACCGCAAGCCACCGCAAGCCACCGGCGGCCATGGTGAACAGCGGGATTGCGCGGGAAAGAGATACGCCGGAAAGAGATACGCCGGAAAGAGATACGCCGGAAAGGCCGCGGCCGGCTATCCCGGGGCTCAGTCCCCCGGGTTTCTGAAAATCGGCGAACCGAAGAATCTGGCCACCAGCAGCGGGTTGGAGGGGAAATAGAAGTGAACGCAGGAGGCATAGAGGCCCTTCAGTCGGTACAGGGTCTCACCGGGGCGACGGCCATGACGGCGGTCACTGACCGTGACCGGCTCCATACCGCTCTCAAGCCTGGAGTGATGGAATACATAACCGCGAATTACCTGATCATCCAGAGTCACGGTATGCATACCAAGACCGGTCAGCTGATCGGTCATCAATCCGCGTCCGGGCAGCAGCCCAACCATCTCCGACTCAAGCCCGGTTCTGTTGATCAGGCTGCCAAGCATGTAAAGCATGCCGCCACATTCGGCGACAATGGAGTGGCCCTTGTCATGAAACTCTCTGATAGCCGCTTTCATACTGACATTGGCTTCGAGCGGCTTCATGTAGAGTTCAGGATAACCACCGGGGAACCAGAGGCTGTCCACTTCCGGCAGATAGTGATCATGGAGCGGCGAGAAAAAATGCAGTTCCGCGCCCAGCGATTTCAGCAGCTCGAGGTTGGCGTGATAGATAAAGGCGAACGCCTCATCCCTGGCGATACCGATGCGGATATTCTCCAGCAGTTTCGGTACCTGCGGCTGGGGGACCTCAACGAAGGTCACCGGCTCCGGCAGGTGAGTAATCCCCGCGGTTTCCAGGACCGCTGCAGCCCTGTCCAGCTGCTCGTCCAGCGCCTGCAGCCCCTCTTTCAGCAACAGGTTCTGATGCCGATCCGGCAACACCAGGCACTCATCGGCCGGAACATGGCCGATATAGCCGACGCCCTGCTCCAGCCGGGACTGGAACAGCGCCGGCTGGTAATGTTCATTCACCTTATTGACCAGAACCCCGGCGACCGGCAGATCGGTTCCCAGCGTCAGCTGGCTGTCGATAAAATCCCCGGGATTATCGCTGACCGCCGAACCATCGGCCACCACCATAATGGGAATACCGAAATTGCGAGCCAGTTCGCTGCAGGCGGAGCTGGTGTCGTACAGATCGGTGCTGCACTCAATCAGGATCAGGTCGGAATCAGAGGCGGCACTGTGCAGCAGGCTACGGCAACGGGCTTCCCCCACCAGCCAGAGGTCCAGGGTGTTAACCGGACGGCCACTGGCACACTGGTGAATCAGCGGATCAAGAAAGTCCGGACCCGCTTTAAACACGCTGACCCGGCGCCCCTGATTACGATGATAGCGGGCCAGGGCGGCAGTAATGGTAGTTCTGCCCTGGTGATTGCCGGAAGCGGCGATCAGAATTGCAGGGCACTGGACCCGATTCAGGTCTGCTGCCATCAGTGTCTCTCCTCAGTAATAGGAGCCAGTTTATCAATTCACCGGGTAATGTGAAGGTGCAATCCGGCTGCCGACGGGAACCGGCCTGTCACACAAGGGTCAGTGGCGATGATCGGAATGGCAGAGTCGGTGATCGGACAGCACTTCAATCACCCGACAACTGTGAGCCCTGCCCGACTGGCAGGCACTGATCATCGCCTGCAACTCGTCGCGCAGACTGCTGAGGCTGGCGATTTTACGCTCCACTTCCAGCAGGTGCTCTCTGGCGATTTCATCGGCATTGTGGCATTCGACGCCCCCATGAACACAATCTGAAAGTGGACCCGGAGCCCCCTCCTGCTGCTGATCAGCGTCAGCATGCAACCGATGCCCGCTGCTCAGCTGCAGCAGCTGCCGGACTGAGTCGATGGCAAAGCCCAGCTCACGGGCATGGCAGATAAACCGCAATCGTTCCAGATGGGTTTTACCATAACGGCGCTGATTGCCTTCGCTACGGGGAGGCGGTGGCAGCAGACCGATCTGTTCATAATAACGGATGGTTGGCACCTTACAGCCGGTCTGCTTTGAGAGCTGGCCAATAGAAAGTTCGGTCTGAGACATATCCCGCCCTTGAACCTATAGTTACTACAGGTTTTATACTGACCTTATCAGTCAGTTTTATCAAGGTATGGATGATGGGAAGTAATTGTTGCCAGGGCGTCAGATTCGACGGCGTATCGGAAACCTATAAACGGATTCTGTGGATTGTGATCGGTCTTAATGCCGTTATGTTTCTGATAGAGATCAGCGCCGGCTTTGCCGCTCAGTCCCAGGCGCTGAAGGCGGACGCACTGGATTTTCTGGGCGATACCGCTTCCTATGCAATCAGTCTGTGGGTGATCGGAAAATCAATCCAGTTGCGCAGTAAAGCGGCGATGCTGAAAGGCATCAGTCTGAGTCTGATCGGCAGCTGGGTGCTGCTGAGTACCTGCTACCGGGTCTTTATCCAGCCCCAGCCGGAACCGCTGACCATGGGCTGGGTCGCCACCCTCGCACTGGCCGCCAACCTGCTCAGCGTACTGCTGCTGATGAAGTACCGTGACGGTGACGCCAATGTCCGCTCGGTCTGGCTGTGCAGTCGTAATGATGCCATCGGCAACGTCGCCGTTATGCTGGCGGCAGCCGCGGTCTGGCAGACGCAGAGCCCTTGGCCGGATCTGCTGGTGGCACTGCTGATGGCTTCACTGTTCCTCAGCTCTTCGGTACAGATCATCCGCCAGGCCCGCCGGGAGCAGCAGGCTGAGGAACCGGAAGTCTCTTCAGGCGGCTGCAGCAGCGCCGAATCCAGCCCCTGCAGCCCGTCGCAGGATTAGTCTGAAGGGCCTGCCGACCACTCCTTTTCCGGCAGGCCCACCCCATCTGCCCAGCCGGCGCTGTCAACGCCCGTCCCGGAACCATTCCAGCGACAGCGAGACCGAATCGGCAAATCTCAGGGCATGGGGCTTATCGATAGTGACCCGGCTGTACTGCACCCAGTCGTGGGCACAACAGATCTCCAGCACATCCGCCACCAGCTTCTCCAGCAGCAGAAAGCGTCCCTCCTCCACATGCTGGATGATGTTCTTGGTGATTACTTTGTAGTTAAGGGCATTTTCAACACGGTCTGAAATACAGGCCTTTGCGGCGGGATAATGTATTTCGATATTGATCACCACATCCTGCAGTTTTTCCTTCTCCTCCTGATTAAATCCGATGTAGGTTCTCAGGCGCAGATTGCTGATATTGATAATGGCATTACTGACCGACATTCTGACTCCCCGGTGACTGTTCCTTATGCACTGACAACAAACATACTACATCTGTGACGAATCACCAGAATCCCCGCTGCCCTCGGTCTGTGCCCGTCGTCGACATAGCTTCTTACTATGACAGCCAGACATATTAAGTATTACGCCTTCGGCTACGATAAAGCCTAATCTTAAGGGAACGCCGGGCCGCCGGCAGAACTTCTGGGCTGGCCGGAGTCACCCGGTCACTACTCGCAACCGACAGCCGGAGTGCACGATGCAGAACCGAGCGGAGATTATCGATAACAACTTCCTCAGCCGGGTCGCGGCGACAGATCTGCCCGAACCGGATAAATCGCTGTCGGCGGCCGCCGCCGGGCTCAGCAACAGCCAGCTGGTGGAACTGTTCGAGTCGCAGGTTCTGAGCCGTCAGCTGGACCTGGAATCCCGCCGGCTGCAAGCCAGGGGGCAGGGGTTTTACACTATCGGCAGCTCCGGCCACGAAGGTAACGCCGCCATCGCCGCCGCCTTTCGACATACCGACATGGCATTTCTGCACTACCGGGACGCCGCTTTCCTGATCCAGCGTTCGAAACAGCTGCCGGGCCAGACGCCATTGCAGGATATGCTGCTGTCGTTCTGCGCCTCTGCCGAGGATCCGATCTCCGGTGGCCGTCACAAGGTGCTGGGGTCAAAAGAACTGTTTATTCCACCTCAGACCAGCACTATCGCTTCCCATCTGCCAAAAGCGGTGGGCGCGGCCTACAGCATTCCGCTGGCCAGGCGCACGGGCATTGCTGCCGGGATGCCGACGGATGCGGTCGTTCTCTGCAGTTTCGGTGATGCCTCGGCCAATCACTCCACCGCCCAGGGCGCGATCAACTGCGCCGTCTGGACCGCCTATCAGAAGGTACCGCTGCCACTGGTCTTCATCTGCGAAGATAACGGTATCGGTATCTCCACCCGTACCCCCGGTGGCTGGATTGAATCCAGCTTCAGTCATCGTCCGGGGCTGAAGTATCTTTACTGCGACGGCCTCAACCTGGCGGACACATACCGGACCGCTCGTCAGGCGGAATTGTGGGCCCGCAAATACCGCCAGCCGGTATTTCTCCATGTTCGTACCGTACGGCTGATGGGCCATGCCGGCTCCGATGCCCAGACCGCTTACCTCAGTCGTGAAGCTATCGAGGCGATGGAGGCGCTGGACCCGCTGCTGTTCTCGGCGCGGCTGCTGATCGACGAGAAGATCCTGCGTCCGGATCAGGTCTGCGATCTCTATAATCACACCGCCGAGCGGGTCAGCCGGGTCGCCGGGCAGTGTATCGGCCGACCCCGCTTGCAGACCGCCACCCAGGTGATGGCTTCGCTGGTCCCCGCCGCGACCAGCCTCCCCGCGCCAGCGGCAGTGGATCCGTTGCGGCGTCAGCAGCTGTTTGCCCGGGAACAGCGCTTTATGGAGCAGCCCCAGCACCTGGCCCGGTTACTGAACTGGGCACTGGCTGATCTGATGCTGGAGCAGGACAACATCATCATGGCCGGTGAGGATATCGGTCCCAAAGGCGGGGTCTATAACGTCACCAGCAAGCTGTCGGAAAAGTTCGGCCAGCATCGGGTGATCAACACCCTGCTCGATGAACAGAGCATTCTGGGGCTGGCCATCGGTCTCGCTCAGAACGGCTTTCTGCCGATCCCGGAAATCCAGTTCCTGGCCTATGTCCACAACGCCGAAGATCAGATCCGCGGAGAAGCCGCTACCCTGAGCTTCTTCTCCAACGGTCAGTACAGCAACCCCATGGTGATCCGGATTGCCGGTCTGGCCTACCAGAAAGGCTTCGGCGGCCACTTCCACAACGACAACTCCTTTGCCGTGTTCCGGGATATTCCCGGACTGATACTGGCCTGTCCCTCCAGTGGCGCCGATGCGGTGGAGATGATGCGCGAGTCGGTGAGGCTGGCTCGCGAGGAGCGGCGACTGGTGGTGTTCCTGGAACCCATCGCCCTCTACATGACCCGGGATCTGCATCAGCCGGACGACGGGCTCTGGACCTCGGTCTACCGCCCGCCGGAGCAGGCCAGTCCCATCAGGTACGGCGCGCTCGGCCAGTATGGCGACGGCACCGAGCTGGCGATTCTCAGCTACGGCAACGGCTACTACCTGTCACGCCAGGCCGCTGAGATGCTGGAGCAGCAGGGTATCCGCCTGCGGGTCATCGACCTGCGCTGGCTGGTGCCGCTGAACGAAGAAGCCATAGCCGCTGCGGTTGCCCCCTGTGAACAGCTGCTGATCGTCGACGAATGCCGGCGCAGCGGTTCGGTCAGCGAAGCTCTGGTCACCCTGCTGCAGGAGCAGCACTGCCCCGCCCGAATCGAACGGCTCACCGCCGAAGACAGCTTTATTCCGCTGGGCCAGGCCGCCACCGCCACCCTGCCGAAACGGGACGATATCGTTATGGCAGCGCTTAAGTTGTTAAATCGATCAGCACCGGCAGCCTCCCCTGAAACCGCCTCCACATCCGGCGGCGAGCGCCACAAAGACAGGGGCCGTAAGTCCGCCTGAATCAGAATCTGAGGTAAAACGATGACCGTGGAATCCACCACAGCGGAAATCCGCAGCAGCAATAACCGCAAAGAGAAAGTTCTGGTTATCTGCCCGGGCCGTGGGACCTATGGCAAACAGGAACTGGGTTATCTGCGACGCTATCATGCTGATCGACAGCCACTGATCGGCAGTTTCGACCGTCTTCGACGCGCCGCCGGTCAGGAACCGGTTTCCGAACTGGATGGCCGGGAGCGCTTCTCCGTCAGGGAACACAGCCGCGGCGACAATGCCTCGCCGCTGATCTACGCCTGCGCTCTGGCAGACTACCTCAGTATCGATCCCGATCGCTATGAAGTAGTTGCCATCACCGGCAACTCCATGGGCTGGTACATCGCCCTGGCCTGTGCCGGTGCCCTGAGCCACGACAACGCCATGCAGCTGATCAACACCATGGGGACTCTGATGCAGGAGCGGTTGATCGGCGGCCAGCTGATCTATCCGCTGGTGGATGAGAACTGGCAGGCCATACCGGGTCGACGGGAGCAGCTTCGGGAGCTGATGGATGGCATCAACGCCCGTTCGGACTGCCAGCTGTTTACCTCCATCGAGCTGGGCGGCATGCGGGTTTTTGGCGGCAATGCCGCCGCGCTGCAGCAACTGACCAGGCTGTTGCCACCGGAGCAGGAGCGCTTTCCCATGGGCCTGCACAACCATGCCGCCTTCCATACCCCGCTTCAACACCCGGTGGCGGAAACCGCCCGCCGGCAATTGCCCCCGGAACTGTTCAGCCAGCCGGCACTGCCTCTGGTGGACGGCCGCGGCCAGCTATGGACCCCCTGGTCGTCCGACCCGGCGCTGTTATGGGATTACACGCTGGGCCATCAGGTGACCGAATACTACGACTTCAGCAAAGCCGTGGAGGTGTCGGTGAAGGAATTCGGCCCCGATCGGATTATCGTTCCCGGCCCCGGAACCAGCCTCGGAGGCGCCGTTGCCCAGAGTCTGATTCAGTTCGGCTGGCAGGGACTGAACTCAAAGCAGGACTTTATCGAGCGCCAGCAAGCCGATCCGCTGCTGCTGTCTATGGGGATGGAGCAACAACGCCGGCTGGTAACCGGCTGACCCGGCCTTAAGGCGACGCCGACCATTAAACGCTGATACATCCCGGCAACCAGTGGACAGGCCGCGTTCGGCTGTCTGTCTGGTCTCTCTTCAATGCATTTCCCATGCTTCTCCGGCACTCTTCCGCCGTTTTTTCCGGTTCTTTCGCCATAGCCAATCTATGTAGCAGCCATCAGAAAGTGATATTTCACATTTAACCCACCTCCCGGTACCTTAGCGCCACCTACAGCCGTTATCACCGCCGGTTCCCTGAATCGCCGGTCATCAATCAGGAAGGCGCACTATGAGCATCGAAACGAGCATCGAACAGTTTTTCGCATCCCTCTGGGACAGCTATCTCACCGTAACCCCTCAGGCCGGTCGGGTTCACGATCTTTTTACCAGCCGAGGAGAGACGGTGATCAACGACCATGTCGCCTTCCGCACCCTTTCCGACTCGCCGATTGCTCTCGAGCGGCTGGAACCGCTGCTGCTGAAGCTGGGATACCAGCCGTGGGACAGCTATCCTTTTACGGCGAAAAAGCTGAAAGCTCGCAGCTACAATCACCCCGGTGCCGACGCTCCCCGCATCTTCGTCAGCGAGCTGCAGCGTGAGCTGCTGTCCGAGCCCAGCCAGCAGATTCTCGAGCGGGTGGTCGCACAAATTCCGGAAGATGCTGCTGATGATCTGCCCATCTTCTGGCGCGGTCTGCTCTGGAACCCGGTTTCCGTGGCGGATTACCGGGTGTTGCTGGATGAGAGTGAATATGCGGCCTGGACCCTGACCATGGGGCTGCGCGTCAACCACTTTACCGTCAGCGTCAATCACCTGCAGCAGACCAGTGAGGTTGCCGACATCAACCAGCTGCTGAAAGACAGCGGCTTTGCCATCAACAGCGTCGGCGGAGAGGTCAAGGGCAACCCGGCGCTACTGCTGGAACAGTCTTCGACCCTGGCGGACCGGATTTCGGTGACCTTTGCCGGCGGTATCAAACTGGAAGTCCCCTCCTGCTTTTACGAGTTCGCAAAACGTCACCGGACCGCCGACGGCCAGCTGTTCGAGGGTTTTATCGCCGACAATGCCGACAAGATTTTTGAATCGACGAACGTCGCCGCCTGAGGGCTGTCACCGGCTCAGCCGGAAGCCGCACCCTGTCAGTGCGGCTTCCGGCCCCCCGTCGGCAACACAGAGGGGTCGTTTCTGTCACTGCTGCCGATCCGATACAGGATAAAGCCCCCGATCCCCCCCACCCTGCTCTCTCTTATCGCCTGCTCCCGGGACTGCCCTGCAGACCAGCCCGGAAGTTGCCGGCGCCACCTTCACGGGAACAACACTATACTGAAACTGAGCCGTCCCGGACGATCCGTTGCCGCTATTGCCCTCACGCACCCACAGGAGGGGTTTCGCCATGAAGAAGAAAGCCGCCTTTGCACAACTGGTCCTCGAAACCTCCCTGCAGATGGCAGAACACCAGCCCTGGGAAACGATCCACCTGCACGGAATTGCCGACCAGCTGGACTGCAGTCTGGATGAGATCAGAGAACATTATTCCGGAAAAGAAGCGCTGGTGGACGCCTGGTTCTCCCGGGCCGACCAGCATATGCTGCGGCGTTCGGCGACAGCTGAATGCAGCGCCCTGCCCCCCCATGAGCGCCTGCATTTTGTAATCATGGCCTGGCTGGAAGCGTTGTCACCTCACCGGACGGTCACTCGCCAGATGGTGCTGGGCGGGCTGGCACCCGGTCACCTGCTGCGTCAGCTGCAGGGTATGCGGCATATTCGCCGGACGGTCAAATGGCTGCGGGAAGCGGCTCATCGTGATGCCAGCTACCTGAATCGGACCCTGGAAGAGACGGTGCTGACCGCCATCTTTCTGAGCACCCTGGCCCGCTGGCTTCAGGACAGCTCCTCCCACTATGAAGAAACCCGAACACACCTGCAGCGGGCGCTGGACCGGAGCGCGTTTATCCTCCACGTTACGGCAGAAAACAGATTCAGCCCCCCTTCTCCCCTGCACAGCGACGAAGACCGGCCCGAATCCAGTACCCACCACTGAGACCCATCGCCAACCGGACAGTCCTGCGGCCCTGTCCGCAGGCGGCTTCAGATAACGACGCCAGCTAATCGTTTCAGAGACCAATGCAGCAACTGAAAGCACTACTCAGACAGATCGACGGGCGTGGCTATAAAGCCTACAAAGCCCTCAAGGGATGCTATCAGTTTCCCGACTTCCAGTTGATTATCGACCACGTTCAGGGCGACCCCTATGCTGCGGCTTCCCGGGTACGAGTGCGGCTGGACGCCGACACCGCGGCGCTGCCTGTCGACAGCTACCGTAACGCCACCCGCCGTCTGGCGCTGGAGGACTTTCTCTGTCGAGCTGTCGCTGAAGCGATTGAGCAACGAGTTCGCGGCGGCCGTGGCACCGGCCACAGCGGTGAGATCCGGATCACCCGCTGCGGACAACAGGTACTGCCACGGGACGCCCTGGTGGTGGACCGCGGCCAGGTGGAAGCACGGCTGGGCGTGGCACTGCCGGCCGCCGGTCGTCGTATTCTCGCCGGAGAAGCAATGACCATGCTGTTTGAGGAGCTGACGGAAGTGGTCTGCCAGGCGCTGTTGTACCCGAACCTGGATCAGCAGGCACTGAACAGGCAGCTCGACTCGGTCGAAGACCAGCAGTTTCTGCGCCACTGGCTGCGACAGAACCAACTGATAGCCTTTGTCGGCGATGGCGCCATTCTTCCCCGCCGCAGCGGAATCGATGATCGGCCGCTGGATGAAGGCGCGATCACTTTTCTGAGCCCCGCCAGCCTCGCCGTGGAGGTGCAGTTGCCCCATGCCGGCTGCGTGCGCGGTATGGCGATCGGCAGTGGAATGACGCTGATCGTCGGAGGTGGTTTTCACGGCAAGTCAACGCTGCTGCAGGCACTGGAACTGGCGGTATATGATCATATTCCCGGCGATGGCCGTGAGCGGGTGGTCTGCGATCCGGGAGCCGTCAAGATTCGCGCTGAAGACGGTCGTTCGATCAACCGGATCGATATCAGCAGCTTTATCAACAATCTGCCGCTGGGCCGGAATACCCGTGATTTCTCCACCAGCAATGCCAGCGGCAGCACTTCCCAGGCCGCCGCCATTATGGAAGCGCTGGCCTGCGGCTCCCGTACGCTGCTGATAGACGAGGACACTTCCGCCAGTAACTTTCTGTTCCGGGACCAGCGTATGCAGATGCTGATCGCCCCGGATCAGGAGCCGATCACCCCGTTGCTCGATCGCATCGACGAGCTTGTGCGGCACCAGGGGGTCTCGATTCTGATGGTGGCCGGCGGTTCCAGTGCCGGCTTCGATATCGCCGATCGGGTTATCCGGCTGGACCGTTATCGGGTGCTGGACGTCAGCCAGCAGGTATCCGAACTGAGCGTCCCTGTTCCGCCCGTGTCCGGGCTCCCTCCGCTGGATCTCAACCCGACCCGTAATCGCCGGCTGGCCACATCTGCGGGGCAGATTTTCAATGACCGACGATCGCCGAAGATCCGCACCTTTGCCACTGATAAGCTGCATCTCGACGATTTCCGGATTGATATGGAGCGGGTTGAGCAGCTGATGGAAAATGGTCAGCTGACCGCCATCGGCTTACTGATCTGCCGGCTGCTACGACAGCAACAGCCAACCGGTAACGCTGGGAAGCGCAACAGCCATATCGACAGCGACTCGCTGCTGACACAACTGCAGCAATTAATGACGGAGCTGTACGACAGCGGTCTCGACCCCCTCTCCCCCTATTTTCCGGAACCTCATGGTGGCCTGAGCATGCCGCGTCTGCAGGAGCTGTTTGCCGCCCTCAACCGGTTCCGGGAGTTGGAGCTTGACGCCGACCAGTAGCGGGACATGTCGGGGAAGGCCACCGACAGGACGGCGGTAATCCGCCGTCATAATCGCTATAGTTCTTCGATATAGTTCTTCGATATAGTTCTTCGATATAGTTCATCGATATAGTACAGAACAACGCTCAACCCCTGAATGCGGAGATCATCATGAAAACACTGCTGGTGGTGGCTCACGCCCCCTCCCCCAATACCCGCAGAATGGTGGAGGCGGTTATGTCCGGTGCCACACACCCGGACATCGACAATGTCCGGAGCCGCCATGTCGCCCCGCTGGAAGCGACCCCCGACGATGTGCTGAACTGCGACGCCATTATTCTCGGCACCACCGAAAACCTGGGTTATATGAGCGGTGCTCTGAAAGATTTCTTCGATCGCTGCTACTACCCCTGCCTGGAGAAAACCCGGGGGCTGCCCTGTGCGCTGTACATCCGGGCCGGCCATGACGGTACCGGCACCCGCCGGGCGGTGGAATCCATCTGCACCGGCCTTGGCTGGAACTGGGTGCAGGAGCCGCTGACCTGTCGTGGCGACTGGCAGGAGGGCTTTGTGGTCCAGTGCGAGGAGCTTGGCATGGCCATGGCGGCGGGGCTGGATGCCGGGGTGTTCTAGCGCCGGTCCTGAACCGGCAGAAACCGCAACGCATCCCGCGCTGATGGCGCTGACACTCCTTCTCATCCGGACACTCAGTGCCAGCGCGACTCCTCCTCACGACGTACAAAGGTCACCGCTTTGCCATCCGCCACCAGCTGCCGGATTCGCCAGGGGCGCCCCTGATCATCGATCTCCACCAGCCCGACACCGGGAGCATTGAGCAGCCGCCGTCCCGGCGGGCAGCCCTCCGGTTTACGGGGGACGATCCGCATGCGGCGGCGACGGGTCAACCAGTTGAGCGGCGAGCCGGCGGCGTACAGCCAGCGATTGAGACGATCCAGAATATCGAGTAAGCGCTCAGGAAAAGCGTTGCGCAGTCCGCTGCTGCAGATCTGCCAGATATCCGGACCGCCGGCCCTTCCCCGTAATTCCACATCGTAAACGAAAGAGTAATGCACATCGCCGGACAGCACCACGAAATGCTGTGGTGTCCCGGGATGCCGGAATACATTGAGAATGCCGTTGGCCGTCCCCGGATGCGCCATCCAGTTCTCGGCGTCCACCATCAGAGCCTTACCGAACCAGGTAAAGACCCGTTGAATGACTTCGATCAGCTTGACCCCGAAGATCGGTGCGGGCGACACCAGCAGCACCGACGAATGGCCCCGGAGCTGCTGCTGCAGATCGGTCAGCGCTTCCCAGTCCAGCAATCCCGACGGTTTGCTGGCCGCCGATTCCGATCGCCAGCGGCGGGTACGGGTATCCAGTACGATCAGGGGCGGATCAAGCGGCCAGCTGTAATCCCAGCAATCGAATCGCAGCAGTTGGTCGATCAGCTGATCGTGGTCGCTGCCCCCAGGCTGTTCAAGCACCTCAGCGGTGGCTGCCAGGAAGGGCTCATCCCAGTTTTCGGGTTTATTGCCCCAGCCCTGATTGATCAGATAGGCCAGCAGGCCATTGCCGATAATCCGTTTTGAAAAGGGATGGCCGTAGACGGTCTCCTCCCAGTCACGATTGAGGTTCCAGTCATCCGACAGATCATGATCATCAAAGATCATCGCCACCGGCAGATGGGCAAACAGGCGCCTGACCGCCGGCAGCCGCTCCGCAAAAGAACGGACGATCCCCTGCTCCTGCTGGTAGCGCTTTTGCTCCGCCGCCGAGAGCCCTTCGGGGATATCGTCGCCAACCAGCTGCCAGGGGGCCGGCGACCAGACCAGCAGGTACATCACCAGATACTCGCCCAGCGAAATCAGGTGATTGTGGGCATTATCGGCGGTAAAGGCCGGTTTGCGGACACCACCGAACAGTACCTCAAGCAGTGCCCGGTTTCGCTGAACCTGCGGCAGCAACCGCTCACGACGATAGTAGCTGTCGGGGTGCCGGCAGAGAGCCTCGGAATCGGTGACTTCGCTGAGCCCCTGAGCCGACAGCCCTTCACCGGGCAGCCCCAGCCTTTCGATTAACTGGTGGATCGCCCGCAGCATCGGTCCGGCAACGTCATCGGCATAAATCTGGTCGCCCGACAGCACCAGCGCCGAAGGCCATGCCGGATGTTCATGCTTATCGTCGGTGGCTGACCCCGCCCTCCCGGCCTCTCCCGCAGTCAGACAGCGTGCCAGCAGGCGCTCCGCCTCGACCAGGCCATCGCCGGACTGATGATGAGGCTTGCGACAGGAACCGTGCAGCACGCTGCCCACCCGACCCGGCAGCCTGAAGCCCGGCGACGCACGTCCGGTGAAGCAGAGGTCCGGCGCCCATAGCTCCGGCCCCTGCCAGCCCCGCTCGGGCTCATCGGCGAAGCGCAGCTCGGGTCGATATTCAATCCAGCAGTCCTGCGGCAGCTCCGTTGACAGTGTCACATCAACAAGCAGGTAGTGCAGGTTGCGGCCCGCTGCCAGCCGGGTCAGTCCCGGAGAGTCATCACTCAGCTCAGCCTGGCGACGCGCTCCATCACCCGTCTCGAAGGTCAGCCGAATTTCCGCCGGGGCCCGGGTCGCCAGCCACAGGGTAATCCGCCCCGGCAGGGCACGGCGAAGAATCGGTCCGGCCAGCACTGCCGGTATCTGATCTGCTCTGGTTTCCATCATCTGTTCTGAAGACTCCCGGCGCTCTGCGGTTGCAGTGCCCTGAGCTCGACAACAACCTCCGGATAATTATCGAAAAATCAGCATATCAGGCCACAAACCCCGAGATAAAGTTCAACTGCAGGATGTCGAAGGCCAGAGACAGCCCGGCCGCCGATTGATGCTTCTCCGCTTCAGAGGAGCTGACGATCATTTCAATATTTAATTGCATGCTGCAATTAATTAATCTACTCTGATCCTGTCGTGTCCAGAATAACAACCATGAACTCGCGAGCAGATCCGAGTTCAGCAGACAACGATGGAGATCATAATGATTCCAGTACGCTTTAGCTGGCGCCGCCTGCTGGCCGCCGCTTCTCTGGGTGCAGTCTGCACCTTTTCCGCTACCGCTCAGGCGGCCTATCCCACTAAACCTGTAACGCTGGTCTCGCCCTACGGGCCCGGCGGTGCCGCCGATCTGGCCGCCCGTAACCTGGCTGCCACAGCGCCGGGCTATCTGGGGAACGGGGTTATCGTCACCAACCGCACCGGCGCCGGTGGAGTAACCGGCTCGGCCTTTGTGTCTAAATCCCGACCCGACGGCTACACCCTGCTGCTGGCCCGGGTCGGTTCCCAGGCGGCAGTACCGGCTCTCAATGCCCGGATTCCCTATAAGTGGAACGACTTCACCTTCCTTGGTCTGCTGGAACGTAATCCCTTTGTACTGGTGGTTAATGCCGACTCCCCTTATCAGGACTTCCAGCAGCTGGTGAAGGCCATCGCCACCGGTGAAGATAAGCTCAGCTTCGCCTCTGCCGGCGTCGGTACCCTGCTCCATGTGGCGGTGGTGATGATGCTGGACGAGATCGGAGCCCCCGCCGACGCCATCAGGCACATCCCCTTCAAGGGGGGCGGCAAGGCTTCGGCGGCAGTTGTCGGTGGTCATGTCGATATGATGTTTCAGAACCTGTCCGGCGTTATCTCCGGCATTCAGTCCGGTCAGTTGCGGGCGCTGGCGGTGACCTCCCAGCAGCGTTTCCCGGATATCCCCGACGTACCCACTGTCCGCGAGCTGGGTTACTCCGGTCTCGAAGCGGTGGTGGGCTGGAGCGCACTCTATGGCCCGAAAAACCTGCCGCAACCGGTGGTCGACAAGTGGGTATCGGTGCTGGAACAGGTGAAGTCGGATAAATCCTGGAACAAGCTGACGAAAAAGCTGAGTTCGATTCCGGATGTTCAGAGTCCGAAGAACACCGGCGTCTTCGTCGAGAACCAGTACAGCAAGTTCAAGGATGTGGTGGAACGCCTGGGACTGGCGATTCGCTGACGTTCAGACCGGCAGCCCCGTTGCGGGCTGCCGGATTTCCGAAAACCGTTCCAGCTTCCCGCCCGGCACAGAGCGCCGGAAAACGGGTCTCAGCCCGATCGCTTCTGCAATCGATCAAGATCGATATCCTGGCGGGTCAGAAACTCATCGCAGGCCAGCAACCGCACCGCCTCGTCTCCACCCATCCGACTGACCCGGATCTGGGCATGATCGGTGGTGGCCACCGCACTTTGATTAAATGCGTCCATCAGGCCTTTTTCATAGGCCGGCACTGAAGCCATAGGCCCGGCGACGATGATCATCTCCGGCTGCAGCAGGGTAATCACCATTTCCAGCGCCTGACTGAGCATCTGGCCGGCATTGTAGAACACCGCCGTCGCCTCCGGATCGCCGGCAATGGAGGACTGCTTCAGTGCCATCAGCTCGGTAGCGGCTCTTCGACCGGTCTGCTGCGGTGTATCGGTACCGCTGGCCGCAAGCACCGCCATCCCGGACGCCAGATCATCCAGCAGCGAAGAGCCGCCGCTGGTGTTATGCATATCCAGCCTGCCGATAAAGCCGGCAGCATTGTTCATACCACGCCGCAGGTAATTATCCAGCAGCAGGCTGGCGCCCATATTGAGCGAGGCGTTTACCAGCACAACATTGCGATAACCTTTGGCGATGCCAAAGCGGGTCTCCGCCAGATTCAGAGCATTGGGTACAGTTTCCAGCCGTACCGGTACACCCAGACGTTCGGCAATCAGCGGGGCGATTTCCACCTCCCCCCAGCCCATGCTGGTGGAGTACATCAGTTTGCCGCTTTCCGGCTCCACCGGCCCGCCCATGGCAACGGCGGCACCGATGATGGCCTGAGGTGAAACGGTACTGGTTTCGATCATCTTTTCAGCAGCTGCAATGATCTGATTCAGAACCGCCAGCGGATCGGCCAGATTATCAACACTCAGCTCCCGCTGATCGACGACGTTATTGTCCGGTCCGAACAGACAGACCCACTGAGCAAAGGCATTGATGCTGAATCCCAGCATATAGGCACCGTCAGGGTTCAGGGTCAGTTCCACCAGCCGACGACCGGAACGATTAAGGGGCGCCGAGGAAGTGTGCTCAGACACCAGTCCGGCGTTGATCAGATCTCGGGTGATTCGGGAAACAGAAGCGCCGTTAAGACCGGTATGGTCGGCAATTTCGGTACGGGCGATCGGTGCGTGATAGAGAATTTCAGCCAGCACCCGGCGGCGGTTGGCCCGCCCCAGATCCGCGCTTGACCGTTGTGGACTGTCTGGCATGCAGTTGCCCCGAAGCTGGATTGGATTATGCGGCCAGCCGGCCACACTCTCTGAAAAAGCCTGATACTGACCGGCCGGTAAGTCAATGATTACTGGTCGGGCATGGTACTGCAGCCCCCGTTCCGAGTAAACGACTGCAACAGCCTCCTGCCGCTCCGCTCAGTGCGAATTGATTGTACCGACCATTTAATTGCTTGCTGCAATCAATTATGATACTTTGATGCTTAACCACACTCACAAAAACAAAAAAGAGGTGTTCAGATGATTGTTCAGCCTTCCTCTCCCCCACTCTTTCAGCAAACTCCATTGCACTGCGTCGACATTGAAATTCATTCAGTGGCACTCAGCGACCGGTTGCCCTGCTGCTCATCGATCCCTCACAGCATGCCGGATCACCCGGCCTGCTTCAGGTAACAATCCCCGAAATCACCCCGCAGGTGAGGAGCTTCAGATGAGTGAATACAGAACAACCGATATTGTTATCGGCGCCGCCGTCATGGTGCTGGCACTGACCGGTGTACTGGTCCTTATTCCCAGCGGCATTGCATCGCCGGGCGAGGTCGAGATCGAAGCACTGGCGCCGGATTTCTGGCCACGGCTGGTCATTATTACCCTCGGTATCGCCGGAGCCTGCGTATTCCTGCAGGGCACCGTCTTCTGTCGCGATGCAGGCGCAGAGGCTGATTCCGACGAGGACTATCTGCCCTTTGCCGTATCCGCGATAAAACTGACGGCGGCGATAGCGATTCTGTTCGCCTGCTACGTTGCCATCAGCACCTTCGGCATCGTCCTTTCCTCCGCCGTCACCGGCATCGCCCTGATGATGCTGGGCGGCGAACGCCGGCCACTGCTGTTACTGGCAGTCGCGATACTGCTGCCGGTCCTGCTCTACTACTTCTTCACCCATGTGGCCGGTGTTCCTCTGCCCCTCGGCCTGTTTGAATCCTGATCGGGAGAGCAACCAATGTTTGAGAATATTGCTGACGCCTTTGTACTGTTCCTGAACTGGGACAACGTACTGGCGGTATTTGCCGGCGTTCTGATCGGTACCCTCACCGGCGCCATTCCCGGGATGACCACTCCCATGGGCGTGGCACTGGTTCTGCCATTCACCTTCACCATGAATCCGGTCACCGGCATTCTGCTGTTGCTGGGTGTCTATAAAGGCGGTCTGTACGGTGGCTCCATCACCGCGATACTGATTCGGGCCCCCGGCACCCCGGCTGCGGCCTGTACGGTGCTCGACGGCTTTCCTCTGTCGAAAAGAGGTGAAGCCCGCAAAGCACTGGATATTGCGCTCTACGCCTCCGTTTTCGCCGACTTTCTGTCCAACCTGTCGCTGATTCTGCTGGCCGGTTTTCTGGCCAGCTTTGCCCTGCAGTTTGGACCGCCGGAGTTTTTCACCCTGATCATCTTCGCCCTGACCATTATCGCAGGTGTCTCCGGTGACCGGCTGGCGCTGGGCATCATTTCCGCCTGCCTGGGGCTGATCCTGGCCACCACCGGCCTGGATATCATCTACGGCACCGAGCGCTTTATCTTCGGTGAATATGAACTGATGGCCGGACTGAACTTTATCCCGGTACTGATCGGTCTGTTCGCGCTGCCTGAGATTCTCAACCACTTCACCCGACCACTGCTGGCCAGTCAGGAGACCAACGCTCTGAAGGGCGGGCAGGCCACTTTTGCCGACTTTAAGCGCTGTTTTCGCTCCATCTTCCGGGGCAGCGTCTTCGGCGTCATCCTCGGGGCCATTCCCGGTATCGGCGGCGCGCCGGCCGCTTTCCTCTCCTACAGCGAAGCGAAACGCAATTCAAAGACGCCGGAGAATTTCGGCAAAGGCGAAATCGAAGGTGTGGCCGCCGCCGAGGCCGGCAACAATGGCGTCGCCGGCGCCACCATGATTCCGTTGCTGGCACTGGGTGTGCCCGGCGATGTCATCACCGCAGTAATCCTGGGGGCCTTTATGATCCATGGCCTGACCCCGGGACCGATTATGTTCCAGACCAATATCGATATGATCTACGCCATCTTTATCGGCATCATGCTGAGCTCGGCCTATCTGTTCCTGATCGGCAAGCTGTCGATTCGCTATATCAGCAGGATTACCGACGTGCCCAACCGCATCCTCTATCCGGTGGTGCTGATCCTCTGTGTCTACGGCGCCTACGCCGTTAATAACAATCTTTTCGATGTGCTGGTGATGATGATCATGGGACTGGTGGGCTTCACCATGATGCGACTGGATATTCCCACCGCGCCGTTTCTGATCGCCTTTGTACTGGGACCGCTGCTGGAGGATAACTTCCGCCAGTCACTGCTGCTGTCCGGCGGGTCTGCAGAGATTTTCATACGCAGCCCGATCTGCATCATCTTCTGGTGTCTGACGGCGATCACCCTGGCAGCACTGGTACGCAGTTACTTCAGGAGATCCGCACCGGACAGCGCGAATAAGAAGCCTGCCGCTACCTGAACGCAGAACACCGGGCAACTTTGCAGGCCGGTAATGACCGCACCGGGGCCTGATCACGGGCCTGACTGCGGACCGTTTCCGGCCCTCATCCGCAACAACTTCTGATACTGACAACCAGCAGCGGACCCGCAGATCCGGGGTCCGGCTGTGCCCGATCACGGGTGGAGACAGGCACCACTCACCGGGCTCGGACAAACAACAGGGAGCAACAATCAATGTACAACAGACTCTGTGTCGCCACCGACGGTTCGGAATCTTCACTGCTGGCGGTGCGCTCAGCTGCCAGGCTGGCGGTGGATCTCAGCGCCGAACTGCTGATCCTCCACGTTATCCGCAATATGAAGGTCCCCCGGGAACTGGCCCGGTTTGTAAAGAAAGATTCACTGGATGTGATCCGCCATTCCGCGCTGGCCGGGGTCGGCAACGAGATTCTCGAACATGCCCGTGAACTCGCGGCAGAGCAGGATCTCACCCGCTGTCGCACAGAGATACTGGAAGGTGACCCGGCAGCCGCGATTGTCAGCGCCGCCACCAGCAACGGCTGCGACCTGATTGTGGTCGGTACCCGGGGGCTGGGACAGGTGGAGGGGGTCCTGATCGGCAGCATCTCCCGCAAGATCACCAGTATCTCCGATATCAGCGTACTGGTGATTAAGTAACCGGTACCCCTCGAACGCACTAACGCTATCTGTATGAGAGTTGGAACTATGAAAACAGAAAACAGCAAAAGCCTGGGGAAAAAACTGTTCACCATGGTGGTGGTCGCAGACACCCACCTCAGCGAGCAGGATATGGAGTCCAACTCCCCGTTCCCGGTCAACCGGCTGGCCAACGGCCGGATGAAGCATGTGGTGCAGGACATCAACGCCCTGCAGCCGGAATTCGTGATCAACCTCGGCGACCTGATCCACCCGGTACCCGGTGTTCCCCAGGCCTACAGAGAGGCGGTCAGCCGCTTTCTCGAGCAGACCGACAAGCTGACCTGCAGACAGTATCTGGTACCCGGCAATCACGACGTCGGTGACAAGCCCATCGACTGGGCCCCCGCGGGTACCGTCTGCGACGATTACCTGGCGCTCTGGGAGCAGTACTTCGGTGACCACTTCTACGCCTTCGAGCAGCAGGGCTGTCACTTCCTGGTGGTTAACGCCCAGATCATCAACACCGGCCTGGACGCGGAACAGGCCCAGCGGGAATGGCTCGAGTCCTATCTGCAACAGCATGAGGGCGGCCGTTTCTTTATCAACATCCACTACCCGCCCTACCTGACCAACCCCGATGAGCCGGAGCACTACGACAATATCGCCGAGCCCGGCCGCAGCTGGTTGCTGGAGCTGCTGGAGCGGCACAGAGTGGAAGCGCTGTTTGCCGGCCACGTCCATAATTTCTGGTTCAACCGCTACGCCGATACCGACTGTTATCTGCTGCCATCCACGGCTTTTGTGCGCCAGGACTACAGCGAGATGTACCGGGTGCCGCCGGCAGCAGACAGTGAACATGGCCGCAACGAAGATGCCAAACTGGGGTACTTTAAGGTCAACGTTTATGAAAACGGTCACGTCTGCCATATCGTCCGGACCTGGGGTCGTCTGGCCGGCGACAACGACCATGAACAGCAGCTGACCCGCACCGAAGGCGTACATCCCGCTGAAAACCAGCGGGCGCCGCTGGGCTTCGATCTGCGCCAGACCTGGTCGGAAGTGCTGGAGATCCCCCCCTCCGGCGGCCTCGATGAGTTTATCCGTAAACCGGTGCGTAACGACTATCCGCTGATGGCTCTGTGGGAGATGGGTGTCCGCAAACTGCGGGTGCCGCTGCAGGATCTGGAAGATCCCTACGTGCGCGAGCGAATGGCGGTCCTGCAACAGCATGGCCACCAGTTCACCCTGTTCAGCTTCGGCCTGCTCAGTGAGCAGCAACGCCGTGTGCTCACCGAACACCAGAGCCTGGTACACAGCTGGGAGCTGGCCTACGCCGGTCAGGACCTGGACGCGGTGGCCGCTCAGCTGAGGGAGTTGCATGCCGACCTGAACCTGCCGATCTACCTGTCACGGCTGCGTACTCACGCCGATGTCAGACAGGACGGCAGCCGCTACTACCACGTCATCAACCACGGTTTCCTGACCAGCGACCGTGAACGTATGGAACAGATACTCTCCGGGCAGGACCTGCGCTCGGTGATCGCCGGCTTTGTTATTCGTATGGCCTGGTCCGATCAGCCCTGGCAGACCATCGCCGATGCCGGCGATCTGGCCGAATCTCTGAATGTCCGCCTGTCCGTCCATGCACGACTGGCAGACGAAAATCCGGCCGAAGCCAACTATGACGACCTCAGTAACGCCAGCCGTATCGCGGCTTCGCTGGTGGCGGCCATGACCCGGCCCCGGATCGACGTGTTCGTCGATACCTTCGCTGACAATGATCGCGGATATTTCGTCAAGAACGGGGTGGTGGATCGCCGCTACAATCCACGGATCGGCAGCCAGGTGGTTCGCAACCTCTACGCCGAGCTGCACCAGCAGGGCAATCTGACCGCCATCGGTTGTAACAGGCTGCCCCAAGGCCAGGTGCTGACCTTTGCCGACAGCGATTACCGGTTTGCCCTGGTACTGCCGGAAGCGCCGATGTATCTGCCACAACTCTCCGACATCGGCCAGACCACAGATGTCCGGAAGGTTAATCTGGAAACCGGAGTGGTTGAAGCGCTGGCCTGCCACGACGGGGAGGAAGGCCTGACGCTGGATAACAGTGTGCTGTACCGGGTGCCGACACTGCTCCGTTTCCGTATTGAGGGCTGATTCGTTCAGCAACAGTTCCGGTGGGTCCTGTACCCGTGGGGAGCGAAGCCCTTTTTTCCGGATGCCAGCTCAGACCAGCCTGCCCCCGGTAACGCCAGGGCAGATCTCAGACAACCGGTGTATGTTTTTTGTACCGCCGTTGTAGTACTGTATGCCACCGACACGCCGTCCGGGCAGCCATTTTTTGTACCCCCGCAGAGACTGCTGCCGCTAGCGGCGAATCTGTGCGGTGATACCCGTTACGATCAACCCGGCGGGTTAACAGAGCGACACAGGTACTGCGTTGCCATTGACCGAAGGTCAGTGCGAGTCCTGGAAAATTCGCTAAGCCCGCGGCCTTACGCCAGGTTCGCGGACGACGGACAATCAGGTTCACAATCATAGGGCGTTGCTGGTACGAACAGACATGGAGGTTGTGGTTAAGCAGACAGGGGCAGGTCCTCATCAGTCGACTGTCGTCAGCAGCGGGTCCGCCGGATTCCCCCTTTCCAGGCTCTGTTTGCTTTGCCTGATTCTGCTCTGCTCTCTGTTATCACCGCCCCTCTTCGCCTCCTCACAACTTTCTCAGCAGAGCACTGAGCCGCCCGCCGGCACCGACACAGCACCGCCCGTTATTTCGCTGGCCGGGAAACCGGATCAACCACTGGGGAAGCAGGCGTCCTGGCGACTTCTGAAAGAACCTTCTGAACCCTGGTCCGGGGCGCTGGCAGATTATCGTCAGGGACTGTTCAGCCAGGGACACCGGCCAGTGTTGTCATTCGGCATTGGTACCGAACCGATCTGGATCGCTGCCACGGTCGAAAACAGCGATTCGGCGGTCATTCGCAGAACGCTGCTGATCGATAATGCCTGGATCGACAGTCTGGAGATCAGGGTCCGCCACCGAAGCAGCAACCAGAGTCAGCTTTTCAGGGGGGGCGACACACAGTCCTGGTCAGAACGCCCGTCTCCATCACGGGTGTTTCAGTTTGAGGTCAGCTTCGAGCCGGGTCGCAGCGATATTCTGATCCGCGTAGAAACGGCCGATCCGCTGGTTGTCCCGATCTACCTGCTGACCGAGTCGCAGTTGCAGCACCGGACACTGGAGGCCGGCTACTACTACGGCTTCGCCTGGGGATTTCTGCTGGCCCTGCTGGCTTACAACGCCATCCTGTTTCTGGGCCTGCGCGATCCCCGCCACCTCTGTTATGCCCTCTATCTGGGCCTGTTCTGCCTGATGAACCTCTCCTACACCGGCCATGGCTTTATGTGGCTGTGGCCGCAGCTGCCCGGCTGGCAGAACTGGGGACAACCCACCCTGATGATCCTGTTCAGCGCCGCCGGCCTGCTGTTTGCCACGGTGTTTCTCGATACTCGCCATCACTGCCGCCAGGTTCATCACCTGATTGTTTTTGCCACCGTGCTGGCCGCTAGCCAGCTGCTGCTGGCGTTTCTCGCCGACAATCAGGCGCTGGCGCTGTTCACCTCCTTCAGCTTTATGCTGGTCTACGCCGGGCTGATGCTTGCCGCCGGTATTTTCAGCCATCGCCGCGGCCATCCGATTGCCCGCTATTTTCTGCTGGCGGTGCTGGCCGGCACTACCGGCGTTGCCGTCACTGCCGCGGCCACCTGGGGCTTTATCCCCTTCAGCGACTGGTCCTTCAGAGCCGCCGATATCGGCATGCTGATAGAAGCGACCCTGCTGGCACTGGCACTCTCCTGGCGTATCCGCATCGTCGACAGAGAGCGCACGGCGGCGGAAAAGCTGGCCAGCACCGACGCCCTGACCCAGCTCGACAATCGCCGGGCGTTCTATCAGAAGGCCCGCATGGCCTGGTCCGCCGCCCGGCGTCACCATCGCCGGTTAAGCATCATCATGATCGACCTGGACAACTTTAAGCAGCTGAACGACACCTGGGGTCACGCCTTCGGTGATGAAGTGCTGATCAGCACCGGCCGCCTGCTGGCCTCGGCGATCCGCAAAGAGGACACGGCCGCCCGCTGGGGCGGAGAGGAGTTTATTCTGCTGCTACCGGACGCCGACCTCGATGCAGCCGGAACTTTCGCCCGGCGGCTGAACCGGGAGGTCAACGCTCTGGAACTGCGCACTGATGGTCATATCTTCCGGCCTGCCGCCAGCTTTGGCGTGGCGGAAATGAGCAGTGATGACAGCAGCGTCGAAGATCTGATTCACCGCGCCGATAAAGCCCTGTATCGGGCCAAGGACAACGGCAGAAATCAGGTCGCCGTGTGTTGCTGACACTGCAGTCACCCCGGATGCCTCTGGCCTCCCACCGCAGCGCTTAACAGCCGTCAGACCAGCCGTCAGTGATGCAGATAGCAACGGCTGATGCAGACAATGTTTCCGGTCAGCCATTTCTGCAGGCCCGATCCACCGCCTTAAGCAACGTCGGTAGCCGGTGCGGGCCATGCATCGCCAGCACGTTCCTTTTTGCCTGATCCGGGGAGATACCGACAGCTGTGACATACAGCGGCTTTGCACTGTTGCCCCTGAGAATCCCGGTATCCGCCGATGTGCCTCTGAAGGGCTTTTTGGCAACCCCGATCACGGGAATTTTCCGATCCAGGGCATTAAACAGATGCATCCCCAGCCCGGCGGCTGAGGCGTCACCCAGAGACACGTAGCCATCGATGACAATAATATCGGGGGTCAGATTGTGCTCCCTGAGTAACTGCAGAATACAGGGCATCTCCCGGCGATAAAAACGGCCCGGCTCATAGGCCTCAACGCCGGATACGACGCTGTGACAGATCTGCGTCGCGTCCGCATCGGACCAGTCGTTGAAACAGATACCGGAAACACTGGCCACCGTTTCCCGATAATCGACATCCACCGCCAGTATCATTAACACACCTGTCTCTTACTGCCGACCCGGCTAACACCGCTAAGGCTGGCATGCAGCGCCTTATAGCAGTCGCTCCGAAGCCTCCGGGGCGCTCAGGTGAGCTCGAAGGTTCTGGCCAGTGCCGTCAGGTAAGTTATAACACGACTGATACTTATTTCCTCTTATATCAGTAGTTCAGCCGTCAGCATTACTTACAGATCCCTATGCCGATCCACCTCCCTATCAGCAAGTCCCTGACTAACCTACTGTTAATACGCCTGTTTAGATTTCTGGCGCAATTCGTGCTGTCTGAGCCGGTACACAGGATGTTTTCTATCTGTCAGCAAGCGTTTCTTTCAGGAGTAGCCACCAAACGGATTGACGGAACCCGTGCTATGAAACGAATAAAATCAATCGGGTCAGGATTCCCGATTCTCACAGGTTGTATTTTTTCCCTGTTCACCAGCCCCACTGTGTCAGCGCTGGAAATAAGACAAATCGACGGCACAGGCAACAATCTGACATATCCAATCCATGGCGAAGCCGGCAGCCAGCTGTTGCGACTACTTCCTGCCGCCTATGAGGACGGTCTTTCAGAGCCCCGGGGGGGAGCCGGCGCTTCAACCCTCCCCGGAGCCAGAGCTGTCAGCAATGCGTTGTCCGCACAGACCGGCTCGGTACCCGCGGCGGCCGGCGTCAGCAGCTGGTTCTGGCAGTGGGGCCAGTTTATCGATCATGATCTGGACCTTACCGGTCCGGCCAGCCCGGCGGAGCCGTTCAACATAGCGGTTCCCACCGGCGACAACTTCTTTGACCCCGGTTCCGACGGCAATAAAGAAATCCGCCTCGATCGCTCGGTCTTTACTCTCGACAGCACTGGTACTCGTCAGCAGCTCAACGAGATTACCGCATTTATCGACGGCTCTGTCGTCTATGGTTCCGACCCGGTCAGGGCGGCCGATCTGCGCAGTAATGACGGTAGCGGCAAACTCAGAACCAGCACGGCGGCTAACGGTGAAATCCTCCTGCCGTTCAACACCAGCAACCTGAGTAACGCTACCGCCGGAACCGGCGCCGCCAGTGATTTCTTTATTGCCGGGGACGTGCGCGCCAATGAACAGATCGGTCTGACCGCTACTCATACCCTGTTTATGCGCGAGCACAACCGCCTGGCCGATGAGCTGAAAACCAGGCTCGATACTCTCGACCCCTCGCTGGTGTCCATGCGCGATTCGGCCATCTCCACCCCGGGCAACGGTATCGACGACGAGGGGGATTTTATTTATGAAGCAGCGCGTAAGGTGGTAGGCGCGCAGATTCAGAAAATCACCTATGAGGAATTTGTCCCGGTGTTGCTCGGCCCCGGGGCACTGCCGACCTTCACCGGCTATGACGAAAGCATCGATCCCGGAATCAGCAATGCCTTTTCGACGGCGGCCTTCAGGGTCGGCCACACCATGCTGCCCGGCGATCTGCTGCGAAGCCATGACCTCAGCGGCACCGGCGCTACCAGCATTGCCTTAAGGGATGCGTTCTTCAATCCGCAGGAGGTCGTCACAGATGGGGTCGACTCCCTGCTGACCGGTATGCTGGTGCAGCCGGCGCAGGAGGTCGACACCAGGATTGTCGATGACGTTCGTAACTTCCTGTTCGGACTTCCGGGCGCCGGAGGTTTCGATCTTGCCTCACTGAATATTCAGCGTGGTCGCGAGCACGGCCTGCCGGCCTACAATGACTATCGTGAACTGTTCGGGCTGGGACGCGCCATTGAATTCACCGATATCACCGGGGGAGACGCCAGTCTGGCCGCGCTGTTTGACAGTATCTATAACGGCGATATCGATGCCGTAGATCTCTGGATCGGCGGCCTGGCGGAGCAACATGTTAATGGCGGTCTGGTGGGCGAAACCTTCTGGTATATCCTGGCCGACCAGTTCGCCCGCCTGCGTGACGGTGACCGCTTCACCTTCCTGATCGATGACATAATGGATGAACTGACGGTCATCGATCCCGGATTCGAGGAACATACCCGTCTCAATTATCTGATCGAACGCAACACCCATTACGTCGGAATGCCGGACAGCATGTTTATGTTACCGACCGGCGTTCCCGAGCCGGAGACTCTGATGTTGTTGCTGGTGGGATTAGCTGCGCTGGGATTCAGTCGTTACCGACCTGCCGGTAAACCGCCGGGAAAATCCCCGGAATGGCTAGAGTCGCCTGCATGCGTAAGCTGATTGTCATTTACAACACGATGGTCGAATTTAAAGAACCATGGAGCCCGAAAATAGTCTGACTATCTTGACGGTGTCGCACAGTCACCTGTAATGAATAACATCATAAATCTCGATATATTACATTGATTACCGAAGAGTATTCACAAACACGGCTAACTATCTCCTCTGGAGCTTTTTTAATGGGTATAATATTCCATTTTCTTTCTTTTGAGTAAAACCTCATCGCCAGCTTGTTATTTTTATAGTAGGCCCCATATATTCGACTACCTATCATTCTGGCTTCTTCGATTAATGCTTTGTGCATTACATCTGAATAAACACTTTCTTTTGTTTTCCATAATAATGATTCACCATAAGCATAACTTTTACCACCCGGATTTTTTATTTCCTCAATCACAAACATGCCGATTATTTTGTTATTTTTTTTGACTACTCTTAGAAAACCATTTTCAATCTTACAGTTAAGCCAACCCCCATCTCTTTCATGAATAAGCCCTTTGGTTTCTGCTGACTTTACAATTGCCTTCAGCGCCCGGATTTCTTTTTTATCAATATTGCTAGATTTAATTACTATCATTAACAATTGATTCCAACATTGCCACATATGCTGCACATGTTTGTTTCATGTTTGATAATACTTTCTCAATCTTATTCCCATCAAACTCTTCAATCTTATTGATTGCAACTTCTACGTGGGAGATATCTTCTTCGCCATGAACTTTCATGAAATTAGTTGATTCTTCCCCTGCAGCTCTTTTACATATTACAGACGCTCTTTTTATTGCCAAAATCTCAAGAAACAATATATAGCCGAGAAGGGATAACGAGCATTCATATTCGACTTTGTAGTATTGCGATTCCCATAACATGCGACAATAAACAGATTCTTTATGATCTTCTAAATCCTGACCAAGATTCCTTAAATCTGACAGCGCCAACTTCTCGTGATTTATTTCTGCTCCTATATGACTGGAAAAATATTCAAAAAGACCTTTTTCTGACACTTCAGTTCTTGATAAAGCCAATCCAAGCAATCTTACTGAATGACTTGTGTAAAAGTAAGTTTGTGCAAGATATCTAGCGTAGAAGTCAGTGTTTTCCCATTCAAACTCATCTATTGCCCTTATTGCTGGGTTAATTATTACTGCAATTTCTTCGTATAACTTATTTTTCATAGGCTCCTCGTAATTTTATACATGACATTATATTAAGCATCAAAGCGACGTAAAAAAAACGCGTCATTCTGAAGTATATTTACGGGAGAAAACCTTTAAATACAGAGAAAATCCCTTTCCTTACAGTGATCTATCCAGCGTCCTTTGTCACTGACGTGTTTTAACACTCCACGGATACACTTTATTGTTGACGCAGATTTAACGGAACGCAAATCTGGTCCGCACAAACAAAAAAGCCCGGCACAGGGCCGGGCAATAACCGAGCATGGAGCTACTCAGTGAAGGTTGTTATCAGTCGTCGGCTTTCAGGCGCTCGCTTTTCGGGTCGTAGACACAGCCGCGGGTGACCGAAGCTTTGTAGTTTTCACCCAGCACCCGCACCTCCAGTTCCCTGTCCAGCGCGTCCATATTGACGTAGGCCAGCGCCAGGCTCTTCTGGGTGCGGTGACCGAAGCCGCCGGAGCTGACCTGCCCCACCACCTCGCCGTTGCTGTACACCGGCTCCATGCCCGATGCCGCATCGACGTCGGTGGAGTGCAGCTCCAGCACCACCAGTTTGCGTTTCAGCCCGGCCGCCTTCTGGCGCTGAAGCGCGTCCCTGCCCTCGAACTCATCCTTGTCGAACTTGACGAAGAAGCCCAGGTTGGCCTCCAGAGCGCTGAATTCGGTGGTCAGATCATGGCCCCACATGGGATAGCCCTTTTCAAGGCGCATGGAGTCCATGGCACGCATGCCGAAGTCGGTGATATTCCACTCCTCCCCCGCTTCCATCAGAGCATCGTAGAGGGCCAGCTGATGTTCGATCGGGTGGTGCAGTTCCCAGCCCAGTTCGCCGACGAAGTTCATCCGCAGCGCCCGCACCGGTACCCCGGCCACTTCGATCTCCTGGCCGCTGAACCAGGGGAAGGCCTCATTGCTGAGATCGGCCCGGGTCAGTTTTGCCAGCACCTTGCGGGCATGGGGGCCGGCCAGCACCAGAGTGCCGTAATCGCGGGTGATGTTCTTCAGAGCAACCGAGCCGTCTGCCGGCAGGCGCCGGGTCAGCCAGTCTTCCACCAGCAGTTCTGCCGCCGCCGGTGCCATCAGGTAGTAGCTGCCATTCTCCAGCCGGGTGACGGAAAATTCCCAGGCGACGCCGCCTTCTGCGGTCAGCGGGTGGGCCAGGGCGATACCGCCCACATCCACGGGGATATGGTTGGGGGCGATCCCGCCCAGCCATGCAAGGGCGCCGGGGCCGGACACTTCAAACTTGGTAAAGGGCGACAGATCCAACACTCCGACGTTGTTCTGCACCTGCAGACATTCCGCCGCTACCGGCTCGAACCAGTTGCTGCGACGGAAGCTGTGCTGTTCCACCGCCTCGGTGCCGGCCGGGGCGAACCAGCTCGGACGTTCCCAGCCGAACCAGGCGCCGAACACGGCGTTTTTATCGGCATGACGTGGATGCACCGGGGTCTGTTTACGGTCCCGGGCGGCCGGCCGCATGGCGTATTCGTTGGGGAAACCCAGCTGGTATTCATTGGCGTAGACTTCGGTAGCCTTGGCCACCGAGAATTCGTGGTCGGCATAGTCGCCGAAACGACGGGGATCCAGTTCGAACAAATCCAGCTCAGGGTGACCGTCGACGATCCACTGAGCCATAAAGTGGCCGGCGCCCCCGCCCTGGACGATACCGAAGTTAAAGCCGGTACAGACGAAGTAGTTCCGATAGCCATGGACCGGGCCGATCAGCGGGTGCCCGTCCGGCGTATAGGTGATAGGACCGTTAACCACGGTCTTGATGCCGGCCCGGCTGACCGGCTCCACCTGCTCCATGGCGGTGCACATGATCTCTTCGATGCGGTCCAGGTCCGGTGGCAGCAGCTCCTGGCCGAAAGCCGCCGGTACCCCGTCGGTGGCCCAGGGAATACCGCCCTTCTCATAGGGTCCGAGAATAAAGCCCTTGCCTTCCTGACGCAGGTAGTAGGAGACGTCGGGATCCCGCAGCATCGGCAGCATGGTGTCGCGCTGCTCCAGCTCCTCGACGTTGTCGGTGACCACGAACTGGTGCTCCATGGAGATCATCGGCAGTCGGTGACCCACCATTTCCGCCACTTCGTTGGCCCGGAAGCCGGCGGCGTTGACAATAATACCGGCGTCGATGACGCCTTTGGCGGTGGTGACCTTCCAGCGACCGTCCGGCTGCTGTTCGATGGACTCTACCGGATTGTTGCGAAGAATGGTCGCTCCGCCCTGACGGGCGCCGGCCGCCATGGCGTTGGTGACACTGGTGGGGTCGATATGACCGTCGGCCGGGTCCCAGAGCCCGCCCACCAGGCCGGTGGTGTCGAGGAAGGGATAGAGCTCCTTCAGCCGATCGTTGTCGATAATTTCCAGATTCAGACCGGCCAGGTCGGACATCGCCGCCACCCGCTGAAACTCATCCATCCGGTCCTGAGTGTGGGCCAGCCGTACCGCGCCGGTGGGGTGATGATCGACCGGCTGACCGGTCTCTTCCTGCAGGCGTCCGTACAGGTCGATGCTGTATTGCTGCAGTTTCATGACGTTGTAGCTGTTGCTGAAATGCGGCAGGTTGCCGGCGGCATGCCAGGTGGAACCGGAGGTCAGCTCCAGCTTCTCGGTGAGCATGACATTGCTCCAGCCCATTTTGGTCAGATGGTAGAGGGTGCTGACCCCGGCAATGCCACCACCGATAATCAGAACGTCAGTTTCATGTTTCATTGTTATTTTCCTGTACTGAAGATGACGGTCGGGAGATCCCGCCGCTTCACTTGCAAATCGTCACAGTTCGATGGTATGAAGTCATAAGACCAACGACAAACGATAAATTTATAGCTTTTTAATAAGTACCGCTTATGGAAAGAATGCTTACCAGCAACATCCAACTCAACTGGCTGCGCACCTTCGAAGCCGCCGGGCGACAGCTCAGCTTCACCCTCGCCGCCCAGGAGCTGAACATGAGCCAGCCAGCCGTCAGCCAGCAGATCCAGCTGCTGGAACACCATCTGGATCAGAAGCTGTTTGTCCGCAGCAATCGCACCATCCAGCTCAGTGACGCCGGCCGCGCGTTTCTGCCGCTGGTGCAGGAGGCGATGCAGCAGCTCAACAATGGCGCCGCCCAGATCTTTACCCCGCTCAATGAGGCGGTGGTAGAGATCAACGTCAACACCGCCTTCAGCGTGCTCTGGCTGGCGCCGCGGTTGCATCGCTTTAACGCCGTCTATCCGCAGATCTCCATTCGTCAGCTGGGCACCAACTGGTCCACCGATTTCGATATCTCCACCGCCGAGCTTGAGATCCGTTACGGCAGCGGCAGCTGGTCAGGCTACGAGAGCCATGCGCTGGTCACCCCGAAACTGCGCCCCTACTGCACGGCCGCCAATTCCAGACGCATGCGCCGGCCGGCAGATCTGGAGGGTTTCCCGCTGCTGGATGTGATCGGCACTCCCGTAGGCTGGGATGGCTGGCTGAAACAGATGGGCCTGGACGAACTGCGTCAGCGCCCCCGTCAGTACATGGACAGCCACGCCACCGCCGTCACCATGGCCGCCAACGGCTTCGGCGTCTGCCTGATGTACGACGAACTGATGCAGGAAGGCGTGCTGGCCAGACAGCTGGTGGCGCCTTTTATGGACAGCATCGATACCGAAGGCAGCTACTATCTCTGTTATCAGGGCGACCGGACGCTGTCGCCGGCGTCAAAGATCTTCAGAGACTGGCTGCTGAGCGACTTCCCGGAAAACCAGCTTGCCGGATAGCGAGGCAGGAGAACGGATCATGAAACGACGCTTCCCCCCGCTGCACGCATTACGGGCCTTTGAGGCCACCGCCCGGTTACTGAGTTTTCAGCAGGCTGCCGATGAACTCAGCGTCACCCACTCGGCCGTCAGCCACCAGATCAAAAAACTGGAAGAGGCGCTGGGCCAGCCCCTGTTCGAGCGACTGGGACGCAGCATTGCCCTGACCGATGCCGGTCGGCGCTACTTTGTCGAAATCCACGCCGCCCTCAATCAGATCGAACACAGCACACAGATGATCTTCGGTGAGCCTGACAAGGGCAACCTGACCGTGCAGGTCTATATGACCATCGGCTCGCGCTGGCTGATACAGCGACTGGGCCATTTTCGTCAGCAGTACCCGGATATTCATATCGAGCTTTACAACTCCTTTCTGGACTGGGACTTCGAACCCCACGCCGCGGATATCGGCATCATCTACAGCGAAAGCTGCGATCAGGGGCTGGAGTATCAGCAGCTGTTCAGGGGTTGCCTGATACCGGTCTGCAGTCCCGACCTGCTGACCGACGGCGAAGTGAAATCCGCAGCCGAACTGCTGCAGCTGCCGTTTCTCAATATCAGCGAATCCCCCGATAACCTGCCGGCCTGGCTCAGCGCTCAGGGTGTCGATATCGACCAGGTCCGGGTGGTCAGCGAGCATGACAATCACCTGCTGGCACTGGAAGCCGCCATCGCCGGCCAGGGCATTGCCGTCGTTCACTCCTATTTCGCCAGTGGCGATCTGGCCAGTAACAAGCTGGTGATACCGCTGCAACGCTTTATCGCCGAACCGGGGGCCTGGTATCTGGTGCAGTCGGCCCAGCATCTGACCGACCGAAAAATCAGTTACTTTGCCAGCTGGCTGCACCGGCAGATCGCCGGCGACCAGTGGCTGCATCGAGTGTATTAACAGCAGGACCGCCAGAAGCGGAGAAAAAAGGAACAGAAGAAGGGAAAGCAGCGGAGTTCAATGAAAAGCCGGTTGCAGGCATACAAAAAAGCCATGGCCCATCAGAACAACGGGCGGCTTCGTTGCGAAGCCGCCCACACAGCCGTCAGGCCCGGCCTTTCCAGGGAATCAGTTTCGCTTCCAGCTTACGCATCAGAATATCGATGCCATAGCCGATCAGGCCGACGATAATCACCCCCATCACCACGATATCGGTGGAGAGGAACTTACTGGCCACCATGATCATAAAGCCGACCCCCGACTCTGCCGCCACCAGCTCGGCGGCCACCACGGTGCCCCAGCAGACCCCCATCGCCACCCGCATGCCGGTGAAGATCTCCGGCAGGGAGTTGGGCAGGATCACGTAGCGCAGGATCTGTCGCTTGCTGGCTCCCAGCGAATAGGCGGCATGGATCTTCGACAGTTTAACGCTGCCGACCCCGGCGCGGGCGGCGATCACCATGATCCACAGAGCGGCGAAGAACAGCAGCAGGATCTTGGAACGCTCACCGATACCGGACCAGATGATCACCAGCGGAATAAAGGCCAGCGGCGGAATCGGCCGGAAGAATTCAACGATGGGATCGAACCAGCCGCGCATGAACTTCGACAGCCCCATGGCAAAACCCAGCGGGATGCCGATCAGGCAACCCAGCCCGAAGCCCACCAGGATACGGTAGAGGCTGGCCCAGATATGCTCCCACAGCGAGAAGTTGCGATAACCCTCGCCGGAGATGCTGACAAACTGGTCCCAGACCGCCGAGGGCGACGGCCAGAAGATCGGGTTGACCAGCTCCAGGGCGCTGCCGAGATACCAGGCCATGGCCAGGGTCAGTACCGAAATCACGCTCCAGAAGCGGCCGTCGGCCACCGAGGCGGTGTCACCGAAGGTGACCGTTTTACGCTTCTCCAGCCCGGTGGCGACCAGACCGGATTTCTGCATCAGTTGCTGAATAATAGTCATCGCTTATGCTCCTGCCATTTCCACCTGCCCCATGATTTCTTCCTCCATTTCCCAGATCATCGACAGGATCTCTTCCCGTTTAGCGATGAACTCCGGAGAGGCCTTAATCTCGCGGGGATCATGAGTGAGGCCGTCGTCGGCGAACGGCAGCTCATACTGCTGACGGATACGGCCGGGACGGGGCGCCATCACGAACAGCTTTTCGCCGAGAAACAGCGCTTCCTCAACACTGTGGGTGATCAGGATGATGGTCTTGCCGGTCTCCTTCCACAGCTTCAGTACCAGCCCCTGCATCTTCTCCCGGGTCAGCGCATCCAGCGCCCCCAACGGCTCATCCATCAGAATGACATCGGGATCATTGGCCAGACAGCGGGCCAGCGCTACCCGTTGTTGCATACCGCCGGACAGCTCGTAGATGGGCTTGTCGCCGAAGTCCTGCAGGCCGACGGTTTGCAGCAGGTGATCAACGGTGGCGTCGATCTCCGCCTGCGGGGTCCCTTTCATCTTCGGGCCGAAACCGATATTTTCAGCCACCGTCAGCCATTCAAACAGCGCTCCCTGCTGGAACACCATGCCACGGTCCGAACCGGGCCGGTGCAGTTCGGTCGAGGCAAGGGAGATTCGCCCCTTAGTCGGTGCCAGGAAGCCGGCGATGATATTCAGCAGGGTACTTTTACCGCAGCCGGAAGGGCCGAGCACCGATAGCAACTCGCCCTGCTTCAGCGAAAAGGATACGTCACGTAACGCTTCCACCTGACCACCGTCCGGCGTATCAAAAATCATGGAAACGTTATTCACCACTAAGTCTGACATGGCTCTCTCTCTGGGGATTAACAGATGGGCGGGCACCATGCACCGGAGCGAATCGCTCCGGAACCGGCCGGTCAGTTCAGCAACCGGCCTGTGCAGCAATAGCGTGCCCGATTCAGATGGGACGCCGGTCAGTTGACCTGCTGGTAGAAACGGGCGTCGATGGTGTCGCTGTAGTCGTCGAGGGCACGGGGAATCTGTTTGTGCAGGACGAAGAAGTCGGCCACCTCTTTGGTGAAGGACTGCACCGTACCACCCAGCCAGGCTTTCGACAGCTGCTCTTCCTTCAGCGGGAAGTCGAACAGCGCCAGCACCTGATTGGAATCCTCCAGAGACAGTCCTGCCGCCTTCGCGATGACCGGCTGGACCTGCTCAGGATTCTCGGCGAAGTTGCGGTTGGCCTGATCGGTGACCTTCAGGAACTCAGTCAGCAGCTGCGGATGCTCTTCAGCAAAACGATTGCTGGCGGAAATCACATCGAAGACCCGGATGCCGATCGCTTCCTGATCCTTCGCCGTCATCAGCACCTCACCGTACTGCTTCATCCGGCGCAGCGCTCCGCCCCAGCCGCAGGCCATGGCCACGTCACCACGGGCCAGCGCCGCCGCTCCGTCGGCAGGCGCCATATCCAGCAGCCTGATCTTACTGGTACTGACATTGAGGTGGCTCATCACCCGCAACATTTTGTAGTGGGCAACGGTACCGAAAGGCACGGCCACAGCCTGGCCTTCCAGCTTCGAAGCGCTGGCCTGGTCGATACCGCTTGATTTACCGACCACACAGTTATCGTTTTCGGCATAGGACACCGCGACACCGACCATGGTGATCGGCAGGCCCTGAGAAACGGCAACGGTAAAGGGAACCAGTCCCTGAGAGTACGCAATATCCACATCGCCGGACGCCATGGCGGCGGACATCGCGGTACCGGAATCGAAGGCGCGCCACTCCACGTCCACACCCATCGCTTTATCGTAGGTTTTATCGATCTGAGCCGCCTGGTTGGCGGTGGGCCACTCGAGAAAATAGCCGACGGTGACTTTGTCCGCTGCCAGACTGTAACTGGCGGCCAGGGTGGAGGCGGTGAGTGCAGCTGCCTTTAAGGCAGAGGAAAGAGACTTCTTCATTGTTACCCCTTTGTCGCTTCAACGACTTCTTATACTTATGGTTCCCGACCACCCCATGTGGACGGGCGGTAACGCCGGACTGCAAGCGTTTTACCGATATTGCGACGGACGGGGCTGGCAGACAAACGACTAAAATTATTCAGATGTTAGTTTTTCTAACAGGTTAGCGATCTTTACAGCGTGACACTCAACCGAGCCGGCAGGAGCGTGCAAGCACCGGCTGATAGCAGCGACAACGCTGCCGGTCGCTGAATCAAATCAGGGATCTGAAGAAAGGCGGCGGCAGGAAACCGGCGGATCCGGTAAACAAAAGGAACGGACGGCCCGCAGAGAGCGGGCCGCGGGAGTGGCAACAGAATCAGCTCTTCTGCAGTATCTGCAGAATCATCCTTTCTGCAGGGTCTGCAGAATCCACTGCTTCAGCTGCGGTTCGGAAAGGGCACCGGCCACCCGGTCCAGCTCCCGGCCACCGCGAAAGATAATCAGCGTCGGAATGCTGCGAATGCCACACCGGGCACTGACCTGCGATGCCTTTTCGGTTTCCACCCTGGCAAACAACAGCATCTCTGACTGTGCGGCGGTCTTTTCGAATATCGGCGCCAACATTTTGCAGGGCCCGCACCAGTCTGCCCAGAAGTCGACAATCACCGGCAGTTCGTTGCCGCTGATATATTTGCTGAAAGTCTGGTCGGTGAGGTCTGCCGGCTGGCGGGTATGCAGCCCCTGTTTACAGCTGCCGCACTTACCCTCGGTATGGGAACGCTCATCGGGAATACGATTGGTGGTGGAGCAGTGGGGGCAGACGATCAGCATCTCGGATCCTTTTTCTGAAACTGTTTGTAACTGCAGGTTGCGGGCCGATGCTCAGCATCCGGCCCGTTCAGCGGGGTTATACCACAACCCAGCCAGTCCGTTAACGTACCTCACAATGAACCGCTCCCGGATCCGATCACCACCGGGGATGTCTGCTGGTGCCCCGTTGTGTTACGGCGGTGAAAGCCATAACCTTGCAGATATTCTCCCTGCCATTAATCATCCCAGGAAGTACTGTCATGCCAACAATTCTGATTACCGGTGCCAGCCGCGGACTGGGCCTCGCGCTGTCGCAATCCTACGCCAGAGATGGCTGGCGGGTACTGGCGGCCTGCCGGAGCCCGGACGCGGCTATCGCCGACGGTGCCGAGCGGCTGACTCTGGATGTCTCCGATCCGCTATCTATCGCCGCGCTTAAAGACAGCCTGGCCGGAATCGCTATCGATGTCCTCTGGAACAACGCGGGCGTCTACCTGGATAAGGACCGCGGACTGGATCAGATAGAGGATGCCAGCTGGCTTTCCAGTTTCGAAATCAACACCATCGCCCCCATCCGCATCGCCAGCGCCCTGGCATCGAATGTCGCCGCCTCGGAACGAAAAGTGATGGCCTTCACCACCAGCAAGATGGGTTCACTGGCCGGCAACGGTACCGGAGCTTACACCTACCGTTCCTCGAAGGCGGCGCTCAATATGGCGGTGCGCTGCTTCGCCGCGGATTATGCCGACCAGGGTATCAGTTGCCTGCTGCTGCATCCGGGCCATGTACGAACCGATATGGGCGGGCCTGAAGGCGCCATCGACACGGCCACCAGTGTGGCAGGCATGCGGGCGCTGGTCGACCGGGTCACTCCGACCGAACGCCGATCCTGCAATGACGGTTTTTTTGATTACGACGGTAGCACCATTCCCTGGTAAGCCACCGAGACCAGCGTTGGAAATACAAAAAGCCCGCAAGTGGATTGATTCTCCTCCCCCGCGGGCCTTTACATATATTCACAGACTACCGATATCGATACCGGCAGCAGTCACTCAGGAACGCACCAACATATTGACCTCATCCAGTTGATGCAGCAGGTTCATATAGCTGTTTTTCAGAACCAGAGTCTCTCCGGATGTCATTACCACAACGGCAACCGGATCATGTTGCGGTTCAGATTCCACTTTCATCTCCGGTCTGATCTGCACCACCTGTTCAAGCTGCAGCAACAACTTGTAGGTTTCTCCGGTCGATGGGTGGTCAGTGGTTACTTCGATAAATTTCTGGCTCATAGCACCTCCTCGGGACCAGCTCCCATTCAGCATGTCTGTAGCGGGGACTCCTGATAACAGCTCAGCTGTCAGCGAGCTGGTTCAACCAATATCGGGTCCTGTACTGCTCAACCACGACCTGATTGTGGATGCCCGGCTTCCGCCGGTGATTTCCACGACAACGCAGCGGGCTGATTTTCGCCAGCAATGCTTATCTGAGGAAAAATGGATGGTCTTTTTACCGCAGAATCGATACCCGGACATGCTGTTAACTACTGGTTAATTTAAGCGTAGGCAATGGCTATCCGTTGAACAAGGAGTGATCGCCACTGACACAGCAATGCCTTCAGGCAATGGGCTGACGGGCTGTTCCGCGTCTTGTCAGATTGCAGACCGGCGAAAGAAAATTTCAGTTACCCGAAAAGAAAGCCGCCCGAAGGCGGCTTCTGAATCCAGTCAGAGAAAGGGGAGATCAACTGACCAGGCCGGGCCGCAGTTTAATGCCAGCGGCTGCCCTTACGGCCCCGCTTCTCGCCCCACTGATCCTGCAGCTCCTTAAATTTCTGCTGCTGCTCCGGGGTCAGCACAGCGTAGAGCTCCGCCATGCCTTCTGCCCGGTCGACCAGGCGCTGACGCACAGTCTCAGCCTGCTGAGTCGCCAGCTCGGCTACCTGCTGCTGATAGTCGGCAGCAGCGGGATCGAGCTCACGCATCTGCTGGTACATATTCTGCTTCTGACCCTTGCGGTCAGTCATCTTCTGCTGGCGTTCCTTCATCAGATCACGAATCTGGTCACGCTGCTGATCGGTCAGTTCCAGCTCCCAGTCCAGCTTCCGCAGCATGCGCTCGCCCATCATTCCGTAGCGATCGCCAGCCATCCCCTGCTCCTGCATCCCTCGGTAGTGCTTACCCCCTTTCCGGTCACCGTCACAACCACCGAATCCACCGCCTGCCATGGTCAGTTCCGCACCGGTTCCGAACACCAGAGCGGCGGCGGTCAGGGCGATGGTTTTATTGAAGGTCTTTTTCATGACTCACTCTCCTTACTGAATTTGATAATCAGTTTAGGGAGCGCAATGCAAAGCGGAGTCAGGGCAATGTAAATGAAACGTAAAGATGATCAGGCACTGTCCGACCGCCGCAAAGGGCGACGGAGGTCAGGGACCGGGGGACTAAGCAATGAGCCGCCGAAGGCGGCCATTCCGGTCGTTGCATTTTCAGCTCCGGCGTCCGTTTTTACCGCCACTCATCCGTCACCGGTCCGGGACCGAAACCATTCTGCCAGCCTGCGCGACACCACTCTGGCCGCAGCGGTCGCGGGTTCTGATTCGCGAACCAGTGCCGACCAGCCAAGATCAAGCCCGGATTTTCCCAGCCTGACGGCCGATATGTTTTCATTTCTGATGGCTGACTGAACGGCCCACCTCGAAAGAATGCTCACGCCGAACCCTGCGGCTATCAGCTCCACGATGGCGTCAGTCACTTCAACAACGGTCACCAGATGGGGAACGACGCCGGCAGGTCGTATAAAGCGTTCATATTCAAATCCTGGCTGTGCGGACCTGCTATAGGTCAGGTAGTCTTCACCTTCCAGATCAGCGGCTTCGACAAATAGTCTGGTTGCCAGCTCATGTTCCGGGTGAGTGACCAGCACCAGTTCATCCTCAAAAACAGCAATCGACTCGATACCCGGGATGGCCAGATGTCCGGGCGCCAGCACCACATCAACAGCGCCTTCCTGAAGGTTCTGCAGCGGATTCTGTGTTGCCGAGGCCACCAGTTCCAGCTGAATTCCGGGCTCTTTTTCGGACATTCCCAGCAGAAATGAAGGCAACCAGTGATAGCAGCTATAAGCTGCGACCCCGAAACGAACCACAGTGGTTTCATTAACCGCCATCTGCTGGAAGTCCGACTCAGCACGCTGTAGCGCGGGAATGACCTGGTTGGCGGTCTGCGTCATGGCACGACCGGCAGATGTCTGCCGAAGCCTGCGCCCCTCCCTCTCGAATAACAGGCCACCCAGCCGTCTCTCTGCCTCGGCGAGCCGGTGACTTAGTGCAGACTGCGTTATGCCTAACACGTAAGCGGCTTGTCTCAGCGTACCCGCTTCATCGATGGCCTTCAGCATCTCCCAATGCCTGATATCCAGCCTCATCCTCTACCCCATACAACTTAACAGACAACGAATTAACATCAGCCACGCATATGCATACTATTAATCAATATCGTGAATTATTCACTATTTATCTAATCAAAGGTGAACTATTGTTCCAGCCTGACCGGCGGGATGACATAAACGTGAACAGTAAACCAACAATCGATGGCCAGTACCTGGTGTTAATGGCTGCCCTCCTTTACGGGTTAAACCCATTTTTTGCCCAGCTGTTATTCAAGGAGGGTCTGGGCGCGGAGGTGGTGAGCCTGTACCGGTTTATACTGCCGGCACTGTTTTTCGCTTTTTTCCTGCGTACCCCCCGGTCAGACTGGCCGGAAGCCTGCAGAACTTTCCTGCTGGGGGTCGCCGGTGGTATTGCTATCTTCGGCTATTTCCATGCCCTGGAAACACTTCCCGCCGCCACCGCCATCCTGATTTATTACAGCTACCCGGTTTTCAGTGTTCTGATTGGCTGGGTCGCATTTAATCGGGCGCCATCACAGAATGCACTGATCGCGGCGGCGCTGGTGGCCATTGCCGCGTCATTAACAGTGAGACCAGAAGCACTTCCTGCAAACGCACTGCTTTCGGTCGCCGCCTGCTTTCTGGCCCCCCTGGCTGTAGCCACCCAGGTGCAGTACCTGTCTGATCCCAGAAGAAACATTCCAACAACCAATAGAATGGCCTGGATGACAATCGGCCATATTATGGTTCTCCTGCCGATAGCAATATGGAATTCGCCTGCGCAGATTCTGCCCGCTTCAGCGATCGGCCTTATGTCGGTACTGGGAATCGCATTACTCGCCGCAGCAATCCCCCAGCTCCTGTTTATGGTTGGTGCGCCGAGATCATGCGCAGACAAAAATGCCTTAACCGGGTCCCTCGAGCTGGTCGTGGCTTTACTCACCGGAGCTGTTCTCTTAGGAGAGAATTTAGATCGACTGGAAATAACCGCCATGATCCTGATTGTGCTGGCATTATTCATCAAAAAAGTGGAAAACAAAGCGCTGGTGGGAGCCGCGACCAGCTGACATGACGGACACGGTAGCCACCCCCTGAATCTGGATGTTACGTAGCTGACGATTGGGCAACTCAGGGAATCACGCCCTGCTACAGAGGCTTCTGTCTGCAATGGGCAGATACTGTTCCGCCGATCCCAGCTGCAGTTAGGTACCGCTCGGCATCGCTGAATCATTCCCGAGATCATCATCGCGCCTGCGACTGGAAGTGCCCCGTCAGAGTCATAACGATGGTTAAAAACGAAGAACTATGGAGTCCGGAAATGGTTTAAATCTCTTGACGGAACACCACGGTCACTTGTTATGCAGATTTTTGGCAAACATCTTCGATTACTCTTTTCCAATGCTCCATGTCTTTAACATTTATCGCTATTGAATCACCATCACCATTTTGGTTAGTAAACAGTATACGTAGCATCTGTCTGCCAGGCGAAACACCCTTCAGGCGTCTGACAAACTCAGCGCCTTTAAGGTTATCTATGGGTACTGTAATCACAAGGTCCATTAAAATGAGTTCAAAATAAAGAAACTTTTCAGTAAGCGCTATATATCCCATGCCACTTGCCTGAGAATACCCTGATGACTCCAAAGCTCTGAACATGATGTGCTCGGTGGGCATTATTACCTTTTGCCCAACTAATTTCCTTTCAACTCTCTCCATGACTTCGTTCTGGCGCTTCCATAGAAAGTAGAAGAACCAAACAAGCAACGATCCACCAATTGCTATACCAATATACATATGGCTCATAAACAGAAAGGTGAGCGCTATAAATACGGCATTGATTGACAGAGCTAATAAAGTTCTCAATGGTTATACCTTGCTACCAGTGAATGCGCATAACGCCTCATTAACGGGCCGAAGCAAGCTTTCTTGCGAAGGTCCGAGCCCGAAGGGCTGAAATTGAATGATTTTTTAAAGGTATCATTCTTCCGAAACGACGATAACGGATACGCCAAAGGGCACCTCTAATTTTTCAAATATCTTCAGACTGCAATGTGGAACTTCGAATCCAGCATTGTCACAGCTGCTACGATAGCCGCAAAAGATATCGACGTTCAGGTTTGTCTTGAGATCTTTGATGGCGTCAACTTTTGGCTCGATGACTTCCCACAGTGCGTCCAGGTGCTTGTGGAGCTCGTCGTTCTCTGGAACCGCTGGTTCGTATTGCCACATGTCTTGCTGATAGGGCTTCGCTCGCTCGGAGCGCTTTTCCCCCTTTCTATGAACATAGGTGGGAAGGACACCACAGGTTTTGGTGATTTTTTCGAGGTCATCGATATCACCAAATATTCTTAGCACTGCCGAGTAACAAAAGTAGTGGTCATCTTCCATGATGCTCGTTTGTACCTTTAACGCCTCAAACACCGGTCGGTTATTAAAAAGTTATGTACGTAAAAGTGTCCACCAAAGTGGTACAAGGTCAGAGCCCGCAGTGCTGAAGTTTAATGATTTATTATGTGGCATAGGTAGCACCATATCTATACGGCTTTGAAAAGTACTAGAAGTAGCGGTGCTGCGATGAGAGAGGCCACGAAGGGTAGGAACAATACTATGCCCAGATTCCTGAATACGCTCACATTAAGGACGGATTTAACGTAAAGAAATGAGCCACCCAGGCCAACGATGAAGCCGATTACTTGAGCCCCCAATGCTGTAAAGACGATTGAGCAGGCTGATTGGATAAGACAAAGAATTCCGCCGAATACAAATGATCTTTTAACCAGAGCATCTTTAACGCCAAGCCGCTTCAGAACAGAATACGAGGCGAGGGTAAAGCCAAAGAGGACAACGGCAATGGTGATGACGAATATAGCAATGCTCAACTTTGTACTCCGTTACACATAACGCCGCTAATAACGGGCCGGAAAAAGCCGCAGGCTTTTGGAGGTCCGAGCCAGCTTGCTGGCGTTCGTTGATTTGTTCGTTGATTTTTTTGTTAAATGCTGGGGGCTCCAGAGCTGAACCAATGTTGGCCTGCGGTTATGAGCAGGATAACCAATCCCCAGCCCCCATAAAGTAAAACGGTTCTGCTTAGTTTACCTGAATCGTGGAGCCTGAAGCCCACAAGAATGATTGCAGGAATAGAGACTTGGAGTAAAAGTATAAAAAGTAAGGCTGTCAGAGAGCCAAAAGTGGGGCGTACACCAAAAATAACTCCCCCAAAGCCAAGAATACCAAAAACAAGCAAAAGCCAACTTTGCCATTTTAGAACCTTCAGCACCATGGTCTCCTTGTGCATTAAACTTTTAATACTGAGCCGGCTCGTTTTGTCCGAGCAGGTAAAACGCTGCTACATCCGTAAGCGATTAAAAGGAAAAAGCTTTCTAGAAACACCTGTCATTTTCCTCCGATGAAAACGAGCCGGCTCATACATCTGGTGGGGTTGGCACAGTATCTCGGTACCGATCTTCCCTAATAGTCTGATAATGCTGGATTATCAGTTTTATTTCCAGTGAAGAACGAGACTAGTAAGCTGACAATTCGAGCCACAAATCTCTCGGTAGGCAAATATACTGGATAGATCCAGGTTTCTATGGCTGATCCTCAGGTGACACAATGTCTGCTCCCGGGCACTTTGTGCCATGACATTTTGTTGCCGCTATATCCGCTTTGGGCACGCTCCTGCCACAGGATGTAGGCAGATCACTCTCGATTTGAATGACCGTTATTCTTCAGGAAGATACTTTCAGCCCGGTAATTCTCCTGTGTCAGTTTTAGAAGTGTCCACAAAACTGAAGTAAAACCTTGAAGCTGACGACACCAGTTGCCTGGACAATACCCGCCTTCAGACCCGGGTTACGGTGAACAGCCAGCCCCATCAGCCGAAGCCCATGACCATAACGGCTATAGTCTCGGATACAAGTCTTACTCAGGCCGTCCAGCCACCGTGACGACGGCACGACGGGACTCTCCTTACAATCTTCCAGATTATAATAGCGACTACGGTCGGTTCGCTGATTTCTGGCTGATCCCCATCACCAGTGTCACCGGCAATGGGGATCGGAGTTTCAGTATCTGAACTGGCCCATATTGCCTCGCAGGCGAGTCACCACGTCATGGAGGGAAGTGGAGGCTTCGTCAACCTGTCCGGCAGCGGCCAGAGTACGCTGCCCTGTATCGCTGATCACCATGGAGTTCTGCGACAGGCTTTCCACCACCGCGGTCTGCTGGCGCAATGCTTCGGCCACCTGGTCGTTCTGATCGCTCAGGCAGGTAATCTGCCGCTCGATGGCGGCAAAGGCTTCGCCGGCACGGCTCGTCATGCTGACACTGCTGTCTGAACTGCTGCGAGCGCTGGTCATCGCGCTCATCGCCTCTTCTGAGCCGGTTCGCAGACTGCCGATATGCTGCTGAATATCATCGGTCAGCTGATTGCTTCGCTGTGCCAGAGTGCGAACTTCATCGGCAACCACGGCAAAGCCTCTTCCCTGATCACCGGCGCGGGCGGCTTCGATGGCGGCGTTCAGTGCCAGCAGGCTGGTCTGGTCGGACACCTCCCGGATCACCGACAGCAGATCACCAATGGCCAGTACCCGTCCATTCAACTGGCTGACCACATCGGCGGCATGCTCGATACTGCCGGAGAGGTGGCGAATTCGGGTGCCGGCCTGTTCAACCAGCTCCAGCCCTTCTCCCGCCTGCTGCCGCACCTGAGCACTGGTGGCGGAAGCATCGCTGGCGCTCTGAGTAATATCCTCAATGGTAGCCCGCATCTCTTCGATGGCGCTGGCCATCATTAACAACTGCTGTTGCTGCTCCTGACTGTCGCTGCGGCTGGAGTCGGCCCCTTTACGCAGCTCCTGCAGAATACGCTCAGTCTCCAGCGACAGCTGATCCACCTCCCTGATCGAGCGTTGGATCTTAGCCACGAAACTGTTGAAACCATCGGCCAGCTGACCAATCTCGTCCTGGCGGTTCATCTCCAGTCGCTGGCGAAGGTCTCCTTCACCACGACCAATATCCCGCATCAGCTCCGCCAGACGACGGATTGGCGTGGCGATCCTTCCGCTGATCAGCAGTACCGGCAACAGCAACAGCAGTGACAGTCCGACCACCAGTTGCAGTACCTGGATAAAGGCGCTGTCGATACGGGCGAAGATGTCCGCTTCGGGAAGATCAGCCACCAGATACCAGCCCAGCGACGGCACCGGCGTCGAGGCCATCAGATAGGACTGACCCTGTCGCTGATAACTGAGCGATGCGAAGGGGCGACCCGCCAGCAGTGGCGAGACATCATCGCCCTGACCCGCCCGGGCAGCCAGCGCTTTCGATTTTCCGGGACCGTCATCCTTCTGAATCCGGTCGCTCTGCACCCGGATATTACCTCCCGGTTCCACCAGCAACAGATGCCCCCGCTGACCGACCCGCTCAGAGGTCACCAGAGACACCACTTCGCTGATATCGATGCCGATTCCCACCACCGCCAGATCCTGATCACCGTCGGTCATACGGTAGTTGACGAAAGCTTTCATCTCACCACTGATTTCATCCTGATCGAAAGCGATCTCCCAGCTCTGTTCGCTCTCCAGAAATCCGTAGAACCAGCGATCCCGTGGATCGGCGACGCTGAGCCGCTTAAATAACCCCTTGTCGGTGTAATAACTCCCTTTTCGGGCACTGATCAGAAATGCTACATCCGCGCCGAATTCGTTGCTGATCTGCTGCAACTGAGCCTGCAACGCCTGAGAGCCACTGTCGGGTTCCCCCTGCAACAGCCAGTCGGCCACGAAGCGGTTACTGGCCAGCATACGACCGGCACTGAAGATTTCCGCGATTCGACGGTCGATGGACAGGGCAACCCGCTGCAGCTGATTGGGCAGCTCATCCTCCAGCATACGTTGCTCGACCACCTCCCTGGCCTGGTAGATGCTGGCACCGCCAACGGAGATAAATGACACCAGCAGAAGCAGCCCGACCATCAGGGCCAGGCGAATCCTGATCGAAAACTGCGAAAACAGCCGTTTGCTGACCGGCATAGCAACACTCTCTGACAAGTAAGCGGATAAAAGAACGGCGGGATACGGCGCCGCCGTACCCCGCCGAAAAACTCAACGAAGGATCAGTGAGATTCCACGTCCGGTATCAGTCCCACCTCGCGAACACCGGCCACGGCACAGAGTTCATCGACATCGGAGGTATCACCGCTGATACCGATGGCGCCGATCACCTCTTCCCGCTCGTTGCGAATCAGCACACCACCGGGAACCGGAATCAGGTTGCCCTGGGCCAGAGTATTAAGAGCCGACACGAAGGCCGGACGCTGTTGAGCATCATCGCCGATCGCCCGGGAGGATTTTCCCAGTGCTACCGCGCCCCAGGCCTTGGCAATAGCGATGTCCGGTCGCAGCATGCTGGAACCGTCCTGACGCAGCAGGCTGATCAGCTTGCCGCCCTGGTCCAGTATCGCCACGGTCAGCGGTGCCGTATTGAGCTCACGGCTCTTGCTGAATACGGCGTCGGTGATAGAGATTGAGTTTTGCAGGTTTAACGTGGTCATCGTTAGAATCTCCCGAAGTTGTTATTTTTAAAGTCTGAAATAGGAACAGCCCGGCCCCGGCCGGACAGGCGAAAGGGGCGCGAAGAGGCAAAAAAGGTAAAAAAGGTAAAAAAGGGGCTGTCTGCAGAACGGGACAGGACAGACAACCCCTGAGAAAAATCAGCAGGCACCGACGAGCGGCGCCAGAGGCCAGCTCCGGCAAAAACAGGCCGCTTGTGCGCGATGCGGAGACGGCCAGCGAGAACGGCCAGAGCGGCAGCAGGTACATAAAGCATAGAGATCGACCCATCCGGGGCCGCCGGTGCGGCTCCGTTATTATTGTTGTGCTGTCGATGGTGACAGAGAGCGTCCAGGCCGGTCACTGAAGCCGGTCAGCGCTCGATAGTTATCTGTTGTTTCTGATCCTGTTCATTCCCTCTGATTCAGCATCTGTTTCTGCCTTAGCAACAGGGTCAGCTCAGCAGCGTCTGCAGCCTCAGGGTCAGGAATTCACAGAGAGGCTCCTCGGTCGCCAGCTCATCCAGCAGAGAGCAGGCCTGCTGATAACGACCGGAAATCATCAGTTCTGCGCCCAGTTCCCTGCGCAACGCCACATACTCCTGAACCAGCAGGTCACGGAACAGTTCTCTGGTGACGGTACGGCCGTCATCCAGTACCACCTGGTGGTGAATCCACTGCCAGATCGAGGTTCGGGAAATTTCCGCCGTGGCGGCATCCTCCATCAGCCCGCCTATTGGTATGCAGCCGCGGCCGCTGATCCAGGCTGCCAGATACTGCAGCGATACCCGAATATTCTCCCGAAGTCCGGCCTCGCTGCGGGGGCCCTCACAGGGACTGAGCAGCAGACCGGCAGTGATCTCACCATCGCCCGGTCGTAACTGATGCAGCTGATTGGGCTGATCACCCAGCTGGCGATCGAAAACCGTCATGGCGATCGCGACCAGATCCGGATGCGCGACCCAGCTGCCGTCGTGACCATTTCCCGCTTCCTGCGATTTATCGGCCACCACCTTCTGGATGATCTCGCTCATCTGTTGCGGATCACGGGAGGGGATCAGTGCCGCCATGCCACCAATAGCCAGGGCTCCGCGTCGGTGAGCGGTGCGAATCAGCAGCCGGCTGCAGGCATTCAGAAACGGCGTCTCCATGGTGATCGCCGAGCGATCCGGCAGTACCCGATCCGGATGAGCGCGCAACCGTTTGATATAGCTGAAGATGTAATCCCAGCGACCACAGTTGATAGCGGTGATATGCTGGCGCAGGGCATAGAGAATCTCGTCCATCTGAAACACCGCGGGCAGTGTTTCGATCAGCACTGAGGCGCGGATGCTGCCGGTCGGCACCCCGAAGTAGCTTTCGGTAAAGTCGAACACCTTCGACCACCAGCGTGCTTCCTCCATGGATTCCAGCTTCGGCAGGTAATAGTAGACGCCACTGCCCTGGCTCAGTCGTGCGCGGTAGTTGTGGAGGAAATAGAGGCCGAAATCCACCAGACAGCCGGGGATGGCCTTCCCGTTCAGCGTCAGACAGTTTTCCGGCAGATGCAGCCCTCGCGGCCGGGCCATCAGCACCGCCGGCTGCTCATTCAGCCGGTACTGTTTGCCCCGTTGCGGGTCCTCTGCGCTGATCGTCCCCCGGTTGGCATCCCGAAGGTTGATCTGGCCATCGATCATGTTTTCCCAGGTCGGTGCCGTGGCATCTTCAAAACAGCACATAAATACCCGGGCGCCGGAATTAAGGGCGTTGATCACCATCTTTCGGTCGGTCGGACCGGTAATCTCAACCCGACGATCCTGCAGATCCCCGGGCATGGCGGCTATCTGCCAGCTCTCATTCTCCCGAATCCGGCGGGTATCCTCACGAAAACCCGGCAGCTCCCCGCCATCGTACTGCCGCTGACGGTTTTCCCGTTCGGCCAGCAACTCGTTGAGCTCAGGACCGACCTGTTTTACCAGCGCCGCCACAAACTCCAGTGCAGAACCGTTGAGAATCTCCGCATAGCCGGGCTTCATCTCCCCTTCGATGCGGATTTCAGCGTTCATAACTGCAGTGTTGATTGCCTGGTTCACGTCGTTCCCCTGTTGTTTGTTATTGATACGTCACCTGATCCTCGGCCACTTCAGGCCGTAGCGATCAATCGCATCGGGGCTGCCTTCACATCTGATAGTCAGACAGGCCCTTTTATTTGTATACAATCATAAAACGAATTTCAATATTTTTGTCTTATTGTTTTTTGTTTATTGTATACATTAGAAACTACTGCAGCTACGGAATATGGGTCAACTAAGGAAAGTGACCTCCGGGCCCGGTAAACAAACGCCTTCAAAAACAGAGAGCTGAGATCAGGCCCGGAACTGAGACAGGACTGGTCAGCTGATCAGTAACAAAGAGGGGATTTGTGGCATCCGCGCAGGATACGCACCAGGACAACAGACCCGGACATACCGGAAGGTCGGATCCGGTACGGGTCGGACAAAAACTAAGGAACCGCAACGGCGCTGCTGGCCGGACAGGGCATATAACGGGTTTACAGGGAACCGGTACCGCTATCCGAGCTGTGTGACTTTTCTGTCGGTCTGTCCGGGGCGGTTCCTGCTTTATCTATCAGACCGGCGGTTTACAACCGCCGATGGCATGGGTGATTCGGTCGGCGGCGCTGCTGACTGCGGCGCTGCACTCCGGAATTCTCTCTGGCGTGATACGAGCTGTCGGTCCGGAAATGGAAATGGCGGCAACAGCGTCACCGTGCTCATCATAGATGTTGGCGGCCAGACAGCGCAGTCCGGCGCTCTGCTCTTCATCATCGAGGGCAAAGCCCTGGCGGCGTATCTGTGCCAGCTGTATCGCCAGGGTGTCGGCAGAGGTGATCGTTTTTTCCGTCAGCGCCGGCAGACCGGTGCGTCCGATAATGGCCATGGCCTGTTCTTCAGGCAATGACGACAGCAGCGCCTTACCGACACCGGCGGCATGCACAGCACCACGGCTGCCAATCTGAACCACCATCCGCATCACCTCAGCACATTCCACCTGACCGACAAAGACATGGCTGTCCCCCTCCAGAATCGCCAGGTTGGAGGTTTCGCCGGTTTCCGCCACCAGCTGCTTCATAAAGGGCCGGGCCTGGGCGACGAAGTCCCGTTTCTTAAGGTAAGCATTGCCCACAGCAAAGGCACTGACCCCCACTGACCAGAGCTGCTGCTGTTCGTCAAAATCGACGAATTCCAGCTGGCGCATACTGTTCAGCAGCCGGTGAGCGGTAGACGGCGCCAGTCCAAGCCCGCCGGCCAGCTCGGTCAGATTCATCCCCATATCCGCCGCCGACAACCGCTGTAGCAGCTTCAGCGCCCGGGTCAGCGACTGCACCTGTCCGCCACCATTCTTAGTCGGGGTTCTGCCACCGCGTTCGCTGGTCTCGGTTGTGGCGGTATCGGGATTCATGACTTTCATCGGTACAATGTATTCTCGGTAATGTTGAAGGGACCAGTGTACAGACTTTGATGTCCCTCCCGACAGGGAGTGACAGCGACCGGCAAAGACCGACAGAAAATCAGCATATTATCGATCCAGCAGTTCGATCCAGTGTCGTACCGGCAACGGAGATTTTGTCTCCAGATGCAGCTGGCAGCCGACATTGGCGGTCACGATCTGATCGGGCTGATCCACTGTCAGCGCTTTCAGTTTGTTATCCAGCAGCTGCTGACTCAGGGCCGGCTGCAGAATCGAATAGGTACCGGCCGAACCACAGCACAGATGCTTGTCGGTGGTTTTCGCCAGGTCGATACCGGCCCTGCGAAGGATCTGCTCCACCTGGCCGCTCAGTTGCTGACCGTGCTGCAGAGTGCAGGGGCAGTGATAGGCAACCTTACCCGATGACTCTTTGTCCCGGTTCAACTGCAGCGGACTCAGATCCTCTGTCAGCAGCACCTCTCCGAGATCCCGTGCCAGAGCCGAAACCTTCGCCGCCCGGTCAGCATAATGCGGATCATCCTTCAGCAGCTCAGCATACTCTTTGACCATCGCCCCGCAACCGGAGGCACTGATCACGATCGCTTCGGCACCCGCTTCGATGGCCGGCCACCAGGCGTCGATATTGGCGCGCATAAAGTCCAGTCCCTCGTCATGGGCGGACAGATGGTAACTGACCGCACCGCAGCAACCGGCCTCCGGCGCCTCCACCAGGGTAATGCCCAGCTTATCCAGCACCCGGGCGGCGGCGGCATTGGTACCGGGGGTCGCCGCCGGCTGAGCACAACCGGCCAGCGCCAGCATTACCCGATCATGGCTGCCGGTCGGCCAGGGTCCGGCCTGGCGGCTCGGGGGAATCTTTACTTTCAGCGTTGCCGGCAACAGTGGTCGGAACAGCTGTCCCAGCTTCAGCAGCGGACCGAAGCGCCCGGCATAGGGCAGCACCAGCCGCAGGGCCCGGCGCAGCAATCGCTCTTTCAGCGGCCTCGGCTGGCTCTGCTCCAGCAGTCCGCGGCCGATATCCACCAGTCGCCCGTAGCGGACGCCGGATGGACAGGTGGTTTCACAGCTGCGACAGGTCAGACAGCGGTCCAGGTGGGTCCGGGTTTTGTCGGTCACCTCGCCTCCTTCCAGCAGCTGTTTGATCAGATAGATACGGCCGCGCGGACCATCCCGTTCGTCACAGAGTTCCTGATAGGTAGGACAGGTTGCGGTGCAGAAGCCGCAATGGACACAGCTGCGCAGGATGGCTTCCGCTTCCCGGCCCTCCGGGGTCTGCTGATACTGAGGCAGTATATTGGTTTGCATGGAATCGCCTCCCGTTACATCCAGCTGTACAGTCGCCCGGGGTTGAAGATTCCCTCCGGGTCAAAGGACTGCTTCAGCCGACGGTGAATCTTTTGCAGCGCATCAGGCTGCCTGTGCTGCACCTCGCCAGAACGATCGCCACCGCGGAACAGGCTGACATGGCCGCCACTCTCAGCTGCCAGTACTTCCAGTTCGGTCTTGTCATAGTCACCTCGCAGCCAGCGCTGCGCGCCACCCCAGTCGATCAGCCAGTGGCCGTCGGCCGCGGGTGCAAGCGGCGCCGTCGATCTGACTGAGAAACGCCACAGAGGCGCATCGCCATGGAAGTAATCCAGCTGCTGCTCCCGCAGGGCGGTCCAGAAACCGTCCCCGTCCTCCAGCAGCTCCCCCTGCCACTGCGTCAGGGTCGCCTCGACGGCGGATCGGGCGCCGGAAAGACGGACGTAGAGGCGGCCGTCCAGCCAGCAGGCCGCGCTGATCGGCTTCGGTGCCGCTGCATACTGATTCATCCGCCGGATCGCTTCGTCCGCCTCCAGCTGCTGGACCAGCGTCCGGGTTTCGGCCGGTTTCGGCAGCACCTTGAGACTGACTTCGGTGATCACTCCCAGGGTGCCCATAGCGCCGGCCTGCAGTCGCGAAACGTCATAGCCGGCCACGTTTTTCATCACCTGGCCGCCGAATCGCAGATGCTCGGCCCGGCCGTTGATCAGCCGGATACCCAGAACCTGATCCCGCACCGACCCCGCCCAGGGACGGGACGGCCCGGACTGATTGCAGGCCAGGGTCCCGCCGATCGTTGCCCGGCCACCAAAGCGGGGCGGTTCGAAAGCCAGCACCTGCCCCTGTTCATCCAGTGCCGCTTCAATTTCCGTCAGCGGAGTACCGGCTCTGGCGGTCAGCACCAGTTCCACCGGCTGGTAGCTGACGATACCGCTGTGAGCACCCACTTCCAGCGCCTCGCCCGTCGCTTCGCGCCCCATAAAGGCCTTGCTACCGCCGCCAGTGATATTCAGAGCTCTGTTGTCGCTGCGGGCGGCGGCGATCTGCTCCAGCAGCTGCTTGCTGATATCAGTCATGGTCGGCTCCTGTGCGGTGATTGCCGGCGTTGATGGATCGATACTCCTGGCACCGTTTCAGGGTTGGAATGCCTTTACCGGGGTTGAGGGTGGATTGGGGATCGAAAGCCGCCTTGATGGCGTGGAACTGTTCCAGCTCCTGATCATTGAACTGGACCGGCATCTGACGGATCTTCTCGATGCCGACGCCATGTTCGCCGGTGATACACCCGCCCACCTCGACGCAGAGTTCCAGAATCCGACCGCCGAATTCCTCGGTCTTCTCAAACTCACCGGGCTGGTTGGCATCGAACAGGATCAGTGGATGCAGATTGCCGTCACCGGCGTGGAAGACGTTAGCCACCCGCAGGTCGTAGTGTTCCGACATCTTCTGCATCTCGGTCAGCACATGGGCCAGCTGGCTGCGGGGAATCGTACCATCCATACAGTAATAGTCCGGAGAGATCCGCCCCACCGCCGGAAACGCCGATTTACGCCCTTTCCACAGCAGCGCCCGTTCCGCTTCATCATGGGAAACCCGGGTCGAGGTGGCACCGAGGGTCAGAAACAGCGACTCCACTTTCTCGATATGCTCCTGCACCTCTTCGCCGGTGCCGTCCACTTCGCAGAGCAGCAGCGCCTCGGCATCCACCGGGTAGCCGGCCCGGGCGAAATCCTCGGCGGCGACAATAGCGTGGCTGTCCATCATCTCCAGCCCGGCCGGAATAATGCCCTCGGCGATAATCCCGCCCACCGCCTCACCGGCTGTCTGCACGCTGTCAAAAGCGGCCATCACCACCTGCGCTTTCTCCGGCGTCGGCAGCAGCCTGACCGTTACCTCGGTGATCACCCCCAGCAGTCCCTCGGAACCGGTCATCAGCGCCATCAGATCGAAGCCGGCCGCATCGAGTCCTTCACCGCCGATCGCCAGCCGCTCCCCTTCGACGGTAATCAGCTCCAGGCGGAGGATATTGTGAACGGTCAGACCATACTTCAGGCAGTGCACCCCACCGGAATTCTCGGCCACGTTGCCGCCGATGGTACAGGCGATCTGAGACGAGGGGTCGGGACCGTAGTAGAGTCCCAGCTCGGCAGCCGCCTCGCTGATCGCCAGGTTGCGGACGCCGGGCTGAACCCTGGCGGTACGCGCCAGCGGATCGATCTCCAGAATCTCATTGAATTTCGCCAGCGACAGCAGCACCCCATCCGGATCCGGCATCGCTCCGGCACAGAGTCCGGTCCCGGCCCCGCGCGCCACCACCGGAATAGCATAGCGATGGCAGATGCTCATCACCCGCTGCACCTGATCGACGGTTTCCGGCAGCACCACCAGCATCGGCATATCACAGTACATGGAGAGGCCGTCGCACTCGTAAGGCTTCTGGGTCTCTTCATCGGCGATCACATACTCGGGATCGATAAAGCCACGGAATATATCCGCCAGCTCCGCCTTATCCGGCCGGCTGCGAGTGTTCATTGTGTCCGTTTCAGTCATCCGCTTCTCCGCTTCTGCAGGCAGTCAGCTCAGCTGTCTGTCCGTCGTTGCCGGTGACAGACAGAGAGACAGGCAGGGCCCGTTCTGTACTCTGATTGTTCGCTATGATGCTGGCCGCTGATTTTTCTCCATCTTGCGGATCAACGCCTCCGTAGTCCAGCCCTCCGACCCACTGGTAGGACCAGTTTTTTCTGCCGTAAGATGTAGACCTGTTCCCCGATATAGCCGATATTTACCCTGCAAAAGACGCCGAACATCCTTTTGCTGAGCCCCTGAATCCGGCCACGAAAAGCGATCACCCCAATCAGGACACCCCAGATGCCTGCTGACAACACCTCCACCGCCCGCACCATCGCCCGCCGTCTGGAGCAGCTGATACTGAACGGCGAGCTGGCTCCGGAAAGCAGAATTCCTTCGGAGAGGCAGCTGGCAGAACGGTTGGGGGTATCCCGCTCGATGATCCGCGAGGCGCTGAAAACACTGCAGGGGCGTGGGATTATCGAGACACGCCATGGTCAGGGCTCCTTTGTCTCCGGTATCCTGCCGGAGGTCGGTGACAGCAGCCCGCTGATGCATCTGTTTAAGGATCATCAGCGCACCCTCTACGACCTGCTGGAGGTCCGGGAACTGCTGGAAGGCCAGGCAGCCGGGCTCGCCGCTGAGCGCGGCACCGACAGCGATTTCTACTACGTTACCAAAGCTTTCCGGGCGATGGAGGAAGCCAGCCCACAGGCAAACGCCGAACTCGATCACGCCTTTCATCGCGCAATCGTCGAGGCCTCCCATAATCCGGTGCTGGTTCATGTGCTGAACAGTCTGAAACAGCTGACCCTGCAATCGGTTTACGCCTCGGTCAGCAATCTCAGTCACCGTGAACAGTTCAGAGCACAGATCGACAGGCATCACCGACAGATCCACAGTGCAGTGATCGGCCGAAAACCGCAGGCGGCCCGCAAAGCCGCTGCCGCCCATGTCCGTCACGTTTCTGACAGCCTGAGGGCGATTGAACAGGAGGAACAGCATCTGATCAGAGGTGCGGTGAAAACGGAACCTCCCGGAAGCTGATCAGAGCACCAGCCTCCCCCCCTGCTTATTCTCACCCGCCGCCTGTCTGAGGATTCGGAACGACGAGCCGGACCGGCGGCTGCGATCGGATCTGCCTGAGTGGGACTTCGGAGAACGGCGGCGCCGGCAGGTTCTGTGAGGATCCCGGCTTCAGGGTGACGACATTCCGGCCGGCGGTACTCTGGCCGACGGTACACTGGTCGACCGTACCCTGGCCGGCAGCAATCACCGCAGGGAATGAGAACGGGGACTGGCTGCTGATGACAGAGTTTCTGACCCTTAACCGGATGACATTGAGTGCCAGCCGCAAAAAACGGCTGACCTGAGCTTGTCCGGACAGCGCCGGGACCGGACTACGGCTCAGGCGATCTGGGTTCCAGCCTGGCAGTCAGGCGCTGCAGAACCGATGAGGCGACCCGCAGCTCCTCGCTGTCTATACCTTCCGCTATCCGGTTTGCCCAGGGCATCTGCTGCTGCTCCAGCTGCCGATACACCTCGCGGCCCTGTTCGGTCATGACGATCAGCTTAGCGCGCTGATGATGAGGATTATCTTTCAGAGCCAGCAATCCCTGTGCTTTCATTTCGTTAACCAGCCTCTGCACCCCCTGGCGGGTCTGGCCCATCTCACCGGCAATCTGCGGAACGGTCAGAGGCGTATCGGAAAAGTTCAGGGCGCCGAGGACCTTCCAGCGCGCGCTGCTCAGGCCGAACTCCCGGGTGAGCTGGTCGCCCTCCTGGACCAGCAGACCGCTCAGCTTAAACACCTCCAGCACTATGTCTGTAAACAGCTCCCCTTCAATGCTGCGGCTCATATTCTGACTCCAGTATTTTTCAACGACAACTTGACAACAAATTACCATGAATGACAACATGTCACCACACATGACAACACATTGTCATTTTAACAACCACCAGTTCCTGCGAGGACCCTACTATGAAGCGGAAACTGCACCTGACCGCGGCGGTACTGGCGACCCTGTGTATAGCCACCTTTTTCGCCGCAACCATCTTCGTCGAGCTGTTCGGATCATCGGAAGCTGTCGCCACGGTAAAACAACTGATCGTGAACCCGGGGCTGTTCATCCTGGTGCCGGCGATTGCCACAGCAGGGATCAGCGGCTTCCTGCTGTCGAACTCCTGCCAGGGTCCCCTGACGGATCGTAAGAAACAACGGATGCCGTTTATCGGTGCGAATGGCCTGCTGATTCTGCTGCCGGCGGCCATCCTCCTCGACCGGTGGGCCTCTGCCGGCTCCTTTGATAGCTGGTTCTATGCCGTTCAGGGGCTTGAGCTGGCGGCGGGAGCCGTCAATCTGACGCTGATGGGACTGAATATCCGCGACGGACTAAGAATGGCCGGCAGGCCGCGCTCCACCCGGGATGCGACACCGCAGGAGGGCTAGCAGATGGACTACGACCTGCTTAAGTATCTCCATCTCCTGGGAGCCGTGCTGATGGGAGCCGGCCTGATCGGCGTCTGGCTGGCCGACCTGCGCGCCCGTCAGCATCGCGATCTGATCAGATTTTCAGAAGCGGTCCGCTATATAGCGGTTTTTTATGACGGCGTGGTGGTCCCCGGCGCGCTGCTTCTGCTGTTCTCCGGCGGCTGGTTTACCGCTCAGTACTTCGGCGGTGGAAAATTTATCGAAGTCCCCTGGCTGGCCGGGATGATTTTTCTGTTTCTGTTCGAATTTATCGAAGGCAATACGGTGACCCGGCTCTACTTTATGCGTCTGCGCCGGCTGACGAAGGTCGCCCTGGAACAGGGTGAAATCACCCCGGAACTGGCACGGGAGCGGGCAAAAACCCTGCCCGCCTTTACCCATTACCTGGATCTGCCGATGCTGTTTCTGATCATTGCACTGGGAGCACTCAAGCCTGAAAGCTGGGAGCTGTTCTTCTACGGCGCTGCTGTCGCTATCGGACTGGCAGCGGTTCTGACCCTGACAGTTCCGCGACTTTACCCCTGGAAGGCGGAATCGGCGTAGCCCCGGGAAACGGTCGGTTTACCGAATCGGGCCCCTGACACCGGGGTGTGGGCAGCCCGCCCGAACAGCGAGTATCTGCACCGAAACCCGTAAAAATAAACTGAAACCAGGAAAAATAAACTAAAAAAGCCGCGTCCCCGGCACGCGGCTTTCAGTGCGGACAACGCTTCCCTGTTATAGCTCCAGATTACGCTCGATCGCATCCAGGAAACCGTACATATCCACCACCTGCTCGGAGTCGGGATCAGTGGTCTTGCCCTTCAGGTCACCGGTGATCACCCCCTGAGCGACAGTATCGATCAGCGCCTGTTTCAGCTTGCCGGAGTATGCCAGCAGTGGCGGATTGTCTTCCCGCTTAGCCAGGGTTTCCAGGGCATTGGCAACGGCGTACAGCAGGGCTGAGGAGTTAAAGTTCGCCTCCCTGCCGTCGGTTTCCAGATAACGCAGATAGAGATCGTGCGCCGTCCCGTGAGGGGCTTCGAACAGCATGGTGCCTTCTTTGCTCTCGATTATGGAACTGGCCGTGGCCAGACTGCCGCCGAGCGCCGCCGAGATATCGGAGAAGATATCACCATCCAGATTAAGCGCCGGGTAAAGGGCGCTGCGGGGAGGATCGGAGATCATTTTCTTCAGCTGGCTGGAAGGGCGCATAATCATAAACGATGGCGGTGCCGTGTTGCTGCGGGCCAGCTCTTTGCGCACCTCGACGATCACGGTACTGAACACGTCGTCATATTCCATATATTCGCGCTTAAGGCCGAAATAGACCTCTTTGTCGTTACGCGAAGCATCGTGGAATACCTGGGTCACCCAATCCTTGATTGCTTCCCGATCGTTGGACATCAGCAGAATCGGATCGCCCTTCTTCACTTCACGGGCATGTTTCTCTTCACCATCAACGATCACCTTGATAATGCCATCCTCCGGCACCGGCATATTGAAGCTGCCGTACTGATCACCACCGCCGGCGCTCATCCGCGAGATGGAAACATGGGAGTCACGGTCAGGGATCCCGTATTTCTTCAGGGTTCTGACCAGCTTATAGAGTTTGCGACCGGTGGTGTTGTCCGGTACTCCCCACAGAGCCCGTTGCGGCGGGTTGGAGATCAGCCGGGCGGCCTGAGCGTCGATCAGCTCATAGTGGTAAGACAGCCCGGCCTGTTCGAACTGCGGCTGATACTCATCAAAGAAGATCTCCTCGATGGCCGCGCGCATCACCCCGTCATAGCCCGCGATCACCGTATCCTTCAGACCCAGGTAGGCGTCGCGCTCTTCACGCAGCGCGCGCTGGAAGAAGCCATGGGCCCAGTCCCTGACATCGTCGAGATCATTGCTGGCCAGCAACCAGGGATCCCCTTTGCGGATCTTGCGGCGATGCAGCTCGCGGGGATCGCCGCTGCTGCCGACGAATACCAGTTTGACGATACCGGTCGCCTTTGAGAGCTCGTTATAGCTGTGTTTATTGCCGCCGCGCTCCATGGTGTCAACGTCGATGTCGCGACCAATCCACTGCGGTGGATTCTGCTGAAGATTGCGAAACTGAATATCTTCCCGGGTGATGTTGCCGCCGATCCCCTTGCGAATGGCGCCATTGGGGGATTTGGTGGCCAGCTTGTCCAGCGATTCTTCACGGATATCGGGGTACTTTGCCAGCAGCTCATCGAGCTGGGCCCGGTTGACGGTCATACCGGCGTTCTTGATACCGACTCCGTGGGTCTTCAGAGCCTCGATCGCATCACGTACCGCCTGGCCGTTACTCACCAGCCGGTTTTCCGCCGTCAGGTCGATCTCAACCAGATCGATATCCAGACGTCGGCTGACAAACTGCTCCAGAATCCGTTCGAAGGCCACCTGAGCCATCTCATCACCATGCAGAATGACCAGTGGTTTTTCGACATTGATTTTATTGTTCATATCCCTTCCCATGAGCCCGCTGATATTAATACCGGATTCTGCGCCAGAACCCGGCCGATGCCCATCCTACGTTAGTTAAGCAGATACTGATACGCAGAGTCCTGCGGCCACCTTCTTTACCGCCCCTGCCAGTGGTTTGCGGTACTTCCGCTGTCACCCGGCGTAAAGCCAATTCAGCGGCCATACTAATCTGATATTCAGACAGCGGATATTATCCGCCTGGGATCAACAGGGAGGAGAGAATATGGCCCCTAAAGCAATTGCAGTGGTATTGAGCACCGGCGTTCTTTTCGGCGCATTGCAGGCAACCGCCGAGCAGAGACCCATGGGATTCTTCGTCACCAGTGTCGGCATGGGCAACGGCGCCGATCTGGGAGGACTGGACGGTGCGGACGGCCACTGCAACAAACTGGCGACGGCAGTCGGAGCCGGCGATCGGGAATGGCGTGCCTACCTGAGTACCGAAGCGCCGAAAAAGCGCGGTGTTTCGGCCCGGGAACGCATCGGTAATGGCCCCTGGTACAACGCCAGGGGAGCGCTGATCGCCACCAACCCGACCGACCTTCACCTCTATAACCGCACCATCACCCTGGAGACCGCGCTGGATGAATCCGGCAATCGGGTCAGGGGCCGCTACGACAAGCCCAATGAGCACGATATTCTGACCGGCACCCAGGCAGACGGCACCGCTTATTTTCCGGACGACCGCGACCACACCTGCAATAACTGGACTAGCAGTGACAAGGGCAGCGCCCAGGTGGGTCATCATGATCGCCATGGCGGCGGTAACAGCTCCTGGAACTCCGCTCACCCCTCACGGGGCTGCAGCCAGCAGGCGCTGATCCGGACCGGCGGTGCCGGTCTGTTTTATTGTTTTGCCGCGGACTGATCGTTCGCCATCCCCCAGACGGCCGGCCTGATCTGCCGGTCGTTCCGCCGGCTGTCATCGGGTCTGCACTATAGCTTCAGCGACCCGTTGGGCCGGAGGGTTCGAGCCGCCACCGACCACACTCTGCTGCCAGTCACTGCTGAACTGCGGCTGTCAGGCACTCATTTGCCCCCGGAGTATCCTGATAGTCTGCTGCCCCGGGGAGGTCGGCTCTGAAAGGATTCTTCGATGCCCAGCGGCAGCGGCTGCCAGCTGTGGAGAATATTCCGGTAGGTACCGTCTTCAACGATCAGCTTCAGTCCCCGATTAAAGTCGGCGATGATGCGTTGATGATCTTTACGGTTATGGGAAATAGTGAGATGGAGATCCTTAACCTCCAGAGGTCGCGGAACGAAGGCGATCGCTTCCCGGATATCCGCAGGAAGTTGCGACAATCGGTGGCCGGCGTTGAGCCGTTCCTCCAGCGTCAGATCGATGCGTTTTTTGGCCAGCATATGGAAACTCTGTTCCAGATTGTCCAGTACGGTGGTACGCACTCCGTCTGAATCAACCAGATTCCGATAGCCGTAGCCGCGCAGAACACCGAAGTGTTTGTTATCCAGTTGCTCGGGCGTATCGTAATAGCGCTGATCGTCCCGGTGCTTTATCAGTACAATCTCGGTCTTCAGGTAGGGTCGGCTGTAGGCCATGTGACCGGCTCGTTCCCGGGTGTACCAGGCGATTCCCATACCGTCCAGCTGACCGTTTCTGACCATATTCTGAGCCCGCAGCCAGGGAAACACCTTAAACTCCACCCGATAGCCTACCCGCTGGAAAGCCTCAGTGACGATCTCTGCGGCCAGCCCGCCGCCTCTGAGACCAGTGCCGGTATAGGGTGGCCATTCGGCGGCCGCAAACAGCAGTTCAGGCCCCGGCACAGCCCGGCAAAACGGGCTGAGAATCAGAAGGACGAGCAGCGACAGCAGAGACTTTCTCATAACAACCTCTCACTTCATCATCCGGATACCAGGCACCTCGGAGGATCGGAATCTTTCCTATTGTCCATTTTCCGACGAGAAACTGAATTATGCTTTTGCCCTGGAAAGGTATGCACCGGACGACCTCATTTCCGGAACGGAGCCGCTGCGGACCCTGTAACTTCCCATCGAACTTTGCCAGGCTGTTTCCATGCACTACCCTGTTTTTCAGGGGCGCACCTTAACTGTCAGGCCTGATTATCAGCAGGTAATGCGGGGTCACCATTGAAAACCAGAAACGGCGTCATCTGTTCACTGCTGCTTGCCATTGTGCTGCTGGCAGGCTGCGCCGGTTCGGGAGTCAGCCGCAATACACCGGATTATCCTTCCCGGGGAGTAGTGCACTGGCAGGACGATCAGCCACAGATTCCGTCGGCACTGCTGAATCAGATCGAGGCCAGTTTCCTTCGCCTGCTGGCACAGAGCACTGTCGACAGCAGATTGCTTATCAGTGCCGACCCCATGCCTAATGCCTTTGCCACTCTCAGTGCCGGAGAACCGACCGTGATTATCAACGCCGGTCTGATCGATATGACCGGCTGGGATGGTGATGAACTGGCCTTTGTACTGGGCCATGAACTGGCTCATCTTGAACTCGGCCACCTGGATCCTGAGCGGCAGCAGAGACTGCGGACCAGCAACACCCTCTCCGATCTGCTGGCAACGGTTGCCGGCGTGGTCGTCCCCTTTGGCGGTCTGGCCGTAGACATCGGTCATCAGCTGATCACCACCAGCTTCAGTCGGGACCAGGAACGGGATGCCGATCAACGAGGGCTGGAGCTGATGTTCAGGAGTGGTTTCGATCCCCGGGGCGCCGTTCGCTTCCATCGTAAACTGATTTCGGTCAGCGGTGACAGCCTGCTGCCTTTTCTCTCCACCCACCCCTCCGGCGAGGAACGTATCCGGCGACTGGAGGCTTATATCGCGGAGCTGGCCACCCCCTGACAACGATGAGCGAAACGGCTTTTCGGCCAGGCTTCCAGTCAATCATTCAGTCCGGTCCCATCCGTTACATCCCAGGATTCTCCCTCACTGTTAACAGGTTCTGTTACTCACAGCATCTGTGGATAAGTTTGTGAATGAAAACTGGGTAACAGGCCCGGGACCACTGTTTTTCGGGGTCTTATATGATTGAGTAATATTTATACCGCACCATGACAATACTTTTTACTATCAATAAGTTAAATATTTCAATACGGTTACGAGAAAAATTTTCCTCACTCCGAAGAGTCGGGATCAGTTGTGCAGGCAGATGATTCCGAGGTTGTGCATAAAGCAAAAATCATACATTCGGTCAAGACATTAAGAAGAAAATTCTGGCGGAAACGATCATTATGAACTAGCGCAATGCTGATACGGGCCATACCCACAGCTTCATTCGAGAAACTGTCGAAAACCCTGATCCGCTCCGGAGCCCATAGCAGACGGCGCCGCTGCAGCTGACCTGTCGAATTCTTTCCTCAAAAAACCCAACGCACGTCAATATTCGATCAATATGCTGGTCGGAGACGGTGATATACCTGAAGCAATGGATCCGCTGTCGGTGCCGGTATTCAGCGGCTACAGCCTGGCTGAACCGGAGCAGATCGAAGGAGCAGACCAGGTACTGGCCATGACCGACGTGCCGATAGCCGGTCGCTATGTCAGAACCCGCCACCATGGTAAGGGACTACCGGGATCTTCCAATCAGCAACTGCACTTTCTGAGCGATCGCTACAGCAGGCAGGAGCTGACGGACATTCCGGAAGCCGAAATTCTGATCGATGCCAGCGGCCAGATTGTAGTTACCGGAGTTGAGCCGCCGACCACAGAGGCCGGTCAGACCGCTGTTCCCGGCCCCGACCCGGAGGGAGACTGAGTCGACAGAAACTCAGCCGTTGTCGGCCACTCCACAGCGACTCACCCGGTGCTCCCTCGGGTCGAGGAAATCATTGCTGATATCAAAGTACCGCTTCATCTCTGATTGCTTTGCTAAACTTTGAACCAATACCCGGTCGCAACTGGCGTCCCCACTATGTCCCTGTCGATCCGATCCTGCATCTGTCTCTGCTGCCTGATTTCTTTACTGACGGCATTACCGGCCGTGGCCAGGGAGCCCCTGAGGATTCTGACCTGGAAGGGCTATGTCACCGAGCAGGATCTGAAGGAGGTCAACCGACGGCTTGAGCAGGAAGGTTACGCTTATGAAGCCCGGGTCATTACCCCCTATGCCGAAGGTGCCGCCCAGATGTTTGATATCATCCGCCGCGGCGACTGCGATATCGCTTTTCTGACACTGTTTTTTATCAAGATGGAACAGGAGCAGACCGCAAAACTGCTGAAACCCATCGATGTCAATTCTCCACGACTGAGCAATTACCGCTACCTCGATCCGAAACTGACTCACCTGCCGATTGGCATGGTGAACAGTCAGCCCCTCTACATCCCCTGGGGTGGGGGCATCTACGGCTTCTATATCGACCGGAGCCAGGTACCGGAACAGCAGGTACCGGTTTCCGTCGGCGATCTCTGGAAACCGGAATGGAAATCGAGGTTCTCGCTCAACAGCGCTCAGCCCTGGTACAACGTCGGTCTGGCGCTGATGGAGATCGGCCAGTCACCGTTTCATATCTATCATCTGGCCAGAGCGGCAGACCGCAATGCCCTGGCTCGACTCAAGCGTGCCGACAGCCTCCTCCAGCAGCGGCTGACAGCGCTGTATGGCCAGGCCGGTCATTTCTGGGCAGCGACACCGGAGTTTCGCAAGGAGTTACTGATCGTCAGCAGCTGGGGGCCAGAGATCGCCCGGGAGAATGCCAGGGGAGGTGACTGGCGGCTGATCACGTTCAGGGAAGGCAATCAGGTCTGGCTCGACACCATTAACTTCGTCAGAGAACTGGAGGGCAGAAAACTGGAAGCGGCGGAAATTGTTGCCAATTACTTTATCGGCAAACAGGTGCAGGAGCGCATCGTCCGGGAGCTTTCGATGGTGGCGGTCTCCACCCAGGTAGAAAGCAATCCGGTGATCGATGAAAACCCGGATTCCTTTCGCAGTGACCGTTTCGTACCGCCTTACGATAAGACCTCCTATATGATCATGAAAGCCCTCACTGACCGGGCCGCCAGAGAAGCAGGTGTGCGCTGAGCAATCAGCTCGCCGACCGCCCCTCCCCGGGCCGACAGGTCCCGGAAGCGCCACCGATTGCAACACAGGTTCTCCTGCTGCGGCCGATGTCGTCTCTTAGCCCGGCCTGGCACTCTCTGATCGGTCCCGGCGAAATAAAGACTCTTCCCGGCCTCTTTGTTCTTTGACCATACTTTATCTGAAGCCTGTCCCAAGAGAGGTGTCGCCAGATGCCGGGGAATCTCCGGAAACTGATCTTATTACCCATTCTGATCGTTGCTTCAACGGCCCTGTCCGGTATGACATGGGCCGAAGATTATGAGGCCGAACGGGCGGCTCTGGTGCGGGAAGTCAGCCAGGACGTCCGGGAACTCAGCCAGGCACTGGGTCGCCGGTCACTCAGCCCGCAGGTGATGACAGCGCTGAAATCGGTTCCCCGACATCTTTTTGTACCTCCCCGCAGCCGCAGCCGCGCGTACCTGAACAGCCCCCTGTCTATCGGCTATGGCCAGACCGTTTCGCAGCCGCTGATCGTGGCGGTGATGACGGACCTGCTGGAACTGTCGGCCGGCGACCGGGTATTCGAACTGGGTACCGGCTCCGGCTATCAGGCAGCCGTACTTGCGGCACTTAATACCCGGGTCTACAGCATGGAGATCATTGCGCCACTGGGACTGGCGGCCCGCGACAGGCTGCAGCAACTGGGCTATGACGGCGTCGAGGTGAAAATCGGCGACGGCTATAACGGCTGGCCGGCAGCTGGCCCCTTTGACGGCATTATCGTCACCGCCGCCGGTGATCACGTGCCGCCACCGCTGATCCGCCAGCTGAAACCGGGTGGACGAATGGTGTTGCCGGTCGGTGGCCGCTTCTTCGCCCAGCAGCTGATCGTTATCCACAAGCAGGAGGACGGTTCCCTGACAACCCGCAAGATACTGCCGGTCGCCTTTGTCCCCCTGACCGGTGGGCACTAGCAGGCAACGGCAGCATGGCTCCGCCCGCCTCCGCCCTCAGGCCACCCTGGCTGGCGGTCGCGATGATTTCAGCCGCCGGTCTGGGCTATGAACTGCTGCTGACCAGGCTGCTTTCTGAGATCCACTGGCATCATCTGGTCAGCGTTGTGATCAGCCTGGCGCTGCTGGGGTTCGGTGCCAGCGGAACCTTTCTGACCCTGTTTCGCAACTGGCTGCTGGCCCGTTTTGTCCGGGCCTTTACTGCCAGTGCCCTGCTGTTCGCGATCACCTCTGTGGCGGGGTTCTATCTGGCCCGCAGCATTCCGCTCAACCCACTGGATATGGCCTGGAACAGCCGCCAGCTGCTGTATCTGGCCGCTGTTTACCTGCTGCTGGCACTTCCTTTTTTCGCCGTGGCCAACTGTATCGGTCTGGCACTGGGGCGGTTTCCCACCCGGATCGATCGCCTTTACGCCACCGACCTGATCGGCGCGGGCGCCGGCACAGGACTGCTGCTGTTACTGCTGTCGCTGGCCTCTCCGGATCAGATACTGCTGGTGCTGGCCATTACCGGCGCCTTTGCCGCTGTCATCGGCAATCTGCAGGCCAGCCCGGGTCGCCCTCATCTGACTGTCGGCTCGGCACTGCTGCTGACCGCTGCCCTGCTGCTGATGCCGGATCACTGGCGCCATGCGGTTCCGGCCGACTATAAGGATCTGCACCAGGCCCTGGCCACCCGGGGAGCCGAGGTCACCCGACAGCTGAGCAATCCCCTCGGCACTCTCACCCGGGTGGACAACGTCGATATACCCTTTCGCTACGCCCCCGGCCTCAGCCTGGTCGCTCCTGAATCACCGCCCCCTCAGTCGGCGCTCTTTGTTAACGGTGATTTCCACAGCGTTACGCAGCCCCCCGACGGAGCCCGCGAATATCTGTTCCACCTCAGCTCCGCGCTCGCCTGGTCACTGCTGGATTCCCCCCGGGTACTGCTGCTCGGCGCCGATCAGCCGGCTGTGCTTCAGGCCCTGGCGATGGGGGCCGCGCGGCTGGACATCACCGAAGAGAACCCGCTGCTGGCGGAACTGCTGCTATCACTGCCCGACATTCGGGGGCGGACAGCGGAGACCATCTCCGAGGACAGTACCGGCAGCATGGTCCTGCATCTCGCCACCAACCGTGGTTTCACGGCCCGGACAACGGCTTCCTGGGACCTGATACAACTTGGCGGCGGTCCCGGCCAGAGCGCCGGTCTGAATGCCCGCCAGGAGAACTACCGTTATACCCTGGAGGCCTTCGTCAGCTACCTGCAACGGCTGACAGCGGATGGACTGATCAGCATTACCCGAGGGCTTCGTCTGCCCCCCAGGGACAGTCTGAAACTGACCGCTACCGCCATCGCCGCGCTCAGGCAACTGGGAGTTTCCCGCCCGGCCCAGCACCTGGCACTGATCCGCAGCTGGAACACCACAACGCTGCTGATCTCCCGCTCCCCCCTCAGCGACAAACAACTTCGGAAAATACGCGACTTCAGCCGGCAGCGGCTGTTCGACCTGAGTTATCTGCCGGACCTTAAACACCGGGAGCTGAATCGCTACAACCAGTTGCAACGACCCTACTTTTATCTGGGTGTCAGCGCCCTGCTGGAGCGGGGTGACGCTTTTATCCATAACTACCGTTTCAATATTCGCCCTGCCAGCGATGATCGCCCCTATTTCCACCGCTTCAGTCGCCTCGGCGACATCCCGGAACTCTTGCACCAGCCCGCCGACAGCGGCCTGGCCCATCTTGACTGGGGTGTCCTGCTGCTGATGGCCACCCTGCTGCTGGCGCTGATCAGCAGTCTGCTGCTGATCCTGCTGCCGTTGTGGTGGAGAAACGTCCGGGGAGCGCCGGCCGCCAGCGTTGCCCCGGTACGGATTCTGCTCTACTTTTCCGCCATTGGTCTGGCTTTTCTGTTTATTGAAATTGCATCGATTCAGCGCTTTCAGCTCTATCTGGGACAACCGGTCTACGCGATTGCGGTGGTGCTGGGGGGCTTTCTGGTTTTTGCCGGAGCCGGCAGCTATCTGTCCGGAAAACTGGCCGCACAACAGGGCTTGCGCCGGCTGGCACTGATTACCGGTGGACTGGTTCTGGCCACCTTCGCCCTCTTTATCACCCAGCAACCGTCACTGCTCGGGATCCTGGCCCCGCTGCCGTTCACTGTTCGGGTACTGGCCTGTCTGCTGCTGATCGCACCGCCGGCGATCGCCATGGGCATGCCCTTCCCGCTGGGTTTACAGCGCCTGAGCCGGCAAGCACCGGAACTGCAGCCCTGGGCCTGGGGTATCAATGGCTGCGCCTCGGTGGTCAGCGCAGTCCTCGCGCCGTTGCTGGCGATGGAGATCGGATATCGGGGCGTACTGGTGCTGGCGGGAACCCTCTATCTGCTGGCCTGTTTCAGTTTTCCGGTGGCTTCTGAGCGGCAATCCCACTGACTAAACCTGACGGCAGAGATCAGCTCAGCACGGCTCCCCCTCCAGAGAACCCGCAAAGGGCGTCAGCCGAAGAAGTAACGCAGGGATAGTCCGGACATTAATAACCAAAAAAGCCACTTTCGCCTGAGGTGACGAAAGTGGCAAACGGCTGACAACAGCGAGTTTCAGACCGGCTGGTTAGTCCGTTCCGGCGTTCTGTCTCAGCCTTCCCCTTCAGAAACCGCGGCGTCGCTGCTGTCGATCGTTGACCTGCGGCTCCGTAACCGGCTCAGCAGCGGCAATACCAGCACGATCGCGGCAATCAGCATGATGCTCAGGGTCATCGGTCGTTCCCACAGGAAGGCGAAACTACCATCGCTCAGCACCAGCGCCCGGCTGAGATTCTGCTCCATGATGCCACCGAGGATATAACCCAACAGCATCGGTGCCATGGGAAACTCCAGCAATTTGAGGAAGATCGCAGCCACGGTGATAAACACCATCATATGGATATCAAAGCTGTTGAAGCTGACCAGATAGACCCCGGTGATCGAGAAGAACAGAATCAGCGGAATCAGAATCGGCCGGGGAATCACCAGCAGCCTGGAGATATAGGGAATCAGCGGCAGGTTGAGGATCAGCAGCACCATGTTGCCGAAGTACATGGAGATGATCACCGACCAGAACACATCCGGATTATCCACAAACAGCCGCGGTCCCGGCTGAATACCGTAGGCGATCAGTGCACCCAGCATGATGGCGGTGGTGCCGGACCCCGGAATGCCCAGGGTCAGCAGCGGTACGAAGGACCCGGTGGAAGCGGCGTTATTGGCCGATTCCGGTGCCGCCAGTCCCCTCAGTGCCCCTTTGCCGAACTTCAGTTTCTCCTTCGCCGAAGCCAGGTTGCGCTCAAGTCCATAGGCCAGAAACGAGGCGATGGTGGCGCCGGCCCCCGGCAGCACGCCCACCAGGAAACCGAACAGTGACGAGCGACCGACGGTGGGCGCGATCTCGCGGACCTCCTCCCGACTCAGCTTCATGCTGCCCAGTGAGGCCATGTCCATCTGTGGCTCCTTCTCCCGATGTTGTCCCCGCAGCACCGTCATAATCACTTCGGTCAGGGCAAAGGTGGCCATGGCCAGCAGCAGAAAGCTGACGCCGTCGATCAGATCGACACTGCCGAAGGTAAAGCGGGGCGTACCGGACATCACGTCGGTACCGACGGTGGCGATCATCAGCCCGAACACGGTCATGATCAGCGCCTTCAGCACCTGGCCCTTACCGGAGAAAGCCGCCACCGCGGTCAGGCCCAGCACCATCAGGGCGAAGTAGTCGCCGGACTGAAAACTCAGTGACACCGAGGCCAGCGCCGGCGCGGCGAACAGCAGAATGATTGCGCCGATGGTACCTCCGGTAAAGGAGGAGTAGGCCGCCAGCGCCAGCGCCTTGCCCGCCTGCTTCTGCTGGGCCAGCGGATAACCGTCAAAGGCGGTCACCACGGTACTGGCACAGCCCGGTGCATTGATCAGGATCGACGAGGTGGAGCCGCCGAAGACCGCGCCGTAATAAACGCCGGCCATCAGGATAATGCCGGAAGCGGGATCGAGTCCGTAGGTGATGGGAATCATCAGTGCCACGGCGGAGATGGGACCCAGTCCCGGCAGCATACCGATAAAGGTACCGGCAAAGCAGCCCACCACGACCATCATCAGATTGAAGGGCATCACCGCCGTGCTCAGCCCGGTAAAAATTCCGTCTAACATGGGATCAGCCTCCGAAAAACGTAGTTAACAGACGTCCCGGCGCCAGATAGATATCCAGCAGCTGTGACAGCACAAACCAGATGCCCACCGCAAAGGGCACAGAAGCCAGCAGCAGCGTACGAATCCGACGCTCTCCCAGCAGCCAGTAGCCGGCGATCAGGAAAAAGGCGGTCGCCAGCAGAAAACCCAGCCACTCCAGCGCCAGTGCAAACAGCACCACCAGCACCAGCAGCTGCGCCACCAGCACAAAATCATAGCCGCTCAGTGACAGTCGCCGACCGGGGTCTGCCTTCGCGGTGATCAGCATCGCCACCGACAGCAGTCCGCCCAGCAGCGCCAGCGCGTCAGGAATTGTGCGGGCATTAAAGGGTTCAAATTCATCACCGGGCAGCATCTGAATCTGCCCGGCGTAGTAACCGTAGGCAACGGACAGGCACAGAAAGACCAGCCCACCGATATGGTCCTTAGTAAGTATCATGGGATTATCCTCCGACGGGCGACAGCCGCGCCTTGCGGGAGAGGCTCCGGAGTGTGCGCAGGGCGTTTCCGGAGCCGACAGAAGAGAATGCAGTGGCGAAGATTTACTTCAGAAAGCCCAGCTCACGCATCAGATCACCCACCTCTTTTTCCTGCTGCTCCAGAAAAGAGACAAACTGGTCGCGGGGCTTAAAGATCTCGGTCCAGCCATTACGGTCACGAACAGTCTGCCACTCGGCGGTGGTGTACATCTTCTCCAGTATGGCGGCGTATTCAGCAGCGTCATCATCACTGAGACCCGGTGCACCGAAGAAGCCACGCCAGTTAACGAAACTGATGTCGTAGCCCAGCTCCTTCAGGGTTGGTACCTCCGGTGCTGCGCCGGAGCGCTTGTCACCGGTCATCACCAGAATGCGAACCTCACCGGCCTGGGCCAGCGTCAGGGCCTCGCTGAAACCAGTGGAGAGGATCTGGGTCTCACCGGACAGCAGTCCGGCCATCGCCTTACCGCCGGCGTCATAGGGCACGTACTTAACCCGCCTCGGGTCGCCACCAGCCGCCTTAAAGGCCATCGCCGCCACCAGATGGTCCATACTGCCGCGGGCAGAGCCACCGGCAATCTTTACCGAGCGGGGATTGTTGCGGTAATCCTCCACCACTTCTGTAAAGCTGGTGTATTTCGAGTCCTGACGAACCACGAAAGCCCCGAAGTCACCGATGGTGGCGGCAATCGGAGTCAGATCGCGGAACGACTGGGGAAACACTTTTGACAGCGAGCGGATCACGATTGGAGTGGAGTTGACCATCAGGGTATCGCCCGCCTGGTCCGCGGTCTCGATCAGATGGGCAATGGCCTTGCCGCCACCACCGCCGGACATGTTTTCGTAGGAGACAATGCGTACCAGGCCGGATTTAGTGAGCGCTTCGCCGGTACCGCGGGCGGTACCGTCCCAGCCACCGCCGGCACCGCCGGGAATCAGGAAATGAACGGTATCGACGCTGGCCTGAACCATACCGGTTCCGAGACAGGAGGCCATGGCTGCGGCCATCAGCGTGGAACGTTTAGCGGACAGAAATCGGGAGAACATAGGGACTTCCTCATCGTGATTTTTATAGTGGTTTTGCTGTAGTTCCAGCCTATGTTTTTGACACCACCATTAAAAGCTTATGAATTTAAAGGCTTTTTAGAACTTATTGTGCATTTTGTTCATAATGTTCACGGGTATTCGACGACGGCATCCGCTACCATGCAGATGAAGGCTGTAAAGTCGGAACCTGAACCTCGAACCCTGAGCCGAACCGGAAAAATAAGAAACTGACCGCCTATGAAGCTGTCGCTGCGTCGTCTGAAACTGAAAAGCCGGATGGTCCTGATTCTCGGACTGGTTGCCCTGCTGCAGACCGGCTTTATCGGTATTTTCGCCCTGCAGTTCCTCAATCACTCGCTGGACGAACAGGTGGGCCAGCGGGCCCTGCATGTCGCCACCACGATTGCCGCCATGCCGGAGGTTGTCAAAGCCGCTGTCGCCCGTGATTCCGCCACCTTGCAGCCGCTCAGCCTGACGCTGGCCAGTCGGACCGGTGCTCACTTCGTGGTGATCGGCGACCGCGATGGTATCCGCCTGGCCCATCCGGCCAGTGCCCGGCTCGGTAAGCCCATGCATGACGATGAGGGCGATTACAACGAACAGGCACTGGTCTACGGCAAGCCCTATATTCAGACCGCCATCGGCAGTCTCGGCGCCTCGGTGCGGGGTAAAGCACCGATCTTTGATATCGCCGGCGAGCAGGTGGTCGGTATCGTCTCGGTGGGCTTTTCGCTGGCGGCGGTGGACCAGATCATCGCCGGCTACCGCAACACCCTGGTGACCGTTATCGCCCTCTCCTTTCTGTTCAGCGTAATCATCGCCCTCTGGTTTGCCGGCCACTTTAAGAAGGCGATCTTCGGACTGGAACCGGAGCAGATCGGCCGGCTGTTCGAAGAACGTAACGCCACCCTGGAGTCGGTTCGCGAAGGCATCATCGCCATAAATGCCGAAGGACGAATCACCACCTTTAACCGTACCGCCATCGAGACCCTGGGACTGTCGCCGGAGACCCGGCTGACCGGTCGGGCCATCGACGAGGTGTTGCCTGACAACCGCATGCTGGAGGTATTGAAAACCGGCGAGCCGCAGTTCGATCAGGAGGTCTGGCTGGCCGATCGCAACCTGATCGTCAATCGCCTGCCGCTGAAACAGGGTGACCAGGTTACCGGTGCAGTTTCCAGCTTTCGCCGTAAGGATGAACTGGATCTGGTCAGCCGCAGGCTGACCCGCATTCGTCAGTACGCCGACAGCCTGCGCAGCCAGTCCCACGAATACTCCAACAAGCTGCACACCATCGCCGGACTGATCGAGATCGGCGCCACCGACGAGGCGCTGGCGCTGATTGGTCAGGAAACCCGCAGCCACCAGGCGCTGATCCAGCTGCTGCTGGAAGCGGTTCCCGATCCGCTGCTGGCCGGTTGTCTGATGGGAAAATACAATCGTGCCCGGGAACTGGGGCTGGATCTGGTGATCGATCCGGACAGCCATATGGCGGAACTGCCGGACCGTCTGCCCCGGGACCAGCTGGTCAGCATCCTCGGCAATCTGCTGGATAATGCGATGGAAGCGACGCTGAGCCATCATGGCAACGGCGGCCGGGTGCAGCTGTCGATGACCGATCTCGGCAACGACCTGATATTTGAAGTGGAGGACCAGGGGCCCGGTATTCCGGAGGAATGGCAGCAGCGGATCTTCGAGAAAGGCGTGACCAGTAAGTCCGACAAGGGTCACGGTCTTGGGTTGCATCTGGTGCAGACTCTGCTGCACCGGCTCGGCGGCACCATCACTGTCGAGCCGGGTGAAGATGGCGGTAGTCGCTTTACCGTCTATATACCTAAACAGGGGCAGGCGGACCTGCACCAGCCCATGCACCAATGAGCCAGCGAGTATCAGGCCCGGGATACAGAAACCATGAGTCAGACTATCCGTGTTGTTATCGCCGAGGATGACCCTCAGATTGCTGAGATCCAACAGCGTTTTGTCGAACGTATCGATGGTTTCGAACTGGTGGGGATCGCTCATGGGCTGACCGAGGCCGAGGATCTGGTGGAGGTGCTGAGACCCGAGCTGCTGTTACTGGATATTCAGTTTCCCACCGGCACCGGCCTCGACCTGCTGCGCACTCTGCGCGCCCGCAACAGCTCCACCGATGTCATTCTGATCACCGCCGCCCGGGAAGTGGACCCCCTCAGAGAGGCACTCCGGGGCGGTGTTTTCGACTATATTCTGAAACCACTGGTGTTTGAGCGACTGCAGGAGGCCCTGCAACGTTATGGCGCTCACCTGCAGAAACTGCACGCCATGGAGTCGCTGGCCCAGACTGACGTCGACAACCTGCTACCCCGTGGCAGTCAGAGCAGTGCAGCTACCGAGCCCGCGCCCCAGCGACTGCCGAAAGGCGTCGATGCCCTGACGCTGGACAATGTCCGCGCGGTCATCCAACAGCATCCGGAACCCCTGAACGCCGAACAGGTGGGTGAACAGATCGGCGCCAGCCGCACCACCGCCCGCCGCTATCTGGAATATCTGGTCAGCGCCGGCGAACTGCAGGCCCAGGTCTCCTATGGCAGCGTCGGCCGGCCGGAACGCCGTTATCAGAGTACGCCGGCCCAGTGACCGGAATCACCGACTCCAACTCCGGTTGCGACATGAAACTGTCGACAGCCCGGCAATGCTGCTAATCTCCAGACAGAGCTTCAGTTGAGGCCTCAGTGCCACAGGAGGCTTCGCTAAGATGTACCCGAATGGAGTCGGTAGTTATGAAGCAGCCCTTATCAGGACAGCTCGTTCCCCTTCTGATCGCAGCCCTGCTCTGCAGTACCGCGTCTCTCAGCCATGCCGCTGCCGTCAGTCTGGCCACCGGCAACTATCCCCCCTATACGCTGGAGACTCCCGACGGAGACCGCCCGGGTTTCGATCATGAAGTAGCGCTGGCCGCCATGGCAGCCGCCGGCCATGACGCCACAATCACCTATATGCCCTGGAAACGGGCCTTTAAGGTGCTGGAGGTGGGGCGGATGGACGGGGTGGTCACCTGCTCCGACGTTCCGGAACGCAATCGCTATCTGATCCTCAGCGATCCCATCAGCAGCTCAGGGATGGCCGTTGTCACCCACAGGGATTTCCCCGGCGAGCCGATAAACGCCGTCGGCCAGCTACGGAAACTGGACAGCCTGGTGGCCATCCGTGGCTTCGCCACCCAGCAGGAGCTGAGCCGGCTGAATATCCCCCACGAGCAAAGCAGCTCGGTGCTGAACAGCCTGCGGATGGTAGCGAGAAAACGGGTGAGCGGCTTTTTTATCGGCCTTGAAAATTCTCAGTACGTCGCCGCCAACGACGGTATCAGCAACCAGCTTCGCTTTCATCGAATGACCGACCGCCCCTCCAACCCTTTCCATCTCTGCTTCAGCAGAAAGATCGACAATGCCGAGCGCCTGCGCGACGATTTCAACCGCGGTCTCCGACTTATCCGGGAGAGCGGTGAATATCAGCGAATTCATGATCGTTATCGCTGAACAGTCGAACATTCCGTTTACGGGATCTGCAGCATCCCGGCCAGCACAGAACAATCGCTGGGACCAGTCAGATTGTCATTGCTGTTTTATGGTACCCTGGCCGGAAGCAGAGCATTTCAGAGCGACGGGATACCCTCATGTCCGAATCGGAGCAACTCTTTGACAACTGGCCGGAGCGTTACAACCGCTGGTTCACCACCCCCATCGGCAGCCGGGTACTGAAGTACGAGCGGGAGCTGGTCATGGAACTGCTGTCGCCAGAAGCCGGCGAGCAGATCCTGGACGCCGGCTGTGGCACCGGCATTTTTACGGGTCCGATACTCGAGAGCGGCGCCGCTGTCACCGGCCTGGACCTGTCGCTGCCGATGGTTGCTCATGCCGGCAAAACCCTGCCCTCGAGCAGTTTCAGCCCTCTCGCCGCCGATATGTTAGAGCTCCCCTTTGCCGACGGTCAGTTCGATAAGACGATCTCCATCACCGCGCTGGAGTTTATCGAGGATGGCGGCCGGGCAATGGCCGAACTGTTTCGGGTCACCCGTCCGGGAGGTCTGGTGGTGGTCGCCACACTGAATCGCCTCAGCCCCTGGGCCGAGCGACGCAGCGCAGAAACCGCCACAAAGGAGGACTCCGTTTTCCAGCAATGCTGGTTCCGTTCCGGGGATGATCTCAACCGGCTGACACCAGGAGAAGGCGTCATCCGCACCGCCGTGCACTTCAGCAAAGATTCGGATCCGGAAACGACTGATCAGCTTGAGGCAGAGGGGCATCGGGCGCAGTCGGAGCGCGGGGCATTTGTGATCGGATGCTGGCAAAAAGGGAAACTTCAGGTGTCCTGAACGGAGCCGTTAAATCGCCCCCTCATTCCTCGCGCCGTTCCGTTTTCACCTGCCGGCGACGTCCTGACTCTGAGCTGGCCCACAGCAACGGGAGCTGAGGGATACCGCTCTGCACCACGGGCCTGCGGCGACTGTCGCCCTCCCCCGATAAAAAGACCGGCTGTCGCAGACTGACGTAAGCGGAGCCGCGAGTCAGCAGGTTCAGGCTCGCGCTGAGCTAACAGAGGCCCCTCCAGGCGTTAAACTGTAAGGGGAAGAAGAGGAAGACAGCGGCCCTCACCCATAGTTATTTAAGAGGTCATCCCGCTGATTTCCTCTGACCCGTCTCAGCCCGGCTGCTGGTCCGTTCGGCCAGTCTCTGCCGGGCCTGCCGCCTCGTCTGTCAGGAGGTTTATCATGTCAACTTACATTATCCTCAGCAAACTGAAATCCGGCGCTTTCACCGAACCCAAGGAATTTAAGGAACTGGCAGCGGAAGTCACCCGGAAAATCGCAACGGACTGTCCCGGTGTGGCCTGGAAGGAGAGTTTTGCCGCGATGGGTCGGTACGATGTTATCGATATCGTGGAAGCTGATGACCTCCTGGAAGTTCAGAAAGCCGCCATGGTGATTCGGGCCTTCGGCTGCGCCACCACAGAAACTCTTGTCGTCACCCCCTGGCATGATTTTGTAGGCAGGCTCTAGCGGGGCTTCCGGAGAAAGTGCGCTGTTAGCGGCGGGGCAACAGAATCAACAGCCGGGGATCCGGGGCTTTGATGACAACGACGCCCCGGATGTGTGGATACTGTACCGGCACTTTTGCAGTGAAATTCCGCCAGTGAAACCCGCCAGCGCCCCCCAGTGAAACCCGCCAGTAAAATGCCCCGGGTTGATCCGCTGAGCGGCTGACAGGGATCGTTCCACCAGCGGAGCAGTATCAGCGGCCGGACAGAGCCGTTTCGGCTTCGGCGAGGGGATCGGTATGACTTTTGTTGCTTACGGCGTCTCTCACTGGAGTGTACTGACCCTCTTTATACTGGTCGCCTGGCTGTTGATTCACCTGGGCCGGGGCTGGCGGAAAAGGGGCGAGCCCCGGGGATTTTCCCGTCTCTTTGCCCTGCTGATCCTGATCTTCCAGCTTCCCTTTCAGGTCTATTCCATGCTGCCGCCTCAGTGGGACCTGCATACCTCGTTGCCGTTCCATCTCTGTGACCTGGCCTGGATGATTGCCGTTATCGCCCTCTGGACACACAACCGGCTCGCCTTTGCCCTGATCTACTACTGGGGGCTGAGCCTGTCCTCGCAGGCACTGCTTACTCCGCAGCTGACGTTTGATTTCCCACACCTTCAGTTCCTGATGTTCTGGGGAGGCCATTGCCTCGTGGTCTGGGCCGCCATCTATCTGACCTGGGGTCTGGGGTTCGGGCCCGGCTGGCGAGAATATGGCATAACAGTGGTCGTCACTCTGGTCTGGATAGTGCTGATGCTGGGCTTCAACAGCCTCACCGGCAGCAATTATCTTTACCTCAGTGCCCGACCGACCAGTCCGACCCTGCTTGACCTTTTCGGGGACTGGCCCTGGTATCTGCTTATATCCATCGGCCTTGGCCTGCTGGTCTGGGCGATGATGACCCTGCCCTGGCTGCAAAGAGGAACCGGTCGAACAACCGGCGGAGGATGATCATCGGGGCGGAAACGGGACGCTGAGCAGCGACAAAGATGCAGACGACCTCCGCCGACAGAGGCGCAGCAGGGTGCGGACAACAGACTTCAGAGACGGGATCGGTTCACGATACTTTCGTCCGTCCCATGAAACGGTCATCGGAACCATACTGTTCCGGCAGAAAATGGCCGTGCAATCGACAAAGAGGGCTGGTTAAGAGCTTTTGTTTCAGCGGCTGCCCGAGGCCAGGCACCAGAAGCCTCTGCCCCCGACCGGCTGAACCGGCGGCTCCTCAGACCACAGATGCTGGCTGCTCGGCGACCGCCGCAATGACAGAGATCTCCACCAACAGCTCCGGGCTGGCCATGCTGGCCTGCACACAGGCCCTGGCCGGGGCGAATCCCTCCGGCACCCAGCTGTCCCAGACGCTGTTCATCCCGGCAAACAGCGCCATGTCTTTGAGGTAGATAGTGGCTGACAAAATCTGTTGCCGGCTGCTGCCCACCGACTGCAGCAGGGTTTCCACCTTGTCCAGCATGGTGCGGGTCTGGTCGGCAATCCCGGCACTACGATCTTCGGCCACCTGGCCGCAGAGATAGACGGTGTTGTTGTGAATGACGATCCGGCTCATACGCGGGCCGGTCTCATAGCGCTTAATACTCATAGCAGCTCCTGAAAATCCTGCGGGGTGGAAAGAAATCAGTTGTCACCCTCGGTCAGTGTAGCCAGCTCACCGATGGTCATGGGCTTGATGGGAGAACGGATATTGTAGTAGCCGACCGCCTCGTGACTCCGCTGCAGCTCTTCGGCCATGATCTGATTGACCGTCAACCCGCACTGTCGCCCCTGGCAGGGGCCCATCCCGGCGCGACCAAACGCTTTAGCCTGATTAGGACCGGCGCAGCCGGCCCGGGCAAACCCTCGGATCTGGCCCGCGCTGACCTCTTCACAACGGCAGACAATGGTCTCGTCCGCCGGGCTGAGGAACTCCTGAGCCGGTCGATAGAGCCGGTCCAGAAAGGGCCGGACCGCCAGCTGCTGTGCGATCTCACGTCGCAACGGCTGTGCCTGCTGCTCCTGCTGGTCAGGACTCAGAGTCTGCAGCAGACGGGCGATGTGGATGGCTGCCAGCCTGCCCTGCTGTTCCGCCGCCAGAGCGCCACCAATACCGGCGGAATCACCGGCTACGAAGACACCGGCGCGACTGCTTTCGCCCCAGCAGTCGGTCACCGGATGCCAGCACTGCTGATCTTCATTCCAGCGATGCTCCAGCCCCATGGCACGGCTCAGTTGTACGTTGGGCACCACGCCCTGATGTACCAGCAGCGAACGGCAGTCGATATGCTGTTGCCGGCCTTTATGGCTGAAGCTCAGCGAGGCCAGGCAACCCTCTGCGCCGGCTTCTGCCCGCAGTTCCGACACTCCCTGCAGGTGGCTGATACCCGCCCGCTTCAGTTCCGCCAGCAGGCCCATACCTTTCAGCAGATAGCGCCAGCCCCGCAGTGCCCCGGTGAGCGATCCGAGCGCCCGGGAATAATTCCGGCGCGGAGTGGTCTCCAGCACCGCGGCGATCTCCACCCCCGCCCGCTGCAACTGACAGGCGATCAGCAACAACAGCGGGCCGCTGCCGGCCAGCACCAGTGGCGTCGCGGGGCTCAGGCCGCTGCTTTTCAGCAGAATCTGGGCGGCGCCGCAGGTCATAACCCCCGGCAGTGTCCAGCCTGGGAAAGGCACTGGTCGCTCCTGAGCGCCGGTGGCCAACAGAACACTGCGGGCCTGAAACTGCCGGCTCTGACCGGCCAGCGAGACGCTCAGCCGGTTATCTTTAGCAATGTCCCAGACAGTGGCACTATGGTAGTAATCCAGCCGGGCCTCGCTGAACTCCTTTACCAGTCCGGCACCGTAATGGTAATCCGGACCGAGAATCTTTTCGTCCGCCAGCGCCGGCAGCGCCACTGAACGGTAGATCTGACCACCGGGGGCCGCCTGCTCGTCGAACAGGGCCACCGATAATCCGGATACCGAAGCCCGGGTAGCGGCCGCCATACCGGCGGGGCCGGCACCAATAACGATCAGGTCATAGCGACTGTTCATGAGGCTTTCTCCGCCGGACTGTCTTCATTCAGATTCGATGACAGGGTTTTCGGCTCGATGGTTTCCACCACAGGACCCGTGGTTGTTATACCGGGGACGGCACCGGAGGAACGGACACCCTGCTGACGGTTGATCCGCATGCCGTCACGAACCGGCGTCATACAGCCCTGGCGGTTGGCAACACCATCGATCTCCAGCAGACACTCGAAGCACACCCCCATCATGCAGTAGGGCGCACGCGGTGCACCGGATACCGTGGTGCTACGTGAAGGCGTCATCCCCTGCGCCAGCACTACCGCGGCGGCGCTGTCACCGACACGGGCCTGAACCGGCTCGCCGTCCAGCCACAGCTCTACGGTTTCCCGGGGCCTCAGCTCCAGGCGCTTAAAGGTGGAATCTTGTGGCATGGAATACCTCCATCGGGAAATCCAGATTAAAACCTTCGCCCGCCACCCAGTCGGCGACCGGACCGGCATGGGCTGCTGCCAGGGTGACGCCGCTGTGACAGGTCACCAGATGGGCGCCGGGATGGGATTCAGACTGCTGATAGATCGGATAGCCGTCCGGCGTCATGATCCGTAACGCGCCCCAGGCACGGACCAGCTGAACCTGCTCCAGCAACGGAAACAGAGTGACCGCCCGGCGGGCGATCTCCGCCATCACCCCAGTGCTGGTTCCGGTGTCGAACCCGACATCCTCTTTGGAGTCGCCGCACTGAACCGTACCTTCGACCGTCTGGCGAATATGGGAAGTGGGATAGTCCAGGAAGGGACTGACGCGCTCCGCCACCAGCACCTGACCGCGGTTGGGTTCCACCGGCGCCTGCAGCCCCACCTGCGGCGCCAGTTGTCTGTTACCCAGGCCGGCCGCCAGCACCACCTTGCCGGCCTGCCAGCTGCGGCCACCGGATTCAATGCTGAATCCGCTACCATCAGCGTTGCCGGACAGCCTCTTCACAGGACCGCCATTAATCAGCCGACCGCCGCGGGCCAGAAAGTTTTCCGCCAGCGCCCGCATCATCAGCAGCGGGTTAACGTGGCCATCCAGTGGCCCGAAAGTGGCACCGGCCACCGTCGGACCGATGGCCGGCAGCCTTTCCTTCAGGGCTGCGTGATCCAGTACTTCGAAGGGATAGTCGCCGTTCTGGTCACGACGCATCCCCTCCAGCATTTCGATGCGGGCCTGCAGCTCCGTTTCGGTGAGACAGAAAAACAGACCACCCCGTTGCTGCAGCTGAACATCGATGCCGGTACTGTCCTGTAACTGAGCCGCCAGTTGCGGCCAGAGTTTCGCCGACAGACGTGACAGCCTGGCGTACTCCGGGCAGGTATCACCCTTGCCCTGCACCCAGACCAGACCGAAGTTGCCCCTGGAGGCCCGGAAGGCCTGGTCGCCCTCATCGAAGACCGCCACCTTCAGTTTTTTTTCGATCAGTCCGGTCGCTATGGCCAGTCCCACCAGGCCGCCACCGATTACAGCAACATCGGCCTCGCTATGGTCTGCAGTTCCCCCTGCCGCCATGGTCGTTTTCCTCTGGTGATCGGTCCGGCAATCGCGCTGCGATGCCGAACCCGGATGATTACTTGCTAACCGCAACAACCGAGCGGATCCGGATGGTCGCCCGGTTGTGCGGGGATGCCACTCAGTTGGCGGAGATATCCTTCAGTACGGTTTCGGCCCAGTCACGACCCAGATCATCGATAATCTCAGGCCAGACGTTGGCGCGAACCTTCTCAGCGGTAGCGGCGATCTGGTCGGCGGAAACATCGACGATAGCGGCACCGGCATCGGCCAGACGCTGCTCATTAGCGCTCTGATCCTGTTGGGCGCTGACCCAGCGACGGTTTTCGAACTCCAGCGCCACAGCACTGAGCGCCTTCTGCTGCTCCGGCTTAAGGTCGTTGAAACGTTCGTTGTTGATCACCAGGAACCAGATCTCAAAATGGGTGTTGAGCGGTACATAGGACTTGGTGACATCGCGGAAGGAGGCGTAGTAGCCCTCGGCGCCGGAGCCGATCACACCATCGACCACACCGGTCTGAACGGCGGTAAAGGCCTCGGAGAACGGCAGCGGAGAACCGATATAGCCGGTGTTATCCGCCAGCAGCTGGAAGGTCTTGATCGGCGGAACACGCACCTTCACCCCCTTATCGAGGTTGGCATCCGCGGCGCCGTCCACCTGCTTGTTGAGGGCGATACCGCCAAAGTAGACGGGCCAGGCGCCCAGCACTTTAATGTCCTGCTTCGCGTACAGATCAGCGACGGTGTTGCGCATGGCCGAGCCCGGCGCAAAGACCTTACGGGCGTCTTCCCAGTCCTTCACCATGTAGGGCATGTAGATGATCTGAAAACGCTTGTCGATGCCGGATGCCGGCGGCTGCACCGCCATATCCACCGCCCCCATGGAGACCCGCTCCTGCACCACGGTGTAGTCACCGAGGGCGTTGGCGGCATAGATTTTCACCTTCAGCCTGCCGTCGGTGGCCTCTTTGACGCTGTCGGCGAACCAGCGCGCGTCATTGTCGATGGCCGTGCCCTGAGGGCGGACATGTGACAGTTTCAGGGTCGCCGCTTCTGCCACACCGACGGCGGACAGGGACAGTGACAGGGCCAGGGCCAGTTTTCGAAACGTGGATTTCCGGGCTGATACGCTCATGCTTTTTTCTCCTTAAAGGATCAGGCGTTTGTTTTTGTTGGTTGTACGTAGTTTTGAGGTTGTCGCTGCTGCACTCTGTCGCAGCAGCGGGTTGAATCGGAACCGATCAGTAGCCGAAGATCCGGGGGATGTATTCCGACAGGTCCGGCCACAACGAGACCAGGAATACCACCGGCACATAGCCGAACAGGATCAGCATCATCGCCGGCTTCACCACATCGGTGAATTTCACCTGACCAATACGAGCCCCCAGATAGAGAATGCTGGCGTAGGGCGGTGTCACCCCACCCATGGCGGTGTTGACGCCGATAATGGCGGCGAACTGTACCGGTCCCACACCGATGGCGGCCATCAGCGGCAGCAGCAACGGGGCGGTGAGGATGATGGCGGTGATGTCGTTGACGATCATGCCGATCCCGAACAGGAACAGGTTCACCAGTATCAGCAGCACCGTCTTGTCGGTGGTGATCTCGAAGATCTTCTCTACCAGTGCCTGGGGAATATCCTCCATCACATAGATCTGGCTGAGCATCAGGCTGAACAGAATCATGATCAGGATCGACCCCACCGCCGTCGCCGACTCCTTACCGGACTCGAGGAAGCTCTTCCAGGTCAGCCCCTTGTAGATCATGAAGCCCACCGGCAGTGCGTAGATCACCGCTACCGCCGCGGCTTCGGTCGGAGTCATGATGCCGCCGTAGATACCGCCGAGGATGATCACCGGCATCAGCAGAGCCGGCACCGCGCTGAAGGTGCGGGTGGAGGCCTCCTTCATGATGGCTCTGAATTCCATCGGCTCGTCCAGCACCAGCGGGAATTTTCGCGACACAAACATATTGATCGCCGCGAAGTTAAAGGTGATCAACAGCCCCGGCCCCAGGGTGGCGAGGAAACAGGCCAGAATCGAGGTTTCGGTGACCCAGCCGTAGACGATCATGGTAACGCTGGGGGGAATCAGCAGACCGAGAATCGAAGAGTTGGCCACCAGCGCGGTGGCGTAGGGGCGCGGATAGCCCTTCTTCTCCATCTCCGGGATCAGCAGCGGGCCGATGGCGGCGATGCCGGTCAGGCCGCTGCCGGAGATGGCGCCGATAATGGCGCAGCTCACCGAGGCCACTACTCCGAGTCCACCGCGAATGCGGCCGACGAAGACGTTAACGAAATTGAGCAGACTGCCGGCGATGCCGCTGACGCTCATAATGGTGCCGGCGAACACGAACAGCGGCAGCGCCAGCAGCACCGGGTTGGTGAGCTGACTGAAGCCCCACACCATCATGCCTTTCATGGTGGCATCGCCGACCAGGGTCATCACCATCAGGCCGGCGCCGAAACAGTAAGGCAGCGGTACCCCCAGGGTGAGCAGAAAGATCAGGACAACGAAACCGAGGATTGCGATCTCAACCATGGGATTAACCCTCCTGCTTAACGGAAGACGGGGATGAAGCCTGAGCGGCCGGCTCCAGAATCTGGAACTCGGCCAGCTCGGCGGTGTCGGGGAAATCGTGATCCAGCGTCTGCTCCGCGGCCCTGCCGCCCCGGATCAGAAAACGCACATGCCCCACCAGATGCCAGGCCACATAAACGGTCATCAGACTCAGACCGGTGAAGAGCGCGCAGTCGTAGGTAAAAGTGGGCAGATACAACGTGGGGGTCTGCTTCCAGACCCGCCAGGCGTAGGTCAGATAGTCCCAGGCCCAGCTGGTCAGCCAGATCGATATGATCAGACTGAGGGATTCGGAGATCACCAGCAGCACATGGCGGGCCCGCTCGGTATCCAGGAAGATCTCCAGCACGTTGGCGCGGATCTGAGTGTTTTCCCGGGAGGCGTTAATGGCGCCGAGGATGTAGAGCCAGAGGGTGGGAATCACCGCCACCTCCTCCAGTCCCATCACCGGGGTCTCGAATACATAGCGGGTGATTACCTGAACGAACTGAAAGCCGGCCACGGTACTGATCAGCAGCGTCAGGGCATACCTGAAGAAGGTTTCCATAATGTTTCTCTTATTCTGTCGGACCGGTCCGCGGACACCGCAGAACGGTTATTCACAGGCCCGGACTGAATCTTCTCGGGTTGCGGATCATGGTGATTCTTTGACCAAATAACATCAAATCGTTTATTTTCAGCACTTGATAACATGATGTTATAAACATCGTTAACACAGGCAGCTTGCAGCGTCAGGAGCAGAAAAATGGCCAGTCTCAGTTTTCGTCAGGTCGAGGCCTTTCGGGCAGTGATGATCGCCGGCACCACTACCGGTGCCGCGGAGATCCTCTTTATCTCGCAGCCGGCAGTCAGCCGACTGCTGGCGGACTTTGAGGAGGCGGTGCAGGTGCCGTTGTTCGAGCGTCACAAGAAGCGGCTGCTGCCGACTCCCGAGGCGATGATTCTGTTCGAGGAGGTGGAGAAGTCCTTTGTCGGTATCGAGAAGCTGGCCCGTACCGCCGAAGAGCTACGCAGCTTCCACCGCGGCACCCTGCGGATCGTATCGATGCCGGCACTGGCCCAGGGCTTTATGCCCCGGGTGGTACACGACTTTATGCGCGACCATAAAGGGGTCGCCGTCACTCTGCAGGTGCGCAGCTCTCAGCAGGTGGCGGACTGGATCTCGACCCAGCATTTCGATATCGGTATCTCGGCCATCAGCGTCTCGGACCCGGCCATCGAAGTGCAGCCACTGTCGGAAAGTCAGCTGGTCTGTATCCTGCCTCCGGGTCATCCCTTAGCCGAGCGGGACTGCATCCGGCCGCAGGACCTGCAGGATGAAATGTTCGTCTCCCTCGGCACCGAGCAGAGTGTGCGCTACAAGGTGGACGAGGTGTTTGAACAGGCCCGGGTCAGCCGCCAGCTGATGTTCGATACTCAGGTCTCCCACGTCGCCTGCTCGTTCGTACTGGCCGGCACCGGCGTATCGCTGGTGGACCCGATGACCGCGCTGCAATTTGTTCCCCAGGGACTGGTGGCTAAGCGTTTCGAACCGGGCATCAGTTTTCGCTACAACATCATCTATCCGGCCACCCGCTCACGCTCACGGCTGGCGGTGGAGTTTACCGAGCTGCTGAGGCGTGAACTGGCCCGTGCCGCCGATCAGTCGCAGGGGCTGTTCGAGATCTGTATCCCCGGTGACTGAGTCTCCGATGAACCCGGAGACTATTAACAGACCCTGTGGATATCTTCGTGGAAAAAATCTGGGTAAGCCCCCCGACGCGGGAAACTACGGGTGTTGCAGCGGATTGCGCACTCTTTATACACTCTCTTAAAAATATCTTTATTTAACAACAAGATATAAATTACAACCGATTCCGAAAAAATAGTCATGATTAATCAGGGCAGTCACTGACAGCTCCCTGCCCGGCGATTCCCGGCTTGTGCATAAGCTCAGTTTGACCAGTGCTGTCAACTCTTTTTCAGCTATTTTTTTGACAACGGCGGGATTGCTGCTACGCCACAGAGTGCAGGGTGCGGTAACCGCAGGCCTAACGCACGGGGTGTTGGTGCATTGGAAGCTGGTGCAATAAGCCTTCGGCTATTGACACCCTACGGGCGGTGTTCGGGTTGCTCTGGCGCAGCCCAAAGGCCTCAGGAACCTGCGAATAAGTCCAGTGTGTTCTCTGCGGGCTATAGAATGACCAGATGCGCGAAAGACTGCGCAGTGAATTGTCTGGACATTTTCAAGCTGTCTGACAATGCAGATAGCCGTTCCAGAGCCCGCCCTTCGGGACTATCAGAGCAAAGGGGAAATATCAATAAACTCGACAGGTCAGGATAACTCCTGAATTTCTGTGAGAGGCTGACAGCACCAGTTGCGCCCACTCGGGCGCCTTCATTTCTCTGAAGCGGTTCAGAGAAACGGAAGCAAAGAGAACCCGCCCAATGCCACCGGCCTTCGGCTACCCTCACTCCTCACCTGAAGCGGGCGCTGCGCGAACTCGGCCTGTGGCCTCAGACAAGCGCTTGCTCAATCCCGCTTCAGCCGGCGGGGCTCGGCGCTGGCAGAGGGGATCTGGTGCCGGCTGATGGTTCTGTGCTGATTGCAGTCGCTGACTTATCCATCCTTCCGTGCATGGTAAATGGACCATGGACGTAGAGTGCCGTTAACCGCAGGCCTAACGCACGGGGTGTTGGTGCATTGGAAGCTGGTACAATAAGCCTTCGGCTATTGACACCCTACGGGCGGTGTTCGGGTTACTCTGGCGCAGCCCAAAGGCCTTAGCTCGCTGCCAGGACGAAAGGGAAATATCAGTAAACTCGACAGGTCAGGATAACTCCTGAATTTCTGTGAGAGGCTGACAGCACCAGTTGCGCCCACTCGGGCGCCTTCATTTCTCTGAAGCGGTTCAGAGAAACGGAAACAAAGAGAACCCGCCCCATGCCACCGGCCTTCGGCTGCCCTCACTCCTCACCTGAAGCGGGCGCTGCGCGAACTCGGCCTGTGCGGCCTCAGACAAGCGCTTGCTCACTCCCGCTTCAGCCTGCGGGGCCCGGCGCTGGCAGAGGGGATCTGGTGCCGGCTGATGGTTCTGTGCGGATTGCAGTCGCTGACTTATCCACCCTTCCGTGCATGGTAAATGGACCAGGGGCGCAGAGTGCCGTTAACCGCAGGCGTAATGCACGGGGTGTTGGTACGTTGGAAACGGGTGCAAAACGCCTTCGGCTATTGACACCCTACGGGCGGTGTTCGGGTTACTCTGGAGCAGCCCAAAGGCCTCAGGAACCTACGAATAAGTCCAGAGTGTTCTCTGCGGGCTATAGAATGACCAGATGCGCGAAAGACTGCGCGGTGAATTGTCTGGACATTTTCAAGCTGTCTGACAATGCAGATAGCCGTTCCAGAGCCCGCCCTTCTGGGCGATCAGAGGCGCAAGGGACTTATTCGCAGGTTCCCTTCGCTCGCCGTCGGGCAAAAGGGAAATATCAATAAACTCGACAGGTCAGGATAACTCCTGAATTTCTGTGAGAGGCTGACAGCACCGGTTGCGCCCACCCGGGCGCCTTCATTTCTCTGAAGCGGTTCAGAGAAACGGAAGCAAAGAGAACCCGCCCAATGCCACCGGCCTTCGGCTGCCCTCACTCCTCACCGGAAGCGGGCGCTGCGCGAACTCGGCCTGTGGCCTCAGACAAGCGCTTGCTCAATCCCGCTTCAGCCGGCGGGGCTCGGCGCTGGCAGAGGGGATCTGGTGCCGGCTGATGGTTCTGTGCTGATTGCAGTCGCTGACTTATCCACCCTTCCGTGTGTAAATGGACCAGGGGCGCAGGGTGCCATTAGCCACAGGCGTAACACACCGGAAAACGGAAAACATGAGCAGAAGAGAGAGGAGAAGGAGTGAATGCAAAAGGGCCCACTAGAAGGAACCACCGTGTTTCTCCGGGGAAACACGGTGGTTTCAGCTCAATGACTGGTTTTATCAGGGCTCGGGCTGAACTGCTCGAAAAAGTCCGAGCTGCGCAGATAGCTCTCTTCCAGCATGTTGTTGATGGAGTGCTGGGCGTCCCGTGCCGTGGCAATCTCCTGTTCGGCGGTATCGCACCAGCGTGAATCCAGCTCTTTCATAAACTTCAACTGTTTCTCCACCGCACTCTTCATATCTTCGGTTTCCGCCAGCGCCTTAAACTGCTTCAGGTTCGCCTCCAGCGCCCAGCTCATATAGTCGCCCTGCAGCTTTGCAAACTGCTGTATTGTTTTTCGGTTTATCTCAGCAATATCAATCATCGGCTGCATCAATGATTCCCAACCGCTGGACTGTTTCTGTTTCATGATTCTGTCCTTGTCTGCTCGCACTGAGTTCGGGTTATTTGAATCGCTTGTCTGCCCGGGGATTACAACCATGCGCTGCCCGCTCCGTAAGCAGCCACCCGGTCTGGTCGCCGGCTTCAGATTACCAACACATTTCTGCACCGCAGAATGAAACCGGCAATCACAGTGTAGAAGAGATTTCTGCGATTTCCATGTCTGTTGCACCAGTCCCGATCAGTCCCGCTGCAGGGGGCAGAATTACATTCCGGTCACAGCCTGACCGGAGCCGGCACGGATTATTCGTGGCCCTGTGCATATCAACAGCTTCTGTGGATATCTTTGTGGAAGAAAGCTGAGTAAGCGGCCTGATTACAGGAACTGTGCGGCTTTCAGCATCCTGGTTATGATTTAAGCACAATTATATTTTTATTCTTTAATTTCAATATCTTAAAAATATCAAGATCTGGCATCAGACTTTTTCCGAGAAATTTACACCGCTATTCTCCGGCCCGGAAGCAGCGACTGCCGGTTGTGCATAAGCAGTTATCCGACGATGCTGTCAAGAGTTTGCGGCGTAATTTTCGTTCGACGAACCACCGTCTCCCACGGCAGAATAACCATACCCACAGCCTGCGCCAGAACCGCCCGATAATCCCGACCGGAATTTGATGAACAGAACACCGCCATCCGCAGATCCGCTGAATCACCGTTTTTTGCAGTTGCGGTCGGATCTTCAGCAATCTGCGGCTGCCGATCTGCCGGTACAGCAGACCTCAGCAGAAAACCCGACGGGGGGTTCCGGCACCCGGGATTCGGTGTTCTATCTGCACCTGTTACGCTGTCTGGCTTCAATCGCGGTGGTCGCTATTCATGTGGCCGGCCCCTTTCGTGAACTCTGGGGTCTGATTCCTGATTCCCAGTGGCTGGCGGCAATTGCGGCCAATAGCCAGGCACGCTGGGCGGTACCGATATTTATGATGATCACCGGCGCCCTGTTGCTGTCCGATCCCCGTCCCTTCGATCCCGAACACTATGTCCGCCGGCGGCTGCTGCGAACGGTCATCCCCTTTGCCGGCTGGTCGCTGATCTATCTGGCCATCCGCGGCGTCGGCGATGATCCCTGGCAGGCGCTGCTGTCACTGAATCGCCAGCCGGCCTGGTATCATCTGTGGTTCTTCTACGACTTCATCCCCCTCTATTTTGTGATTCCGCTGTTGCTGCCACTGCGGGAACGGCTGCGACGCGGACTTATACTTCCTGTGCTGCTGTCCTGGTCCGCCCTGACACTGTGGGACCTGCTGGCGTCCGGCTCGTCGCCGGTTCCGGATCTGCTGCTCTACAGCGGCTACCTGCTGCTGGGCTGGTACCTGTTTAACCGCGATAACCGACGACAGCTGCGGCTCTGGGTTCTCGCCGGTCTGCTGTCACTGGCCGCCGGTTTTTTTGGCAGCTGGTGGCTGACCGCCAGCGGCGGCGAATACAGCATTCGCTTTATGGGCTATAAGGGCCTCAATACCCTGTTAGTGGCAGGCATGCTGTTTGTGGTACTCCAGACGCAGGGGAACCGACTTCGTGGACGGATACGGCAACTGACGTTGTTCATCTCCTGCCACAGCCTCGGTATCTACCTGCTCCACCCGCTGCTGCTGATCCCGGTCCGCAATCTCGAAAACGGAATCTACGAGCTGTTCGGCCACAATCTGGTCGCTATCCCGTTGCTGACCCTGCTGGTGGTGGCCGGTTCGCTGCTACTGTCATGGCTGCTGAGCAGAACCCCGCTGCTACGATGGCTGGTCCCTAACTGACCGGCATCAATTTCAGCGACGACGTTGCACGGCAATCTTTGCTGACGGCCCTACACTATTAAATCAGGCCTGCAGACGGGCCTGATCTGAGCAAGCTGACAGAGAGCTGTGGATTAAGGGCATCGGCACATGGAGCTGCGATTATGAAATCAGGGGTTACCCTGCTCGCTGCAGTGGCGATTGCCGCGGCGCTCTATCTGGGGCTGCCGCTGGACAGCGACCTGCGAACCGGCCTCGCCATTCTCTCTCTGATCGCCCTGTTGTGGATCACCGAAACCTTTCATATCACCGTCACCGCCCTGCTGGTTCCGTCACTGGCGGTTATCGGCGGTGTCTTTTCGGTCAGGGAGGCGCTGACGGAATTTGCCAATCCGATCATCTTTCTGTTTCTCGGCGGCTTTGCGCTGGCGGCGGCATTGCGGCAACAGCGGCTCGACAGCCTGATTGCCGGCCACCTGCTGCGTCTGGCCGGCGGACGGCTGCAGCGAGCCTCGCTGATGCTGTTCGGCTGTGCCGCCCTGCTGTCGATGTGGATCTCCAACACCGCCACCACCGCCATGATGCTGCCGCTGGTTCTGGGCCTGCTGGAGGATATCCCCTACAAGGAGAATCGCCGCACCTGGTGGTTCCTGCTGCTGGGAACCGCCTACAGCGCCAATATCGGCGGCATCGGCACTCTGGTGGGCAGCCCCCCCAATGCTATCGCTGCGGCAGCGACCGGCATCAGTTTCGCCGAGTGGCTGAGTTTCGGCATCCCTGTTGTGCTGCTGATGCTGCCGCTGATGGTTATCACACTCTGGTTGCTGCTGCGTCCCGATCTGTCGCAGATGCTGACCATCAGCCACCAGCCGTCATCACTGAATCTTTCTCAGCGGCTGACCCTCGCGGTTTTCCTGCTGACCGTCTGCGGCTGGCTGAGCAGCAGATCACTGGGGGCCCTGCTCGGTATCGACGGCGGTCTGGATTCCCAGATCGCCATACTGGCGCTGATCCTGCTCTGCGCCATGAAACTGGTGAGCTGGAAAACCATTGAACAATCCGCCGACTGGGGCGTGCTGTTGCTGTTCGGCGGAGGACTGACCCTCTCCGCGGTGCTGAAAGCCACCGGCACCAGCATCTATCTGGCCGAGCTTATTACGCTGCAGCTGGCCGGGGCGCCGTTGTTGCTGTTTCTGCTGGCGGTCTGCCTGTTCGTTGTCATGCTGACCGAAATTGCCAGCAACACGGCAAGCAGCGCCCTGCTGATTCCGATCTTTATTTCGGTAGCGGAAGCGATGTCGCTGCCTCCGCAGGTACTGGCGGTGATGATCGCCGTGGCGGCCTCCTGCGCCTTTATGCTGCCGGTAGCAACGCCCCCCAACGCCATCGTCTTCGGCTCCGGCTTTCTGCCCCAGCGTCAGATGATGCGTGCCGGCATCTTCCTCAACATCCTGCTGGCGACGCTGATCGCCGCCGCGGTCCGGCTGATGCTCTGAGCCCTGCTATCCGGCTGGCACGGTTGCCCTGCTGCTCGCGCTCACTAACCCCGATCCGTTCAGTCCGCGGTCACTTTCATTCTGCCCTCCCAGCAGTTCACATAGCTGTCATCCCACCCGGCTACACTGCCTGCCGGTACGGCCGGAAGAGAGCGATCTCCTGAATATCCAGGCCGACTGAGCAATAATGACATCACGATGCCGTTATCTGGTCCTGTCCGTCCCTGTCTGCCGGGTCCTTGCCGATGCGTAGAACATTCACGACCATTCTGACCATACTGACCAGCCTGCTGATTGCGCTGTCGGCAGCACAGCTCCCGGCCGAGCCATTTCGAGTGGGGTTTTATAACGCACCACCGCTGATGAATCAGCAACAGCCGGACGGGGGTATTTTCAGGCAGCTGCTGGCCGAAATCAGCCACCGGACCGGGCTCGAATTTGAGACCCGCTATTACCCCAGCGCTCGCCTGAAGCGGATGTTTGAGCAGGGCGATCTGGATATTGAGCCGGGGATCAATCCCGCCTGGCGACAGAACTCTTCGGAGCCGGGGCTCTACAGTGTTCCGTTCGGAGTGCTGAATCAGATTATCGTCTTCCACCCCGGCAAACAGATTCCCGTCAACGGCGCCACCGACCTTGCCGGTAAACTGATCGGCACCATCCGCGGCTACAACTACCCCGGCTATATGCAGGCCTTTGCCAGCGGCCGGATCGCGCGTCTGGATGTGACCGATGAACCGCAGCTGTTCGAATTGCTGAGACGTCGCCGGGTCGATCAGATTTTCGTGGACGATGTGGTCTACCAGTACTGGCGCTCCCGCCACTCGGATTATCGTCAGTTTACCAGTGGCAATATCACCGCCCGGGTCGAGATCATGCTGCGCATTCATCCACAGCAACGCAGTCGACTGCCGATCCTGAACCAGGCCATCAGCGAGATGCAGGCCGACGGCACCCTTGAGCGCCTGTTCCGCCCCTACCGTAACGGCGAAGACTGACAGCACGGCAAATTCTGCCCCTGATCCTGTCTTCGACAGAAAGCCTGTAAATTGTTATTCCTGCAGTTAACGGCTATCTGTTAATCAATAAGCAAATCAGACCGGCCGACACGCCAGAGGAGCAACAGCCTTTGCCCAACAGTCCCTGCGACTATGACCTGCTGATTATCGGTGGCGGTATCAACGGTGTCGGGATTGCCGCCGACGCCGCCGGACGCGGTTTAAGGGTCAGACTCTGTGAGATGGGCGATCTCGGCTCCGCAACCTCATCCCGCAGCAGCAAACTGATCCATGGCGGGCTGCGATATCTGGAGTATCGGGAGTTCGGTCTGGTCCGCAAAGCGCTCCATGAGCGGGAGATTCTGCTGCGTATCGCTCCCCATATCATCTGGCCGTTACGCTTCTGCCTGCCCCACTGTCCACAGCTGCGGCCGGCCTGGATGATCCGCGCCGGCCTGTTTCTTTACGATCACCTCAGCGGCGTTTCCAGCCTGCCGAATTCCGGTGCCGTACGCTTCGCCCCGGACGGTCCGCTGCAGCCCCGGTATGTGCGCGGTTTCGAGTACTCCGACGCCTGGGTCGATGATGCCAGGCTGGTCATCCTCAACGCCCTGGCGGCCCGGCAGCGGGGCGCCACCATCAGCCCCCGCTGCCGGGTGGTCGGTGCCCGCCGCAGGGAGGACTGCTGGCAGGTGGATCTTTGCCGGGGCGATGAGCCGAAGACCGAGCAGGTCAGCTGTCGAGCGCTGGTCAACGCCACTGGCCCCTGGGTCGGCGAGACCTTCGGGCATATCGACGGCCAGTCATCACCGGCCCGGATCCGCACCGTTAAGGGCAGTCATATCGTGGTTCCACGCATCGACGACAGCTCCCGCGCCTGGATTCTGCAGAATACAGATCGCCGCATCATCTTTGTGCTGCCGTTCGAGGAACAGTTTTCGCTGATCGGCACCACCGACATCGAGCATCAGGGCGATCCCGGGGCAGCGGCCATCTCCGAAACCGAGACCGATTACCTGCTGGCAGCCTGCAACCGCTATTTCAGACGCGGCCTGAGCCGGGCCAGTATCCTCTACAGCTTTGCCGGGGTACGCCCGTTAGTGGATGAGCCGGATAAACCGCCCCAGGCGCTGGGTCGGGATTACCGTCTGGAGCTGAATGACGGTGACGGACAAGCGCCGCTGCTTTCGGTATTCGGCGGCAAGATAACCACCTACCGGGTGCTGGCCGAAGCGGCGCTGGCGCAGCTGAGCCGTTACTTTCCGGCCATGGGTCCCTGCCAGACGATCACCACCCCGCTGCCGGGAGGAGACTTCAGCACGCCTTCAGAACTGGCCGACGATTATCGCCGGCGCTACCCCTGGCTGGCGGAAGATCTGCTGCAGCGGCTGATTCGCAGTTACGGCACCCTGTCCACCGAGATCCTGGGCGATGCCGGCAGTCAGCAGCAGCTGGGGCATGACTTCGGTGCCGGGCTCTATGAACGGGAAGTCCGCTATCTGATCGAACGGGAGTGGGCACAAACGACCGAAGATATCCTCTGGCGGCGCAGCAAGCGGGGATTGTTTGTGACCGACCGGGAGCGACAGCAGCTTGAGCAATACCTGCAGCGCTACCGACCTCAACAGCCACCGGCCAGGGCCGCATCGGCCGATTCCGGACACTGAAGAATCGGGCGGTTACACCCCCTGCCCCGCGCTTCGATCGGATCCGGCGGCCATCTGTAAACAACCACTGATCCTGTCCCGCATAGTCGCTTCCATCTGTGACGAACAGATCATATTCATCCTGAGAATTGAGTTGCTGGCCAGCCTCTGCTCCGACAGTGAGCGGATTTCGCCGGGCGTGATCAGCGATTCTGGCAGCAGCGCCGTCGCAAACCCGGCCCTGACCGCCGCCGCGACATTGTCCAGAACCGTGCTGCCAAACACTTTTCGGTGACGAATACCGGTCCGCTTCAGCTGGTCGATGGCCAGGTCCCGGACGATACAGTTGTCCTCATGCAGAGCCACCGGCAACGGATCCAGATCCTCCAGCCTGACACCGACAGGAGCGGCCCAGATCAGCCGTTCCGTCCACAGCAGTTGTTCATCACCGGAGTCAGGCTCTCCTGCGACGATCGCCACGTCCAGTTCACCGGCCGCCAGCTGCCGGCGCAGGTTTCGACTGCGGTCGCAGTGAACTCGGGCCTCAAGATTGGGCAGCTCCCTGATCAGGATCGGCATAAAGGATTCGAGAAAATCCTGAGCATAATCGGTGGGAATACCGAAGCTGATACGACCACAGATCTCCCGTTCGGCCAGCGCCGACAGCGTCTCTCTGTTCAGGCGGATAAACTGTTCGGAATAGCCCAGCAGGGTCTGTCCCGCTTCGGTCAGTCGAATCCCCTGGTTACTGCGTTCCATCAGCCGCACATCCAGCTGCTGCTCAAGCCGTTTCATCTGCATGCTGACCGCAGCGTGGGAGCGACAGACCGATTGCGCCGCCTTTTTCAGTTCTCCGTACTCAACGACCGCGGCAAAGGTGCGCAGCAGTTCAAGATCCAGTAACGGGTCCATACTCAACCTCTTCTTCTTTTCGCTCTTCGCTGTTCTTCTGAACGGCCTGACTCACAGGTCCTGTCAGAAGCTAAGCTGCAAACAACCATTATTCAGATAAACTGAACAGGTTGTTAAGGTTATTTCGTTTGATTGATGTTTGCAATTTTCTTAAGTTAGCAGTCAGCGCCCGATCCGACTGAGTCAAGCGGGTAAACAACCGCTTCCAGAGCAGTATCAGACTGCAAGGAGAGTTACGAAATGCACAAAGAGTTGCCCGAAACCATGACAGCAGTCGTTCTGACGGGGCATGGCGGAATCGACAAACTGGAGTATCGGGACGACCTGCCGGTACCGGTGCCAGCGGCGGACGAGGTGCTGATACGGGTGGGGGCTTCTGCGGTAAATAACACCGATATCAACACCCGCACCGGCTGGTACTCGAAAGCGGTTGAGACTGATACCGGAGCGGGCGGCCTGGCCGGGTTCGACAGTGTTCATGAGGCGGATGCCAGTTGGTCGGGCGTTCCCCTGACCTTTCCCCGTATCCAGGGTGCCGACTGTTGCGGAGAGATTGTCGCCGTCGGCTCGGCGGTTGATCGCGATCGGATTGGCGAGCGGGTGCTGGTTCGCAACCTGCAGCAACTCTCGGGCGAACAGCAGCCTTGGCAGTGCATCACCTGGGGCTCGGAGTGCGACGGCGGCTTTGCCCAGTATGCCAGTGCCCGTTCTGATGAGGCTTTCAGAATAGAGAGCCCACTCAGCGATGTGGAGCTGGCTTCCTTCCCCTGCGCTTATTCCACAGCGGAAAATATGATTGAACGGGCCGGCGTTACGGCAGAGGACAGAGTGCTGATCACCGGCGCATCCGGCGGCGTCGGAGCGGCAGCGGTACAACTGGCGAAACGCCGGGGCGCTCAGGTAATCGGAGTCTCGGGCGCTGCAAAACGGCAGGCCGTCAGCGAGCTCGGCGCCGATCGGGTGCTGGTCCGCGACCGTAGTCTGCTGGCGGAACTGGGGCGGGATTCCGTGGATGTCGTGATCGACCTGGTCGCCGGCCCGGGCTGGAAGGAGCTGCCGGAACTGCTGCGGCCGGGGGGACGATATGCGGTGGCGGGGGCAATCGCCGGTCCGCTTGTGGAGCTGGACGTGCGCACACTGTATCTGAAGGATCTGAGCTTCTTCGGCTGCACCTGGCAGCCCCGCTCCGTGTTTGAGAATCTGGTCCGCTATATCGAACGCGGTGAAATTCGTCCGCTGGTGGCCGCGGAGTATCCATTGCGGGAGATCGCTCAGGCCCAGCAGGACTTTCTGGCCAAGGGCTATGTGGGCAAACTGGTGCTGGTGCCGCCGGGAGAGCAGGCATGAAAATAACCGAGATCGCTGTTTACCAGCGCATCCTGCCGATAGCGGGAGAGCCCTATCGGATGGCGTTGCAGCAACTGACCTCGCTGGATTCCACCCTGGTGCGACTGACCACCGACAGCGGCGTGGTCGGCTATGGTGAATGCTGCCCGCTGGGGCCTGCTTATCAGCCGCAGCATGCAGGAGGCGTCAGAGCGGCGCTCGAAGAACTCGCCCCTCGGCTGCTGGGCCAGAATCCGCTCCTGATCGAGCGGGTTTATCAGCGGATGAACCAGGCCCTTTGCGGGCATCGGGACGCCAAATCGGCCATCGATATGGCGCTCTGGGATATTGCCGGCAAGGTCTACGGTGCCCGTATCAGTGATCTGCTGGGCGGCGCCGTCGCCGGGCAGATCCCCTCCTACTACGCTATCGGCCTGACCGACGCCGACCGAGCCGCCGAGATCGCCCGCCAGAAACAGCAACAGGGGTATCGACGGTTGCAACTGAAGGTGGGAGGCCGGGATCTGGCCGAGGATATCGCCGCCGTCCACAAAGTCTCGGAGGTCCTGCAGCCCGGGGTGACCCTGGCCGTCGATGCCAATCGCGGCCTGACAGGTCGCGATGCGATTCAGCTTTCACAGGCCTGCCGGGATCGGCGTTTTGTGCTGGAACAGCCCTGCATGACCTACGAACAGTGCCTGGCGATACGCCCCCATATCCGCCACCCGCTGTATCTGGATGAGGTCATCGAAGATCTGAATACCCTGCTGCGTGCTATCGCTGACAAGGCCGCAGACGGCTTCGGTATGAAGCTCAGCCGTGTCGGCGGTATCAGTCAGATGCGAACCATCCGCGATGTCTGTGCCGCCGCCGGTCTGCCGATAACCTCCGATGACAGCTGGGGTGGAGACCTGGTCGCTTCGGCCTGCCTGCAGGTCGGGTCGACCATTCAACCACAGCTGTTTGAAGGCAGCTGGATAGCTGCTCCCTATATCGATGGTCACTATGATCCCGACAATGGTCTGTCGGTAAAGCAGGGCCAGCTGAGACTGCCGGAAGGACCCGGACTCGGCATCGTGCCGGTTATCGCCAGCGATGAACAGCCCCGGGCGGTATTCAGCTGATTTTTGCTGAGCAGCAGGGGCCTGGGCAGTATCTGAGGCACTACCGAACAATCATCGACTGATGATTGTACCAGCCAGTTCCAGCCACTGATCTCGTTGAATTCGACCCTGTGCGGCAGCCGGCCGCCAACGGCAACATCGTCGGCTACCTTGAATGTTGACCCGTCGTTGTATGCAAGCGGCATCAGCTCGAAACCCTGGGAACGCCCCTATCTGCCACACCGGGACTCACTGAAGATCGGACAAGTTTATCTGCGGATGAGTCAGCTGCTTAGTGCCCCGGTCAATTCCCTCCTGGTTCAGCACTTCCGGTGATCGTAAGGGCTGGCCAGTACAGGCAACGGTATTTTCTTATCCAGAGATAAGTTTCAGGACTTACCGGTACAGGAAAAGAATACCGGCAACTTCTTGATTTTAAGTCAATGCTGAGACATTCTTTTTCGACTGTCTGCTGAGTCAGAAACTCTCTGAACTGGCGAGTAGCCATCCTGGAAGGATGATATTTGATATGGAAAAGGATAAACCAATGACGCTTGTGACTCTGCGCCTCACCGGGACCAACACTGTCATGGCGTATCTGAATTTCCCGCCGGTAACCAATGCATCAGCACTGGCTGTACCAGAGCCTCCCAACAACTATGTGTCCACTTTCCTGACAGCAGGTTGTTGATTTATATGAAATCAAAATTGTTAATGGACCTAAATGTCCACTTTAAACAGGACAATTAGGTCCCCTAATTTAAGTTAAAGGTATCTGCGAGCATCATGGAAGACGACCACTACTTTTGTTACTCGGCAGCACTAAGAATATTTGGTGATATCGGTGACTTGGAAGAAATCACCAAAGCGATAGGCGTCCAACCTACCCATGTGCATAAAAAGGGATACAAGCGCTCTGAACGAGCCAAGCCCCGCCCGCATGATATGTGGATGTACGAACCACCCATTTCAGAGGACGAGCACCTTCACAAGCATCTAGACACACTCTGGGAAGCGGTAAAGCCAAACGTCGACGCTATCAAAGACCTAAAGAGAAATCTGACTGTAGATATCTTTTGTGGCTATCGCAGTAGTTGCGACCATGCAGGGTTCGAGATTCCTCACACCAGCCTCAAGATATTTAGTGAATTGGAGGTACCATTCAGTGTATCCGTCATCGTTGTACCGGAAGAGTGATACCTTTAACAAGGCCGTTAACGACCAGCCCAGCGTCGCTGGGCTCGGACTTCCGCAGCTGAGCTGCTTCAGCCCGTTACGGCGGCGTTATATTTCCTATGAACAATGATTCCACTTTCAAATATTGCTGGCTTGCCAAGAACTATTGGGCTCTTTGGGGGGCCGGTTTGTTTGTCGCCCTAATGACCTGGTATTTGGTGGCATCCATAACTATTGATACCAACAGGTTTACCGTGACACTTGCCATGTCGGTCCTTCTTTCTGCCTGGTATTGGTTTATTGATAAGGCACATAGACATTTATATGAAGACATCGTGCTGTTTGGTTCAGGAATTAAAGTATCCAAGCGTGGGAAGCCATTTGAAATACATTGGTCAGAAATTGTTTCTATAGAAGAGTTCCCCTCTCTAAAGACATCATCTGTCTTTAGTTACAAAAAAGTCGATCCTGATTGGGTACTTGGGTCTACGGGAGTCAGGCTGCATATGAAAAATGGTGAATATTTCCCAATATATAGAAAGATATCCAACTACAAAAAACTAATCGATATCATCAATAGCAATGTGAAAAAAATATAACAATTCATTCAACTTCAGCCCTTCGGGCTCGGACCTCCAAACCGCTACGCGGTTTTCCGGCCCGTTAATGAGGCGTTATGTGCCTTGATGATTAGCCCTTGATTATCCTGCAACCAACAGTGCAGTATTCAGGGTGCAACATGGCGGTACAGGGAAGACTGCTATCTCCTCGCTCCATTTGTGGGGCTGTCTTTCCAAACTCCGTCACAGATTTGAAGTCAGCGTCACGGGCTTGGTTTTCGGTTAACTTTCGTGTTGTCAGTCACGAATTGAAGTTACGGTACCCCGTCCCAGTGGCCGTCGATATTAATCGCAAAAAAGGAAGTTCAGTGTAGATGACGTCACATAACAAGCATGTCAATCGGAACGCAAAAAGCTACGCTTTTTGTACCCTACGCTGGCGCTCCGGCGTCCGCTTACATTGAACTACATGGACTCCCCCTTGTCTTACAAGCGCTATAATTGAGTCGTAAGGTGATCGGATTGCCGCTCTACATTCGGCCTGTTGATTGGCTTTCAGCCGTGGCCCTGATGAATTTAGCGGGAACGGGTCCTCATTCGTTAGACGGCTTCTAAAGCCCCCAGTGTAAACAGGTTTTCCCGTTCTGGTCTGAGCCTTACGTCATTCATTGCCCTTGCAATGACCCGGTGTGTAAACCGCTAACCTTCGCTGTTTCAGGCAGCGAAGGTTTTATATTCTTCACCTGTTTTCAACATCGCCCAGATGATTCTGGCATTTTTCGCCGCCAGCGCCACGGTTGCTCGCTTGTAGCCTCGTCGGGCAATCAGTTCTTTACTCCACAGACTCAGCCGGTCGGTTTTATCGGCAACATGGGACAATACCGATCGCGTCCCATGGATTAACAACGTGCGAATGTACTTATCTCCCCGTTTGGTGATCCGACCCAGTCGTGACTTACCTCCTGTTGTGTACTGGCGCGGCACCATCCCTAACCAGGCCGTAAAGTCACGCCCACTTTTGAACTGCTGTCCACGTCCGACCGACGCAACGATAGCGCTGGCGGTTTGGGCGCCGACACCCGGTATGGTCATGAGCAGGGCGACCAGCGGGTTGTTTCTGGCACAGATATCGAAGCACTGCTCCAGGTCATCAATCCGTTGATTGAGAATGCGCAGATGATCATGGCAATCGTTCAACAGGGCCCGAACAATGTCCGGGAGGTCGTTTTCGGCGTCTTCCAGAATGCGAGGTAACTCCCGTTGTATCGTCCATCGGCTTTTCGGTAACACGATTCCGAACTCGGTCAGAATGCCCCGTATCTGATTGATCAGTGCGGTTTGCTCCTTAACCCAGCCCTGGCGAACCTTATGGGTTGCCAGAATGGCTTGCTGCTCTTCGCTTTTGGTCGGGACGAATCGGGTCTTTGGACGCGTAACAGCTTCGCAAATAGCCTGTGCATCGTTCAGGTCGTTCTTGGCGCCGGTACGATAAGGAATCACATACTTGGGGGCCATAATGCGTGTCGTGTGACCAAGGATACGAAACCGTCGGGCCCAGCAGTGAGCGCCGGAGCAAGCTTCCAGGCCGATTACAGAAGGCGGCAGCGACGCGATAAAGGGCAGCAGTTGTGATCGTTTAAGCGAGCGTCGAATCACAGGCTTGCCATATTTATCAATGCCATAGATACTGAAAACGGATTTGGCGAGATCAACGCCAAGGGTGTAATTGTTCATTGGACACCTCCAACTGCCTACCAACATAGCCTGCAGGTAAGCGTGGCACTTCAACCCAGGGAGAGGGAGTCCATTTCATTCGTTATACGGACAAAGGACACCGTGCATAAATGGAAGTTAAAGCTGATATCTTCGAGAACAAAATTGTTCTAACAGCAAAAGGGAACACCGTAACCGTTCTTCCTAAAAAGCCCTTCACCACAACAAGGCTTCTTGTCGGCACATTTATGCCCGCGGTCGATTGTATGAAAGAAGGCCTGAGCCAAATAGGAGCGCTTGGCCTCCTAAAATTAATAATCCAGCCTCGCGTAATGACCGAGGGTGGATTATCTGAAGTTGAAGAGCGTTGTCTACTTGAAGTAGGACATTCCGCAGGAGCAGGTAAAGTTGAAGTCTTTGTTTAGCAGCCCGTATAACAAGGTGCTCAAAAGTGTTCCGGGGCTTCGCCCCTCCACCGGACTGCCCAAGCTGCGCTTGGCCAGCCCTTTAGCACGACGTTATGAGTACAGCTTACCTTTCAAACCATGTGTGAACTAGCTAGTACATTTTCAGTCGTTCAGAACATTGCTTTTGCATGCTTTTTCGCACTGCTATTGTTCCTGCTTGCGAACAAAGACGAGAGCTATGAAGGAAGGTGGTACGAGGCATTTATTGGTTTTTTCACAGTCATTATCAATGACCGATACATCAAACCAAAAGCAAGGTGGGCACAAAAATTGTTCGTGCTGTGTGCCGCCATTATTTTTGTACTGTTGTTAACAGACTTTTTTGTGGCCTGCCTATGAAAATTCCACATGCAACTCATAACAAGGTGCTTAAAAGTGTTCCGGGGCGTTGCCCCTCCACCGGACTGTCCAAGCTACGCTTGGCCAGCCCTTTAGCACGACGTTAGGCATCCATGTAATGAAATATCTTTTTATAATTCTGACATTGTTGTGCTGCTCATGTACGGCGCATTACAACATTAAGGATAGCGGCGTAGAGCATATTTCATGGAATACAGGCCACGGTAAGGTAGTGAAAAGCCTTGAAGGAGCCGATCCCGATACATTTAAAGAACTATTGCCGTACTACGGGAAAGATCAAGAGAGGGTTTATTGGCAGGCTGTAGTTGTTAACGGCGCAGATTCAGATAGTTTTGTCGCCCTAAATAATTATTATGGAGTAGATGCCTACCACGGAGTAATAAACGGTAGAATTATTCCGAAATCTGATGGCTCTACTTTCGAGTACCTTGGTAACAATTGGTCACGAGACAAATCCAATTATTTTTATATGGGTGAAGCCCTTGAATTATGTGACTACGAGTCATTTAATATCATCGATAGTCTGTTGTCCGATCGAGCTCAGGATAAGAGTTGCCTTTATTACGGAAATAAAAGGGTTCCTGTCAAAGACTTTCAAAGCCTTGTAATTCTGCCCGCAAACTATGCAAAAGATAGTGCCCATGTGTATTGGGGTGACCTGATACTTGAAAGTGCCGACCCAGTCACATTTGAGGTAAAGGAATCCAAGTACTTCGCTCGTGATAAGGATCAGTGTTTTAGTGGGCCGCAAATCTTAGAGTGCGAGAGGGTGACTGAAGAAGCAAAGGGATATTGTCGCTGTGAATAAATGCCCAACAAATCAATCAACTTCGCGCCTCCGGCGCCGACGCAGCAAAGCTGCGCCGGTTATTGAAACGTTAGCCACCTAAACACTGGACACTCATCTATGATCGAAATACGCCAGGAAAAACCTGAAGACAACGACGCGATCCACCGTCTAAATCTTGCCGCGTTCGATAATGGCCCTGAGGCGGTTCTCGTCGATAGGCTTCGCACCTCTTGCGAGGAATATGTCGCTTTTGTCGCCGTACAGAATGGAGAAGTTGTTGGGCACATCTTGTTCACCCCCGTGACTATTGATTCATCGACTTCTGTTGGAATGGGGCTGGCACCCATGGCGGTGTTGCCGTCCCATCAGAGAAAAGGCATTGGCTCTCGACTCGTTCGCCACAGCGTTGAGTTTTTACGCAAGTCCAATTGCCCATTCGTGATCGTCCTGGGGCACGCGGAGTATTACCCTCGTTTCGGCTTTGAAGCTGCGTCGAAATACAAGCTTTACAGTCAGTGGGAAGGTGTACCGGACGAAGTATTTATGGTCATTGTGTTCAACGAGGACGCTTTACCAAAACAAGGCGGGATAGCAAGGTATCGGAATGAATTCAATGACGCCATGTAGGAGGCTAACAAAACATCAAAGAACGCCCTTCGGGCCAGGAACTCCGCAAGCTTTGACGGCCCTTTAAGACAGCGTCAGCCGTACTTTAGGCACACCCCATCTGATCACCCCTGCCCCGCCTGATCAGGGTAACTAGCCTGCTGTCCACGCCGGCCAATAAACGCCAGAAACTCATCTTCGCTCAGCGGCTTGCTGAGATAGAACCCCTGCATCCGGCAGCAGCCCTCATCCCGCAGGAACTCCTCCTGCTGCCGGTTTTCCACGCCCTCGGCCACCACCGTCAGGCCCAGGCTGCGGCCCAGCGCGATTATCGCCCGGATAATCGCCCGGTCACTGGCATCCCTGTGCATTTCAGCAATAAAGGAGCTGTCGATTTTCAGCTTGCTGATATGCAGATTTTTCAGGTATCCCAGTGAAGAGTAGCCGGTGCCAAAATCATCGATGGCCACACTGATCCCCTGCAGTTGCAGGGTCTTCAGCTCCCGGCTGGAGTTCTCGGGGTCCTCCATCAGCACTCGTTCGGTCAGCTCCAGCTCCAGCTGATGGGGATCGACCCCGGTCTCTTTCAGCAGCGCCGGTAACAACAACCCCAGCGAACGACGATGTACCTGGATTGCCGACACATTGACCGCCAGCCTGCCGACGTCGATTCCCTGCTGCTGCCAGTCCCGCAGCCGGCTGCAGGCTTCCTTCAGTACCCATTCACCGATCTGCTCAATCTGGCCGCTGGATTCGGCGTAGGGGATAAAATCGCCGGGCAGAATCAACCCCCGCTCGGGGTGCTGCCAGCGGATCAGCGCTTCTGCGCCGGTCACATTACCGGTACGCAGATCGATCTGCGGCTGATAATGGAGAAGGAACTGCTGCTGATCAATCGCTTCGGTCAGCGCATCCCCCAACGCCATCCGGTGGCTGACCTCTTCGCTCATTGCCGGATCATAGAAACTGAAACCGTTTTTGCCATGCCCCTTGATGTTGTACATCGCCGCATCGGCGTTGCGCATCAGCTGCTCGGCGCTGTCGCCGTGATCCGGACAGAGGCTGATACCAATACTGGCACAGATGCTGATCTCGGTGTGGTCCACCGTCAACGGCTGCTCCAGCACCCTCAGCAACTTAGCGGCGATCAGTTCGGCATCGGACCGGCAATGCAGCAGGCCGGTGACCACGGTAAATTCATCGCCGCCCAGCCGGGCCACACTGTCATCGCTGCGCACCGCCGCTCTGAGCCGGTCAGAAACCTCACGCAGCACCTCGTCTCCGGCCGAATGCCCGAAGGTGTCGTTGATCTCCTTAAAGTTATCCAGATCGATAAACAGCAGTGCCAGCAGCGCCCCCTGCTGTTGCGACTGGCGGATCATGTCCTCCAGATGACTGGCCCCCTGGAGGCGATTGGGCAGCTCGGTAAGATGATCGTAGAAGGCCCGCTGACGCAGTTCTTCCGCCTGACTGTTGAGACCGTCGATCATATCGTTGGCCCCCCGGGCCAGCGCCTTGAACTCGCTGAAATAGATTTCGCTCTCATTGATAGGCACCCGGTTATCGACCGAGTGTTCAAAGGCATCGCGGAACAGGGTGAAGTTAAGCGTCAGCTTGCGGCCGATCATCCAGATCGCCAGCGCCACGGCCAGCACCGCGATCAGAATCAGCGCCAGGGTACCGGTAATCCGGGTGGTGACCTGGGCGTGCAGTTCGTCGCTGTTGCGGGCGATCTGCTGTTCGATGGTGTCCAGCCAGGCACCGGCGCCGATAAAGATATCCCACTCATCCATGCCGATCACATAGGAGATCTTCTCCGCCTCGGTACCGTCGTTTTTGCGCCAGAAGTAACGGTTGAAGCCTCCCTCCGGATTTTCCTGCGCGATCCGGGCGTTCTCCTGCACCACTTTTTCACCGCGCAGATCAGCCAGCTCCCAGAGGTTGCGCTGACCATCGAAATACTCGCCGTTGGTGACCCAGAGGTCACCGGTATAGGAATTGATAAAGTAGTAGCCCTCCCCGGCGGCCCCGTACCGGATATCGGCAATATCCCGATACAGCTGCTGCTGCAGCCGCTGCTCGAACAGTTCCAGATAGCCGCCGGTTCCGATCACCCAGTTCAGCGGCTCGAAGGTCTTCACATAGCTGTATTTCTTGTAGAGTCGCTCACTGTTATCGGGCAGATACCAGCGATAGTTGAGAAAGCCCTCGCCGGGTCCGCGGGCGATGGTCAGAATCTGTTCGATGATCCGAATGCCCCGGGGACCGAAAATCTCCTCGGGATATTTGCCCTCGTTTTCCGGTTTCGGCGGGTACAGTACCGCGATACCATCCAGGGTATCGACAAAGAAGTAACCACGGCTGTCATTGAAGCGGTGATGACGCAGAGCCTCGACGATCCGGGCCTCAATCTGATCCCGGGACAACAGCCCCCGATTCTGCTCATAGATACCGGCGGTAATCTGCAGCGCCTCCTCCACCCGGCTTTTCAGCTGCAGCTGCAGCTGCGACTCCGCTTCCGCTTTCTCCCGCAACAGATAGTCCCGTACTCGCAGCACTTCCGACTTCAGTCGCGCCTTCTCTTCCTCAAGGTACTGATGGGCATATTGCTGGTTGGCCTCGTCCCGGGCGATAAATTCCGATCGCACCCAGAAGTAAGCGATGACCAGCAGCGCCACCGCAAAGAGTACGCACACCTGGCGCAGGATCGAGAAAATTACACTCTGTCTCATCAGTACAGTACTGCCTCAGCAACAAACCGGCCATGGAGCCATGGCAACCCGGGTAATGTGCCAGAATGTCCGCTATTCTGCGCCCGATGCACCGGACTTATTCACAAAGTCCTTAGATAACCATAGACGCCTTAACTGAAACCGGCAGCTACCACTGACGATCACTGCCAGCCGGAATCGGGTCGGGTCGCCAGCAGCTGTTCCGCCCTGCCGTCCAGCCCGGACAGATCCGCCGATGCCCTCATCAGATCGCGTACACTATGCCACAGCAGCTCGAGAGCACTGTTCAGCCAGCTCGCTTCAGCCAGTCCTCGCTCAAGCTGACGGGCGGGAAGTTCCCTGAAAGGCGGCAATCTGGCGATGACGGAAACGGGTATCCGGAACTGCTGGTGAAGAGCGGCAGCATCAAACCACGGGGTACCGATGCCGGCATATTCCCAGTCCAGGATGACCAGCCGCCCCTGCAGAATACAGAGATTACCCGCATGCAGGTCATGATGGACCAGACAGGGGGGCAGCGACGGCAACCGCTGCAGTTGCTGCCAGCTGGTATCCAGCAGTTCCCGGACGGCGTCCAGTCCGACCGCCGGTGTGCTGCGCCGTCGTGCCGCAAATACCTCTCGATAAGACTGCCAGAGCCCGGCGTATTCCATCACCAGATCGCCATTGTCGATGTCCAGCGTCTGCCATTCACACACCGCCTCCAGCAACTGGCGCTCGGCGGATGCCGGCAGCGTTCCTGCTGCCAGCGGCTGGCCGGCAAATCCCATCAGGCACCAGCCCTGCTGCCAGGCATTGTGAATGATCGGTGGCGCCCAGCGGCTGTGCTGAATCGCGGCCAGAACCTCTGCCTCACGACGGCGGTCGACGCCGAAAGCGACCTCGGCGCCGGCATTGACCCGGAGGATCAGCTGCTGGTCATCCAGCCAGCCGCAGTGCAGCAGATTGGAGCTGTTGGCCGCCGCCAGCGCCTGCCACTCCAGCTCCCGGCCCAGGTGGCGGTTGGCTTGCTGCAGAGCTGACAGGGACATGGCTTAGTCTCAGGCTTCGGGTTAGAATTCAGGCTGTCTCATCGGGGTGCTTGATGGGATGTTATCAGGATTCCCTTCGATTCTGGCAGCATCCAGAGCTGAGAGTTTAACCCGTCGAACCTGATCCAGTTAACACTGGCGTAGGAAATGAGCGCTCGCCCGGTGGCGACAGCCTTCCCACGCCCTCGAAGTTTTGGGGTGCCCTGCTATGAATCCTGTTAATCGTCTGCTGGCAGCTGCCGCCGGCCTGCTGCTGTCTGTGCCGGCATTCAGTGCCGACCTGACCGTCTATACCTATGACTCTTTCGTGTCCGACTGGGGACCCGGCCCGCAGCTGGAAAAAGCGTTCGAACAGCAGTGTCAGTGCGATCTGGAATTTATCGCTGCCGAGGACGGCGTCAGTATCCTTAACCGGCTGCGTATCGAGGGCAAGCGTACACGAGCGGATGTCGTACTGGGTCTCGATGACGGTCTGATCGAAGAGACCCGTCCACTGGTCCGGCCCCATGGTGTTGAACTGACCAGCCTGAAAGCCTCGCTGAACTGGCGGGATGACGCCTTCGTTCCCTTTGACTTCGGCTATTTCTCCTTTGTCTACGACAGCGACAGGATCACCTCACCGGTGACCTCCCTGAAGGCGCTGATCGAATCCGATGCCCGGGTGATCTACCAGGATCCCCGCACCAGCACCCCCGGTCAGGGTCTGATGATGTGGGTCCGCTCGGTCTACGGCGACGATGCCGCAGCCGCCTGGAAGCAACTGGCCGGCCATACCGTTACCGTCACCAAAGGCTGGTGGGAAGCCTACAGCATGTTCCTCAATGGCGATGGCGATTACGTACTCAGCTACAACACCTCCCCGGCCTACCACCTGGTCGCAGAGCAGAAGAGCCAGTACAAAGCCGCCGCCTTCTCCGAAGGTCACGTGGCTCAGGTGGAAGTGGCCGCGATCACCGCCACCAGCGACAACCCGGAGCTGGCTCAGCAGTTCCTCAGGTTTCTGGTCTCCCCCGAGGCCCAGGCCATCATTCCGGTCACCAACTGGATGATGCCGGTGATTGACGGGGTGGAACTGCCGTCCGCCTTCGATCAGCTGATTCAGCCGCAGCGGATCGGCTTCAGCCCGGAAACCATGGCCGAGCGGCGCAAGTCCTGGATTCGTGAATGGCGCAATGCGGTTTCCGAATAACCGTCAGCGCCGGGCACAGCAAACGCCACCAGAGACAGGATCACCGGGATGCTCAACGCCGGCCGCATCGGCCTGTTGCTGATAGTCACCATCACCCTGCTGGCCTTCCAGGGGCTGATGGGATTCAGCAATGGCGGCTCCGGTCCCCAGGGACCGGACTGGTCGCTGCTGGAAGACGCTTATTTCCATCGGGTGCTGCTGTTCTCTCTGCAACAGGCCGGACTCAGCGCCCTGCTGTCGATGCTGCTGGCCTGGCCGGTGGCCCGGGCCATCTATTATCTGCCCGGGTTGCCGGGCAGCCGCCAGTTTCTCAGTTTCTGCGTACTCTGCTTTGTGATGCCGACCCTGATTCTGATCACCGGGCTGGTGTCGCTGCTGGGCCGTTCCGGACTGCTGACACCGCTGCTGGGGGATGACTGGAACCTGTACGGACTGAACGGCATTCTGCTGGCCCACCTCTACCTCAATATGCCCTTTGCCGTCCGGGTGCTGGTTCAACAGCTCAATGGCATACCCGACAGCAGCTGGAAACTGGCTGCTCAGCTGAAGTTCCGGCCCTGGCAACGGTTACGCCATATCGAATGGCCGGCCATCCGTTCCAGCAGCCTGATGCTGTTCGGTTTCATCTTCGTACTCTGTTTCAACAGCTTCGCGGTGGTACTGGCGCTGGGCGGAGGCCCCCGGGCCACCACCCTGGAAGTCGCCATCTACCAGGCCCTGAAGTACGACTTTAATATCCCGGAGGCGCTGACTCTGGCCTGGAGCCAGTTCCTGATCGCCGGCACCCTGTTTCTGGGACTGACGTTGCTGGGCTCGGTCAGCTGGCTGTCCGCCGATACCGCCAGCAACCGCTGGAAACCGACACCGGGCGGCTTCCAGCGCCGCTGCTTCCAGCTGGTCTACTATCTCTGCTGGCTGCTACTGCTGCTGCCGATCGCGGCCCTGTTCAGTGGCCTCGGCCAGGGGGATCTGCAACGCTTTGACTGGACCGCGCTGCTGCAGCCGGCACTGATCAGCATTGTGCTGGCGGTGATTGCCGCCGGGGTGGCGATCATTGTGGGCTGGCTGATTCTGCTGCCGGTACGCCGGGCTCATCAGCGCCGCCAGCGCGGCTGGCAGATTACCCTGGAGTGGCTGGCCACCCATACGCTGGTGGCGCCGGCGATGGTGCTGTCGGTGGGGCTGTTTATCTTCCTGCTGCCGCGCATCGATGTGGATCGCTGGGGCATCCTGTTTGTGGCGTTGCTGAATATGGCAGTGCTGGTGCCCTTTGCGGTTCAGCAGCTCCGACCCAGACTGCTGCAGTTCGACCAGCAGTACCGGCGGCTGGCCAGCTCGCTGAAACTGGAGGGATTCGCCCTGCTGCGGGTCGAGTGGCCCTTTATCCGGCCGGTGTTTATCTCCAGTCTGGCGCTGATCATGATTCTGGCGCTGGGGGATGTGGCGATCTTCTCGATCTTCGGCAATCAGGACTGGACCACCCTGCCCTGGCTGATCTACAGCTATGCCGGTACCTATCGCATCGCCGAAGCTTCCATCGCCTCACTGTTGCTGCTGGCGCTCTGCGCCCTGGTTCTGCGGATTTTTGAACGGTTCAGACTCCATGCTGAAAATCGATAACCTCCATGTCCGTCAGGATGACTGGACCCTGGACTACAACCTGCAGGTGACCGAGGGCGAGATTCTCGCCATTCAGGGCCGCAGCGGGGTCGGCAAATCGACCCTGCTGTATGCCATCGCCGGCTTTGTACCGGTCGGCCGTGGCATCATCAGCTGGCGGGACCAGCCGCTGAACCCGTTGCCACCGGAACAGCGCCCGGTCAGCCTGCTGTTCCAGGATCACAACCTGTTTGAGCACCTCAGTGTCGAACAGAATCTGCAGCTGGGATTTTCCGGAGAGGTACCGCGTTCAGCGATCCGTGACGCCGCCGAACAGCTGGAGGTGGCGCATCTGCTCGCCAGCGCTCCCGGTAACTGCTCCGGCGGCCAGCGTCAGCGCATCGCTCTGATTCGCACCCTGCTGCGACCCGAGCCCATCGTCCTGCTGGACGAAGCCTTTGCCGAGCTGGACAGCCATACCCGCGAGCTGGCGACCGGCTGGACCCGTCAGGTAGCCCGGGAAGGCGGTAAGACGTTGCTGCTGGTCACCCACCAGGATGAGGATGTCCATCGGGTCGCCGATCGGGCCCTGATTCTGCAACCGGAAAACAACGCCACCGGCCGCCAGTGACAGCGACCCTTTGGTGCCGGGCGGCTCAGCTCTGACTGCCACGACGTAGCTTAAGCCGCGGTAGCCGGGTCACCCCGGGAGTCTGTTCCGAGCGCAGATAGCGTTCGAAGTCCGCCGCCGGCATCGGTTTACTGAAATAGAATCCCTGGAAATAGCCGCATTCGCGCTCAAGCAGAAACTGCTTCTGCTCGGGGTTCTCCACTCCTTCGGCAATAACATCCAGTCCCAGGTGCTGCGCCATGGCGATAATGGTCGAGACGATCACCGCATCATTAGGATCAGTGGCGATATCCCGGACAAAGCTCTGATCGATCTTCAGCTGATCCAGCGGCAGCGTTTTCAGGTAAGCCAGCGATGAGTAGCCGGTACCGAAGTCGTCGATGGAAATTCTGACGCCGATGGATTTCAGCAGCTTCATCTTATCGACGGTATCATCGATGTCGTCGATAACGATGCTCTCCGTCAGTTCCAGCACCAGCTGGGAGGGACTGATCCGGTGCCGCTCGATCGACTGCCGGACGCTGCTTACGAACTGGATATGCCGGAACTGGCGTGGACTGACGTTGACGGCTATCTCATCGAGATCCAGCCCCCGATCATGCCATTCCCGCACCTGGCGGCAGGCTTCGTCCACCACCCAGTTACCTGCATCAACGATAAGACCACTCTCTTCGGCCACGGCAATAAAGTCTGCCGGTGACTGCAGGCCGCGCTGTGGATGATTCCAGCGCAGCAGCGCCTCGGCACCGAAACAGCGCCCGCTACTGTCCACCTGCGGCTGGTAGACCAGAAACAGCTGCCGTCCCGGCATTGCCTGACGCAGCTCTTCACCCAGCTGCAGACGCTTATCGGCATCCTCCTGCATCTCCTGCCGGAAAAAACAGAAACCGTTGCGGCCCTTCGATTTGGTACGGTACATGGCCGTATCTGCCTGGCGCAGCAGTTCATCAGCGGAGTCGTTACCCCGGGGAAAGACACTGATGCCGATGCTGACCGAGATATGATGGGGCTGCCCCTTCAGTTCAAACGGCTGCTGCATCATCCGGACGATCTTCTCCGCCACCGTCAGGGTATCGCTGACCAGCTCGTCGGACAGCAGCGAATTCTTGACGATCAGCACCACGAACTCGTCGCCCCCCAGCCGGGCGATGGTGTCCTCCCGACGCAGACACTGGCTGAGACGGGAGGCGGCCAGCACCAGCAGCTGATCTCCGGTTTCATGGCCCAGTGAGTCATTAATCAGCTTGAAGTTGTCCAGATCGATAAACATCAGGGCGCCGTGACACTTCTGCCGTCTGCAGACCTCCAGCTTATTCTCCAGCCGATTAAGCAGCAGCCGCCGGTTAGGCAGACCGGTCAGTGAATCGAAATGCGCCAGTTTGCGAATCTCGTTCTGAGTATCCAGCAACTGGCGGCTACGCTGGTTGAACCAGTGGGTCAGCGCTCCCAGTTCGCCGGAACCGGTAGCTCTGATCATATGGGCCGGTGACTGGTCGTTGCAGACCTGCTCCTGCAGCTGCCGGGACAAACGGATGATGGGGCCTGTGAGAACCTGTCGAACCAGCAGCCAGATAATCAGCATGGCCACCAGCACCGCCCCCAGAGTCGCCAGCATCAGCAGATCATAAGTTCCGGTGATGGTTTCGATGGCACGGCTGTAGGGCATCACGGTGACTATTTTCCAGCCGGTCCCGGGCATCGTCGTCACTGAGGCATAGACCGCTTCCTTAAGGAAATAGTCGTGATCCAGAACAAAGTTGCTGCGCGCGTAATGATGACCGGAATCCTCCCGGCCAGCGTCGGCCAGTGCCACCGCAATCAGCTTCGCTTCCTCCTCACCGACCTGATAACTCTCCCGGGCAATTCGCTGGGCCAGCTCCCGATGTCGTGGAACCCGGGTGTCGGCACGGATCTGAACCTCTTTCATGCTGTGACTGAGAATATCGGCGTAAGGCTGGAACTCGGGAATCCGCGCTGTCAGCTCCTCGTAGCTGATATGGGGTCTCAGGGTCGGATCCTCGGGATTACGAGGCTGCAGAGCCAGCCTGTGATCGGGGAACGAGAGAAAGGTGCCGTTACGGTCCACGGCAAAGGCATAGCCGCCAAACGAGCGTGTCGCCCCGGCCAGCAGTTGCTGCAGCCCCTCCAGCTTAAGATCGATGGTAGCGGCACCGATAAAACGCTCATCACGGAACATCGGCACCGTCACGGTGACCATCGGCTGAAAAGAGTAGGGGTCGGTGTAGGATTTCGACCAGTAGGCGCTCCCATCCGGCAGGTAACGGGCCGGTACATACCACTCTTCATGATGATATCCCCGGCCCTCGGGCAGATTGTAGTCATCATAAAAAACCAGCTGGCCCTGGCCATCCCGCCCCCAGAAGAAGCTGCTGCGCTCCAGCTGCGGATCAAACTGAAAGGGTTCCGGCCAGATTCCACCGCCGGCAATCAGTGCCTCCGTGCCACCATAATCCATCATCGGGGCAATCAGTTGCCTGTTCAGCGCTTTATCAGCAGGCAGCTGCTCAGCCAGATTGGCCATAGCATCAGCCAGAGTCGCCGACAGAACGGTACGTTTTTCCAGCTCCGCGATCACCTGATGGTCCGCCTCGCCGATTTCCAGAAACGCCTGCTCCTCCACCAGCCGCTGGCCGATGGTTTTCAGCACCAGAGTCACCGCCACAATCATCAGCAGAAAAAGTACCAGCAGCACCGAAGAGATCCGGAACTGCAGACTGTCGTACCAGCGAATCACAAAGGTCGGGGATCTTTCCATAATCTCTCACCGCACCGCACAGGTTACGCTCGGTATTTCCTGAACCGGGTCTGCAATCCGACAGCACGACCGTGTGCCCGGTGATCTGTTTCAGGGCATATCAGGCCACTACCCGGATTTCAGAATTTCAGGGATATTCAGGCCAGAAGCCGGGGATGCTTCCGCTGACCACGCGGACTGCGTGGCCCAGGAACTCAGGCTACAGTTAAAACAAACGGTTGATTTATATCACCGCCCATCTCAATTAAAGATCAGTACCGACAATTCGCTATAGGAAAAAGTCTTATTCCACTGTCAGATTTCGCACTGCAGCGATCAGTTCCCGAGGAGCGGGCCACTACTCGCCTATACTTAATAGGGTAAACAACCCTCTGAGATGGAGTACAGGTCGTGCTGAACAGTCTGCTGGACCCGAGCAGCTGGGCCATGAGCGCCGGGCTGATGTCGGTATTCCTGTTCTGGGGCATTCTGATGGTGGTGGTTTTTCTGGTGCTGAAATCACTGTCGGTCACCAGTTCCGGCGAGGATGAAAATCCGTCCCTGAAGATTCTCCGGGAACGGTTGGCCCGTGGCGAGATCGACCGCCGGGAGTTTGACCGCAAAGCCGCCGCTATCGATAAGAATCACCCCCTCTGAACGACTGAACGACACCGCTGCCGACAGTGCGGCTGGAGGGGGGCAACCCCCTTTTCTTCCCCCGTGCCCCGGTCAGCGGACCAGTACATGACCAAACAGCATCAGCAGTACTGTCTTTCTGGAATCATCACGCTCACGCTCCCCGGACCTCTGACCGCTGACCTCCGGCAACAGAATCAACGGTCGGTTGAGCACCGGAGAAAACCGCGTCCGGCCTGATGACAACTGTTCAGACAGTGCCGGAAATACAAGCTGATCGGTTTCAGACAGGCTGTTTATCCCGAAGCGGCAACCCGTTTCCGGATCTTTTCCTGTGCAGACTGCATGCGCAGATACCGAAATCAGCGCCAGAAGGCAGAGGCTGGTTACCGGCAGAAACCGGTACAGTCTCAGTGAAGACAGGCCCATATCGACTCCTCAGAAGCCACTTTTACGTCGCTTCTGAATTCAGTCTAATACCGGCAGCTGAACCTTTCCTGAATCATGCCCGCGCCCCGTTCCCTCCGCCGTTCATCATCTGACGGCGACCCCGGCGACGGAACCGCAACTCTCCCCCAGCCCCCATAACGGTAGCGGTTTTCCCGGCCATTATTCCCCTCCCTCCCCCACTAATTTCAGCAACTCCTGTTATTCAGGATCGATTCAGCTTTTCCGGCGCAGGATAAAAAGGACTTTTCGACAACCGGCAATTTTCAGTCTGAAAACGCCAGGGAGATATTCAGATGAATCAACAATCCTCAGCCGTAAAATGCGGCACCGGCGTCCGGCACGGATGGCTGGTGCTGACCGCAGGCCTGTTGCTGTATGGTTTTCTGTCAGGGGCCACTGCCGCCAGCGCGCCACAACTGAAACTCTTTCCGACCACGGTACTGGAAGATATTCGCCATACCGGCGATGTCGCCCGGGAGATGGAGAGCGGTCTGCAGAGCCTGATCGGTAAACTGGACCAGCAACGCCAGCTGTTTGAGCAGAGCAAATGCGACGGCGCCGATGAAGATCCCGGCTGCGCTCAGTTGCAGAAGCAACTGGCGGATACCTATCTGGAGATGCTGGAGGTGATGGAAAGCAACCTGCCGCAGATGGAAAAAGCGGTGGAAGGCACCCGCACCAGTCTGGAGAAACGGTTGCGCCGTGAACTGGGTCAGAAGATGACCCCCTGGGATCTGCAGGAAGCGCTGCTGGGCAATGATCCGGGCAGCAGCGAGAAAAGCGGCCCGAGCATGCGCGGACGTTCCGGCATGCGCCTCAGTGACCGCTTCAGCCAGTACTACAGACTGGTCTCCAACCCGGGTACCGGCGCCGGTCAGAACGCCTCTCTGGCGGTGATCGCCGCCGATATCTATCTCGATATGGAGGAGACCTCCCACCTGATTGCCCGCACCCGCGAAGAGATCGCCCGCGCCACTCTGATGGGCAAACTGAATCAGTCCTTCGGTGTGATCACTCCGGAGATGCAGGACGTGGTTGCCGGGGTCAAATCGATCCTGTTCGGCGACGGTGAAGACATTCTGCCGGTCGCCGGCCCTCCGGCCGCTGCCACCGCCCAGGGTTATTCCAGCCCGCTGGAAATGTAATTCCCTGCCCCTGTACTGCTATCCGTTTCTGAACATAGCCGCCCGCCCCCGCGGGCGCTGAGGAGAACTGTCATGTCCGGATTAAACCCGAAACAAACAGCCCGGGCCCTGATTGCCCTGCTGGCCGTACTGGCGCTGTCCGCCTGTAAGGCACTACCGAGTCGCTCGGCTACCTGCACCGTACCCGCCGGCCCCGATCTTGAAAGCGCGGTGGCCACCGCCAGAACCGATCTGAGCGGTGTCTGCAGTTACCGTTTCGATGACTACTTCGAGCAGCTGCTGGAGATTGCCGAAGGTGATCCCGGTCCGGAGAATCGCCAGCTTTTCAGCGACTTTCTGGTCTGGAGCCATCAGCAGGGGTTGCTGAGCAAAAGCCAGGCCCGGGACCGCTATAACCGTTACTTCAACCTCAAGTTTGTGTCCATGAAGGGGGATTACAACAACTGCTCCTCAACCTGCCCGGCCAGACGCCAGGTGATCGGGAATATGGAACAGGAGCTGGTGGATAAGGAGCAGGGATTGCTGAAGATCAGCCGTGACCGGCTGGCCTGGCAGCGCGCCGACCGCCTGTTCCGGGAAACCGAGCTGGTGCTTGAAGCAACCTGCAACGCCTGTGCCTCGGAGCGCTGATCAATCGGACGGAAGAAGGAGGCACAGACCATGCTAAGCGGGGACTCTGTGGAAGGGTTGGTCACCGGCCCGACCGCTGACAGATCGACGGGCCAGTGGGAAAGAGGACCGGTAAAGGGCTTTGTCAGAGGTTTTCTGTGGGGAGGACTCTGCACCCTGATTGTGGGTATCTGCCTGCTCTACAGCCTTAGCATGCTGGGGATACTGGGTTTTACTCTGATCGGGATTCCCGAGTTTCAGCAGGCGCTGGCCTGGGCCTGGCGCAATCTCGGACTGTCACTGGTGCCTTTCATACTGACCCTGGTGATGTTCGGCCTGACCCTGCGCCGACTGCAACGACGTATTCAGGCGCGGCGGCCGCTGTCGGATGTCGCCCAGCTCGACCATCTCTGCGATATCTGGACGGGACTGTTTTTCGGGATCGGAGTGATCTGGACCGCGATCGGGATGCGAAGCGCACTGGTCCATGCGCTGGGGGAACCGGAGACCACGGCCATGGAAGGCGCCTTTTCTCTGCTACGAAAGCTGGTCGACGGAGGCATCCTGATCGCCCTTTCCACCACTATTTTCGGCGGTATCGGTGGTTACCTGATGCGCGTTGTTAAAGCCTGCCTGCTGGGAGGCGAACTGCGTCGCTATTACGGAGAGCAGGCTGAAGCCCATGACGCCGCGGTGATCGAGCGGCTGTCGCTGATCGAGTCTCATCTGCAACGAATCGGTAACAGCCGCAGACCAGGGCTGCCGGGAGGTGAACATCATGAAAGCGAATCGATGGGCGATTATTAACGCCGGAGGCATTCGTGAATCGGGCACTGATGAGTTGCAGTCCGATGTGATGAGTTTTATGGCCATCCTCGGATTCTGCCTGATGGCAATCTTCGCCATCGTCCAGAGCCTGCCGTTGTCGTCAGCGGACAATCGCCCGCAGCTGGAGACCAGAACCCGGCTCAGCGATGATATCCAGGCACTGGAGCAACACCTCGTGGTACTGAAGCAGCAGACCGGCCAGCAACAGCAGAAAATCCGGGAGCTGCAGCGCCAGGAGCAGCAGCTGGCCGGACAGATCGGGCTCTACTCCCGAACACTTGACCAGCGCACCGCGGCACTGAGCGAAGCGGAACGGCATCTGCAGGCGGTCAGCGGACGAATCAGTAAACAGCAGCAGCGACTGCAGCGGGTCAATGCCGAACTCTGGGAAGGAAGAGAAGCGCTGGGAACGCTGCGTCGTCGGGTTCGCATCGAAACCCGGATTCTGAACGAGCAGGCCGACGAACTGGCCCGGCTGCAGCAACAGACCCGGGAGCTGACCGCGCCGCCAAAAGTGACTGAGCCGATTTCAGCACCCCACTCGGACCCCATCGCTGCAGCTGAAACCAAAACCGAAACCGCCATCAGTAACAGTCCGAAGCCCTCGCCGGAAGGTTTCAGTCTGCGCTTCGATTCCGACAGTGCACTGCTGCAACTGCTGGCCCGACGCACCATTCAGCTCTACGCCATGATCAGCAACCGGGTCTGGGCATTCAGTCCACAACCGGCCGAAGCAACAGCAGGCCCGGGCGACAGCGCTCCCGGACAGCAGAACCTTCGCTTCCAGCTGATCGAAGCCACTAAGCCTGGCCTGTTCTACGAGATGACCGCCGGTACCGTACCCGGATTGCTGACCCGACAGGTGCTCCGGGACCATGCCATCTTCGATCCTGCCAGGGTCACCTGGGCGGTGGTATTACCGGGCAGTATTCGCACCCAGATCAATAACATGCTGCGCCGTCACGACAGCGGTACTCTGGTGATCGGCGCCCAGGGACAGGTTCAGCACGAGGGCTCTTAATATGGATATGATCAGCTCCATTCCGGTATTGCGCCGATCCGGTAGCGGTCGCCGGGCCGGTCCGCTGGTGCTGCTTGTCGTCGTATTGCTGCTGGCGGGCTGTAAGCAGAACATGCTGCAACCGCTGTTACCGCTATCTCAGTCCCGGACGACGCTTGAGCGCTGGACCGATCAGGAGCTGACTCCCTGGCTGGTCCGGGAAGTCAGCCAGCATCCTCGTTTTCAGGGGCAGCGGCTGGCCGTGGTGCAGATGAGCGGCGCCGAAGTCGCCCCAGCAACCAATGTACTGGTGGCGGGGATACGGGAGAAAATCAACAGAGCCCTGCTGACCATCCCCGGGGGCCAGCTGGTGTGGCAGGCTTCAGCCCCCCCCAAAAATAACAACGGTCGAAAGCCGTTGCAGTGCAACCGTTCCCCGGATATCCACTATCTGATCGGCATCGAGACCCGGCAGAACGACAACCGGCAGTTAACCGTCTCTGTGCGGATACTGGATCTGGCCGATCAGAGCTGGGTGGGTGGGTTCAGCAGAAGCTGGAGTGGCCCCCTCACGACCAGCCAGTTACAGGCGCTGAATCGGACACGGACCGACGAGTCGTTACGAGGACGGCGGGTACTGCCCTTCCAGGTCGACCAGGCCGATTTCGCGGCCCGTGAACTGGCCTGGCAGCTCAGCTGCCGACTGCTGGAGCAGGAGCAGTCTCCGACCCGGATTTTCCTGCGGTCCGATCCCGGCGATCCTTTTACCCTGACCACCTTCAGGCTGCTGGAAAAATACCTCAATGATTACGGAGAAACCACGATCACCGGCAGCTCCGCTCAGGCCGAACTGATCCTGTCGGCGGAGCTCCAGCCGATACACCAGCAACTGGGGCAGTTCTGGGTCACCGCCCGGGACAATGAGGGTTCACTGCGTCCGGGGGTCAACGCCCGGGTTTACGTCCGTCTGCCGCCGACGCCCGGCGCCAGCGGACCGGCAGTTGCCGAAAGCCGCTCCGACAGCGCTCCACCGGCCTCCACAACCGCCAGTCCCTCCGTTGCGGCCCCCACGCCGAAAAGCCCGGCATCATGGGCGGCTGGCTCTGACACGGCAGGCTTTGTCCGGATCCTGGTTCCTCCCCGTCCACAGCAGTGCGACAGCGCCAGCCCCTGGCGCCGGGGGGCTCTGCGACTGACGGTCGACAGCACCGCAACACCCGGACGATGCTTCGCCCTGGAACTGGAAGTACCGGCTGGTCACCAGGCGTTTCTGCTGAAAAAACGCTATGACGGCTCGCTGATCCGGCTGGCGCCGGATCATTGTCGAGGGCTGGTTCGCTTCAACGGTCGGCGCTTCAGAGACCAGTACCTGCTCGAAGGAGAGAGTGTTACCGATACCCTGCGCTTCCCCTCCCGGCGACTGCCGGGAAGACGCGCGGCATTGTGGAACCGGCAGACAGAGGAGATCTACTACGCCCTCGCGCTGAGGCCGGGCCGACAGTCTCGGGAGTTACAGCGACATCTGACACGGCTGCCGGGGGCCTGTCAGGAAAGTCGGCAGAAATCTCTCTCTTCAGTTCAGCAGCAACACTGGCTGCAGCAGTTTGACCGACTGACCCGCCGGCAGCCGGGGCTGATCTGGCAGGCGATCCCTGTGGCCGGTACCACTGATGCCCGCCCTGCTGTCAACGGGCGTAACTCTGATTACCAGCCGACAGTTTCTGAGCGCTGAGTAGCTGAAATCGGCAATTCAGTTAACGGAAATACGGGAGACCTGACATGCTGAAATTACTTGGATTTATCTGTGGCTCCACGCTGATAGCCCTGCTTCTGTGGACCCTCACCGAGATGCCGGAGGTGGTCCGGAAAACGGTCGATGGCGAGGTAACCGGCAATGACCTGAAGCAGGTACTGCTCCATTCAGAACAGCAACTGCAAGCCGGAATCCGCAGGGTCACCGAAACCTCCGCCGACAGGCCACCGGCAACCACCAGGATACAGAGTGCGCCGCCGGTAACCGATAACAGGATCCGGCAGAGCCCGGTGACGACGACTTCGACAACACTGCACCTGGAGCCGGGCCCGGACACCGCCACCGCTGAATCCGTTGCGATCCCCACGGCCGCCATTCCAGTTGCCCCGCTGGCTCGCTCCGCTCCTCCGCCGGAAGCTGGCACTGTCGCTCCCACCACCGCACCGACGACATCGGCAACGATGCGCCGGGTCTCCGTATTTCAGGCACAAGCCAGCGCTCCGACCACCCCGGCAACAGAGCCGGAGACGCTGCCGCCGCTGCCCGGCGCAACCACAACCGGCCTGCCGGAAATGAAGATGGCAGAAATGACAGCTGCCGACACCCGGAACGGGCGCGCCGCTGGCTGGCATGCGGTCTGGAAGGACTTTCGCAGTGAACTGTCCGCCCGGGGGTTCGCTGAGCAGTTACAGCGCCTGACCGGTCGGGAATTTCGGGTAGCCGGCCAGGGCCCCGGTTCCTACCAGGTTCAGCTGGGTTATCGGAATGCCGGCGATCTTCAGGCCGTGATGTCAGACATCCACGAAAAGACCGGTCTGCAGCTTCTGGATGACGGCTCATGAATGCCGCCTCTCATCCCCGCCTCGGGCCAAGTCTCAGGCTGACCACCCTGGTGCTGATGCTGATATGCAGTTTCAACAGCCCGGCCTTCGCAAAACTGCAGGACACCCGACCGCTGGAACAGGACTGGAACCGGGCCCTGGCAAAATCTGCAGAAATCAGGGCCGGCGTCAGCTTTCCCTGGGCAGGCTGTTTCAGGAAGGCAGCCCGACAGCACGGGGTCTCCGAGGCTCTGCTGCTGGCGGTGGCCCGCGGTGAAAGTGATTTTAAGGCCAGGGCAGTTTCTCACGCCAACGCCGTCGGCGTGATGCAGATCCTCTGGCCACAGACCGCCAGGCACCTGGGTATCTACCGCCGCAGCCAGCTCTATGACCCCTGTACCAATATCGATGCCGGAGCCCGTTATCTGAAGGAGATGCTGGCCCGTTACGACGGCAGGGTTCATCTGGCGCTGGCCGCCTACAACTACGGTCCCGGGCGCATTGCCGTCGATGCCCGTCGCATCCCCGGTGGGGCCGACTGGTACAGCCGCTATATTCTGCGCCACTACGGCTATGTCACCGGTCGCCCGCGCCCTTCCGGCACGGGCTCCGTTAAGCGCACCGTCAGTTACCACCAGGAGCGCAAACTGGAACTGATCCGGTTCGATCGCCCTTACCGCGCCGAGGCCTTTGTCGAACTGCTGAAAAGCCGGTCGCCGCAGCTGCGGCTGGACTGGTTCCGACTGCCGGATTATCACTACAAGGTGGTCGCTCTCTATCGCAGCAGTGCTCAGCTGAAGCAGATAGAATTCAGCCTGCGACGACTCGGAATCGATACCCGAGCAAAAAGATAGCAGCTGTCAGTGCAGCTGATTGGGGTCAGCAGGGTCGGGGCCTCACAGAGGATCCGGTGATCCGGTCGATATTTGGCGATATCCACCAGGGCGCGCGGATTTTCGATGATCATCTGATGGGGGATCTGCTGACGCCCTTGCCTGAGATCAAAACACCCGACAATTTCAATAGCGCGAAAAGGGTTAATTTTCGGTTACAATCCCGGCCGCCGTTTTGTAGTCGCAACCAAATTGTCAGGAATCTGTATGGCTCTTTCGAATCCGGAAAAACTCTCATCTGCCGATGCCCGCAAACTCAGCGGCTTTTTACGCTCAAAAAAAGCCCCGAGCGGCGCACTGAGCTTTAATCAGCTGAAAGGCTATCTGTTCGGTATCTGTACCACGCCCGCTCTGCTGCACCCCTCCTTCTGGCTACCGGAAGTCTTTGGTGGAACGGTACCGGAGTTCGAAAATGACGCCGACGCCCGAATTCCTGAAATCGTGGAGTCCCTTTACAACCAGACCGCCCGTGAAGTTCTGGATGGCACCTTTAAACTCCCCTCCGGCAGCTCACTGGACAGCGACATCAGCAGCAATTTCCAGCCCGGCAGCGCCCTCCACGAATGGTGTGCCGGCTTCACTGCCGCGCTGGAAAAAACCATTGTCAGCTGGAAAGCGCTGTCTGGTCCGGAAATGACGGGTGGCAGAGAACAGGCCTGGGCCAGAATCGGTTTCTTCAGCGACGAGCAGACTGCTCGCAACGGTCAGCTGGCCGAGACAGCCTCCGACAGTTTCGATGAGCTTGCCCGTAAGGTACGCCTGCAGCTGCCTAAACTGATGAAAGAGTATGCCGCCGCCTGTCGTGAACTCTATGAAGCCGAACTGAAAAACGGCGGGCCAGCCGCTCTGACAACCGAAGCTGACGCTGAGCAGGCGCCGACAGAAACTGCGCAGCCGGAACAGAAACCCGTCAGTGCGACCTCTGATAAAGCCGCAGCCGGTCGGGCAGCTCAGGCGGTGAACCCATTGCTGGAAAAAGCCCGCAACTCAAAAAACCCGGCGGAGATCATCAGATTGTGCCGCCAGATTATCAGCCAGCAAGCCGACAATACCGAAGCCTGGCTGATGCTGGCGCAATGGGGTTCCAACAACCAGAAGGAGTTTATTGAGCACCTGGAACAGGCAGTAAAGGCCGGTGAATCGGAACTGGGCGAAGCCTATTTCACCGAAAACAACGGCCTGTTCTGGTCACTGCCGGAAACCCGCCCCTATATGCGGGCACTCAGCAGTCTGGCCCGGGCTTACTACCTGAACAAACGCGGCGTGGAAGCCATTGCGCTTTACGAGCGCTGCCTGGATCTCAGCCCGGTCGATGAACAGGGTATCCGCCATTCACTGGTCAACCTGTATCTGGAGCTCGGCCAGCCAGGCCAGGCCGCCGAGCTGCTCAGCCGGTTCAAAGAGGATAACAGTGCCTTCTTCCAGTACAGCCGCGCCCTGCTCAGCTATATGCAGGAGGGCGATTCCGGGGCTGCACGCAGCCTGAAAAAAGAGGCGCGAACCGGCAACAAGCATGTTCCCAAACTGCTCAGCGGTCGCTCGAAGATGCCCAAGCAGTTGCCCAGCCGTTACAGCGTGGGTGATAAGGATGAAGCGATCCTTTATACATCGGAGAGTCGAAATGCCTGGCGTACGGTCATGGGCTCGGTCTCCTGGTTGCTGAAATAAACCCTTTCTGCCGACCCCTTCGGGTCGGCGACTCACGGGGCTGGCGCAACCTGTGCCAGCTCCGACCGCCCTCCCGCTAGACATTGATTATCGGGGATTTTATTCTGCCAGTTTCAGGCGCCTTTCTCTGAGAACCTGAGAAGTCAGTATTCAGTCGGCGTTCTGCGAGCTGACTGCACGCTCCAGGCAGCGGAATGTCTGAGCCACTACCTGAAGACCGGACCCTCAATGCGCCCATGACAGACCTCAACGAAATGCTGATTTTTACCCGTGTTGTCGAATGCGGTTCCTTTTCCGCGGCCGGTCGGCAGCTGGGCATCCCCAAGTCAACGGTCAGTCGTAAGATCAGCCTGCTGGAACAGCGGCTGGCGACCCGTCTGCTGCAGCGGACAACCCGCAGTGTCAGCCTGACCGACCTCGGCCAGGCCTACTACGAACGCTGTGCGCGAGTGGTACAGGAAGCGGAGCAGGCAGATGACCTGCTGCTGGAAAGTCAGGGCAGGCCCCGCGGCCTGTTGCGGGTATCTGCACCGGTTGAATTCAGCTCTGAGCGGATGGGACAGCTGGTCGAGGGGTTCCTGAGCAGCTATCCGGAAGTTCAGCTGCAACTGGATCTGTCAAACCGCAAGGTTAACCTGGTGGAAGAGGGGTTCGACATCGCCATTCGAGCAGGTAATCTGGAGGACTCCAGTCTGGTCGCCCGTAAGCTCAGCAGCGATCGGGTCTGTCCTATGGCATCACCCGAGTATCTTCGGCAGAGGGGTGAACCCCGCAGTCCGGAGGAGCTGAAAAACCATCAGTGCATTCTTTACAGTAACGGTGCCACCCGAACATCGATACCCCTGGTCGGCCCTGAGGGACGCCGTCAGCTCAGCCTGGAAGGCCGTATACTGGTCAACAATATGGAGCTGGCTCGTGATTGCACCACCCGGGGGCTGGGCATTGGTTTTCTGCCGGCTGAAATGTGTGCGACCTCGCTGGCTGAAGGCCTGCTGCAGCGAATACTACCGCAATGGAGCTTTCCGGACGGAGGTATTTATGCGGTCTATCCCAGTCGTACTCACCTGAATCCGAAAGTCCGGGCATTCGTAGACCTCCTGGTTGCAGAATTTGGTAAATAGTTCCCGCCACATTGTCCCACTGGTGGAACAAAGCATCCATTAACCGGCCATAGACCCATCTGAAAAAGCGGTCCAGACTACAGCCTCTGCTGATTGTGACAAATAACAATTCGGTAAGCGAAATCTACGGGACCGGGTAATGAAGTTCTCTAATACGCGACACCAGTACGGACTGACCAGCGTACTGCTGCACTGGCTGACGGCTGTGCTGATATTCGGTCTGTTCGGACTGGGGCTATGGATGACCGATCTCGGTTATTACGATCCCTGGTACCGTACGGGACCCGATCTGCATCGCAGCCTGGGCGTGCTGTTCACCGCCTTACTGCTGTTTCGGATGCTATGGCGGCGACTGAGCCCCCCGCCCTCACCGCAACCCGGTCATAAGAACTGGGAAGTAAAGCTGGCGGGACTGGTTCATATCGGTCTCTACGGACTGATGCTGCTGATCCCGATCAGCGGTTATCTGATTTCTACCGCTGACGGTCGTGCCGTCGACGTCTTCGGTCTGTTTGAAATTCCGGCGCTGATCACTGAAATCGACAATCAGGAAGATATCGCCGGAGCGATTCACCTGTGGCTGACCTGGCTGCTGATCGGGCTGACCGCTCTTCATGCGCTGGGAGCGATCAAACATCAGCTGATCGACCGGGACGGTACCCTGCTGCGAATGATGGGCCGGACACCGGATTCCCCGGATTCAGAAACCTCCCCCGAAACTTTCCCCTGCAAAAGGAGTTAACTATGAGAAAGACAACCCTGCTGGGTCTGGCACTGAGCGGTGCCATGGCACTCTCAACCCCGGCACTGGCCGACGATTACGTGATCGACACCAAAGGCGCTCACGCCTTTATTCAGTTTAAGATTCCGCACCTGGGATACAGCTGGCTGATCGGTGAGTTCAACAAGTTTGAGGGCAGTTTTTCCTACGACGAAAACGCACCGGAAGCCTCGAAAGTACGTGTAAAGATCGACACGACCAGTATCGACTCCAACCACGCTGAGCGGGATAAGCACCTGCGCAGCGCCGATTTCCTGGAAGTGGAAAAATTCCCGGAAGCCGAATTCGTCAGCACCGGCTTTAAGGAACTGGGGGACGGCAAAGCAACCATGCAGGGCAAGCTGACCCTGAAGGGAGTGACCCGTGATGTGGAAATCGCCGTCAATCATATCGGCGCCGGACCTGATCCCTGGGGTGGTTACCGTCGCGGATTCGAAGGCACGCTGAAGATCGCTCTGAAAGACTACGGCATCGACACCGACCTCGGGCCACTGTCCAGAGAGGTAGAGCTGAAGCTGTATGTGGAAGGAATTCGTAGCTGACAGCTCACGAAAACCGCCGGCATAATGCACTGAGGCATTATGCCGGCTATGGGTCAGACCGGCCGACGGGATCGAGCAACGGGCAGGTCTGACCGGCACCCTCAGGATACCCGCAAGCCCCCCACGCAAAGAAGATATACCAGCTACGGTCAGCTGAATCGGCCTTCACAATGTGATCGGCAGATTTAACAGCAGGACCGTAACCGGTACCCCTCGGCAATCTTCACCCTCTGTGGTGGTCGCTGTAACAATGATTCTGCTGCAGCAGGACTGCAACGGCACTGACCATACAGAATAACCCTGCAGCCCCCGGGGCTCAGGGTATATCCGGACGGTCAGTTCTCCTGAACTTTCAGTCACCAGCTACTGTTAACGTTGGAAGTACCGTAGCTGAATTTTGATCCCAGATTCTGCAGACCGGTATCGAATCGGGAAATCCCGTTCACAACACCAGTTTCCAGAGCGCCGGCCTGGTTTTCGATACCGGCCGCTTTGTTGCCGAGCGCAGAATCCAGACCTGAAGTGATGGAGGCGGCCCCGTTGTCCAGCTTAGCGGTGTGGCTGTCGAGCCCGGCTCCCAGACTCTGGCTGTGACCACCAAGGCCGGACTCCAGCTTGCCGGTGAAGCCGCTGAGACCGGCATCCAGCTGGGTGACCTGACCGCCGATACCGGCATCAAGCTGACCGGAAAAACTGTTGAGCCCGTTATCGACCGCTGCAGCCTTGCGGTTGACGCCCCAGTCGAGCCTGTTACTGAATCCGCCCAGACCGGTTTCCAGAGCCGATACTCCCTGATTGACACCCCAGTCCAGCTGCTGAGTGAAATCCCTCAAGCCGGTGTCCAGCCGTTCAGTCCCGAGATTCAGGCCCAGATCGAGATTAAACGCCAGTCGATCACTCTGGTCGTTCACGCCACCGACAAAGCTGTCCAGCCCGAACTTCAGCTGATTGTCGAAAGTACCGACCCCCTGCTCCAGCATCGTCGCCTTTCGGCTGAGCCCGAAATCCAGCTGCAACGTCGACTGATTAAGCCGGTTATCCAGCGCGGCAATGCTCCGGTCGAAACCAAAATTCAGCTGCAGCGACAGATCATCCAGACCATTATCGAAGCGATCGGCAAGATTATTGACGCCGAGATCGACAACAGTGCCCAGTCGGTCCACACCGGTATCGAGCTGCATCCCCAGATAACTGACCCTGTTATTCAGTCCGGATGCCACAGAATCGATACCGGAATCCAGTTTGAAAGTGAATCCCCGTACGGTCTGATCGAGGTGGGAAAGCTGATAGCCGATCCGACTCATGCCACTCTTGCCGGTCACCGATTTAAGCTCACCCGAGGAAAGCGCCGGCGATGAGAATACCGGCTCCGAAGCTGTGTCAGCCGGCTCAGCGACAGCGAAAGCCGGGACTGCAGCCAGAACAAACGCGAGAGTCGTCTGCCTGGACATGACCACTCCTCCTGTATGAAGCACTGTACAAAAAACATACAATATCTGCGCCGCACGACAAAGTTGCTCATATTTTCAAACAACTGGCGACGGGCAGAAATAGCCCGGTGAGCGATACGTAAAAAAAACCGACGCTGGCGGTCGACTTTTTCATTCCGACAGGTGAAACAGCCTGCTCCCTCGTTCCGCTGAGGATCATGGCGATGACCCGGATCAGATCAGAAAAGCACCGGGAAAGCTCTGATCAGCTTCCTGCACCTGCCGCCTTTCAGGAACCCGCTGAGTACAGACCGGACTTATGCCTCGGAGCCCTGGTTCTTTTTCCACAGGATCAGGCGAACCACATATTTCTCCAGCTCAACCAGAAACAGTACTGAAGAGGAAATCAGCACGATGCGCAGCCAGACATCCGCAGCAATGGCAGTGGTACCAAACAGCGCCTGCAGTGGTGGAGCATAGGTGAAGATCAACTGGAAAATAACCAGCAGGCTAATGGCGATCAGTACATAGCGATTACCGGTCAGACCCGCTCTGTTCAGCACCGAATCGAGGATATAACGGGAATTAAACAGGTAAAATATCTCAAACATCACCAGCGTATTGACCGCCACAGTTCTGGCATGCTCGATAGAAGCCCCCTGATCAGTTTCCCAGAGATAAAGCCCGAAAGTTCCGATCATCAGAATGACCGAGACAAAGGCAATCCGCCAGATCAGCAATGAACCGAGAATCGGTTCGGAGGCGTTGCGCGGTGGTCGTCGCATCACGTTCTGCTCAGAAGGCTCAAAGGCCAGCGCCAGTGCCAGGGTCACCGCGGTAATCATATTGACCCAGAGGATCTGCACCGGCGTCAGCGGCAACTGAGTGAAGCCGAACAGGATGGCGGCAAGAATAACCAGCGCTTCCCCCCCATTGGTGGGCAGAATGAACAGAATGGCTTTTTTGAGATTGTCGTAAACCGTACGCCCCTCCTCCACCGCGTGGATAATGGAGGCAAAATTATCATCGGCCAGCACCATCTCGGCGGCCTCTTTGGCAGCCTCGGTACCGTTCTGGCCCATGGCGGTACCAACGTCAGCCCGTTTCAGGGCCGGCGCATCATTGACACCGTCACCGGTCATCGCCACGATCAGTCCCCGTTCCTGAAGCCGTTTCACCAGCTGCAGTTTGTGCTCGGGGTTCACCCGGGCAAAGACATCCACCTCCTGCACCTGCTCCAGTAGCTCGGCATCGCTCATCTGTGCGAGCTGCTGACCGGTCAGCACCCTGTCAACATTGGTCAGATTGAGTTGCCGGGCGATTGCCTTCGCGGTGGCACCATGGTCGCCGGTTATCATCTTGACCCGAACGCCGGCGGCTCCGCACTCCTGTACCGCCTCAATCGCCTCATCACGGGGTGGATCGATCAATCCGAACAGCCCCAGCATGGTCAGGTCACTTTCAACATCGCTGAAGCGCAGTTCGGTCTGATCACTGTCTGCCGGCCGGACCGCCATCGCCAGTACCCGCTGGCCACGTTCCGCCATGGCCTCAATGCGTTCCAGCCAGAGTTGCTGATCCAGCGGCTCGTGGCCGTCAGCAGTTCGCTGGCGGGCACACATCTCCAGTACCCGTTCCGGAGCTCCTTTAAGAAAAATGAACGAATCCCCTTCATGGCTGTGATGCAGCGTCGCCATAAAGCGATGTTCCGACTCGAAGGGGATCAGATCGGTGCGCGGATAACGTTTAGATTCGCCCTCGGTATCCAGCCCGGCTTTCAGACCGGCCACCAGCAGAGCCCCCTCCATGGGATCACCGTGCACCAGCCAGTCTCCCGCCTGCTGTTCCAGCCGTGCTTCATTGCAAAGCACCGCCGCCCGTACCACCTGCTGCAGCAACGGCAACTGCTCCGGCCGTACGTCGCGGCTGTCCAGCGAAATAGCGCCATGGGGATCGTAACCGGTGCCGGCAACCTCAAACAGACTGGCACTGGTGGCGATGGTACGTACGGTCATCTCGTTGCGAGTCAGGGTACCGGTTTTATCGGAGCAGATGACGGTAACCGCTCCCAGGGTTTCAACGGCGGGAAGCCGGCGAATAATGGCGTTGCGCCGGGCCATGCGCTGGACACCGATCGCCAGGGTGATGGTCATGATCGCCGGCAGCCCTTCCGGAATAGCCGCCACCGCCAGGCTTACAGAGGCCAGGAACATGTCCGCCATCGGGTAGTCCCGAATCAGCACACCGAAGGCGAAGTTGATAACGGCGATCACCAGAATGGCCGCCGTCAGCCAGCGACCGAACTGGGCGATCTGCCGCAACAGTGGCGTAGTCACCGCTTCGACGTCGGCGACCAGGGTGCTGATATGCCCCAGTTCGGTGCCGGCACCGATGGCCACCACCACTCCGCTGCCCTGACCGTGGGTCACCAGAGTACCGGAATAGGCCATACAGCGGCGGTCACCGATGACACTCTCCTCCGCCACCGGATCGATTATCTTTTCCACCGCGACCGACTCGCCGGTCAGTGCCGCCTCCTGCACCTGCAGCCCCTTCACCCGAAACAGCCTCAGATCTGCCGGCACCCGATCTCCGGACTGCAGCTGAACCATGTCTCCGGGCACCAGCTGTTCCGCCGGAATGGTTACCTGCCGCCCTTCCCGGATGACCATGGCACTGGGAGAGAGCATCTGCCGGATCGCCTTCAGGGCATTCTCCGCTTTACCCTCCTGCATAAATCCGATAATGGCATTGATGACCACCACGCCGAAAATGACCCCGGCATCCAGCCAGTGTCCCAGCAGAGCTGTCACCACACCGGCAACGATCAGCACATAGATCAGTACGTTATGAAACTGGTAAAGAAAACGGACCAGCGGACTGCGGGCTCTGGCTTCCGGTAACCGGTTGGGTCCGTATTGCTGTGTCCTCTGCTCTGTCGCGGCAGCGCTGAGCCCATCGGCTGTTACAGCGAATGCTTCCATTACCGCATCAACTGGTCTGTCGTACCAGTGTTGTGCAGTCAGGTCATCAGCATCCGGCGGTGATGCTTCGTTCCGGGAAGACTTGCCCGACCGCTTAACAACCATCGCCCCCCCGGCCACCAGAATCCCGAGCAGCACCAGCACAATCGGCAAGTCCGCAACAGTCACAGCAGTTCTCCCTATAATTCCATGTAATAGAATCACTTATCCGGATGAAGCGTTTATCAGCTGATTTTAGTCCACTCACCATAATCCTACCTGGAACCCGCCCAGACCATCGCGTACCAGGGTCGGGTCGGTCCGTTTTCCAATATCCCCGCCAGTAGCGTTTCCCGGCAGTTCAGGCTGGTCTATGCTTGTCAGGATTTCTGTTAACACCAGCCCGGGGCGCCTGATGTTCTATGATGATATACCGCCGTTCGGCGACTTTTCCGAAGTGACCGAGCGACGCCATTACCGACCGATGCCCGATGACTGGCTGCTGACCATTGCCGATATCGAAGGCTCGACATCGGCCATCGCTGCAGGTCGCTACAAGGACGTCAACATGGTGGGGGCGGCCTGTATCACAGCCGTGCTCAATGTCCGTGGTGATAACCAGCTTCCTTATGTGTTCGGTGGCGACGGTGCCACCCTGGCTATTCCACCACAGCTTCGGCCGGCGGCCACCCGTGCTCTGCAGGGAGTACGCCACATGGCCCGACAGCAGTTCGGCCTGGAGCTGCGGGTGGGCATGATGCCGGTTGCCGATATTCGTTCCCGTGGGCAGGATGTCAGAGTGGCCCGCTTTGAACTCTCTCAGGGTAATTATCTGGCAACGTTCAGTGGTGGCGGCGCTGAACTGGCGGACCAGCTGATAAAGGAGAGCGGCCACTATCTGATCGACGAGGAGGCCCCGGCCGATGCCGACCTGGAGGGGCTTTCCTGTCGCTGGCAGCCGCTGCACTCCCGTAATGGCGTCATCCTGAGCATGCTGGTCCACGCCAGTGCGGATCAGCAACCGGAACGGGTCTATCAGCAGGTGATTGCCCGCACTTCGGCACTGATGGCAACGGATGAGGAGAAAGGACGGCCAATCAGTCACCGTAATATGCACCTGCGCTGGCCGCCACAACGAATCGATACCGAAATCCGCGCAACCCTGGGCCGACATAATCGAATGTGGTGGAGTCTGCGGGTACGGGCCGCCAGTCTGTTGCACTATCTGCTGGATCGATTTGATATCAGCGCAGGCAACTTTCATCCCGGCCGCTACCGCCAGGAGTTGCGGCAGAATTCTGACTATCGCCGTTTTGACGATATGCTGCGAATTCTGTTCGATTGCAGCAACCAGCAGGCCGATCAGATCGAAGCGATGCTCCGCACTATGCAGCAGCAGGGTCAGCTCAGCTATGGTCTCCATCGCACCGACCGGGCATTGATGACCTGTATCGTGTTCGACCTCAGTCAGAGCGAGCACATCCATTTTCTGGATGGTGATCGCGGCGGCTTTGCTATGGCCGCCAGACAACTGAAAGACCAGCAGCCGGGTTCAGAAGTCACGACTGATCCACAACCGGAATCTTCGCAGTCATCCTCTCTGCGTTCGCAGTAAACACCGGGAAAACAAAAATATTCCGACCTATACTCCAGTGGAGCCTGTCAGCAGCGATATCCAGGGATTATCAGCCATCACAGGTATTATCTGCCGCTGTGCAGGGAGGTGGGCTGACCAGCAAACCAGTCTCTCCCGGATTCTGCAGGCCATCTGAACACCATCAGAACAGTATCCGGAATCGAAACAGCAGAGTGGGAAACTCATGAAAGCGAACTACAGCACAGTGGCAAAGTACGCCACCCTCGGCTTCAGCATCCTGTTGATTTCGGCCTGCGCCAACCGTCAGGCCGAAGAGGGAACCATCGGAGCCTGGTCTGGTTATCAGGAACAGAAGTTATCCGATACCAGCTATCAGCTCAGCTACACCGGCCGTGACGCGACAGGCAATAAGCTGGAAGCCTGGAAACAGATCGAAGGCCTCTGGCATCAACGCGCCAGAGAACTGTGCGGTAACGATCAGTATCGCAGCTCCGGCATGGAACGCGCGACTCCCTGCCGTACTCATTACGCGGTGTACGGCGCCTATCTGCGGCGCGAAAAACAGTGCCTGATGGAGCTGACCGGACAGGTCGACTGTCAGTAACCGACCGGTACCCGGAACGAATCACAGCCACCTCGATCATCTGCCCCACCGGTGGACAGAACCGCTCATGGACGGCAGGATGACTCCATGAACGGCCTGCTGACTCCCGAGTCAGTTATCTTTACTACCATCCGCATGGCAACTGAATCGAAGCGATCCGGGCCGAATTCTGTGGAAAAGAACGGCTGAGGACGTCGGAAATGGCCTGACAGCGCCTTCTGCTGTAGATGCCGACTGAAGGATTAGTCTATGCTAGGGCCTTGCGCCGGATAAACTCAGTATTACGCGGTAGTATCATCGATGATCAGACTCGGACACTCTATTCTCTGCTGGTTCAGTCTGCAGATTTTTGTGTCCGGATTATCACTGAATGCCAGCGCCACCCCCCGTAAGGACTACTGGCTGCTACAGAATTATCTGCAGCAACACCCGCAGCAGGCCGAGCTGAGTCGCCGGTTTCAGAGCCAGGTCAGCCAGACTGCCAGAGCCATTGCGACAACTCCGAAAAAAACCATTCGGATAACCGCTATCTACCCGGGTCACCAGATTTCCGACTACTGGCGCCGTAGCCTCGAAGTGCTTGAAAAGCGGCTGACCGAACTGAGGATCAGCTATCAGCTGACCACCTACCTCTCGCAACCCGCCCAACAGCAGGATCTGCAGGAAACACAACTGGCCAGGGCACTGGCAGAAGCCCCGGACTATCTGATAGTCACCCTTGATACCGACCGCCACCGTCGCATGATCGAACGGATACTGGCACAGGGCAAAACCAGGCTGATCATCCAGAATATGACCACGCCTATAAAAGCCTGGTCCACGAACCCTCCTTTCCTGTATGTCGGCTTTGACCACCATCAGGGGACGGAGCTGCTGAGCAATGCCATTTTCACCCGTTTCCCGGCAGAGCAGACTGCGTTCAGCGTACTGTTCTGGGGCCGCGGCTATGTCAGTGACGCCCGTGGTAAAGGTTTTATCAATCACCTCAGGGCACAGGGAGGTACCCCGCTGTCCCAGTTTTATACCCGGGCCAATCGGGAATCGGCAAGAACGGCAACGCTGGAAGCACTGGACCGTAACCCACAGCTGAAATTTATCTACGCCTGTGCCACTGACCTGTCGCTGGGAGCACTGGACGCCCTGAAGGAAAGGGGGTTGCTGGGTACGGTGGCCGTTAACGGCTGGGGCGGCGGAGCCCCCGAGCTTGCCGCCATTGAGGCAGGCGAGCTGGATCTGACTGTCATGCGCATTAACGATGACAACGGCATAGCAATCGCGGAAGCGATTAAAAACGATCTGGAAGGAGCCAGAGTCCCCCAGGTGTTTGCCGGCCGCTTCGTGGTTGTGACCCGTGACACCCCCGCTGAGAAGATAGAGGAATTTCGCCGCCAGGCCTTCCGCTACTCAGGCATTGCTAAGAAGACACAATGAAACGATCTTTTTCCCTGTTTGCAGTCCTGGCAGGTCTGCTCCTGCTGGCGTTCATCATCCTGTCGACCAGTCTGCTGGCTTTCGATTACCGCAATGCCCGACTGGCGGTGGAGCGGGAGATTGACCGCACCTTCAGTCATAACAAGGCGCTGCTCCAGCTGGTATTCGACGCCCATCTCGATGAGCTGTCGGCACAACTGTCGAGCCAGGTCCACCAGCTTTTTCTGACCAGCGGCGCCGGGCAGACAGGTGCCGGCCTGCAGGACTACCAACGTGCACTCAGACAGATCAGACTGCAGGGCGAAACCAGCCGCTTCGACCTGATGGTGCTGGCCTCAACCGATGGCCGGGAGTGCATGGATGTCAGCCCCCTGAATCAGGCTGTGAAAGGCTCATGTCAGCAGCTGATACAACAATTTGACGACGAACTCTATGCCTGGCATCTGTTTGTGCTGGATCAGTCATCCGCCCTACCCGCCGTCGGTATGATCACCCGGGAACCGCTGGTGGACAGCAGTACCGGCTATATACACGGTTACCTGTACGGAGGCATGCTGCTGACCCGTAATCTGGCGCTGGTCAACCAGGCACGATCAGCCGGCCCCCGGAATATCATGGCGGTGGGGCTGGCTTTTGAGGATCAGTTGCTGGTCGCCACCGCCCGACAGGACAGCCCGGAATATGCGGCGCTGGTCCGGGTGCTGGAGCAGGATAAACCGAACGATTATGCCCTGGGCCAGTTTTTCGGCCAGGCCAGCGATCTCTTTCTGGTTCATGAGCCCCCTGATCGACTGCAGTTTCTGACCCTCACCGATACCGAAGCCCTGACCAGGCTGGAACAGGAACTTATCCGCAACAGTCTGGTGGCCCTGGCGGTGAGTACGGTTCTGGCGGCGGCTCTGGCGCTGATTGGCCTGCGGTTCACCATTGCGCCGTTCCGCCGTCTGCTGAATTTTGCCCGCCAGGAGCGAACAGCCGCCTCTTCGCCCCTGCACCAGGGCTGGATCCGGGAATTCAATCAGCTCAGCCTGAGTGTTGCGGAGATCCTTACTGATCTGGCCCGGGAAAAAAGTCTCAGCGACCAGGCCGGTGCCGACCTGGCCCGGACCAACGCCAGACTGCAGGACACCAATGACAGGAACAAGGCCCTGCTGCATCGGATCCTGAATCTTCAGGAGGAGGAGAGAAAATACCTGGCTCAGGAGCTGCACGATGAGCTTGGCCAGACTCTGACGGTGGTCCGTACCGACGCTTACCTGATTCGCAACCTGGTTCCGGAAGACAACCCGGCCTGGGAAAGCGCCCGCTCGATCTGCGAGAACGCCCAGGAAATGTACGATATTGTTTATAACCGCATTATCAACCTGCGCCCGCTATCTCTGAACGATCTCGGACTGGCCGATGCGATCCGCTCCATGCCGGCATTGAAAAGCACAGCCTCGCAGGATATCCGGATCGAACTGGATCTCGATGGCTGGAGCGAACCGGTGGCTGAAGCGGTTGAAATCAACCTCTATCGTATCGCCCAGGAAGCACTCACCAACGTGCTGAAGCACTCAGGGGCCAGCCGCGCATGGATTAAGCTGGAGCGCGATAACCGGCGGGTCAGACTCGAGGTCGGCGACAACGGCTGCGGTTTCGATATGCTGGACCGGCAGATCTGGGAACGCTTTGGTATATCCGGCATGCAGGAGCGGGCGGAAGCGATAGGCGGTACACTGGAGATCAACCAGGACGGGGGCAACACCCGGGTCCAGGTGGAACTGATGCTGGCCGAAGAACACCTGCTCTGAAAAAGCGAAACAGTACCTTCGGAGACCCTGTCGGACCTCTGACCAGACGCATGGGACCGCTCCTCCGGATACCGCTTGCAGATCATGGCCTGGTCCTGTGAAGTCACAGCTGGAATCTTCGCAGCTCCGCCAGGTTCCCGATCTGCTTTTCAGCTCAGTGTCTGCGGCCGACTACGGTCGATCGCCACTATCGGCAAGCAGCCCCGACAGGGCTCTTAGCTTTTCGGCCGCTCTGGCAAAAGCATGCTCAGTAACAGCACGGGAGATGTATCGTAACTCGGCGTCAACCGACCGCCCCTGCAGCAATCTTTGCAGAACTTCGGAGGTATCAGTTGCGGCGGCATCGGATTCGGACAGCTGGGTTGCCAGGCAATCCAGCAGTATCCGTATGGTCCCACCCGTTTCCGGCGGAGACTCCAGACTGTCTTCGATCTCTCCGGATTGCGCCAGCCCCGTCAGTACGATTTCCAGCTCGGCAAGAGTTCGAATAAAACAACGCCGTATTCTTCCCTCCGACTGCCGTTCCCGGCAGGCCAGCTCCAGTTCCCCGGCGGCCTCCTGAACCCTCAGGGCACCAATATTACCTGCGGACCCCTTCAGGCTGTGAGCGCAGAGAGTGGCTTCCGTCAGATCAGCGGCGGGCCAGTACTTCACGAAATCCCCGGCAAAATTGCCGTTGATTCTGAGGAAGACACCCAGCAGGTGCCGGTAGAGCCTGACATCTTCTCTGGCAATCGACAGCCCGGTCAGTGTCCGGATGCCCGGCAGATCTGAAAGTCCGGTCTCCCGGCTGGCGGCCACCGACAGCTCTTTCCCCGTCGCCCCCTGCCAGGAATCATCGACGGGATCATCGACGGGGTTACTGGCGGGGCAATCTGCCGACAGAGCAGACGTCCCGGGATTATCCGGAGAGATACAGCGGCGAATGGTGGAAAACATGCGGCGGCTGTCGACGGGCTTGGCAATATAATCATTCATGCCTGCCTCTGTGGCCTTATCCAGGTCACTGACCATAGCATTGGCGGTCATCGCGATAATCGGTATATCCTTCAGTGCCGGCAGATTCCGGATTGCACGGGTAGCACAGTAACCATCCATGACCGGCATCTGGCAGTCCATGAGGATAACGTCGAAGTTACTGTCTTCCGCCAGCGTATCAATGGCTTCCTGTCCATTCCCGGCCATCACCACATCCATTCCGGTAGCGCAGAGCAGCTCTTTTGCCAGCTCCATATTCAGAACATTGTCTTCCACCAGCAACAACCGGATTCCGACAAACGACGGATCTGAATCCTCATTCTCCGACACCTCGCCTTCAGCCTCGTATGCCGGGGCCGTCCCAACCTCGAAGGCCGACCGGATCACATCGAGCAACGCCGATGGCATCGCCGGTTTGGTCAGCAGCGAGTGAAAACCGACATCAAGCTTTTCGGCATACTCCCGCACCTGTTCTCCGCTATAGGTGTTCGCCATCACCACGACCGGAAGTTGGTTCGAGACCCCGCTGTCCTTCAGCAATCGGAGGCATTCGATACCATTCATACCCGGCATCTGCCAGTCAATCAGCAGCAGGTCGAAAGGGTTGCCCAGTCTGCTGCGGTTCCGGATCAGCGCGCAGGCTTCGGAACCACTGCCGCTGACCCGGGCGTTCAGGCCCAGAGCATTCACCATACGAGACATGATTTCGGACGCCACCCCATTGTCATCGACGATCAGCACATTCCGTCCCGCAAGCTCACAGATATCAGGGTGGCGCTGAAGCCGATCTCCTTTCTGAACTCCAAACTCGATCTGAAACCAGACGGTGGTTCCGATCCCCTCCTCTGACTCAACCCAGACCGTCCCCCCCATCAGCGCCACCAGTTTTTTAAAGATCGTCAGCCCCAGACCGGTACCGCCATACTCACGGGTGGTGGAAAGGTCGGCCTGCCGGAAAGGCTGAAACAGCTGGCTGCACTGTTCCGTATTCATTCCGATTCCGGTATCCCGGACCCAGAATTTCAGGCAAACCGTCTCTTCCTTCAGATCGACAGGTCGGATGCCAATAACAATCTCCCCCTGATCCGTGAATTTGCAGGCATTGCTGACGAGATTCATCAGAATCTGCCCCAGCCGCAGAGGGTCTCCGACCAGTTGTAATGGCAGCTCCCGGGGGATGTCGAACAGCAGCTCCAACCCCTTCTCCTCGATACCAAGGCTGGACAGACAGACCAGATTACCCAGCACCTCTTCAAGATTGAACGGGGTGGATTCCATCGACAGCTTGCCAGCTTCGATCTTCGAGAAATCAAGCACGTCATTAAGAATGCCAAGAAGGTTTTCGGCGGACAGGCAGGCCTTTTCAATGTAACCACGCTGAACGGTCGTTAACTCAGTCTGCAGTGCGAGCTGTGACATACCGATTATCGCATTCATCGGTGTGCGGATTTCATGGCTCATATTGGCCAGAAACTCGCTCTTGAAGGCGCTGGCAGTTTCAGCGGCCTCCTTGGACCGACGCAGCTCTTCCTGGTGCTTGACCAGTCTTCTGTTAGCCCTGGCCAGCTCAGCGGTACGCTCATCGACCTGGGCTTCCAGGTTGGAGTAGAGTTCGGCGTTTTCCAGCGAAATATCCGCCTGAGCGGTGAGCCAGTCCAGCATCTGCAGGCAACGCTCAGGAAAAGCGTTCACCAGGCTCAGGTGCTCCAGATACAACACCCGTCTGCAGGGGAGTCGCCGGGATACGGGAAGGCAGAGTATTGACGCCGGTTTCCGGGCTTTAAAATAATCGTGGTCACCGTATTTCCACATCCGGATATAAGGAGCGACATCATCGCTACGGCTCAGGTTTACATGCTCACCGGTATTCATAACGTATCGGACCAGATGCAATGGCACTCCCACTGCCCGATCGGACTGTTCCGAGGATGAAGCTTCAACACTCAGCACTTCCTGCTGCCTCAGGATAATCGCACCTCTTTCGGCCCCGGATGCGTTGACCATAATCTTCAGCAACTGCGCAAGCAGTTCACTGAGATCAACATGCCTGGTGATGGTCTGTACCGCCCGCAATATGGCCATAACATCGATGGCATCCAGCTCCGCCGACTGAGGCGCCAGATCCACCCTGTCATCACTGCTCTCCAGCCCCCGGATAACTTCCTCAACCCTGGGGACCAGTAAACAGGCCCGGGCTGAGCGGTAGCTGACTACAGCCTGCTCCAGTAACTTCCTGACCTCGCTTGCCGGGTGATTTTGCTGTAGTCGTCGACGAGCGGCCTGCTCAAGCATAAACCCCTGTTCAAGAACGAAGTCTCTCTGTGCCGCTATCTTCGCAGCTCGCGAATAACCGGACTGGGCCTGGGACGTCCTTCCACTGATCGCAGCCATTTCAGCCTGCAGGAACAGTAGCCTGTGCTCGCAGTTGGCGGTGGTTCCGTCGCGGCAGATCAGCAGGATTTTCTCGGTAACCTGTCTTAGCTCGGCATACAGATCCCCACGCCGGACATCTCCTGCCTGTTGCAACAGCTCCGCACAGGCCACCCCGCGCCAGAACAGGATCGTTGACTCCATCAGGTAAGGGGGAGCCAGTTCCAGTCGCCTGTCGGCGGACAGTTCCAGCACTTCGGTATATCGTCCGACCAGAGCACAGAGCGTTACCTGTGCACCACGCAGCAATCCCACCAGCATCGGTTTCTGCGCGACGGAACGCTCAAATTCGGCGTACCAGTCACGCTCCTCTCCCTGGCCTCCCTGCTCCGGATCCCCCCCCTTCAGTTCCGCTGCGACTCTGGCTGCCGGCTCGGTAAAGGAAACCACGATATCCATCGAATAGGGCCGGCAGAACGAGACCAGTCGCTGATGCGCATCCAGTACGTCATCCATACGCCGTCCGACAAAAAAGTGGGTCAACGCAAACAGCGCCAGCATATAAGCGCCGTAGAGAGGATCGTGGGCGCGGCGCGTCAGGGCAAACGCCTCTTCAAGCTCCGGAAGACTGTCGGTTGAATCCCGAAGCCAGTGCTGGATGAACCAGAACTGATGGACCCTGCCACGCCCGAAGCTCCACAGATCAGTGGCCTGGTTTTCTTCCAGCGTACGCGACGCTTTCATCAGCTTTTCGGCCACCGCATAATTGCCGAAGTTTGATATAACCCCCTGAGCCAGCAGGGTGTACATCAACGGTGACACCACCGTATTGCCGTGCTGCAGGGACAGGTTGACACCGACAGCCCCCAACAGGTTAAGCAGGGGGACATTGAGAATGGTCGCGGCATCACCAAGGCTGCCGATAAGGTGTAGCAACTGAGTATTCCCGGGCCTGTCCGTTGCCGGTAAACCCTTTATAAATGACCCGAGATCATCGCTGCCGACCGCAGCCCGAAATTGCTCGAACTCCCGCTCGAAGGCAGCCCGGATCTCTTCCATATCATCAAGGGGAGGTATCTGAATTCCCGCTTCTATAAGGCCACCCCGACCGACATCCAGGGCCTCAGCCATACGACTGGACTGACAGAGATGGATGGTATGACGAACACAGACACGGGTCCGATCATGGCCGGCTCTGGCAAACGACCTTAACTCGGCGGCAAAGCGCTGAAAGTCCGCCTCTTCATTGAGCATGGAAGCGGCTTCGGCGGCGTTGATATACAGATCGAAGGTCAGCTGATAATGGGATTTCCAGCAATGATCGGGAAGCAGGGCAATACCGGTCTCGAAATAGAGAGAAGCCGCTTTATAGGCCATAGAAGACATGGCCTTTATTCCCGCATCAAGATTGTACCCGGAGACTCTGAGCCGCTCTTCCGGATCGCTGATCAGTGCAGTCCCTTTGTTGAACTGATCGACGATATCAAATATCGAAAGAGAGGCAGGAGGTCCCTCGTGCCGCGCTGCCATGGCTCGTCCGATGGCCAGATGGAGTAATTCAACACGGACGTCGCTACCCAACTGGTAAGCAGCCTGTTGTACCCGGTCATGGGCAAAACGGAAGACCCGGCTATTGCCCTCTTCAAACTGAGTCAGCAGTAATTCATCGTGGATAATCGGAGCAAGACGCTTAAGTGTTTCTACTTCAGCTGTCGACTGGACACTGGCCAGCAGCGCCACGTCAAACTGTTTACCGATACAGGCCGCTGTGTGCAGCGACTGGCGGGTAGCGACCGAAAACGAATGCAATCGCCGCAGCATAACTTCGACGACGTTTTCCGTCACATCCGTCTTTACACCCAGATCCTGCTGCCAGAACCAGCCCTCCTTGCGCGGTTCATAGTAGAGTATCCCGCGTTCCACCAGATTCTTCAGGAGCTGGCGCATAAAGAATGGATTTCCATCCGTTTTCTGAACGATAAGAGCGGCAAGGTCGCGGGGATGATTCAGGTTCGCACAGGTATCCTGCAGAAATTCAAGGACATGCGGGTACCCAAGCGGCTGCAGGCAGTACTCAGCGATGAGCTCCCCCCGATCACGCAGTCTGGCCAGTACCCGCGCCAGGGGATGATTTTCATCCACTTCATTGTCGCGATAAGCGCCGACGATCAACAGGTTTGCCTGCGCCCCCCCGGAAACAAAATTCTCTATCAGCATCAGTGATGCTGAATCGACCCATTGGAGGTCGTCCAGAAACAGCACCACGGGGTGCTCCGGACTGGCAAAACATCTGAGCAGCTGTGAGAAGGTGCTGTTGAAGCGACGCTGAGCGGCTGCCCCGGTCAACACCGGTGCCTGCTCCCGGGGGCCCAGCAACAATTCCAGTTCGGGAAGAACATCCATGATAACACTGGCGTTTTCACCCAGAGCGTCAAGCAGAGTCATACGCCAGGAAAGGATGGTCTCATCACTGCCTGACAGCACTTTTCTGAGAGGCCCTGCGATGGCTTCAATAAGCGCTGAATAGGGCACATCACGGTGATACTGATCAAATTTGCCTTCACCCAGGTATCCGCCCGTTTCGACAATGACACCACTCATCGCACGTACCAGCGCCGACTTCCCGACACCGGAGTAGCCGCTGATGGTACACAGCAGTATTTCACCGGCTACAGCCCGGGAATAGATAGCGGCAAGCTCGGCAATCTCGCTCTCACGGCCATAGAGTCGAGTCGGAAACAGGAACTGGGAACTTGAGCCAATCTGGCCGAGCCTGAACGAGGGGATATGCCCGTCGCTGGTCAGGCTACGCTGACACTCCTGCAGATCGTGCAGCAGACTGGACGTGTTGGCGTAGCGGGCTTCGGGAGACTTCATCAGCAGCTTCATAACCAGTCTGAGCAGTATGCCCGGCAGCATTCCGGCCCGCTTAGCGGGAGGAGCCGGCATCACCGCTAACTGGTGGTGAATCATCTCCAGCAGATCATCCTGCTGAAACGGTTTCTCTTTTATGAGCTGCTCATAAAACAGAATCCCCAGTGAATAAAGATCGCTGCGAATATCCACTACCGGCAACCGGGCAGCCTGTTCCGGCGAGCAGTACTGCATGGACGCAATCGTCAGTTCTTGCTCCCCCGGGCGCATCAGGCTTATCTGACCGGAACCGGTCACCTGGAACGAGCCGGGCCGGATGGCACCATGCTTACCATGGGCTTTATGCCAGTCACCGAGAACACGGGTAAAGGCAATGAATCGGGTGATAGTGGCGGTCAGATCAAGGCCGGCAACAATCACGGAGTCACTGTTTCTGCTCATAATGCTCCTCTGTGACGCGATGTTGAGCTGACAGCAGATCCGGACTGCAGAAACCGGGGAGACGCTGGTCGCGGTTATTTGTACAACTGATACCTCAGCGCGGCGTTTTCTTCGGCCAGTTGCCTTTCCCTGAATGCTCTGGCCAGATGGTCCCGGAGCGGTCCGTCTTCCCAGGGACTGGTTAGAAACTGATGTACAGCACCGCTGTTAACCGCTCTGATCACCGGCTCCAGATCAGCGTAATCACTCAGCACAATGCCGGTAACACCCGGGTAGAGGGAGCTGACCCGGCCCAGGAAATCGACACCGCTGATGGGCGGAAGACGATAACCGGTCAGAACCACATCAACCCGGTGAAGCGCCATCAGCTCCAGTGCGGATTCAGCACCAGCGGCAGTCAGAATTCGGTAAGGCTCGCGAGATAACGTGCGCTTCAGAGCCAGAAGCCGCTGACTGTCAGCGTCCACCAGCAACAGCGTCGGAATGTTCTCATCACTTTGTCGCTGTTTGTTTGTTCGCAAGCGCTGATCACAGTACAGCTGCTCGAACTGACCGACAGGTAAAGGCGGACTGAATAAAAAGCCCTGCATACAGTCACACCCATGGCGGGTCAGAAACTGCCGCTGGGCCTCGGTTTCCACCCCTTCGGCAACAACTTCGCAATTAAAGGTCTGCGCCATACGAATGATGGTCAGAACCAGACTGGCGCAGTAAGTATCCACGGTCAGATCCCTGATAAAGGAACGGTCGATCTTCAGTCTGTCGACAGGAAAGCGCCGTAAATAGTTAAGACTGGAATAACCGGTACCGAAGTCATCCAGGCTTAACCGAAAACCGGCTTCTTTCAGGAGACGCAGGTTGTTCTGAGTTTCCGGCTGCTCCTGAATCAGCACACCTTCGGTCAACTCAATTTCAATGGCCGCGGGAACAAGTCCGGCGGCGGCGACGGATTCCGTCAGGACCTGATGCAGATTGTCCGTTGCAAACTGTCTGGCCGCTATATTGATCCCGATACGATCAAGGTCCAGCCCCGTTTGCCGCCAGCGTTTAAGTTGCTGACAGACCATCTCAATAATCTGATTTCCGATCTCGACAATCAGACCACTCTCTTCGGCGATGGGAATAAATTGCTGCGGCGCAATCAGCCCCTGCTCCGGGTGCTGCCAGCGAACCAGGGCTTCGGCACCACAGATGCTGCCGGTCCTGAGATTAACTACCGGCTGGTAATACATCACCAGTTGCCGGGCGCTGAGCGCCATCCGCAAGCTGTTTTCGGTGCTGAACCGTTCAACCACCGTCCGATTCAGGGTCTGCTCAAAAAGCTGGAATCGATTACCGCCCAGCTCCTTCGCCCGATACATGGCAGCATCCGCATACTGAAGCAGGCTGGCCGGGTTACGTGCGTCGTCCGGGTAAAAGCTACAGCCGATTGAGCAGGTAATTGTCAGCGTATGCTGCTCGATGAGAAAAGGCCTGGCGGCTTCTTCAAGAATCCGAAGGGTGATGTCGGCAATCTCCTCCCGGTTCTGAATGCCGGGAAGTACGACTACGAATTCATCCCCTCCCCAGCGTGCAACAGTATCGCCCTGCCGTACCAGCCCTTCCAGCCGCCCTGCAATCTCACGGATCAGCTGATCGCCGACAGCATGACCCAGACTGTCGTTTATGTTCTTGAAGCGGTCCAGATCAACAAACAGAATGGCGGTACTCTGCTGGTTCCGATGAGCATAAATCAACGCCTGGTCCAGCCGATCATTAAGGAGATTACGATTCGGCAGATGGGTCAGCTCATCATGATTGGAGCGATATTCCAGCGTCTTCTGATAGTTTATCCGCTCAGTAATGTCACTGATCACCATGACAAAATGAGAAACCATCCCGTCATCATCCGGCACCGGCGACAGACAGGTTTCCCCCCAGAATTCATGACCGTCGCTGCGACAGAAAAGCAGCACAACCTCGACACCGGATTCGGTGCGTAAGGCCTGATGCACGGCGCTGAGACCTTCCTGATCTGCATTCCCCCGGACCAGCACACTCAGATCATTGCCGCTGATGCGCTCAGCCTCAAAACCGGTGATACGACAAAACGCAGGGTTAACGTAACTGACCCGATAGCTGTCACCGCTGACCTCAAGCAGCGCTATCCCATTCCGGGCCGCATCCAGGGCACGTTCCCTGAGGTGCAGCACAGCCTCCGCCTGCTGTTTCGCTATATCTTTTCGCCGTGTCACGATGCCATAGGTGAGGTCAGAGGCCAGCTCATTCAGCAGACGTAACTCTTCAGCATCGCCGAAAGCGTCCTGCTCGGAGGAGTGGATAACCAGAACTCCGGAAACCATCCCGTTGCCCTCAAGCGGAAGGGCGATGCAGCGGCTGTTGCCCGGGATGAAGTTCGGCGCGCCCGGAGCTGTTTCATCCGGCCCGGCCACAACTGCCTGTTTTTCGGTGATGGCCCGGAACCAGGGAAGCTCCGGGGCCGGGGTCAGTACATCCAGAACAGGCTTCTCCTCCGTCCGGCAGATGGCAGTTACCGGGTGGAGCCGCTGCTTACGGGCATCGCTGTATGCGACCCAGGCCAGCTGGTAGCCACCGGTATCAACAATTTTCCGGCAGAACTCCTCCAGTATTATTTTTTCCGATCCGGCTTTGATCAGTATCTGGTTACACTGACCGAGAAGGTGATATACACGGCTGAGGTAATGAATTTTTTGTTCCGCGTTAAGGCGTTCACTGATATCACGAATTACCGCAGTAACAGATGCTTCACCGTCACCCTTCGATACGTTCAGGTTGATCTCAACAGGGATTACCGAACCGTCTTTACACCGGGCCGGAAATCCCTGACTGCGCCGTTTCTCCAGATGCTGACTGGAGGAAGACAGAAATGTCCTGCGGTTATGCTGGTGCAGGCTCACCAGCTCCGGAGGGATCAGGATTTCGACGGGCTGACCGAGCAGCTCCTCACGACGATAACCAAACAGCTGCTCGGTCTGGTGGTTAATCAGCTCGATTCCACCTTCCCTGTTGGTAACGATAATCGCGTCAGGAGCGGACTCCAGTACCCCTTTGTAGTGAGCCCGACTTGTTGCCAGACTCTGTTCACTGTGAGCCAGTTGCCTGACTTTCTTACTAAGTTGAGAATACAGGCGCTGAAGGTGCTGTTCTTTGGAAAGCGCTTCAAATTCAGGGAACTGACCGGCAAATTCGCGGTTTGCCACTTCCTGGTGGTCCAGCACCTCGCTGATAGTGCTCACCAGTTCGTCGGGTTGCACCGGCTTAATCAGGTAACGGGAAACCCCCATTCGCATGGCCAGCTGTTCATCTTCCGAATCCAGATAATGAGCGGTCAGAAACACCATCGGGATCAGGCTCAGCGCTTCATCTTCCCGAATAGCCAGGCACAGACCAAATCCGTCCAGCTCCGGCATAAGAATGTCCGCAAGAATAAGATCGGGAGGAGAGCGGCGAATTCGTTCCAGAGCCTGGACACCATTACAGGCAGATGAAACCCTGTAACCGGCACTTTCCAGCTGGTGCTTCAGGAGTTCCAGCGTTACCTCATCATCATCGACGATGAGTATGTGATGGCACGACCGGGGAACTGGCATAACAGCCTCTGCACTATAGGGTAAATATTAGAAGTTGATACTGGAGCCTGCAAACCATCGACGGGGACTTTCAGTCAGACAGCGGCTCGGGTGATGGGAAATGTATTTATCGGTCAGGCCCACCCTCGGAAATCAGGCGGCCCGTGTCGCCGGCCCCACAGAGCGAAAGACCCGATCCCATGATGCCTGTCAACAAAAACAATCCGCAACCGTGGTATCCTCAACAGCCGATCGTTACCAGACCCGCTTGCAGTGTCGTGGTTGCGGACCCGGTTCTGAAATCTCCACTGGGACCGCCAGAACGGCGGCCGGGTATTTCCGGGCCTTTCCGGAATACCATGCAGTAACACCGCAAACGGAGCCCTTCAACAGCACCGTCACCGGACCTCCTATGATCCACCTGAACACCGAGGATATTGTCCAGCAGCTCGCCGAGCTGACCGGCGCCCTGACCACTGAACAGGATCACAATCGACTGCTGGACCGTATCGTACTGGGCTGCATGCAGTTGACCAATGCTGATGGCGGGACCCTCTATACCCTCAACGACGAGAACGACAATGAGCTGTTGTTCAGCATCCTTCACAACCGCTCGCTGGGCATTCACCGAAAACCCAGAGAATTACAGGCGGTACAGATCTACGATGCCCGCCAGCAGGCCTCCAGGCTGGTCGTGGTACAGACCTTCGTGCAGCGGGAGACCATCAGCATCCCCGATGCCTACGACTGCACCGAGTATGACTTTTCCGGTACCCGCAACTTTGACAAGCAGCTGAGTTATCGCTCCAGGTCCTTTCTCTGTGTGCCGCTGCAGGATCATGAAGGGGAAATTATTGGTGTCTTACAGTTAATCAACGCCATGAACTCAGAGGGCGAGGTGGTTGCCTTTGCCGATGCCCAGCAACACCTGGTGGAATCCCTGGCCTCTCTGGCGGCGGCGGTGCTGACCAAACGTCGTTTAATCGACGCACAGCGCCAGCTTTTCGAGTCGTTTATCCGGCTGATTGGCCGCGCCATCGACCATAAATCTCCGGTCACCGGCAAGCACTGCGAACAGGTCCCGGAAATTGCCATGCTGCTGGCTGAAGCGGTCAACCGGGCCGACCAGGGCAGCTACGCCGATATCCGTTTCAGTGGTCTGGAGATGTACGAGCTGAGGATCGCCGCCTGGCTGCACGACTGCGGCAAGATCACCACGCCTGAGTACATCATCGACAAGGCCACCAAGCTCCACACCATGTTCGATCGCATGGAACTGGTGGAATCCCGCTACCGCGAATACCGCCAGCAGCTCGAGCTGAACCTGCTGCGCCAGCTACCGGATATGGCACCCGAGGCGGCGGCCAGCGCCCGGCAGCAGCTGCAGGCTCAGCAACAGGCGCTGGAGGAGGATCTGGCGTTTCTTCGCAGCGCCAATACCGGCTCCGAGTTTATGTCCGAAGAGGATAAGGCACGGGTACGGCGGATCGCCGACACCAGCTGGCTGGATGACGGTGACCAGCGGCGCTGGTTACTGAGTAAGGACGAATGTGACAACCTCTGCATCAGCAAAGGCACGCTGACCGACGACGAACGGCAGGTAATGCGCGACCATATCAAGGTCTCCATCGATATGCTGGAGTCACTGAAATATCCCAGGCAGCTGGCAGGAGTGCCGGAAATCGCCTGTAACCACCATGAGCGTATGGACGGCAGTGGTTATCCTCGCGGTCTCAGGGCCGAGGACCTGTCACTGCGGGCCCGGATCATGTGCATCGCAGATATCTTCGAAGCGCTGACCTCCCCCGATCGCCCATATAAAAAAGGGATGTTGCTGTCTCAGGCGATGACCATTCTCGGCCGTATGGTGGAGGACAACCACCTGGATCCGGACCTGTTCCGGCTGTTCGTGGAAAGCGGCAGCTATCTGGAATACGCCCGCACCCATATGACCCCGCGACAGATCGATGATTTTGATGTCAGCGCACTGCCGGGATTGTCGAATTAGCGCCTGCTCCGTTATTTCGAATGGTGACAGAACACCGCCTGCCAGTCATCGGCGGGGGGGGCGTCCCGAAACTCATCAATGCGTTTAAGGTAGATCCTCGCCACCCGATCCTCCGGATCCAGCTCCAGGCTACGATGAAAAGCGGTTTCCGCCTGCTCCCAGCGCCGGGCGGAGTAAGCCTCCAGCGCCTGGTGGAAAACAGCCACCCGGGTTTTCAGCTCCGCCGGACAGTTTGCCTCGAGTCCCAGCGGCTGATAGATCTCGACCGCCTCATTGCGTCCCTTGACCTGAACCCGGTCGATCCGTCGATACAGGTATTCGGGCGCCCGGGCCACCAGCTCTCCGCTGACCAGCAACGGGCAGCCGTAGAACTTGGTCAGCCCCTCCAGTCTCGACGCCAGATTCACCGCATCCCCCATCACCGTATAGGCCATACGGAATGAGGACCCCATATTACCGACATTCATCGACCCGCTGTTGATGCCCATGCCCACTTCAATTTCCGGCAGATCACGGGCCCGCAGGCGCTGGTTAAGATCCGGCAACACCTCCAGCATCCGCAACGCCGACGCCAGTGCATGCCGGGCGTGGTCGTTGTCTTCCAGCGGCGCTCCCCAGAAGGCCATCACCGCATCACCGATATACTTATCCACGGTGCCCCGTTGTTCATGAATAATGCGGGTCATTTCACTGAGGTAGATATTCATCAGCCGGGTCAGCTGCTGCGGCGACAGCTGCTCGGACAGGCCGGTAAACCCCCGGACATCGGAAAAGAACACACTCATATCCCGATTTTCACCGCTCAGCTGCACAGACTGGTCCTGCTGACTCAGCTCCGTTACCACCGCCGGCGGAATGTACTGACCAAACTGGCTGGCCAGCTGGGTCATATTGCGGGTTTCGAAGAAATAGCCGGTAGTCTGCTGAAACAGATAGAGAATACTGATCAGCACCAGGGTATAGCCCAGAGGAATCACCCACAACAGCTGCTGCCAGGCATAGAGGTTGAAACCGATCAGCAGCCCGACCCAGATCAGGGTGATGAAACTGGAGGCCATCACCGACAGCCGCGGAATCAGCAGTGACAGAAGAATGCCACTGGCGATCAGCTGCACCAGCTCCACACCCAGAGTGTAGTCGGGCTGGTGCTGAATCCGTTCGTCCAGCATGCCGGACAGAATACTGGCGTGGATCTCTACCCCTGAAAAACGGTTGCTCATCGGTGCGACTCTCAGGTCCAGCAAGCCGGCGGCACTGGTACCGACCAGGACGATAGCCCCCTCCAGCTGAGCCGGGTCGGCATTGCCATGGATAATATCCGTCGCAGAAATATAGGGAAAACTGCCCTGGTGGCCACGATACGGTACCAGTACCGCACCATGCTGATCCACCGGAACTCTGACACCCGCCGCCTCTACCGCCACCAGCGCCTGGCGACGGCCGGTGGCGTCGGCCTCAAGCAGCGGACGAACCTCATGCTCTCCGTACAGAGCCAGCAGCATCGACAACGCCAGTGAAGGATAATACTGACCCTGGTAGCGTTGCAGCAGCGGCACCCGCCGATAGACCCCATCGCTGTCCACCATCGGATTATCGAAGAATCCATTCCAGACGCCGGCACTTTGCAGTTCATCCAGGCTGGAAATAACGCCGAGGGCTTCCGGAATCGGCAACTCCGCCAGTTGCGATTGATCCGCCAGCACCGGTCGTCCGGGGTAGCCCGCCTGTAGCGCCCGGGTGCTGCGGTCAAACAGATAGCCCAGCACCACCGGTCGGTCGGCAATAGCCCGGGCAAAACGCTGATCGGCACTGAAGGCGCTGAGCAGTTCGCTCAGTGACGTAGCCAGCTGATTCGCGTCCCTTTCAGCCATCCAGCGCTCCAGTTCCGCCAGATCGACACTCCGATCCGCTTCCGAAAAGACCATGTCAAAACCGACAATAGCCACGCCGTAATTATCGAACAGCTGATCCAGCATGTGCGCCAGCTTGCCGCGGTTCCAGGGCCAGCGTCCCTCAGCGGCCAGGCTCTGTTCGTCAACATCGACTATGACGATACGGGGGTCCTGCTCGCTGGACAGAAATCGCGCTAATCGCAGGTCGTAGAGATCGAGTTCGAAGCGCTCCAGCAGCGCCGGTCGCTGACCGAGGACGACGGGTATCAGCACCACGACAGTCAGCAGCAGGCCGAGCAGAGTACGTATCCGTCGCTGTTTCATGGTGCCCTCCGCAGGCCGCTCGTACCCTTATACCCGCCAGGTTTGGAATGCCGGAGGCAGCCCCATCGGTTCGGTCCGGGAATCTGTTGATTTTCAGCTGCTTTAATCATCCCCAGTCACCCGAATTAAAGTTATCATTGCCGGCAATTGTCAGATTCTGAACAGCCGCGGTCGAGTCGAGGTGGACAGTGAATATTGAAATTCTGGGTTGTAGTGGTGGTATCGGCCACGGACTGAAAACCACCACCTTTCTGCTGGACCAGCAGTTACTGATCGACGCGGGTACCGGCGTCGAACTGCTGACTCCCGAACAGATGCTTGCTATCCGCGATGTCGTCATTACCCATGCCCATCTGGATCATATCGCTGGTTTACCGCTGATGCTGGCCACCATCTATGATCGTCATCAGCACCCCGTTGATGTCTATGGCCATCCCGACGTGATCGAGGCCCTGAAGAACCATATTTTCAACTGGACCATCTGGCCCGACTATACCTGCCTGCCGGAACAGCGGCCTATCCTCCGGCTGCATAGCATTCGGGAGGGTGAAAAGCTGTCGTTGCAGGGCAAGACCCTGCAGGCACTGCCCGCCGCCCATCCCACGCCAACTCTGGGCTATTACGTTTCCGACGGTCGGCACGGTTTTGCCTTCAGCGGCGACAGCGGTTGCAACGACGCCCTCTGGCCACTTCTCAACCGGATCAAACCGGACCTGCTGATCGTCGATGTTTCCTTTACCGACGAGGTCGATGAACTGGCCCGGCTGAGTGGTCACCTGACACCCAGCCAGTTACGACAGCAACTGACCCGGTTTCAGCATCGCGATACCCGAATTCTGATCACCCACCTCAAGCCCGGATTCGAGGATGCCATCATCGAACACTGCCAGCGGCTGCTGCCCGAGTGGCGCGTCGAGCGACTGGAGCAGGGGGCGCGCATCCGGCTGGGGCTGTAAGCACGGCCGGGATCAGGGTGCGGCGCCACCATCGTTTAGCAGGGCCGTGCCGGTAACGGTCACGTTGCTACCCCCGGGGCTGGTCCCGGAGGCCCCGTAGGTGGTGACCGCCCCCTCAGCAGCGGAACCGACCAGTTCGAAAGTCATACGCCCGCCGACGCTGGTATCATTACCGCCCACCGTACACTGGCCTCCGGAGCAGGTGCCGGTCAGTTTCATATCACCACCGTTGAGCAGTGTATTTAAGGCCGGCTGTACCACCTCTCCGGTAGAGGCATTGGTGGTCTCCCGTAACTGGTATGCCCGAACACCGGTACCGTCATTAACCCTGGCTTCGATGCTGACCTGGTCTACGGTCTGGGTATCCCAGTTCACCAGCACATAGGTGCCCTGGTAAAGTCGCCCGTTTGAACCGGCATTCGGTGCGTAATTCACCAGCGAACCGGTGGCACCGGTTTCCGTTTCCGGGGATGTCAGGTTGTTCGATCCACCGGAAAAGGTATAGAGATAGGATCCGGACTTAGCGGTGGCCACCGCCGCCAGTTGCTCGGAACTGGTGCGGCTGTCGCTGTACATGAAATGAAAAGAGCCCGCCGTTTCCTGCTGTACGCCATTTTCCACCAGACTGAAGCCAGCATTCCAGCGCCCCCAGGAGACCTGAGCCCCACCGATGCTGGTGCTGCCCTGATCGGAAATACGGGTGATATCACCGGGCCCGGTCAGACTGCAGGGAGCACAGGGTTCGTCCGAAGTGTTGGGATTCGGGTCCACGTAAAGAATACCGGTCACCAGATCGCCGGCGGTACCGTTGTTGTCCAGCGTCAGTGCCGAGCTGCCATCCACCAGCACTGAACCGTTGCCGGCCTGCAGACCTTTGCCGGTCTCATATTCGGTAAAGGCGACACCAGTAAAACTGCCGGCCGGCGCCGCCGTGCCGTTACCGGTGGGATTCGGCGAGGCGATCACCGATCCCGGGCTCTGCTCGGAATTGGGGTCCGCTGCCGGTATCAGGCCACTGTCACCGGTGGCATTGCCGGTAGTGGTAGCGGTGGTTGCCAGATCGACGCCGGAATCCCGGGTCTGATCGGACTGCTGAGTTTGTGCCTGCTCGCCCGACTCCTGCTGATCCCCTTCCTGCTGATCCCCTTCCTGCTGGTCCCCGTCCTGCTGGTCCCCTTCCTGCTGGTCCTCTTCCTGCTGGTCCTCTTCATCCTCCTGCCCGGATGACTCGCCCTCCTGGCCGGCCGGGCGGGAACCGGTCCTGAACACCTCGACAGGCCCGTTGCCGATCTTATCGAAAGAGTTACCTGCCGGTACCAGCTTGCCACCGAACAGAATCTTACCGTCATGCACCTGACCGCTCACGGCCGGCTTACCAGCCACCCTGCGGGTGTTAACTTCGTAATCGGTGCCACGAATACCGATCGTCGCCACCACCGTCTCCAGCCGGTAATCGTCCCGATCAACCTTACCGATCTGGCCGGAGATGGTACGCATGCCGCCTTTCAGCAGTTTATAGAAGGCCCTGCCCTCTTCTGGCTTGTCCTTTTCAAAACGGTACTCAGCAATTCTGAACTCGGTGGCGGGCTTAAGCGACAGTCGCGAACCGTCACTGAAACGAATCTGCAGGCGCCCCCTGTCACTGGTCCGCAACAGATCATCGGAATAGATATCGGCCTGGCGTCTGAGGCTACGAACGCTGCCGTCAGCGGCCTGGGCAACGTTCTTGCCGATGCTCAGAATCACCTTGCCGACAGGCTCGGGCGCAGCCTGAACCAGATTCGCAATCAGTATCAGCATCGCGGCCAGCAACGACGAATTGATCAATGATTTCATCTGCGCCCCCATTATTTAAATTTGTAACGAACACCCAGCATCAACTGCTGACGATCATACTCATAGAGTTCGATATTCGAGTCGGCATAGCTGTAGCTGTAGTTGGCGAGCAGTGCCCAGTCATTTTCCAGTCCCCACTCCAGGTTCAGGTTCAGAATCGCCAGATCATCTTTACGCCGAACCCCATAAATCCAGTCACGCCCCTCGTAATCACTGGCCTGATAGGTCAGCGCCGGTGTCAGCGTCAGACGTTCTGCCGGCTTCAGCTGAACCCCCAGGTGCCCGCCGTAAAACAGCCGGTCTACCTCCGCATCCGCAAGAACTCCTGAATCTTCCGGAATCTCCCGGCCGATAAAGCCGCCGGTGAAATAGATCGGTCGCCAGTCACCACGACCAGCCCACAGATAGTTGACCCCCAGATTGACCTGGGTGGCATCACGCCATGACAACTCGTCGTAGCGCAACTTATGGACTCCGGCGAAGGCCCTGATCACAGAGTCACGCCCCAGCACTCTGCTCCAGCCGGCATTGATACCGGCAAGATCCCGGTAACTGTCACCATCAAGGTTGTAGGTCTGCAGCACCGCTCCGAGCCGGTACTCCTGCCCCCCATTTTTCCAGAGATGACCGCCGGTCAGTGATAGATTGCGATAATCCTGTTCAGGCTCACTCTGGTAGTAACGGGCATCCGCGCTGAAGCCCAGGAACAGTGAATTTTCGGGAGTGTATGCATGATCAAGGTTGACCCCGAAGCGTAGCTGGCTGAAAGCATCCCCCCGTCCCAGCGCCTCGTTGCTGAGGGTGACGACACTGGTCTGATCATCCGGACCTGTGTTGATATTGTCGTCATAACCGCCGTACAGCTCGACGAAACCGCTGATCTGCGTCGAGGGCACCCGGGTTTTCTGATCGATCAGCGCCAGATACTGCTCAATTCTCAGCTTCACTGTCGCCGGAGGCTCAGCCCCCAACACCTGCAGAAACAGTTGCCGGGAGCGTTCGAACTGCGCCAGCAGATAGTAGCCCCGTGCCTGCTCCAGGCGCGCCAGCTGATTGTCGGGCTGCAGGAGCAATACCCGCTCCAGGGCGAAGAGTCCTTCGCTGACATGGCCGGTGTCGATGGCTGCGGTGGCGTACTGGAGATCGAAGGCCGGATCACCTTCAAACGCCTCCAGCTGACTGAGCGCCAGCTCATAGGCTTTCTGATAGTTTCCCGAATCAACCAGTGCTTTCAGCTGCGCCACTCCGTCGGCAACGACGGTTGTAGACAGGCAGAAAACACTTACTGCCAGGCATCCAGAAAATCTCCGTAACACCACCCACTCCAGATAAGGTTTTCCAATAGATACTGGAAAATATCAGGCCGTGCCGGGAAGAACTATCGTAAATCCCCCTTATTTATGGGAAATTCGCCGTTTACTTAACCCAGGTCAGGAATTCCGGAAAACCCTGCGTTGCCCGGGCTCAGGATTCAGAAAGATCCGGTCATACAGTACTGATCCGAAGGCAGGCTGTCATTCAGCCAGATGATCGACAGGGTTGTCAGCGCCTCTTCCTTTTGAATTTCCGGAGGAGTCACTGACCAGTCCGCATGCTTATCGATAGAAAGCCAGCTCTGGCAAGTCGAGGGCAGCCCTCTGACCCGGAGTACGGACCAGGTACTCAATCAGCTGCTTCTGAACGGTTGATTCAGTCCTGATGGACGACGGTCACATCCTCGAGATTGCCGGACTTCTGCCAGCTGACCTGATACCTTTTGCCCCAACCGCTCAGAACAGAGCCGCCTGCGGTTTTAAGCCGTAAAACCACCCGTCCGGCACAGCTGCCCTTCAGACAACGACACGGATTACCCGGAGCTGCATTATCATCAATTCTGAAACCCTGGAACACCACCTTCTGATCAGGCTCCAGGCGCTTCAACGGAACATCGCGCACATATATACATGAACTCCGGGAATGATCCGTGTTGTAAACAATGTCTATATTGGTAATCAGTTCACCCACTTCATAGGTTTTGCCGGAGCCATTTTCTACCGCGAAATTCAACACAAACCGGTCGGGATCGGGGGTCACGTGGGGATAGATCGGATTATCTTCCTTAACGAAGTGCAGGTGGCACCCCGCCAGCATGACACTGCTCAGAAGGATCAGCCATTTCGATCGATTCAGAAATACTTTCAGACCGCTCATATCAGGCACCTCGTTTTCAGCAGACAGGACGCTGGTTTCACGACGGCTCGGTCAGACTCATCTTCGCTGAATGACTACGGGATAGTTTAAAACCGTCGTCTGTGTGTAGATTGCTGAATTAACTGAATAGTGGAAGGTGCTGTGAAAGACAAGGTAAAGGAGCCGGTTCTGTTGATTTTTTGTACAAGCCGGAATATCCATTGCCGCCCGGACCTCAACCTGCCATTTAAACTGACACAGGATCGGGACCCCGGCAGGAAATTCGATCCGTTCCCCGCTGAGAGGTTTCAGGAGTCCGTTACATCGGCAGGCAAACGGGCAAAGGCCGCTGCAATTGTTCCGATAGCGTCGGTTGTCCCCTCAATGCAGCAGGTTTTTATCAGCTGATTGAATTCGCAACCGCCATCTTACAGATCCGGCTGTGACTGAAGATAGGGGTCAGCCCGTTCCGGGTCGACCGCTATCTGACAGCTCACAGCCGGAAGGCAAACGATACTGAGAGGAACAGGGTTCCGATTCAGTGGATTTACACAAAAACCCTTGCCGCAATACCCCGGCAACATCTGTGGATGTGTTGAAGGAAGGGGAATTCCTTCAGGCAAAAATCTCCTCCCCCTTCTGGTCAATAAGTACTTTCGCTTTCTGATGAGCCAGTTGCACACAGTGGTCCCGGACGGCCACCCGGTCAACCAGTGTAAAGCAATGCTCCCGATCTCTCTTGCTGATGCTCCCGCTGATTCGGTAACGCCTGCCATCTTCTTCGGGCGTTGCGGTGATGGTAAATCCCTTGTAGCGAACAGCCCCCTCAGGTAAGGGAACAAAAAGTGATTGCAGTGCTGATAGTATGTTCATGCCAGTCCTCCAGGTTGCAGCTCCATAGTAAAAGCAGCAACAACAGAAGGGGAAGAGAAGCGGTACTAAAGAACGTTCTTCTTCCGGCAAATCGGTACTCAGGTCGTATTCGGAGCTGACTCCCAGCTCAGATTGACAGCGCCAAAACCAAACCTGCCCCCCGATTCGACGTGACAACTGCATTTTCTTCGCGAACAGGCAAACCGGCGCTCCGACGCTGTTAATCGGCACCTCAACTGGCACAGGTACGAACTGACCAGAGTTCAGGCGTGGCAAAGAGGTCTTCAGGTTCAGGACCCACCCAGCCCCCGCTCAGGGACAAAAAAGAGACGTACTGCCCGGATCAGGAGTTCGTGGAATGCACAGGAATTAAAAATGGTGGAGCCTAGCGGGATCGAACCGCTGACCTCAACACTGCCAGTGTTGCGCTCTCCCAGCTGAGCTAAGGCCCCGTATCTTCGGAATGAAGAGAAAAGATGGCGTCCCATAGGGGGTTCGAACCCCTGTTACCGCCGTGAAAGGGCGGTGTCCTAGGCCACTAGACGAATGGGACGCATAGGACCGTTCTGAAACTTTTATCCCGGTTGAGGATGGTGGAGCCTAGCGGGATCGAACCGCTGACCTCAACACTGCCAGTGTTGCGCTCTCCCAGCTGAGCTAAGGCCCCGTCTCAAAACGTGGGCGTATTCTATAAGTATCCCCGATAACGAATCAAGGCCTTTTTTCGGTTTTTTATCGGTGCCGGAACTGACCGCTGAAATCCCGGCCGGTAGCGCTTCTCAGCGCCCCACAGAGTATCGCTCCGACCTCAGAGTTTATCCTTCAGCTGGCTGAGTATACGGTCCCGGATATGGCCGAGCTTTGGCTGATGCCGCCGATCAAAAGGCAGTGGCCGGCATAGCTGAATGGTCTGCAAACCGACACGCGCGGTCATCAGACCAGCCCCCAGCCCCTGCCCTGCCCGAGCCGAAAGCTGCGTCGTCAGGGAACTGCCGAGCAGCGCACCGCCACTGTCGATGGCCAGTTCACTGATGCCGGCAAAAGCCAGATTATGCAGCACCTGGCGCAACAACCGCAGCTGGGTTGTCAGCCCCGGCGCAATGCCGTAGTGACCAGCGATTTCATTGAGCATACGGAAGTTTCGCCAGCCGATCAGCAGCATATCGAAACTGACGAAGGGACTGACACCCACCATTACTGCCGTTTCCAGGCTGTGTGTGCCAACCCGTTCCAGCGCCAGTCGGTCGGCTTCGCGAAAACCGTGATGGGACACAAAGCGGATGATTTCACCATCTTTGTAGGCCGAGTCCACTTCAGACATCGCCTGCTGCAGCTCCGGCTCCAGAGCGGTCCCACGGCTCTGGTGTTGCAGGCGCTGCAGCACCGGTGCTGCCTGTCCCTGCCCATGACTGTCTAGCAGCCGATCTGCCTGCTGGCGTACTGACTCGGTCTTTTTAAGCTGTCGAAGGCCGCGCCGGCATTTCAGCAGCCACAGAATGCCACTGCCCAGCGCACTGGCGACCAGCACCGAAAAACCGATACCCAGGGCCGAATGCAGGTCATAGCCCCAGCTGATCAGTCGGTAGCATTCGGCGGCCACTGCGCTGCTCAGCAGCAACGCGGTAGCCGCGGCAAACCAGCGACCGATTCCTGAACGACGCTGCCGGCGTTCGTTCGTCGTCGACGCAGACGTCATCTCCCGATCAGTATCCGGTTCCGACGGCTCAACGGGGGTGGCCTTGTCCGGATCAACCATTCTGGCTTTCAGCGGCCGGGCTTCAGATTCGGGTTCTCCGGGTTGTGCCTTCAGCAGCTGCTCGGGACGGACCTCAACCGGAGGGATCCAGGATTTTTTATCGGCGCCTCGGTTATCTCTCTCACTCACAGAAATTTATCTCCCAGTACAAATTCCAGCGCCTGATCCATCCGGATATGGGAAGCGGTCTTACCGCGCAACTTTGCCAGTTGCGGCGGGGCAAAATCGAGGAAATTAAATCGTTCTTCATTCCAGTCTTCCGGTCCCGGCAGCTCCACCGGCACCTCACCCGGAAACAGCGCCACCGGCTCATGGCTCCCCTTCCTCAGCCCCTTCAGGCAGGAGAGTTTCTGGCCATCCACCAACGCTTCCGCACTCTCGGTCGAACGAAATGCCGACAGCGCCATACTGTGGGTGTCGATGCCTTCGAAACAGATATTGCGCTTCGCCTCATCGATGATCAGCCCCATAAAGCACTCCAGGTTGTGATGCTGGTTGGCGGTGACATGGTCGGCTTTGGTGGAGGCAAACAGCACCCGGTCGATTCGGGGCCGGAACAGCCGACGTAACAGGCCGGAACGACCGTAGTTAAAACTCTGCAGGATACGGGTGATGGCCAGCTGCATGTCGTCGAAACAGGGCTGGCCGTTGTTGAGCGCTTTCAGGCAGTCCACCAGCACTACCTGGCGATCGAAGCGGCAGAAATGCTCTTTGTAAAAACGCCGTACCACCTGCTCCCGGTAGTCGTTGTAGCGCCGCTCCAGCAGCTGCCGGAGACTGGTCCGAATTTCCGAAGCAGCAGTATCTGCGGCACCTGATTCCACCTCGGTCAGGTTGAACAGCGGAAAAAACTGCAGCAGCGGGCTGCCTTCCAGCTCACCGGGCAGAATAAATCGACCGGGCTGAATCAGGCTCAGCATCTGCGGTTGCTGACGAAAAGCACAGAGCAGTGAACGGTACTGTCCGCTGAGGGCGGCAATCCTGTTCTCATCCGCCGGACCAGCGGGGTCCAGCTGATTCACGGACTGAATCCAGGGAGCGGCCAGTTCCGAGCGAAGCGTTGTCTCGAACAGCTGTCGCTGCTGACGGCACCACTCGGAATAGGACAGTTCAAGCAGCGGCAGATCCAGCAGCCACTCCCCTGGATAATCATTAATGTCCAGATATAGCGTTGCCGTTTCGCTGACCAGCTGATGGAGCCGGCTGCGGGGTCGATAGCGGATCGCCAGTCTTATCGACGACAGGTCCCGGGTCGACTGCGGCCACTGCGGCGGTTCGGCACTCAGTGCCCCGATACTCTGCTGATAGGGAAAGTCGGGAAGTGCCTGCTCGGCGACCGGCAGCGCTTTCACCCCGAGGATACGCCGCTCATTACTGACCTGAAAGAACGGCAGTGCCCGGGCGCTGTGGCTGTTCAGCAGATGATCCACCAGGGCGGTGATAAACACCGTCTTACCGCTCTGGCTGAGGCCCGTCACCGCCAGCCGGACATGACGGTCGAGCCCGGTGTTCACCGCATCCTGCAGTTGCTGTTTCGCCTTATCGATACGTTGTTGCGAAAGCAGGTCCGCCAGTTTTTCCGAAAGAGCCATCCTTTTCCTTAATCTGAACGCGTGGTTAATAGCACCTGCAAGTCTACCTTATCGTCGAATGGAGCAGCAGCCTGCATTAACCAGATCCTCAGCTGAACAGAAAGAACTGCATTCTCAAACGGATACAGAACCTGTCTGTGGTCGAGTTTGACTGGCATTTTTTGCCACCCTCCTCCCCCCTCCACGATTCGTCTCCATTATTTCTCCATTTTCTCTCCGCTCTCTCTCCAGTCCCTGAGCGCGGCTCACTGATTTAATGCTGTTAACGATTAACGAGTGGAGAACAGAGCCCATGAAAAAGATGACTTTAAGCCTGCTGCTGAGCGGCGGCCTGGCACTGGCGCCGCTGGCCAGCCCGGCAGCAGATGCGACGGATACAGACAGGCCCGATCCCATCCCACCGCAGGCTGCGGAGCAGCAGATTCGCGGTATGGGCGTCGGTGCCCTGATCGGTACCCTGCTGGGCGGCCCGGTGGGTGCGGTGGCCGGCGCGACCTTTGGTAACCTGGCGGGCTGGGGCAACGGTATGGAGGAGGCCTGGCGTGAAGAGCAACAACAGCGAGTCGATACTCAGGCCCGGTTGTCCCTCAGTGACCTGCAGAGACAGCGTTCACAGCAGCAACTGTCGCGCCAGCAGCGCGAGTCCAGAGCCCTGAAGCAGGAATTGCAGCAGGCCCGGACCACCCCGAAACTGGCCCCCCTGCTGAAGACACTGACCATAGATATCCATTTTCAGACCAGCAGCGCCGTGGTTGAACCCCATTACTACCCGCGACTGCGGCAGATGGCGACAGAGCTGGCGAGACTGCCTGAGCTGCAGCTGCAGCTGACCGGCTTTGCCGATCCTCGCGGCAGTAGCGCCTATAACCGGCAACTGGCCAGCGACCGGGTCAGCGCGCTGAGTTCTCTGCTGGTCCAGCAGGGCGTCAGCACCGACCGCATCCGACAGAAGATCAATGGCGAAGAGCGGGCACTGTCGACCAGCGATACTGGCCTGCTGCCCTTCGATCGCCGGGTAGAGATCCGCTTCCAGCTCAATATCACTAACAACAATCCGGGGAGTCTGTCATGAAATGTTTTGTTCCCGTCAGCGATGACATGTTGTTCAGCGGCGAAGACCTCAGGCGCTACCGGCTGGTGCCCTGGAATCCCGATTTCCGCCATATCAAAACCCACCGCCAGGGAGTAAATCGGGAAAAACAGCTGCACCGCAGGAAGAGGGGCCGCCATGAAAATCCGTAATCACTGCCTGACCGGGCTGCTGGTTTGCGCCCTGTTCAGTGCCGCCGTCCCGGCACTCGGGGCAGCAACAGCATCCACCGTAGCCGCTGACGTCACAGAAACCAGCGAATCCACCAACCGCCAGGAGCCAGCTCGGAGAACTGCAGAAAGCGCAAACGTCGTCAGCGCCGAAGGCGCTCTGCGACTGGATCTGGCCGACGGACACCAGGAAACGGCCTTGCTGAAACATACCGATGTCCGTTTCAGTATCGCCGGCATGCTGATTCGGACCCGGGTCAGCCAGCAGTTCAGTAACCGGAGCAGACAGTGGGCGGAAGGGGTCTACAGCTTTCCGCTGCCGGAAAACGCCGCCGTCGACCGCCTGCGAATGAAAGTCGGCGATCGCATCATCGAAGGTCAGATACAGGAACGCCGACAGGCCCGACAGCGCTACACCGCCGCCAGACAGAGCGGTCGTCGCGCCAGTCTGATCGAACAGCAGCGACCCAATATCTTCACCACTTCGGTGGCCAACATCGGTCCCGGCGAAACCATCGAAGTCGAGATCGAATACCAGCAGCAGGCCCGTTACGACAGTGGCAGCTTCAGCCTGCGCTTTCCGCTGGTGGTGGCGCCCCGCTATATACCCGGTCGACCTCTGCCGGCAGCAACCGATGTCCGGGCCACTGATAACGTCGCGCCACCGGACCCGGTGCAGCTGACGACGGAACTCAGCGCAGGCCCGCTGGGCTGGAGCCTGGCCACCGATCAGGTCCCCGATGCCCACCTGATAACCCCGCCGGTAGCAGCCCCGGGCGAAATGATCGAAAACCGGGTCAGCATCAGTGCCGAGCTGAACAGCGGCTTTGCCCTGCAGGAGATCCGCAGCAGCTACCACCCCATCAGCATTCAGCAGCAGACGGCATCCCGGGCCGAAATCCGACTGCGGCAGGGGCCGGTACCGGCGGACCGTGATTTTGAGCTGGTCTGGATACCGAGGCCCGGAGCCGCTCCCCGGGCAGCGCTGCTGAGTCATCAGCCGGACGTCCGACCGCCAGCGAATGCGGTTACCGCCTCTGCCGGCGTCCCCTCACAGGACCGGCCCTCGCTGCGGAACAGCCCCGGCTACGGACTGCTGATGCTGGTGCCGCCGACCCTGCCGGCCAGCGGCTCCACACTGCCGAAGTCCCAGACCCTGGTGCTGGATATCTCCGGCTCAATGCACGGCGATTCCATCGAGCAGGCAAAACTCAGCCTCAGTCGCGCCATTGATCGGCTGGGGCCGGCCGACCTGTTTAACCTGATCGTCTTCAACGATCGCACCGACAGCCTGTTTCCCGAGCCTCAGCTCGCCAGTCGCCGCAATCGCAATCACGCCCATATCTGGCTCAGCAGGCTGGAAGCCAGCGGTGGTACCGAAATGGCAGCGGCCATCAGCCGGTCCCTGAGCCAGCCACAACGAGCAGGCTACGTAGAGCAGGTGCTGTTTGTGACCGACGGCGTGGTAGGCAACGAAGAGGCGCTGTTCCGGCTGATCAGCGGCCAGCGGAACAACCAGCGGCTGTTCACCGTCGGTATCGGTTCTGCTCCCAACAGTCACTTTATGCGCAAAGCGGCGCAGCTGGGCAGAGGCACCTCCACCATGATCGGCAGCACGGCGGAGGTGCAGCAGAAGATGGACCGGCTGCTGAATAAGCTGAGTGCCCCCCGGCTGACCGATATTCGTATCGAAGGCGCTGACCTGCTCGCCTACCCCGAGCAGCTGCCGGATCTCTATCAGGGCGAACCGCTGCTACTGAGTTTTCGTGCCGATCAGTTGCCCGAGCGGCTGACCATCAGCGGCAGCACCGGAGAACAGCGCTGGCAGCAACAACTGACTCTGAAAACCGGTGCCGACAACCCGGCGGTAGCGGTGCTCTGGGCCCGAAAGCGAATCGCCGCACTGATGGACAGACACCGGCTCGGCAACGAGCAGCAGCGTCAGCAACTGCGCAAGCAGGTGGTGGATACTGCCCTCGCGCATCACCTGGTCTCCCGCTTTACCAGCCTGGTGGCGGTGGAAGTAACGCCGGTACGGCCGGAGGAATCGACATTGCAGACCCGGGCGGTGAAAACTCAGTTGCCGAAGGGCTGGAGCCACCAGAAAATATTCGGAATGGCCCGAACCGCCACCCCGGCTCAACAGCAGATGCTGATCGGCACGCTGTTGCTGGCCGCCGCCCTTTTCCTGCTGTGGCTACAGGGTCGACGAGCGGATCAGTCACTGCGGACCGAGGGGGCCCTGTGAATAGACTCAGCGGGCGATCTGTTAAACAAGCCTCCGCAACGCTGCTGGTGCTGGCGCTGCTGCTGGCCGGAGGCTGGCAGCTGGGCAGTGGTCTTTATATTCACGCCAAGGCGCTGCTGGCCCAGCAGCTGCTGGAAAGGGCCTGGCAGCAGACCCGGGCAGCCGATCGGCCGCAATCGACGGCGGCCGGTTTCAGGCCCTGGCCCTGGGCGGATACCTGGCCCACCGCCCGGTTGCGGGTGGCGCAGCTCGGTATCGATCAGATCGTGCTGGCCGGCGACAGCGGTCGCACTCTGGCCTTTGGCCCCGGCCACAACAGGAGCAGCGCCAGCCCCGGGGAGCCCGGCATGGTCATTATCAGTGGCCACCGGGATACCCACTTCCGTTTTCTGCAGGAGCTGCGGATCGGCGGCCGCATCGAGCTTGAGACCAGGGCGGGGGTTGTCCGTTATCGGGTCCGGCAGCTGCAGGTGGTGGACAGTCGTCGGGGCGGTATTCTCAGTGGCGGAGAGCGAAACGGCGTGCTGCTGGTTACCTGCTACCCCTTCAACAGCATCAGCCCCGGCGGTCCGCTGCGTTATCTGGTGTGGGCGGAGCAGGAATCCATGGACGCCGAAGGTGCAGTGTCGATGCCGACCCGGCAGCCGCGTAAGCGGGCAACGATACTCTAGAGCCAGCCTGCGTTGCGATCGGTCGCTGCATAGCTCAGATGATGGCAGTATTGCCGACGGCTGGCTAGCACCGCCGTCGGTCACTGCAGACATCTCAGTCTCCGGCCAGCATCATCGCCGCCTGTTCGCCGATTGTGCGGATCGCCCATTGCGTCCGTACTCCGGACTCCTCGGTAAAGTTCAGACGAAAACAGTTGCGGTATTTTCCCGAGGCGGAGAACAGCACGCCGGGTGCGATATTGACGCCCTGCTGTTCCAGCCGCTGATTCAGTCGCACCGAATCCAGTTCCTCAGGCAGCTCCACCCACAGTAAAAAGCCGCCCTGGGGATAGCTGATCCGGGTGCCCTCGGGAAAGTCCTGCTCGATCTGTCGGATCATACGATCACGACCTCGCTGGTACTGGGCCCTCATTCGACGCAGATGACGTTCATAGCCACCCTGAGCGATAAATTCGGCGACCGCCCGTTGCGGAATGGTGGTGGAGCAGGCAGTGGAAACATACTTCATATGGAGCAGCAGATCCCCGTACCGTCCCGGCGCCACCCAGCCGACACGCAATCCCGGCGCCAGGGTCTTGGATACCGAAGAACAGAGCAACACCCGACCGTCTTCGTCAAACGACTTCAGGGTGCGGGGACGCGGATACTGGTAGGCCAGATCACCGTAGATATCATCTTCGATGATCGGCAGATCAAAACTACGTGCCAGCCTCAGCAGCCGGCGCTTGTGATCATCCGGCATGGTATAACCCAGCGGATTGTTGCAGGTGGGAGTAATCTGGATCGCTTTCACCGGCCACTGATCAAGCGCCAGCTCCAACGCCTCGAGACTGATGCCGGTTTCGGGATGAGTGGGAATCTCCAGCACTTTCAGGCCCAGCGCCTTGATGGTCTGCATCGAGCCGTAGAATCCCGGCGAATCCACCGCCACCACATCACCGGGCTGCGTCACCGCCCGCATGCTGCAGGAGAGCGCTTCCTGGCAGCCGGTCGTGACGACGATATCATCGGGGTGCAGACGGCAGCCGGAATCCACCGTCAGCCGGGCGATCTGCTGACGAAGCTCAATACAACCCCGCAGATCGTCATAGCTGAGGTTGCGCGGATCCTGCTGCCGGCTCATATCCGCCAGAATCCGGGTCAGCGGCTTCAGGGTCGCTGGCGTTACATCGGGCATCCCTTTGCCCAGGGCCATCAGTTCCGGAGTTTCCTGACTGAACAGCAGTTTCAGCACCAGCTCCCATTGCGACACCTCCAGCGGTCGTTGCGTTGGCCGGCTGATATCAGGCAGCTTCGGCGCCACCCGCCTGCCACGAACATAGTAGCCGGATTTCGGACGGGATTCGGCCAGCCCGCCGGATTCCAGCAGATGGTAGGCCTCCTGGACCGTAGAGATGCTGACCCCATGCTCACTGCTGAGGTTGCGAATCGACGGCAGCTTATCTCCGGGCTGGTAATAGCCCTGCTCGATACGGGTGCTCAGCTCGCTGCACAGTTGCTCATACAGTTTCATAACAGATTCCCGTCACAGAATTCAGAACCAGTACAGATTCGCCATAAAACACCATCACAGCCATTGAACACCCCATCTGTAATGGCTACTGAATTATTATTTTGAATCTGTATCGGTGACACGCTAACAGGTAATCTGTTCCGGTTCCAGCGCAGAGAGTGCGCGTTACCGTTGAACCACAGGGAGGGACAGCTGATGCTGAACATTCTACTATTTCGGCAACTGGCCACCATGATCAGCCTGCTCTGCCGTCGTTACCGAACCCGTCGGCAACTGCGGGGGCTGGATGAACGGCAGCTTCAGGATATCGGAGTCAGCCGTTGCGAGGCACTCAGGGAAGCCGCTCGTCCCTGCTGGCAGAGCGGTCCCTTCCGGTCCAGCCGGAATCAGCCGGAGTGACCGGCCCGCTCGCCAGCACAACCGACAGAGGAGACAAAGCCAGCGTCACCGGCCAGTCTGCGGGTATGTGGCTGGGACTGCTGGCAGTAACAGCCTTCGGCCTGACCCTGCCGGCAACCCGCCAGGCGGTGACGGAGCTGAACCCGCTCTTTATCGGCTTCGGTCGCTCGGCACTGGCCGGCATTATTGCCCTGGTGCTGCTGCGCTGCAGTCGCAGCCGATTACCCCACCACCGCCAGCTGCTACAGCTGCTTACCGTGGCCTGTGGGGTGGTGCTGGGTTTTCCGCTGTTGTCGGCACTGGGTATGCAGACGCTGCCTGCTTCCCATGGCGGAGTGATGCTGGGCATCCTGCCGCTGACAACCGCGGCACTGGCAGCACTGATGACCCACGAGCGCAACAGCCCGCTGTTCTGGGGCTGCAGCCTGCTGGGCGCCCTGGTCGTGATCGGCTACGCCGGCCGCAACGGCGTCGACGGCTGGCAACCGGGCGACTGGTGGCTGCTGGCCGCGGTGCTGCTGGCAGCCTGGGGCTATGCGCTCGGTGGTCAGCTGTCAAAGGAACTGGGCGGCTGGCAGGTGATCTGCTGGGCGCTGGTACTGGTACTGCCGGTCACCCTGCCTCTGAGCCTGTGGCAGCTGCCGGACCGGGTGACGGCGATCAGTACTCTGAACTGGGGCTGCTTTCTCTATCTGGCGCTGGTCAGTCAGCTGCTGGGGTTCTTTGCCTGGAATCGGGGGCTGGCACTGGGTGGTATCACCCGGGTCAGTCAGATCCAGCTGCTGCAACCCTTTATCACCCTGCTGGCATCCGCTCTGCTGCTCAGCGAAGCCATCGACGCCAGCACTCTGGGTTGTGCAATGCTGGTGGTGGTACTGGTCGCGGTGAGCTACCGCTGCCGCTGATACAAGCTTTTCATTGACTATTACCGATACGCCGGGAGCGACTATGAACTCACTTTGCTACTACACCCTCGATGTATTCACCAGCCGGCCCTTCGGCGGCAACCCGCTGGCGGTCTTTGCCGACGCCGAAGGGCTGGACAGCGCCCTGATGCAGCAGATCGCCCGGGAGCTGAATCTTTCTGAGACGGTATTCGTCGGCCAGAACAGCAGCCCCGATCGGTTCGCTGTCCGCATCTTCACTCCCGAACAGGAGATCCCGTTTGCCGGCCATCCCACTGTCGGTACGGCGCTGCTGCTGAATCACCTTGGTCGGCTCAGCGGTGACCGGCTGGTACTTGAGGAGCAGGTCGGTGACGTTGCCGTATCCCTTATTACCGATAACCAGTCCGGCGCCCTGTCCGCCCGCTTCCGGACCGCCCGGTTGCCGGAGATCGAACCATCCCCGCTGACCCGACGCCAGGCGGCGCGGTTGCTGGGCCTTGAGGAAGCACAGGTGGCCACCACCCCCTTTAGCGCTTCCTGCGGCCTGCCCTTTCAGATGGTTGAGCTGAATGACGTCGATGCGGTTGCTGCGGCAACGCTGGAAATGGGACTCTGGAAACAGCTGCTGGCCGACTCATCGGCACCGGACATCTACCTGTTCTGCCGCAAAGCCGGCAGTGACAACCTGCGGGCCCGAATGTTCGCGCCAGCCTCCGGTATTCCGGAAGATCCGGCCACCGGCAGCGCCGCCAGCGCGCTGGCCGGTGCCCTGGCGGCCGCCCGGCCGGAGGGATCGGTGCAGCCCCGACTCATTGAGCAGGGCATCGAGATGGGCCGACCCAGCCATATCCATACCGAAGTACACTGTGACAACGGTCAGTTGCAGGCAATCTATGTGACCGGTGAGGCGGTGGTGATCAGTCGTGGTGAGTTCCTGCTGCCAGCAAACTGACAACAGCGGTGCAGAGTGCTGTCCAAAATCCGTTACGGTTGCCGAATCGCTCAGGATCGCATATACCTGTAGCTCAAATATGAAGGTCATCGGTAACGAGCGGCCTCTGCACAAAAGCCTGAACAGGGATACACGATGGCAAAGGGCACTTCCGGGTTGCTACGCAGCAGCCTGCTGGCGTTTGCGATGCTGGCCAGCCAGCCGACGCTGGCTGACTATTTCACCGACGCACAACAATCCAGCCAGCAAGGCGAGACCAGGGCCGCCATCATCCATCTGAAAAACCTGCTGCAGCAGACCCCCGACCACAGCGAAGGCCGATCGCTGCTGGGTAAGCTGCTGCTGCAGGAAAAACAGTTCGCCGCCGCCGAAAAGGAGCTGAGCAAAGCGCTGGAGTTGAGTGGCGATCCCCAGCTGCTGGTGCCGATGCTGGTGCGCAGCCAGCTGCGCCAGGGCAAACTGGAACAGGCGCTCGACACCCTGTCCGGGCAGTGGGATGAAAACTGGAATCCGGCCGAGCGCTGGTTGCTGCTGGGCAATATTTATTACGGCCAGCGTCAGCTGAGTGAAGCGGAACAGGCCTTCTATCAGGTGTTGCAGCTGTCTGAAGATCCTCATGCCATTCTGGGACTGACCCTGATCGCCAGGGCCCATCGCCAGCCAGAGCAGGCTCTGAGCACCATCGAAGGTGCCGTCGATCACCCGGAGGTCCGTGATAAGGCACGAATGCTGAAGGCCGAGATCCTGCTCGACCTGAAACGGGGTGCAGAAGCGCTGGCGATACTGGATAGTCTGCTGGAATCGAGTCCGGAATCACCGGCGCTGCAGTTGCAGCGAGCCCGTGCTCTGCTGACGGAAAGACGCTTTGCCGATGCTCGTCAGCAACTGGATGCGCTGCCGCCCCGGTACCGGGAACTGCCACAATACCTGCTATTTTCTGCCATGACGGCAATGGCCGAAAAGGACTTTCGCAGGGCATTCGGTGATGCTCAGGCCAGCCTGCAACGGCTGCCGGACAATGCCCGCGGCCTGCTGATTGCCGGCAGTGCACTCTATATGACAAAAGATTACCGCCAGGCCGAAGATTTCCTCAGTCGCTACAATCATAAGCTGCCCGGCAATATCAACGGACTGCGGCTGCTGGCGGCCACGCAGCAGAACCTGAAACGCCCGGAGGACGCCCTGAAAACGCTGGAACCTGCGCTGCAGCAGGCCAGCCCTGACGCCGGGATTCTCGCCATTGCCGGCTACTCCTGGCTGGCGCTGGGGGAATGGGAGAAAGGCGAAGCCCTGCTGGCCCGGGCACTGGCTATCAATCCGCAGCTCAAGGATCTGCAAAGTCGCCTGCTGTTCAGTCAGATCCTCGGCGGTAAATCTGAAGAGGCTCTGAAGGCCCTCGAAGAGAGCGACAGTGCCAATACCCAGCAGGACTCGCTGCGGGTGATTGCATGGTTACAACAGCAGCAGTTCAATGCCGCCGCCGATTTTGTCAGGCAGCGCATTGACGAACAGCCGCAGCAGCCGGCCTATCCGATGCTACAGGCGCTGGTGGAACTGCGCCGGCGGAACACCGATGAGGCTCGCGAAGCATTTCTTCAGGTGCTGAAGTTGCAGCCAGGGCATAGCGCGGCGCTGATGGGGCTGGCCCGTATCGAGCTGATGGAAAACCAGCCCGCCAGGGCCGGTGACTACTTCGACCAGGTGCTGGCGCAGGATAACAGCCATCTGGGTGCCATGATGGGACGGGCCCAAGTGGAGGGCGCACTCGGCAACGAAAGCAAGATGATCAGTTGGCTGGAGCAGGCCACCGCCCGACAGCCCGATGCCATTCAGCCGATTTCCTCGCTGGTACGCTACTACAGCAGTCGGGGGGATACTGCCCGGGCAAAGAGTGAAGCCCATGGCTTCTATCTGAGCCACCCCACCAAAGCCGATGCTCAGGTGCTTTACATCAGCACCCTGCGGGCCGGTGGCGAACTGGCCGAAGCGGAACAACTGGCCAGCCGCCTGCAGCAACAGCATTCCCGCCAGCCGGCCTACAAACGACTGCTGGCGGAGATTCTGCGGGACCAGCGGAAATTCACACAGGCGCTGAAGGTTGCCCAACAGGCCGTCAACCTTGCCCCCGAACAGCCGACTGGTCTGGCACTCCATACCGATCTGCTGATCCGCACCGGTCAGCCTGATCGTGCCCGGACTCAGGCGGAGAACCTGTACCGGGATTATCCCGGCGCAGCCTCCGCCCGCCTGCTGGGTCAGAGCTGGCTGGGTCTGGGAGAGGCTGACAAGGCAGTTAAGTACCTGAAAGAAGCCGCAAAACCTGGATTCGATCCGGGCCTGGCACTCAATTTATCGGCGGCTTATCTGTTGCAGGAGCAGTGGCAGCAGGCCAGCGACATCCTGCTGCAATATCTCCGGAAGGATGCCGACAATCCAATCATTCGTCTGCGACTGGCGGCAATTTATCAGCAAAGCCAGCAGTATCCGGAGGCCATTGAACAGTACCGGAAGCTGACCCGACTGCAGCCGGCAAATCCGGTTCCCTGGAACAATCTCGCCTGGATTCTGCAACAGCAGCAGGACCCCAGTAGTCTCAGGTACGCTCGGGAAGCATTAAGACTGGCTCCGGACCGGGCAGATATTAAGGACACCCTGGGCTGGATCCTGGTGGATTTCGGGGATATCAACGATGCCATCCGATTACTGCAGGAAGCGGCTTCGCAATTGCCGGACAACTCCGAGATCCGCATGCATCTGGCCCGGGCCCTGATCAGGGGCGGTAAACCGGCAGAGGCGCGGCGGCAGCTGCAACCACTGGCCAACGGGCAGAGCAGCCAGCGGGATGCGGCGAAGCAACTGCTCAGAGAACTGAACCAGTAGCGCCTTTCATCCACAGGGATCACGGGCAGCAACGCCCGCTGATCTCCGGCCGTATTCTCTCATCCAATCCCAGTCCGCTGACATCGCAGCCCCCCCTTCATTGCGCCATCGATGCCCCCCGGGACAGCCGCCCGGCCCAAGCATGCAGAAGGCGGACAAGGCACCGACAAGCCAACACCGTAAGAAAGTCTATCTCTGCTGCACCGCAGCAGCCCATATTATCGCCAAAAACAATAACAACAGATCTTTCATCTGCTTTTTTGCAAACAACGCAATTTATTTCTCCGCATGTTTGGTTAGTATAGAAAATGTACATAACGAGCTACGTTGCGCATTAGACGCAAGCTGGATGAGGAAAATAACAATGCTGATCGGCGTACCAAAAGAGATTAAGAACCACGAATATCGTATCGGAATGACCCCTGCGGGCGTTCGTGAACTGGTCGGCCACGGCCACCAGGTAATGATTCAGAAGGATGGCGGCACTGCTATCGGCCTGACCGACGAGATGTATCAGGCAGCAGGCGCTGAAATCGTTGAGACTCCTGAAGAGATCTTTGCCCGCGCAGAGATGATCGTTAAGGTTAAAGAGCCTCAGCCCAACGAATGCCGCATGCTGCGCAAAGACCAGCTGCTGTTCACTTACCTGCACCTGGCTCCGGACCCCCAGCAGACTGAACTGCTGGTCGAGTCCAAAGCTGTTTGCGTTGCCTACGAAACTGTAACCGACAACAAAGGCACCCTGCCGCTGCTGGCACCGATGAGTGAAGTAGCCGGTCGTATGTCCATCCAGGCTGGTGCTCACGCGCTGGAAAAAGCCCAGGGTGGTAACGGTACTCTGCTGGGCGGCGTACCTGGCGTAGCTCCTGCCAAAGTAGTTGTTATCGGTGGTGGTGTTGTTGGTGTTAACGCTGCTCGCATGGCGCTGGGCATGGGTGCCGACGTGACTATCCTCGACCGCTCCCTGGACCGCCTGAAGGAACTGGACAACCTGTACGGCCCGGGCCTGAAGACCCTGTACTCCACCGCTGACGCGCTGGAAGAGCAGGTCACCAACGCTGATCTGGTAGTCGGCGCCGTGCTGATCCCGGGCGCTGCTGCACCTAAGCTGGTTACCCGTGAAATGCTGGGTAAGATGAAGCAGGGTGCGGTACTGGTTGACGTTGCTATCGACCAGGGCGGCTGCTTCGAGACTTCTAAGGCCACCACTCACCAGGAGCCTACTTACGAAGTTGACGGCGTTATCCACTACTGTGTTGCCAACATGCCCGGTGGTGTTGCCCGTACCTCTACTTTCGCACTGACCAACGCCACTCTGCCTTACGCTATCCAGCTGGCAAACAAGGGCTACGATCAGGCACTGAAAGACAACGATCACCTGCGTAACGGCCTGAACGTCTACAAGGGCCAGATCACTTACGAGGCCGTTGCCACCGTTCTGGGTTACGACTTCGTACCTGCAGAAGAAGCGATCGCCGGCTGATAGCCCGATACGCTGCATCGAAGGAGGCGCATCATGCGCCTCTTTTTTTTGCCCGGTCACCTGACACGGGTCTCGTTCATCCAATCTGATTACTGCATCTGATCATCCCGCTGAGACCGGCAATTAATTTTTCGGCAGCTGAGAACGCTGAATAGTCTCGATCCCCCGGGGGGTAATTCCTGAAGGCCCCTATCCGACTGACCGCATCCGTTTTGCCTGTCGGCGACATCAGTTCCCTGAAACAGCTCAGAGAAGCAGAAGCAAAGAGGACCCCGTAGACTGAACTGTGATCAAAAAGGCTGGCGTCGTGCAGCGCCCACTGCCGGTGAGGAATGAGAGCAGCCACAGGCTAGTGGCGTGGGCCGGTCTGGTCGTAGCAAAATCAGAGCTCTCGCCCGAAAGGATAAGCAGGAAAGCCAGCGCTGGCTCGATAAGTCAGGGGCACTCCTGAAGCTCAGGGTCAGCAACCGGCTTCAGCGGACGCTTGAAAAAGCGGCTCGGAGCCGCCGGCCGGGATGGCCGGCAGCAACATCGGATCGGTCAGCGACGCTCGCTGATCAGCACTTTCAGCTCTTCCAGCTGGCGGGACAGATCCTCGATGGTGGGTTTGCCCTCGGCCAGGTCCTTAGCCTCCTGCTCCCTGGCATGTTCATCTTCCAGCACACTGACCACGATACCGATCACCATGTTCAGAAAGGCGAAAGCGGTCAGGAAAATAAAGCTCAGATAGAAGATCCAGCTCAGCGGATAGACCGCCATGGTTTCATACATGACATCGGTCCAGTCCTCAAAGGTCATCACCCGGAACAGCGTCAGCATCGAGATGGAGATATCTCCCCAGAGCTCCGGATTGATGGCGACGAACACGGTGCTGCCGATAGCCGCATAGATGTAGAAGATAATAAACATCAGCAGCACTACATAACCCAGCTGCGGCAGTGCTTTCAGCAGCGAGTTGAGCAACAGGCGCAGTTCCGGCACGATAGAGATCATTCGCAATACCCGGAAGATCCTTACCAGCCGACCAACGAACGCCAGTTCGCTGTCCTCGATGGGGATCAGACTCACCACCACAATCAGGGTATCGAAAATGTTCCAGGCCTTGGTGAAGAACAGCCGCTTATTCTCTTCGGCGAGAAAGCGGACGGTGATCTCAAACAGGAAAATAAAGGTCACCACCCAGTCCAGATAACCGATGATCTGCACCACACCTGCAGGGATACTGTAAGTTTTGGCGCCGATCAGCAGGGCGGAAAGGATGATGATGGCGACAACAAAAAGCTCGAATACCTTGTTGTTGCGAACCGCCAGCGAATAGTTTTGCAGGGTCTGAATATTCATGATTTTAACAGGCTGAGATAAAACGGGATGGAAGGTCGGAAAATCGCCGTATTTTGTCACAGCCTCCTGAGCTTGCCAATCCGACATCCGGGGTAGCGGAGGACCGGCATCCGCTCCTCAATAGCGGTACATCCCGGTGTCACACCCCCGGTATATCATTCCGCCGTTTGATCTTCGTGAAGAGACAGCGGCACAACCACTGGTATGGAGCCCTGAGTTGGGCCAGAATGTGGGATATCAGAGCAATTCATCCGTCCGGGTCGTATATCAGAAGGACTTATCGACATGTTTATCAAAGTAAAAAAGAACTGCGGAATTCTTATGGAACACAACGGCATGGAAAAGGGCATGGTGATCCCCGTGACCAGCCACTTCCTGCTGAACCTGAATGAAGTTGCAGAAATTTCTTTCTACACCATCAAAGAAGACAAGGTCCGTGAGAATATCGAACACGGAACCCTGACCATCCCGAAAAGTACCCGCGTCATCCACCTGACCATGAGCTACCGCTATTCCAGCTACCAGGAAGATATGCCGGGCGTCTCTAACCGGATGGTTAATCAGCGTGCTTACTACAAGCTGTTTTTCCTGCCTGAATGTCCGGGCGAGTACGAAATCCTGAAGACTCATATCGAAAGACAGGTCTGCAATATCTGATCCTCAGTCAGCCGTGCACGTCGGGACAGCGCCTGCCTGTTCCGGCGACAACAGCAGACAGGACAGAGAGATCGGTTGTTCTCACAACCAGCTCCGGAGGGACCACCGGTGATTCAGACAGGGACTCCTTACCCAACCATCAACCCGTTTTCAGACCATGGCCGACTGACAGTGGCCGGCGATACAGGCACGATTCCGACCGCCAGCCAGTTGCTGGCTCTGACCGGTATCAGCGCTGCCGATAACCCTCTGAACTACCCCACCGCCGTCCACTGGAAGAGCGACCTCAGCGCGCTCTGGCTGCGTGGCGTATTTCAGTGGTCACGACTGCTGAGCGACAGTAGCCAGGCGCCCTGGCTGCCACCGCCAGTTCGCCGGCTCTGCAACCAGAGCGGGCAACTGCTGGACCGGAGTCTGCTGGAGCCGGTACGTCGACATATGCGGCAGGCGGCACGAAGCGGCACTCAACCGGACCTGTTCCGGCAACAGAATGACCAGATCGAGGCCGCCTATGCCGCATCACTGAGTCGCCTGTGCCGTCGTTTTATGACCGATGGCCACTTCGATCCCGAAAGAACAGCCACGGCTTTCAGCGACCCGGCCTCGCAGCTGAGCATTTTTACTCAGCTGCTTCAGCTCGCAGTTCTGGAGCAGAGCTACAACTCCTGGGGACTGACCCGGCTGACAGCACTTAAAGAGCTGCTGAAGACCATTCTGATGGCGGCAACCGGTACACCGCTTCCCGGTCAGCACCCCTACCGGCGTTACGATGACAATGGTGAGCCGCAGAACAGCTTCAGCGACTATCTGGCGCAGATCAGGCAGCGGCTCTGCTATCTGCTGGAGGCGGATGCTTTCGATCTCGTTGAGTTTTCCGAACAGCCCGCCGGCCGGATCGGCTGTAGCCGCTGGCAGACAATCGGCAGCAACGACAGCTCATTTAACTGTCATGGCGTACGGCTGCGCTACTACCCGGTGCCGGATGGCACCAACCGACGGGATGCAGTGCTCTATCTCAGCAGTCCGCTGATCAATCGTCCGGAGATCTTCGATCTCGCCCCCGGCAAGTCAGTCATCGAAGGGCTGCTGCGGGCCGGCTATCCGGTTTATCTGGTGGACTATAGCAACAGCGATCCTGACAGCCCGGCACCAGGACTGGATTTTTTCGGTAAGCGAATCCACGACCACTTTGTCGACCTGATTCAGCAACGCCATCCCGACCAGCCGCTGCACCTGATGGGTTACTGCATGGGCGGCACTCTGATTCTGCCCTGGCTGGCACGCCGGGCCGAGGAGAAACGGCTTCGCGGCGAAGCTATGGATATCCACAAAGTGATTCTGATGGCAACCCCGATTCGCTTTGACGACCAGACCAGCGGTCACCGGCCGATGCGGGAACTGATCCGAAACTGGTACGACCGGGAGATGATGAGCGACCTGCTGGCCGATGAAAAGGTACCGCCCCAGCTGATCGAAGCCGGCATGAACCAGATCCAGCCCGGAGTCCGCTACACCGTCACCCGGGGATTTTTTGAACGCGCCACCAGCCCTGAGGCGATCCGTGACACCGCACCGTTCCTGAACTGGCTCCACCACGGCACCGGTTTTCCCGGTCGCGCCCACCGCGAATGGATCAGCCGGATCTTTATCGGTAACGAGATATGGCGGGGGCAGTACTCTCTGCCGTCATCGGAAACCTCGCTCAACAACCGGCCGGTGGATATGGCGGTACTGAAGCACAGTGGTGTGAAGATTATGGATTATCGGGGGGAGCGGGACCCGATCTCACCGACCGGTTCCTGCGTGTCCAGTGAAACCTGGGGCTGCAACGGTGAGCGCCGGGCAACCACAACCGGTCTCAACCGTACCATCGAGAAGAATATCGGCCATATCTTTGTCGTCAGTCGTAAACATCTCAGCGATTATCTGGAACGAGCCTGTGAATTTTACGGCTGATCGCCTCCCCTCAGCAGTGACAACGGATCGGTGAAGGCGTAACCCAGCGAATCGGCAACGGCCTGGTGAGTCACCCGGCCGGCCATTACGTTCAGGCCGTCCCGCAGGTATGGATCATCCCGCAGCGCTGCTTCAACGCCCTTATCCGCCAGTGCCAGCACGAAAGGCAGTGTGGCGTTGGTCAGCGCCAGGGTAGAGGTGCGCGCCACGGCCCCCGGCATATTGGCGACGCAGTAATGCACCACCCCCTCTTCGATATAGCAGGGATTGGCATGGGTGGTGGCCCGGCTCGTTTCGAAGCAGCCTCCCTGATCAACCGCGACGTCAACCACCACCGCCCCGGTCTTCATCTTCCTGAGCAGGGAGCGATCCACCAGTTTCGGCGCCGATGAGCCCGGCACCAGCACCGCACCGATCACCAGGTCAGCCTCAATAACGGCCGCCTCTATATTTTCCGCCGTCGCATAGAGGGTCTTCAGCATCGGTCCGTAATTCTCATCCAGCACTTTCAGTCGCTCCAGACTGCGATCCAGTATGGTGACCCCGGCCCCCAGCCCCAACGCCATCCGGGCGGCATTGATACCGACAACCCCTCCCCCCAGTACCGCCACCCGACCGGGCGCCACCCCCGGCACGCCGCCCAGCAGGGTGCCGTTGCCGCCACTGGAGATCTCCAGACAGTGAGCACCGGCCTGAACCGACATTCGACCGGCCACCTCGCTCATCGGCGCCAGCAGCGGCAGCCGACCCTGACGATCGGTCACCGTCTCATATGCGATCGCGGTACAGCCGCTGGCCAGCAGGCCCCGGGCCTGATCGGGGTCCGGTGCCAGATGCAGGTAGGTAAACAGACACTGATCGGCGCGCAGCCGCTGATACTCCTCAGGCTGAGGTTCTTTGACCTTAACGATCAGTTCGGCATCATTGAACAGGCTGACCGCCTCAGCGACGACGGAGGCACCGGCCCGCTGATAATCCCGGTCGGGAAAACCGATGGCATCACCACAGCCCTGCTGGACACAGACTTCATGACCATGGCTGACCAGCTCCCGCACTCCGGCGGGTGTCATTCCGACCCGATACTCATGGACCTTGATCTCCGCAGGAATCCCGATACGCATGGCTGCCTCACTTCTCCGCTGTTCAGTCTCAGGCTCTGAATTAAGTGTAGGAAAATAAACGTTATCCGCCAGAACAGCGCTCGGCAGCCTGACCGGGATCATGCATCCAACAATTAGCCGGTAACGGATAAGGCAGGCCGTTTGCCGTCAGGGTAAGCTTTCGGGGAAAGTCGGAGCGATAAGGGCTGACGGAACTCCCCGGCTGACCTTTGTCGCTCACTCAGCACCATCATCGGAGCCATCTATGGATATGCTGATACCACTGCTGGTTATTGTACTGCTGCTGGTGGTCGTAACCTCGGTTCTCAGAAAACAGCGCAGCCATCGGCGCCAGAAAATGATCGATCATTACCGCTTTCCAGCCCGGGTAACCGCGAAGGTGCGGCAGCAGTACCCTCACCTCACCGATCAGCAGGTCGAACAGGTTATCACCGGGCTGCGGGAGTACTTCCATGTCTGCAATGCGGCGGGCGCTGCAATGGTGGCCATGCCGTCACAGGTGGTCGATGTTGCCTGGCACGAGTTCATTTTGTTCACCCGTCAGTACCAGCAGTTCTGCAACGCGGCGCTGGGACGCTTTCTCCACCACACGCCGGCAGAGGCCATGGAATCGCCGACCCGGGCTCAGAACGGCATTCGCAGAGCCTGGCGGATCGCCTGCATCAGAGAAGGGATCAGACCGAAAGATGCTGACAGGCTTCCATTGCTGTTTGCTCTGGACGCCGAACTGGGCATCGAAGACGGCTTTCACTATTCGCTGAACTGCCAGGGCCGGAAAGATAGTCACTACTGCGCCAGCCATATCGGCTGCAGCAGCGGCTGCGGCGGGGACTCCGGGGGTGACAGCGGTTGCGGCGGAGGCTGTGGAGGAGACTAAGCTATGTTCCCTGACTGACAGACGAAAATCGCCCTCCGGAATTGATCTGACTGAAGGGCGAGCTCATGGCAATGATATATACTGCTGCCATCCCGATAATTCTACTGATTACCTGATTCAGACGGTCCTATGATTAGCTGGAAAACCACTCTGCTCGGCACCTTTACCACTATCGTCATTAATCTCGGCTGCCAGTTGATTTTTATTCTTGCCGCCTCCTTTGTCGGCAGCGCCGATGCCGGTGAATTTTTCACCGAGTACCGTGATCAGCTCTGGTTTGCCAGCGCCATGCTGACCCAGTGCATCAGTATGGCACTGGGTGGCGCCGCCACCGTCCTGCTCTATGCCCGCCATCGCCACCTGCTGCATGCAGCCCTGACCGGCGCACTCGCCAGTCTGGTTTCGCTGCTGACGCTGATGGCCACTGGCGAGGTAAATCTGATGAGTATGGTGCTGATTCTGCTGGGAACCGGCTTCTCCGCAGCCGGCGGCCAGCTGATTATCAGAATCTGCGCGCGGGTTCCTGAAGAGCATGAAGCCCGGGTAACCGGCTGAACAACTACGACTCCGCAGCGTACCCATGATCGCCGCCTGACAGCCGAGGCTCGGGATGCGCGGAATACACGCACCCGAGACGCAGAATCTGCAGCCGGACCGCCGCTGAACCCTTCAGGCAGTGACCAGAGGTTACCCCCCGACGACAACAGGGGTCGCCGATTACTTTCTTATCTCCCGGCCTGATCATCCCCCCGCTTCCGCGCATCAATCTGAATCGCTGCACTCTTTCGGAACTCATCCGGGGTAATCCCCATTAGCCGGCGAAACATGGCAATGAACGCCGACGAGCTGCTGTAGCCAAGGTCAAAGGCGATGGTTTCTACGGTCTGACCGGATTCAAGCAGCGGCAGTGATCTCACCACTTTCAGCCGTTTGCGCCATTCACTGAAGGTCATTCCCAGTTCCCGCTGACAGCGACGCATTATCGTCCGCTCGGTGGAATTCGCTGCCTGCGCCAGCTCCTGCAGCGAACGGCTGTCCCCGGGGTTTTCTTCCAGCGCCCGCAGCATCGGAGCCAGCACCGGATCGTCCGTGGTCGGAAGATAACTGCCGGCACACTGAGCAGTTGCCAGCTGATCAGCAAGTACCCTCAGCAAGCGCTGATCCGCCTCTGAGCAGGAGGCAGGCGGCGGATTCTGTCTGAGGTGTTCGAGGATCGATCGTACCAGCGGGCTGACAGTGAGGGCGCAGGTCTGACGCGGCAGGCCGGCACACAGAGCTTCCGCGATATACAGGGAACAGTGGCAGGCCTCGTAGCGGCTCAGGCCCTGATGCTCAACACCGGCCGGCAGCCAGATTCCATACTGTGGTGGAGCAAGATAATGTCTGTCGGCGAGCCTGATCTCCAGTACTCCGCTGAAAGAGTATACGAACTCTCCCCAGCCATGACTGTGCCGGGGATAGACGGAGTTCGCCGGGATCGTGGACACTCTGAAAAAAACTGGCGCCGGCATTGTCTGTCCGGAGGGTACCAGCTGTATAGCCCCTGTTTCATTTCTCATCTCTCATCTCTCATCTCTCATCTCTCATCTCTCATCTCCCACCGTCCCCGAAAACGAAACCCGCGGTGGTCATGGCGGTTTCGTGATATGAACTGACGCTTTTTCACTATATCAAGAGACAAGGACATCAGGATAATGTCATCCCTGCAGATTAACAGATTGTCGAGGTAGTGATGGATTCCCGTAGAGATATGGATGGACTGGCCGCGGGCCTGATGGTCCTGCTGAGCATGGCCTGGGGGATGCAGCAGGTCGTGATCAAAGCCGCTGCCACGGATATTGCACCAGTGCTGCAACTCTCCCTGCGCTCGGGGATTGCCGCCCTGCTGGTCGCGGCTGTGATTTACTGCCGGCGCCAGCGGCTGCCCTTCAGCGGCAGCTGGAAGCCGGGTTTGCTGGCAGGTTTTCTGTTCTCGATGGAGTTCCTGCTGGTTGGAGAAGGTCTGCGCCACACCACCGCATCCCATATGGTGGTGTTTCTGTACAGCGCACCGATCTTTGTGGCTCTGACCCTGCACTGGAAGCTGCCATCGGAACGGCTCAACCTGCTGCAGTGGACCGGTATCCTGCTCGCCTTTGCCGGAATTGCCCTGACCTTTCTCGGACGTGACCCCGATGATGGCGGCACCGCCGGCAATATGCTGTGGGGAGATCTGCTCGGCCTCCTTGCCGGTGCCTGCTGGGGAGCGACGACGGTGCTGATTCGCTGTTCCAGCCTCGCCAGAATACCGGCGACCTGGACGTTACTTTATCAGTTGCTGGTCTGCTTTGTATTGCTGCTGCCAGCCGCCCTGCTGCTCGGACACAGTAACTTTTCACTGACGCCCGTCGCCTGGGGCAGCCTGCTGTTTCAGGGGGTGGTGGTGTCGTTCGCCAGTTTCCTTACCTGGTTCTGGTTGCTGCGCCGTTATCCGGCGTCGCAGCTGGGGGTATTCTCCTTTGTAACACCGCTGTTCGGTATCCTCTTCGGAGTTCTGTTGCTGGATGAAACCCTCGATCAGGGCTTTGTCACCGGGGCGGTACTGGTCATGGCCGGTATCGTGCTGGTGAACGGCCACAAAAGAATCAGCCGGGGTGTACGACTGCTGAAAACCGGCTGAAAGTCGCTATATCCTGCCGTTCCGACAGCGGCACAGCCCGTCTTAAACCGGCGGGAAAAAACGCGGGCTTAGGGAGAGCTCCGGACGGGTTCACTCTGAGCGGCAGCATCGACGATAACGACGCCTTCGTCATCGGTCATATTCTCGAACATTTCAGACCCCACCGGTCGGTATACCCTGCGCCTTTGCCAGCGATCCTGACGGTCAGTACGGAGACAACGGCGATTACCTGAAAATCAGAGTGCTGTAGCTTCACCCTGAGGACCGCCATCGCCGGCCGCATGACTGCCGTCAGAACAGTCGGATCTGACGCCCGGTCAGCTCGGCAAAGGAGTGTCCGATAAAGGGCAGGATACCGTCGGCCACCGGTGCCAGCTGACGCTCCAGATAATGGTCATAATCAATAGCCGACTGACGGTATTCAGCCGGTTCCGCCCCGTTAACGGTGATCAGATAGGGAATAGCGCTGCCGCGGCGGTATAGTGGAGGCAACCCCTGCTGCCGGCGAAGCTGCTCGGCTTTGCGGGCCGCCTGCACATGGGGCGGCTGAGTTTTGGTATAGGCATCCAGCGGCTGCCGTAATCGTTTGCGGTAGACCAGTTGCTCATCCAGCTCCCCCGTTGTCAGTTGCCGGACCAGTGTCTGCAGGTACTGCTGCCAGGGCTCCCCCAGAAATACCCGCCGATAAAGCTCCTGCTGAAACTGACGGGCCAGCGGCGTCCAGTCGGAACGTACCGATTCCAGTCCCTTAAAGACCATTTTGCTGTCACCAGCTCCGATCTCGACCATGCCGGCATAGCGCTTCTTGCTGCCTTTGTCGGAACCCCGAATGGTCGGCATCAGAAAACGGCGGTAGTGGGTCTCATACTCGACCTCCAGGAAGCTGTCGATATCGAGTTCCTTTCGCAACCGCTGCCGCCACCAGTCGTTGAGAGAGGTTGCCAGTTGCTGCCCCAGCTCATCCGCCTGGCCGGCACTGCAGTCACGGTTAAGCCAGACAAACAGCGAATCGGTGTCACCGTAGATAACGGTATAACCCTGCTGCTGAATATGATCCCGGCTTTCGGTCAGTATCTGATGACCGCGCAGGGTGATCGATCCGGACAGACGCTGGTCGAAGAACCGGCACAGCGTCGAGCCCAGCACGCCATAAAAGGAGTTCATAATGATCTTGATCGCCTGAGACAGAGAGGCATTGCCGTCCGCCCGGGCCAGATCGCGCTGCCGCCAGAGTGATTCCAGCAGCCCCGGCAGTATATGGTTGTGGCGATGGAACCAGGCCTGGTTAAATCCCGGGATGCGTTCTGCGTCGTCGTTACTGGCCAGCCCTTCAGTCAGCCCCATGGGATCGATCCGGAAGGTACGGATAATACTGGGGTACAGGCTTTTGAAATCCAGCACCAGCACATGATCATAGAGACCGGGACGGGAATCCATCACGTATCCGCCCGGGCTGTCGAGACCACTGGCGCCGGAGGCGTAAACCGGCGCCACATAGCCATGACGATGCAGACGCGGCAGGTAAAGATTATCGAATGCGGCGGCGGAACCGCCGACTTTGTCCATCGGCAACCCGGTCATTCGCGATCGGGCGATCAGATAATGAACCAGTCCTGCCTTTTCGAAGATCTCCAGCACCAGCCGGCAGTCTTCCAGGTTATAAGCCGCCAGCGCCGGTTTATCTTCCCGAAACAGCCTGCCGATCTCCTCACCGCGGTTATCCACCTTATCGATATGCTTACCCCGCCCCAGCAGCTCACGGGCGACATTATCGAGCGCATAGCTTTCAAAATGCCAGGTGGCCCCCTTCAGGCAGTCGATACCATCCACCACCACCCGGCCCGGCAGAGAAGCGAAGGTGAAGTTACTGCTGGTTTCCCGCAGTTGCAGACGCCCGCCACCGCGCCCCAGCTTCAGGGGGATTCCGAGTGACTCCGCCTTGTTCTGTAAAAAGCGCAGGTCAAAGTTAATAACGTTCCAGCCGATCAGCAGATCCGGATCAAAGCGCTGAACCTCGTCGATGAAGGCCCGCAGCAGCTGACGCTCATCGTCACAGTACTGCAACCAGTCCGGGTGATCGCCTCTCTCATCGCCGCCGTCCTTTTCAGCCGGCCCCTGCATCAGCACCCGCTCGATTCGACGATTATCGACACCCCCACAGCCGCTGAGGCCGATAGAGTAGAGCTGCTGCCCCCGCATACTGGTTTCGATATCGATGGAGAGAACCCGCAGTTCGGGTCGGTAATCAGCCGGCCGGGCCCGGGCGTTGTCAAACTGCAGCACACCCGCCCGCGGTCTGGCCTCCCCCAGAAGCTGCATGCCCCCGTTGATAAAGCGCTCCATCAGGTATCGCTCAGGCGGTCGGATATCGGCTTCATAGCAGTCCAGACCGGCAGTTTCCAGCCGCTTTACCGCGTCACGCTGACAGGAGAGATTGCTGAAGTAGAGGGCTTCGACAGGTTCGCCGCCGAGGTTTTTGAGGGCTACAGCATGATGCCGCCAGCTGCTGATCCCCCGGAGTTGCTCACAGATCGCGCCGAGATCATGGCGGCGAACAAACAGCACCGCCTCCTGACCATGGACCCGGCAGAGCACCGGTCCCTGCGGGCTCTGCAGCCAGAACTGCAGCTCCAGCCCGTCTCGCCCCTGGTGGTAATGCCAGGTGAGAACGAAAGCTGAAAGCGTTGTAAGCCCCATGAATACTGGCCTCCAGCCTAATTCTGATGTCTAACGGTTTGTATTATACACGCATATAACCCATTGATTTGGCGTTTCAATATCTCAACGCGTTAGACATGGTTTTACTCCTCTGCCGGCGCAGAAAATCAGCCAACAGCTTGGGGCTTAGAGCGCTACTTTGACATGGTAGAGGTCGGCAGTTCGAATCTGCCTAGTCCTACCAGATTCACTGGCCTTGATCTGATAGCAGTCACTAACGCGGACAAAGGTCGGACAAAATGGGACAAACAGAGATGCCATCAGTTTTTACAATCGATGGCATTTTTTGTGCCTGTCAGTTCACATGCGCCTGCGACACAGAGTCGTAAACCCCGGTGATTTTGCCGGTCCCGTCTGTCACATAAGTAATGCCGCCCGGGACTGGGGCGCCCACGTTATCCACGGGCGTGACTTTGTTCCCACCATCCCCCAATTTACAAACCCGATAATACTGATTCGGATCAGAGGCGCTGCGAACCTGCTGGCAGGTCGAAGCCGTTTTCTGCGTAGCCGAGCAGTCCGGGTCCATGGAGTGCCCTTTGAACCCTCCGGCTGCACAGTCATAGGCAATTTTGCAGCTACCATCCGACGGGTGCTCGGTCGGCCGGGCCGCTTCCGGAGAGGCAGGGCATACTGACGCCGGGTCGCCACCTCCACAGATGTTACGAGTAACACCAAACTGAAGAGGCGACGATACCCACTCGCCGCCGATATACTCCTCGCCGCTGAAGCTGGCCTGGTACTCAGTCGGCACGCCGCTATTGGTCTGCGACACCCAATAGCCACCCCGGGAATAATTCCGGTATTTCGAAGACTGCCCGTTCAACCAGCTGGAGTGTGCGTTCAGGGCGGCGACTGGCGAACTGTGATCACCAACGGATGAGGATGCCGGGCCAGAGGTCGAGGCCCATTTATACCCCTGCTGATACAGTTCCGGAATCGGCCCCTGGTCGGGCGTATCCCAGCCCGCTGGCGCGTCATACTCAGCCCCACAGGCGCGGTTCAGATCAATACTGATGTCCGAACCGTCATCCGGGTCCGTACCGGTCAGCGTGCCGATCTGGGTATCCAGCACCGGCGGGTTGGACGCTCCTAGCAAATCATCGACATCGCCCGACGCGCCATCCGGACCGCCGGCGGCCCCGCCGTTTGCAGAACCCGGGGCGTTGGTCTTTTCATCCTGGCCTGCGTTCTCAGGATCGGTTTCCTGCTCCGCTCCAGGCGCCCCGGTCTCATCGCCGCCACTGGGATCAGAGCCGGATTTAGTACTTATCCCGCCTTCGCTGTTGATGTAGGCCATACCGCGGCGTGCGCGGATCTTCTTCGGAGTTTCGGCAACGCCGAGGCCGTTCTGCTCTTCAATGCGTGGCTTGATGATTCGCCAGAGGGAGTCTGCAATATCGCCCATCAGTTCATGCTCAGGGTTTCGTTGGGGATTTCGATGTCATAGGTGGATGCGGCCGCCACTGAGCGCTCGTTGCGATCGATATCAGCCACCTCAGGCACATCGATAATGAAGGCCTGAGGATAGATCTCCATCGTCTGCACGGCATCGTAATACTTATAATTGCCGATACTGCCATCCCAGGTTTCATCATAAGCGGGGCTGGCGGCGTGGTTGCCGTAGTGATTGCCCAGCACAATGGTTCCCGGGATCGGGCCAGCATCAGAGGTATCCGGGGCGGTTGGCACGGCAATGGGGTTTTCGGTCGGTGCGGTGTTCTCGATTTTGGAAACAGCCAGTTTACAGCGGGTGACGGCTTCCCAGCCGGGGGCGTCGCCGATCTTCAGGTGGTGCTCCAGTTCGACCAGCTTGCCTTTCGTCGTCACTGGCGTGGAATTCAATTGTACAGTGTGGCTCAACTCCAGATCCGGCCGGACCGATTGAGTCTCAAACCGCACATACTGTTTCCGGTGCAGGCCTTTGATCTCAGCTGCGGCCATGGCGACAGCGCACTGAATCGACTCGTCAAATTCGTCGCGAGAACCCTCCAGGCCTGATTCGGTTTTGTCCTGAACGTAGTCGCCGTTGGCGGACTGGCTGCCAGGCGGTGACTGGTAACTCTCCAGTTCATCCCAGTCGTCGGCATTGTATTCAGCGGTAACGCCATAGGTGGCCGACGATTTGATCTCGCCATACTGGGTCACGCTCTGGGGGGCTTTCACCGTGACGGTGTAATCCTCGGTAATCGTCTGCACAAACCGGCGAGCCAGGGTGAAGTCAGCCCCCAGGGCGTACTTAAACCGGTCGCTGGCCTTTTTCCACCAGAAGGCAACGCCGCCGTAATAACCGGACTCCCCCATTGGCTCAATCGCCCAGCCGGGGCGCAATGTCAGGCCGGTGGCGCCAATCGCTTCATGGATCTGATCCTGCCAGGGCAGGGTTGTGGGGTCCGCCACATAGGTCGCCATCCTGGCACTGCCGCCGGGATAGTCCCAACTGTAAACATGCTCCCGATGCCGCAGCCGGGTGAACCGATATTTGAATTTCACATCGATGGTGTTTTTCAGCGTCTCCCGATCCAGCAGCTCCACCGCAATGGAGCGCTCCAGCACTTCACCGGCACTCAGAGTAATATCCGGCGTCGCTTTCGCCGCCCAGGGCGTGAGCACTGCCGTATTGGAGCCGTCGAAATTCAGGGCCGCCGTGACGGTCTTCAGCCGGTCTTCGGCTTTGCGGGGGATATCGGCGTCAGCATCGAAGATATGTTTGGACCAGTAACCGCCAATCAGCGTAGCCAGGCCGGCGTCATCGTAGGCGCTCAGCAGTTCATCACGGTTCTGGGTACAGGTCAGCGTCGCCACCCGGGTAATCGGGTCATAGCTCGGCACCCGTACCCGCCCGGTGAATTTCCGGCGCACGGTCTGGCTGGCATCTTCAATATCAATGGTGATCGGCTTGCCGGCCCAGCTGTTCGGGTCGATAGCGCCCACCGGGGGGAAGTATTTAAGGGTGGCGGTCATATTGCCGCCCTCCACTTCCTTGATGGTGATCGACCCACCCGTTTCCATATAGATGCTGTTGCCGTCCAGATAGACAGCAGCGTCCCATGGTCGTGTAGCGTGGGTCATGAGGCTTTAACACCAACTTCCGAGGCTTCGTTACCGAGCACGGTTTTCAGTTGTTCAGTAAAGGATTTGATCTGGGAGGGATTGCCCTGCAGGCTGACCGCCTTATCACCAACTTTGAATTCGATGGTGCCGATCTTCTCAGCATTACCACCCGTCAGCCGATTGAGCACATCACGCTGGCCGGCCTGGTCGTAGTTGAAGGCGCTGGCCTTTGAGAGTGACGCCTGATTGTTAGCCAGCCCGATCAGCCGGTTAAACTCGCCTGAGTCGCCCCGATCCTTGGCGGCCTTGGCCGCCTTCGCATACATCTCGAAATTGATATCGCGGACCTGCCGCGCCTTCGGGCCTTTATTCTCTCCGGACTCACCGAACAGCTTTTTGCTAAGATCCGACATGCCGGAAGCATGTTTCTCAACCGCCTTGCCGAAACTGGTCAGGGATGCCGCCGATTTATCAGTCGCTTTTGCCAGCCGCTGCTGTGACTCTGCACCGGCAGCCGCCTTCTGTGCTGACGCCTGGAATTCCGCTATTTTCGCTTTAATAGCGACCGAAGGACGTTCTTTATTGAGCAGTTCCTGCAGGTCCTTCTCAACCTTCTGAGTCTGGAACGAGAAAGCGTCTGCCATGCCTTCGAAAAAGTCAGTACGCTTGAAGTCCTCATCCATGAGTTCCCTCAGATCGGCATACTTGTCATACACCCAGCCCAGCGACTGGAGCGCATATTGCGCCAGCGTGCCGAATGCAGCCTGCACGCCTTTGATGATGATTTGCCAGCCCCGGGTTACGTCAGCCACAAAACCGATACCAGTAGCGATACTGCTAACGACAGCCTCAGCCACTTTACCCATGCCCCCCATATCCATGGTGACGCGGGTGACGTAATCGACCACCGCCTGAAAGGCTGGAGCCACAGCCACGGTTATCTGGTTGAGAAACCCATCCCACAACGTTCCCAGCTTGGTTTTACTGTCGTTGTACGCCTCAACCATCGCTGCCTGCTGGTTGGTGATTCGAATCCCCAGCTTGTCAAACTCTGCTCCGGTCGCCTGCAGGTTTGATGTCAGCGTATTGACCAGCGCAACCCCCTCGGTATCGAACAGTTTCATAGCCAGCCGCACCCGATCACCCTGATTGCTGATACCCTTCATTGCCTCCGCAATGGCATTAAACTGCTGCTCAGGGCTCAACTGTGCCAGCGCCGAAGCGTCCAACCCCAGTTCTTTAATCGCGTCCTTGGCCTCTCCCGTACCATTGGCGGCCTCAGATACCCGACGGACCATTCGCTGCAGGGATGTATCCAAAGTCCCAACACTGACGCCGGTCAACTCCGCCTGAAACCGCAGTTTCTGCAATTCCCCTGTGTCGATATTCAGCTTCGCAGCAGTCTTCGCAAGCCGGTCAATTTCAGCAGCCTGCCGGTTAACAATGGCAACGATGGCCCCGGCCGCAGCCGCACCAGTAGCCGCCAGAACTTTAGCAACGGTGTTGGTCTTAGCGCGGACGGATTCCGCCCAGGAGCCAACGGATTTTTTTGATTTTCTCAGCTCACTGACCAGCTTTGCGGAATTGGCGCTCAGCGCCACAACGAGCTTTGCGATTGTTCCCATTTCAGACGCCCATAAAAAAAGGCCCCACAAGGAGCCTTTTTAGTTTGGTGATTGCTATCTATTTGCCGCACTCGCTACAAGTCCAGCCGCCTATTCTGGTATTCAGGATCATGACGATGATTAAAAGCACCAACCAGACGCCGGCGGTGATGACTGTCAACACCAGATGAACCAGAAACATGCCCAACCCCATTTTATTGGTGTTGCGCATATGAACGGTTTTCTTTTTACACTTCCGGCACTTCTTGATGGTTTCTTCGACTGCTTTTGCCACAGTGGCCTCCTTGCTGCTATAGGGTCGCCCCCTCAATATAGCAACAAGGGGCAGAAAACCACTACAGAATCAAAAGCCACCAAGGATCTTATCGATTTCACGGGATTGCCGTTCTGCAGACCAGTGCCTTGACTCCTCAAGTCGCTCTGCGGCCTCAATCCGCTCTCTCGCTTCCGGGTTGCGAAGCATGTCTAACGCCATCAATTCAGCGATGTCGAGCGAAGAATACTCGGCTTGAATAGCACGACGGGGACGCCCGTACCGATCTGCCAGAACCAGGCAGTACAACCGGAACGGGCTCCTCAGGAGTTTTTTGCCAATTCCTCGACATCTTCGTCGGCCATTCTATTAAGACGCCGGGCGACGTCAAACACCCGGTCCAGCGCGGCACAGCTCTTTTTCCCGAGCTTCGACGCATCCTTATCATCAAACAAACGTTGGCCTTTCTCATCGACCACAGTTGCAGCCGCAAGCCTGCCTCGAATGTTGACAAGGTTCTGCCCACCATTTTTACCTAGGATTGAAGCTTCAAACTGGTCCTTGTCATAAGATGACAGCGTGGCTACATAAACCTGCGCCCCCTCTCCCCATTCCGGCACATCAATCAACTCTCTCGGCAGATCATCTGCTTCAAGAATTTGTTCTCGGGTCAAAACACCCATATAGCTCGCCTCTATCTATAAGTGGATAAAAATCATGCCTGGCTTTAGGAGATAGTCACGGCGCCGGTACGCTGGATGGTGTAAACCACCGTCACGTCACTATCTCCGCTGGTGTCTTCCTCGACATCAACCACATAGCCATCAAATGTGCGGACCTCGTTATTACTCAGCGTTACTTCAAACTGCCTTGCGACTGCCGCTGCTGCACGATCCATCTCCAGAAGCTCCGCCTGCCCGACATCATCCTTGTCATAGAGGCAATTGAGGGTGAAGGTTTTCGGCTTTTTCAGGCCAAAACCAAATTCAGCCTCCGTGCTCGCCAGAGTGGTGCGGTCCCGCTCAGACCGAGTACTGGAAGCCGTCCCACCACCAATACTCTGGATGCCTCCGATCACCTGCAGCGCAGGGGTCGCTTCATTGTCCATGACCTTTACAACGGTCCCTTGCGCGTTAACTGGTGTGACCATGCTCTAATCCTCTTTAAAAATACCGCCGTCTTCCCGGCGAATTCAGGGCATAAAAAAACCCGCCGAAGCGGGCTGTGATTCGAGATGTATTACGGAATTGACCGGCTACCCATCAACCCCGCTATAGTCCAATGCGTAGCGCCAGATTCTCGATTCAGGCTCGTGCAACGGCACCCGGCTGACCCGGACATAACTGGCCATCGCAGCGCGGACGGCTGCTTCCAGTTCCAGCGCCTCGTTGTTGGACCTTGCCCACACATTGATTGTGTAGCGCCGGCGACTGCGCCCGGTGTCGCCTGCCAGCGTATTGACCGGCCGGTCTGAGACATATTCGAAGGTCACCGCTGGTAAGACCTCCCCTTCAGGCAAATGGCCGTTGGTGATGCGAGCGGTGATCGCCGTTATGCCGCCGTCGTTACTGAGGAGGGTGTAAAGCTGTTGATCATTCATTTACCCACCCTCGCCGTTCTGCGCTCAGCCTTCTTTCTGGCGTTCTCGATTCGCTTACGAAGACGCTCCTGGAATCGCGAGATGGTACCGTCTCTTGTCTGATTCCAGGCTGGGCGGAGGAACGGTTGCGGCTTAGCACCGGGATGCATTCTTCGAACGCTGGCAGAACGCCGATACTTGTTACCAGACAACTCCCGACTTGTTCCGCGTTTTGCGCCCCTGTTCAGGTAGTGAGGAGCTGTGCCAAATTCCACAAACTTTGCGTACCATCCGGCCACATTTCCGATAGCTCCAACCTCAACCTCAGCCGCGTGACCGAAATGATCGACTTTCGATTTCCGTTTAATGGCGTCTCGCAATTCGCCCGGCTGCCAGATCTTGCCTTTGTATCCGGTATGGGGTTCATCGGCGACAGGCGCCAATGCTTTGGCCGTATCCATGGTCGGCTTGGCGGCATCCATCAAGGCTCCACGCAGCGCTTTACTCCCCACTTCGGCACCAAGCTCGAGCAGAGTCTTTTCCAACTCCTCAAGCCCTTCGACATTGACGCTGATGTCGTCAGTCACGGCTTAATCTCTTTGCAGAGAACAATCAGATCCCGCCGGCGCTCGTCGCGGTCGATGATGCTGGCAACTTCAAGCGTCCGCCCGTTGTAGATCGCCCGCATGGACTCGTCCAGCCCGGTCCGGTATCGGATCTCCAGCGCCAGATCATACTCATGGGCGGTTCGCTCATTGGCCCAGCGTTCCCGGCCAGTGATGGTCTTCGGCGCACACCAGGCGGCGGCAACCTGGGACCAGCTTTCGACCGGAGCACCGGTGGCATCCTTGGTCCGGACCAACTGCTGAAACTGCACCTTGTGGCGGTACTTCCCGGCGCCCATCAGCCTACCACCGGGATACGGTAGGACGACAACAGGCAGTCGTAAGCCATGGGCACCAGTTCCAGCTTAATCCCGGCGGCAACCTCCCGGTTTTCATACAGGTGGCTGATCAGCAACAACATCGCCTGCTTGATCGGCTGCGGCACAAAATCGGGCTCGGAATAGCCGGCGGTGAACTCGATGGTGACGCTGTTGGGGTGGCTGAGCACATCCGGCCAGGTCTGGTCGTACTGCAAAGCCAGACTGGGAACCAGCCCCCGCTCACGCAGCTCGTAAACGGTGTCGGCCAGCGTCTGCTCAACGTTGTCGGTGCCCTGGTACTTCACCGACACGATGCTGACTGTGCCGGGCTTCAGTTCCAGATCACCACTGAAGTTATCGACCACCAGTTGCCAGGTCTGTGACAGCAGCGGCCGGCCCGTGTCAGCCTCCACCTGCTCCCTCGCCGCCCGGATCAGACCAAGAATCAGCGCGTCTTCGTCGCTTTCCGTCACCCGCAGGTGATTCTTCGCTTCGGACAGGCTGACCGGTTCTTCGGCCGGGCCGGTTTTGAGGATGAAGGCACTCACCGATTACTCCGCTTCTTCGGTTTTCACTGCTGCTTTCGCAAGCTTTTCATAGTGGGCGATGGCCGCTTTACTATCGTCTGCTTTGCCTTCTTTGACCAAAGCTTCGGCCTCATCAACAGGAAATTCGACAACAGCAGTACAGGGAATAACTTTCCCTTCACGGTGGTGATCACACAGCATCAAAATCTTTTTCTGTTTTTCAGCCACGGTTATTTCCTCTCAAGAATTAAGGTGTGCGGGAGCCGTCTGACTCCCGCTTTACTGGTTAATCTTTCGATCAGGTCGCGCTGTTGGCGTAGTGCTTCACGGCGCCGCCGACATCAGTAAGCTCACCACCGGATCGCATGAATGCGAGGAAGCCCACCTGCCCTTTTTCGGTGTACTTAGAGTCGGTCATCCGGAACAGCAGGATCTGCATAACATCACGGATCATGTATCTGCTGAAATCGCCAAACAGCATAGATTTGGCATTTGCAGCCATGACCGGCATGCTCTGGTTGATGGTGTACGGCTTATCGTTGATGGTGTCAGGCGTGGCACCAACCATTCCGGGCGCCCACAACGGACGATTATCTCCGTCCTTCAGTTTCCGAAGCACCTTTAAAGTGCTGTCGTGAAACATGTATCCACAACTGCCGCTTTCGCGGTACGCAGGATCAACCGAGTGTTCAAGATCCACCAGGTCATCGTAGATAATTGTGGTGGTCTGCCCCGAAGCACCCACCTTGCCCGCAGATGAGGCAGTAACGATACCATTCGGCTGACCCGTGCCGGTGCCGATGGTAAAATGCTTGTTGGTGATACGGCCGAGACGATCCCGCAACCGCATGTTCACATGTGATTCCAGATCGATGGCGCTGTCCTGCAGCAGTTCGAACGGAATGGCGATGCTTTTGGAACTGTACTTGTAGACCGGCAGAGACTTGGTACCAAAGGTCGCGTCCTCGTTAGAAACAGAGGCGTTTTCACCGACGATCTCACCCTCTTCCGACGTTGCATCAGTGGTCGGGACATCCATAGTTGCGCCGGACTCCATTGTCACCACATTCGCAACCTGACGCATACCACCGAACTTTTTAAGCGCCTCAACAAGGTTCCGGCTGAACTCAGTTGGCACCAGGAATCCACCCTCAGAGCCTGTACCGGTGGACATAGTATTGCGAATCTCGCGGGCACGCTGAGCGACAAACATCTGCTGATCCTGGGTCAGCGCGTTGATGCCGCCTGACAGCCAGGCACGGAACACTTCCTGTTCTTTCGCAACCACGCCCACAGCCTCATCCACTGATACACCCATCTGGCCGGCACGGGTATCGATCCGGCTGGCGGTGTCCGCTTCGATATCCAGCAGCTTCTGTTCACGATCAATAGCGGCGTCGATGCGATCGATATCCGCCATAATGTTGTTGTAAGTAGTGTCGTCATCGCCGGTCCAGTCGCGATCTTTGGAGTTATCCAGCAGTTCCCGGGCCTTGGTTGCCGCGGCTTTACGTTCTTCACGAAGTGCTTGAATGCTCATTTGGCATTTCCTCTTTTCGGGCAATAAAAAACCCGCCGCAGCGGGTTGATAGTTGAAGCCTGTTTGTCAGGCGGTTCGCTCGACCAGATCGAGGCGCCGCAGCAGCATCTCCCGGTCAGGTGAATTCTTGGGTTTCTCTTTCGGTTCGGTAAGCGCCTTGGGGGTATTGGCATAGGCCGCCAGGTTGAACGCGCTGTTTTCCACATCCTCACCTTCGAAGATGCGATCAACAAAGCCATGCTCCAAGGCTTCTTCAGCACTGAACCAGGTTTCATCTGACATCCATTGCTCAATTTGCTCAGCATCGATGCCTGTTTTTCGCTGGTAATCCTTGCTGATGGATGCATCAACCTTATCCAACAGACCGGCAGTTTCGCGCATATCATCAGCGTTACCGATCTGTAGCGTCCAGCCTTTGTGGATCATAAAAAACGCACCTTCGCTGATTTCCACTTCATCAGCGCCGAGCGCGACATAGGTGGCAGCGGAGGCGGCAATACCATCTACGTGGGCGACTACTCTGGCACTATGCTGACGCAGAGCGGTCTGGATGGCCCTGCCATCAAACACATCACCACCAGGACTATTGATTCGCAGATGAATGGTGTCTGCATTCAGGTTGTTCAGATCCTTGACGAATTGCTGAGCATCCACGCCCCAGAACCCACCGATCGCGTCATACAGATAAATGGTCGCTTCGTCTTCGTGCGCCTGTTTGATCTCGAACTTGCGACCCTTCGCCGCGTTGTTCTCGATGAACAGCTGGAACAGCTTATTCTTCATCGGTAGTCTCTCCGGTTAAGGGCTTGTATAGCTCATCGCCACCTTGGACCGGCGGCAGGTTTTCAGCTTTGCGAACCTCGTTGATTGTCATCCAGCCTGGCTGTTGATTACCGCCGAGGGCGATCTGGTAAGACTCATTGCGACCTTTGATGTCACCGCGCATCAGATCATTGGTCTGGAACTCAACAAAGCGCGACGGGTCACGCAGGAGTTTGCGGTTTACTTCCTGCTCGATCCGAGTCAGATGAGGGCGCAAGGTATAACGAATAAAGCCAATACTCTGCTGCTCGATTCCGGTCCCCCAACTGGTGCTTTTCTCTGTCTCACCGATCATATGGGGTGGTACACCAAAGATTCTGGCAATATCCGACACTTGGAAACGACGGGACTCAATCAGTTGGGAATCCTGAGCGTTCATCGTGGTTTCTTTGAACTCGCCACCCTCAGTAATAATTGCTGGCAGGTGACTGTTATCAATACCCTGATGCTTGCGATACCAATAATCGCGGATCAGATCGGCCTGATCCTTCTTCATTGCCTTTTCGTATCGAATGTATCCGCGAGGCGTGGCATCATTGGCAAAGAATCGGGCGCTGTATTCATCAGCGGCCAGCGCCGTGCCAACGGCATTCTGGCCGGCATAAGCGATGGCACTCATCCCCTGCTTGCCGTCCCAACCAACGCCGGGGATATGCAGGATATCGTCCTGGTCATAGGCGGCATATTTACCGTCATCGAATACCACCATATACAGCAGACGGCCGGCTTTCTCTTCAACACGAACACGCGATGGTTTAATAGGCGTCAGCGCCATCGGATCACCATTGCGCGTGCGGCTGATGAGTGAATGACTGTTGCCGGACAGCAGAATATGGCTCGTCACTGCCTCCCAATAGACGATGGATGTCAGCATCGGATTGGGTTCGATCCGTAATACCCGGTTCAGGCTATGTGCCGCGTCCTTTTCGCGCTGCTGATCGTCAGTGCGACGGTAGATAGACAGCGGCATTGAGCCGATGGCACCCGCGATCAGCCGAACGCAGGCATACACAGCACTCACCCGCATAGCAGTGTCGTTGTTGACTACCACACCCGCCTTGCTGGTAGCGACAGACATGGCTTCTGACAGCGACTCATAGCTGCCGAAATCAGTGGCGTTCTGAACCTGTTTCAGCTGCGCCTGGGTGCTCTCCAGGTCGGAGCGAAGCTGGGCTATCTCTTTATCTTTCCCGAATCCAAACATTCAGCTATAGCTCCATGAAACCTTCGCTTACGAATAACCCATCTTCGCGATGCCTGAGAATTCGAGACACTGCGGTGAATAGCGCCACCATCCCGTCAATCTTGTTATCCGGGTGCTCTTTGTTGGGGAATACGTTCTCGTTTTTGTCCACCTTGGCGGTGACGTTGGAAGCCATCCAGTTAAGGACCGGGTTGTCACCGTGATGGAGCTTGCCAGCGATCACCATGGCTTCCACTTCCTTCATGGCCTCGGACAGGTTCTTGACCGTCTGAGGTACTTCGACCATCGGCGCCCCTTCGGCGGCCAGGTGATTGGCCATCTGGGTGGAACCCCAGGGATCGAACCCCAGTTCCTGAACCTCGTACTCGCTAAGAATCGCCCGGATCTCATCTTCAATCCGGTCGTGATCGATCACCGCGCCTTCGGTCAGGGTGAGATAGCCCGATTCTGACCAACTCTGGTACATGTTGCCGATGGAGCGGGATTTGATGTTGATCGCGTCTTCCGGCAGCCAGAACCACGACTTCAGGTGTAGTTGGCCGTCATCCAACGGGAAGGCCATGATCAGCGCGGCAACATCGAGTTTGTTGGCCAGGTCCATGCCGATCCAGCAGGGGGTTTGCTGTAGAACTTCATCTGAAGCGACAGCCGGACAGCGGTCCCACTTCTCCATATCCATCCAGGCAGTAGCTGTGTTCACCCAGACGTTAAGACGCTTGGTCAGAAAGTTGTTGCGGGCCGTCGGCATCTCTTTGGCCTTCTTGGCCAGACGCCGGATATCGTCCCACTTTACCGAGATGCCGAGATTGGGATTGGCCTTTATCCAGCAGGATTCGTCTTGCCAGTCATCGCCATCATCCAGGGTGTAGATAATCGCGAAGAAGGAATCATCTTCAACCACGCCTTCCAGCACCTTGCAGCCGTACTCCCGGACCTCGTAGCAGATACCTTGCTTGTTGAACCCAGCGGTGGTGATGGCGAATAGTAGCGGCTGCTCCCGGGCACCGGTGGCGGTTTCAATTACGTCCCAGACCTCCCGTGTTTTATGGGCATGCAGCTCGTCTACAATTCCGCAGTGCACGTTGAGGCCGTCCAGGTTGTTGGCATCACTGGACAGCGGCTCGAACTTACTGGCCGTGGGCACGACATGGATATTCAGCTTGGTGGTCCCAAACAACCGCTTCAGGATCGGCGAACGATCGGCCATGACCTTGGCATCATTGAACACGATGCGGGCCTGATCCCGAGTAGTGGCGCAGCTGTATACCTCGGCACCACCTTCGCCATCAAACCCGGTCATATACAGCCCGATGCCAGAGGACAGCGTTGATTTGGCGTTCTTCCGGGCTACCTCGTTGTAGGCAGTCCGGAACCGGCGCAGTCCGTCTTCGCGCTTCCAGCCGAAAATGCTGGCAATGATGAAAGCCTGCCAGGGCTCCAGATGGATAGCTTCGCCAGCCAGCGCTCCCTTTACATGGGTGGTGAACTGGTAGAAATCCAGTGCGTGCTGTGCAGCTTCATCATCAAACCAGAGGCCACGATCCCCGCCGCGCTCCAGATCATTCAGGTGGCGCTGGCACGCCAGACGAACCCACTTACACGCAACTATCTTGCTCTCGGTGACGTCTTTGGCGTACTGGAGAGCATCAGCTACGGTGGCAGTCATCGTCTGTTACGGTTTAGAAACTCTTCCAGCGGATCGTTGGTCTTGGGTTCGTTGGTCTGTATCTTGGTGCGGCTTGCTGCGGTTAATCCGAACTCGCTGGCCATCGCCTTCACGCGCTTCCAGGCATCGGACGCCATAGCCACCTCGGGGCGGGCTTTGATGATTTCGTCGCCGCTGGTGCCAATGGTTTTATAAGTTGCGCCTTCGGTGTCAATTACCTTCCGCAGATCACGCCACTCGGCGTAGGCATCGCACATCATTTCCAGCGCCATGCCGTCAGCCACGGTTAGTACGCCCATGCTTTCAAGCAGATCGCAGACCTTTTTATATGCTGATTTTGCCTTCGGGCTGAGATGGGACGGCATCCGCGGCCGCTTCGGCTCAGGCTTTGGTTCCAGGTGGTTCAGACCGCGCTTTCCGGCGTTGCCTTGCAGCACCTTCAGGGCGGTCGGTTTGTTTGGCCGCCCCATTCAGAACCTCCAAAAAAAGTTTTCAGTTTCGCGGGCATGTAACAAAAGGGATGGCGGCGGTCATTTGGCGAAAGCCTGTAGAGATTTAACCCGCCCCTCCCCTGCTGTCCTGCTGTGTCTTGGCCTTGTGGCAGGCCTTACAGATCGATCTGAGATTGCTCGGTGCGTCTGTGCCGCCTTGCGACTTGGGGACGATGTGGTCAACCTCAGTGGCTGCTGTGATGCGCCCTGAATCCATGCAAACCAAGCACAATCCGCTGTCTCTCTGCAGGATCTGGCGGCGCAGTTTCCGCCATTTATGTCCGTATCCGCGCTCTGTTGTGGTCCTGCCGGCTTGCCGCTGGCTCCAGTTCACTCGCTTGTCCGCATGCTTGTCGCAATAACCAGACCGATCCGCCGTCACCTCCGGGCACCGACTGTACCGGCAAGGCTTTGGGATACGTGGTGGCATAGGAAGGAAGTCGCTGGTTATAGCTGTGACTGGTCAAGTGCTGCGAGGGCCGACACCCGTAACGTGAGCGCTTAGGAAGGATCCTAACGCTCGAAAATCACCGTCAACTGATTATCTTCGCCGTTACGGTGCGCAAGCACCTGCCCATTCGGGTGCGCCGGGTCGTAAGCCACCAGTTTGCAGCGCTGCGTCCCTGTGGGTATGGATGCAAACGAGTGCTCAGCAAAGTCCAGCGTGATCTCGCCTTCGGCTGTCCAGGTGATGGCGTTCGGTGAGACATCGCTATCGACAGTTACGTCCGCCGGCTGCAGCTCACAGGTGATCCGAGTAACACCGGCCAGCGGTGTCGCCTCTCCCTCGATCGACACAGAGACGACGGCAGTGTTGTCATGCATCCCTGAGCCGGATTTATAGACTCGCTCAGTAGCGCTCATATCACACCGCAGTCGGCTGCGGCAGCCTGTTCTCAAGCGCGGGAGTATTTACCGGGTTACCACTGGTGATCACCTGGTTGGTGCCTTCGTCATGAACAGCCAATACCTCAGTGCCGGAGATGATGACCCAGTGCAGATCGTCCAGGATCTCGTAGGTACTGGTGGCGTCTGGCTGCGTGGCCCACGCAGTATCGACGGTGATTACAGTTCCGGTATTCGACTGAATGCGTCTAACCTGACCAGAACCAGTGCCGCCGGTAATCTTGACTACCTTGCCAGAGCGATCGGGGAACGAGGCGCCAGAATCCGTCAGCGTGGAAGCCGCACCGGCAGTGGCCGTTCCTGATTCGTACTGACTGGAGCTGGCCGACGCCGTTCCGCTCTTGGCCTGCAGCGTCACCTTGCGACCGCTGGGCGTGTTGTTCGCCAGAGTGAAGTCGCCGGTTACCAGCGCAATAGAGCACACCGTATTGCCCAGCACTGTCGCCCGACTATCGCCAGAGCTAAATGCCTTCACCAGTTCGAGAGAGTTGGCGTTGTTCTTAATGTGATTCAGTGCCGCATCCAGCACCGATGTATTTAATTCCTGCATGCCGTTTCCCTCAGTGAACGGTTTTCGATGTCAAAGTAATTCGAGCAGTCAGAGACCGCAGGGCGATTTTTGGGGTTTTGCTGGTCAGTACAATGTTGTCGAAGTCAGGGACAACCGACGACAGCCAGTCGCCCATTGATGATTCAGAGTTAACAACCGACTGCAGGGCTGTCAGGACATGCGCCTGTTCTGCATCACCAGCCGTAGACTCAGCGCCTATGACGCTATGAATTGCGGTCAGCACCAGATCAGTAGCGACATCCGCAACCGTTGACTCAGCCGGCACTGAAGAGCCCGCGCCGGTCAGTTGGTGGATCTGCTGCAGCGCAGCCGTCAATGCATCAGAATCAACTCGACTATGCGCGCCGGTTAGTGCATGAGTCTGGCTGGCGCCGCCTGTTGTTGATTCCCCGTCAACCCTGCTGGCCAATGCGGTAAGCACCAGCCCGGTAGCCAGATTGCCGATACTGGACTGCACGGCAACCGTGGAAGATAGGCCGGCAAGGGAGTGTATCTGTTGAGCAGCGGCGGCTGTTGATGCTGACAGAATAGTTGTCGCGAACGCTGTCAGGTTATGAGACTGCGACACATCGCCAAACGTGCTTTCGACCGATCCTGACGAGTCACGCCCGGATAGCTGATGTTCCTGCACTACATCAGGCGAGTTCGACAAAACAGCTACAAGCGACTGAGAGCCTGACAATAAATGCTGCTGCACAGCTGATGCGGTCGTGCTTTCAACAGATACGACACTGTGATCAGCGGTAGTGTCGTGAGTCGTACCCCCGCCACCCAGCGCACCAGCCTCGAAATCCGTTATCTGGGCGTTTGGTTCAACGCCTTCCTGAATAATACCCTGGGTGGTTTCGGTCTGGTGATCCGTTACCGTCTGGTCAGCACCCTTCTGAACGTCATTCTCATAAATTCGAACGGTGCTGCCATCACGCTCCACCTTATAGGTGTTATTCGCAACACCCTGGAACGTCACAAGGTCAGTTTTTACGCCTGCAACATATCTCGTTAGGCGGAGACCAGCCCCGCCCGTACCGTACAGTCTCCAACCGATGTAATTCCGATCATCAACCAGGTTGATGCAGTAATAAACGTCAAAATTAGGCTCTAGCGCGGATGTCAGAGTCGCTTGCGTGTACTGATCCGCTGACCCCTGATCCGTGCACGCATAAATCGTATGATCAGTTGCGTTCGATACCTGATACCTGAGGCCGTTTGACTGTATCTCTGCGAAATATCCGCCGTCTTGTACCAGCGTCCAGCCGGCCCGATCCTCTAGTTTCTGGCCATCGCTACCGGTGAAATCATCAGTAAAAGGCATCAGCCGAACTCCGCAGCTTTCTCAACCTCGTAGCGTCCAAATGACGTGAACCCGGCCTGAAAATGGCTGGCTAATAGCTTCAGGCAATCGCCGTAGGTCTGAGCCGTAAACAGCGGTGCCGTAGGCATCCAGCCCTCTGAGGCACACAAGCCCAACACCTCATCCTTGGTGGACTGAGGGACATCAGCCAGCGGTGTATCGAATGCGTGCGGGGGAAACATATACACCCCGTCGAGCGTATCCAGGTCCTCAATGGTCGGGCTGTCAGACTCCACGAATATCAATACGTGCGGACCGTCCGGCAGGCCATTAGCGTCAGCGTCCGGATAAACCATTGAGCATGCAAACGGCCCGCTCACGACGGATTCACCCTGCTCAACAATCGGGTTAAGCACTTGGTTACCAACCAGTTGCCAGCCTGTGACAAACGCTCTGATCATCGTTTCGCCCGAATAGTGATGGTCATGCACTGCCAGGCACACCAGCCGCATAGCTAATCGTTATCATCTGAATCATGGTTCCACCAGAGTCACTATTTCTTTGCCGTTTCGCTCATACCGGGCTCGCTTAACACCCATTTCATGCAGCGCTTGATGTAGCGGCTTTGTGGACAGGCTCCCATGAGCACCTGATAACCAGACCTCTTCATCGGAGAGCCATTGGATAGTCACTATGCAGTCATAAGGATCGCGGTTTTCGTACGAGCCGTTATGGTAGAGCCGGATATGGCCGGCAATGGGCGAATAGTGGTAGTTCATGAAGCACTGAATCTGGCCACCCTGGCCTCAACAGCTTTCCTTAGCCACCCCTATCTTGCTCGATGGACTCTTCGCAATGGTTGGGGTCAATCGGATGTAAAACATGCCTGCATATCCAGGTGCAGACGGTGCACGTCTTCGTGCGTGAATTCTTGCCCATGACGCTAGACAGGGTTTCATCCGGGTGGCCGAACCGGGCGCCGGACTTGGCAACCAGCATATTCAGCAGCGGAGACAGCAGGACATTGAAAAACTGATCAACGGATATCAGCAGATTCCACAGCCAGCGAATCACCGCTTGTACTCCCGCATGATCTTTTCACCGGATCGCCCAACCACATAACCGCCTATACCAACCTTCACGATACCCAGGAGGGCGACAATTTGAGCCTCGGACAAGTTTTCAGGCGTGAAGCCAAGCCAATGAGCGCCGATCAGCCCCGTAAAAGACAGCATCACCAGCGGGCGCCAGTTCCGCTGCAGCCAGGACTCGCCGTTCGCTTCGGCGGTAATCACCTGAACCGCGCCTTGCAGTTCCGACTGAGCCATTCCCATCGCCTGCAAGGTGATATCGGCTTTCAGCTTCTCCGCATCGTCTTTGTCCGGGACAGCCTTGTCGATCGCCTTACCGATCAGCCCAGTAACTGCAGGTATCAGCGCATGAATCATTGTCGGATATCCCGTATGTACTCGAAAATCCGGTCCAGCTTAGAATCTATCTTATCGATTGCCCGCTGCTGGTCGGCCTCGGCACGCTCAATGCGCCCCTGATTGGTCTTGATAGCCTGTTCGTTCAGGCTAATCCGCTCTTCCTGACCGGCGATGAACCAGAAGCCGGCTATCACAATACTGAACGTTGTCAGAAGGTGACCAACAGATACACTGCGATCTAAATGCCACTGTCGGCTTGCTTCTCTGCGCTCCGGACCTGAATAGCCGCCTGTCTGAATTTGACGGTCGCTCATACAGCCCCCGGGAACTCGCCGCGGACCATGCCATCAACCAGCTTCTTGGCCCTGTTGCCCACCTGGTGATACCACTGGGAATCAGCCATCTCAGTCGCCGCCAACACATAATCGCCGTCAGCCAGAGCCGCCCACATACGCCGGAATCTACGAAGAGAAGAGATGCCCAGGTTGAAACACATATCCACCAGGATCATCTGGCGCTCGGTATCCAGTTCGCAGTAGGTGTCGATACGCTCCAGATCCTTCAGGGCTCCAGCGATGTCAGACTTCAGCAGCGCCTCGGCTATCTGGACCGGGATGCCGTTGTCTTCGATGTTGTGCCCGTAGCCGATAGTCCACTTACCGGCCGGGCATTTGTACGGCGTCAGGGACAATCCCTCATGCGCCTTGATGTGCTCCGCTACTCGGTCAAAGTTCATGAGGGGTTATTCCTGGAATAAAAAAGGGCCGCTACCAGCAGCCCAAAACGAAGGAGGTCATTCAACAATCACGGTCAGGCTCGCCAGCCCACTTCAGGTTTCCGGGTAACGGCATCAGTCGTTGAGCTGTAGCTATCGAACGTCGCAGCGGCATAAATACCCGTACCGTCCGGCCACTTGCCGGAAACATCGGTATTCGAGGAGCCGGCACCGACAGCGCAATCAGTTACCTTTGACGGTCGTTCATGTTCCAGCGCAGCAACCTCCAGCACAGGGACAGCCCGAGCGGGAAGCACGAAGTCGGGAGCGTCGGTCACAACGGCGGGCTGACCGAAGCCGGCCAGCGGTGACGCGAACGATTGAGCGGGCACCAAAGCCATACAGCAGGCAATAAGCATCCCCGCAAGAAGTCCGAGTTTCTTCATCGCGTGAGTCTCTTTGAGTTATTGGGAAAGATCGATACAAAACCAGCGGGCACAAAAAAGCCCCGGGGTTAACCGAGGCTTTCTGTCGTGCGCAAAACCGCATCGTGGCCTAAACCATACCAAACTCCGCGCGGGGAGCACACCCCTACGACAGTTTATTTTATTTCGTCAGTCGCTGGGACTGTCCGTATGGCCGGTTGACCGGTTCTCCTTCATCTGCCGCAGTTCTTCCAGGAACTGCCAGCGCTGCTCTTCATCCAGCTTCGCCACCCCCGCAACAATCATCGTATCGGTGACTTTCCCCGGTTCGTTCTCGATACCGAGGCTTTCCAGCTCGATCTCTTCCACCCGATGACGGGCCAGCCCCATCAGGGCACCGAGATCCTGTCGCCGGACCAGGGCAAACTCGCGCATATACTCCCGGATGTATTTGTGAATGTTCTGGTTATTGACCACCGCGCTGTCAGCCGGGATCGGCACCAGCGGTTTTACCTGGCCGTTATCGATGGTCATCACATAGCGCTGACATTCTGGCAAGGCTGGCGCTTGCGGCTGTCCAATTTTCTCCAGCACATCCAGCACCCATTGCCGGAATGCTTTGGCGCGATCGGTACGGGCGAACATGGCTATCAGGTGACAGCCGCGCGGGGAGAAGACCCGAGTCCTCGAGCGCTTAATCTGGATTATTTGAGCCATATCTGGCGTGAACTCGTCCTGATGACGCGTCCACAGTTCATGGACGCCTCTGCGATCACGCATACCCAACGCGTCCGCAATCTGTGGACCTGTAAGCCAAGGCTGATTGTTTAGATTTACCACGGTTAGAGACTGGTTGCCGAATTGAATGGCAGAAGGAAGGATATTCATAACAAGCTCCCATAGGGTCGATTACCCCACCCCCAAGAGCTGCGAATCTCAAATGGAGGCGGACCGAACAGGGTTCGCAGTACCGGCCCTACAGGATACCGGCCAGCCCGAAAGCTGCCCCGCCCGGCCCGCCAAAAACTGACGTGCACGAGCTGCGCCCACAAAAAAAGACGCGGTGCGCGTCTCTGTAGGCACCTGTAGGTTATTCGAGCTGCGAAACCCGGCATCAGATTTTGCTGATGCCTTTTCAAAATAGCCCGCCGGCCAGGTGCCTGTCAACGCAACACTGAATCCAATTGCCCCTTTTACCAACCTGTTGCCATACTGTCCTAACGGACAGCCACCAAACCAGGGATCGGGACTATGGACTTCATTACTATCGATGTTGAAACCGCAAATGCTGATATGTCATCAATCTGCCAGGTAGGCATTGCGGTTTTCAAAAACAACACTCTTCACTCTGAATTCGTGTCACTGGTTGACCCCCAGGACGAATTCGACTTCATCAACATTGAAATCCACGGCATAGAGCCTGAAGACGTCGAATTTGCACCGACGTTTGCAGAGCTTTACAACGACATCCGCGGATTACTGAACGGCCAGATAGTCGCCTGCCATACCCACTTCGATCGAACCTCAGTCACAAAGGCGTGCAGTAAGGCTGGGGTACCGGCGCCAGACTGCCGATGGCTCGACACTGCCCGCGTCGTCCGCAGAGCATGGGAGCAATTTGCCTGGAGCGGGTATGGACTCAGCAACGTCTGTAAACACATTGGTTTCAGATTCCAGCACCATGACGCCCTCGAAGACGCCAAAGCCTGCGGCGCTGTGCTTATCGCTGCATCCGATGCGACCGGGCTATCCTTGGATGAGTGGTTCAGCAGGGTTAACAAACCAATCGACCCGACCAGCCTCAGCACAGGAGCAGCCATTAATCGCGATGGAAATCCGAACGGCATCTTGTTTGGCGAATCCGTCACCTTTACCGGCGCTCTGGAGATCACCAGAGCCGAAGCTGCCGACCTTGCCGCACTCGCTGGCTGTTCAGTAGGCCAAGGCGTCACTAAGAAAACAACGCTGCTGGTTGTCGGTGACCAGGACATCAGCAAACTTGCCGGCAAAAAGAAAAGCTCCAAGCACCTGAAGGCCGAAAAGCTTATTGCCGCAGGGCAGTCGATCCGGATTGTCGGGGAAAGTGATTTCAAGAGCATGGTTGAGAATACTTAGCCTCAAACTCCGCTCTAATCGCTCTCTGCTCTTCGATAATTTCCAGAAGATATGGCGCGCACTCTTCGCCATATGTTTCGGGTGAGCTCTTCAAAAGCCGTACCGACTCACTGGTAAATCGTTCTGGCTCTTCTCTGAAGCGCCGTTCCCACTCCGTGAACGCTGACGCCAGATCACGCTCAGTCACCGATATGGGTTTCTCAGCCTCTTCGCGCCACGGATGAAGGCTGCATCTCCAGCCGCCTACGCCTACTATTGCGATTAACAGCACCACTATTCCGACTACAAGCATTTGCTCATTCATCAGTAATCCCTCCTACCCAGCCAGCCGCGCCGCCAGCATATGTTCCGCTTCTGAAATAAACCGGCGATACCGGGTCTCCCCCACATCAATACCCCGGGCCTTGTCCATCACACTGCCGTCTGAGCTGTAGTGATGCAGCCAGACCAGGGCCGCCCGCTGATTTACCCGTGAGCAGGCTTCCAGCGCGGTCAGCGTTTCAATAATGCGCGGCTCGTCCGTCCGCTCGTACTGCTCCAGTGAAATAATCGCGCTCAGGTTGCTGATGTCGATTCCAGATCCGCCCCGGGGCTGTCCGACCTGGGCCAGCGGGGAAATGCCGGTCCCCACCCCCTGCGTCTGCATACCGTTGCGGATATAGCTCCCCACCAGTTCGCCACGTTGCTGAATGTCCCGTCGCGTGCGCTCATTCATTGTCGGTCCCCCTCGGCCTGACCTCACACCACCCCAAATAGCGGTGATCACTGAACATGCTTTTCTGAATCCTCACCAGGTGCGCCACTGCTGGTCTTAACGCCTCCGGTGTTTTCCGGTACTCGGTGGCCATCGCTGCCCGGTCCGGGTAATGGGCCAGTATCTGGTTGGCCCACCTGTGCTCCTTTCTCACTCCGGCCGGTAACAGCCAGGCAGCAGAGCCACGACGTTGTGCTGGTTCGCCCACCGGTAGAGAATCCCCGGCGGGATCTCACTCCAGCTGTCGAACTGCAGCTGCGACTTCAGCGTTTCCCACCCCCAGCGCTGCACGTTCTGCATACTGGCCTGATTGAACCAGTCCCGGGCGTGCTGCTCTGTCCGGACGGAGGCGACGTGCCCCATCAGCGGGGCCAGTTCGCCGTGGTGGTGTTGCAGCTGGTGCAGCCGATCGACCATCGGCACACCCATGTATTCCGGTTTGAACCCCGTGCCGGAGTCACCGGCCCGACGGACGTGGCAATAAGTGCAGCGCTCCTCCCCCTTATCCGGGTCCAAGTCGTAACCACGGGTGACAACGCATCGCTGCTTACGGGTCCAGGCCTGGTATTCAGCATCCGGTCCGATGGCCCGCCAGACATCCGGGCAACGGAAGAAGCTGGACTGACGCAGCGCCTTGGCGTGCATCCCGTACCGGCGGCTCTGCACCGGAACAATGGCCGCCGTCGCGTTCGGCTGGCGGAAATACCGGGACGCCTCGTTAACGTCCTCTGTCTCTACCCTCAGAACGATCTCGCTATAGCCGTCAGGGTGACGGGTGATCGGACTGGCGATTACGGGGATTGCTGCTTCGGTCATTTCACAGTCTCCACAGTGATCGGATACAGCGCCTCTACCATCCTGCGCTTTGCTTTGAATTGCTCTGTCTCCATGCCCTTCACATCCACAAAGTGAACGGTGCCATCGGCATGAAACTCCTGGAAATCAATAACCAGCTTCACACCCCCGGGGAGATGGAACGGCACCTGCCGCAGGAAGAACAATATCTCCCCAGCCTTCTGCCGCAGCTTGAGCTGGGTGTAATACCTCCCCTCTGCTTTCGAGTCGAAGCGGATGCCATCCAGCTCGCAGGGCCGGGCATGGAATTTGTGACGAACGTTACGCAACGCGAATCCCGTCCAGCAGCGCGTGCAGGTGATCGATACTCTGGTCGTTATTGATCACCGTGTCGCAATCGTTGACCTCGACACCCACCTCGGAGCAATGTCCGGCGTTATCAATTCCGGCCCGATCTGTTCGCCGCAGGTGGATCAGCGTTCCGTGCTCACGAATGAACTGCGCCTCGTTTTCAAAACGCACATCCGGAATGACAAAGCCTGTGTGGTAAGTACCGTCAACGAAGGAGTCTTCCATATGCCGCTTCATCGCCAGCACCCAGACATCCGGATGAATCATGCTACGGCCCCACTCAGTGCCGATTGTCTGAGCCATAAAGCGCCCGGACTTTCCGTAATAGGGGTCAACGGTTTCTTTCTGATCGCCGTACAACTGCGCCTCTGTCAGACCAAGCCCTACCCGCAGCATGCGCTTTAACGGATCTGCAAATGACGCCTTAACCAGTGCGTGTCTTTTCATCAGGTGATCAGCAGCTGTGTCTTTACCCGCTCTTGCTGGTCCTGCTATCCCTATTACGATCATCTTTCTTGTCATTGATCTTTGTCCTCTGTCGTTGTCCACTGCTGGAAACGGAGCCTGGTCATGAGAATGAGAATTAACAGCCACACCAGTACCGTCGTGACTATCGCGAATGCACGCTCCACCACTCATCCCTGCACCATCGAAATATCAAACCGGTGCCGGGCCACTTCGCCGTGGTCCCGGTGGTGAACAATGCACATCATGTCCCGGCCGGCCCGGTACCCTTTGGCGGCGTGCCAGGCGTCTTTGCTCGCCATCGTCCGGAATGATTCCGTCATGCAGCCATGCAACTCCTGCGAGCGACGGTGATGGATATGCCCGACGTACCAGTACCGATGCTCTGTCTCGCCCCAGTCCTGCGCTCGGTCGGTCGCCATGATCGGACCCAGGGTTTCATGCTTGGTGTTGTGACCGTGGGTGATACCGATCATCACGCTGTGGAAGCGGTAGTAGTGAAACGGCTTCGGTGACAGGTCGATCGATACCCGCTTGTTGTTCTGGTAATAGGCATCCAGGATCAGCGACAGCGTGTAACTGCTCTGGTCGTCGTGATTACCGATCTCGTTAATCACCGTCACCCGCTTATGCTTCTGCAGCGCCCGGTCAATGCAGTAACACATGATTCGCACCCCCACCCGCAGCACCCGGGACCACCGGGAATCCACGTCCAGCGCGTTGCCGGAACGGCGGGTCTGGTTGTCCATGGTGTCGGAATGGAAGAAGTCACCCAGATTGGCAATCAGCGCCTCTTCGCTGTTGGGCGCCTTCTCGACCAGGTAGTCAATGGCCTGTTGCAGATCCCGCTCGGCGATGTCGCAGTCAAAGTCCTGTCCGGTTTCCTCGACCCAGGCATACATGCCGATATGGGGGTCGCCCATCGGGTAGACCGTCAGCAGGGTTTTATCAGCTGTCCTGGGCGCTCCGATCTTACGGCTGGTGCCGGTGATCTCGTCCTTCAGAGATTCGATAATCTCCCGGGCCACCTCCTGCAGCTGTTCCGCCTTGACGTGTGTCTTCACCCACTGCAGCTTTGGCTTGCCGTCATCCCCGTACAGCGTGCTGGTGCCCTTCACCAGGTGGGTATCCGGCGCGGCGTGGTGCATATCGTGATCCGGCGAATACCCCTGCAGTGCCGCCCGCTTCTTCAACCGCTGCAGCGATCCGACAATGCCGCTATGTGCCACCCCCAGCGCTTTGGCCGCTTTACGGATGGAGCCATGCTTGTTGATCGCATCAACGTGTCTGATCTGCGATTCGGTGCCGTAGTCCTTCAGTGCCGGATCGATCTTCATGTGAGTCTCCGTTATGCCGCTGCCGGGTTGCCGAACAACTCACCCGCCCTGCTGAACGGGATACGCAGCAGCAACCGGGATTTCGGGGTCAGGTCGTCTTGCCACTTGTTCTCTGCGCTGGCCCTGAGACTGTTTCTTTCCAGCCAGCGGTTGTAGGCCTGGACAAACCCGGTCCCAATCAGCCCGTGCTCCTGTGCGATATGCCGCATCACCTCCCCAGCCTGGACCCGCTCATGTAGGGCTGGCCACATATCGTCTGTAATTCGGATCTGCTTCCGACATCCCCGGCGAACACATCTCAGCGCTTCCTGGTTGGTGTTACGGTCACCGCCAATCTCTCTGCACAAGTCATCAGCAGAGATGTCCGGATTCTTGTCATGCATCTCCACAGCAAGATCTATCCGCTTGTGGAACGGCAGCCGGGTATAGGCCTTACGCACCCCGTATGCCAGCTCGCGGCGCAAGTCGCCGACCGTCAAGCGGTGGATGCCTGTAAGGTCCTGAATTTCGATATTGTCCAGAGACGGATTCACCTTGAGTTCTGCCTTAACGGCTTCCAGACGCTGTTCGTGTGTGTGGATCTTCATGACCATGATTTCTTCAACCCCTTCACCATCGATAACACTTCAGTCCTGGCCTGCTTTGCCGCCTGCCGGCCCTCCTTGTGCGACACCCCCGAGGGGTTGTGATCATCCACCGTCTGCGGCAACGCCTTGGGGATCGGGTCTTCCAGGGCCTCACCGGCAATCACCCGGTTACACAGGATTTCGTAATTGCGCTTGAACAGCGGGAAGGCCTTTTCCCGCGGCATGCTCCGCAGGGTGAACGATGTCGTTTCCCGGGCCGCCAGCCTTACCGCGTCATGGCCGTATGTTTTCCAGCGCTCCGCGATACCGGCGGACTGGCAGGCTTGCTGGTAGGCCGTCTCAACGTCAGGCAGTCCGTAATCAGCCAGGTCCGGCGTACACAGCTTTCGGAACTCATTCAGGTTCGGCACAAACTTACTCTCACGCTCCAGCAGCCGGGCAAACCCTGAACGGATACGCTGAGGCTCGACATCCCGCAGTCCGAGACACCAGGTCTGGAAAGCCTCCCCTCCGACTTTGCCGTACTGGTTGGCGAACTGGCCGCCGTAGATCTCACCCATACGACGCCACAACGTCACCAGCGCCAGCTTCAGATCCGGATTCACGCCGGAGTCTCTGTTCGTACTCGTCGGCTGATCGGTTGATTCGATCGGCTGCCGAAAGTCTCTCTGGGTGATTAACTCCTGTGCTGCTCGCATGGGCAGATCCTCCGTTCATCGTCTGCAGGTCGGGTGTCTCATCCTCCCAGCGGCGCTGTGACAGCCAGCCTTCCGGGTAAATCGGTGTGCGGTTGTTGTTGATCAGGGCGGGCCGTTGCTCTGCCTCAGCCGTAGCCGCTCGGATGATCTGCTCAAACTGGTTCTGGTTTTCCTCAGGGGATTTCGACCAGACGATCTTCAGCCAGGCGGTGATGGCCCGCGCCCTTCCCTTGCGGTAGCCAAACGCATCCCAGAATTTTTTGAACAGTTCGAGTTTTTTACCGGTCAGGGGTTTTCCGGATGAGGAAATCCAGTCAGGACCGTCGTCGATGTGTGAGGCGTCATCGCCAGATGATGCGCAAGAATTATTAAGTGACGGTTCAATTGACGGTTCTAATGACGGTTTGGGTGACACAGCTCTGTCACTACGGTGGTGACTCAGCTCTGTCACTACCGGTGGTGACTCAGCTGTGTCACTACGTGGTGACAAATTGTCACTACCCTTTTCGGTCTTTTCAGGCTCTGAAAACTCCGTTCTGGAGAGGTCAAAGGTATAAACATTGGTGTCGGAATCACCCTTACGGGTCCGGCGCTGAGTAACCTTGCTGATGATCCCCAGCTTCTTGAACTGGGTAACCGCCCGCATCACCGTCCGCTTATTGCATTCAGCCTTGTCAGCGATGGTTCCATAGGCCGGGTAACACTCGCCGTTATCGTCAGCGAAATCAGCGAACGACAGCAGAATCAGCTTCTGTGCCGGCTTCAGCCCTTTGACCTGGAACGCCCAGGAGACAGCCTTAACGCTCACTCCCCACCCCCGATCCAGTATTCGTGTGACGGAGACCCCTTGTACGGCTTATGCTGGATATTCAGGCCATCGGCCCGCAGGTCACGAATCCGGGCACTGATACCCGCTTCGCTGTCCATCTTGTTAAACCGCTTCAGGATATCGCTGCGAATCATCCACAGGGTCCGGGGCTGGCCATCCATCAGAACAGCTCGCACCCGATCAATCTGGCGGATCTTCTTAACGGCTGGCTGTGCCATACCCACCCCCTACAACTGCGCCTGCAGGTTGTTAATCGTCTTCATCGATCGCTGCAGCTCTTCATCCGTCATCGCCGCCTGATGCTCCAACTGCAGGTCCACATTCAGCGTGATGATCTCCACCCGGTTCAGGTCATGGCCGCCCTTACGCTGGGCAACCTCTACAGCCTCTTTGCACAACTGCTCAGAGCGTGCTGAGAAAAAGCTGTGTTGCTTTCCGTTTTTTGTAGTCATAGGGCTGTCCTTTTGGTCAGTTGGAGGGCTTATGCCCAGCGGCTACACTGGATTTCGAGCCATCAGTTAATAGTTCGATCAAGGTCATACGCTGCCCGGATTCTTTCTCCAGGCGCTGCGCCAGATCCACGGATGCCCTACGGTGCCCATGGGCCAGTTGAGTGAAGTAGCTCCGGGTGGTGCCAGCTGCGATAGCGACCTTTTCGGCCTCTTTCCACCCATATTTTTTAAGGAAGGTGTATGCGTTCATTCCCAAATCATAGCACAGAGCTATTGATTAACAATATCTTTTTGGAACCGACCTTAAGATAGCGATTTGCTAGACTGTGCGCATGGACAATAAATCTATCCGTCATAAGAATTTACTCACCCTGATTGACATCGCAGGCAGCCTCAAAAACCTGGAGCGCCGCACGGATGTATCCGCCAATTTGATTAGCCAGCTAAAGAACAAAACCCGGGGAATCGGCGATAACATCGCCAGGCGGCTGGAAGTCGGCATGCTGAAACCCCATGGCTGGATGGACGTTAACCACTCGCTGCCTCAGGGGGTCGGCGAGCAGATGCCCGAATACCCCCCAGCCGAACAATTGCCCGAGTGGGCGCAGCGGGTGCTCAAGCTGATGGCTAAGGCGGGTGACGCAGAACGGGAAACCGCGATTGCGGTTCTGGAAACAATGCTGAAAGAAGATCGGGACAGACAACAAAGGTAGGGCAAAGTGGCAACTATGCCGGCCTACTGAACGCTCGTTGGTTGACGGGCGTTTTTTTTGCCCGCTATACTGTATAAATATACAGTAGTTTTTAGAACGCCCGTTTGCAGATGGTGCGCATATTGGTATACGCTAATATCGCATTATGGAGGAAACACATGGAAAAGAAGCCAGAGGCGGCCTGGAAGCCGTCGGATATGGAAATTGTTGAAGCACTGCAAACACTGCCCGAAAAGACACGAGAGACGTTTATTAAGCAACTTGAAATACTTGTGAAACAATCAGATACAAAAGAGATCGCGTAATTTCACCCCGCTGATTTTTGCTTTCCCCTCCTTTTCAAAAAAGCACCTAGATACCTACAATTCTATTTATCTATATATCTATGCAGCTATATATCTAGACGTCTAGATATATAGACAAAGCACTCCTCCGGCTAAACCTCGATATCGCCATCAATAAAGGCCTGTATCAGCAACTCAACTACCTGCTCCATATCTCTACCCTCCTCTGTGCAACGCACTTTAAAGCGACGCTTTAGAGGTTCGGGTATCCTGGCATTCAGTTGCTTTTTATTTTTCGTTCCCTCGGCATCCTGCGCTTCTTGCTTGCGCTTTTCGTTCAGTTGATGTCTCCCGGCGTTATTTCAGTGTAGCCGTCCTGCTATCCCGTTCAAATAGCGCGCCGCCCGGTTTGTTGATTTGGCGCACAATTATGCCTATTCTGGCCCCGAGTTCGACGTTTATTTGCCATGGAGTTGCAATTTGCCTCGCAGATTGCAGGCAACATTGTGATTTGGACAAGGAGAGAAGCTATGCGCACCATCTTATTAGCGGCCATCGCCGCAGCACTTCTGACCACATCCGCCCAGGCCGGCATCCGGATCGGAAGCCAACTCATCAGCGAAGGGGACTCCCCCGCCAAGTTGATCCGTTATATGGGCAGCCCTGCCACCAAGTCTTTCGCAACCGTCTGGTGCGACCGCCGCAAGAAAGCTGTCTGCACAAAGGAAACATGGGTGTACTTTCATGATGACCGCCAGTGGACAGTTGTAATTCTGAATAATGAAATCACCGACATCAGCTGGACTCGCTAGCGCGATCTAAGCCCGCGATACCAGAGCCCGCCATGCGGGCTTTTATCCCTCAACATCAAAATAAATATCTTTTTGATATTGACGAGACAATACTCCATAGCTATGCTGACCTTAGTTAATAGCACATTGCTATTCAAGGAGCAGCGCTATGGGCACACCCGCCATCATCGAAGGATCGACATTACAGGCCACGGTAGGCCAACTGAGCGTGCGACAGACCGAAGCCGCATTGTGGGCTGCCGAAGGAAAGACAGACCCTGAAATCGCCATCCTGATCGGCCGCACCGCCAGAACCGTTAAGCACCACATCACCCAATCCATGGGCAAGCTGGACTGCCACACCCGAGCCCAGCTCGTGGCCAAGCTGTTCGTTGAGGGCGTGCTCTCTTCAAAGACCATGGCGCTGCTGCTCTCCTGCTCATTGCTGACAGGAATCATCACCACCGGAGGCACGGATCAACCATTCCGAATCCGCGGTGGCGCACGGATTACTACACGGATTAATCGACCCTTGCAGGTTCACACAGGAGCGTAAGCCATGCATATCTCAGCCCCCATCACCCTCGACGGACTGCAGTATCAGGCAAAGGCCATTGTGATCGGCGACCCGGCCAACACCGTTATGGATCGCGTCCACGTCTGCGATCCGGATAACGGCCAGGAAGTCCCTATCAGCCCGGCGGAATACCACGTCGCCAGCCTGGCACTGTTCGAGACCTGTCAGGAACTGGCCGCCAGCCACCCCCGCGCCAGCGTGTTCACTCAGCAAGCGTTTTGACCGGAGGTTACCGCCATGGAACGTCGCATCACCCACCAGGAAGCACCCCAGTGGACCGCTAACAAGTTCGCCAACGCACTGCTGGAAGGCATGCTGATCATCGGCTTTGTGCTGGCGACATGGATCATCGTGGCCGGCATCTTCTCACTAACAGAGATTCACAACCCTGCAAACCGAGGCAGCCAGCCGCTGGACGGGCCTGCAGGGCATCAGCAGTACCGAGCAATATCCAGCACGGCAGCCACGACGGCACCACTCCCAGTTCAGCTGCTGCCACAGCCGAACTAAAAAACAGGTGTCGGGCAAGGCCGGGCCGCCGGTCCCGAGATACACCATGCACTGCATGGTTAACCGGTGAATTTTTCCACCTTCAGTCAACAGTAAGGAACAACACATGGCACGCGGAGTTAACAAAGTCATCCTGGTCGGCAACCTGGGGCAGGACCCCGAAGTCCGGTATATGCCCAACGGCAACGCCGTGACCAACATAACCCTGGCCACCAGCGACAGTTGGAAGGACCGGGAAACTGGCCAGCCCCAGGAGCGCACCGAATGGCACCGGGTGGTGTTCTTCGGCAAGCTCGCCGAGATCGCCGGCCAGTACCTGAAGAAGGGCTCCAAAGTCTACGTCGAAGGCGCCCTGCGCACCCGCAAATGGCAGGACCAGTCCGGACAGGACCGCTACACCACCGAGATCGTGGTCGATATCAACGGCCAGATGCAGATGCTGGACAGGCAGAGCGACGCCGCCGGCGCCAGAGCGCAGCAGCAGGCCGAAGCCTACGACCAGGGTCAAGGGCGGCAGAACTCCCCAGCCCCAGCACAGGGAACCACTCAGCAGCCGGCGCCCGGGGCTGAAGATTTTGATGATGATATCCCCTTCGCTCGCCTGGGTATGCAGTGGCGTGGCGGCGAACTGATTATCTGAACCGGAGGGTGACCGATGAACGCACAACCACTGCAGCTGAAGCCCTGGGAATTCGAGATCCACGGCGCCACGTACCGGATCTGCGGCGACAAGACCGAGCGCCGCTTTCAGGGCCTGTGGATTCGCATCGACCGCGGCAACCCGGACCGCATCGGCCAGCTGTTTCGGGTCGGCGTGCTCCTGCTGCTGGCGGTGATCCTGCTGCCGCTGGATGAATTCCCCCGCCCCACCCCGGCGGGACGGCCTGGCCGGGTCGAGATGAACGCACTGTAGGTAGAGCTATGAGCAAGACAATCAAATGTACCGTCTGCCGGAAACACATGGGAGAAATCCGCGACGCCTCGTTACGAAAAGGCCTGCGGGTTATCTGCGAACCCTGTGACAACCGACGACTGAAATCGCTGGTAGAGCTGCAAAAACTGAGGGGGTCGCCAGCGTCGAAGAAGGACTCAATCAGAGACATTCTGGATGACATAACCACAATCGCTCAGGGCAAGCGTTAACCCCTTTTAACTTTCCCATGGATACAGAGAACACAAAGGCCGGGAGGCTGAAAATGGATACTCAACGGATCGTTTGCTGGTTCTCCTGCGGGGCCGCCAGTGCCGTTGCCACCAAACTGACCATCGCCGAAAACCAACGGGGCGAAAACCTGCCGCTGGTGATCGCTTATACCGAGATCGAAGAGGAGCACCCGGACAACCGCCGCTTTCTGGCTGAGTGTCAGGACTGGTTCGGCCAGGAAATTCAGGTACTGCGGAATGATCAGTATGACGCCTCGATCTATGAGGTGTTTCGCAGGACTCGCTATCTCAAAGGTCCGAGCGGTGCGGCCTGTACCCGGTTGCTGAAAAAAGAGGTGCGGAGTCAGTTTGAGCGGCCCAATGATCGCCAGGTATTCGGCTACACGATCGAGGAACAACACCGCGTAGACCGATTTATCGACGCCAATAACCATGTGGATCTAGTTACGCCACTGATCGACAAGGGCCTGAGCAAACAGGACTGCCTGGCCATGCTGGCCAACGCCGGGATTGAACTGCCCGCCATGTATAAGCTCGGCTACAAGAACAACAACTGCATCGGCTGCGTGAAAGGCGAAGCCGGTTACTGGAACAAAATACGGGTGGATTTTCCCGAGGTGTTTGAACGGATGGCGCAGGTTGAAGAATCCCTTGGTCGCACCGTCTGCAAGATCGAACGAACCATCGACGGTAAGAAAACACTGGAGCGCATTCCGCTCAGAGAGCTGTCGCCAGATGCCGGCAATTACGAAGCTGAGGCGGACATCAGCTGCGGCATCTTCTGCCAGCTGGCGGAGCAGGATCTGGTGGCGTAACGCCTTAAGACTCTTCAACGAATAGAGGAACCAACACATGTACCGCGTAGAAATGATTCCAAAGCAAAGCACCATTAACGAATGTCTCGAGTTCTGGAAAGCCAGCGGGCGTGAAGACGAAACGGGCAACGGACAGTTTGTATTTGAAGACGTTGAAGCCGTCCCGGTTGATTCAGGAACGCTCGAGATTCACAAAGGCGGTCAGATCTACCTATACAACCTGGCTGACTTTTACCGCATCAAGATTATTCCGATCACTGAGTAGGAAACTGCCGGAGAAGACGAAAAATGACTGAGTTTGAAGCTGACTGCCTCTATGAGGACATAAAAAGAGATGCTTCTGCTATCCGAGATAGCTCAGAAAAAGGGTGTGAAAAAGCGAAGCGAGTAATAGAGCTCCACAGAATGTGCGTAGTGAGTGCGGACGTTCCAACAGTCACCCTTCTTGGCTGCGCTTACAAAGATTGGGTTAAGGAAAATGCCGGAGAAGAGAGATGACTGAACAACCAACACTGCACCAGTGCCCATACTGTCCGGCCACCAAATGCTCAATGGATGAGCCGTGCGACGGATGCGAAACCAAGGCCATTTCTCTTGGTGAATGCGGATGCTACTGCACGCAATGCAACAACTGGATCAGCGAAACATCGCTGCCGGTGAACACCGATGCCAATGGCAACCGTGTCTGCTCAGAGGGCTGTCAGGACGAAGCTAACTTCGATATCGGGCGAGATATGAAAGAGGGAGAGGGTTAAGAAATGGGCGCAACAGCATCGGCAATAGTAACGGTCACGGTTGAAGTTCCAGTACCCGGCGGATGGGGTTCAGATTGCACTATCGAGCAGGTTAACAGACAGGCATCAGAGAAAGCTCAGTCAATGCTGAATAACGCCATTGGGCCAACGAAATTCCGGCTCGTCGGCGACCCCAAAGTCAAAAAAGTTATCGTTGGATAGAGGGAGAGGGTTAATGAAACAGCTTACCGACGCCCATCTGATTGATAGCGCTATCGGCACCCTGAAACGATTCGGATTCAATGCCGATCGCGGGAACTTCGACATGATTTTAACTGTGGCCATGGAAGACGCCCGAGACGGCAATGCGCGACTGGATGCTATCCGGTCATTGACTGATCTAACGATTAATCATGGCCTGGATCTTAAAGCGTTTCTCGATACGAAACAGGGAGAGGATTAAAAAAATGGATTACCGAAAAGCTATGTCAGACCTGCAACCGTACGCGTTTTTTCTTGGTGACGGCCCGTCGGTGAACAAGGTGCCGTTCGTCGCTGGCAATCACATTGAGCGCTTGGCTGCCATTGAATTGGCGTGTAATGCGCAGGATGAGATAGACCGACTCAAGGCTCTGACTGAACGTCTGATCTCACACGCTCATGATGCCATAGATAATCCAGGGGTAGCCCAAATTATCTGCTGTGAAGCGCTGGCATTGTCTGCCGATGAGTCACTGGCAGAGCATGATGCAGCCCTTCTGGAGAGCATTGCAGCGGAGGTTCAAGATCATGCAGACCAGATCAAAGTTGCTCTCGTAGAGTTTGGTGAAGGCTCACGAGTCAACACCGTGGAAGCAGGAGTTTCTGCCCAACAACTCAGAGATAGAGCAGCAGATATTCGCAAACAAGCGGATAGAAAACAGGGAGAGGGTTAAACCGATGGGTATAGATGACGATTTGGGCGATGTGGATGTGCTGGTGCTTTCTAAGGACCTGATTGTCACCGATATCCAGAGGCTTGCCTCTCTGAGGGGTTACAGCATTGATGATATCACCAGCGCCCTTGAGTCGGTTCAGGCAGAGATACACGGGCATTTAGAATCATTGGCAGATAGTAAACAGGGAGAGGGTTAATCCATGGGCATGGGAATTACCCGCGTCAGGGTGCCACCTCTCCGTATCGAAGCAGAGCCTATAAAGCCCGCCCATCGAAGCTATGGACCAGTCAGGAAGCGGGGCAAGGGCAAAGTACAGAAATGGAAAAAGGGAGAGGGTTAATGATTCACAACTCGACAAGCGTCTCTGATTTGAACCTCGTGATCCATGCAGGGTATCGAGTTGTGAATCATCCCAGGCGTAGACGCACGCTTCTGAATCGCGGTGAACATATTCGCTGGAGTGAGGATTTCGGTGCGTGGATTTGGGATGCATCGGATATGAAATCACCGGATAGCAAACAGGGAGAGGGTTAATGGATCAATACGACGTAGATGCCTGGGTAGAAGATAACCACGAGATCGACGCATCGGCGCTTCTGGATGAAAAGCTGCCCAAGATGAGCGCCAAGCTGGCCCGACTGGATAAGCGTATTCGTGACGTTCTGGCCGAAGTTCAAACAGAGTTTCCTGACGCCCAGTACTACACGGCAAGCGGCGGGTTCCATTTGATTCTTGGGAGCACCCATTGCGATAGAGCCCATCCTCAACGGCAACGCTGGGCGTGGGGTGGATCAGCACATATCGGTGACGGGGATTGGTAGCTTAACACCCACCGCCTTTCCCATGTTTGTAGAGATATCGGGGCTTGCATAGGGGCTACACTGAAAAGCTCAAATGCATAGGAATAGGGACTCAAGATGTTAAAAAAATCAATGGATCGATTGGTATCTCAGAAGGGGAAAGCGGCTGTTCTGACCAAGCAACAGGTGGGTGATTTGATGGCGGTTGCTGGACGAAACACCAAGAACGGACGCCGCAATGTGGCAATGCTACAGATGCTGTTCGGGGCCGGCATGAGGGTTTCAGAAGTGGCTCAGTTGAAGGTAAAGGATGTGCTCAGCCCGAATGGTGATCTGATGGAGGAATGCATACTGCCCTCCTCCTATACCAAAACTGGGAAATCTCGCCGGTTCTACCTGGTAGACCCAGACACCCGGGACGCGATTGATGCCTATATCCAGCACCGGCTGGACCGCCGGCAGAACATCATCCACACCGGTGAGTATCGAGGCCTGAACCCGAAATCAAACCTGTTCCTGGCAGCTGGCGGTAAAGGTTATGCACTCAATACCAAGCGATACAAGACACAGAGCGGCATCAAGGAGACTCGGGTGGCCATCAGCCTGCAGAACGAGCTAACACGCATCATCAAGCGGATCGGCGTACCAGGAGGGTCAACACACTCGGGACGCCGGACATTCGCAACCCGGGTCTACAGAAGAACAGGCAGCATCGAGACTGCACAGTTTCTGCTGGGGCATACGAACCCAGACCAGACGGTTACCTATATCGAGCCGGATCTGAAGAAGATCGATGAGGCTCATGTAAAAGCATTCAGCTACCTGGAATATTGAGAGGACACCAGCCATGACTTGCAGCATTTGCAAAGGAACCGGGAAACGCACAACAGGGGCCGATCAGGAGGGCAGGCGCTACAAGGTGGACTGCTTTTGCACTCGCCATGAGTGGAACGAGGACGGCTGCTGCATCCACTGCGGGTACGACGGCGCTGAAGCTGATTACTACAGCAGAAGAGGCTATGCACACGAGTACCCAGACCTGAAAGGACCGTGCCTTAAGCGACAGCAACGGGAATACCGTCATTGAGAGCCCAGAAGTGCATGAGAGCTATGAGTGCCTGAATTGGGTAGAACGAAACGATTAATAGGAAAGCCGTATGACTGTCGAATCACCAGAAGTCGTTAAGATTGTGAAGATCCTAAAGCGCCATATTTGGATTGAGGGCGACTTTTTTGGCGCCAAGCATGTGATGGTCCAGCACGAGGGCGACGAGCCTTTTGAGTATTGCACCTTCCACTACGATTATCGCCACACCAGCAACGCGACGATCCGCCAGATTGCAGAAAATATGGCTCTCTCACTTGGCGCTGAAGCTCCGGTTGAGTTCCGGAATCGACCATTAGATTTAGGATAGGAAAGCTGAGCATGAACTACACACCCCGGGAAGTGGCAAAGCTGCTAGCCAATAGGATCCACCAACCTCACTACATTGAGGGATTGATCAGGCGCTGTATCGCGCACCACCAATCACGCGACCTCACCCGGGACGAGCATGAGGCGCTTTTAAAAGCTTCGACACGATCCGGAACGTTAATAGCCAAAGGCAAGAAGGCATAGGAAATCGACAGGAAAGCAGTGATGAGCAGATTTGACCGGCAGGACTCACCCACCAGCGCTGTTTCTGATGAAAGCGAGATAAATGCCAACGAACTGGTAAAGAAATTCAACGAGACGGACCCGAGGGTATATATGGACACCAGTAAACCAGATAGTTACCACGCCCATGAAGTCATCGACCGGCTTCACATCGCCAACTGCATGCTGGATCAGATGTTCACCGACCATCCGTTCGTGGAAGCACACCCCGAGGTGAAAGCGCTGATCGATGAGGCCGGCACCAAGCTGGCAGAGGCGTACCAGAAAGCGTCAGAAGTGGACGAGCAATCTGACAATCGGCCGGAGTATACCCTGGCACGCATAAAGGCCATAAACACCTATCTTGAGGAGTCTGGACCGTATGCTGATTTACAAGTCATTAAGGCCGAGGTCGGTGAAACCATTCTTCGAGCTGAAGGAAAATACATATAGGGAAGGAGAGCATGGAAAATCTTCTGAGGTTTACTTACTTCCTGCAAGGTGTCGATAGCACTCCGCAGGAGCAACTACCAGGATGGGATACGCGTTGCGAGCAAATTGCCCGGAGCAGAACTCCTGAGGAGGCAATCGAACTGCTCGGAACGGAGCGCTACATGCTGACCCAGCGCCTCAAGCAGCGTGCCAGATGGATGTGTGCAGATGAATCAGAGATACCCGGCCTTGTTTTGATGGAGAAGCAGAGCAAGCAAGGATGGCAGATCAGCCCGGTTCAACCCACGGACACCATCAGAGAATGGGAATATCCGAATCCTTGGTAGATAAGGAGGAGAAATGAGCAGTGATAGTGCGCCTGAAATCTACTGCAGCTTTTGCGGCAAGAGCAGCGACGATGTAACCCGTATGGTGAAGGCCTGCGACGCGTCCATTTGCAATGAGTGTGTCGTGCTTTGCGTGGATATTCTTTTGGATACCAAGAATAAGTTGGGCACCAGTCGTGCAACCAAGGTTGTGGGTTGCGAGTTCACACCGCAACCGGAGGGTTAAATGAGATGAAGGATCAGCACATCCCCACCATCGCCAAAATCACCCGCCAGGATCTCCAGCAGCTGGAGCAGGCCTGCGGGCCGGATACCGTGGCCTATATCGAAATCGCCGCCGGCGGCTATCACATCGGCTGTGAAGCGGCGGACGGAATGCGCAAGGTGACGAAGAATATTGACCATGCGGAATTGCTGACAGCCCAGCAGCAGGGAACCTGGCCGGATCTCTGGGCGAAGTTCTGCGCCGGCATGGCGAAGACGTATAACGCAGGCAAATAGAGGTACAGCGATATGCTGATACTCGACAAAACCGAACTGGTCAAACTGACCGGCTACATCAAAAAGGGTAAGCAGTGCCAGGTCCTGCGAGAGATGGGCGTTCCATTCGCTATCCGCATGGACGGACAACCTATAGTGACCGCTGATGCCGTACACGAATTCACCGGCTTATCCATTGGGCAAGCAGAAGAAAAGGCAACGCTGAATCTTGGCTAAATTACCCGAGCGCTGGACGCACAAGCATAACGCCTACTACTACATCCCAAGGGCGTCAGAGAAATCATTCTTTGACGGGAAGTCGTGGTTTCGATTGGGGAAGACCTACCCAGAAGCCTTGAAGACCTACGCCGAGCGCCTCGAAATACAAATGGGTGACGATCTGGCGAGCGTGATAGACCGCTATACCATTGAGGTAATGCCGAAATTTAAACCCAATACGATCACAGGCTATTCCTACAGCCTGGCCCGCATTCGCAAAGTCCTGGGGCACAATAAGGTTGCATTGATTCAGCCCCAAATCGTCTACCAGTACATGGACCATATCGCCAAAGAGCACAGCATGAATCTGGCAAACAGCGATTTGAAAGCCCTGCGTCAGGTACTCTCATACGCAGTGCGATGGGGGGTAGTAGACAGGAACGCCATCAAAGGCGAGGTGAAACCCTACGGCGAGCGCGAGGGCGTGAAAAAGGCGCGAGAGCGCTATGTTGAGGACTGGGAGCTGGCTGAGTGGTCAAAGGTTGCAACACCCATACAGCGAGCGTTCGCAGCGCTGGTGATGCTGACAGGAGCCAGAAAAGGCGAAATATTCCAGCTCACCCGCAATGATGCCAAAGACGGCAAGTTGAAGATCACCAGTCAGAAGACCGGGAAAATAACCCTGTTTGTGATTACCCCTGCGCTTCAGGAAGCTATCGACTTTTCGTTGTCCACGCACCGGGTTAGCAGCATGTACCTTCTTCCCAGCACCAAGGGTCAGTGTCAGGTCAACACCAAAGGCAACACCCCTAGCTTTGATAAGGCGTGGCGTCGATCCATGAACAAAGCTATTGAAACCACAGGCCTGAAAGAGACATTCACCCGGCACGATCTACGCGCAAAGGTCGGCTCGGATGCAGCCACCGACGAGCGGGCACAGCAACTCCTTGGGCACAGTTATGCCTCTATGACCCGCAAGCATTACCGCCGCAAGATCCCTGTGATCAATCCAACAAAGTGAAATCCGTTAGACATTTACACATCTGTTAGACACAGACCTGCTCTTTCGCCTTGTTCTACAGCCACTTACAGAGCGGGCTTAGTTCCAGGTGAGGACAAAGCCCTCGATGCTCTGCATAGGCGTGGCGGTCGTTATGGGGCTCAGAATCAGTCCTGCTGAACCGGCTCAGCCACGACAAAGGGCGCCACGGTCTGCAGCTGCGGAAAGGCTTTCTCCAGTGCCGCCTGATCCTGTTGCAGGAACAGCAGCTTGATATTGGGACCGGCGTCCATGGTGAAGTAGACCGCCACACCGGACTCCCGCAGTTGCCAGATCCGCTGCATCGTGGCGACTGACTCCGGCTGCCAGTACAGCAGCGGCGGCCAGGAAGCGATCATGGTGGCATGCATGGACAGGGCATTCTGCTCGGCGGTCTGGCCCAGCAGTTCGAAATCCCGCCGATCGATGGCGGCCGTCAGTTTCTCCAGATCGGCCGAGGCCTGCAGCGGCCAGCTCTGGTAGAGATGGGCGGTTTCCAGGGTGCGCTGCATGCCGGCCCGGGAACCCACGGATTTCTCGGCTTCAGTCAGGGTCAGCAGACCGATTCTGAAGTCCGGCCACTGCTGCTGCAGCGGTTCGGCGAAGCTGTCCATGCCGTCTTCACGGACGCCCATATGCCATTGTACGAAGCCTTCAAACAGGGAACGGGAGGCGCTGCCGCTGCCCATCCGGGCAAAGGCGGACATCACCGGGGGTTCCAGCCCGAAACCGTAAAGGCGATCGACCGCCCGAATCAGTGCCGCAAACCCTGATGCCGATGATGCCAGGCCGGCCGCGGTCGGAATGCTGTTGGTGGTAGTCACCCTCAACCGGGGTGAGTCCTTACTGCGGAACAGATCCAGATAATCGGTAATCTTGCTGGCGAAGGACTGGTCGGCAGCAACCGCTTTGCCGTTGAGCAGGATCTGATCCTCCGGGCCCTCAATCGGCTCCAGTCGGGTCTGGCTGCCAAGCTTGCCAAGGCTGACCGACAGGCTGGCATTGATGGGCAGGTTCAGTTCCTTATCCCGCTTTCCCCAGTATTTGCAGAGGGCGATATTGCTGGGTGCAAAGGCCTCGGCCACCGCTGCGGGGGTCGGTGTCACGGCGGGAATATACTGCTTGATGACTTCTGACTTTTCCATAACCTCTGACCTGGTTGGGCATCGCTCTGGCAACACGGCCATCTGCTCTGAATTGAAATTCGAATACCGGCGACGTCTGCCAGCTTAGTTCCGACCAGCTCTGTTATCGCCGGTCGGCACGACGGATTACTGAGACCGGACGGTTCAGGCAACTGATACCAGCACGCCTTCGGGGGCGACTCTGACGGCAATCTCGTCAGCCGCCATTTCGACGTCACCGGGTCGACCGAGACTGATTACACAGTCCCCCAGTCCGGAACCGGATATTTTGGCCCCCGCCACGCCCGCTTCCCGCAGCCTGTAGACGATATCCGACAGTTTTCGATCGTTGACACCGAGGCTGTCCATTAATCCCTGATAATAGTTCATCAGCTGACCCAGCCGCTGCCAGTCCGCCTGACGAGCCGCCACCATGGCTTCAGCGGTCACCTGTCCCATCAGTCGATAGAGCTGGTCATAAAGTTCCGGAAAACGCTGCTTTTCTTCGGCTACCCGTGCCAGCACCACCGGGGTCGGTGTCTTGTAACCACAGTACCAGAGCCCGATCTCGGGTACCGTACGCAATGGAATCACTTCCCGGGGATCGACCCTGTAGCCAATCAGCGCTCCCCAGGTGGAGGCGGCCAGATCGGTACCCGAGCCCCGGCCCTGCACGGCCAGCATCGCTGCCAGCGACTGATCGAAGATCCGCTGATGGTCCGGTGCCGTCTCCTGCGGGTTCAGCCAGCGCTCCAGCACGGCGACGGTCGCCACGGTAACCGCGGCCGATGAACCAAGTCCGACGGTATGGGAGAATTCCGATTCGATTTTTAGAGACAGGCCGCAGCTCAGCTGATCAGCCCGGGCCCGCACCGCCTGGAGCACGAAACGCAATGCCGGATCATCCTTCAGTGAATCGAGTGGCCCCTCATAGCTCCCGAGCGCGGAGTCGATGATCAGCTGCCGGGGCTGGTCCGTACTCAGCGGCTCAAGGCGTACCGAAATTCGCTGCTCCACCGCGCAGGCGATGGCCAGTTCGCCATACAGCACCGCATGTTCACCCATCAGCATCAGGGTACCCGGTGCCGTCGCAGTTATGGTGACCGGCTGACTCACTGTTTACTCTCCCTGTGGACAGACTCGAAGCGAACACCCTGCTGATCGATCTGCAGCGGCTGGACCGGATAGCCGTCGGGAAGCTTCGGCGCAGGCGAGCCCGGCGCTGTCCTGATCAGTACCAGTCCGCCACGGTCGCCCTGGCTGGCGCCGGCACCGCTGATCTTGGCGGCACCGCCCTGCTGTTCAATCAGGCTGATCAGCTGCTGAATCGGCTCGGGCACCACTCCGATGGTGCAGAGCAGACGATGATTATGTCGGATCATTTCCTGAATACGGTCGCTGTCGGGAGCGGCGATCGCCTCATCCAGGGCTCGGGTGACTCCTGCAAATTCCGACCAGATCTCACTGTCGGCAAAACCTTTGCGCACCTGTTCGCAGCAGGCACCGGTACTGACTTCAGGCCGGCCGCTGTCGAGCAGATACCAGCCATCACCGGCACTGAACGGCTGCGGCGAAATATCACCATGATCAAAGCGGATCAGACCGCCATAACAGCAGACGGCCGGGTCTATTCCGCTGCTGCGACCATGCTGAAGACGCTCAGTCCCCTGAGTCAGGCGAAACAGCTGCTCCCGGCTGAGGGTCAGCCCGAACTGCCCGGTCAGGCCGTAGATCATGGCGGCAACCGTCGCTGCCGACGATCCCATACCGGCACCGATGGGGATCTCCGAATGAATGCGAATGTGAATACCGGAGCGCTCCAGGTCGGGAAAATCACGGCACAGCTCGGCCAGCGCGAACAGATACAGCGAGCCCTGGTCCGGCAATACGGAGTGGATTCCACAATCGCCGTTAAGGAACTGGCGATAACCGTTTTCGCAGGCATGATAGTGCTCAGCCAGATCAGACCAGTTGCAGCGACTGAGATGCCCGGTATCTGCCAGCTGAAGTTCGATTTCATCGTCGCTGCTGACGGTGATTTCCGCACTGGCACAGCGGTTAACGGCCAGCGCCAGCGCCGGTGCACCATAGAGCACCGAGTGCTCGCCACTGAGAATAGCTTTGCCAGGAGCTCTGGCTGTCGTCTGCGCAGCTTTCATCTGCGGCTCCCCATCTATGACCGATCAGAACGAGAGCGGTTACCGGGCAGTATAGATTCGTTTGTGCTGTTCCAGACCCGCCAGACGGAACTGACCGGTGGTCTGCTCAGGAAACTGATGATTGCCGCCGTCAGTGGGATACTCGAAGTTATAGAGATCCAGATACTCCGGATAACTGAGCTCAGTCCGTTTTTCCAGCAGACCAAGATGATGCTGACGATGCAGGTGTTGCTGGTAACCGGCGACTACAGTGCCGGTAAAGAATTCAGCGACACAGCCGGATCCATAGCTGAAGAAGGCGATACGCTTGCCGGTCAGGTCCTCGCTGGCGTTGTCCAGCAGCGACACCAGACCGATATACATCGACGCCGTGTAGCTGTTTCCGATGATGCGGTTGTAGTGCAGGCTCGGTTCGATCTGACGATTCAGCTGTTCGGAGCTGGTTTCGGTCCGGGTCACCCGGGCCAGCTGAGACTGGGATTTCTCCGCCATGCGGGTAAAGGGCAGATGGTAGCAGAAGTAATCCATCTCCTCGAAACAGGCACCGGACACTTCCTGATAGTGCTGCCAGGCGCTCTTCAGAGCCTTAAGGTAGATTTTGGTGGAATACTTGCCGTCCACCAGCGCGGTGGAACGATAATTAGGACGCCAGAAATCCATGACGTCTTCGGTGTAGTTACCTGATTCCGGGTGGATTTCTATCAGTCGCGGATCAGCGCTGATCAGAATCGCGGCGGCACCGCAGCCCTGGGTGGCTTCACCGGAGGAGTTCAGGTCATAGCGGGCAATATCGGAGGCGATCACCAGAATTTTCTTTTCAGGCTGGCGAGCAACCATCGCACAGGCCATCTGGATCGCTGCAGTAGCGCTGTAGCAGGCCTGTTTCAGCTCCACCACCCGACAGCGACTGGACAGCCCAAGCAGACCATGTACATAAACACCAGCGGCCTTGGACTGGTCGATTCCGGTTTCAGTGGCGAACATCAGGGTGCTGATGCTCTCTCTGTCGACCGACTCCAGCAGCGGCATCGCCGCGTTGGCTGCCATGGTGACAATATCTTCATCGGTAGCGACAATGCCCATTTTCTCCTGGCCGATACCCAGATAGAACTTGTCCTTCTCGATGTTGTGTACGTCGGCAAGGCTCTTCAGATCGAGGTAGAAATTCGACGTGTAGAAACTGATATCATCAATACCAACAGACATACTTTCAAATGGTCCTTATTGCTCACCCAGGAGCAGGGCATCGTTAAGATGCAAGCCCCCGATATTCGGAACGCCCAGCAAGAACATGGCTGTTACAAACTCTTGCCTGAGTTGCTGAATTACCTCAATCACCGCCTCCGGAGAGTCCATGGCCGGCTTCAGAAAAGGCGCCGCCATGCCGCAGAGCGAGCCGCCGAGTATAACAGATTTAACCATCTCTATGCCCGTTCTGATTCCACCACTGGCAATAAAAACTGCATTTTCCATGTGGGGTCTGGCCAGCTGCAGCGCCAGCGGAGTCGGAATCCCCCAGTCCTGAAAGCGCAGCCCCAGATCATTACCGCTGCCACTGTCATGACGATGGTGCTCGATCCGGCTCCATGAGGTACCGCCACTGCCGGCAACATCGAAATAACGCACCCCCTGCTGCAGCCCCAGCTCGATATCTTCCGGTGCCAGACCAGCGCCGACCTCTTTCAGAATCACCGGAACTGAGAGTGCCCTGACGATTTCACCGATCCGCTCGGCCAGCCCGGAAAAGTCGGTATCGCCTTCCGGCTGAACCGCCTCCTGGAGAGGGTTAAGGTGCAGAAACAGAGCGTCGGCATTCAGCTGATCCACTGCCGCCTGGCACTCGGCAAGCCCGAACCCGCAGTTCAGCTGAACCGCTCCGATATTGGCCATCAGCAGGGTGTCGGGGGCCAGCTTACGCAGGTCAAAACTGTCAGCGGCCTCGGGAGCCGTGAACATGACCCGCTGGGAGCCCACCGCCATCGCCACACCGGTGGCCTGGGCGGCTATGGCCAGATTATGATTGATACGGCGGACCAGCTGATGATCCCCCCCGGTCATTGAGGAGATCAGCAGCGGAAAACTGAGCCGGCGTCCCAGTACTTCCGTACTCGGATCGACCTCTTTCAGAGAGAGTTGCGGCAGCGCCCGATGGCGCAGGTGAATCCGATCAAAGTAGCCCCGGCGACGATCCGTCGCGGCATCCTCCTCGATGACACGAATGTGCTCTACTTTACGGCTATTGGTCGGATCTGACATCAGCGCTCTAGTTTCAGGTGGGATTCCATCAGCTCGCCCGGATTGGTCTGGGCGGCCAGCAGGGAAAGTTCGCCGCAGAGGACGGTCGCGGCACAGATCACCGCAAGCCGGCGGGCATTGGCACCGGGTTCCCGATCTTCTTTGCAGCCCAGCATGCGAAGATTATCTTCGACAAAATCCAGCCCTTTTCCGTTACCGACGCTGCCCATAATCAGATTGGGCAGCGTAGCGGAGAAATAGAGATCACCGTCACGCACTTCTGCGTGCACCATTCCCTGGGATCCCTCAACAATATTGGCGGCATCCTGACCGGTGGCCAGGTAGAAGGCCAGCAGCATATTGGCGTAATGAGCATTGGCACTGCGCAGTCCGCCGGCCAGCAGAGTGCCGATCAGATTTTTTTTGATATTGAGGTCGACCACTTTTTCCGGTGTGGTTTTCAGGCGCCGCTCACAGAGATCCCGGGGAATAATCACCTCGGTGACCACATATTTACCGCGGCCGAGAATACCGTTCACCGCCGTGGCTTTCTTGTCTGAGCAGTAATTGGCGGAGATCGACGAATAACTGAGCTGAGGGTACTGCTGAAGCAGCCAGGGAAACAGCTGGTCGGCGGCGTGAGTAACCATATTGTGTCCGGAGGCATCCCCGGTCGTAAACTCCAGCCGCAGATAGATCAGATTGGCCACCACCTGGCTGTGCATATCGATCAGGCGGGCGAAGCGGCTGCTGGCGGAAACCACTTCGTTCATCTCCGGCATCCGCGCCTTAATACTGTTCAGCGCCAGTACGGCTTCGGTGGCGTTCTCAGCTTCCAGCAGAATTGAACGACTCATCCGTTCGTCCACCAGAGTCGCCCGAATACCGCCCGCCAGCTTAGTTACCCGCGCACCACGCCCCACAGAGGGCCACAGCGGGGACTCATAAGTTGCCAGAGGGACCATGATTTCGTCGTCGACTTCAGCGCCGATAATTTTCAGCGGACCGACATTACGCATGGGTATCGGAGCAGAGGTGATTTTGTGTGCTTTCATCGAACTCGTATGCTGGAAATACGGGATACGCTGGCATCCGGAAAAGGCAGCGCCTGAACTATTCGGCCCGGGGGATAACAGGCAGCCGCGATTGTAGCTGCGGCCTGGTACGAATGCAATGAAACCTCAGTCTGACACGGCGATAACCGAGACCGGGAAGCCTATGCCGACTCCGGTTCACAGCACTGCAGTCGATAACCGTGCTGATGAATGGTCTGGATCTCATACCCGGTTCCGGACAGCAACAGCGCCTTACGCAGGCGACTGATATGCATATCGACGGTACGGGTATTGACGTCCTGATTCACGCCCCAGACTTCCGACAGCAATCGATTCCGTGACAGCAGCTGATTCTGGTGGCTGAACATAAAAGCGGCCAGACTGAAGTCTTTACCGGTCAGCGACAACGGCTCGCCATCGCGGGTAATGAGCATCTGATCGTGATCGATACAGAAAGGACCGAAGGTCTGGACACTGGGTAAGGTATCGAAGCCGGCAACAGCAAAACGACGGATCAGCACCTGGATTCGGGACAGCAGCTCTTCACAGTTAAGCGGGCGAACCATGTAGTCATCGGCGCCATGCTCCAGCGCGAACACCACTTCCTGCTCACACTCCGGCTGACTGATAAACAGCATTGGAATACGACGACCTTCCAGGAACCGCCCGGCTTCTAACTGCTCGTAGCAGGCGTCAGTCAGCGGCCGGTAGTCGACCAGCAGCATATCGTGCTCTGCCTGACGCACACAGGCGACGAACTCGGCCAGGTCGGAACAGCAGGTATAGCTGTGCCCGGCATCCTCCAGCCAGTTCATCAGAGTTTCTGCCAGAGTACGTTCCGGCTCCAGGATAGCTATATGAAGCACACTACCTCTCCTCAACCTGCACCAGCACGAGGCCGGACTCCGGAACCGCCAGTCCGACAGCGCGACGGCACCTTCCGATGTCCGAATGGCGCACTCTCCCGGCCAGCTCAGGGGTCCTCCTGTTAAGCATAGTACAGACTCTGCTCCGAAAACCGCCGAATTCAGTAACGACCAGCTATTCAGAGGTATGACCTCAATCCACCGGACTGGTTCGACCGGATCACTATATCACAGCGCACAATCACTTCGGGCTGACAGCGGTGCAGCAGCACCCAAACAGCTCAGGAGAATCCGCTGACGGAGAAGACCGTCAGACGAAAAGCAGACAGGAGGATAAGCTGCGCGAGAGTCAGTAGATATGCTTGTCCATCAGTTCGGCACGACGCTCACTGAGTACCCGGTAACGCTCCTGCTGCTTGCTGTTAAGCGCACCGATACTCATACTCAGCAACCGTTCGTTACAGACGGCCAGTACCTCTGGTACCCGATTCGGCTCCTGCCGGATCACCTCATGACCGGCCTGCACCAGATTCAGCAGAATACTGGGACTGTTGCCCACCGATTCCAGCGCCTTATTGAAACTGAGGAAGGCTTCGTAAAAGGCCCCCTTGCGGTAAAGCCCCATGCCCTGAAGGTTATAGCGCCCCCAGTCGGTCTCGGTGTAAACACGGCGATTGAAGTCTGCTTTAAACTCCTCCACCGTATTCTGCATCGAGGTCCCCTCGACCCCCTCGATCAGGTTGTCCAGCTCTTCCGCCTTTTCATCATCGCTCAGGGTCTTATAGACCTCAAAGGCATGCTTGGCAGCGGAGTTAGCTCTGGCGATATCGCCGGAGCGCCGGTAAGTTTCCGAGGTCATCAGCCGGGAGCGAAACCGGATATGGTTATCATCGAAATACTGCTCCACCACATCTTCCAGCACCCGCACCGCCTCCTGCTGAGCACTGGATGATTGTGCCCCACCGCTGCCGGAGAGCCTCGTCTGCAGACAGCGCGCCAGGCCGAAGTAATTATCCTGATTCTGGTGGCAGGAGTGACGGGCATAGCGGACCGCGCTTCTGAACGCCTCGATTGCGACTTCCCAGCTGTTGTTCTCGCTGGCGACATTACCAAGTCCGCTCTGAATAGAGGGTGCCGTGGGCAGGACTGCTGCTGCTTTCTGCAGCAGCTGCTGAGCCTGCTGATTTTTACCGAGGCCGCGATACACCCTGGAGCTCCACTCAAAAGCCTCCAGACTGCTGACATTGCGCTCGAGAACGCGATTGAAATGTGCCAGTGCCTCGCCATAGTGCCCCTGATGGAAATCACAGATTCCCTGCCCGAGATAAGCCCAGTCGAGATCCCGATCTTCGGCGATTCTGACAAAATGAGCCCGAGCCTCATCGTAGCGCTGAAGCTCAAGCAACAGACGTCCCTGAACTCGTCCAAGATAGACTTCCAGCGAGTTGTAACGGGCTATCAGACGGGGGATCAGCTGCAGTGCCTTATCCGGCTCGCCCTGATCGATCAGCGATTCAACGGGATGGACGGCCTGCTTCAGCTTGACCAGCTTCTCTATCCGCTGCTGAACACGCGCCGGATCCAGCGGCCTGGCAAGAAAGGTGTCGGCGGCGCAGTTGATAGAATCTCTGGGCAGTTTGCGGGCGGATTCTGCGGTAACCAGCAGAAAAGCACTGGTAGCCGGACGCAGCCCTTCCCGGCTGGCTTCTTCGATCAGTTGCAGGCCGTTCTTTTCCCGTTCCCCAAGATCGGCTTCGATCACACAGAAGTCGTAGGGACGAGCCCGCAACATATTGAGCGCCATATTGGCGGATGAAGCGACATTAATATCAGCAGAACCCAGCTGAGAGCAGAACGCACGCAGGGTGCCAAGCTCATCAAGCTTTCTGGCTACAATTAGAACCGATTTACCGGCCAGGGCTGTGCTCATATACTCCTGCTGAAAGTCCTTGCTGTCTAAAAGCATGCCGGGACGCTCTGTACCGGTATGCCGAAAAAAAAGCCCCGAGGTTAATCCCACAGGGCTGTTTTCGGATCAGACGATATAGCCGGAATCAGTCTTCCAGCAGATCACGCCCTTTACCGGCAGCGATCCGCATCCGCAATGCGTTCAGCTTGATAAAGCCGGCGGCATCCTGCTGATCATAGGCCCCTGCATCGTCTTCAAAAGTCGCGATAGATTCATCAAACAGACTGTCGTCCGAGCTGCGTCCGACCACTTCCACATTGCCCTTGTAGAGTTTGATGCGTACCTTGCCGTTCACGTTGCGCTGGGAATAGTCGATCATCGCCTGCAGCATCTTACGCTCTTCAGACCACCAGAATCCATTATAGATGACCTTAGCATAACGAGGCATCAGCTCATCTTTCAGGTGAGCGGCTTCACGGTCCAGAGTGATGGATTCGATGGCACGGTGGCCGCGCAGCATGATAGTGCCTCCGGGAGTCTCATAACAGCCGCGGGACTTCATGCCCACAAAGCGGTTTTCGACGATATCCAGACGACCGATGCCATTAGCTCCGCCGATACGGTTGAGCGTTTCCAGCACGGTGGCCGGGGACATGGCTTCATCGTTGATGGCAACGATGTCGCCCTTCTCGTAGGTCAGTTCCAGATAGGTGGGCTCGTCAGGGGCGTTTTCGGCAGACACACTCCAGCGCCACATATCTTCTTCAGCCTCGGTCCAGGGATCTTCCAGCACGCCGCCTTCATAGGAGATATGCAGCAGGTTGGCATCCATGGAGTAAGGAGATTTCTTGCCTTTTTTGAAGTCAACGGCAATGTTGTGCTGTTCACAATACGCCATCAGCTTATCACGGGAGTTCAGATCCCACTCACGCCAGGGCGCGATCACCTTTACGCCGGGCTTCAGCGCATATGCACCCAGCTCAAAACGGACCTGATCATTACCCTTACCGGTCGCACCGTGAGAAATGGCATCGGCACCGGTTTCGTTGGCGATTTCGATCAGCCGCTTGGCGATCAGCGGACGTGCGATAGAGGTCCCCAGCAGGTATTCACCTTCGTAGATGGTGTTGGCACGGAACATCGGGAAAACGTAATCGCGAACGAACTCTTCGCGCAGATCTTCGATGTAGATCTCCTTAACACCCAGCGCTTCCGCCTTGGCGCGGGCCGGCTCTACCTCTTCACCCTGCCCCAGATCAGCGGTAAAGGTTACCACTTCACAGTTGTAGGTCTCCTGCAACCACTTCACGATTACCGATGTATCCAGGCCACCTGAGTAGGCCAGAACAACCTTCTTAATATCAGACATTCTTTTCTCCGAAGAAAACACCCGTGCTGTCGCCGTCAGCGACCAGTCGAACTGACTGCCGCGGACACTCCGAAAAGCATCCCCGGCAATCTGAGATTCTGAAAACCAGTCGCTCTGCTCAGAGGACCGGTTGCGCCGGAACCCGGCAGTACAATCGGGCGATTATACACTGAAAAGCGGCGCGGTATGGAAGAGAAGTATTGCTTAATTTACGGCTCAGCTGCCCCTTTCGAGACGAATGGTGACTCGCCGGTTTCTGGCCCGATTGACCTTGCCACGATTTTTCACCACCGGATAGCGTTCGCCATGATAGCGCGTTGTCATCATGTCTTCATTGATTCCGGCCTTAACCAGATAGCGGGTGACCTCTTCGGCCCGCTTGCGGGAGAGATCCCGGTTCGCCAGACGACGACCGAGATTATCGGAGTGCCCGTCGACAAAGACCGCGTTGACGTTGTTATCGGCCTGAACATAGAGGGCGATCAGATCCAGTCGTTTCTTGGTGGCATCGGACAGACGCCACTGAGCGGAAGGAAACAGCACCGCAGAACGGGCGATCTGCCGGTAATTGACCGGCAGCAATTCGGCTACACAGCCAATATAGCTGCTGTATGCGGACTGGAAATTCACCGCTGAGATCGCCACCTTCACCGGTTCGCCGGTACCGTACCAGCGAGCATTGGTCAGGGCCGCGCTCTGCCCCTTGTAGAGCGAGACGAGCATATCGCTGGCCAGCTTCTGATCAACCCGGATATTGCTCTTTGCCGTAGTCTTAACCACGCCGATCTCTCGGGTGGAACTTCCCGGCAGCCAGACCGGAGACTCCTCATAAACCAATGTTTCCCGACCCAGCAGACTGGTCTGAGAAGAATTCAGTACAAACTGCAGAGCCTCACCGGCTCGCTGTTCGAATACAGCCTCTCCGAAATCGGGAATAGGCTGACTGAGACGACACTCAAATCTTGACGACTGCAGCTGCCAGTCGGTCCCGTCGATCGGTGCCCGGAACGTCACCGCTGATGCCACTGTCGACACCGCTACCAGCAGCAGCGCGAACGTAACCATCAGCCCCCCGGCCAGTAAAGCCGGGATATGTACACTTCGCATACTCATTAACTGTCTCAAACGGAGAAACCTGCAACGATCGATAAACACTACTCGGTCTGGATATAGTCGCCCGTCGGCCCCCAAACTTTAGCCCGGGAAACAGAGAAGGACACCGCCGACACACCGTAAACGACGGAACAGCCGGACCTCAGCAGGGATCTTTCGCAACCCTCTTTAAAGAATGGCCGGTGGCTGAATGAAAAATCGGCTGTTAGAATAGCCGCAGCTAATTCACCCCGCCCGAGGTACCCTGATGGCACGGCTTGAAATCACCCGCCCAGACGACTGGCACGTACACCTGCGCGACAATGAAGTGCTCGCCAATACCGTATCCGATATGGCGCGCTATTTCGGCCGCGCCATCATTATGCCAAATCTGGTGCCACCGGTGGTAACCACCACCCAGGCCAGGGCCTATCGGGAGCGCATCCTGGCGGCGATGCCCGCAACCGGGCGTCAGTTCGAACCGCTGATGACCCTTTATCTTACCGACGACACCAGCACCGAAGAGATCCGCACCGCCACGGCAAGCGGAATCGTACGTGCAGCCAAACTCTACCCCGCCGGCGCCACCACCAATTCCGCCAGCGGAGTGACCGCTCCGACCAACATTTTCCCGGTACTGGAAGCCATGCAGGAGGCCGGAATGCCACTGCTGGTCCATGGTGAGGTCACCGATGCCGATATCGATATCTTTGATCGCGAGAAACAATTTATCGATCGACACCTGATCACCATAACCGAACGCTTCCCTGGTCTGAAGGTGGTCATGGAACACATCACCACCCGGGATGCAGCCCAGTTTGTCAGTGGCGCCGGCGACAATGTCGCAGCCACTATCACTCCACAGCACCTGCTATACAACCGCAATCATATGCTGGTCGGCGGTATCAAACCGCACCTGTACTGCCTGCCGGTGCTGAAACGCAACACTCATCAGCAGGCACTACTGGAAGCGGCCACCAGCGGCAGCCGCAAGTTCTTTCTCGGCACCGATTCTGCCCCCCATGCCCAGTCGGCCAAAGAAGCCGCCTGCGGCTGCGCCGGCTGTTACAGCGCCACGACCGCAATCGAACTCTATGCCGAGGCGTTCGAGATGATGGGAGCACTGGATAAACTGGAGGGCTTTGCCAGCTTCCACGGCCCGGACTTCTATGGCCTGCCACGCAACCAGGATCGCATCGTGCTGGAAAAGTTCCCCTGGACCCAGAAGAATAGTCTGGAGTTCGGCGAACACCGCATTGTGCCCCTGCGGGCCGGCGAAACCATCCACTGGCGCGTTATTGCCGCCTGATCAGCTGAATTAAGGAAGTAATGTGAGCTTTAAAGCGCCCACTTTTGAGCCATTGATGGCTCAGCGTTTTCGCGGTTATCTGCCTGTTGTTATCGACGTCGAAACCGCCGGATTCAACGCCAGAACCGATGCCCTGCTGGAGATTGCCGCCGTTGTTCTCGGCATGGATGAGGAGGGCATGCTGATCGCCGAGCAGACCATATCCCGCCATGTCGAACCGTTCGAGGGCGCCAATCTGGAGAAAACGGCACTGGAATTTACGGGTATTGATCCCTGGTCGCCATTAAGGGGCGCGGTATCGGAGAAGGAAGCACTTGAGGCAATCTTTAAGCCGATTCGTAAAGCGGTAAAAGCCAACGGCTGCAAGCGCGCTATTCTGGTCGGTCACAATGCCTCCTTCGATCTCGGCTTTCTCAACGCCGCCGTCGAGCGCTGCGCTATCAAGCGCAATCCGTTTCACCCTTTTTCCAGCTTTGATACCGCCACCCTCGCCGGACTGGCGTTTGGTCAGACCGTACTGGCCAGAGCCTGCGAGGTAGCCGGGATCGATTTTAATACCCGTGAAGCCCACTCGGCGGAATATGACACCGAAAGGACCGCGGAACTGTTCAGCCTGATCGTCAATCGCTGGAAGGAGCTGGGCGGCTGGGATATGGTCCTGCGCACCCAGGACCCGGAGGACTGAGCGCCGGAAAACCCAGCCCGACGCAACCTGCCTGCAGCTGAACAACAGTCACAAAAAAGCCCGCAACAGCGGGCTTTTTTACAGACGGTTAACGCTGATCAGAGGCTTTCAGCGTTGTCGGACAGATAGGCCGCAACACCGTCCGGTGAGGCAGTCATACCCTTGTCGCCCTTCTGCCAGCCAGCCGGGCAGACTTCACCGTGCTCTTCGTGGAACTGCAGCGCGTCAACCAGACGAATCAGCTCGTCCATGTTACGGCCCAGCGGCAGATCGTTAACGATCTGAGAACGCACGTTACCTTCCTTATCGATCAGGAAAGCGCCACGGAATGCAACACCGGCACCGGCTTCCACATCGTAAGCCTTGCAGATGGAGTGGCTGATGTCAGCGGCCAGCGTGTACTTAACAGGACCGATACCACCCTCGTTCACCGGGGTGTTACGCCATGCGTTGTGAGTGAAGTGAGAATCGATGGATACACCGATCACTTCAACATTACGCGCCTTGAAGTCTTCCATGCGGTGATCCAGCGCGATCAGCTCAGAAGGACAGACAAAAGTGAAGTCCAGCGGGTAGAAGAAAACCAGGCCATATTTGCCCTTGATCGCCTCTTTCAGGTTAAAAGCGTCAACGATTTCTCCATTACCCAGCACAGCAGGAACTGTAAAATCCGGTGCTTCCTTACCAACGAGTACGCCCATTTAAAGCATCTCCATTCTATCTATTTGAATAAAAACAAAATTATAGACCCCAGCCATTCAGAACGGCTCACCCCGGGGTCTGTCGGATACCGGCAGCGGTATTATTCAGAAGCAGCCGCCGCCGCTTCCTTGATCAGAGTTTCCAGCTCACCGGACTGCGCCATCTCGACGATGATATCGCAGCCACCAACCAGCTCGCCGTTGACCCACAGCTGTGGGAAGGTGGGCCAGTTAGCGTACTTGGGCAGTTCCGCTCTGATCTCAGGATTCTCAAGGATATTAACAAAAGCAAACTTCTCGCCACAGGCCATTACCGCCTGCGATGCCTGAGAAGAGAAACCACACTGCGGAAACTTCGGCGTTCCCTTCATATACAGCAATATGGCGTTATTCTCGATCTGTTCTTTGATGGTATCAACAACGGTAGACATTCGTTCACCTGTTTCTGCAATGACAAATAGGGGAATCCAGTGATTCCGGGCGGCTCAGCCACAGAACGGGATTATAAACAAAACCGACCAATTTAGTCAGGTTAATTATTATCTTTTTCGGGGATCGGTGCTGATCACCTGCAAGCAGCAGGGTCTATACTCTGGCATACGATGCCTGAATAGCATCCGTTTGCCAAGTGAGAGTCACCTCATTATCCCGGAATGAAGGAGACCACAACTCAGAGTATCCGGGCCAGCCCACCACCTGCTCAGGGTCACTGTCCGCAGGCGGTTGGCGGCGTAAGCTGAGTAGTATGCGCTGTCTTGCACCAATCGGTCAGAATCGCTAGAATGCGGCTCTGATTATGGCAGCACCCGCTGCCTTTTTGCGTTTTTAGGGAGAGACGTTCTATGGCTTCACAGCCTCTGATGAACACCTACGCAAGGTTGTCAGTTGCATTTGAGCGGGGCGAAGGCTCCTGGCTCTATGACACCAAAGGCAACAAGTTTCTTGACGCGCTGAGCGGAATCGCTGTCTGCGGACTGGGCCATGCCCACCCCGCCGTGACCGAGGCGATCACCACCCAGGCCTCCAGGCTGATCCACACCTCCAATCTCTATACCATTCCGCTGCAGGAGCAACTGGCCGAAAAACTGTGTCAGCTTTCTTCAATGGAGTCGGTATTCTTTGGCAATTCCGGTGCCGAGGCCAACGAAGCCGCGATCAAGCTGGCCCGCCTCTACGGTCATAATCGAGGGATCAGCAATCCCGCCATTATCGTGATGGAACAGTCCTTTCACGGCCGCACCCTGGCGACCCTGAGCGCAACCGGTAATCGCAAGGCTCAGGCCGGTTTCGAACCACTGGTCAGCGGCTTCGTACGAGCCCCCTTCGACGATATCGAAGCGATCCGAACTATCGCTCAGAACAACCCGCAGGTGGTTGCTATTCTGGCAGAGCCGATCCAGGGCGAAAGCGGCGTACGCATCCCCGATGCCAGTTACCTGAGCGAGCTGCGGAAAATCTGCGATGAAAACCAGTGGCTGTTGATGCTGGACGAAGTCCAGACCGGCAACGGGCGCACGGGCAGCTACTTCGCGTACCAGCAGTCCGGCATTCTGCCGGATGTGGTCACCACGGCCAAAGGTCTGGGCAACGGCCTGCCCATCGGCGCCTGCCTGGCACGGGGAGAAGCCGCACAGACTCTCAAACCCGGCAGTCACGGCTCCACCTTCGGCGGCAACCCGCTGGCCTGTGCAGCGGCGCTGGCGGTGATCGATACCATCAACCGGGAAGATCTCTGCAATCGTGCCGCCGAGCTTGGCGCCCGGATGCTGGAAGGGTTCCGGACTGAACTGTCCGACAGCGACTATGTTCGCGATATTCGCGGCAAGGGCCTGATGATCGCCATCGAACTGGATCAGCCCTGTGCCGAACTGGCAGTACTGGCCAAGGTGAAAGGTATCCTGATCAACGTTACTGGTGGTGGAAATGTCATTCGACTACTGCCGCCACTGACCCTGAGTGACAATGAAGCCTCTCTGATCATCGGCGTAATATCACGACTGATCAGGATCTTCGCCGGCGACGATCGCGACCTGGCCCACCCCTGAGGCTCTCCAAACCGAAACTGGCACACCTCCGGTTCTGCCGGAGGTGTCGAGGTATTTATTTATGAAAACCAGACACTTCCTGACACTGAACGACCTGACCCGGGATGAACTCCTGCAGATCCTTAATCGTGCCACCGAGCTTCGCGAAATGCGCAATCGCGGCGAAGTGTACCAGCCGATGACCGGAAAAGTGCTGGGTATGATTTTCGAAAAATCCTCCACCCGCACCCGGGTCTCTTTCGAAGCTGGCATGGCTCAGTTCGGCGGCAGTGCAATCTTCCTGTCTCCCCGCGATACTCAGCTGGGACGAGGCGAACCGATTGAAGACAGCTCAAGAGTTATTTCCAGCATGGTGGATATCATCATGATTCGAACCTTCGAACATGAGAAGCTGGAGCTGTTCGCAAAATACTCCCGGGTACCGGTCATAAACGCCCTGACTGACGACTACCACCCCTGCCAGCTGCTGGCGGATATGCAGACCTATCTGGAACATCGCGGCTCAATCTCCGGCAAGAAAGTGGTCTGGGTCGGCGATGGCAACAACATGTGCAACTCTTACATCAATGCCGCACGTCAGCTGGATTTCCAGCTGGTAGTCGCCTGCCCCGAAGGCTTCGAACCTTCGGAGAAGCTGTGCCGTGACAACGCCGACCGGGTTACCATTGTCCGCGATCCGAAGGAAGCCGCTGTCGATGCGGATCTGATCGTCACCGATGTCTGGGCCTCCATGGGCCAGGAGGAGGAGCAGAAAGAACGCATGGCTAAATTCGCCGGTTACCAGGTCAATGCCGAACTGATGGATCTGGCCAGTGACGACGTGATCTTTATGCACTGCCTGCCGGCGCACCGGGGCGAGGAAATCAGCGAGGAGATGCTCGACGACCCACGCTCCGTCGCTTTCGACGAAGCGGAAAACCGCCTGCATGCTCAGAAAGCACTGATGGAGTTCCTGCTGGCTGAATCCGCCTGATCTGCTTTACTGACCGGGCGGCCCAGCCGCCCGGCCCTCTTTTCCGGTTGCGACCGACATTCCCGCCGACATCCTCATACAGGGGTGTTTTCGACCCACAATTCCTCCCCCTGCGGGGCTCGCTAATCAGCCGAATCAGGCTATACTTGAATTCTGTTCATATTCGTCCGGGAGACAGCCGCAAACAGCTGCACTGTCTCTGATGATATTACCGGGGACCATGGCGGAGAGAAATTACGATGGTCGAACTGAGGCACCTGAAAACGCTGGCGGCTCTGCGTGACACCGGCAGTCTTGTAGAAGCGGCAGAACGGGTCTTTCTGACCCAGTCAGCCCTGTCTCACCAGATCAAAGACCTGGAAGAGCGCCTGAACTGCTCGCTGTTTATCCGCAAAACCCGGCCCATCTGTTTCACCAGCGCCGGCCAGCGACTGCTGACGCTGGCCGATGAAGTGCTGCCGATGATGCGCAATGCCGAACGCGATATCGCCCGCCTGGCCGGAGGCGAGACCGGCCGACTCAACATGGCTATCGAATGCCACAGCTGCTTTCAGTGGCTGATGCCAACCATCGACAGCTTCCGGGAAAACTGGCCGGAAGTGGAGATGGATCTGGCCAGCGGTTTCAGCTTCTCACCGCTACCGGCACTGGCCCGGGGTGAACTGGATCTGGTGATCACCTCCGATCCCCAGGAGATGAATGGCATCAGCTACGAACCCTTATTCGCCTATGAGGTACAGCTGGCCATTTCCAAGAAACACCCGCTGGCCCGAAAGAATCATATCGAACCGGAGGATCTGCAGAACGAGACGCTGATCTGCTACCCGGTTGATCGGAACCGGCTGGATGTCTTCACCCGCTTTCTCGACCCCGCCGATATTGAACCCAACGAGGTTCGAACCGCAGAACTGACCGTGATGATGCTGCAGCTGGTGGCCAGTGGTCGCGGCGTCAGCGCCCTGCCCAGCTGGGCCCTGACCGAGTATCTGGAGCGGGATTACGTTGCCGTCCGACCACTGACCTCGCGCGGGGTCTGGTCGACGCTCCATGCGGCCATTCGGGAAGATCAGAAAAATGCAGAATTTATGCGGGATTTTCTCGATACCGCCCGGGAAACCTCCTTCAAAAACCTGAGCGGCATTCGCACTACCGCCAGACCCTGATCGCCATCCCCCCGACCTTCACTGCCACCCCGACCGGCTGCTGTGACCGCCGGTCAGGATATGCCCCCACCCCGGGCTATTTTTCGCCACCGGTAACTTGTATCTGCCAGGCCAGCGCGTACACTAAGCAGTCCCGGTTTTTTTATGCGATAGAATAGATAAGGCATTACGATTATGGGTTCCTGGTCTCCCGACAGCTGGCGCAGCAAACCAATCCTGCAACAGCCCAACTACCCCGATCCACAGACTGTCAACAGGGTCGAGTCCATTCTGGCGACTCGTCCACCACTGGTGTTTGCAGGTGAAGTACGCTCGCTGCGGGAGCAGCTGGCCGAAGTCACCGCCGGACGCGCTTTTCTGCTGCAGGGGGGAGACTGCGCCGAGAGTTTTGCCGAGTTTCATGCCGATAAGATTCGCGACACCTTCAAGGTACTTCTGCAGATGGCGGTGGTACTGACCTTTGCCGGCAGCTGCCCGGTTGTTAAGGTCGGTCGCATGGCCGGACAGTTCGCCAAACCCCGTTCCGCGGATACCGAGACTATCGACGGCAAAGAGCTGCCCAGCTATCGGGGCGATATCGTCAACGATATCGATTTCACCGCTGAAGCCCGTGTTCCGGATCCCCAGCGACTGCTGGACGCCTACTATCAGTCAGTTGCTACTCAGAACCTGCTCAGAGCCTTCGCTCAGGGCGGTCTGGCAGATCTCACCCAGGTCCATCAGTGGAACCTGGATTTTGTCCAACAGAGCCCGCTCGGCAACAAGTACCAGGAACTGGCCAATGATATCGACCAGGCACTGGCCTTTATGGAAGCCTGCGGTATCAGCGGCGCCAACACCCCCCAGATCAGTGAAACCTCTCTGTACACCTCCCATGAGGCACTGCTACTCAATTACGAACAGGCACTGACCCGGGAAGACAGCATCAGCGGCGGCTGGTTCGACTGTTCCGCCCATATGCTGTGGATCGGCGACCGCACCCGTCAGCTGGACGGGGCTCACGTCGAATTCCTGCGCGGGGTCTGCAATCCGATCGGCGTCAAGGTGGGCCCGACGATGGATGCCGACGAGCTGATCCGTCTGATCGATATTCTCAACCCCGACAATCAGCCCGGCCGCCTCAACCTTATCTCCCGGATGGGTGCCGACAAGGTTACTGACGCACTGGCTCCGCTGGCCCGTCGTGTTCAGGCCGAAGGTCGCCAGGTGTTGTGGAGCTGTGACCCGATGCACGGTAACACCATCAAGGCCTCCAGCGGCTACAAGACCCGGTCGGTGGACAGCATTCTGAAAGAGATGAAAGGATTCTTCGAAGTACATGCCGCCGAAGGCAGCTGTGCCGGCGGGGTTCATTTCGAGATGACCGGCCAGAATGTCACCGAGTGCATTGGTGGTGCCTATCAGATCACCGAGGCTAACCTCGCAGATCGCTATCACACCCACTGCGATCCGCGGCTCAACGCCGATCAGGCGCTGGAGCTGGCATTCCTGATCGCCGATACCCTGAAAGCCTCCCGGGGGCGCTGACAGATGATCGACCGCAATCAGCGGGTTCGACAGCTGTTAAATGAAATCGAGCAGGAGATGCGCCTGCTCGATCTCTGGAGCATCGAACCACCAGAAGCCGAAGCCCTGGCCAGCACCGAACCCTTCTGCGTCGACACGCTGAGCCTCAGTGAATGGATGCAGTGGATTCTGATCCCCCGAATGCGGGAACTGCTGAACGGTAACCTGCCGCTGCCGGGTAACTGCAATGTCCATGCAATTGCCGAAGAGAGTTTTAAAGAGCTGACCCGGGACTGCAGCACTCTGCTGTCACTGATCCGTCAGTTTGATGAGAGCCTGACACTGCCGCATTGAGCGGCAGCGTCTGCTGTATCAGAAGTTAACCGTCGTTCAGAGCAGACCATCCAGCACGATCTCATCGTAGCTGACGACCCCCTTCACCTCTCCGTTATCGATAACCGGCGCCACCGACAGGCCAAAGTTTTCAAACAGACGAGCGCAATAACGAACATCCATCCCCGGATCAACACCAATTACCGGTTTTGCCATGATTTCGTATATATTCACCCGATCCGGCGAGCGGTCTTTGGCCACCACCTGCTTGGCGATATCGGATAGCAGCACCAGTCCGAACTCATCGTCGTCGTGCCGTTTTCTGACGATCAGTACACTCACCTGCTGCTGTCGGCACTGCTCCAGCGCCTCCTTTACGGTGATCAGCCCGTCCACCAGAGTAAAGTTCTGCTTCATTATGTCGCGGGTACGGACTACCTTCTTCTCGCTCATATCTCATCCTCAATTGAACGGGACAGTTTTTCTACCTGATGGGCGACACCGACGGCATCTTCCACATCGATCTGAATCGCGATGCCCGTGCCTGGCTCTATATCGAAACGCCCTACTTCGGCTATGGTTTCCAGAATATTACGAGACAGGTGTTCCTCAACAATAAACAGCACCACATCCCGCTGAGTTTCCAGAGTCAGTCCGAAGAAGGTCTTCGACTTATTAAGACCTTCGCCACGGGCATTGTTAATAATGGTCGCCCCGGTTGCGCCGGCGTCCCGGGCCGCTTCCATCACCTTGTCGGATTCCGAGTCATTCACAAACGCGACGATCAGTTTAAAGTGCATAGGTTTTCTCCTGATGCGCTGTGTTTTACAGCCGATGGCAGCGCCATCGGGATTCAGTCATGGACAGGAGTCAGGTCGCCTGTCGGTTCTTTTTTCGATTTCTGGCCTGAAGCATCTCAGACAGCTGGGCATATGCCATCACTGACATAATCGGAAACAGACTGGCAAAGGCGATCAGCCCGAAACCGTCAATCAGCGGACTGCGTCCGGGCACGGTCTCGGCAAGACCCAGCCCCAGCGCGGCCACCAACGGCACTGTTACGGTGGAGGTGGTAACACCGCCGGAGTCGTAAGCCAGCGGAATGATCATCCGTGGCGCGAAGTAGGTCTGAATCACCACGATGATATAACCGACGATAATAAAGTAGTGAATCGGCAGTCCTGTCACGATTCGGTAAGTCCCCAGCGATATGCCAACCGCCACACCAATCGCCACAGCAATCCGCAGGCCCCAGACCCCGATAGCGCCCCCCGAGACCTCATTGGCTTTGATGGCCACCGCGATCAGCGAGGGTTCAGCAATAGTGGTACTGGCGCCGATTGCAAAAGCAAAGATATAGACCCAGTAGTAATCTGCCCAGTGCAGGGCCACCGCGTCCGCCCCCTGACGAATAAACTCCGGATTTGTCAGCTGCTCGGCCATCAGCCGCCCGACCGGAAACAGCGCTTTTTCGAGCCCGAGCAGGAACAGCGCCAGACCCAGAATAACGTAGCCGAATCCGATCAATACCCGTTTCAGATTGGGAATCGGCCGACGGATCACCAGCAGCTGAAAACCGAAGATAATCCCGGCAATGGGGAGCACATCCTTAATCGTCGACAACAGAATCGACAGCAGACCAGAGAGCAGTTCCATCAGATCACCATCCCGTAAGCCATCACAAAAATCATCGGCGTCAGCGACGCGAAGGCAATCAGGCCAAAGCCGTCAATCATCGGATTACGACCTTTAATCGAGGACGCCAGACCGACACCAAGTGCCGTAACCAGCGGTACCGTAATGGTGGATGTGGTCACCCCACCGGAATCGTAAGCGATACCGATTATCTCTTCCGGGGCGAAGAAGGTCATGATTACCACCAGGATGTAACCACCGATGATCAGATACTGAATCGGCCAGCCCTTAAGAATTCGCAGAACACCCAGCACAATAGCCAGCCCCACCGACAGCGCCACGGTAAAACGCAGACCGCTGGCGTAGGAACCCCGGGCTTCGCTACTATCGATAATCATCCCGCCCTCGGCTGCTACAGCAGCAGCCTCCGACGCCACCGCAATCAGCGCAGGCTCCGCAACAGTGGTGCCGAACCCGAGCGCGAAAGCAAACACCAGTAACCAGACCACATTGCCCTTACGAGCGAAAGCATGAGCCATGGATTCGCCGATGGGAAACAGGCCCATCTCCAGCCCGAAGATAAAAAACGTCAGGCCCAGCACCACGAAGATCACACCGATGAATAATCCCAGCAGATCCGGCAACGGCTGTTGCAGTACCACCAGCTGAAAGAAGGCGATAACCAGAATGATAGGCGCCAGGTCCCGGAGACTGCCCAGCATGGAATTGGCAAGTGCTGAAAGTGACTGCTTCAAACCTGTGTCCTTCAGTTCCCTGTTCGAATCAGCCCATTATAATCACATTCGCTAATTAAACACCGGGTAAGATAGTCGTAGTCGCTTGTTTTGAGTCAATTAGTTCCAGTTTTTTTTTGCGACTGAGCTTCTTGATCCGGAGTTCCTCCCGAGTCGCAGTGGAACGGTCCGGAAAACCGCTGCTGTAAACCAGCCGATCGGGAGGGTCGGAGCGAAAGAACTTCGCACCGCGACCAGTGAGATGCTGTTGCCAGCGGCGCTGCAGGTCGGTGGTGATGCCGGTGTACAACCTGCCGCCCCGGGTCTCGATGATGTACAGGAACCAGGGGGAGTCCCCCGGCTGTGGAAAACTTTCGCTATGCACCGAACTGATAGTCCCGATCCCTGCTGATGGATGCTAAAATGCCGCCACATCATAGCACCCTGGCAAACGCCAGCTCCAGTAAAGGTCCGTTGTTGCAGCGCTTATGAACAGTATCCAGACCCTGACCGATTTTCTTCGCTCCACCGATGCCAGTTTCCGCATTTTCGATATGGGCCGGCGTATAAGCAAGCTCAGCCAGGAGCAGTTTCAGAAGTTCGAACGGGCAGAGATCCCCTACCCCCTGCCACTGGTGCAACATGCCTGGCTGGGCATCATGATCTGGAACCCCCGGGAAGCAGGTCAGCATCAGATCTGGTTCCTGAAGTTTCCGCTCGACGAACAGGGTCTGCTGGTTCAGGCGGCACGGGATGATTTTCTCAACCGGCTGGCAAAGATCGTGGGCAGTCAGCTGCTGGATCAGGACGGCGAGCGGGATCCGCTGAAGGATAACCCTTTTTCCTTCACTCCCGATCAGGAAAAGATGGCCGCCTTTCATGCCAGAGCCACCCGTATTCTGAAACAGCCGGCGTCCGGGTACTACGAGCCGGCCCGTGAGTATTTCAGCGGTCTGCGCGGATTTGAACACTGGGATCAGTTGGGACTGCAGGGTATCGCCGATGTGGTGGCCAGACTGGATGAACGCGGCAACGATGCCCTGCTGACCGGCGCCATCGATAAACTGCCTGTCACGCCACTGGAGGCCCTCTGCGCCGGACTGGAGCATGAAATTCCGGGCCACCGTCTGTCATCGGCGCTTGATCAGCGCCTGCAACAGGAACTGAGGTTGCCGGAAACCACGCCGAACCTGGTGGGAGCCCTGCTGAGAGCGCTGTCCCAGAGCCATTCTGAAGAGATTCGCCGGCAGGCGCTGCAACGGGTGCTGGAGAGCCGCTTCGGGCCGGAGATAGAGGTACTGGCGGCGATCGCCAGCCGCTGCTGGCAGGAACTCAGAGATGAGCAGATACGGCGGCTGTTTATGGACCGGCTGGCAATCAACAGCGCCGGTCAGCAGAGTTTTAACCTGATGGTCAGAGACCTGGTGTTTGTCCCCGGGATGCGGGAACCGATCATGAGCAGCTTCCGGGACCCGCAACGCGGCGAAGACCTGTCCCGTGCCATCGGGGCCTTCTTTCAGTCGCCGGGCTGAAGTTCGCCCGCCCCGACTCAGCCGCGATAATCCTCCGGCAGTTCCAGCGTCAGCCCCCAGGCTTTCAGCCGCTCCTCTGCATGCGCCTTAAAGTGCGCCCTGACCGGGCTGCCTTTCGGCTTCTGCAGATAAAACAGCAGCGTCGCCGCCTGCTCCGGGGTGACGTTGTTGGCTTCGCCCCACTGCTGAATAAAGGTCGCCAGGGTATTGGACGACTTGTCCGGCAGCCCCTTAGGCAAGGGCACTTCCAGCTTCTCACCGGCCAGCACACGCTGACAGATCCGTCGATAGTTAGCCTCGAAGTCTCCGAACACCCGCGACTTTTCCTCGGTGCGAAGCCGGAACCAGTCGCTTTCCCGGCCGGCAAAATAGACCGCCGGGTGACTCCAGTCATGATTGCGGGGGTCGTCGCTGTACTCGCAGGCTTCCCGGTAGGCTTTCAGTGCCGACGGCAGGCCGAGATCATCCATCCCCTTTTTCAGCACCGCCAGAAATTCGGAGATGGTGGGCATCCACACGTACTCCTCTTTGCAGCGGTCGACGGCGGCAACCAGCTCCTGTTCCGTGTAATCACGCAGGCTGAGTGCCCACTCTCGCTTGGCGATACGGATCTCGTTTTCGTTATCGAATACGCTTTTAAATTTGTGCCCGTAGATCGTCATAAAACGGGCGAAGACCATGTTGACCAGGGTCTTGGTCAGCGGACTGATCGGGTCCTGCCGCTGCGCCTGTTCGGACTCACCAGTCGATGTTGTTGATGTCCATGACTTCCCGGGTGATCCGCTCGCGCTTCTCTGCGCGATGATTTGGTTGATATCTTTCACCTTTGACCTCTGAAGAATCCTGATCGCCACTACGCGCCAGTCGGCCCTGACGGGTCTGCTCTTTTACCCACTGTTTCTTAACCAGCCGGATAAACAGATGATCCCATGAAGCCTCCTTACGGTCACGCATGGACCAGTAGGTGACAAACTCATCAATCAGCGTTTCGGCAAATTCCGGCGGGATATTCTGTTTTTTCAGCAAATGCTGGGTGGTGTTGTCGGGCTGCCAGTCGGCATGCATCTCATGGAGAGTCTGATTGCGCTTCTCCTGCTGATCGAACAGTACTTCCAGCTCATCCTTCGGCCGACTCCAGCCGACGCTGCCACCGAAGCTGGGGGCCGGACCCCGCTGTAGCATAGAGCTGCCGACGGCCGGCTCTGCAGCCGCCCGACGGGATTGCTGCAATGCCTGCCAGGCCCCCGAGGGCTCAGGCAACTTTTTCCGGGGCTGCGACTCAGATCCCCGCCCGGATATCGGACCTGCAGCCGGCTGCGAAACACCGGCGGTACTGCTCCGAGCCCGCTTTTCACTGATCGCGGCACGCGCCTCCTTTACCGCCTGGCGCAGCTGACCACCGGAAGACGGTGGTTCGCTGACGGCAGACTGCCCCGAATCCAAAGCACTCTGGTCGGTTCTGGCCACCGTTCCGGCAGGCTCAGTATCTGCGGCTGAGTTTTCCTGCCCGGCAACCGCTCCGCTCAGCGGCTGGCTGTACAGCGTCACCCGAATACTGCCATTGGCATTGAATTCAGCCTCAATCACCCCCTGGTTCACCAGGCTGCCGGTAATTTCAGCCAGCCGGTCTTCATCCCAGAAAGAGACCAGATGGCGCCATTCATGGCGCCGGGCCAGAAAATAGTTCTGACCTTCTGCATCGACAGCGCCGTGATGACGGGCAAAATCGTGATAGATCGCCAGCAGCACAGCCTCTTCGGTCCCATAGCGAGCGGCCAGGGACGGGTAGAAAAGAACAGGTTGTTCGGGAAAAAGACCGCTCATAGGCTGCTCGGATGATACTCTGCTGATTCTGACGAGAGCGCAGCTATCGATTGTCGGCTGATAACAGATCCGGGCCGGTCGGCAGCGCTGATAATTTGCGCTGAGCTTACCACAAAGCGGTCGATTCTGTCCGGCGAAAAACGAATTCCGGCTGCCCTGCCGGTCGCGGCCGGTGGCAGATTGGCGGCGGGAAAGGCAGGGCCCGCCGGGGGGAGTCAGGGAGCAACGGATCGTTGCTCCCGGCGCAGGATTCAGTTGCTGGAAACGAAATCCTTAACCGCCCGCAACACGTCCTTACGACTGATCTGGCCGACCAGCTTGCCCTCTTTAAGTACCGGGAAACGGCGCCGCGGGCCGTCGATAAACTGGTTGGCGAGATTGACGATATCCTCATCGAACTCAACGGTGTCCACGCTGTCGGTCATAAAATCACCGACCCGGCCGCCGTGTTCCTCTTCATGGTAGGTGTAGCTGAGAATGCTCTTCAGGCAGTCCACTTCCGACAGCATGCCGATCATTTCACCACGGTCATCCACCACAGGAGCACCGGAAATATTGTGTTCGGTAAATACTTCGATCGCTTCAAACAGGTCGGTCTCAGGCTTGAATGTAACCAGCTTGGTTGACATATAGTCCTGAACTTTTACGGATCTCAACATTTTTTGCTGCTCCTTCTACGCAACAGATAAATTCCCGTTCGCTCCGGACGAGCCTCAAATTTCGCGACGGGCTCTCCGAAAGCGGCTAGTTGAATACCACTGTCTTATTACCGTGAACCAGAATCCGGTCTTCCAGATGCCAGCGAAGCCCACGAGCCAGCACCGTTTTCTCGACATCCCGCCCCAGTCTTACCATATCCCGGGTTTCATCGGTATGGGTAATACGAATCACATCCTGATCGATGATCGGCCCGGCATCCAGATCTTCCGTCACATAATGACAGGTCGCACCGATCAGTTTCACTCCGCGCTCATGGGCCTGGTGATACGGTTTTGCTCCCGCAAAGGATGGCAGAAAGCTGTGGTGAATGTTAATCACCCGACACGCGTACTCATGGCAGAGCTCCGGCGGCAGAATCTGCATGTAGCGGGCCAGCACAATAGTATCGATATCATATTCCTGCACCAGCTGCCGTACCCGGGAAAAAGACTCAGCCTTGTTGTCACGGTTTACCGGCACGTGATGATAGGGAATTCCATGCCACTCCACCATGCTACGTAAGTCTTCATGATTGGAGATAACACAGGGAATTTCACAGTCCAGTTCTTTACTGTGATAACGATAGAGCAGATCCGAGAGACAGTGGGCTTCACGGCTGGCCATCAGCATCACTCGTTTTGGCCGGGCCGAATCATCTATACGCCAGGTCATATTGAAAGACTGGGCAATCGGCTGGAACGCCTGCTCGATCTCCTCCAGCGAGAATTTCATGCTGTCAGCCATGATCTCATAGCGCATAAAGAACCAGCCGCTGGCACGGTCTGAGTACTGATGGGCGTCGCCGATAGAGCCCCCGTGACTGGAAATAAAATTACTGACCATGGCGACGATGCCCAGACGGTCGGGGCAGGAAATAACCAGTCGATACCTGCGTTCCATACTCTGTGTTCTCTGCTCTGCGTTCTGCTGTTGCTCCGCCGGCACCGGAGCGGCACCGAAAACAGAGGGCATTCTAGCAACTTATTCAGACCGTCACACCTGACTTTTGCCGGCTCCGGGGGCCGCTACCGGCCGCCAGCCTGCGACTATACTTAACAGTAACCAACTGAAAGTCATAATAGTTTTAGTTGAACTCAAACTGGCGCCGGGAGCGAGCACTGATCCGATGACTCACAGCCAGGGCGAACATCTGCTGCCGTTGAACGCCCGCAGAATCGGTATCGACACCCATCAGGAGCTGACCATCTACCTGCGGGCCGACAGTCACGTCTGCCGTTCCGAAGGCTTCTCCGCACTGTCCCGGGTACAGGTGGAGAGCGGTCAGCGACGGATTATCGCCACCCTCCATATCGTCCACAGCGAGCTGCTGAAAGAGCAGCAGATCGGCCTGTCCGATTCTGCCTGGCGACGTATGCAGCTGAGCGAAGGCGATCAGGTCTGGGTCTGCCATCCCCGACCACTGCAGTCGCTGTCTCATGTCCGGGCTAAAGTATTCGGCCACAAACTGGACGCCGATCAGATCCGTAGTATCGTCACCGATATCGCTGCCGGCCTCTATGCCGATGTTCACCTGGCCGCTTTTATCACTGCCTGCGGTGATCGCCAGCTGGATTGCGAAGAGATCGTCAGCCTCACCCGCGCAATGGTGGAAGCGGGCAGCCAGCTGCACTGGGATCAGCCGCTGGTGGTGGACAAACATTGTGTCGGCGGTCTGCCCGGTAACCGTACCACCCCGATTCTGGTGCCGATCCTGGCCGCTGCCGGCCTGATTATGCCGAAAACCTCGTCCAGAGCCATCACCTCCCCGGCCGGTACCGCCGACACTATGGAGACGCTGACCAACGTCCGCCTCAGCCTGGAGCAGATCCGTGATGTGGTCAGAACTCAGGGGGGCTGTCTGGCCTGGGGAGGATCCGTCCGGCTGAGCCCGGCCGATGATATGCTGATCCGGATAGAGCGGGCACTGGAGATCGACAGCGAGGGCCAGCTGATCGCTTCGGTGCTGTCCAAGAAGATTGCCGCCGGCGCCAGCCACGTGCTGATCGATATTCCGGTCGGTACCACCGCCAAGGTCCGCGATCAGGCCTCGGCGAAAAGACTGTCGGAGCTGTTCAGCAACGTTGCCACCACCCTTGGGCTGAAAATCCGTATCATGACCAGCGATGGCTCTCAGCCGGTGGGCCGGGGTATCGGCCCGGCACTTGAAGCCTGGGATATCCTCGCCGTGCTGCAGAATCGAGATGATGCACCTCTGGACCTGAAGATCCGGGCGGCAGAGGTCGCCGGTGCGCTGCTTGAAATGGGCGGCAAAGCGGCAGTGGACGAAGGGTTTCGCCAGGCGATTGCACTGATCGATTCCGGCAAGGCCTGGCAGAAGTTCCGGGATATCTGTGAAGCCCAGGGAGGGTTGAAACAACCGCCGGTGGCGCCCTATCGCTATAATATGGTGTCACCGGTGAAGGGCACCGTCAGCGATATCGATAACCGCCAGCTGGCACAGATCGCTAAACTGGCCGGAGCCCCCGCCGATCCGGCGGCCGGCCTGGTCATCTACTGCCGACTCGGTGATCAGGTGAGTCGGGGCGAAACCCTGCTGACAATCCATGCAGAAAGTCCCGGAGAACTGGATTATGCCGTTTCCTGTTTGAATGCTCACGGCCAGGTGATTACATTATCCTGACCATAACCGAGCCGCACTGTGCTGATGCACCGTGGCAACCCATTTTGCGGATAAGGACAGAGACCGAATGACAGCGCTGCTTTTTAACCTTGACAGTGACCCGCAACTGGCCGATCAGCTGGCGCGGCTGACCGGCGCCGAGCCAGGCCAGCTGAACCGCCGCAACTTTCCGGATCTTGAATCCTATCTGCGGGTCGACAGCGACTGCCGGGGGCGCAGCTGCATCATTCTCTGTAATCTGTTCCAGCCCAATGACAAGATTCTGCCGCTGCTGTTTCTGGCGGAAACGCTGCGGGAGCTGGAAGCTGCCAGCATCGCTCTGGTGACTCCATACCTCAGCTACATGCGCCAGGACATTCGTTTCCGTCCGGGCGAGTGCGTCAGCGCCCGCCCCTTCGCCCGATTGCTGTCCGACTATGTGGACTTTCTGGTCACCGTCGACCCTCACCTGCATCGCATTCATTCGCTTGATGAGGTCTACAGCATCCCCAGCCGGGTGGTACGGGCGGCACCGCTGATCGCCAGCTGGGTTCGCAGCCAGGTCGAAAAGCCCCTGTTTATCGGTCCTGACAGTGAAAGCGAGCAGTGGGTGTCTGAAGTCGCTGAACTGGCCGGCGCCCCCTGTCTGGTGATGGAGAAAATCCGCCACGGTGATCGCGATGTGGAAGTCACCGTACCGGAACTGAGGGACTGGCAAGACTATACTCCGGTGCTGGTGGACGACATCATCTCCAGCGGCCGGACCATGCTCAGCACTCTGGGCCAGCTGCAGAACGGCGATCTGCGACGCGGCTGCTGCATCGGTGTACACGGAATCTTCGCCGATCAGGCCTGGCAGGAACTGCAACGCGTGGCCGATGTTGTCACCACAACCACCATCCCCCACCCATCCAACCGGATCGATATCAGCGAGGCGCTGGCGCGGCCGCTCCGGGAATGGCTGGAGCAGGCTCCGATTCACTGAGCGGGGCAGCGGTGAACCCATGAGCCTGCAGCCGATCGAAATAGCGGACGGGGAACTGAGTTACGACGCCAGCTTTCTGTGCCCAACAGAGGCTGATCATTTTCTGGAGCGCCTGCAACAGAACCTGCAGTGGCGCCAGGACCGGATCACCCTGTTCGGTCGGGAGGTGAAGATCCCCCGCCTGCAGGCCTGGTACGGGGACGAAGAGGCCCACTATCGTTATTCCGGACTTGACCTGCAGCCATTGCCCTGGATCCCGGAGCTGGCAGAGCTTCGCTACCGTATTCAGCAGACCACCGGTTATCGCTTCAACGGAGTGCTGGCCAACCTGTATCGCTCGGGCCAGGACAGCGTCGGCTGGCACAGCGACAATGAGCCGGAACTGGGTAATAATCCGGTTCTCGCCACTCTGACCCTGGGCGTCGCCCGGGCTTTCTGTCTGCGACATAAAAAACAGCGAACCCTGAAACTGCAGCTGGAGCCGGCTCATGGCTCACTGCTGCTGATGGCCGGCAGCACCCAGCACCACTGGTTGCATGCCCTGCCGAAACGGCAGCTTGAAGGCGTGCGGATCAACCTCAGCTTCAGACTGATCCGGCCCCTTGACGATTTACCGGAAAAAACAGCCGGCGACGTACAAAAACACTGACGACCGGTATACCATGAATGGTCGCTATCCGCCGATAATTCAGAAACCTTTCAGTGACACCCGGAACAGACTGTGACCCGAAATGATCCACCCGCGCTCAGTGTCAGCGAGCTGAACCGTCAGGTCCGCCAGCTGCTGGAACAGGGCTTTCCGCTGCTGACCGTCGAGGGCGAAATCTCCAATTTCGTCTGCCCCGGCTCCGGCCACTGGTATTTCACCCTTAAGGATGACAGCGCCCAGGTTCGCTGTGCGTTGTTCAGAAACCGTAACCGTTTCCTGAAGTACCGACCGAAGAACGGTGACCGTGTCCGGCTCCGGGCCCGGGTCAGCCTCTACGAAGGCCGTGGTGAGTTTCAGCTGATCGGCGACTATCTGGAGGAAGCCGGCGCCGGCGCCCTGCAGGCCGCATTTGAAGCCCTGAAAGCACGACTGGACGCAGAAGGGCTGTTCGACCCGGCCAGCAAGCGGGAACTTCCCGGGCTGCCGAAGCATATCGGGGTGATCACCTCCCCCACCGGCGCCGCCATCCGCGACATCCTCAGCGTGCTCCGACGCCGTTTTCCGGCGATTCCGGTGAGCATCTATCCGGCTGCCGTTCAGGGCGAGGATGCGCCATCGCAGCTGATCGGCGCTCTGGCGCTGGCCAACCGGGACCGACGTTGCGATGTCCTGATTATCGGCCGCGGCGGTGGTTCGCTGGAGGACCTGCAGGCCTTTAACGATGAAGCCCTGGCCCGGGCAATCAGCGCCAGCGAGATACCGGTGGTCAGCGCCGTCGGCCATGAGATCGATTTCAGCATCAGCGATTTTGTCGCCGACCTGCGGGCCCCCACCCCGTCCGCAGCGGCCGAACAACTGAGCCCCGATCGCCTGACCCTGGCCGGTCAGTTCCTCGGCTACGAGGATATGCTGGTACGCCAGATGCAGCGTCGCAATGAACTCTGCCGCCTGCAGCTGAACGCGCTCCGCCAGCGCCTGCGTCATCCCGGACAACGCCTGCAGGAACAGGCCCAGCGTCTGGATGAGCTGGAACTGAGACTGATCGGCCGTATCCGCCAGCGCCTGAACCACAGCCAGCAGCAGTTGTCTCACCTGGACAGCCGGCTGCAACTGCGCTCACCGGAACAACAGATCGAACAGCTGAGGCAACGCCAGCAACAGCTCGGAGAACGCCTGCAGCGCAGCCTGGAGCAGTTGCTGGAAAAGCAGCGATTGCGGCTGAGCGCTCAGGCCCATGCCCTGAATACCGTCAGTCCGCTGGCGACCCTGGAGCGGGGCTACGCCATCGTCTCCGATGATCGGGGCCAGATCATACGAAATGCCGCAGAAGCGAGCGCCGGCCAGACTATCCGGGCCAGGCTCGCTCGTGGTGGTCTGCGTTGCCAGGTCACCGAAGTAATTACCGACACCAACCGGAACGAGGATGTCGCCTGATGAAATCGTTACTTTTGTCCCTGCCTCTGCTGCTTGCCAGTCTCAGCCTGCAGGCACTGGAGCTGCCGGATACCGCCGCCGTGGCCGGTGGTATTGTCCAGCTGCCGCTCACCAACGACGGTCCGGAACCACCGGATGTACGCTACCGTAAGCATCGGGTTATGGTTGTTTCCGCACAGGATACCCATTGGGCAGAGCAGGCGAACTGGGTCGCCATCGTCGGCATTCCTCTCAGCGTTAAAGCCGGCACCGAACAGGTCAGCGTAGACGGCAGCCCGTTGCAGTTCAGTGTCGGCAATAAAAAATACCGGGAGCAGCGCCTGACCATCAAGAACAAGCGCAAGGTGAATCCCACGAAGCTGGATATGACCCGTATCAACCGCGAGAAGCAGGAAATCCTGACTGCCCTGGCCAACTGGTCAGAAACTGACACCCCGGTCACCCGCTTACTGAAGCCAGCACAGGGCCCGTACAGCAGCCCCTTCGGTCTGCGCCGTTTTTTTAATGACCAGCCTCGCAAGCCCCACAGCGGCCTCGATATCGCCGCACCGAAAGGCTCGCCGATTATCGCCCCGGCCGCCGCGACGGTGGTTGCGACCGGCGATTACTTCTTTAACGGTCGCACGGTCATTCTCGATCACGGCCTTGGCCTGACGACCATGTACTGCCATATGAACCGTATCGACGTTAACGTCGGTGACCGGGTCGACAGCGGCCAGCAGCTGGGCACCATCGGCGCCACTGGCAGAGTCACCGGTCCGCATCTGCACTGGGGCGTCAGCCTCAACAACGCTCGTATCAACCCCAGTCTGATGATGATCGATCCCTGAGAGCGGCCTTAACCGGTATTCGGCTCAGGCGCTCAGCGGCTTATCCGAGGCCGGTTCCGCCCCGTTTTTTGTCGGGGCGGAGGGTGCCGGCCGGACACGCCGGCTGAGGACAAAACCGAGCACAGCCACACAGATCACCGAATAGAGCACTATCTGCCAGCCGAATAACAACAGCGACAGCGCCATCACCAGCAAGTCAGCGATAAAGATGGTTCTGGCGGTGGCAATGCCGTAGCGTTGCGCCAGAAACAACCCGAGAATATTGATCCCGCCCAGTGAGCCGCCGGCTTTAAACAGTGACACCATCCCGAAGGCCAGCAGCACGCCGGCAATGGTCGCCCCCAGTACCGGATCGGGGATGCGAATCTCCAGCAGCCCCACCAGCACATCGGTCATCAGCGACATCAGGGTGACACTGAAGAAGGTCCGAAGCAGGAAACCGCGCCCCAGAAACTTCAGCCCCAGCAGATAAAACGGCAGGTTCAGCAGAAAAAACAACTGGCCGAAGCCCAGACTCTCAGACCAGTGATCGGCCAGCAACGCCAGCCCTGTTGTCCCACCGGCCAGCAGGCCACTGCTTTTCAGAAACACCACACCCAGCGCCGCCAGCAGGCAGCCTTCAATCAGAGCCAGAAGCTCCATCAGACGTACTTTCATTACAACCTCAGAAAAAAACCGATTAACAGACCAGAGAAAATGATTTTCAGTGGCGGGCGGCTTTTTCCGGCGCGGAGAGGGTAAGCGGTCTGAGAGAGGAAGGGTTGAGCAAAGCGGTCAGGCTACTGACCAGTCCGCTTTCGAAAAAGCGGGAGCTGAGACCGTGCATGATTGAAACATAACGACAGCCTGCTGAGCAGCACCAGCCCCCTATTGCGACCAGGTTGTAGCAATTCTGATAATGCATCAAGCAGACTCCCGTTAAGGCGCGCATAGTAAGTTAAATATTTTTTACAGTCAAAGCACATTTTCAACAGAATCTGTAACCAGCAGGATCGCCGGAACTGCTATAATCGCCGCTTTTCAACCTGAAATGAGCAGGATTCCATGTCCGACAAGCCAACACCTAAAACCAACGAAGAAATTGTAAGCTACGGCATCGGTCGCCAGATGGGCGATCAGCTGAAAGGCAACCGCATCGACGGTCTGAATATCGCACTGGTTCAGGCCGGTCTGGCCGACGCCTTTGCCGGCGTGGCAGCCCCTGTCTCCGAAGCCGATCTCCAGGCCGCCTTCCAGGAACTGCAGCAGAAGATGCAGGCCCGTGCCCAGGAAGAGGCGAAAGCCGCCGCATCCGCCGGTGTACAGTATCTGGAAGAGAATGCTAAGAAAGAGGGTGTTAAGGTCACCGAATCCGGCCTGCAGTACGAAGTACTGGTTGAAGGCAGTGGCGACAAGCCTTCTGCCAGCGCCACCGTTCGCACCCACTACCACGGAACCTTTATCGACGGTAACGTCTTTGACAGCTCCGTAGATCGTGGTCAGCCTGCCGAATTCCCGGTCAATGGCGTGATTGCCGGCTGGACCGAAGCGCTGCAGATGATGAGTGTCGGTTCCAAGTGGCGCCTCTGTGTTCCCTCTGAGCTGGCTTACGGCAGCCAGGGTGCCCAGGGTGCCATCCCTCCGCACTCCACCCTGATCTTTGAAGTCGAACTGCTGGCTATCGTCTGATCAGGCTTTATCGTCGATGAAACTCCATTACCGGGTCAGCGGTCAGGGTGAACCCCTGGTCATTCTGCATGGACTGTTCGGCACTCTCGAGAACTGGGGTTCCCAGATCCGGGCATTGTCAGAGCATTTCCAGGTCTGGGCGATAGATCTCCGTAATCATGGTCGCTCCCCCTGGAGCGATCGCATGGACTACCCGTCCATGTGCGACGATCTGCTGGAGTTTCTCGACGATCATCAGCTGGACCAGGTGCTGCTGCTGGGTCACTCCATGGGTGGTAAAGCCGCCATGCAGCTGGCGCTGGATCATCCCCGGCGGATTCGTAAACTGGTGGTGGTCGATATAGCCCCGGTTCGCTACAGCCATGGCCACGACGATGTCTTCCAGGGGTTGTACAGCATTGACCTCGCCCATATCCGCAGCCGTTCGGAAGCGGAACAGGCACTGTCGGAGTACGTCAGTGAGCCCGGCGTTCGGCAGTTTCTGCTGAAAAACCTCTACCGGGACAAGGACCATTTCGCCTGGCGTATGAATCTGGATGGCCTGCACCGGGAATATGAAAGCCTGATCGAAGCACCGGAAGGCAGCGGTCACTATTCCGGTCCAACCCTGTTTATCAAGGGTGCTAAATCCGACTACATTACCGAGTCATATCGCGGCGCGATCGGCAGAGCCTTCCCTGAGGCGTCGGCAAAGATCATCGAGGGCGCCGGTCACTGGCCCCACGCCGAAAAACCGGCGGTGTTCACTCGCCTGCTACTGCGTTTCCTGCAGCAACCCTGAGCGCTGTCGACGGCGCCAGCACTCTGAAGGCCGCTGGGATGTCGATGTCTGCAGGCAGCTGTAGTGACCGCAATCACAGAAAAGCGAATACCTGAGAAATAGCGCTGTCTGCTGCTGACCAAAACAGAGCGCTGTCAGACGATCAGGTCCAGAAAGGTACTGCGTGAATCAATGCCCTGCATGGCACCGGTTTCGATAACCCGCTGCTGAATTTCACTGACCCGGCTGTTCAGTTCACGCAGCTGATCCGCAAAAGCTTCCCGCTGCTCCCGGGAACGCGCCAGTCGATCCTGAACCGTATCACGGTTCTGCTCCGCAGCGGCGGGACTTTCATCCGGCTGATCCTCATCCTGCTGCTGAGCCGCTTCCCCGGACTCTGTTGGTGCCAGGGATTCCGGCTCGGAGCGGGCAATCTCCGCCTGCGCTTCCACCAGCATCGCCTGGGCGCGCGCAGCAACCTGAATATCCTGAGGGGAAGGATTCGCCGGCGCCAGCGCCGCCTGTATGATGGTGCGGGCCTTTTCTATGGTTGCCCGGGGATCACCACTGACCGGACTGGTGTCAATGGAGACTTCACCGGCGGTGGCATATAAGCGACCGTCCGGCCCGCGGGTATAGTCCAGACTCGGTGCTCCGGCAATGCTGCCACCAGCGGCTGCATGAGCCGCTTCATGGGCCCGGACTTCCCGGTCCCGCTTGCTGAGTGACCGAATCTCCGCCAGTTCCCGGGCCTCTTCGGTGCTGTCAGCGGCTCGCTGTTCAACAGCCGATGAACTGCTTACGGGATGACCCGGATGATCCCCGCCGGCAGCGCTATGGGCTTCGGTGTGTCCTCCGCTCGCATCACGGCCTGAAGCCTCAGCGGCTTCAGCAGATATCCGTACGGTGCCAGGTGAAACTAAAGAGGAGGAAGAGGAAGCAGGAGACGCTGAAGCATTAGGTTCAGGATCAGAAAGAGACCGTCGCGGCACGCCATCGACGGTCTGAAGAGTGTTCTGTAACCCACTAAGGGAGACGCCTGCTTCCACATGCACCTCTCTTGTCAGTTAGTCCGCCTGATTGAATCAGGCAGTAGTATCGATTATCTGGCCCAGCCCGCCGGACTCAAGTCCCAGAGAGGTTCCCAGCACCTGGTCGGTGGAGGTCACGACCTGGGTGCTCTGCGCTGAAACGGTTTCTGAGGTTGACTGCTCAACCGGCTGAGTTGCTTCACTGCTGCTGGACCGACCGGTCGCCTGCACGCTCTCTTCCGACTGGCCCTCATCGCGGTTTTCCGCAGCGGTACGCTGAACCGTCTCACCACCACGATTATTGGCACCCAGCGCGGTTGAGACCGATGTAGTTAAAGCGGGGATCTGCATCGCCGAACCCTCCGATCAGCTGTATGACAGCGGCCATTATAGATCAGAATCGACAGCTGGTCATTCATTACCCAACAGGTAGTTGACACCGGTCAACAGATGATCAGCCGCCTGCTCCGGCTCAGCACTCTCCAGAAAGGGCACCTCCCCCAGCAACGGAGCCCGGATTCTCATTTTCAGGGTCTCCAGATTCTGCGAATAGCAGTCCATCTGCGGGTCGACGCGATTAGCCACCCAGCCCGCCAGCGGCAGGCCATCGGCCGCAATGGCCTCGGCCGTCAGCAGGGCATGGTTAAGACAACCCAGCCGCATACCGACCACCAGGATCACCGGCAACTGCAGACGTTTCGGCAGCTCCGACAGGTCCTCCCGGTGATTCAGCGGTACCCGCCAGCCACCGGCTCCTTCGATCAGCATCAGATCGGCCGGCTGCATCATTGCACCTCGGCAGTAGCCCACCAGTCGTTCCGAAGTCAGCTGCTTGCCCTCGCGTTCTGCAGCAATGTGCGGGGCGATGGCTTCTTTCAGCAAGACCGGGTTGATCTGTTCATAGGCCAGCGACTGATTGCTGTAGCGCTGCAGGATCAGCGCGTCATCGTTTCGTGGTCCGGCATCGGTATCGTCGGCACCGGCGGCCACCGGTTTCAGGGCAGCCGTTCTGGCGCCCTGCCGATCAGCGGCCTCAAGCATGGCCGCTGTTATCAGTGTTTTGCCGGCATCGGTATCGGTGCCGGTAATAAAGAATCTTTTCACCCCGGTTCGTCTCTCTTTTCCAGATCTCTTTCTCAGTAGCGTTGTCAGTACAGGTTCTCTGTGCATTTTCCCGAACCACTCCTTACCAAAGTGGCTCGGGGCTGCCGTGACAATCAGCGAAAATCAGGGCTTTCGATACAGCCCATAAAACACCTGGTAGGTCGCCGGTAACATGCCATTGGCTTTGCGAAACCCTTCATAGGCGGCCCGGAAAGTCTGGATTCGCTGCCTGCCGGCAAGACCCGTAATCCGACCCTGATTGAGGTTATGAGCACCGATTCCTTTCAGTTCGTCGGTCAGCTGCTTCAGGCGCTGATATTCGAGCTCGATCGACTGCTCTTCAAACCACAGCTGCTCAAATGCCGCCAGCGACTGTTGCAGTCGCTGTCGTGACTGAAAGCGATTCACATGGACATAGTCGTCGACCTGCGCCCAGGCATCCCGCAACTGGTGCAGTGTTTCCGGTCCCAGATTGGAAAAGGCCAGGGTCCCGCCCGGTTTCAGCACCCGCCATAACTCAGCAAACAGGGCCGGCAGATTTTCGCACCACTGAATAGAAAAGCTGGTGAATATGCCATCAACACTGCTGTCCGCCAGCGGCAGCAGTTCGGCATCGGCACACAGCCAGTCAATCTTCGCCCCGCCACGTCGGTCACGGGCATAATTCAGCATCCCTTCGGCAAGGTCCAGTGCCAGTACCCGCTCAACCCTGTCAATTTCTGCAACAGCCGACGAGAAATAGCCGGTGCCACAGCCCAGATCCATCACCCTGCCAGCCAGCAGCGGGGCAGCGCGCTCCAGTAACCTGTGCCCCACCTGACGCTGAACTGCGGCGCTGGAATCGTAGCTCCCGGCCGCCCGGCTGAACGAATGGGCTATCTGTTGTTTGTCGATAGAGGATGTTCTTTCCGTTTTATCAGCCAGTGCATCAGGCATCGGCCAGCTCCTCATGAAAATCAACGATTCGCGCCGCCATCGCCTCTGGCTGATCCAGGAACGGCAGATGGCTACAATCGGAAACGATCTCGCCACAACCGGTCAGAGCCGGCTGGTCCACGACTGCAGCCGGCACCAGGGCATCCGACTCGGCCAGCAGGTGTAAGCGGGGGCATTCAACGGCACCGAACAGCGCCCGGTAATCCCGGTTCAGCAGTTCCAGCGCCGGCACCAGCCCGGTGGGTGGGCACTGCCGGTAAAGGGACAGCACCGACTTCAGTTGCCGGATGACATGCTTCGGTTGCTGACTGCCCTGAGCCATCAGCATCACAAAGCGATTCAGGGTTTTCTGCCAGTCCTGGCGCAACTCCTCACCGAAGGAGGCAAAGGTCTCCGCCGGCATCCCTGACGGATAGTTGTCTTGCTGCACGAAGCACGGATTGCTGGCGACGGTAATCACGCCTCTGACCAGTTGTGGCCGGCTGCGAGCCAGCTCCATGGCGACGATGCCCCCCAGTGACCAGCCCAGCCAGAGTGCAGGGCCTTGCAGTCGGGGACCCAGCTGTTGCTGCACCATCTCCGCCAGCTGTTCGACGGACCAGTGTTCAGGCCGAATACCGGCACTCCGGCCCATGCCGGGCAGATCGATGGCTAACAGCCGAAAATGAGGGGTCAGCGACGGCAGCCAGGAGTGCCAGACCGCACTGTGCATACCCCAGCCGTGCATCAATACCAGTGCCGGTTTATCGCTGTCGCCGGTCACTTCAGAGAACAGCGTCACTGCTGGCCACCTCCGGCTGTCGCCAGTGCATCCAGCAGGCGATCGACCTGCTGTTCGCTGTGAGCCGCACTGAGGGTTACCCGCAGCCGGGCACTGCCGGCCGGGACGGTCGGTGGCCGAATAGCACCGACGAAAATGCCCTGCTGCTCCAGCGCTTCGCTGATCGCCATGGCGCGGGCGGAATCGCCGATCAGAATCGGTTGAATCGGTGTCGGTGAATCCATCAGGGTCAGCCCCAGTTGTGCTGCCCCCTGCCGGAAGCGATCGATCAGCACACCCAGTTGCTGTCGCAGCGCCTGTCCCTCACGGACCAGCTTCAGACTGGCCAGTGTCGCCGCCGCCACCGCCGGCGGTATTGCGGTAGTGTAGATATAGGTACGGGCATACTGGATCAGTGTTTCAATCAGGGTTTCACTGCCAGCCACAAAAGCCCCGGAAGTCCCGAACGCCTTGCCCAGTGTCCCTACCAGCACCGGTACCTGCTGCTGACTGAGACCGAAATGCTCAACACAACCGCCACCGGTCTCACCGAGACAGCCAAAGCCGTGAGCATCATCGACCATCAGCCAGCCATTTTCCGATTCAGCCTGCAGGCAGAGTTCCGGCAATGCCGCCAGATCGCCATCCATGCTGAAGACGCCATCGGTCACCACCAGTTTGCGATCAGCGGTGGAGCGCTGCATACGTGTTCTGAGACTTTCGACATCATTGTGAAGATAGCGCTGGAAACGGGCACCGCTTAACAGACCGGCATCCAGCAACGAGGCATGGTTGAGGCGATCTTCGAAGACCGCATCGTTACTGCCGATCAGGGCGTTGACGGTACCGAGGTTGGCCATGTAGCCGGTGGAAAACAGCAGCGCTCGGGGACGGCCGGTAAAATCTGCCAGCGCCTCTTCCAGCTGATGATGAAGCCGGCTGTGGCCATTCACCAGGTGAGATGCGCCGCTGCCAACACCGTACTCATCGGCAGCTCGCTGAAAAGCGCTGATCAGCTCCGGCCGGTTAGCGAGTCCCAGATAATCGTTACTGCAGAAACCCAGGTAGCGGCGACCATCGACCACCACCTCGGGACCCTGAGCAGACTCCAGCACCCGACGCTGACGATACAGGTGTTGCTGCTTACGTAGCTGCAGTTGTTCTGCAAGCTGATCAAAGCCGCTCATTCGGCGATCCCTTATCTGTTGTCAGCCCGGCTCAGGAAGCGTCGTAGAACAGTGACTCGTTTTTCTGATCCTGAATCTGACTGAGCAGCGCCTGCTCATGAGCTTCATCGGAAGCCTCTTCACGCTGCTCCGGATTGATACCCAGCTTGTTGAACAGCTGACGGTCGGAATCTGCTTCCGGATTGTCGGTGGTCAGCAGTTTCTCACCATAGAAGATAGAGTTGGCGCCGGCCATAAAACACATCGACTGCATCTGTTCATTCATGCGCTGACGGCCGGCGGAAAGCCGGACGTGGGATTTCGGCATCAGAATCCGGGCCACGGCGATGGTACGGATAAAATCAAAAGGCTCCAGGTCCTCGACCGAGTCCAGTGGCGTGCCTTCAACCTTCACCAGCATATTGATCGGTACGCTTTCCGGATGGTCAGGCATGTTGGCCAGAGTCAGCAGCAGTCCGACCCGGTCACTGAGTTCCTCACCCATGCCCATGATGCCGCCACAGCAGACCTTCATGCCGGCGTCGCGAACATTCTGCAGCGTATCAAGCCGATCCTGATAGCTGCGAGTGGTAATAATGCTGCCGTAATATTCGGGAGAGGTGTCCAGATTATGGTTGTAGTAATCGAGGCCGGCTTCGGCCAGCGACTGCGCCTGGTCACCATCCAGCATGCCCAGAGTCATGCAGGCTTCCAGCCCCATGTCCTTAACGCCTCTGATCATCTCCAGCACGTAGGGCATATCTTTGGCCCGCGGGCTGCTCCAGGCGGCGCCCATGCAGAAACGGGTGGCGCCTTTCTCCTTCGCCGCCTCTGCTTCCCGCAGCACCTGCTTGACCTTCAGCAGTCGCTCGGCTTCCAGGTCGGTGCAGTTATGGGCACTCTGCGGGCAGTATTTGCAGTCTTCAGGGCAGGCACCGGTTTTAATTGATAACAGGGTACTGACCTGTACGGCATTGGGATCGAAGTTCTGACGGTGAACCACCTGGGCCTGAAACATCAGGTCATTAAAGGGCAGCTCAAATAACGCCCGGACCTCTTCTGCAGTCCAGTCATGACGGATTTGTTCGGTCTGCGGCAGCATCAGTACTTCCTTCCCGTAGATTAATCAGTGGCTCAGTTAAGTTCGGCCTGCTGAACGGACCGGGTCCGATCAGCGTAAATCGTTGTTTGCCCGCCCAGCCATTAAAGCCATTAACAGGTGCCCAGAACAATTCTGACCGAATATATTCCGGCCCCCGGAGCAACTATACTGTAGCGAACGGTCACCAGACCGCCCATGATAAGTGCAGGGACGCATCTGTCAACCTATGTTTTCACCAGAAGACTACATCAGGTTAATTTTTAACCACTCGTTATGCCTGCTTTGTAGCGACAGAATCGCTGAAGGCAGCCTGATCTGTCCGTCCTGTCAGGCCGATCTGCCCTGGCTGCACAACCAGTGCTACCAGTGCGCCGAGCCGCTTGTTGAGACAACCAGCACCCAGCGTTGTGGCCGCTGCCTGAGACGACCTCCGGCGTTTGATCACAGTCTGGTGCCATTTCTCTACCTGTTCCCGGTCGATCGGCTGACGGCCTGCCTGAAAAACCGTGGCCGGCTGCAGATTATCGAGCTGGCCGCCCGGTTGTTCTGTCACCGCTTTGCCGAACAGATCCACGCCAGTCCACCACAGCTGATTGTGCCGGTGCCGCTGCACTCTCGCCGGCAACGACAGCGAGGTTATAATCAGGCTGCCGAGTGGGGACTGCGGTTATCCCGCCAGCTGGAGATCCCCTGCGATCGCAGACTCTGTCGGCGAATTCTGGATACGCCCCATCAGCAGGGTCTGACCGCAACAGAACGGCGGCGGAACCTGCGGGGCGCTTTTCAGGTCACCTCGCCGCCACCGGTGGAGCATATCGCCCTGGTCGACGATGTTATCACCACCGGCTCCACCCTGGATGCGCTGGCTCAGGAACTGAAAAAGCAGGGGATCAGTCGGGTGGATGTCTGGTGCCTGGCACGAACACCGGCTCGCTGAACCTCTTTCTCACTGTTCTCCCTGGCTGATCCGGCTTTAACGCCCCTCCATAATGCCCCATAATCGTCACTACCTGCGGCAGCCGACACCCGGCAGCCGCCACCGATGATGATTGTTGCTATGGATACCGACCAGCACCCTGAAAATCACCACCCCTATGAGTCTCTGACACCGGATACCGTGCTGGATGCTGTTGAATCACTGGACTACCTCAGCGATGCCCGCATACTGGCGCTCAACAGTTATGAGAATCGCGTCTACCAGGTCGGAATCGAAGAACAGCCACCACTGATCGCCAAGTTCTATCGACCGGATCGCTGGAACGCCGAGCAGATTCTGGAAGAGCACCGCTTCAGTCAGGCGCTGGCAGATGCCGATATCCCGGTGGTTCCACCACTGCGGGATGAGCAGGGAAAAACGCTGCACAGTTACGGTGGCTTCGATTTTGCCCTGTTTCCACGTCGCGGGGGCCACGCCCCGGAACTGGATAATCTGGACAATCTTTACATCCTCGGCCGGACCCTGGGACGGATTCACCTGGTCGGTCAGGCGCAATCCTTTCAGCATCGCCCGGCACTGGACATTCTCAGCTTCGGCCATCACAGCCGTCGATTTCTGATCGAAGGCGGCTGGTTGCCGGAGGATCAACGTTACGAATATCAGCGAGTGACCGCAGAACTGCTGGAACTGATCGAGGAGGCCTTCGGCCGGGTCGATTCACTGGTCAGTATCCGCCTGCACGGAGACTGTCATCCCGGTAATATCCTCTGGCGGGATGATACCCCTCACTTCGTTGATTTCGATGATTGTCGCAGCGGGCCGGCAGTCCAGGACCTGTGGATGATGATCTCCGGCGACCGCAACCAGCAGTCACTTCAGATCAATGAGCTGGTGGAGGGCTATGAGGAATTTCTGCCCTTTAACCGCGCCGAGTTGCAGCTGATTGAACCGCTGCGGGCATTACGGATCATGCATTATGCCGCCTGGCTGGCCCGACGCTGGCAGGACCCGGCATTTCCCACCCATTTCCCCTGGTTTAACAGCCACGCCTACTGGCTCGGTCATGTGATGGAACTGCGGGAGCTGGTCGATGCGATTCAGCGTCCGCCGCTGCAGGTCGGCGCCTTCTGATGTTCGGAGTGGCTGTGCCTCTGCCGGTGCCTGATAGTGTATGGCGCGCTCTGCTACTGATACTGGCACTGCTGCTGAACGGCTGTGACGATTCGCCGCAACTGCCATCGCTGAGCCCCGGCGCCACCATCCTCGCATTCGGCGACAGCCTGACCGCCGGCAAAGGTGCCGCCGCCAGCCGGAGTTACCCGGTGGTACTCAGCGAGCTGACCGGCCTGAAGGTGGTTAATGCCGGCATCTCCGGAGAACTCAGCAGCAATGGCCTGATCCGGCTGCCGGCGCTGCTGGACCAGCACCAGCCGGAACTGCTGATTATCTGTCACGGCGGCAATGACCTGCTGCAGAAACGGAGCACAGAACAGCTGATCGACAACCTCCGGCAGATGGCCGAGGCGGCCAGAAGGCGGGGGGTTGCGGTGCTGCTTATCAGTGTTCCCCGACCAAAGCTGATTCTCAGCTCCAACCCGGACTATCAGGCGCTGGCCGAGGAGCTGGAACTGCCCTGGCTGGATGGTATTCTGGAACAGATACTGGCGAATCCCGGGCTGAAGAGCGACAGCGTTCACCCCAACGCCGCCGGTTACCGGCTTCTGGCCGAGCGGATCGCCGGGCGACTGCAGGAATTGCAGGCACTCTGATCCTGTCGGCCGTTGATCCGAGAAAATCCACGCCGGTGACAGGGCGCCCGGAACCCTTTCAGGCCGCTCGCTATCCGGGCCGGTCGCTCATATAATGGCCCCCGATAACCGCCTCACGCAGCCCCAGTTCCGGAATCCCCCAGTATGCAGACCACCTTCGACAGCATCGGTATCGTCCACTCCTGCTTTAAGGAGAAGTTCGGTATTCCCCGACAGCCCGGACTGGTCGATGCTGCCACCGCGGTGCTGGAACTGACCGGGGAGTATGCCAGCATGGATGCGGTGCGAGGGCTGGAACAGTGCTCCCATATCTGGGTACTGTTTCTGTTCAGCGAACACCTGCAGCGTGGATGGACCCCCCTGGTGCGCCCGCCCCGCTCCGGCGGCAGGAAAATGGGAGTTTTCGCCACTCGTTCCACCTTCCGTCCCAACCCGGTTGGGATGTCGGTCGTCAGCCTGGAACGGATCGAAGAGCGCAACGGTAAACCACTTCTCCATCTGCGTGGCGTCGATATACTCGACGGTACCCCGGTTGTCGACATCAAGCCCTACCTGCCCTATTCTGACAGCCTGCCGGAGGCCAGTAACCGCTACGCCCCTGACGGCCAGCAGCTTCTGCTGCAGATAGCCTACAGCAGCGAGGCTCTGGCGCAGCTGAACCGCCACCCGCAACAACACTCGCTGCAGCCGCTGATCGAACAGGTGCTGCGCTGCGATCCGCGCCCGGCGCACCAGCGCAACGGCAAAGCCCGCAGTTACGGCACACTGCTGATGGATGTTAATATTCGCTGGCAGATAAAAGATGAGATAATCGAAGTGCTGGCCATTGAAGCCATCACCGACCAACAACCATCGACCAGCTGATCGGCGGCCCCGCCAGGGCCCTCCGAACGACTCCGACACCACTACCGGTATTCTGTTATGAAAGCGATTCGCTCCCTGATTCTGACTCTGGCCCTTGCCCTGCCACTGCCGGCTTTCGCTGACGGCCAGCCCGGCGATATTCCCAACACCGAGTCGCTGCTGGCGGAATTGCTGGCCAACGTCGACCTGGAACTGATGGTCCGTATCCAGAGCGCCATCGTCAACAATCTGGAAGTTATCGGCCCTTATTCTCAGGAGTACCTTGCCTGTCTGGAAGCCGAAGGGGCTCTGAACGGCGATCAGCCCCCGACCCTGGAAAACCTGATTGAACGGGCCCGCCGGACCGGTGATACCTGCCAGGTTATTCTGGAATCAATGTTCGGCCAGATGAATTTCGATATTACCCGGGAAGAGTTTGAGCAGGGTCTGAGCCCCAGGTATCGCGACCTGCTGCAACAGCCCCTGTAACCGGAAGCTTTGATGAAATCACGCCGCCGCTTCTATCAGCCCGCCCGCCGGGCAGACACGAGTCCGTCCGCAGCACCGGAAACCGCCGAAGTACAGATCGACAAGCTCAGCCATGACGGCCGCGGAATCAGCCGACACCAGGGCAAAACTTTATTTGTTGCCGGCGCCCTGCCCGGCGAGCTGGTCAGGATTCGTTACCTGAAACACCGCAGCAAATTTGACGAAGCCCGATGCGAAGAAGTTCTGGAAGCTTCGGAGCAACGTTGCCAGCCTGCCTGTCGTCATTTCAGCCAGTGCGGCGGCTGCGAGCTACAGCACCTGTCTTCCGAGGCCCAGATCAGCGCCAGACAACAGCAGGCACTGGATCAGTTGCGCCGCCTCGGCGGTATCGAGCCGAATCAGATTCTGCCGGCGCTGGATGCGCTGCACTGGCACTATCGCCGCCGTGCCCGACTGGCGGTTCAGCACCCGAAAAAAGGCGGTCGGCCTGTTGTCGGGTTTCGGCGCCGGCAGAGCAAACAGCTGATTGCCATCAGCGAATGTCCGGTACTGGAAAGTCGAGCCGAACAGCTGCTGCCACAGATTTCAGCACTGTTGGCGGAAGCCGTAAAACCCCGGGCGATCTCCCATATCGAACTGGCGCTGGGCGATGAAGACGCGGCCCTGGTTATCCGTCATATCCGGCCACTGGCCGACCCGGACCTGAACGCTCTGCAACAACTGGCCGGGCAGCACGGGTTTCAGCTCTGGCTGCAGCCGCAGGGACCGGAAACCCTGCGACCCCTCAACAGCGATAGCGGGCGCCTGCGTTACCGGCTTGACGACCAGCAGCTGACCCTGGCGTTTCACCCCGGCGACTTCACCCAGGTCAACGCCGCTATCAACCAGCAGATGGTCAGCCGGACCATGAGGATGCTGGATCCGGGCCCCGAAGATCGCATCCTCGACCTGTTCTGCGGACTCGGGAACTTCACCCTGCCGCTGGCGACCCGGGCAGGCGAAGTCATCGGTATCGAAGGTTCCGAGCAGATGGTTGAGAGAGGCTATGAAAACGCCCGGGCCAACGGTATCCGCAACGTTGAGTTTCACTGCGCCGATCTCAGTGCAAATGTCCGTCATTGCAGCTGGTTTCGTAACGGTTTTAACAAGATCCTGCTCGACCCGCCCAGAGCCGGCGCCGCCGAAGTAATCGCTCAGCTGGCGCAGTACCGGGCCGAAAAAATTCTTTATATATCCTGCGATCCGGCCACCCTGGCCCGGGATGCCGCCGCGCTGATCCGGCAGGGTTACCGGCTGGAGCAGTGGGGCGTGATGAATATGTTTCCCCAGACCACCCACGTAGAATCCATCGCCCTGTTCCAGCGATAGCGTTGCGGGGCTTTCCCTTTTGCCGGTGACTTACAGGGTTGCGAGCTCGCCCCTCGGAGGATTGTTTCATTTCGGCTCCCCTCTTCCGCTCCGCTGCCCCCCCCCCAAATACGACCCGAAACAGCCACCCGAGGTCAGCTGGTCCTGCCGTAGTTCGACAGCCACTGAAGGCTACCCGTCGATTCCCAGATCCGGCATAGAACAGAAGCTTCCCGAATCGAATCCGCGCGGCAACAATCAGGAGATCTTCCAGCTGAGCACCAGAGACAAGCCCGCTGATCAGCGGAGATTCTTTTTATTAGAACCAGAGCACCAGTAGAGTACTGCTAAATCCGTTCTATCCGTTCTATCCGACAGATGTTAATCATCCAGATACGAGAGCCCTGTATCCTTTACAGGAAATTTGTTCAAGACGCCGATCATGCCAGAGGCATATCCCGCCCCCTGCTGATCTGCCAGCCCGGTATAATTGATACCGTAGTCCAGTATCATACGCCGGATACTGGAGGACCGGGCTAACAGATCATTAACCTCTACCACCGGTACCGGCCTGCTGATCAGATAGCCCTGAATTTCATCGCAGTGGAGATCCTGTAAGAAGCGCAGTTGCTCCTCCGTTTCCACACCTTCCGCGACAACTCTGAGGCCTAAGCTGTGCCCCATCGCAATAATGGTGCTGACAATGGTCGCATCTTCTGAGTCCTCCATGAAATCAATAACAAAGGAGCGGTCAATTTTCACTTTATTAAGTGGAAATCGCTTGAGATAACTCAGTGACGAATAGCCGGTGCCAAAATCATCGACAGCAATACTGAATCCCGCTTCGCTGAGTTGCTCAAGGGTAGCCACAGCGGTTTCTATGTTTTGCATCACCACCGTTTCTGTGATTTCCATCTCAAGCGCGCTGGTCGCTATACCATATTCATCAGCCAGAGCGATTATGTGCTTTGCCAGGTCCGGATTTCTGAATTCTACCGGTGAAAGATTCACCGCGACCACGATGGTACCGTGTCCCGATTCCTCCCAGAATCGGATCTGCTGACACACCGTACGGATCACCCACTGACTGATCTCCTCGATCAGCCCCGTCTGCTCCGCAAGGGGGATAAAATCATTGGGTGGTACCAGTCCTAATTGGGGATGTTGCCAGCGCAACAACGCCTCCATGCTCAGAATGGTTCCTGTTTTCAAATCCACTTTGGGCTGATAGTAAAGAACCAGTTCATCACGCTCCAACGCATGGTGTAATTCTGCATCCAGTCGAATCTGCTTTCTGGAGCGTTGATGCAATTCATCAGAATAGAACTGGAATTTGTTCTTACCCTGTTGTTTCCTCGCTTCATGCAGGACGCTACTGGCGTTTTTTATCAGCGTATCCGCATCTTCGCCATCAGACGGATACAGGCTGACGCCGATACTGGTGTTCGGATAGAACTCGTGGCCTTCAATCTCTGCCGGGCTACTGTACGCGGCAAACACCCGCTGCAGAATACTGGTGACAGCGTCGCCCTGATCCAAATCAGTCAACAAGGCGACGATCTCGTTACTGCCCAACCGTGAAATGCTGAAAAAGAGTTCATTCTGCCGGGTCAGCGTTACCGTATCGGTATTTCGCAACATCTGCTTAAGACGCGTGACCAGGACTTTCGCGAGTTTCTCTCCTGCGGCCAGTCCCAGCGTTTTGTTAACAGTCCGAAAGGCATCGACATCGATCATCAATACCGCTATCTGAGTACGGTAGCGCTGTGAGCGTTTGATCGCCTGGTCAATTCGGTCGAACAGCAGCAGTCGGCTGGACTGGCGACCCTGTGCAAGAATAACCGCATCGTCGGTTGACTCAGAAGCGGGTTGATAAGGTACCGTCTGCAGCCCTTCGGGGTTTGATAAAGGGGTTGAAGGCTGTGACGCTTCACTGCTGCTCTCTCCTGATGCTTTAGTGGCAGCATCAAGGTTCTTCTGCTCCTTACTGGTGGCCGAAAGTACCTTCTCAATGGACGGTGCTTCATCAGTGATCGGTAAGATTTCCGACGAAGGAGGTCCGGACGGGACCTCGGGACATTGATTCTCCAGCGATCCGGACCAGCAGACCACTCGGTTACGTCCATTCTCCTTGGCGAAATACAGCGCTTTATCCGCCTGATCCACCAACTCACTCGTAGTACGGACGCCCGCTGTCAGCGTCGAGACACCGAAGCTCGACGTGATTCGTAATGCGTGAACGGATTCAAGTCCCCTCCCTTCCTGCACTGCCTCACGCATGCGTTCAGCGACGCTACAGGCAATATCCATGTCAGCGTCCGGTAAAACCACGACGAATTCTTCACCACCAAAACGCCCCACCAGATCCACCGGGCGCGAGTGTTCGGTCAGAACAGCAGCGAGAAATTTGATGACCTTATCGCCAACAGCATGGCCAAAACGGTCGTTCACAGACTTGAAGCGATCAATATCCACCATGATACAGCTGAGCTTTTCACCTTCCTCAATGGCCTCTGCGAAAAGGGCCTCAAGTCCCTGAAACAGCGATCGCCTGTTGAGAGTATCGGTCAGCGGATCTCGGGTGGCGAGCACCTGCAGCTCCTGATTCTGCCGCGTAATCTCACGCTGACTGCGTTCCAGCTTGCCCAGTGTTCGACGCAGCTCTTCGTTCTTAACCTCGATTTCAGTGATGTCATTGAAGGTTATTAACACGCCACGAACCTTGCCGGCGGTAGCCGTTATGGGGGTCGCATTTACAATAAAGGTATAGCTATCTCTCAGACCGTTCTTCAGACGAATCATGACGCGACCAGGCAAGGCCTTACCCTGGAGCACAGACATCCACGGCAGTTCTTTGTCACCGGAGCGTTGGCCGTCGGTTTCCCAATTAAAACTGGAGCTTGATTTTCCCACCAGCTCATTCGGTAGCAGATTCATTTTTCTCGCAAAGGCTTCATTAGAAAATACGACATAGCCATCCCGGTCAACGATCAACAGTCCCTCGGCTAACGTATCCAATGCGGTACGTACCCGCTCGGGTATGACTGCATCCGGGTTAAGTTCGCGCATCGTCCGCTTCAGAAACAACAGGTAGGCCAGGAATCCGACTAACACCATAAAAAGGATGAGAGAGAGAAATGAGTTACTGAAAGAAAGCAACATCCCCCCATCCGTAATCTCAGAAAACCGCAGTTCTACGCTGCCCCAACGTCCCTGCGCATTGAAAAGTCCTACCTGGACCTGTGTTGCTGTCGATTTATCGCCCGGTTTCAACGTCCAGTACCGTTCATGACTCCCGAATTCAGCCATCAAGGAATCAGAATCCGTGCGCACAGCAGCTGAGAGCACCGTCTTATTTCGTTCCACCACCGAGCGCAGTATTTCTTCGATACTATGCAACCGCTTGTCTGCAATTTCCGTCGACAATTGAACCGCCAGGGATTCGGTAATGACTTTCCGGGATTGCAGTTCCGCATTCCTTGTATCCGGAACCAGTCCGAGTAAATCGGTAATCAACAGCATGGCAACGGTCAACATGACCAGACCAAAGCTGATCCGAACAAGAGGAGATTTTATGAATTTCCACATAGGCAATGCTCCGCACGATCAGTCGGAGTTTTTCTCCTCAAATATGTCTTCGAGCTTAGTTTCATCATCCTTCTCGTCCTTACCCCTGGAATCCTTCCGTCTGGCTATTGCAGCGGCACCAAGTACTGGTAACGGGTCAAGTTGTTTCCACAACGGGACCACAGACATAAAGCTGGCCATCAGCGACCCGGCTCGTAAAACCCAGCTGACAAATCCCGCTGACAGGCTGATGGTGATGCCAATAGCAGTTTCTTCGGCCAGCTGATAACGGGTGTTTCGTTGTTCCATCGCCTGATCAACATCACGGTTCATGTCCTCCAGCCCCTTCACGAAGGAATCATTGTCCATGAGCGATTTCAGCTGCACGGGTTCCAACCCCTTAAGCTCAAAAGCAGCCACTGTCAATTCACTGAGATCAATAGCTTTTGGAGGAATGGGGTGAGAATACGCGTCCCCCTCAGTTTCAATACGATCCCTGTCCTCAGGCACCTCGGCCACAATACGGGCAATCAGCGCTCCATCCATGGGTGCCATTTCCACAGCTTCGCCTTCCTGGTGCACGATCTCTGCGGCGACGGGTACGCTCTCAGAACTGACCTCGGATTCTATTAAGTCACTCTCATCACCGGCCTGCTCTTCGGATGCTTCCCCGGCGTCTGCTTGCTGGCCCTCTTTCTGATCGTCTGCCTCATTACTCCCGGTTCCCTGATCTACATCCTGTTCCGGAAAGACTGTTGCTTCATCAACGTTAACCAGGGTGATACTCACCAGCTGGGTGGTGGTGCCGCTAAGATCGTCGGTCACCGTCACCGTAAAACTGTCGCTGCCAATCCAGTTGGGATCGGTGGGGGTAAAGGTCCAGCTGCCGGTCGCCGAATCGATCGCGGCCGTGCCGTGGGTGGCGGCATCGGTGACACTGAAATAAGAACCATCAGCCAGTCCCTCGACATCGGTGGCGTTAAGGTCGCCGCTGACGCTATCGCCTTCGTTGCCGTTAAAGCTGATATTGCCGGTAATGACCGATGCATCATCGACGTTGGCCAATGTCACATTAATGGTCTGGGTCGTCGTACCACCCAGATCATCCGTGACCGTCACCGTAAAGCTATCGCTACCAAACCAGTTGGGATCAGTGGGGGTAAAAGTCCAGGCGCCGGTCGCCGAATCAATCGCGGCCGTGCCCCGGGTGGCGGCAGCGGTGACACTGAAGTAAGAGCCATCAGCCAGCCCATCGACATCGGTGGCGTTGAGATCGCCGCTGACGGTATCCCCTTCATTAACGTTAGAGCTGATATCGCCGGTGATAACCGATGCATCATCGACGTTGGCCAGGGTGATACTCACCAGCTGAGTGGTGGTGCCGTCGAGATCATCGGTCACCGTCACTGTAAAACTATCCGAGCCGAACCAGTCGGGATCGGATGGGATAAAGGTCCATGCACCGGTAGCCGCATCGATGGTTGCGGTACCATGGGTGGCGGCACCGGTGACACTGAAGTAATCGCCGTCAGCCAGCCCGTCGATATCGGTGGCGTTAAGGTCGCCGCTAACCGAATCGCCCTCGTTGCCTGAGAAGCTCAGGTCTCCGGTGATAACTGACGCATCTTCCGCACCTTCGATGGTCACCGTCACCGTGCGGGTGGCGCCATCGGTGGCGGTAAAGGTGTAACTGTCGGTCAGCGACTCGGACACATCCAGGGCCTGGACATCGCTATGGCTGTTGTCGAGGGTATAGGTCCAGCTATTGCCGCTGATCTCAAAGGTGCCGTAGCCGTTGCTGCCGGCGGTGGCCGCCACATCGATAAAGCTGACCGGGTTATCCGAGGTATCGACATCGCTGATGCTGAGGGTGTTGCTGGCGGTCAGGGAACCATCTTCGGCTACCGTGCCGGTGTTGGTACCACCAATCACCGAGGCGTCTTCGGCTCCGTCAATGGTCACCGTCACCGTGCGGGTCGCGCCATCGGTGGCGGTAAAGGTGTAGCTGTCGGTCAGCGACTCGGACACATCCAGGGCCTGGACATCCGCATGGCTGTTGTCGAGGGTATAGGTCCAGCTATTGCCGCTGATCTCAAAGGTGCCGTAGCCGTTGGCGCCGGCGGTGGCCGCCACATCGACAAAGCTGACCGGGTTATCCGAGGTATCGATATCGCTGATGCTGAGGGTGTTGCTGGCGGTCAGGGAACCATCTTCGGCTACCGTGCCGGTGTTGGTACCGCCAATCACCGAGGCGTCTTCGGCTCCGTCAATGGTCACCGTCACCGTGCGGGTCGCGCCATCGGTGGCGGTAAAGGTGTAGCTGTCGGTCAGCGACTCGGACACATCCAGGGCCTGGACATCCGCATGGCTGTTGTCGAGGGTATAGGTCCAGCTATTGCCGCTGATCTCAAAGGTGCCGTAGCCTTTGGCGCCGGCGGTGGCCGCCACATCGATAAAGCTGACCGGATTATCCAAGGTATCAACATCACTGATGCTGAGGGTGTTACTGGCGGTCAGGGAACCGTCTTCGGCCACCGTGCCGGTGTTGGTACCGCCGATAACTGACGCATCTTCCGCACCTTCGATGGTCACCGTCACCGTGCGGGTCGAACCATCGCTGGCGGTAAAGGTGTAACTGTCGGTCAGCGACTCGGACACATCCAGGGCCTGGACATCGGCATGGCTGTTGTCGAGGGTATAAGTCCAGCTATTGCCGCTGATCTCAAAGGTGCCGTAGCCGTTGCTGCCGGCCGTCGACGCCACATCGACAAAGCTGACCGGGTTATCCGAGGTATCGATATCGCTGATGCTGAGGGTGTTGCTGGCGGTCAGGGAACCGTCTTCGGCCACCGTGCCGGTGTTGGTACCGCTAATAACTGACGCATCTTCCGCACCTTCTATGGTCACCGTCACCGTGCGGGTCGCGCCATCGGTGGCGGTAAAGGTGTAGCTGTCGGTCAGCGACTCGGACACGTCCAGGGCCTGGACATCGCTATGAGTGTTGTCGAGGGTATAGGTCCAGCTATTACCGCTGATTTCAAAGGTGCCGTAGCCGTTGCTACCGGCGGTGGCGGCCACATCGATAAAGCTGACCGGGTTATCCGAGGTATCGACATCGCTGATGCTGAGGGTGTTGCTGGCCGTCAGGGAACCATCTTCGGCAACCGTACCGGTGTTGGTCCCGCCCGTCACCGAGGCGTCTTCCGCACCATTGATGGTAATCACCACGTCGTGGGTGGAGCCATCGACAGTAGTAACGGTAAGCGTATCGATCAATGATTCCGTAACATCCAGGGCCTGGATTGCAGCCTGGGTGTTGTCAGCTGAATAGCTCCAGTTACCGGCAGCATCTATCACCAGATCACCATAGCTGCCGTTAATAATACCGGCGATAAAGCTGGATTCACCCACATCAGGGTCAGCAATGGTCAGTGCACCGGCTGTTTCCAGCAGGGTGTTGGCATTGGGATCAATATCTTCAGTTACCGAACCGGCATCAATGCCACCGATTACCGGAGCATCGCTACTGTTGTTGATTGTGAGTGTAAACGTATCAGCAACAGAGCTAACGCCGTCACTGGCGATGATGTCGATACTGATCACGCCAACATCGGTGTTCAGCGGGGTGCCGCTGAAGGTGCGGGTCGCGTTATCAAAACTTAACCAGCCGGGCAGCGCGCCACCGCCATTGAGCTGAGCTGTGTAAGTCAGGGCATCCGAGCTATCGACGTCGCTGAACGTATTGGCGGCAAAGGTAAAGCTGAATACGGCATCTTCAGTCGCAACCTGGTCGGCGACCACATTAGCCACCGTTGGAGCGTCTTCCGCACCTTCGATGGTTACCGTCACCGTGCGGGTGGCGCCATCGGTGGCGGTAAAGGTGTAACTGTCGGTCAGCGACTCGGACACATCCAGGGCCTGGACATCGCTATGGCTGTTGTCGAGGGTATAGGTCCAGCTATTGCCGCTGATCTCAAAGGTGCCGTAGCCGTTGCTGCCGGCGGTGGCCGCCACATCGATAAAGCTGACCGGGTTATCCGAGGTATCGACATCGCTGATGCTGAGGGTGTTGCTGGCGGTCAGGGAACCATCTTCGGCTACCGTGCCGGTGTTGGTACCGCCAATCACCGAGGCGTCTTCGGCTCCGTCAATGGTCACCGTCACCGTGCGGGTCGCGCCATCGGTGGCGGTAAAGGTGTAGCTGTCGGTCAGCGACTCGGACACATCCAGGGCCTGGACATCCGCATGGCTGTTGTCGAGGGTATAGGTCCAGCTATTGCCGCTGATCTCAAAGGTGCCGTAACCGTTGCTGCCGGCGGTGGCCGCCACGTCGATAAAGCTGACCGGATTGTCCGAGGTATCGACATCGCTGATGCTGAGGGTGTTGCTGGCGGTCAGGGAACCATCTTCGGCCACCGTGCCGGTGTTGGTACCGCCAATCACCGAGGCGTCTTCGGCTCCGTCAATGGTCACCGTCACCGTGCGGGTGGCGCCATCAGTGGCGGTAAAGGTGTAGCTGTCGGTCAGCGACTCCGACACATCCAGGGCCTGGACATCGGCATGGCTGTTGTCGAGGGTATAGATCCAGGTATTGCCGCTGATCTCAAAGGTGCCGTAACCGTTGCTGCCGGCGGTGGCCGCCACGTCGATAAAGCTGACCGGATTGTCCGAGGTATCGACATCGCTGATGCTGAGGGTGTTGCTGGCGGTCAGGGAACCGTCTTCGGCCACCGTACCGGTGTTGGTCCCGCCGGTCACCGAGGCGTCTTCCGCCCCTTCGATGGTCACCGTCACCGTGCGGGTCGAACCATCGGTGGCGGTAAAGGTGTAGCTGTCGGTCAGCGACTCGGACACATCCAGGGCCTGGACATTGGCATGGCTGTTGTCGAGGGTATAGATCCAGGTATTGCCACTGATCTCAAAGGTGCCGTAACCGTTGCTGCCGGCGGTGGCCGCCACGTCGATAAAGCTGACCGGATTGTCCAAGGTATCGACATCGCTGATGCTGAGGGTGTTGCTGGCGGTCAGGGAACCGTCTTCGGCCACCGTACCGGTGTTGGTCCCGCCGGTCACCGAGGCGTCTTCCGCCCCTTCGATGGTCACCGTCACCGTGCGGGTCGAACCATCGGTGGCGGTAAAGGTGTAGCTGTCGGTCAGCGATTCGGACACATCCAGGGCCTGGACATCGCTATGGGTGTTGTCGAGGGTATAGATCCAGGTATTGCCGCTGATCTCAAAGGTGCCGTAGCCGTTGGTGCCGGCGGTGGCGGCCACATCGATAAAGCTGACCGGATTGTCCGAGGTATCAACATCGCTGATGCTGAGGGTGTTGCTGGCGGTCAGGGAACCGTCTTCGGCCACCGTACCGGTGTTGGTCCCGCCGGTCACCGAGGCGTCTTCCGCCCCTTCGATGGTCACCGTCACCGTGCGGGTCGAACCATCGGTGGCAGCAAAGGTGTAGCTGTCGGTCAGCGACTCGGATTCATCCAGGGCCTGGACATCGCTATGGGTGTTGTCGAGGGTATAGGTCCAGGTATTGCCGCTGATTTCAAAGGTGCCGTAGCCGTTGATACCGGCGGTGGCCGCCACATCGATAAAGCTGACCGGGTTATCCGAGGTATCGACATCGCTGATGCTGAGGGTGTTGCTGGCCGTCAGGGAACCGTCTTCGGCCACCGTGCCGGTGTTGGTCCCGCCGGTCACCGAGGCGTCTTCCGCCCCTTCGATGGTCACCGTCACCGTGCGAGTCGAGCCATCGGTGGCGGTAAAGGTATAGCTGTCGGTCAGCGACTCGGACACATCCAGGGCCTGAACATCGCTATGGCTGTTGTCGAGGGTATAGGTCCAGGTATTGCCGCTGATCTCAAAGGTGCCGTAACCGTTGCTGCCGGCGGTGGCCGCCACATCGATAAAGCTGACCGGGTTATCCGAGGTATCGACATCGCTGATGCTGAGGGTGTTGCTGGCCGTCAGGGAACCATCTTCGGCCACCGTACCGGTGTTGGTCCCGCCGATAACTGACGCATCTTCAGCGCCGTTAATGGTAATTGTGACCGACCCGGTATTCGAACCACCATTTCCATCACCGACCCTGTAAGTGAAAGTATCGGTGGCTGTTTCCCCCACATCCAGATGTTCAAACTGGCCATTGGGATCATATAACATACTGCCATCGGCATTGAGTGTGAGCTGAGCACCGGATGCGAGAAGGACCGGATTACCGACATCGAGTGCATTTCCATTCAGTTCGACCACGGACAGTGAATCACCATCCACATCAAAATCATTGCTCAGAACGCCAACAGCAGACGAAACATTGAGGGTCCCATTTTCATCCGTGGTGTAGTTCTGAAGACCGGCGGCAAATAAATCCTGTATCGTTTCGGCGCTGAGTTGATTGCCGATGATCGCAACCTCGTCAATCAATCCGGTAAACAGTTGACTAACCGGTGTAACTACCAGGTTACCGCTGTTTTGCGTTCCAGCGCCGATGGCTATTGGCTCGAAATTGCCCGCCCCGCCCGAAGTCGTACCGAGTCCGCCGGTGTACGCATCCGTATCTATCAGAACTCCATCCAGGTATAGCTGCATTCCCTCAGTTCCGAATGACACTGCCGTATGGTGCCAGGCATTCCCGGAAACCGCGCTAGTCGAGCTCAGGTAATAACTGGAACTGGCGCTCTGCAGGCGTACACTCAGCTTTCCGCTCCCATCCAGATAGATGCTCAGATGGCCGCCGGTATCATTCCCGTTGGAATCCTTCGAAAACAAATGCTGAAGGTCTCCATCCGCGGGGGTATCGGCGTTGAACCAGAGTTGCACCGTGCCGTTACCCAACAAGTATGCCGCATCATGCGCGATCTCCACGTAGTCACCGGTACCATCAAATCTGGCGGCTGTATCGGTATCGCCAGCCAGGGCGTCTGCCTGACCCAGGGTGACGCCACTATAGCTTCCGTTATTAAGCCCTGACTCGTCAGCTGCCGTTGGTCCGCTGGTTTCTCCCAGGCGCCAGTAGCTGAGTGGGCTAAGAGATGTGATCAGGGCGTTGAATTTTCCGGGATCGTCGGTGGCTACAGGCGCATCGTTGACATTGGCCAGAGTGATACTCACCAGCTGGGTGGTGGTGCCGTTGAGATCATCGGTGACGGTGACCTCAAAGCTATCGCTGCCAGACCAGTTGGGATCGGTCGGGGTAAAGGTCCAGGCACCGGTCGCCGAATCGATCGCGGCCGTGCCGTGGGTGGCCGCACCGGTGACACTGAAGTAAGAACCATCAGTCAACCCTTCGACATCGGTGGCGTTAAGGTCGCCGCTGACAGTATCGCCTTCGTTGCCATTGAAGCTTACATCACCGGTAATGACCGACGCATCATCGACATTGGCCAATGTCACATTAATGGTCTGGGTCGTCGTACCGCCCAGATCATCCGTAACCGTCACCGTAAAGCTATCCGATCCGAACCAGTTGGGATCGCTGGGGGTAAAGGTCCAGGCGCCGGAGGTGGCATCAATCACAGCCGTGCCGTGGCTCGCGGCACCGGTGACACTGAAGTAAGAACCATCAGCCAGCCCCTCGACATCGGTTGCGTTGAGGTCCCCGCTGACGGTATCCCCTTCGTTACCGTTAAAGCTGATATCGCCGGTAACGACGGAGGCATCATCCACCGGTGTGACGTTGATAGTGATGGTATTGGCTGTAATGTCGGTATCGGCGCCGCTATTCGCCGTCCCACCATCATCCCTCACCTGGAAAGTGAAGCTGTCGTAGCCCATACCATAGGCGTCAGTCACGGGTTTGAATTTGAGGCGTCCTGCGGTGATGTCCGCCACCGAGACGGTGTTGTTCGCAACCAGTGCTTCTCCACCATCTTCGATTCCGTCGTTGTTGGCATCCACGTAAAGAACACCGTTCGAGGGAGCCGTGGTAATAATGACACTGGCCAGGCTGTCGGCGGGGTTATCGCTGACGTCACTGAATCCAAAATCACCGGCAGTAAAGCTGTGGTCAGTGTCCTCATTGACCGTCACCGTTTTATCGCTGCCCGATGGCGCTTCATTGACATTGATCACCGATACACTGAAAACTTCGTCGTACGTTAGTCCATCTGAATCAGTAGCTCGAACAGTGATGTTGTGCGAAGTGGCAGTTTCAAAATCGATCAACGAAGCATTAAGCAGGGTGACCTGCCCGCCGGCACTGATGTCAAAACGTCCCCCGGCATCGTCAGACAAACTGTAGGTAAAAGTGTCACCACTATCCGGATCGATAGCTTCCACTTTGCCAACTGCGGTGCCATTGGTCGCATTTTCCAGCACGCTGAATGTCAGCACTGGAGTACTGGCACTGAATCCGGTGCCTACAACATGTCGCTCCGTAAGGTTATTACCGCTGACTGTATCCGTTACCTCACCCCCAACGGACATATCGTCGAAAGCCCAGTTCGCGATCATGCCAGCTTCGCTGCTGGGAAGAGTCTGATTGTAACTGGCGGCTATCTCACCGGATGTACGGATATCATTGAAGATCCGAACGTCGTACAGAGTACCGGAGAAGACATCGATAGTTTTAAAACCACCCAGTTCAGAATCCTGGTCCTGGCCGAAAACCAGTTCACCACCGCCGGTGATAACCTGGCCGGTCTGATAGCCGTTAAAGGACTCGACCTCAGCCCCATCGATGTAAAATACCACCGCGCCATTTGATGCATCCCAGCTCACACCGACATGGTGTACTGCGCCGTCAAAAAGCTGGGAATAATTACCAACGGTGCTTTGAATCGGTGAACCGTTGGAATGGACTCCAAACCAGATGCGGCCATCACTTTTAAGAAACAACCCCAGTTCTTCGTCATTGCTACCGTCGGCATAAGATAGCAACGGCGACAGGTCTGCTCCGGGCGTAGTTATCGAAAAGGTGGATTCGATGGTCACCGTGGTGAGTCCACCGAGCAGAGCGGCACCGTTATCGGCTACAAAATAGGTATCGTTGCCGCCGTCGGCATTGATGCTGGCACCACCTTCATTGGTGGCAACTGCCTGAAGATCCACCGGTGCATCGTTCACCGCGGTGATATCGACATTCACCGTTCCCAGCACAATAGTGCCGCTACCACCGGTGCCAGTATTGCCATTGTCATTAATACTGACCTGAATCGTATCGGCATTGTCACCCGCGGTATGGGTAGTGCCATGCTGGTAACTGAAACGTGTCGCTGAGCTGAAGAAATTGTTGAGGTCGGCGAGTCCTCCGCTCAGTGTCAGAGTGCTGGTACCACTACCTGACACAGTCACATCCAGATCGGAGAACGCCCAGAGCTTGCCGCCGGTACTTGTGCTCAGAGTCACCGTCAGCAGCCCGTTGCCGGCATCAACGTCCCTCAGAACCACCGACGACAGATCAATAAAGCCTTGTACATCTTCGGTGACCGTCACGTCGCTCGGCAGACTCCCGTCGTTGGCCGGGTCATCGTTGAGCGCAGTGACATTGATGGTAATGCTATCGTTATCGCTGTGCAGATCCGGTGCATTGGCCAGATTGGCGATTTCGCCAGCAGATAATACCCGATCGTAAATACGGGCATCGTCGATGTGACCACTAAAATAGTTGGGGCTGCCCTGGGATGATGCGCCGATCTGGGTGACGCCGGTCCCCCCGGAGAAGGAAATATCACCAACATAGTTCGTGGTGGCCAGGGCGACACCATCCACGTAAATAGTCTGTGTATTGGCTGCCGAGTCGATGGTGTAAGCGATGTGGTGCCAACCATCGCCATCAATGTGCCGGCTACTGGTCGTTTCGCGGACCTGAGAGCCATCCCAGTAGGAACCCTGCACCCCGTTGCTGGCATCGACGCGCAGCGATGCCAGATATCCCATGTCGATGACCTCAGAGGTCGATGCACCTGCCGACAGCTTGACCCAACTACTCAGCGTCAGTTGTTGAGAACTGGTGACCTGGCTGTTGATGCGCAGATAATCACCACTGCCATCGAGATGCAGTGAATCCTTTCGTGTCGGATCACTGAAGGAAAAAGCGTCCCCCATCAGGCTTCCACTATGGGTTCCGGCAGGACTGCTATCGCTTGCCGGTGAGCTGCTATTGAATTCGAAATAGGCCGTCAAATCGGAATCAATGTTGAGGGCGTGAACTTCTCCATCAGTGGTGATGATGGTTAGGGTGTCAGAGCCGCTATAATCCTGCGTCGGAGTGTATTGCAGACCCTCCAGCGCTGCGTTGATATCACTGACAGAGCCAGAGATGGTCACCGCAGCAGTCTCGTCATTGGTCACCGATGCGCTACCTGATCCGCTAACCGCCAGGGTGCCGTTGTCGACCGTCAATTTTACCGTCGGAGTTTCGCCGCTTTCATCGCTGATGGAAATCTGGTTACCGTTGGCAAGACTGAAAGTCAGCGTGGAATCTTCACTGATGGTTTGCGCTGAAGGTACAGCATTGACAGGTGCATCATCGACGGCAGTGACCGCAATCGTGCTTGTGGCAACAGCGCTTTGCAGCCCGCCTGCGTCCTGGACGCTGATATTGATAGTGCGATTCCCTGCGGTTGGGTTCTGAGAGCTATTCTCATAGGTGATGCTACGGATAAGTGACTGCAGATCATCCAGTGGCATATTGCCACTCAGATTCTTACTGATACTGAATCCGGTACCATCAAAATCGATTTCGAAATCGGTGCTACCGACAGTGCGTACTACCACTTCATTCACACCGTAGGTAAAGGCATATCCGCCTGCCGTTACCCGCTCGCTGGCACCATCCGCGAAACTGACCAGATTGATGCTCAGAAGCTGGAACGCTGTGCCGTCTACATCGCTGACAATGGCGCCCGCTTCAGCCACGCTTACAGCACCATCACCTTCAGTAAAGCTCGTGCTGAAGTTCGAGGTAGTGCCATCGGAGATGTTGAGGTCAACGATCGGGGCATTATTAGCGGCAACTACCGCTACGGTAGAAACCAAGCCAGGAGAAGAGGTATCGCTGCCCCCATTTGCGGTGCCGCCGCTGTCCCTGATGCTGGTTAAAGTAACTAACCGTGACGCTTCCGTCGGGTTTTGGCTGGAATTCTGATAAACAAGGCCGTCTATCAAGGTTCGTACGGCTGCCGCACTGGTACCGACGGTGTCTATCGTTATAGTGGCAGTATTGCCAACAATATCGACCATGTAATCGTATCCAGACACCGTTGTATCATTATCGCCATCAACCAGATAAACCGTTGATCCATCAAGCGTTATGGTTTCATGAGAGCCATCAGTTACATTTGTTATCGTGAATACTGTTTGTTCTATTGTCTGGCCGTTTTCTATCGTATCGATACTGACCGTATCGAATAAATCGACTGCGCTATTACCTTCTGTGTAAGTCGGATTCAGTGGTGAGGCTGAAATGGTCGGGGCGTCATTGACGGCGCTGACCGTGATACTAAAAGTCTGCCCGGTCAATTGATTCCCGGCCGAATCTTCCACGGTGTAACTGAAACTGTCCGAGCTGGTTTCACTTCCATCGTGACTATAGAGCACATTACCGTCAATTATGTCTTGCTGGGTAAAGGTATGGTTAGTGCTGGACGCCCAGGCACCACCATTGATCGTCAAGGTTCCGTTGGCTACATCGCCAACCGTATAAATCAAGGTTGTATCATCAGTGTCTGCATCGGTTGATTGCAGTTCGCTTAACGTGATTGCGGTATTGCTGGCCCCTTCTGCTACGCTCAGACTTTGATTGACTACGACAGCGGTTAAATTATCTACGTCTGTCTCGGTGATATTAGTAGCGGTGGTGACGCTGCTGGCTCCATCTTCGGCCAGAAAATTATCGATACCCCATGTCGAACGAAGATGGCCGCCAGTTGCACCGCCACTGTCGCCGACCTTGCCGAAGAACAGGCCCCAGTTGCCAACCGCGGTCAATGCATTATCTACAGAGCTAAGGACTTCCACCCCGTTGTGGAGAACCTTCTTGGTCGCATCGGTTATATCGAGTTGGAATGCATCGCCACCTTTAATGGTGGCATCGACGGTGTCCAGGACGGTCCGGACGCCACCCTCTACCTTGGAGAGTTGCAGGCTATCCTGAGCATTGTCATTGGGCAGAATCTGCAGGTAATAGAAGTTATCACTATCGACCCAACGACCGAATATACCGACGGGCTTGGTGCCATTATCCGTCTCGATCTCCTTCAATGTGAAACTGATTGACTGATCGCCACTGGTAGGTGCTGGCCCCGCCGCGTAGGCTTGTCCAACCTGGTTTTCATCGGAGCCTGCTCTTATGACGCCTGTGGCATCGATGGTCGCGTCAGTCCCGGTGGGACTGGTGTCATAGACTTCAGTCCACACCAGGCCCGAATCAGGCGTGTGGGCGGTAATAAAAGTGTCACTGGCTTCAGTGAAGGAATCACTGAACGTGCCGAAACTCACATTGCCGCTACTCACACTGGCGTTTGTCAAAGTAGCCACGATGGTCTCGGTGCCCTCCTCCACAGCATCGTCGATTGCATCCACTGTAAAGGCGAAGTCACCCAAACCGGTGCCGCTATTGAAGGCACTATCAAAGGTCAGGGTATCCACACCATCGAAGGTGACGCCGGCAGTCGAACCGGCGGCAGTGGCGATGGCGGTAATGAAGTTGTCGTAGTCAGAGCCCGACAGACCCGAGCCCGAAGCGGTTATATCGACACTTGCGGTGTTGTCATCGACCAGGGCATCACCGCTGAGTGTCAGGGTAAAAGTCGCCGTTTCGGTAAGCTCTTCCGAGATGCCTGGCGTGGAGTTGATCGTGAAGTTGATAACTGGCGTACCGTTCATTGACCAATCAACGGCATTGTCAAAAAGCGTCCAGCCATCGGTCGTTAAGTCCCCTCCGGCATCAAAATCCAGGAAGAAAAACGCGCGGGTATCGGGCGCTGTCATTCCAGGCATTACAGCACCCATTTCATACGCGAAAATCGACCCACTACCAGGGCTACCGGAGAGCGACGCGACCTCAATGGCATTAGCGTTGGGATCTCCCCATTGCACTTCATTAGAAGCGCTATACACCGTGACAGTGCCAGTCAGTCCTGCACTCAGGTAATGTGAGGTATCCAGAATATCTATCTGGGTGTGGACGGTCTCTCCGTAATCGGTACCCGCGGTGGTACCTGTCATGCCCAGATCATCCAGCAACCAGGGCTCAAAAGTTAAAACGGGTACCGCTTCATTGGTGAAGGTCGTGCCAACCGTGCCTGAATTAACAGTCTCAGAAATCAGCACCAGGTTCTGTCCAGCGGCATCTCCACTGGTAACCAGATCATCATCAACGATCGTGAGTGTATGGCCTTTACCTGTTAACTGCGTCTGAATCGCGGTGTCGCTGGCGCTTAAAGCGGTATCACCCACCACAAACAGGATATTGCCCGGGCTGGCCAGAACACCCGACCAGTGCTGTTGAACTTCATCGCTGACGGCTGTCCGGGTTTCAATCTCACCAGTCTGATATTCCAGGTCCCAGTCACCACCGAGATGGGCGCTGCCGGTCAGGTCGTCGCTGGCCGCCACATCGGCACCTGTCAGGCTGGCCAGTTGTTCGATGAGCGCTTCGCCATCCTCGCTGGAAGCCAGATTACACCCATAAATCAGCAGGTCGCCCTCTTCGGCAAAGGCGTCGCCCCATTCTTCGATTTCAGTAGAGTTGTCGAGCAAGGTATTGATATCCAGCCTGGAGCTCCCCAGGGAAACGACGCTATCTGAAGCGTGTGATATCAGATGGACAGCGCCCAGATCAGAGTGCTCGACCAGAATTCTGCTGACCTGGGAGACACCATCCTGACTGGCATCCAGTAACACCACCTCTGTCTGGCGGTTGTTCTCTTGCTGGGCCAACAGGTCATTCAATAATTGCTGATAGTCGGGCGTGGCCGAATCAATAAGAACCAGCTCTTTAGCCGCGGGCTCCATGTTCAGGAGTGTGTCGGTATCCTCGCTTTCTGCTTCGGGTAGTGGCTCCTGCCCTGCAGACTCGACGGGGGCGTTCTGATTCTGGATTGCCAGGGGTTCAAGCACGGTAGTGGCTTCGTCCAGCAGCCTGGCTACCGGATCATCCGCCAGTGGATCGTCAATAACGCCGCCAAACAGATCCGCCGAGAATAGCAACCGGGGCTCGAGCACCTCGATAACAGGGGCCTGCGTCCGTTTTTGATTCTGTTTCTTCATGGAGCCTAAACTCTCCCTGTGGGCAACCCTGGCTAAGCGCTAAAAATGCCAGGTCTGCAAACGCCTCAGTGCATCACCAGCTGCGGCGAACAGGTCACCGGATTCAACAAGACACCCGGCGGCAGAAATGTCGCTGTCTCCTGAAAACGCCGAGGAAGATCACCTCCCTCTTTCAGGGTGACATCCAACCAGAATTGCTGGACTTGCTTGTGGCGGGGGATGATGTCCGTGTCTAAGCCCTTATCGGCCAGACGTTGCTGCAGCCTGCTGGCTGATTGATGGGACCTGTAAAAACCCAGGGAGACACGGCCCTTGTATTTTCCCGCGGCAATAACGAACCGATCCTGAATACCCAGCAGATCAAGACGATTCAATAAACCAGCTGCCGAGGAAGCACCGGGCTCGGCAGCGGCCAGCACAAAATGCCCCTGGTTCTGGCTGACCTCGTACCTGCGCAGGGCCAGCCTGTCGGTGTCGGACTCCAGCGATTCTGAGAGCTGCCGGGCCTGTTCCTTATCTGCAAAAGGTCCCAGGCTGTAACAGGCGGCAGGCGCTGAGGCGTGCCCGAACGTCGGAACTACCGCTGCGGCTTCGTTGGAATCGGATGGACCGGATGATTGCGCCGAAGCGGGTTGGAGCGCACTGGCATCGGATTCCAGCTTCGGCATGGCCGTACCCCCGTCCGCCAGCCCCTCGGCATTTTGCGGCTCCTTCGACAACAGACTGATCCGGCAGCGCAAACCGGCTGAAATCTGATAATTCGGATTGGGCAGACTCAGGCGCACTCCGAATGTGCCGCTGGCAGCATCGGCAACAGGATCAACACGCTCAACGGTAGCCCGCTGAACCGCGGTGCCTGCGAACACGGGTGTCACCTGCGCCGACATCCCTTTGTGAATACGGCCCATGTAATCCACCGGTACGATCACTTCAACGTGCAGTGGGTGCAGTTGCGCGACTCGCAGCAAAGGGCTGTCCTCTACGTACTCGCCCACGGATTTGAAGCGCTCCAGGACCACGCCCTCCACCGGACTACGGATAGTGCGTCGCTGAAATATGGCGCGGGCCTGCTGGTATTCTAATTCGGCAAGACGCTTGTTATCCCGCTCCTGCCTGAGTTGCAATTCAGCAATACGGGCTTCGGTCTTCAGACGGTCCATATCATGAAGAGCAATGGCTGACTTTCGCATCAGCTTCTGATTACGTTGCTGTGTCAGATCCCCGAATTCGGCGCTTTCCCGGCGTAGTTCGATGGCGGTGTTCAGGGTTGCACGGGTCCTGGCCAGCTCCAGGGAGGCTCGCTCCACGCTGGACTCAAGCTCGAAGACCACTGCCCCTTTTTCTACGCGATCACCACGATCCGCGTGAATAAACTCCACCAGTCCGGGAACGGCACTGCCGACGTCGACGACTTCACTGGGTTCGATAACACAATCCATCTCCGGAATGTCATCATGGACGGCCTCAGCTGGTCGGGGTTCAGCAGCACCAACGTCCGCTGCGAATACCATCAACAACCACATTGACAACCGCTTCTTGCTTGTTTCTACCATGCAGATCACCTCAGAAGGTCGATCTCTCAGGCTTCCACTGAGTACAGCATCGATTCTTACTTCGTATTTCCTGAGCGGCATATGCCTCTGTAAAGGTCAGCCGCTGAAACTCTTAAACTGTTTAAAATGACAGTCGACTTAACACCAGCTGGCGGCCACGACGCAGCCACTGACGGGCAAGGGACTCGGAGCCGTGATCAAAACGTACATAGGCACGCTCGCCTGCCCCCGTAAATTCAATCTCTTCCGGCAGCCCCAGATCCACCTGAAACACATTTTCGGCAGCGGTCGTTCCAGCCTGATCCGCTTTCCTGACGGCAATCGTCCCCCCACCGGCAACTCCCAGTGCCCGACTGGGTAATGCTTTGTTACCAGCTGGCGTCTGCCGTTGAATACGAACCTGAATGGTTTCACCCAGTCGTTCTGCCAGTCGCACTTCCACCTGCTCAACCTGCTGGCGTACCAGACCGATAGCGGCTTGCGGCACCACTGTCCTGACAACCAGGCGTTCCGGGCTGAATACATAACCAATCAGCTCTCCCTGACGCAAATAGCGCCCCTTTAAGGTGCTTTCCTCCGGTAGCACCAGTGTTCCCGACACCTCGGTGCGTACCAGCTGGGCCGACGCCTGCTCTCTGAGTAGTGCCAGTTCGGCTTCCACAGTCGTCAGTTCCTCTCGGGTGATGCCGGACTGCACACGCTGTTCCAGACGCTCAGCAGCGCTGCGAATCTCCAGTTCCCGCCGCCGTGCGTCCAGCCGGGCGATCTTTGTATCCAACGACAGCGCCTGCATCTGAATCACTGCGGTACCCGACTCAACGCGACTACCGGACGGCACCAGCAGGTCTGTAACAAAACCCTCAGTACCGGCATAGACCCGCGCCTGATCCGAAACCCAGACCACACCTTCGGTCCGGGTCGTCAGAGAAACGGGCAGCAGCAACAATCCCGCAGCAAAGACGCCAATCGACAGCCCTGATACCGCCACCGCCCGGGTGCGTCGGCCCTTTAACGTCTGACCGGAAAACAGGAAACGAAGACCACGAAACAACGGCAGGATAAGCTGGCTGACCACTGCCCAGGTGCCCAGTGCCACCCCGATGAACAGGTATTCATCGGCCAGGAACAGCACGATTACCGCGAGAATAAAAAGCCGATAGAAAAACGCCAGCAGGCCATACACCACAAACCAGCCCACTTCCCCTGCTGCGGTCACCGGTGACCGAACGCCTTCAAGCCCGAACAGGTAACGCTGTAGCAGGTACAGATAGTAGCGACCTGAGCGGGTATACAGATTCGGGATTTCCAGCAGGTCCTGAAGCACGTAATAACCATCAAAACGCAGTAGCGGGTTGGCGTTGAACAGCAAGGTGGACAGGCTGCCGATCAGGAAGGCGTTTAATGCCGCATCCCGAACCATTCCAGGCTCTGTTACCAACCACAGAAACAGTGCTAACGAGGCCAGAAACAGCTCGACCAGAATACCTGCTGCGCCGACCAGAACCCGCTTGTACTTGTCACGGAAACCCCAGGCCGCCGAGGCGTCAACATAGGGGACCGGTGCCAGGACCAGCAGTGTGATCCCCATTTCATGCACCTCCCCCCCCCACATTTTTACCGCAAAGGCGTGAGCAAATTCATGTATTGCTTTGATAGTGATGAAGACCAGCAACATCGACACCAGATTCATCGGTGCGAGAATATCGGTATCGATGGCGGCGCTGAGCGCCGGAACATTAATCAACGTCAACAGAGCGGCAAGGCCAACAACCACAGACCAGAGTACCGCACCGGTATGGGAAAACAGCGGCCGGACCCAGGGCATGAGCCGATTCAGCACGGCATCGGGATCCAGCAGCGGAATGCGTATTGCCAGCGGGTTCATAATCGCCCGTTTCCTGCGTAAATGCCGCTCATGCTGAAAGCGCTTGAAGAGTTCCCGGGCATCCGTAGGTAATCCCCTTCGCAACATATCGATAGCGAACAACTGGGTCAGAATAAGGATGACATCATCCTGGCTCAGAGCCTCATCGCCTGGTGGAATCCGGGTTCGTTTCAGGGCCTCCTCGACACTGAGTTCGCCGTCCAGACGCCCGATAAATTCATAGGCAGCCGCGCTGAAACGGAGATGACGACCATTAGACCGGTCACGCAGAACATACCAGCGCCGGCCCCGGAACTCCTGGGGATAAGCACATATATGCTGGCGCAATTGCGGCTTCAATCCGGCAATTTGCGGCCAATGCAGGTGTTGGGTGCTCGCGGTCATGTTTAATTTTCCCTGTCCTGGTGCGTCCTGCTCTCAGTTCCTTTCATGGACATCTCCTCTGCGTGACCAGCCCTATAACCCGACAGACCAGATCCAGAGACGCAGGCGGTCTATGGCGGCATGAGTCCAGATCCAGAGCAAACTACGCTCTCCCATCTCTATGCGGGCGATCCCCTGCATGCCCGGTCGCAACAACGGTGAAGGTTCGCTCAGGGATGCTTCCACCCGGAAAAAATTGCGGTTTTCATGAGCGACGGCTACCGGAATCAGGCGATCCACCAAAAAGGCAAAAGGCCTGTCGGGCAAGGCAGCGATAATCAGATGCCCCGCTTTTTCTCCGTCTATGCCGGCAACATCGTGCTCATCCACTTCCAGCACCACTCTGTAGCGGTCCAGCGGTGCCACCTCGTAGAGCACCTGACCGGTTTCCACCGGAGCACCCAGGGACTGACTGAGATCGCCGCTGACCACCACCCCGTCAAAAGGAGATCTCAATTGTGTACGCGCTATCCGATCAGTCACCATTTGTAATTCCGCATCCACCTGATCCAACTGAGCCCGCAGTACACTGAGCTGGGTTCGATCATGCAGGGCCAGCGCCTCCTGATACTCTTTCTCTGTTTTGTTGCGCTCACTTAACCACTTCTGATGCTCCAGCTTCAGATTGCGATCATCTAAGGTGGCAACCAGCTGCCCTTCTTCAACAAGGTCCCCGGCCCGAACTTCAGCCTGCCGGACATACCCGTTCTGGGGAGCCACTAACAGCTGTCGAACCGCACCTTCTATGCTGGCCGGTGCGGTCACCTGAAAACGGCCATCAGTAAAGGTAAGCGCAGACACAGCTGCGACTGCTGATAACAACAGCAACTTTGATTTCAGACCGGTTGCTCCGAACAGGCCGGCGGCTGATTCCATCATGGCCTCTGCGCCCCTGGTCCAGAGCGCGCGCTCTTCCCGCTGCTTCACTTCCAGCGCCGGACCAATCAAGGGGGCCAGGGTCTCACACAGATCCCGGGTATCCTTATCGAAAGGTTGTCGGGTTTTACGCTCCAGAGTGATAGCACCGACAAAACCCGATCGGCCCGGTAGGGGAACGGTGCAGACTGCACCACACCCCTGTCGTTCCACCAGTTCAGTATGCGCGCGCGTCAGGGAGGTGCCCTCAGTCCCGCTCAGCGGTTGAACCAGGGTGCAGCTCTGGTCCACGGATTCTTCCATAGCCGCTTCAATGCTACGCACCAGCTGTGAACGGGCATCGAAACTGGCAACATGGGACAGGGCCTGAAGACGTATCGACAGGCCCTGGCGTAATCCCAGGCTGACCCGTTCGCATTCCAGATGATCAGCTAAGCGACTGACCACTTCCATCGCCGCCTCACGGGCTGAACAGCGTCTCAAAACCGCCGTCATCAGAGTTACCGAGAAGACCCCTCGTTCCTGTTGCGCCACCAGCTGCTGCCGGACCAGGGTTTCCATCCACAGCCCCCCCCATTGAAGGAGCTGCAATACTGCATGCTGCTGAGACTCGGATCGGGTCGAAATCATCACAGCGATAACCGCCACCGGTTCGTCACCGACAAACAGTGGACTGGCAATCAGATCGCAGGTACGGCGGTTACCAGGCCCATAGCGCTGCAGGGAAAGCACCAGCCCGCGATTTTTAGCCAATGCACTGCTGGCAGCATCAACCAACAAAGTCTCGTCTTCTCCCTCAGGAGGCCAGTCTGAAAGCAGAGAAATCCCCTGTTCGGCGTCAGACGGTCGGTAAATGGCGCCGCGGATAATGCCGGCAACCATCCGGCACTGCCACGCCAGCCAGCTCTGAGCCAGATCTGCCGGGAGGGAAGGCGAATTGGCGGCTTTACTGCCCGGGTAGCTGTTATTCACCCGGCCCCCTTTAAGCGCAACCTCTTCAACCAGCCCGGGAGATCCCTCCTCGCGCGGCAGATGACGGGTTGTCTTTGACATAGCCAGCGAATCTGTACGCATTATCAGCTCCGTTTCGTTCTGTGCTGAAAAGCCAATAACCTTCTGCAACTGACCACCAGTCTTACAAAAGCGCTTGCTATGCAGAAACGCTCACTCATAGCTCCGCCTTTCCCACACAATTACGGCCATTGTCTTTGGCCCAGTAGAGCGCGCGATCAGCTCGCTCTACCAGATTATTCGGCGAATCCGCGAGATCAAATTGAGCGACTCCCACGGAAACAGTGACCTTCCCGAATACCTCACCGTTTTCCCGTTTCCTTATCCGACACGCAGCGATCGCATGCCGAATCTGCTCAGCGACGATACAGGCACCATCAAGGTCGGTTTGCGGTAGAATCAACGTGAACTCTTCCCCCCCGAAACGGGCCACAATGTCCTTGCCCTTGACACTGCGTTTCAACAGCGTGGCAACGAAACGCAGCACCTTGTCTCCGACCAGGTGCCCATGAGCGTCGTTAAACTGCTTGAAGTGGTCGATATCAACGACCAGAAGACAAAACGGCTCGCGCTGTTCACTGGCGGAGTCAACCGATTGCGCCAGGGCCTCATCAAACGCCCTGCGATTTAAGATGCCGGTCAGGCTATCGGTCCGGGACTCCTGCTTAACCTGAACCAGTTCCTGACGGAGGGCATCAACTTCTGCCGATATATTGGATATCTGTGATTCCAGCTGGAGCCGGGATTGCTCCATGACCTGTGTATCTTCAATTACTTTATCAACTTCTTCTAATATCTTATCGGTCGGCGTCGAAATATCTAAAATGCTCGCGAAGCCGCGCAAGCTGCTCGCGTAGTTGGATAAATTGCCTCCCAGTTGACCGAAATCCCCCTGGATACCTTTGATCGCCAGCTTCAACTTATGGCGTACCGCTTCCAGACTGGCTTCATCCTGGATAAAAAACCGCTGATAAAGATCCCTGAGGCTTTCTTCGGAAATACTATTCTGTTGAGTAAGAAGATCTTCCAGAGCAGCTTTCAGCTCTTCATTTTTTCCGGCAACACAGTCATATCCGATTCGATAGTTCAGCGGGGAAAGCGGAATCTCATATGCATTCAGATAGGATACGGCCAGACGAAGGTTTTCAGCGGCCTTATGACAATCATCAGAGTAAGCTTTTATTCTGGTCATTACCTGCCCCCGTTTTTTAACTCACGACAATGTCCGGCACTGAACTGCGGTAGTAAGCGCCCTGCCAGATAGTTTTCAAAATCCTGTCGATTCAGGGGACGACTGAAATAAAATCCCTGAATTACGTCGCAGCCGGCCTGTTTAAGAAATGTCAGTTGTGACTGCTTCTCTACACCTTCGGCCACGACCATCAGATCAAGGCTGTGAGCCATCGCAAGAATCGCTTTTACTATGGAGACGTCATCAGGGTTGTCAGGCACATCAATCAGGAAAGAACGATCAATTTTCAGCTCGCTGATCGGGAGCTTTTTTAAATAGTTCAGCGACGAATAACCCGTTCCGAAGTCATCGACAGAAACGGAGACTCCCAGTGCCTGAATCTCGTTGAGCAGGTGAATATTGCTTTCGGTATCCCCCATCATCATGCTTTCGGTCATTTCCAGGACCAGGTGCTTTGGATTCAGACGACCTGATAGCAACGCCTGCTGAATAACGTCCTTTAACCCCGGATCAGAGAATTGCTGACAAGACACGTTGACTGACACCTTCAGCTGTCGGAATCCTGCGGCAACCCACTCGCTGGTGTGCCGACAGGCTTCCTGAAGCACCCATTCGCCAATGGGTACTATCAGTCCGGTTTCTTCTGCAACAGGGATAAAGTCATTGGGTTCGATCATGCCGTCTTCAGGGTGATTCCACCGCAGCAGGCACTCCATCCCCATAACAGCACCGTTACTGGCTATCACCTTAGGCTGATAAAAAACCTCCAGCTCCTGTTTTTCGAGAGCCCTGCGCAGCTTGGTCTCGAGGCTCAGCCTTTTGATGGAGCGCAGATTCATTTCCCTGGAATAAAACTGATAGTTATCGGGTCCCAGCTGTTTGGCATAGCCCTTGGCAGCACTGGCGTGCCTGAGAATAACGTCGGCCAGATCACCATCTTCCGGGAAAATCGCAATGCCGACGGCTCCTGTCATAAAGATCTCGGTGCCGGCAATCTCAAATGGAATTTTCAGAGCTTCCAGAATACGGTTGGCAATCATGACCGCATTCTCAGCATTACCGATATCGGGCAGCAATAACGCAAATTCGTCACTACCCAGACGGGCAAGCTCCTGCCACAGGTCAAAACCGGAAGTTCGTGCAATAACATCGGCATCACGAGTGACATTGATCAGTCTGGTGGCAACTGCCCGCAACAGCTGATCCCCGACATCAGGTCCATACGTATCATTGACCTGACGAAAACGGTCCAGCCCGATATCCATGACACCGACCTGTTGTTCACCACGTCGAGCCTGTTTCAGGGACCACTGCAAACGGTCAAAAAAGAGTTTACGGTTGGGTAATTCCGTAAGACCGTCATAAAAAGCCAGCCGATCCTGATAGGCCTTAGCCGCCAGGGTATTTCGCAGCCGCAACGCCAGCTCACTTGAATCCACCGGTTTGGCCAGAAAGTCCGTAGCGCCCAGTTCCAGCGCTTTCAATTTGCTTCTGGCATCACTGGAAGAGGTCAGAACGATAATGGGCAGGTATCTGAACTCTTCATAACTGCGAACGGTCGCCAGAATTTCGAACCCGTCCACCTCTGGCATCACCAGGTCGAGCAACAGGATATCCGGCTTCTGCCCGTTTAAGACTCCAAGAGCCTGAGCGGAATGTTCAACTTTAATAAAACGCCGGTAACCTTCGTCTTCCAGAAAGGCCTGGATAATGTCCATCATGATCGGTTCATCATCAACCATCATGATCGTTGCATTCTTGAGTGGAGCATACCTGCCCGCTTCTTCAGTTTTCACGTCGTCGGGTGACAATATACTTTCATGAATTTTTACTGTGCAGCTCATAGGTCTTCCGCAACCTCTGGTACTAAATTGCTGTGATAAGAAGCTACAACCACGACTCGTACATCCTGAGCACTATCCAATCTGACAGCTCGGTCCTGGAGCATCCTTAATTTCTGTTAGGGTTATTCGCCGGTTCAATTCAACGATGACACCGGCAGCATGACGCACGGAAATTATGTCCCGGTCTCTGGCATGCATTTCCATATCAATGGCCGGTTCGGTGAAGGCATCAAAGCCAACGGAGCCACCGGATCCTTTCAGCCAGTGGGCCAGGGAACCGATGGTTTCAAAATCTTCCGCCCTGATCGCGGTATCCAGCGCCTCTAACTGCACTGCTATACGACTCAGGAACCGTTCGATGATCGGACGGAATTTTGGATGAGTATCTGGCAACCGGGAGGTCAGGGTCTCCGGCAGTTCATAGCTTTTAGCTGCCCCCCGTCTGACGACGGCTTCCGCCCCGGTCTGAGACTCGACGTTACCGTAAGGTGCGATTTCTATCCGGCCGTACAGCTGCCTGATCGCAGTCAGAACAGATTCGATCTTCCGGTCATTTTTCTCTCGGGCAAAGAGTTCAAGGTTCTGTGCCATCCCGGTAAACTGGGGAAAACCAACCGATCCTGCCGATCCCTTCAACCAGTGCCCGAGCGTCGCCAGCTGATCATAATCCCGAAGCTGCCATACCTGCTCCATGGCACTGAGCTGGTCTTCGAGTCGAACGACAAAACGCTCGACAATGTTCCGAAACCCCGGATTGTTCAGAGACAGACGGGAGGTGATCTTTGCGTCAGCAGCCGAATCCTCGTCACTTCCCTGGTCAGCAACACCGGATTGAACGGCCCCCTCTGAAAGCCTCTCTTCCCTGTGCCCAGTATCTTCATCCGCCACATCTTCAGTGACTGCCTGCCCGCCAAGTTCCTCAGCCAGTCTGTCGGTCAGCTGATCAATATCGATCGGCTTGGTCATATAACCGCTGTATCCTGCCTCAATACATGCTTCTTCGACCCCTTTCATAGCGTGGGCCGTAAGGGCGATAACCGGGAATTGATGGCCTTCTTCACGCATCCGTCTGATGGCGGTATAACCATCCATAACCGGCATCTGCACATCCATAAAGACCAGGTCAAAAGACTGCTCAGCAACCCGCTCCAGCGCTTTCTGGCCGTTTTCAGCAACAGAGACCCGCAGCCCGAGATCCGTCAGCACGATGTTCAGCAGCTCCCGGTTCTCCTCGCCATCGTCCACCACCAGCACCCGGCTGGCCGGGAACGACCAGCGCCTGCGCTGGTCCGATCTTTCCTGGCCCCGGGACGACATAATTTCCTCGGCAGATAGCATCCGGACATCACTGATTCGGCCAATGCCCAGAGTGACGGTAAACAGGCTCCCCTTACCCCGCTCACTGGTTACAGCAATATCGCCATCCAGCGCCTGTGCGAACCGCTGACTGATGGTCAGGCCGAGCCCGGTACCTCCAAAACGTCGGGTGATCGAACTGTCTGCCTGAGTAAAGGGCTTGAATACCGTTGCCGACTGCTCAGGACTCATTCCGATTCCCGTATCCTGAACCTCAATGACCAGGGTGGAACGGTCCCCTTTTTCCACGACCCGTGAAATGATGGTGACATCGCCGTTCTCGGTGAATTTAATTGCGTTACCCACCAGGTTAGTGATGATCTGCCTGACTTTACCCGGATCGGTATTCACCCTTTCCGGTAAAGGGCCATCGGGCTGGTATTCCAGTCGGATCCCCTTTTCCCCGGCCTTAATCCCCATGATCTGAATGACTTCCCGGATAATCTGATGCACCGGTGTGGGGAGTTTTTCGATATCCAGATGTCCGGACTCTATCTTTGACAGATCAAGAATATCGTTAATCAGATTCAGCAGATGGTTACCACTGGTGGAGATGGTACTGAGATACTTGAGGCTTTCCTGGTGATTACTTCCATAACCACGTTTGAGCACCTCAGCAAAACCCAGAATGGCATTCATAGGGGTACGAATTTCGTGGCTCATATTCGCCAGGAATTCACTTTTTGAGCGATTCGCCGCTTCCGCGGCTTCCTTGGAGAGGCGCAGCTCCAGCTCTTTCTCTTCCAGTGCAGTCACATCATCAAAGCTGATGAGGACACCTGCCGCTTTGCGACTGTCAGACAGGACCGGTGAGCTATTGACCATAAAGGTATGACGCTTGCGATCCGGTAACTGCAATCGAATGATCGAAGAAATACGGGGTTCCCCGTCGGCCAGGGTCTGGCTCCAGGGTGCTGAACCCGCATCAAGGGGCTGGTCTTCTGCGGACACCCAGGGAAAGGCTGAAACCTGATAACCGATCATTGAATCCGGCGACTGCCCCACCAGAGTCGAGAACGCCTGATTTGCCAGGACAATATTCTGCCTGGCATCAAGCACCAGCAACCCTTCCGCCATGGTATCCAGTGCTGAACGAACACGTTCAGGAATAGCCTGTGACGGATCCAGATGTTTCAGCATCTTGCCCAGATAGAAATAAAAGATGACCAGACTGCTGAGCGATATAAACCCGATGAGCCAGAACAGGGGATCATAAACCTGTCCCAGCCAGCCCGCCGGCTGCAGGGACCTGAAGCGCAGTTCTACCTGCCCCCATTGTCTGGCGGCCTCATAAATAGGGACTGCGACCTGAGCGTTATCGGAATGTCTCACAGCCCCGGGTTGCCAGGCCGGTTCATGTTCGCCGACAACAACCACCGCTTTACCGTCAGCACGACGAACCGCGGCTGACAGAATATCCGTATTTCTCTGTACGACTAAGGTGAGACTGGCCTGCATTCGAGTCAGGTCAGATCGCGTGATGAAAATCGAACTGTTGACCGCAATCGCTTCAGCCAGGGCTCCACGACCATCCCGGATGGCACTGTTTCGATCAGGAACCAGACCACCAATCGCCGCCAGCAGCAGCAGACTGACCAGAATGCCGGATAATCCCAGAGCAATTCGAAACCTTGCGCTCGGACCTTTGAAAATACGCTTAATCGACACTGGAATTCCTCGATTCAACGCTGGACTGTTTTTGCGAACTGACTTCGACCATCGATTCCAACGACTCTCTGTCCTGTTCGGTATGCTCGGTGTTCATGTTTGCAAGCACTGGCAAAGGATCCATAAAGCGCCAGGCCGGCAATGAGGTCATGATGCTGCTCAGAAGCACTCCGCTTCGCGCCAGCCAGACCACATATCCCACGGACATTCCTGCAGACAGCGCCAGGCTTCCACCCACCACCGTTTCGCTGGTGCGGTTTTCCAGCACCAGCTCATCCCTCAGATCATTGAGCTTTAGCAGGAAGTCCCCAGTACCAATCAATTCCAGCGGATCCTGGTAGGTGACAAACTGCTCCCGCAGACGAACCACCGCAGCTTCTTTCGATTCAACGCTGTTTGATGAGAGTTTGTTCGAGTCGCTCGCCGACGAAGGCTTGTTCGTTTCAACCGTCGGGAGCTGGAAGGTTTCAGGCGTATCCTCTACCCGAGTGGTATTGGGTTCCACCAGGACAACGACCTCTTCGACGCCGTTCCCATCAGCTACCTCCACCACATCCAGGCCTTCTTCCGTGTCGGCATCGGTGACAGTTTCCGGAGCCGGACTGTCCTCAGTGTCTGCAGTCTCCGGTGCCGCGACCGCGGGGAATTCAGGTTGCGCCACCGTCTCCACTTTCAGATACAGATTTCCGACAACCGGACCACTCTTATCCTCATCGCCGTCATCGATCTGCACCCTGATCATGGCCCCTGACGAGACTTCACTGGCGGGAATATAGACGACATGACGAAGTGCATTGTTGACCTCTGAAACAGTGCCGTTGATTGACCAGATGCCCGTTGCAGAATCAAAGCTTGCACCATCATTTGCGCTCAGTGCCCCGGCCTCGATGTCAGCCAGTATCAGCGTCGCGGTGATTCTTTCGTCACTATCCTCATCACTGACCACCAGATCTGGCAGCGCCACGATGCTGCCGCTCTGATCCATACCAGAGGTGGCATTGAGGTTAGTGACTTTAGGGGCATCATTGATATTGCCGACCACTATATTGAAATCATCACCAGTGACAGCCCCTCCCCGTCCATCACTGGCGCTCACTTCGACGCTCAGGGTACCCACATCGCCATTAAGCGGCGTGCCGCTGAAAGTACGCGTAGCTGAATCGAAGCTGAGCCAGCCCGGCAGCTCTGCACCGCCAGCAAGCCGGGCGCTATAGGTGAGCGTGTCACCGACATCGACATCACTGAATGTGTCCGCGGCGAAGGTAAAGCTGAATGCAATGTCTTCGGTGGCCAGCTGGTCAGTGATGGCGTTGTCCAGGGTCGGGTCATCGTTGCTGTTGGCAACATTAATCTCAAAGTCAGCGGTGGCCAGCGTGCCCCCGTGACCGTCATCGGCACTGACTTCAATACTCAGCATCCCCACATCACCGTTCAGCGGAGTACCAGTAAATTCGCGGGCTCCGCCATCAAAACTGAGCCATCCCGGCAGTGCGGCACCACCGGCCAGCTGAGCGGTATAGGTGAGCGTATCACCGGCATCGGCATCGCCGAACGTGTCGGCAGCAAAGGTAAAACTGAAGGCCGCGTCTTCGACAGCGATCTGGTCAGCGATAGCATTATCCAGGGTCGGGTCGTCGTTAATGCGGGTCACATTTATCGTGGTGGCGGCCAGTACGCTCTGGTAGCCGCTGTCGCCATCATCCACCTCGACGCTGATATCGGTGCTGAAGACGCCACTGCTTGCGCTGTTGTTGGTGGGGGTAAACTGAACATTATCCAGCGCTGTATTGGCCTGGGCCACGGTCAGCCCGCTGACGGTATAGACGCCACCGCCCTGGTGGCTGAAGCCGCCGCCGGAGAGGGCGCCGGCACTGGCATCGCTGAGGCTGATTCTGAGGCTCAGGTCGTTCTCGCCACCATCGACATCACTGACCGTCAGGCCCCCAAACAGACTGGTGGCGCCGGCATTGTCGTTGAGACTGGTACTGGTCAGGGATCCGGAACCGCTCGGATCGTCGTTAATGCGGGTCACATTTATCGTGGTGGCGGCCAGTACGCTCTGGTAGCCGCTGTCGCCATCATCCACCTCGACGCTGATATCGGTGCTGAAGAGCCCACTGCCAGCGCTGTTGTTGGTGGGGGTAAACTGAACATTATCCAGCGCTGTATTGGCCTGGGCCACGGTCAGCCCGCCGGCGGTATAGACGCCACCGCCCTGGTGGCTGAAGCCGCCACCGGAGAGGACGCCGGCACTGGCATCGCTGAGGCTGATTCTGAGGCTCAGGTCATTTTCACCGGTATCCAGGTCACTGACCGTCAGGCCACCGAACAGACTGGTCGGGCCGGCATTGTCGTTGAGACTGGTGCTGGTCAGGGATCCGGACCCGGTGGGATCGACGTTAACGCGGGTCACGTTCACCGTAGTGGCGGCCAGTACGCTCTGATAACCGCTGTCGCCATCATCCACCTCGACGCTGATATCGGTGCTGAAGACGCCACTGCCAGCGCTGTTGTCGGTGGGGGTAAAGGTAACGTTATCCAGCGCCGTGTTGGCCTGGGCCACGGTCAGCCCGCCGGCGGTATAGACCCCACCGCCCTGGTGGCTGAAGCCGCCGCCGGAAAGGACGCCGGCACTGGCATTGCTGAGGCTGATTCTCAGGCTCAGGTCGTTTTCACCCCCATCGACATCGCTGACCGTCAGGCCACCGAACAGATTGGTCGGGCCGGCGTTGTCGTTGAGGCTGGTGCTGGTCAGGGATCCGGACCCGGTGGGATCATCGTTAACACGGGTCAGGTTCACCGTGGTGGCGGCCAGTACACTCTGATAACCGCTGTCACCATCGTCCACCTCAACGCTGATATCGGTGCTGAAGACGCCACTGCCTGCGCTGTTGTCGCTGGGAGTAAACTGAACATTGTCCAGCGCTGTGTTGGCCTGGGCCACCGTCAGCCCGCTGGCGGTATAGACCCCACCGCCCTGGTGGCTGAAGCCACCGCCGGAGAGTACGCCGGCACTGGCATCGCTGAGGCTGATTCTGAGGCTCAGGTCGTTTTCACCGGTATCGACATCACTGACCGTCAGGCCACCAAACAGATTGGTCGGGCCGGCATTGTCGTTGAGGCTGGTGCTGGTCAGGGATCCGGACCCGGTGGGATCGTCGTTAACGCGGGTCATGTTCACCGTGGTGGCGGCCAGTACGCTCTGATAACCGCTGTCGCCATCATCCACCTCGACGCTGATATCGGTGCTGAAGACGCCACTGCTACCGCTGTTGTCGGTGGGGGTAAAGGTAACGTTATCCAGCGCCGTGTTGGCCTGGGCCACCGTCAGCCCGCTGGCGGTATAGACGCCACCGCCCTGGTGGCTGAAGCCGCCGCCGGAGAGGACGCCGGCACTGGCATTGCTCAAGGTGATTCTGAGGGTCAGGTCGTTCTCGCCACCATCGACATCGCTGACCGTCAGGCCACCAAACAGATTGGTCGGGCCGGCATTGTCGTTGAGGCTGGTGCTGGTCAGGGATCCGGACCCGGTGGGATCGTCGTTAACGCGGGTCAGGTTCACCGTGGTGGCGGCCAGTACGCTCTGATAACCGCTGTCGCCGTCATCCACCTCGACGCTGATATCGGTGCTGAAGACGCCACTGCTACCGCTGTTGTCGGTGGGGGTAAAGGTAACGTTATCCAGCGCCGTGTTGGCCTGGGCCACGGTCAGCCCGCTGGCGGTATAGACGCCACCGCCCTGGTGGCTGAAGCCGCCGCCGGAGAGGACGCCGGCACTGGCATTGCTCAAGGTGATTCTGAGGGTCAGGTCGTTCTCGCCACCATCGACATCGCCGACCGTCAGGCCACCAAACAGATTGGTCGGGCCGGCATTATCGTTGAGACTGGTGCTGATCAGGGATCCGGCACCGCTCGGATTTTCGTTAAGATCATTCAGATTAATGGTTACCGCGGTGGTGGTTTGCTTTACCCCATCGTCGGCCTCGACACTAATAACCATCGGATCGACGCCTTCAAAATCCAGATCATCGGCGTCATTTACCGTAATCACACCGGTAGTGGGATTGATCACGAACGCCTGGTTGCCATCGCCGTCCGGATTCAGGTTAGCGGTTATCGTATAGTTGATGCCGACATCAGTTCCGCCGCCATCGCCATCGTTGGCGTCTACGTCACCAACGGTGGTGCTGACTGCCGCATTCTCATCAACGGAAAACGCCCCTGTAGCGGTAAAAACGGGGTTATTGTTGGCCGTCACCAGCACCTGATGCGAAGGGGTAAAGGACAGGTACTCCGTTTTAGTTAAACCACCGGCGTTAGCGGCGACAAATATTTCCGAGCTGCTGATACCGTCATAGCGCAGAACCTGGCCATCGCTGTAATCGCCGACGTACAGCCAGCCGTCAGGACCAAAGGTTAAGCCGGTGGCGAAACTCAGTTCCGGGTCTGAAAAATAGGTGGTGAGGCTGGAGCCATCCCAACGTTTGACTTTGCCCGAGCCATCCGTGGTGATATAGAGATCACCGGCAGCATCAAACGCTATCTGCTCCGGCGCGCCTATCCCTGAATGAATAAGAGTGACAGGGCTTCCACCCGCTGCCCCATCGAACTTAACCAGTTTACCGTTTTGCCAGCTGCTGACGTAGAGATCACCATCGGGTCCGAAAGCCAGGCCCGCGGGTCCGTTAAGATCTCCGCCACTACCGAACACGCCGAGGTAGTTACCGTTGCTACCGTCGAACTTAAGAATATTGTCACCACCAAAGTTGGCCACATAAAGATGACCATCGGCCCCAAACGCCAGGCCGTCCGGTCGATTAAGGCCGTTACCGGTAGCGAAGATCCCCAGGTAGTTACCGGCGCTGTCGAAACGGACGATATTGTCAGAATCGTAACCGCTGACATAGATGCTTCCATCCGGTCCGGTGATGGCGTGATAGGGGCGATCCAACTCGCCGCCGGTTGAATCAAACGTACTGGTGGCAAGTCCACTACTTCCCTCATAGCTGAAAACCTGATCATCACCAGACTGCCAGCTGCCCACTAACAGTTCACTGTCGGTCCATGAACCATCTTCATCTGTCACCGAAACACTGATGTTGTAGGTGAACCCGGACTGCCCATAAGAATGAGTTACCGAACTGGGATTCAGGGCCACCGTGTCTATGGTTCCGTCCCCCCAGTTTATGGTCCAGCCGCTGATGGTTTCGTTGCCCGGGTCAGACACTGACAGGTTCAGCGTATAGAGCTCACCGGCTTCGACACTGGTCGCCCCGGAGGTCGTGATGGTGGGCGCAGCGTTGTTGACTGTAACCTGAAAGACCTGCGTATCCTGGGCAGCACCATCGTCCGTCACCCTCAACGCAATATCGAAGATGCCGTCATCATCGATACCTCCGGCTACTAACCCGGCCCAGGTGAAGGTTGTAGCCATTCCGCTGGCCTCGAAGCTTCCGTCGTTGAGGAGATCCCATTCGTAGTTGGTTATCGTGCCGTCATCCATGGAACTGGAGGCGTCCAGATGCAGATCGCTGCCTTCCAGAATGATGTAAGGAGCCCCCGCGGAGGCATCCGCGGTGGGAGGAGCTAATGTCCCCTGCCAGGCCTGCAGGGCATCATGATCAAATGGAATCTCCGTCTCTATCAGGCCCTGCTGATACTCAAGCACCCAGTCGCCGCCCTGCCGGGTGCTGCCGGTCACGTCATCGCTGGCAGCGATATCGGCACCGGTCAGGCTGCCCAGTGCCAGTGCCAGTTGCTGACCATCGGCATTGCCGGTCAGATTACAGCCATAAATCAGCAGATCAGCGCCGGTACCCAGAGCATCAGACCAGCCTGCAATCAGCCCCTGGTAGTCGCCAAGGTTACTGAGGTTAAGCGTGCTTTTCCCTAACTGAAGACTGCCCTGGGATCCGTGGCTGATCAGATGAATCGCATCGATGTCGGTCTGACTTTCTAGGTAGCGGCTGATCTGTCCGATACCGTCTTCGCCGGCGTTCAGCATCACCACCTGATACTGAACCTGGTCCCGGGGGTCACCGATACCGGCAACTAACTGCGCATAGTCCGGTGTGGCTTCATCGACAAAGATAAGCTCTTTTCGCAGATCTGTTTGTTGTTGAATATCGACTGTCAGGGCAGAAAATTGCTCCAGCAGTCCGCTTTCAGGGCTTTCCTGCGCCGACAGGGAGGTGCCGGTCAACTGGCTGACCGCAACGCTGTCCAGAGATTCCGGGTAGCTGTCTGACAGAGTTTTATGGATGGGTGTCGTCAGGGCCAGGGATCCGACCAAGTTTTCCAGCGCCTGAGGGTCATCAGGGTCAGAGGCAATATCTTTTGGCAACGAAGACAGCAGCTCCGGGCCGATACCACCGGCCACAACATCAGCGGAGAGCATCAATCGGGGTTCCAGCCGTTCAAACGCAAAGCCACGGAACTCCGGTTGATCTGTCTGTCGATGAATTTTCGGCGAAGAAAACTCACCATCAAATCCTTTCACTATCCCTGTACCTATCTGCCAGAATGACCGCTTACTGGCGGACTACAGACATCTTCGCAATATCTTCTATAACCGGGTCAGCCCCCCCGGGGTCGGTGAACTTCAGCTCACACTTCAGACCGGCTGGTAATTGATTGTCGGGGTTCGGCAGTTCGAGGCGAACCCCGAAGGTGCCACTGGCCACATCGCCGATCCGATCGACATTGGTCACCGTCGCCCTCAGGGCACCTGCCGCCAGTACTTCCGGAAAGACCTCCGCCGCCATCCCGATCCTGATCTGACCAAAATGACTCATCGGCATGATCGCTTCGACAGCCAGCGGATCCAACTGAGCAATGCGCACAATCGGTTGATCTTCGACGTACTCTCCCGAAAACTTCAGGATCTCGGTGACATAGCCATCTATGGAGGCGGTGATTGTTTTCTGATCCAGCTGCTGTTCGGCTCGCCGTAACTCAAGCATGCGGATTTCGGCCAGCTCTTCAGCCTGCCTGAGCTTCCAGCTCGAAAGCTCCATCTCCCGCTCCGCTTCATCCATACGCTCAAAGGAAACAGCTTTACGCTGATAGAGAGATTCGATCCGTCCTTTACGACGCTGATCAAAACCCCGATTGATCTGCCCCACCCGGATTTCAGACTGAATTGCCGCTCTGGCACGAGCCAGGGCCACCGTTGCTTTTTCCACATCGGCGGCCAGCTCGGCAATCACCTGGTCCTTAGCAACAGGGTCGCTTCGCTCAACACGGAGTCGCTCGATCACTCCCGGCACCGGGCTGGCTAGCTCAACAACTTGATAGGGATTAATAATGCAGTCCACCGCCGGCAGCGGATCCGCTACCGCCAGAGTGCTGTATAGTCCTCCGGCGACTGCGAAAAACCGCTTCGATAATTCGATGGATACAGAGTCACGAACAGGGCTCATATGGTTTCTTCCTTTCAACCATTTTCAGGCTAATCTGGCCGAAACATCCCTGTGTCTTACATTCCATTCCTTACAGCTTTCACTGATAAATCTAGTAGAGCTGCAGTAGCGTGCTTCACCCCCCTTTCAAACAAACGACCTAAAATTGACCCAGGTCATCTAAATTAGTAGTTTTTCAAATAAAAACTGTCTCAAAGGGCGATAGAGGCGCCTGCCCAGACTTTCATAGCCATACTCAAAGCGCACCAAAACCCGCTGCCCCAGATAATCCCCGGACGCCTTGATCGGCAAGGCGATGTCTACTTCAAACACATTGGAAAGAGCCTGAACCCCGGCCTCATCCCTCGCATCAACAGCGACCTCTCCGCCGGCCTGAGTCCCGAGCAGTCGACTGGGCAACTGGTCAGTCGCCTTAGGAATCTCCCGAATGAACTCCGCCTTCAGGGTCTCACCGGGTCGGCTGTGAAGTTTTACTTCAATCGTTGAAGTCTCGGATCGGAGTCGGTCGATATGGCCCTGAGGTACGACAACTCTGGCGCTTACTCTCCTTAAATCAACCACATAGCCAAGGAGATCCCCCTTACCAAGATAACGTCCCGGCAAATCTTCCAATCCGGGTATCGACAGGGTCCCGGCTACAGGGCTGCGTATAACCAGCTGATCCAATGTTCGTCGTACATCGGTAATTTCGGCGTCAATACCCAGGGCCTTGTTTTTCAGGATTTCAGAACGAGTACGGTCTGTTATAAAGACCTCCTGCTGTTGCGCTCTGAGCACTTCCCGTTTCGCGATCAGCACCTGCAACCGGCTTTGGGCTATCGGGTCTTCCAGGCGTAATAACACCCTGTCGACTTCAACGCTCTGACCATCCCTTACCGCGACTTCAGCTACCGTACCGGCGGTATCGGTTCGAATAATCGCCTCTTCAGGGAGCCTGATCACCCCGTTCACGACGAAGCTATGTCTGACCGGCAGCACCAACAGAACCGCCACTGTTAATCCGGTACCGATTATTACTGCTGCCAGACGCGCCTTCTTTCCCGCTCGAACCACCTGGGGGAGTAACCGGTTCAGGTGGCCCAGCGCGGGGAGAAAGATCATCGAAAAAATGGCCCAGAGCGCCAGTATCACTCCGACAATGAAGAACTTTCCAGAAATCCAGAGGGCAATCGACAGACTGATGACCAGTCGGTAGATACCGGAACAGATACCGTAAGCAACGAACCAGAATGCCTCTCCCCGGGCAGTCACCGGATTGCGGCTATCGGCCAGTGCCAGAACGTAGCGCTTAATGAGATAGCCCAGATACTGGTTGGAACGCTGGGCCAGATTAGGAATCTCTATCAGATCGCTCAGGACATAGTAGCCATCGAAACGCAGCAACGGGTTGCCATTGAACAGCAGTGTTGAAACCCCACCGATCACGGCAATGTTAAAAGCGATATCCCTGACCGTGCCGGCGTCCATCAGAGTCCAGAGCAGCAACGCCAGGGCTGCCAGCAGCAGCTCAACCATCAGCCCGGCTGCACCTACCACCATCCGCTGACGCTTTGAAGCAAAGCGATGAGAGGCGCTGCTGTCCACATAGGGTACTGGCATAAATACCAGCAACATCAACCCCATTTCATGTACGGCTCCACCCCATACCCTGGTGGCATAGGCGTGTCCGAGTTCATGCAGTCCTTTTACGAGGGGATACAGTAGCCATAACCAGAGCAGATTCTGTGGATCCAGGAAGCGGGCCTGCCAGTGATCGACCAGTTCCGGCCAGTGCATCCCGGCAAGGACCGTCCCCGCGGTTACCATTGCTATCCATGCCAGTAATACCGGGACATTGAACAGCAGAGACACTACAGAGACTGTTCCGGACAGGAAACGATCCGGATCCAGCAACGGGATTTTTACCGCAAAGGGCCGCAACCAGCGTTGCCTTCGCTGCCGGAGCCTTCTCTTCTGATGTCGCCCGGTAATATCGTCAACATCGACCGGGAAATCGCCCTGTAGCAGGTCTGCCGCTTTAAGACTGGCAACCAGCAGTATGACCTCGTCATGACCAGCTATGCTCTCATTGCTGAACCCGCTACTGCTTTTGTCACCATTACTATTTTCGGGGTTGTCCGACGCAGTACTCTCTGAGTAATCCGACAAACAACGCTGATAGGCCTCCTCAATGGTTCGGTGACCGTCCAGTTGTTGTAAGAAACGAAACGTCACCGGAGAGCAGCGGAAATAGCTCTCATTAAATTCATCGGCCAGTATCGACCAGGGCTGTCCCCGATAACAGTGGCTATAAAACTGTACATGATCACGCAACCGAGGGCGCAATCCAGCAATTCGCAACCAGGGCTCCGGACTCCCTTCGGCCACTGCCGAACCGCTCAGGGAAGCCAAGACCACATCCACAATCTGACGGCATCAATGAGTCTGTGCAGATAGATCCAGCCGTAGCTGCGTGCGCCAATGATGATCCTTGCCACGCCCTGCATTCCAGGTCGAAGCTCCGGATGTCGGGTCTCGAACAGCGCCTCCACCCGGTAGTGGATACCCTCGGCATGTTCCTCAAACACAGGCGAGACCTTATCGATCCGAAACCGGATCGACCTGTCGGGCAGCGCCTTCAATGTAAGCTCTCCCTCTAACCCGGATCTGACCTCGGCAATATCCTCTTCCTGAACCTGCAACACCAGCCGGTATTCATCCAGCGGCGCCACTTCGAACAGCAGATCTCCCTGCGCTACCGGTGCTCCCAGTGCGCGACTGAGATCGCCGGTAATGATGATGCCGTCCAGGGGAGACACGAGTCTGGCCCGCTGAATTTTTTTCTCCAGCAGACGCAGCTGTGTCTCGGTCTGATCGATCTTAGCCTGATAGATATGAGCCCGGGCCTTTTCAAGACGCGCCAGCGATTGTCGATACTGTTTATCGTGTTGTTCCTTCTCTCCGATCAGATGCTGCTGTTCGAGCAGCATCTCCCGGGTTTCCAGTTCGGCAATGGTCTCCCCGGCCGCTATCACTTCCCCGGCACGGTGATAAGATTCAGCCACATAGCCTTCATACGGAGCCACTACGGCCTGCTGAACCCGCCCTTCGAGACTGGCCGGGGCCGCAACGCGATAAGTACCTTTCATCATCGCCAGAAGTCCGGCGCAGCCCAGCAGTAAAAAGATCAGAGCGACAGATCTGGTCCCCCCTTTTAAAAGACTCCCCCGCACCGAATCCGTCGCCGGACTCAGCAGCTTCTTCCAGAGCGGACGCTGTCGCCGCTCCTGCTGCGCAAACGGTGATCCGAGAAGCACCCCGAGCGTCTGACACAATCGAAGTTCAGCAGCGTCATTCGCAAATTCAAAAAGCAGAACCCCAACAACGGCATCACCATCCTTCAGCGGAACTGAACAGACCGCGCTGCGCGCTTCCCTTTCGGCCAGTTGCTGATGAGCCGGCGACGCCTGGTCGGCCTTATCTTCTCCGGAACAGAGAATCGCCTCTTTCCGCTGGCAGCATTCAAGCATTACCGATTCCAGGGCCAGGATACCGGCCACTCGTGGATCGAAGCTGCTGCTATGGGAAACGCCCCTGATACGAATTCGATTTCCCTGCAACATCCCCAGGGAAACACGCTCGGCTCCCATGTCCCGGGCCAGCGATGTAGCAACCGCCGTTGCCGAGGTATCCGGATCGGAGTGCTTGCGGACCTGTTCAAAGGCGTGAAGAAGCGCCTGGTAGCCATCCACTGCCACAGGCTCGGAGTCGTTGGAGACATCAGAGGCATACAGTAGCTGAAGCCATGCCTCTCCCCAGGCCAGCATTTGCATAATTGCGGTCTGCTGAGTCGGCTTCAGTTCCACTCGTAAAGCGATCGCAGCATGCGCAGACTCGGTGACTGCAAGGGGGTAAGCGATGATAGTACTGGTAGGATCGGAGCTACCGGTTAAAAAAGATGCCGCAGAAATAATAGCCTTGCGCTGCAGAACGGCCATTTCTGCCGCCGAGATCAGCTCTTCCTGATCAGAACAGGGTTCAGGCCAGCTGGCAGCGACGTGACAGGCTGACGCCCCCTCTTCCACCAGTACGGCCTGATCAACCCCGGGAACCATTTGACATATCAGATCCAGCCAGCCCTGCAACTGCAATTATCTATTCCCTTTCCTGATGGCTACCCCAGATAAATAACGTGTCTTTGCAGATCTTATACAACAGGAACCTCTGATCAAACAATTCTAATTTAGAGATTCCGAACAACAAAAGCCGGCCGGTTCCATTTTTCAGATCTGGCGCATCGCTCGAAATGAAAGCGTACAGAGCGTAGAGTTTTCTGAAGACAGGCCATCGACCCGGTGGACCGGGCTGAAGCTCTCATTGAACCTTACTCCCCGAAAGCGGACAGACGCCGGCGACTCTTTCCGATGAAGTTCGATACTGATAATCCATGGCTTACAACAATGGCACTGCTTCGGCGATCCCGCAATTGGAGAAGGTTTTTTACGAGATTGCTTCCAGCGTCCATTGTTTCAGTATTTTATCTTCTGACTCCGTTCTCGATAAAAAACTGCTCGCCACTGAATCAGTCGACCGGACGATCGAGGCGGCCTGATCCGACAGGAGAAACAGCAGCAGCCCTGGTGGCCCGTAACGGCCAGCGCCCTGGCGAATGGTGGGCCCCGGCACAAGAGGACATCGACCTGGAAAAGGCGCCATCATGGTCCGTCGAAGCGTCATCGAGCGGAGAAAGATGAAAATGCCTGCAACGGAGATCTCTGGAAAGATCACATTGCTGCAACCCACGCAGAATCCATCACCCTGTTCAGCCGCCGACGGACGTTAACCCATACATTCTCAGCTCCGCAACCAGCGCTCTGGTCTACACTGCTCTGTATCCGGTGCCGATCGGGACCGGCTATCACAGCCAGATAAAGGAGCAGGCTATGTCAGACCACGTGTACAAAATGATCGAAGTTGTCGGATCCTCAAAGGTCAGTACCGACGAAGCGATTCGCAACGCCATCAGCAAAGCTTCGGAATCGCTGGACCATATCGGCTGGTTCCAGGTGCAGGAAACCCGCGGTCATGTGGAAGACGGTCAGGTGGCCCATTTCCAGGTCGTGGTAAAGGTCGGATTCCGACTGGAGTAACCCGGTCATCGGGGCACCAGTCCACACACTGAGAGATATTACCGATATTTAGTTGCAGCCCGGGTTTGGCGGCGCTCTAATAAGCGTTTATCCGCTTATCAATTCATCGCAACGGAATTTCTGAGCCTGACCCCATGAGCCTGACCGACGACGATATCAAGTTTGACCAGCAGCATATCTGGCACCCCTACACTTCTATGACCGAACCGCTGCCGGTATTTCCGGTGGCATCGGCTTCCGGCGTCCGTCTGACGCTGAGCGACGGTCGCCAGCTGATCGATGGCATGTCCTCCTGGTGGTCAACTATCCACGGTTACAACCATCCGCAGCTGAATCAGGCCGCTAAGTCACAGATCGACAACATGGCCCATGTGATGTTCGGCGGCCTCACCCACGGCCCGGCCGTTGAACTGTCCCGCAAGCTGGTCGACATGGCGCCGGCCGGACTGGACCGGGTGTTTCTCTGCGACTCCGGCTCAGTCTCGGTGGAAGTCGCCATCAAGATGGCAATCCAGTACTGGCATGCTCTCGATAAACCCGAGAAGCACCGGCTGATCAGCATCCGCAACGGCTATCATGGTGATACCTTCGGAGCCATGGCGGTCTGCGATCCGGTCAACGGCATGCATGAGCTCTATACCGGTGTGCTGCCTCAGCACCTGTTCGCGCCTGCCCCGCAGTGCCGCTTCGAGGATGACTGGGACGACGGCGATATCGCACCACTGGCCGAACTGCTGGAACAGCATCACCGGGAACTGGCCGCGTTGATTCTGGAGCCTGTAGTCCAGGGCGCCGGCGGCATGCGTTTCTACTCCCCGGAGTACCTGAAGCAGGCGCGGGCACTCTGTGATCGCTATCAGGTGCTGCTGATTGCCGATGAGATCGCCACCGGCTTTGGCCGCAGCGGCAAACTGTTCGCCTGCGAGCACGCGGGGATCAGCCCCGATATTCTCTGCCTCGGCAAGGCACTGACCGGCGGCTATATGACCCTGGCGGCGACACTGACCCGAGCCCATATCGGCGAGACCATATCCCGGGGCGGCGCCGGCTGTTTTATGCACGGCCCTACTTTTATGGGCAACCCGCTGGCCTGCGCCGTGGCCTGCGCCAGCCTCGATCTGCTCCGGCAAGGTCACTGGCAGCAGCAGGTCAGTGCCATCGAGGCCGCGCTGAAACGGGGACTGGCCCCCTGCCGTCAGCTTGAAGGGGTCGCCGATGTCCGGGTGCTCGGCGCAATCGGCGTAGTGGAGATGACGCAGCCCGTAAGGATGACCGAAATCCAGCAGAGTTTTGTCGACAGCGGGGTCTGGGTCCGCCCCTTCGGCAAGCTGGTTTATGTGATGCCACCCTACGTTATCAGCTCCGAAGACCTCGAGCGCCTGACCGGCGCGATCTGCCAGGTACTTGGTGATTACCGGCCCTGACAACGAGCGGTGCCGGTTCGAAGATTCAGGCCGGGGACTATTTTCAAGCGTCGGCTTTTGAAGCAAACTGACGCAATGCAGAATTTACAGGGAAACACCATTAAGGAGCAGCAATGGCCCGAGTAAAACTGGAGATGCCCAGGCACTTCACCTTTACCACCGATATGCCGGTTCGGATCGGCGATATCAACTACGGCGGACATCTTGGCAACGATGCCGTACTGTCGATGATTCACGAATCCAGGGTTCGTTTTCTTAAAAACCACCAGTATTCCGAGCTGGATGTCGAAGGACTCGGTCTGATCATGACCGATTCAGTCATTATCTATAAGGCCGAAGGCTTCCATGGTGAAGAGGTGCAGGTAGACGTCACCGTCGCCGATTTCAACAAATACGGTTGCGATTTTTTCTTTCTGCTCAGCAATAAGAAAACCGCGGTCGAGATCGCCCACGCCAAGACCGGGGTGGTGTTCTTTGACTACGAAGAGCGTAAGGTCGTCGGCGTACCGGAGAACTTCCGTAATCGCTTTATCAAGGTCGCGGAATAACCAGCGGCACTTACAGTGCCGTTATTCAGCAAGCGGATGGCAGGACGCTGTCCGCACGAGGTCATCAGCCAGCCTGGCTGCTGAAACAGAACGTTAACACCGACAGGGAGTGTCGCTGTGTTTATCAGACCCGCCGTTATACTGTGGCTGCTGGCCGGCAGTTCTTTCTGCAGTGCCGCCATTTATCACTGGATCGACAGCCGGGGCCGGCACCATTACAGCGACCACCCTCCTGCCGATCAGTCCCCATCTTCAGAGTATCAGCCCAGCCAGCCCCTGCAGACGATACCCGCCCCCCGGTTACCGGCAGCCATGGATTCCCCGTCAGCTACGGAGAAATCCCGGGCAGTAGAAAAGCGGAAACGGAAGAACCAGCAAAAAGCTCGGGAGCGCGCAGCTGCAGAACTCCGACGGCGTTGTGAGGGTTATGAGAAAAAGCTCAGCTCGATCGATCGGAAACTCCGGCGCGGTCACAGCAACGAGCAGGGTAATCGCTGGCGGCGGAACCGTCGCCATTATCAGCAGCTGCGCTGGCAGCAATGCCGCTGAGTGGTTACAGCCACAGATGACTACTCGTAATCCTGATAGGCATCGTGCGCCAGATCCTCAAACTTACTGTGCTTACCGATAAAGGCCAGGCGACAGGTCCCGATGGGACCGTTACGCTGCTTACCGATGATAATCTCGGCCTGGCCCTTAAATTCGCTGTCCTCGTTGTAGACCTCATCGCGGTAGATAAACATGATAACGTCGGCGTCCTGCTCGATCGCCCCGGATTCCCGCAGGTCGGAGTTGACCGGGCGCTTGTTAGGCCGGTTTTCCAGACTCCGGTTCAGCTGCGACAACGCAATAACCGGACATTCCAGCTCCTTAGCAATCGCTTTCAGCGATCGGGAGATCTCCGAGATTTCCTGAGTCCGGCTTTCCACCGCCCCTTTCAGCGACATCAGCTGCAGATAGTCCACCATAATCAGGCCCATGCTACCGTGTTCACGGGCGATACGACGTGCCCGTGCCCGCATCTCAGAGGGCGAGATACCGGCGGTGTCGTCGATATAGAGCGGCTTATCTTTCAGCATATTGACGGCGGTGGTGAGCTTGGGCCAGTCATCATCCTCCAGCTTACCGTCCCGTACCCGGGTCTGATCGATACGGCCCAGGGAGGCCAGCATCCGCGTCACCAGACCTTCCGCCGGCATTTCCAGACTGAATACCAGTACCGGCTTTTCCGACCCCAGCAGAGCGTTCTCCACCAGGTTCATGGCAAAGGTGGTCTTACCCATGGAGGGACGCGCCGCGACGATAATCAGATCCGATTTCTGCATTCCCGAGGTCATCTTATCGAGATCGGTAAAACCGCTGCTGATTCCGGTCATGGTGGTACCGGCATTAAACAGCTCGTCGATCCGCTCCACCGCTTTCGCCAGCAGCGGGTTAACGAACTGGGGACCGCCCTCCTGTGCCCGGCCCTGAGCGATCTCAAACACCGCACGCTCCGCCTCATCCACCACCTGTGAACTGTTACGTCCTTCGGTATTAAAAGCGGAGTCGGAAATCTGATTGGCCACCCCGATCAGCCGACGCAGCATCGATCGCTCACCGACGATCTCGGCATAGGCGCGAATATTGGCGGTACTGGGAGTATTGCGGGCCAGGTCGACCAGGTAATCGAGACCGCCGACCTCCTCCTGCTCGTTATTGCGATCCAGCTCCTCGGACAGGGTCACCACATCGATCGGCTGCTCAGCGCTGACCAGCTTCTCCATGGTTTTAAAAATCACCCGGTGCTCCGGCCGGTAGAAGGCATCGGCGGTCACCAGCTCAGCGACATTGTCCCAGTGGCTGTTGTCCAGCATCAGCCCGCCCAGCACCGACTGCTCCGCCTCGGTGGAGTGAGGGGGAACCTTGGCACGGACCAGGTCGGGATCTTGCTGACCATCAGGAGACATATACGGAGGACCTCAGACAAGCTGAAAAACAGAGCGGAGATTGTAGCAGACAGACTAAATAACGGACAAAAGACGGACAAAAAAAAGCACCGCCTGTGGAGGCGGTGCTTCTCTGATCTTCGCCGTTGCCGGCCGGGATGGCCATTCGGGCCGCCGGCTCAGCAACGGATCGTCGTACCCTTATTACTCGGCAACAACGATCAGGCCAACGTGAGCAGTCACGTCGGTGTGCAGCTGGATGGCGATTTCGAATTCGCCGGTGGTGCGGATAGCACCCTCAGGCAGACGAACTTCGCTCTTGGCCACTTCGATACCGGCTTCGGTGATCGCGTCAGCAATGTCACGAGTACCGATAGAACCGAACAGCTTACCCTCTTCGCCGGCCTTAGCCACGATAGAGAGTTCGATCTCGTTCAGTTGCTCGGCGCGCGCTTCAGCGGCAGCCAGCTTCTCGTCGGCGGCTTTCTGCAGCTCAGCACGACGAGTTTCAAAATTTTCGATGTTCGCCTTGGTGGCAGGTACAGCCTTACCAAAAGGAACCAGGTAGTTGCGGCCGTAGCCGGACTTGACGTTAACCTGGTCGCCCAGACCGCCCAGCTTACCAACTTTCTCGAGCAGAATAACTTCCATCTCGCAAACCTCTTAATCACTCCGAGCCCTGAGGCTCAGAAATCGGCACCGATTCGCAGACTGTTGTCCCGGCGTATCGCTGCCTGATGTTTATCTCTCCTGCGGCATGCTCTGCATGCTGCAGCCTGCTATCAAGTCAGTCGACTTACAGGTGGCTATCGGTGTAAGGCAGCAGAGCGACGTAGCGGGCACGCTTGATAGCGGTGGCCAGCTGACGCTGGTAACGGGCCTTAGTACCAGTGATACGGCTGGGTACGATCTTACCGGTTTCGGTGACGTAACCCTTCAGCGTGTCCAGATCCTTGTAATCGATCTCGGTAACGCCTTCAGCGGTGAAACGGCAGAACTTTCTGCGACGGAAAAAACGAGCCATTATGATCTCTCCTGAAAATTAGTTTCGAAACGGACCGCTATGCTTATTCAGCAGCCGGAGCTTCGTCGGACTTAGCAGCAGTGTCCTTGCTTTCTTCGCGCTTCGGTGCATCGTCGCGACGAGGAGGACGAGAGCCGCGACGGTCGTCACGAGCTTCTGCAGCTTTGATGGGAGAGATGTCGGTGACCGCATCCTTCATACGTACAACCATGTTGCGGATAACAGCATCGTTGAAACGGAACAGATTGGTCAGCTCATCCAGAGTCTCACCGGTGCACTCGATGTTCATCAGCACATAATGAGCCTTGTGGATCTTGTTGATCGGGTAAGCCAGCTGGCGGCGGCCCCAATCTTCCAGACGATGAACATTACCCTCGGCAGCTTCGATGATGCCGGTGTAACGCTCGATCATTGCAGGAACCTGGTCACTCTGATCAGGGTGAACCATAAAGATAACTTCGTAATGACGCATGGTCTCTCCTTACGGGTTAACAGCCTCCCATTCCGTGCTGACCGTTCCTTAAGACAAGGACAGCAGTCCGGTGAGAAGCAAGGAGTTAACTCTAGGTGTTTTTGGGAGGCGGTATTATAGTGATCAAACTGCCTTTGAGCAACTGTTGTACAGTGATTCCTGTAACCATCGGAAACAGCGATCAATCCCGCTATCAGGCGGCCTTGCGATCACTGTATTCACGGGCGATCCGCCGGAACAGCTCTTCACAGCGGACAAAAGCATCGACAATGCGGGGATCGAAATGAGAGCCCCGCCCTTCCAGAATAATATCGCGGGCCTTTTCATGGGAAAACGCCGGTTTATAGACCCGTTCTGAAATCAGTGCGTCATAGACATCAGCCACGGCCATCAGCCGGCCGGACAGCGGAATCTCCTCGCCGGCGATACCGGCCGGATAGCCACTGCCGTCCCACTTTTCGTGGTGAGTCAGGCTGATCTCCCGGGCCAGTCGCAGGAAGGAGTTGCTGCCCATTTTCTGTTCGGCTTCCTCCAGCGCCTTCGCGCCGATAACCGGATGCTGCTTCATGATCGCAAACTCCTCATCGGTCAGTTTGCCGGGTTTCAGCAGGATGGCGTCAGGAATGCCCACCTTGCCGACATCATGGAGCGGCGCCGATTTGAACAGCAGGTCGACGGTCTCCTCATCCAGCTGCCCCCGATAGTCGGGGTGATCCTTCAACGCCAGCGCCAACCCCCGTACATAGTGCTGGGTCCGGATAATATGGGCGCCGGTTTCATTGTCCCGGGTCTCCGCCAGTGAGGCCAGCGCCAGGATGCTGACGTCGCGGGTCATATTCAGCTCTTCGGTGCGGGCCGCCAGCCGCTCGATGGTGCGGTTGGTGTCCCGGGCGATCAGGCCGAATTCGTCGTTGGAACTGACGGTAACGGTTGCCGCCAGGTCACCGCTGGAGACCGCGTTCAGGGCCCGACGCTCGCTGTCGAGAAAAAAGCGCAGATTACGGGCATAACCGAAGATAACCAGCAACACGTAGGCCATGATGATGCTGACGATAAACAGGATCTCGGTAAGGATATAACGTTGTGCGCTCTGCAGGGAGATACTGTCGCCGGTATGGATCAGCCACTCCAGATCCTTGTTGATCACCAGAAACACCACCCCGACCACAAACAGCGCGCAGACCGACGCAAACAGCGAGAATTTCCGGCTCAGCGGAAAGGGGCTGTCATCCGGAATCATATGCCGGCCGCTCCGGGCCAGCTGCCGGGCGATCATATGCTCCCGGTGCAGGGCCAGATCGCAGGCGATCATAAACCCGAGCAGCAGCATACCGACAATCACCTTGCCGGCGCTTTCCAGCGGAAACTGGTAGACCAGCAGGTTCCAGCCTCCCAGGCCGATACCGCCGGCAATAAAAAGCCCCAGATCGATGCCGAACTGACGCCTGACCTGATCTTTCAGTGCCAGCTGGCCGATGCGCCCGGCCAGCCGCTGTCGACACAGCCACTGCAGCACAAAGGTCATCAGTATCGGCAGCAGCAGCTGCAGGGCAGTGAGCGATTCCAGAAACGGACAGACCTGAATGCCATAAATGGAAAACAGCACCATGGCCAGCAGATAATGGACGGTGGCCCGGGCCCGGTTGCCGCCCGGGAGTTGATCGGTAGTCATTAAATACTTACACCTGATTAAACGACCGTGGAGACCGCTGTTTATCCCGCAGAGCCGAGTTGCTCAGCAGTAAATCTGCATCGCCGGAGCCGCCCCCTTAGCAGGATACACGCGCGAAAGAGTCTACTCCGACTTCCTGCAGAGCTCCAGAGACGGCAGGCAGCCCGCCCTCAAATTCAAGGACTTGCGCCAGGCTACAGAATCCTGCGAGCGCGCAGCACAAAAAAGCGCAACAGCCGGGGACAACACCCCTGACATGGGATAAGATCGGGGCAGAGTACGATCACACTGGTCGCCGTTAATTTACCCAGAAACGCCGATGGACAATGCCATGCAGCAAGTAGTCGCTCCCATGACTCAGGAAGAGATCGATCATCTCAGCAAACAGCTCAGTTTCGCAGAGCAGCGACTGGGTCTGATTGTCGAAGGCGCTCAGTTTCAGAACGCCATGGAGGATCTCGATCTGATTCAGCAGGGACTGGATTCGGGAGAAATTACCGACACCATCGATCTGCAGTGCCTCGGCGTCCCCTTCGGCCAGCTGTTTATCAACTTCAACGAAGGCTTTGGCTGGTGGACGGTGGAAGATGAACTGGGCCGCGCGCCCTGCATCCGCTATCAGGAAACGGATCTGCTACTCTATCCCCTGACTCTGATCTCGAAACGGATCGAACAGGGCGAGAAAGTCGACGTCAGAACGCTGTTTTCCGACCTGAGTCGCCAGCTGACAGAGATCAGTCAGCAACTGGATGCCGGACAGGCTCCATAAATCGAACACGCAATACCGATAATAATCAGAGCAATTTAATTACTGGAGAGAATTATGGCCCGAGCCAGAGCACGCCACATCCTGGTAGACACTGAAGAGCAGTGCCAGTCCCTTAAGTCCGATATCGAAGGTGGCGCGGATTTCGCTGAAATCGCCCGCAAGCACTCCAAGTGCCCTTCCGGTCGCGACGGCGGCGATCTGGGTGAATTCGGCCGCGGCCAGATGGTCCGTGAATTTGATGAAGTGGTATTCAGCGCTGATCTGAACAAGGTTCAGGGGCCGGTCAAAACCCAGTTCGGTTACCACCTGCTGGAGGTCACCAGCCGTACTGACTAAGTACAGCGGAGCCGGTAGCGGAGGTGCCAACGGCACCTCCTGTCACCTGTGTCGATAACCTGCCCTTAACCCCTTCCTGTTAACGGGCCGCTGAAAACAAAAGCGATAGCCGTCAGTCGCTACGCTTCTTAAAGGGCGCAAACCCATCCCCGAGTTCGCTGGCCCGCTGCTCCTGAGCCGTCGGCGCCCTGCGTTTACCGATGGACTTACGGTCACGGTGACGCTGCTTCACCTTCTCCCCTGTTCCTTTTTTACCAGTAGCATCCTTTCTGGTTCTGTCCTTTTTGCTTTTATCGGTACGCTTGCGGGTGCCGGCGGCCTTACCGGAGGCTTTCAGTTTTTTCGGACCTTTCCAGACCCCTTCCAGTCCCGGCACATCCCGTCGCTCGAAATTCAGCTTCAGATAGCGCTCGATACTGGCCATCAGATTCCATTCTGACTGGCTGATCAGGCTGATGGCCAGTCCCTGTTCACCGGCCCGGCCGGTACGACCCACCCGGTGCACATGATCGTCCCCTTTGCGGGCCATGTCGAAGTTGATCACCAGCTCAATACCTTTAACGTCCAGCCCCCGGGCCGCAACGTCGGTAGCCACCAGTACGTCGATATGCCCCCGTCGCAGCAGATCCATCACCCGATTGCGTTCAATCTGCTCCATTTCGCCGTGCAACACCGCGGCACGGATATTATGGTAGGACAACAGTCCCCCCAGCTGACCGGCCATATCCCGGGTGTTGGTGAACACCAGCGCCTTCTGGAAGTTCTCTTTCTCCAGCAGCCGGACCATCAGCTGTTTTTTGTGCTTGATGCCATCGGCCAGCACGATCTGCTGATGAATACCGCTGTGACCATCCTGCACCCGGTTCAGGGTAATCACCGCGGCATCGTTCAGCACCTTACGGGCAACCTCGGCAACTCCTTTATGATGCAGTGTGGCGGAAAACAGCAGAGTCTGATGATCAGCCGTGCATGCCTCGGTGATCTTCAGCATATCTTCGCTGAAGCCCAGATCCAGCATCCGGTCAGCTTCATCCAGCACCAGTATTTCGAGATCGCTGAGGTCAGCGGAATTCTGACTCAGGTGCTCCACCAGGCGCCCCGGTGTTGCAATCAGTATTTCCGGATTCTTACGCAGCACCGCACGCTGATATTTAAGGTCGGCACCACCGGTAATCAGACCGGCCTTGAGATGGGTGAAAGACATCAGATCGGTGCAGTGCTTCAGCACCTGACGGGCCAGCTCCCGGGTCGGAACCAGAATCAGCGCCCGGGTGGCGGTATTGGGTGCGGCATCAACCAGCATCCGATTCAGCAGCGGCAGCAGGAACGCCGCCGTTTTGCCACTGCCGGTTTCGGCACTGACCTGCAGGTCCTGCCCCTTCAGCGCTGCCGGTACAGCTTCGGTCTGGACCGGGGTCGGTTTTTCAAAGCCCTGTTTATCCAGCGCTTTCAGCAGTCGCTCGTGGAGTGCCAGTTCAGAAAACAACGTCAATGCCTCAGTAGAATTATCGGTAAGAGGGGCGCCGGCAGGCCGGCGAATTGAAAACAGCCGCCTATTCTATCCTTATCCGCACGGAAAAGAGAGTTTTATGACCGCTTGAGCGATTCGGCCCGGGCTTTCAGCCGTTCGGACTTTCAGGGCAACCCGATCAGCGGATAATAAAAAACCCGATATGGTGACCATATCGGGTTTTTTCAGTCAGCTGTTACGCCCGTTCTCGGGCGCTGAACCGACTCAGCTCAGTTCGGCGAATACCGCATCGCGGATATCTTCGACGGAACCAACACCGGCGATGTAGTTATACTTCGGAGCTGCGTCCGCGTCAGCGGCTGCCCAGGACTTGTAATAGTCGATCAGCGGAGCGGTCTGGTCATGATAGACCTTAAGACGGTCACGAACGGTCTCTTCGTTGTCGTCGGCACGCTGAACCAGATCTTCGCCGGTAACATCATCCTTGCCTTCCACCTTCGGCTGATTAAAGACGACATGGTAAGTACGACCGGACCCCGGGTGAACGCGACGACCGCTCATGCGCTTGACGATCTCTTCGTCAGCGACGTCGATCTCGACAACGCTGTCAATCTTAACGCCGGCATCTTTCAGGGCATCGGCCTGAGGAATGGTGCGGGGGAAACCGTCAAACAGGAAACCATTGGCACAGTCAGCCTCGGCGATACGCTCTTTCACCAGACCGATGATGATCTCGTCGGAAACCAGCTGACCGGCGTCCATAACCTCTTTAGCCTGCTTACCCAGCGGGGTACCGGCCTTGACGGCAGCCCGCAGCATATCTCCGGTAGAGATCTGTGGAATCTCATACTTGTCAGTGATGTACTGCGCCTGAGTTCCCTTTCCGGCGCCCGGTGCGCCCAGCAAAATGATCCGCATAAAACCATTACTCCAGTTAAATTTTTAATATAAGAATTCGGCTTCGGTCCGACGGCCTGCGGGTAACAAGATGAAGCAGTTCGCAGTCGGGTGACCTGAAGTAAATCAGGCTGCAAGTTATCTCAGCACCGCCTCTGACAGCAATACGACATTAGCACTACCGGTACTGCCAGCACCGGTATTCCGGTGGCTGCAGCCATGAATCTGCGCCTAGGCTACCATTTATCGGCGACCGAAAACAGTACGACAAACGGCGCCTGCCCAACCGTTATCGACGGATTTGTCTCCCATAATCAGTTACTATTCCGACAGAATTTTCTGAGTGTCCGACATTTATGTCTCAATCCCGATCCACCAGCAGCCAGCTACTGTCCAGCTCGCGCTTCGCTCCCTTTTTCGGCACCCTGTTTCTCGGTGCCCTGAACGACAATCTGTTCAAGAACGCACTGATCCTGACCTTCGTCTACCAGGCGGCCGCTGACACCGCTGAGATCGACCGGCTGACCAACCTGGCGGCGGGGCTGTTTATGCTGCCCTACCTGCTGTTCTCAGGCTTAGCCGGACAGCTGGCGGATCGCTTCGAAAAATCGGCACTGATCCGGTTGCTGAAGATCACTGAACTGGGTCTGATGATTCTCGCCGCCCAGGCACTGCTGAGTGGGAACACCGCCCTGCTGCTGGTGCTGCTGTTTCTGATGGCGACCCAGTCGGCATTCTTCAGCCCGATAAAATTCGCGATTATCCCCCAGCACCTGGAACGCTGGCAGTGGATCAATGGCAACGGCCTCGTGGAGATGGGTACCTTCAGCGCCATCCTGATCGGCACCCTGCTGGCCGGCCTGTTGTTTAAGCTGGAGCAGGGCATTGCCACCATCGCCGTGGGACTGATCCTGCTGTCGCTGCTGGGAGTCTGGTGCAGCCGCAGGATTCCGCTGGCCCCCTCGGTCAATCCCGGGCTGAAGCTCAGCCGTAACCCGTTACGGATCAACATCGACATCGTTCGTCAGAGCTGGCAGCGGCCCAGAATCCGCTTTCTGCAGCTCTGTATCGCCTGGTTCTGGTTTCTCGGCGCCGCCTACCTGACTCAGGTCCCCCACTACGCCCAGTCGGTGCTGGGCGGCGACTCCATTACCGTCAGCTGGCTGCTCTGCTGCTTTACCCTCGGTATCGGTGGCGGCTCGCTGCTCTGCAACCGACTGACCCGGGACCGGCTGGGGCGGGACATGGTGATGACAGGGATGATCGGCCTGATGATCGCCGGGGTCGATCTCTGGCTGGCCTCCCCGGCCGCGCCGATGGCAGCAGATGCCGGTGTCGCCGAGTTGCTGAGCGACTTCAGCGGTATCCGGGTGACCCTGGATATCATCCTGATCGGTCTTTTTGGCGGCTTCTACATCGTCCCCCTCTACACTCAGATCCTGGCGGCCAGTGATGCCGAATCCAGAGCCAGGGTGATTGCCGCCAACAACATCATCAGCGCCGTCTACATGCTGCTCTCGGCGCTGGCCGGCGGTCTGCTGCTGGGCTGGGCACGGCTGGATCTGCCGCTGTTCTTCCTGATCCTGGCACTGGCCAATCTGGCGACCTTCGCACTGATTCTGAAGAATCGCCCGTTCTGGCTATCAGCATCCATCGTCCGGCTGGTCCCCGGCCGCTGGCTGAAATAGCTTTCGACCGAAGCAATATCAGGCCTGTAATGCCCGCTCGACAAAATCGAGGCGGTCCTGGCCGAAATAGACCTGATCACCAATCACATAGCAGGGGGAGCCGATAACACCCCGGTCGATGGCTTCCCCGGTAAACTGATCTGTCAGCGCTGTGGCCTCAGCCTGCTGAGATGCGGTCAGCAGTTGCCGACCATCCAGCCCGACTTCATCGGCAATATCCACCAGCGTCTGCTCGTCGGCGAGATTTCGCTGTTCGGCCCAGACCGCCTTCAGACAGGCTTCGGAGAGCAGCGCGCCGTTGTCACCCTGCAGAATCGCCGCTGCGATCAGTCGACAGGCCGGTCCGGGGTCGACCGGGAAGTACCGGGGATGCAGGTTCAGCGGCAATTGCAGAAACTCCCGCCAGCGCTCCAGTTCCTGTAGCCGGTTAGCCTGGCGCGGAGCCGGCCGCTGCCCGACCGGCATCGCGCCGACCGTCGCGAAGACGCGGCCGATATCCACCGGCTTCCAGCGGGCAACGGCTCCGGTTCGCCTCACCAGGTTACGGTAGCGCGCCATCCCCAGATAAGCCCAGGGAGAGACAGGGGTAAAATAACAGTCGACCAGTGCAGCCATGGCACATCCTCCTGTTCCATTTATGCTTACCGGAGTATCAGTGATGCCCGCTCCGGTAACGCCATACCCGCAGCCGACTGCGGCTGATCTGCAGCAGCTCCGGCCGGCCATCGGCATCAATATCGCTGACGGTCAGGACTCCCTGCAGCGGCTCTTCAAGATCGATGCGGTGGCGTATCTGCCAGCCCGCCGGCGTCCAGTCTATATGGAGCAACGTCTCCATCCCGACTGCGGGCACGATCACTTCCGCCCGACCGTCCTGGTCCATATCGGCCAGCACCGACAGCCGCTGCTCAGGACTGCCGTAGCGGTGGTTGGAAACACCGGGCAGACGATGCTCCAGAATCAGCTCAGGGCCCCGACGCCGATACAGCTCAAGAATGCCGCCGATATGGGGAGTCCTGACCGATACCAGTTCAACAATACCGTCGCCGTCGACGTCACCACTGCCCACCGGATTCATCCAGCGAAAACCGGTTCCGATGGGCATTGATGCCGCCACTTCCTTCAGCTGGTCCCTGTCCAGGCCATAGAGCACCAGTTGCGCTCCCTGCCCCGGCCCTGCGCGCACCACCAGCAGTTCGGAGCGGCCATTACCTTCAATATCGACCGCCCTGACCCGGTTGTCCTCAAATACCCGACCATCGGTGAGACTGACAGAGTGCTGACGGCCAGAACGACCGGTCACCATCAACCTGGTCGGCTCCAGCTCATCCCCCAGCGCCCCGTGGGGATAAATGTTGCTCATCTCCCCCAGCCCGGCACTGACAATATCGCCCTTATCCTTAAAAACGATATGGATTTGTTCCAGGTCAACTCCCGGCCGATCCGTCGGTGACATACTCTTTAACAGCGATTGCTTATTTGCCGGACACTCTGTCAGTGGCCCCGCGTTGTCATCGGCTGACAGCTTCAGCGCACAACTCTCTGCGTGCCAGTCGGCGACCGCTTCCACAGCGATCAGCACCAGGAAAAGCACAGATATCCGGTATATCATGTTATTGATTAAGTTACTCCTGATTTAACAGTTTTCAGGACGCTGCACTGATTGGTAATGACGGCAGGATGCCGGGCTACTGTTGCTGTGTTGTAAATCGATCTGACCCACGGTGGAATTATCACTATGGACTACGAACGAATCTTTGACGACAGCTATGAGCGCGTTCTTAAGATTCAGCATGACCAGCAGGGCTTCTTTGAAGCCTTCTACAACCGCTTTATTAAAGCGGATTCGCGGGTCGCTGAGCTGTTTAAACACTCGGATATGGAACGCCAGCAGCGTATGCTGGAAAAGTCCTTCTACCGTCTCATCGTCTTCTACGCCACCAATTACGCCGACGATTATCTGGAACAGGTCGCCATCAAGCACAGCAAGCGGGTTCACAACGTCCCACCCGATCTCTATGATCTTTGGCTGGATAATCTGATGATCACGGTGTCGGAGTTTGATCCCCAGTACGACGAGAATATCGAACTGGCCTGGAGGCTGGTGCTTTCGACCGGCATCACTTACATGAAATTTAAGTACGACCACTGCTGAAGCGGTCGCCTTTCGCCTCCATGTGCCCTCGGCTGACTGGAGTAAAAGCCAGCGTCTGATGCCCGGGACCGGCAAAGGAGCTTAGTCGGGGAGGCTGCCGGAAATGCCCTTCAGCTTACCAGCCATCGGGTTCCGGTTTTGATTTTTTTTTCCTGCGGCGCCAGGCACTGAGTTTGTTTTTTGGCTTTTCCTCCATGCCCATGGCACGGTTGAAGCGATCTTTCAGATCTTCCAGCTTCTGTTCTTTTTTCTCATGCTGCTTCTGTTCGCGAGCCTGACTGATATCGACGACTTTCTGAACCATGGGGAACCTCCGACTGATGCCATTAGCTTAGCTCAGCCTGCTATGCTGTGGAACCGTTTCGTTTAATAATAGCCGGGCATCCGTTTGCGAGAATATCATGGCTACACTTCCCGTCGATCAGCAGTTACCCGACCTTATCAGCACCCTGGCCAGCCACACACGCTGCCTGCTGCAGGCGGCCCCCGGAGCCGGTAAAACCACCCGGGTTCCGCCGGCGCTGCTGGACCAGCCATGGCTGCAGGGCCGTAAAATCATTCTGCTGGAACCACGCCGGCTCGCTGCCCGCAGCGCGGCCCGATATATGGCATCACAGCTGAATCAGCGGCCCGGCGGCACCATTGGCTACCGACTGCGGCTGGACTCTGCCTGCGGTCCGGATACCCGCATCGAGGTGGTGACCGAAGGCATACTGACCCGGATGATTCAGGACGATCCGGCCCTGGAAACCGTGGGATGCCTTATCTTCGACGAATATCACGAACGCTCCCTGCAGGCCGATCTGGGGCTGGCACTGGCACTGGAAAGCCAGCAGCTGTTCCGGGAGGATCTGCGACTGCTGATCATGACGGCCACCCCCGACAGCGAACGGCTTCAGCAACTGCTCGGTGCCGGTCTGCCGATCATCAGCAGCGAAGGCCGCAGCTTTCCGGTGAAGACCGAATATCTTGGCGGCGAGCTGAATCGTCCCGATATCGACACCCTGGTCAGCGCTCTGCTCAGAGCCGTCGCGGAAAACGACGGCAGCATTCTCTGCTTTCTGCCCGGAACCGGAGAGATTCGCCGAACCCAGGAGACCCTGGGGCAGCAACCACTGCCAGCAAATCTGGAAGTCATCCCTCTCTATGGCGCCCTCAGCCCCGAACAGCAGGACCGGGCAATCAAGCCGTCGCCGCCCGGTGCCCGCAAACTGGTGCTTGCCACCGACATCGCCGAATCCAGCCTTACCATTGATGGAGTCAGTGTGGTGGTGGACGCCGGTCTCAGCCGCAAACCCCGTTTCGACCCGCGCAGCGGGATGTCGCAACTGAAGACAGCCCCGATCAGCCGTGCGTCGGCTGATCAGCGCAGAGGCCGTGCCGGTCGTCAGCAGCCCGGTCGCTGTTACCGGCTGTGGAGCGAGCATCGTCAGCAGTCGCTGCCGGCGCACAGTCCGGCGGAAATCGTTCATGCCGACCTTGCCCCACTGGTACTGGAGCTGGCTCGCTGGGGGGCCGCTGCCGACGAGCTCAGCTGGACCGATGCACCTCCCGAAGCTCACCTCAGTCAGGCCAGAGAGCTGCTTATTCAGCTGGAAGCACTGGATGGGGATGGCCGGATCACCCCTATGGGCGAGACCATCGTGGCTCTGGGTACCCATCCCAGACTGGCCCATATGATGCTTAAGGCCACGGAGCTCAGGCTGGGACGACTGGCCTGTGACCTGGCCGCCCTGCTGGGTGAAAAAGATCTGCTCAATGCCGGCCCCGGTGATCAGAAACCGGCGGATATCCGGATAAGACTGGATCACTACTACCAGACTTCAGGCAGACGCAGCCACCATGCTCTGACAAAGCGTATTCGCGCCACCTCCGAACGCTGGCAACGACAGCTTGGCATCCGTGATCGCACCATCGATACCGATCTGGCCGGATTGCTGCTGAGCTTTGCCTTCCCCGATCGTATTGCTCGCCAGCGCGCCGACGGCAGCTGGAATTACCACCTTCGTAACGGTCGCGGAGCCGCCTTTATCAGTCAGGACAGTCTCTGCAACAGTCGCTATCTGGTGATTGCCGATCTCGATGGCCAGCAGAACAACGCTCGCATCTGGCTGGCGGCGCCGGTGGAGTACCGGCAGCTGACCGAGCAGTTTGCCGACGCCATTGAAGAGCGCACCTCGGTCAGCTGGAATGCTGACACCGAGTCGGTCAGAGCCCGCCGACAGACCTGCCTGGGGGCGCTGATTCTGGCCGAAACAGCGGTGCCCTCCCATTCACAGGAACTGGTGACCGCCGGGCTGCTGAGCGCTATTCGCCAGCAGGGCCTTGAGCGGCTGCCCTGGCCCGATCGGGCCCGCAGTCTTCGTGCCCGTATCCTGCTGGCCCGGCAGTATCAGCCGGATCAGGGCTGGCCGGATGTCTCCGGGCAGGCATTGCTGGATAATCTTGAGAACTGGCTGGCCCCCTATATTGAGGGTTGCCGCAGCTTCGATCAGCTGCAGCGAATCGATCTGTTCCAGTTATTACTGAATATGCTGGACTGGCAACAGCAGCAGCGACTCGGTGAATTGCTGCCGGAACGCTTTCAGGTCCCCAGCGGTTCGTCCATCACCATCGACTATCTCAGCCGGCAGGATCCCCAGCTGGCGGTGCGGATTCAGGAGCTGTTCGGTCTCCATGAGACCCCGACCCTGCTGCAGGGCAGACTGCCCCTGACCGTTCAACTGCTGTCGCCGGCCCGGCGACCGATCCAGGTGACCCGGGATCTGGCCAGCTTCTGGCACAATACCTACGCCGAAGTCTGCAAGGATCTGAAGGGCCGCTATCCGAAACACTACTGGCCCGACGACCCCTTTCAGGCGCAGGCCACCCGGGGAACAAAAAAACAGATGAACCGGTCCGGCTGACATAAAGGCTGGCAACCGAGGATTTCTGAGGTATAACTGGCGATAGACTGACGCAGAGCGAACGACCGATGAAATGCATCACTGTACAGAGAACACTGCTGGCACTGGCCACCCTCGCCCTGCCGGCGGCTGCCGAACAGACGGCAACGGCAGCGCTGGACCTGAGCCTGGATAAAACACTGCTGAATGAGACCGGGGAGACCAGAGAGAGCCTCGGCGGACCTCGGCTCAGTGAACAGGAGCAACAGCTGGCAGAACGGCTCCGAATTCCGGAAAAAGTCCCGCAGAAACCGACCACGGACAGTAAACAGGAGCCGCTTTCCGTCAGCGGTGGTCTGATCAGTAACGCCGGCAGCGGGGATTCAGGTGACCTGCTGCAGAATGCCCGGGATCAGCTGGATGGTATCGACGGTGCCAGAGTCGATATCGATATGAAGTTCTGAGCTGCAGAGTATCGGGATCAGCCGGTGGCCACCGGCCGGCGGGGATCACGAATCCACTCGCTCCAGGATCCGGCATAAATACGGGAGCCGGTCAGGCCGGCATGCTCCATGGCCAGCTGATTATGACAGGCGGTCACCCCTGAGCCGCACATATGAACCAGCTGGTCGGCGGAATGCCCGGCCATCAGCTGCATCCACTCCTCACGAAGCTGCGCTGCCGGCTTAAAACGTCCATCAGTGTCCAGATTGAGTTGCAGCGCCCGGTTCAGGGCACCGGGCACATGACCGGCCACCGGATCAATGGGTTCCTGCTCGCCCCGATAACGCTCCGGGGTTCGGGCATCCACCAGCACAAACTGCGGCTGCTCGATACCGGCCTGCACTTGCTCCGCAGTGACCACCGCATCGCTGTCCCAGCAGCCACTGAAATCCGACTCAGCAACGGCGACCGCAGTGGTAGTTTTATCATCGGTACTGATCGGCAGCCCGGCCTGCTGCCACTGTGGATAACCACCGTCCAGTACCGCGACCGCATCGTGACCAAGGGTGCGCAACAGCCACCAGCAGCGGCCTGCCATGGCGCCGCCCATATCGTCGCAGACCACCACCTGAGTCGAGCTGCCGATACCAATGGCCGCAAACCACTGAGCCAGCTGCTGTGGATCCGGCAGCGGATGGCGGCCACTTGCGGGCGTGATCGCTGACGAAAGCTGCTCGTCAAGATGGACGTAACGAGCACCGGGAATGTGTCCTTCATGCCAGGCCCGACGTCCGGCTTCGGTATCCATCAGGTTGAAGCGGCAGTCCAGCACCACCCAGTCGGCGTCATCCAGGTGGCGGCTAAGAGTCTCGACATCGATCAGGGTACGGTAATTCACAGTCTTCTCCTCTGAAACGGGGCGGGTGCTGATGCCGCGGCAATCAGCTCAGGTAACCGGCAAACTCTTCCCGCAGAACTTCCAGTTCGTTTTCCGCCCTCTGTTTCGCCTTTTTCTTCAGCGATTCGATCTGTTGCGCCTTTTCGGCCAGCACCCTTGTCGCTTCGGCGGCGGAGTCTTCCGCGGCGGCAACCTGCTCCAGCAGTGGCTTAAGCTGCATCAGGATACCGCGACGACGACCTTCCTCGGCCCGCGCCAGCTGTTCCACGGATTTCTCTTTTTTCTTTTCCGGCGCCGCGGAGGCAAAGGCGGCGGTGCTGTCCAGCGCCCGGATACCCACCGCTTCACGCACCTGCTTCAGCAGCGGTACCGAGTACTCCCGGGCCTTCTCGGCGCCACGCTGCAGGGTCAGTTCGACAGTGCTGAGATCTTCCATCAGCTCGTTGTAACGCTGGCGAGGACCCGACAGATAGTTATTGAGGTATTCGAACAGTTCCTTCTTGGCATCTCCCCAGGCGATACCCTCATAGAATTTCAGTCGGAACGCGTCGGTTTCCGCCTTGCTGGCAAACAGTGCGTAGAGTTCATAGATGGTGCTGCTGTCCGGATCCTTGGGTTCGCCGGGCTCGCGCAGATCGGTGTGAATCTGATTAATCAGCTTGCGCAACTGATCCTCGCTGCAGAACAGCGGAATGGTGTTGTCGTAACTCTTGCTCATCTTGCGTCCGTCGAGGCCGGAGATGGTCAGCGGATCTTCATCGACCATCGCCTCGGGCTGGGTAAACAGCGGCGCATAGGTGTGATTAAAACGGCCGGCGATATCCCGGGCCATCTCAATGTGCTGGATCTGATCCTTGCCGACCGGAATCTGCTCACCGTTAAACATCAGGATGTCCGCGGCCATCAGTACCGGATAGCTGAACAGCCCCATGGTGACGCCGTCATCAAGATCCGTCTTATCGGCATTGCGGTTTTCATCCACGGCCGCCTTGTAGGCATGGGCGCGGTTCATCAGCCCTTTGGAGGTCAGGCAGGTCAGAATCCAGGTCAGCTCAGGTATTTCCGGAATATCGGACTGCCGGTAGAAGGTGGCATTGTCGGCGTCCAGACCCAGCGCCAGCCAGGTGGCGGCAATCTCTCGGGTGGAACGTGCAACACGGGCCGGATCATGGCATTTGATCAGCGCATGAAAATCGGCAAGGAAAAAGAAACTGGTCAGGTCCGGATTTCTGCTGGCCTGGACGGCGGGTTTGATGGCTCCCAGGTAGTTGCCCAGGTGAGGCGTTCCGGTGGTGGTAATGCCGGTCAGTACACGTGTTTTAGTCATCGATCTCTTCTGTAGATTCGGTTGCTGAGAGAGCACAGCTCCGCTGGCAAATGTCAGGGAACCTCTGAATAAGTCCAGTGTGTTCTCTGCGGTCTCTGGAACGGCCAGATGCAAGAAAGACTGCGCAGCGAAATGGCGGGTCCTTTTCAAGCTGTCTGACACAGCAGGTGGCCGTTCCAGAGACCGCCCTTCGGGGCTTTCAGAGCAACCAGATCTCAGTGTTAACGATTTTCGACGTACAACCAGTATGCCTGCAATCGTTGCCTTGATATCTGCTCGCTCTGAAAGCCAGAGACGCAAGGGACTTGTTCAGAGGTTCCTTAGCTGGCGCCTATCATACAGGAAAGCGTGTCTCCGGGGCCATGAGCGGCAGCCAGGATCCTGCAGGAGTGGCCTCGAAAACCGGACAGATATCTGCACCCGGCGATCAGTCGCCAGCGACATCAGCAGATAGTCGAATTTACCCCTCCGCTGATCGCTTTTAGAGTCATCAGTCCGACCCGACAAAATAACAAGAGGATGGCACGTGAGTGCTCATGATATGGGTTCCTGGATCATTACCATCACATTTTTTGTTACCAGCGCGTATCTCATCTACGAAGGTAAGCAGTACCGGCCGCTCAACCTGATCAGCAGCATGGCGACAGCCCTGATTATGTGTTTCTGCGGCCTGCTGTTTGCCGGTGCCAGCAGCTATGCGCTGGCGGAAGCCGGTGCCAGCCTGGAGAACGAAATCGTACTGGGACTGCTGGTCAGCACCGGTGTCCTGCTGAGCCTGATGATCCGGCATCTGTGGTATCGCAGCCGGCGCTGAAAGGCTCTCCCTGCATTGCTGGCCGCCCCACCCCGTCCGACTCGACTATACTAATCTATCGCAGCACGGCCGCTGCCAGATCAGTCAGTATCAGTGTATGCGACCCTGCTGCACCGCCAGAAATCAACCGACGTTGAGGGGGCGCTATGGACACCAGCAGCCACACCATGAAATCCCTGTTCGATCAGCTCGGACTGCCCAGCGACAACAAAGAGATCGAACGCTTTATCCAGAAGCACCGCACTGAAACCGGTCTCGACCCGCTGGAAGGTGCACCGTTCTGGTCACCCAGCCAGGCCCGCTTTATCCAGCAGGCACTGGCCGAAGATTCAGACTGGTCTGAAGTGGTCGACGAGCTGAACGTTCGCCTGCATTCCTGAAGAGTACGGCCCGACACTTCTGATGAGTGTCGGCTACCGTGCCGAAAACCCGACTCAGACGCTGGGATATCCCGGCGTTTGCATTATACTGCTGCTCTGACCCGCACCCGGGCGACAGCATAGTCAGCAAATACGCGGAACTTCCGCTGCACTGCCGCTGTCCGCCAGTCAGTCCACTGTGAATTAAGACCTTCGGAAAAGAGAGGTTCTATGCTTATTGTCGTATCTCCGGCCAAGACCCTGGATTTTGAGACTCCAGCCCATACCCGGCTGCATTCTCAACCCTTGTTTCTCGATCAGTCTCAGCAGCTGGTAAAGCAACTGCGGGAGTTTTCTCCCCAGGATATTGCCGCACTGATGAAGCTAAGCGACAAGCTGGCCTCTCTTAATGCCGCCCGCTACGAACAGTGGAGCCGCCCCTTCGATACCGATAACGCCAAACAGGCTCTGCTGGCATTCAGAGGGGATGTCTATACCGGTATCGACGCCGACAGCCTCGATGATGAAGGGCTGGAATTTGCCCAGCAGCACCTGCGTATTCTGTCCGGTCTGTACGGTGTTCTGAAACCACTGGATCTGATTCAGCCCTACCGGCTGGAGATGGGTACCCGACTGGCAAACCCACAGGGGAAGGATCTGTACGCCTTCTGGGGTGACCGACTGACTGAGCATCTCAACGGCGAGTTCAGTCAGCAGCAGGATCAGGTGCTGATTAATCTGGCCTCCAACGAGTACTTCAGGGCGGTCCGCCCGCGCCAGCTGAAAGCGAAGGTCATTACCCCGATCTTCAAGGATTACAAAGGCGGCAAATACAAGATCATCAGCTTCTGGGCCAAGAAAGCCCGGGGACTGATGACCCGCTACATTATCGATAACCGCATCAGCTCGCCGCAGCAGCTGAAGGAATTCGATGTCGACGGTTACTACTTCGTGCCGGCCTCATCCACGGAGCAGGACTGGGTCTTCCAGCGCGACCATCCCGAAAGCTGATTAGCCGGTATCCGGGCTGGAAGGCTGTCAGGACAGAGATCGTCAGCCACAAAAAAAGGGAGCCTGAGGGCTCCCTTTTTTACTGGTAATGCCCGAGACGCATCAGGGCTGTTCGATTCCGACAATAAACCAGTCAGCGCTGCTGCTGGACAGATCCCGGGTCAGGTGCCAGATCTCATTGAACTCAGTGGTCTGAGCATCGGTTCCTTCCCGCATCCAGCCGTAGAAATTGATGCTGAGTTCAGCGCGGTTTTTGCGCTCTTCAAAGCCAAGCAGTTCCGCCATCACCGATACAACTTCGTTATCGAGCACTTCATCGCCCAGCTTACGGCGTTCGGCCTCCAGAGTTTTAAACAGTTCCGCATCGCAATAGCCGCGAATCTCTTCCAGATCGTTGCGGTTCCAGGCCTGTTGCAACGTACCGAAGTGCTCCCGCGCGCCCTCCAGGAAGGCATCCTTGTTAAACCATGCAGGTAGCTCCAGCTCGGCACTGGCAAGGCTGCTGGACATCAGCGGTGTCGGTTCAAAAGCCTGAGGCTGTTCGGGCTGCTGGCGCTCCGGCGCCGGCTGATAGTTGCCGGCATACTGAGGTTTTTGCTGCGGCTGCTTCATCCGCCCCAGGAACTTGAACAGCACGAAGCCGATCAGTGCGATCAGCAGAATATCCATGATCTGAATACCATCAAAGGCACCACCAAAGAACAACGCTCCCAGCAGGCCACCGGCCAGTAGGCCGCCCAGCATACCACCCATCATGCCTGATTTCGGTTTTGCGGCCGTGGTTGAGCTCTTGTTCACATTTGTTGCCGAAGGCGCAGGCTTCGGAGCGGGCGTTGCCTTCTTCGGGGTCGAGAACATCTTGCCGAAGCTACCGCCACCGCCAAACCGTTTTTTCGCCTCTGCGTGATCCACCGATACCGTCATACCGATCAGCAGCGCACAGCAAAAAGTGAGCATTCTCATCATAAGATCGAGTTCCTTCATTGTGTATTTGGCAAACGCCCCACCAGGAACGTTGCCACAAAGATGCCGCCAAATATTAATGCGATTCCCAGTATATGAAAAGCCCGAACCTGTTCTCCCAGAAACAACATTGACAGAATCAGCCCGAAAGCCGGCATCAGGTGAACGAAAAGACCGGCTCTGGCCGCCCCCAGTTCGGCGACGCCCCGGTTCCAGAAAAGATAGGCCAGAACCGAAGGAAATACCGCCATATAGCCGATTACCGCCACGTTGGCAGAATTCCAGTTCATGGATCGTATGGCCTGCTGCTCCCACAACCAGAAAGGCAGCAGCACAATCACCCCCAGCAACACGGTGATACCCAGCAGGCCGAGACTGCTGAGCGCCTGCGGACGCCACTTCAGGGCGACAGAGTAGAACGCCCAGGTAAACACCGAGCCCAGAATCCAGAGATCGCCACCGTTGAATGTCATCTCCAGCAGCGCCTGCGGAGCCCCCTGAGTGACAATTGTCAGAACGCCGGCCAGAGAGACGGCAATACCCAGATACTGATACCCGGTAATTGCCTGGCCCAGTACGAACCGGGCCAGCAGCAGAATAATCACCGGAACCGCGGACTGCAGCAACGTCGCATTCACCGCCGTGGTGGTCTGTACGCCGAGATAAACAAAGGTGTTGAAGTTGGCGACGCCCAGCACCGCCAGCAACAGTAGTATCGGGAAAGAGTGGCGGATAATCCTGCGCTCCGCCCAGAGCCGTGGCAACACCCAGGGCAGCAGGATCAGCAACGCCAGCAACCAGCGCCAGAAGGCCATGGTGATCGGTGGCATATCTGCATGCATCGCCCGCGCGAGCACAAAATTGCCGGACCAGAACAGAGTGGTCAGCACCAGCAGCCAGTATGCCATTACTCAGCAGGCTCCCCGAACAGCCATCATGACGCCCGGTGTCGGCGGTACCAGCGTGCCAGCCAGCCGCCCTGTTTGGCGGGATCACCGGTCACCTGACTGAGCACGTTGGAGTTGGAGACGGTCCAGTCCATCTGATAATGAGCCTCGCTGAGACCGCAGAACAGCACAGAATCGCCACTGTGCAGTTCGGTCAGCTCTCCCGGTTGCAGCTGGTACTCACCGTTGCGTTTCAGCATCAGCGGAAACACCGGCAGCTGCCGTCCGGGAGTGCGAGGATCCCGGAAAAACAGATTCAGCTTCAGTTCGCTTCCCTGCTCCAGCGCCTGCTGCAGGGCCGGCGTCTCATCAGCGCCGATAGTATAGGCCCAGCTGTCCAGTTCCTGGTCACCGGCCACTGCACTCATCCGGTTCACCAGAGTATGAGCCCAGACATCATCCCGGGTGGCCAGTTGGTGAAGAAATTCACTGAGCAGCGGACTCTTGATCAGCAGCAGAATATTGTTGGCAATAATCCGGCCCGGCTCCATCACCAGGTCGGTCCCGGCGGCGGCGAACACCGGGGAATTGGAACTGAGATTCTGACGCACCACGGTGAACAGTTTCGGGTTCATCTCCAGCGCAGTCATGACCATCGACAGATTGTTGGCATCGTTATCGGTGCCGGCGATCAGCCCCACCGCATCACGGATCCGAGCCTGGTCCAGAGTCACCGCCTCGGTCCCCAGCCCCTCAACATAATCGACCTCTATATCCTCGGGCTGTGGCCGGACATCAATGATGGTCAGCTCCACCGGCTTGTCCTCGAAGCTGCGATAGAGGGCGCGGCCGAAACGGCCGTAGCCACAGATCACCCAGTGGCCCCGGGTCTGCTGGCTGGCGCTGGTCAGTGACCGGTGCTCCGGATTGGTCAGCCAGTCATAGACCAGATGTTTATAGGGCGAATGCAGCGCCAGCGCCAGATAATCGGCGTAGGTGACAAACGGATCGATAATATGGTCGGTGCCGAAAGAGGCCAGATTAGCGGTGGTGACTTCAGAACCGGTCCGACAGATCACCGGCCTTTCCGCCGCCAGCAGCTTGCTGGCGATGGCAATGGCCAGATTGACCGGGTCCTGATCAGTCAGCGGCAGCACGCCGACACAGTAACGGTGTTGCAGACCGGCATCCCTGAGCACGTCAGGTTCAGAGGCATCGGCGCACAGAGCCGGCAGAGTCAGTTCCAGATTGTCGGTCTCCAGAGCATCGATACGTGCCTGGTCGATGTCCACCACCACCGCATGAATACCCCGCCGGCACAGTTGTTCCACCACCAGACTGCCGGTCATTCCATAGCCGCAGACCAGGTAGAAGGGCTGATCGATGCGCTTCACCTCGCGGACAAAAGCCAGTCGGTTCATCAGCCGGATAAAGGCCTGATCCTGAAACACCGCCAGCATCTTACCGATACTGTAGAGCCAGGCGATAACCGTGGCGTAAATGGTAACCAGCGTCCACATCCGCTGGCCGTCGGTAAATTCATAGGGCACTTCGCCGAAACCGATGGTCGAGCCCATAAAGCTGACAAAGTAAAAGGCGTGAAAGAAGCCCATCTGCCAGGGATTACCTTCATTATCGACCCCTGGAATAATGACGAAGCCGAGGATCGACACCGCATAGACCACGATCACCGTGATCAGCGGCGTACGCAGTCGCCTCAGCAGTACAAAGAGAATATGGTCCATGATCCCACCCTGACGGGCTGTTGATATTCCGGCTGCAGGGCCGCTTTACCGTAAGCAGCGAGCCCTGCAGAGCTGTCCGGCCCGTCCGACCGGCGCACACAGCCCCTCCCTGGGTTGCCAGCGGCAATTATAAAGGTGTTTTTCAGCACCGGGTCAGCGCCGGACCATGATGGTCTCCACCATCAGCAGAATGACGGAGGTGATATTGGCCAGCAGTGCACCGGCAGAGAGCGAAACAACACTGGCCATCATCGCTTCAGTCATCCCGGCAGGGCTGACCTGAGTGGCATATCCCCAGACAAAGGCCGCCGCGACCAGCTGCAGATCCGCCACCAGGCTGGTAGCCAGCAGCACAGCACCGATGTGGGTGCGGTCGCCGAATTTCAGTACCGTGGCGATCAGGCTGACCACGATCGCAGCAAACAGTTCGTAGACATTATGGTGGTCGGGATTACCGATATCGCCGACAAAAAAGCCGAAGTTAACGGTCAGGGCCAGGACAATAAAAAATGCAAATATGACCTTTTCGCGATTCATCTTCATTTCCTTGACAGAGGGGTCCGGGGCGCAGAAACACTGGATGATCTCAGTGCAGGCCGATTCTAGCCGATGCGACGGTGAAAAAGCCACGACAGGTCTGTCCAGGCGATGCCGGCGGTGGCCTCCGTCCCCGGGAATCATCCCCTTCGCCGGACCCTGCCGGCATGGCCCCGACAACCTTAATCCGGTATCATCGGCGCCTTTTGCAGGATCTCCCCATGAAGAAGCAACTCGACGAGCGCTATGTGCAGATCGCCCGTGCCTGCCTGAAAGTGCTTAACAACGTCAGTCCCGCCGCCGATCGCAGTCAGCAGATCCAGGAGGTCTATGAGGCTATCGACAATGCCATCGCCGACCTTTATAAAAAGCAGGAGCAGGATCTGGCCGTGGCTTTTCAGGCATTGCGTCAGATCTCGGAATTGCAGCCCGGTAAAGATGAGCTGCAACAGGCTATCGATATCGCTGCCGCGGTGACGCCTGTCCGGCACTGAATCAGAGGCTGTTGCCGCACTTTGCCGCATCAGTCAGGGAACCAAACCGTCGCTGCCTGTCTAACAAACTTGTCGTAAATTCGATTCACCTGTTGAGGTTGCACTGGATGGCATCTGAAGGAATTCGTTATCTCACCCGCCCACTGGTCCTTATGTTTCTGTTTATTTTCAGCGCGCTGACAAGCGCCGGCGAGATTATTAAGAGCCCCAGCGATCAGCGTGATTATCTGGCCTTCGAGCTGGAGAACGGCCTGAAAGCACTGGTGATCTCCGACCCGGATACCGATCAGGCCGGTGCCAGCCTGGATGTCAGCGTCGGCAGCGGCGACGACCCTGAAGGGCGCCAGGGGCTGGCTCACTTTCTGGAACATATGCTGTTTCTGGGCACCGCCAGGTACCCGAAAGCCGGAGAGTATCAGACCTATATCAGCGATCACGGTGGCAGCCACAACGCCTTTACCGCTAACGACCGCACCAACTATTTCTTCAATGTCGACAGCGCATTCCTGGAACCAACCCTGGACCGCTTCGCCCGCTTCTTTATCGACCCGCTGTTTTCACCGGAGTATGTACAGCGGGAAAAGCACGCTGTTCACTCGGAATATCAGTCGAAACTGAAGGAGGACAGCCGACGCGGTTTTTCCGCCTTCAAACAGGCGCTGAACCCGCAGCATCGGATGGCCGGTTTTGCGGTCGGCAGCCTCGACACCCTGGCCGACCGTCCCGACTCCGATATTCGTGACGAACTGATCCGCTTCTACCAGCAATACTACTCCGCCGACAACATGTCGCTGGTGGTGCTCGGACGGCAGTCGACCGATGAGCTGCGGGCCATGGTGGAAAGCCGTTTCAGCGAGGTGGAAAAGCGTCCCCTGCCAACGCCGAAAGATGCGGTTCCACTGTTTAAGGAAGGCTCCCTGCCGGTGCTGATGAAAGTCGCCAGCATCCAGGAAACCTGGGAACTGAGCATGACCTTTCCGGTACCGCCGATTCGCGGCCATTTCGAAAAGAAACCGCTGCACTATATCAGTGCCCTGCTGGGTCATGAGGGCCCCGGCAGCCTGCTGGATATTCTCAAGCAGCGCGGACTGGCCAGAAGCCTCAGCGCCGGCCCCGGGCTCAGTGACGACAACGGCGCCACCTTTGTGGTCAATATAGGCACCACGCCGGAGGGTTATCGCCGCTATCAGGAGATAGTCGATCTCAGTTTTCAGTATCTGCGTCTGATCCGCAAATCCGGTGTTCAGGCCCGTATCTTCGAGGAGGAGCAACTGACCAGCGAGACCGCATTCCGGTTCAGGGAAGTCAGTAACCGCGCCTACAGCCTGACTCGCATCGCTTACAACATGAAACACTACCCGGCGGAGGAAGTGTTGCGTGGCGACTACCTCTACCGGAGCTGGGATCCACAGCTGGTGAACGATTATCTGGACTACCTGCGACCGGACAATATGCTGGTTACCCTGACTGCCCGGGATACCGAAACCGATCGCGTCGATCCCTGGTTCAGCACCCCCTACAGTCTGGCCCGCCCCGATGCCTCCCAACTGGCCCACTGGGGCAGCGGTGACATCGATCCTGAGCTGCTGATTCCGGAACCCAATCCGTTCCTGGCCAGCGACTTCAGCAGTCGTCCGCCACAGGCATCAACTATTCCCGCGGTGATTAAGGAAGGTCCCGGTTTCCGCCTCTGGTTTAAGCAGGAGCAGGAATTCCGCACCCCCAAAGCCGACTTCTACTTTACCTTCCGCTCACCGATCGCCAACAACAGCGCTCGCCACCATGTGCTGACCGGGTTGTTTGTGCGGCTGGTTAATGATCGCCTGAATACCTTTACCTATCCGGCCGGCATCGCCGGTTTCAGCACCAGCCTGTATCCCCACCTGCGGGGCTTCAGTCTGCGGCTGTCGGGTTATCGGGACAAGCAGCCACTGCTGCTGGAACGCATCGTCGAAACGCTGAAAAACCTGCAGGTAGACCCGGAGCGACTGGCGATCTTCCGCACCGAGCTGCGTCGTCAGCTGGAGAACACCCGCCGCAAAAAGCCCTACTCCCAGGGGCTGGAAGAGATCTACCAGACGGTGCTGGTACCTAAGTGGTCACCGGAACAGCAGCTGCAGGAGCTGGACAGCATTACCGCAGAAGAGCTGCAGGCGTTTGCCGGCCAGCTGCTGAGCCGCGGCGATATTGAAGCCCTGGCCCACGGCGACCTGCTTCCCGAAGACGCGTTGCAACTGGCTGCAAGTCTGGAAAGCATACTGCTGCCGGACGTCACTCCCACAGAGGTCGCCAGCGGCCGTGTCAATCTGCTGCCCTCCCGGGTAGAGGTGCGCGACTTAAGTATCGAACACAACGACTCGGCGATCAGCGCCTACATTCAGGCGGCCGACAAATCCCTGTCGTCCCGAGCCCGCTTCGCGTTGCTGGCTAAAATTATTTCACCCTCCTTCTACAACGAACTGCGTACCGAGAAACAGCTGGGCTATATCGTTTTTGCCTCACCCATGAGCATTCTCGAACACCCGGGTCTGGCCCTGGTGATCCAGTCACCATCAGCGACACCGGATCAGCTTCAGCAGCATGTCGCCGCCTTTATCGACACCAGTCTGCAGCTGGTCACCTCGGTCACCGAAGCCCAGCTGGAGAGCTATAAGCAGAGCCTGCTGGTCGAGCTGATGGAGAAAGATCAGAAGCTCAGTGACCGCAGCAACCGCTACTGGCAGGAGATCGACCGCGGTTACCAGCAGTTTGACAGTCGTGAGCAACTGGCCGGAGCGATCGAGCAGGTTACGCTATCAGAGCTGACAGAGACTTACCGGAGCCTGGGAGAGCGTCAGCTGATCGTTCGCTCGGCCGGTCAGGCACTGTCGGGGGGCCTGACGCCGGTGGCCGCACCGGATCCCTCCTGAGCAGAGCCGTCAGCCGTCAGCCGTCAGCCGTCAGCCGTCGGTTGACAGGATCTCGATTAGTTTCTCTTTTTCAGCCGGCTTCGGGGCGGCACCGGGAAGTATGACCCGGCCAGCTCCCCGCTGCCCTTCACCCGCCGGTGCGGCATCAGGCGCCGGCATCCGGGGCGGCTGAGCCGGTTTATTTATCTGTTCAAAGATAATGTCCTCCGGCCCCGGTTCCCGCATCCGGATAACACCGGCGGGCGTAACCACCGAATCTGTATCGCTGTAGTGGTCCACAGGAACCACGGTGGGTTCAGGCAGTACCCTGTCCGGATCCTGGCCCGGCCTGATGGTGACCATGGCTTCGGTATCGTAGCGATCCCCCATATCCCGATAGACGGTGCGGGGATCTTCGGTGCCGTCGCTGAATCGATCGGGCCAGGTTTCCGGATACTGGTGCTCCTGCAGTTCCTCATCCATACGGTCCACCGGAATCTCGGTGTAGTCAATTTCGTCCGGTGAAAGTCCGGCGTCCCCACGTTCGGCAATCACCGGCTGAGACAACAGCAATATCAGCAGCATCGCACCACCGCCGGGCAACGCCGTCAGCAGACGATGGAATGGGGTCAGATCCTCCGGATCAGTAGGGATAGATGGATTCGGCATAGGCGGCCAGTTCGTGAAGGATGTGAAGCTGCTCTTCTGTTGTATCGGCCGATTCCCCCAGTTCATTGAGTCTTCCGTAAAAAGCATCGAAACTGAGCCCCCCCTCTTCACCATTGATCAGCCGTGCCGTACGGTGTTCCTCCCAGCGCTGCTGCTCCTCCCCCAGCAGGGTTTGCGGATAGTTACGGGCCCGATAGCGAAACAGCATCTCCTCCAGCCTGCCATCCTGAAACGAAGGCTCCAGAGCGGCCAGATCCGCGGCCGGGGTCTGCCGTATCTGCTCCATAGCAGCCTTATCGGAAGGTCCGAAAAAACCGCCGCTGTAGAGCATCAGATCGGGGTCGGCAGAGGGCTCGAACCCGGATTCGGCAAAGACCTCATGCAATTTGCTCAGCAGCCCGTCGTAACCACGCAACATCGCCAGATGGGTCCGGCAGTCGGCACCGGAGATCTGCAGCCGTTCAGCCTCTGCCGGGCTCAGCATAGCGGCCGGGGCGATGATCGGACTGCGATTGAGATGCACCACCTTCAGGGGAATGCGTACCTCGCCTTCCGCCAGTTCGCTGCTACGGGTATAGAGTCGACGGCGGATCTCCCCGGCATCCAGTTCCAGCAGCGGGGTCGGATCCACCCGCAGATCGTAGACGATAACGCCGTTTTTATTGATCGGATGGCCGGCCAGCGGGGCCACCACCGCGGCATTGCCCAGCTCGGCCGGGTACTTTGAGGAGATGTGCAGTACCGGTTTGTAGCTGGCGGTATCCAGCATGGCCGCGACTTTCCGCTTATCCCGCAGCTGCAGCGCATAGTGATAGAGCTTTGGCTGCCGATCCTTCAGCAATCGGGCGATGGCGATAGTGGCATGGACGTCGGACAGGGCATCATGGGCTGAACTGTGTTCAATACCATTTGCCACCGTCAGGTCTTCCAGCTTCAGACTCGGACGCCCGTCTTCGTGACCGGGCCAGACAATACCATCAGGGCGCAGCGCTCGCGCCAGTCTCATCACATCGATGATATCCCAGCGCGAGTTGCCGTTCTGCCACTCCCGGGCGTAAGGATCGAAAAAATTCCTGTAGAGCCCGAAGCGAGTCACCTCATCATCGAATCGGAGACTGTTATATCCGACCCCGCAGGTTCCGGGCTGAGAAAGCTGCTGATGAATCTGCGCCATAAAGTCCGCCTCACAGACGCCTTCCCGAAGGGCGGTCTGGGGCGTGATACCGGTGATCAGACAGGCATCGGGATGAGGCAGAAAATCATCGGACGGACGACTGTAGATCACCAGCGGCTCTCCGATCACGTTCAAAGCTTGGTCGGTACGGATACCGGCGAACTGTACCGGTCGGTCACGCATCGGGTCGGCACCGAAGGTTTCGTAATCATGCCAGTAAAATGTAGGGGTCGATCTGCTCATCCGCGGCGTTTCCTGTGATCGCTGTGACGCTTTGTATGCAGGCTCAGGTGCTGCAACAGCCATATGCGCTCATGATAAAGGATGCCGGCAGGTTAAGGGAGTGTCGCCGGGCGATAGCCGCGGATATCATCGAAAGTCGACAAGACAGCCAAATCAAATCAGGGTATAAACCGATTTCCAGATCCGTCAGCCCATCCGAGGTTACCGATGCTTCACGACGAGCAAACCACCAGACTCGCCTGCCCCTGTGGTTCCTCCAGAAATTACCGCGACTGCTGTGAACCCGCTATCGAAGGGGTGCAACCGGCCCGTACTGCGGAGCAACTGATGCGCTCGCGCTACAGCGCCTTTGCCCTGGGAATGTGCGATTACCTGATTGAAACCACCCATCCTGATAAAAGGGCCGGGCTCTCGATTGCCGAACTGCAGGCCCATAATCAGGTAACCACCTGGCAGGGGCTGACAATACTCGAGACTACCGCCGGTGGAGAGGGTGACAGCGACGGCCGGGTCAGCTTTGTCGCCCGCTTCAGCAGTGAAAACCGCACAGGCGAGCTGAAGGAAAACTCCCGTTTTCTGCGCCTGGAAGGACGCTGGTACTACGTCGACGGCGACATCGAAGTGATCGAAAACTGAGCATAGCCAGCAGCGTGCTGAGAACCACCTGAACCAGATTCCGAATCCGCTTTCTGGAATCTGGACCTTTCGAAATTTCCTCAAAAGTCTTAGAATGCCTCACCTGCCAGACCGCAGTCATCTTTTAGTTACCGACACCTGCGAACGACAGTACCTGCGACCGACAGATTAGTCCTTGCTATCTGCCGAAGTATGCCCGGGCGCCAGTTTTCATCAGCCGGGCAGGCACTTTGCCAGTATCAGTAGTATTTCGATTGGAATCAGCATGCAGTTGATCTTTACACACTTTTTCCGTCCGAGATGGCAACACCCGAAACCTGGAATTCGCAGGAAAGCAATTCGCAAGCTGAAACCCGACCACCCTTCCGACCAGCAGATTCTTCAGCAGCTGGCCCGCCTGGACCAGGACATCGACGTCCGCTGCTCGGCGCTGGATAAACTGGTCAGACCGGAACTGTTACGGGAAATCGCCGAACATGATCCGACGCCCCAGGTCAGGCGGGAAGCAATTCGCCGCTTCTGCCAGCTGATCTGTGAACCCGGTCCGGAACAGCTGTCCGCCGGCGCCCGCTCGGCTCAGCTCGAACAACTGAATGACCCCGACGTGCTGACCCACATCACCCTCAACGCCGACAGCCCGGAAATTCAGCTGGCGGCGGTGAGTCGGATCAGACTGGAAGGCAGCCTGCATCAGATTATTCTCAGCTCCGACAGTTTTCAGATCCGCCAGGTTGCCGCCGAGGGCATTGAAACGCCGGAACTGCTGGACGAACTGATCCGCCACTGTCGCCAGCGCGACAAACGTCTGTACCGCTTATTTAAAGATCGCCGCGACCTGCAGAAACAGCAGGCCCGGGAGCTGGCCAGTCAGCTCGACAGCTGTGAAAAACTCTGTGCCGGCCTGCAGAAACTGGCCTCAGACTCGACGGATCCCCATTATCAGGCCCGAGTCAACGCTCTGAAGCAGCGCTGGCAGGAGCAGAGCAGCGAAGCACGGGCTCCGTTCAGCGAAGCCTGGGAAGCAGCCCTGACTCGCTGCCTGCAGAATCAACAGGATTTACAGCAGGCCAGGCAGCAGGAGGAGATTCGCCGTCAGCTCCTGCAACAGCAGCAACAGTTGCTGAATGACTTCAGCCAGCAGCTTGAGCAGATCCATCAACAGCCACCACTCCATCAGCAGCTGCAACAGCAACTTCAGCAGTATCGGTCACAGTGGTCGGAGCTGACGGCAGAGCAGAATGCCCGGGAGCAGGACCAGCAGCTGTTCGACAGTCTGTTCGACAGGAGCTCCGGGTTACTGGAGTCACTGATCCGCTACGATCAGCAGCAGGCCCCGCTGAGCCAGCTGTTACGAACCGATGCACCGGCCAGTCAGCTGCAATCGTTACTGGACTCGATCCGCTGGCCCGACCGCCTGCCCCTGCCGGACCTGATCGCACAGGCACAGACTCGAATTGACACGGACCTGCGGCAGAAACAGGCTCGCTCGGAGCAACAGAACAGACGTAAGCAGGAAGTGGATCAGTTGCTGGATCAGCTGGAACAGTCCCTCGCTCAGGGACAGCTTCAGGCAGCCGGCACCCAGCTGAAGAAGCTGAAGCCACTGTGCGACAAACTGGGAAACCAGTTCCGCGGTGGCCAGAAACAACGCTATCAGCGGCTTAATGCCAGCTATCTGGAGCTCGGCAACTGGCAGGCTTATGCCACCCAGCCAAAGCTCGAGCAGCTCTGCCAGCAGATGGAGCAACTGATTACCGAAGAGCTGGACAATGACGACCGTGCCACTCGCATCAGAGAACTGCAGCAGCAGTGGAAACAGCTCGATTCCTCAACAACACCTCCGCAACTGCGCAACCGCTTCCAGCAGGCCAATCAGCAGGCTTACGCTCCCTGCCAGCAGTACTACGATCAGCAACGGGAGCAACGCCAGCAGAACCTGGAACAGCGGCAACGCCTTTTTGATCAGCTCAGCCAGGCGCTGACACAGTGTCGGGACAGTGGAAATTATCGCGAACTTGCGGCGCTCTATCGCGACAGTAAGCAGCAGTGGCGAAAGTTCTCTCCTGTTGACCGGGCTCCGGGCAAGAAGCTGCAGGGGGCATTCAACCGTCTGCTGGCACAGGTCAGCGACTGTCTGGATGAAGATCAGCAACGCAATGCGGCAGCCAAAGAGGCACTGCTGACCGAGGCCCGCTCTCTGCTGGAGGCGATCGGTGAGCCGGCAGAGGCGGCGGCACTGAACGAATCGCTGCACCAGGCAAAAGCCCTGCAGAAGCAGTGGCGCACCGTAGGGCCCGCCCAGCGCCGGCAGGAGCAGCAGTTGTGGCGGGAGTTCCGGAGCATCTGCAACCAGCTGTTCGGGCTCAGGGATACGCTGCCCAGCGAGGCAGACAATGCAGTAGCAGCCGAACCCACCGGCACCGCTGACCATGACAGCGACTGGCCGATCGTGGAGCGCCGTCACCAGCTCTGCGCCGCGCTGGAGATGGAGCTGCTGATGGAGGCCCGGCTGACAATCAGTGAACAACAGCTCGACGCCTGGCGACAGGGTAAGTTTCCCGCAGCCCCCTGCGACGAATTGCTGCAGCAGCGTTTCAGCCTGTTACAGCAACTGCAGGATAATCCGGATCAGCTCGATGCTCTGATGGCGGAGACTGAACAGCAGCTGCGGCTGCTCTGTATCCGGCTGGAAATTCTTGCAGGCGCAGCCTCTCCGGAGGAGGACCAGGTGCTGCGGATGGAGTACCAGATGGCACACCTGCAACAGGCCCTGGAGCAACGACACAGTGAACCCTGTGCCAGCAAGATTCTGGCGCTGCAGAAGCACTGGCACTGCCTTCCCTTTAACCAGTGCCACACTGAACTGCGCCGGCGCTTCGAACAGCATCTTGACGCCGCCGATACCGGTAGCTGATATTCAGCAGACGGGCTGTACTCCGGTCGGCCCGGCTCTGTCCCGCAGCGTCCGGGCGGTGACTAACGGAACTGCTTCCAGCCCGGTTCCAGCAGACCATTCAGCCGTTCCTGGAAATCACCGGCAGACTCTCCGTCAATGGAAATCCTCGCACGCTCGGGCTCGGACAACTGATCAAGGCCCCAGCCCAGCCGCTTAAACAGCCACAGCAGCTCATACTGAATGCTATCGGTTTCCAGCAGCGCGCTGTGCATCTCCGGATCAGTCTCATGTTCTACCCCCTCACCGGGGAGCCATTGCATCAACGAATCCCGCTCCAGTCCGGCGGTCTGGCAGACGGCTGAGATCATCTCATGTACCCGGGCAACCGCGCTGCCTGGCGGCAGCATTTCGTTCCCGACACAATGACGACTGAACTTCCGCTGCAGTTCGAACAGCTCCTGCAGCTGCTGATTAACCGCCAGGATCCGCCGGCACAGCACTGCTGAAGACAGCACCGGTGATTCTGACTGCCGGTCCCGGGACATCACTCTGAAGACTGCCCGGTAAATATCGTCCCGAAACGCCCCATGGTTAACCTTCAGATGAGAGAGGCAGGCTTTCAGCGGACGTCCCTGGCCGGCCAGCTCGTTATCGGCCAGCTTGAGAATGAAGTCGGCACAACCCACCAGTTGACCGGGCAGACTCAGTTTTGATCCGTCCTTACGGGCCGGAAAACCGGTTCGGTCCAGCCGCTCGTGATGTTCCAGCACCCCCAGCCCGACTTCGGCATCATAGCAGTCCAGCTCATCGACGATCAGTCTGCCAACCACAACATGACTCTGAAAGGCCCGCCATTGTTCGGCGCTCATCGCACCGGTCCGTTCAAGCAACTCCTGCGGCAGATGCAGCAGGCCGATATCATGGATCAGACCGCAGACAAAGACGTTGCTGCTCTGCTCCGGTGTCAGTTTCATCTCCCGGGCAAGCAGACCACACACCCAGGCGCAGAGCAGGCTGTGCTGGTACTCGTCGGGCATCTGGTGCTTCATCACCGAGAGTTTCTGCCGCAACAGCGGCGGCATCGTTCGGGACAGACAGAGATGACGAAGCTGTCCATCAAACTCGTTGACTTCGTGGACCTCTCGAAAAGCGGGGGTTTCCAGCGCCGTGTAAAGATCGGCCAGTATATCGGCACCAGCCAGGCTGCCTTCCAGATCCACCTGTTGATCCAGCGGCTTTTCCAGCCGGTGATTGCGGATGTGATCGGCGGCTCGACGGCTGATCGGAGCCCCTGCCGCGATCAGCAGCACGCCGAACTGATTGTAGATATTTTCGGTGGCAAGAACCGCCCGGTCTTCATTAACGCCGGCCAGGCGTTCGAGATAGTGCTCATCTTTGTGGGGATCGAAATCTGCTGACTGACTGGAAGATTGCATCGACATCTGTCCTTCTGATCCGGGATCAGCACGCCAGTAAACCGTGATGATCAGGGTACTCCTTATTATCCGGCAATCAGAACACAGGCGGCGATTCGCCGCACCAATCTGGATCAATAAATTAACGGAACCTTATGGTGCAAAGACTGATATTGGTGGTTCCGCCGGAAAGCAGAGACCCGGCAATAAAGAAAGAGACCGGATATGAAGCGCAGAAAAAAGCCCCGACTGGCGGGGCTTCTCGTTTTCTTCAGAAGGAAGGTGGGGATCAGGACATATGCTGACCACCATTAATGGAGAGGTTGGAGCCGGTGATATAGCCGGCGTTATCATCCGCCAGGAAAGCAACCGTGCGACCGATCTCCTCCGGCGCCCCCATCCGCCCGACCGGAATCTGGGCGACGATCTTCTCCTGAATTTCCGGTGCGATCTTCGCCACCATCGGAGTCAGGATATAACCGGGGGAAATGGTATTAACGGTAATGCCCTTACGCGCAGTTTCCTGTGCCAGTGCTTTAGTAAAACCATGCAGACCGGCCTTAGCCGCTGAGTAGTTACACTGACCGAACTGACCTTTTTCACCGTTGACCGAAGAAATATTGATAACACGGCCAAAGCCTTTATCGAGCATGTCGTCGATGACCGGGCGGGTCATGTTGAATGCGCTGTCCAGATTGGTGGAAAGCACCGCGTTCCACTGATCCCAGTCCATCTTCTTGAAAACACCGTCGCGGGTAATACCGGCGTTGTTAACCAGTACATCGATCGAACCACCCGCTTTCTCTTTGACTTCCGCTACTGCCTGCTGACAGGACTCCAGGCTGGTAACATCTACGTGCTGAATCAGGATATCGTACCCTGCGGCTTTCTGCTCCTCCTGCCACGCTATCGCTTTTGCTTCGTTGCTGTAACCGGCAACGACCTTCATCCCCTGGTCGGCGAGTGCCAGACAAATTGCTGATCCAATGCCACCTGTTCCGCCGGTAACCAATGCGATCCTTTGTGTCATTCAGTGTCTCCTTTAACTTGGGATCTTCAGCGGCCGACCCCGGGAAGAGCCATCCAGGCCGCTTCATTCTGCGCGTTGTATTTTTGTATAAGTTGTAACCACGCCACTCCATGATAGGCAATGATTATTACAGTTGCACTCCCGGATTTCCCTTATTTTGATCATCGATTAGTCTAACGCCAGACCGCTGAATTCGCTGACGTAAATCAACGTAAAATTTCCTGAACACAATAGACTGTTACCCTGGTTTCCCTCCTCGCAGATCATCCCACAGCTTCTGAGGCAATTCGCGGATATGGACTTTGCATCACTGATAGGATTTCTCTCCGGACTGGTACTGATCATCTCCGCTATCTTTCTGGGCGGCAGTGCAGACGTCTTTGTCAACGTTCCAGGGATGATGATCGTGGTCGGTGGCACCATTGCAGCCACACTGCTAACTGTAAGATTTCGCGACGTAATTGCGGCTTTCAGAGCTGCATGGATCGTCTTTACCCGAGACAATACCGATCCCCAGCAGATGGTCGACAAGATGCTGGAGCTCAGTAAAATCAGCCATCGTAACGGCCTGCTGGCGCTCTCCGGCGTTGATACCGGTTCCAATTTTCTCAACCGCGCCTGCGTGATGATTTCAGATGCGGCCAGTGAATCGATGGTGCAGAAGACCCTGCAGACCGAGATCGATTCCCTGCTGGCCCGTCACTTTCAGGTCCAGGATGTGTTTAAGAAAATGGCCATGTACTCCCCGGCTTTCGGCATGCTGGGCACCCTGATTGGTCTGATCCAGATGCTCAGCACCCTGGATAACCCCGATACCATCGGCCCGGCAATGGCCGTCGCGCTGCTCACCACCTTCTACGGCTCACTGCTGTCATCGATGATTTTCCTGCCCATTGCCGGCAAGCTGAAGTCCCGGACGCTGATGGAAGTCACCAATCTGGAGATTATCCGGGAAGGAACCCTGAGTATCCTCTCCAACGACCATTACGCCAATGTCTACGAGCGACTCTCCTCCTACATCCCGGAAGCCCGCCGTAAACCGCTGGTCATCGGCACCAGCCCTGAAACCGGAGGGGCTTCTTGAACAGGCAGCTCTACGACGAAGCCAGCTCCGACAATGGCGGCTGGATCACCACCTTCGCCGACCTGATGACCCTGCTGCTGGTGTTTTTTATCCTGATGTTCTCCATGTCTTCGGTAAAGGAGGACCGGTTTCGGGAGGTGATGGCAGCGATTCAGCTCAGCCTGGAAGGGCCGGGGATGCCGATCAGTCACGGCAGCCTCAGTGGCGAGGGCGGCCAGTCCGCTAACAACAGCCTGATGGAGTTTCCCGCTTCCCGGCAACTACAGGACGCCAGTGAGCTGGCGATGGAAAAAACGGAACAACCGTCCCGCAAACTGCAGACCCAGCCTGCGGTTCGCCAGGGCGATGAACAGTGGCAGCTGATGGCCAATACCCTGCGAAGCCGTCTGGCCCGCAGAAATGTCGAGGATAAGGTCAGGGTCTCACTCCCCAGAGACGGGGTGATCGCGGTCCAGGTTCAGGGCGCAATCCTGTTCGACTCGGGCTCTTCCTACCTCAACTTCGAAGCCGATCAGGTCATGGATACACTCTATGAGCTGTTCCGGGACTACAGTGGCTATACCATCAATATCAAGGGACATACCGACAATATCCCTATCGCCACCGACCGGTATGAATCCAACTGGGAGCTCTCCGCCATCCGGGCCACCACGGTACTGCGCTATTTCGTCTCCAGAGGGATCAGCGCCAGACGTCTGACCGCCACCGGCTACGGCGATTCACTCCCCATTGCCAGCAATAACGACAGTGAAGGCCGAACTAAGAACAGGAGAATCGAGTTTGTTCTCGAACGACAGACCAGCCGCACCGTTAATTGAGTTTCAGCATCGCAATCTGCGCAAGGCCTACCGTATCCATCCCCGCCGGGATGACGCGCTGGAGCTGCTTATCGGAGACGGCATTGCCCGGGTTGCCAACATCTCTTCCGCCGGCATCGCCTTTCAGCTGGACGATATCTTCCACGGTCAGGCAGCGGTGATCAGGGAGGGCAACGGCCCGGTCGAAGGCACGCTGTACCTGGAGCGGGACAAACAACAGGGTATTCCCGTCACGCTTGAGATCCTCCACCACGAGGCCGGGTTCTACCGCTGCAGGCTGTTTGCCGAACGCCACGCCCATCAGACCCTGTGCCGATATATCGTCAGCTGGCAGAAGCAGCTGATTCGTGAGCAGAAAAAATGATGACGCAATTGCCCTTCAGAGCGCGGCCGAACGAAATATAATTTAAATATTCCGATACAACTGTGGACAAGCCTGCGTCCCATACCTACAATACGCCCCACGTTGATGCGGGGTGGAGCAGCCTGGTAGCTCGTCGGGCTCATAACCCGAAGGTCGTCAGTTCAAATCTGGCCCCCGCTACCAACGTAAACGCTATTCATATCAATTAGCTACCATTGAATAGCGATATGGTGCGGGGTGGAGCAGCCTGGTAGCTCGTCGGGCTCATAACCCGAAGGTCGTCAGTTCAAATCTGGCCCCCGCTACCAACTTCTTAAGAAGCCAAATCAATAGCTTATTGATTTGGCTTTTTTCGTTCAAAGGCATCAAAAAACGTCGGGCTCGGCTCTCCATAAGGGCGCGAAGCTCATCCACTTACATCCGGCCCTCGCTACCAACTTCTTAAGAAGCCAAATCAATGGCTTATTGATTTGGCTTTTTTCGTTCCAGGGCATCGAAAAACATCGGGCTCGGCTCTCCATAAGGGCGCGAAGCTCATCCACTTACATCCGGCCCTCGTTACCAACTTCTTAAGAAGCCAAATCAACAGCTTATTGATTTGGCTTTTTTCGTTCAAAGGCATCAAAAAACGTCGGGCTCGGCTCTCCATAAGGGCGCGAAGCTCATCCACTTACATCCGGCCCTCGCTACCAACTTCTTAAGAAGCCAAATCAATGGCTTATTGATTTGGCTTTTTTCGTTCAAAGACATCAAAAAACGTCGGGCTCGGCTCTCCATAAGGGCGCGAAGCTCATCCACTTACATCCGGCCCTCGCTACCAACTTCTTAAGAAGCCAGATCAATAGCTTATTGATTTGGCTTTTTTCATTCAAAGGCATCAAAAAACGTCGGGCTCAGCTCGCCATAAGGGCGCGAAGCTCGTCAGCTCAGCGATTGCATCAGCAATCACAAACGAGCCGCATCGCGGCGATGCCCGCAGGGTCGAAACAGTCCTCAGGCCGTTTCGATTAAATCGGCCCAGACTCCAGCAGTCGCCATTACCAGTGGCCGCTCACCCGGTTACATAACCGTTTATCCGCCTGATCAGTTCGGCTTCCACCCACACGCCCGACCGGCTGTCCTGTTTCATATCCAGCCGGCTGGTGCCGGGAATCCGGCCACCGAACTGATCGGTAAAACGCTGCAACCAGGATGATATGCGTGTTTCAAAATCCGGCCCGAACACCTGGGCCGGGTTGATTGCCAGCACAAACAGCCCCGTGTCCGGACAATGCTCTCCCGCAGCGAATGACGGCGCATCGCAGGACCAGTTGGCTCCGGTTAATCCGGCGGCCAGCATCTCCACCAGCATGGCGATATTTGCGCCTTTGTAGCCACCAAAAGGCAACAGAGCACCGGCCAGCGCGGCCCGGGGATCACAGGTCGGTGTACCTTGCCCATCCACCGCCCAGCCCGGAGGCAGCGATTCACCTTTCTCTTCGGTGGCTCTGATATTGACCAGTGCCGTGGCACTGGAAGACTGATCGATGATCAGTGCCGGGCCGTCAGCGCCGGGTACGGAGAAGGCCAGCGGGTTGGTGCCGAAAACCGGTTCGGCAGCGCCGGGCACGACGACAGCGGCAGGTCCGGCATTGGTTGCCGCCAGAGCCAGCAGACCATCACCGGCCAGTCGGCTGACAAAATACCCCAGTGCGCCGCAGGTATAGCCGTTTCGCTGGGAGAAGATCGCCACACCGGATTGTCGGGCCTCCGCCACCAGATCTTTATACACCGCATCAAATCCCGGGTGGGCCAGCCCGGACCGGGCATCTGAGCGAAACACCGTCTGTGCAGGTCGGTCCAGCACGGCAACGGCCGTTCCATCGATACGCCCGGCCAGCATCCCCTCACAGTAGTCCGGCAGGTGTGCCAGGCCGACATTACGCAGACCTTCGGCCTCGGCTGCCTCAATGGAGGCGGCCAGAGAACAGGCATTTTCGGAACTGGCACCACAGGCTTCGGCCGCCCGCCAGGCCAGTTCCCGCACCTGCTCCAGGGTCAGAGAGACCTTATCTTCGCTCATAATTCGACTCCGCCCGATCGGTTGTATCGGCTGATCCGGGCTACAGAGCCAGTGCCAGCTTCCGGCCTTCATAAAAGGCATAGGGGGCCTGGCGCGGCGCGACACAGTCACCGATGGAGTGGATCTGTGGCCCCTCCAGGTCATCAGTCAGCTCACAGGCAAGCCAGTCTTCTGCCCTGCCGGTGGTTGCCAGCACCAGAGAGTCCGCCTCGACAAACTGTTCAGAGCCATCAAGAAAGGAAACCACCCTGGCGCCCCGGCCGGTCCACTCCAGAATTCCTGACTCAACCATAAAGCGGACCCCTGCCGACTTCAGTCGGCGGCGAAGGGGATAATCGGCGGTGGTCCGGGCCAGCTCTTTGCCGACAATCGGGTCGGGCGTGACGATGGTGAGTTGCAGCCCCTGTTCCACCATGTAGAGGGCGGTTCCGCCACCACGCCAGTTGCCGCCCTCATCAAGCAGGATGACCTGCTGCCCCGACCGCGCCGAACGGGACATCACCTCTTCCACCGACCAGACATTACCCTGATGGATGCCGGGCAGCGTTTCCAGATGCGGTAACGCCTTCTGGTAGCCGGTGCCCGCCGGCTGTGATCCGGTGGCCAGCACCACCACATCGGCACCGAACTCCCGTATCTCCCCGGCGTCAATCGGTGTGTAATAGCGCAGATCAACACCCAGCTTGTCTAACTGAGCCCCGTACCAGGCCAGCAAGTCGAGAATCTGCCCCCGTCGCGGCTGCAGACCGGCCAGTCGGAACTGACCACCCAGCTCGCCGGACGCTTCACAGAGCGTCACCCGATGTCCACGCTCCGCGGCTGCCCGGGCACACTCCAGCCCCGCCGGACCAGCACCGACAATCAGCACATGACGAGGGTTATCGGTGCGGCTGAAACGGTCGCCACCCCAATCGAATTCCCGCCCCGCCGAGGGGTTGATCAGACAGGAGATCCAGTAGTCCCGGGAGCGGCGCCCCCAGCACATCTGATTACAGGACAGACAGCTGCGAATATCTTCCGGGCGCCCTTCCCGGGCCTTGCTGACCAGATGAGGATCGGCGATCTGTCCCCGGACAATGGAGACCATATCCGCCTGACCGGAGGCCAGCACATAGTCGGCGTTCTCAGGTGTACGAATATGGCTCTCCGCCTGCACCCGTGCGAAGCTGACCGCAGACTTCAACACCTCCGACAGCTCGGTGCCCATATTCTCCGGATAAAACACGGTGGGCATCAGCTTGTAGAAATCCAGATAGCTGCCGGTACCGCAGCTGACATAGTCCACCAGTTCGTCCCGGTCATGACGGGCGATTACTTCCGCCAGCGCTTCACGTCCCAGGGTCACGTCGTAATCCGGTTCGTCGTTGACCGCCAGACCGATGATAAAGTCATCCCCACAGGCCCGGCGGATACCGGCACAGATCTCCCGTGACAAGCGGGTCCGGTTCTCCAGCGATCCCCCCCATTTGTCATCGCGCCTGTTTGACCAGGGGGTCCAGAACTGATCGACCAGTCCATGATAAGCCGCCCATACTTCAACCCCGTCAAAGCCCGCCAGCTGGCAGCGCACGGCGGCTTCTACGAAACCACGGATCAGCTCTTCAATCTCGGCACCGGTCATGGCATGACTGCCATCGGAATCGTGATAAGAGGGCATGCCGGAAGCGGACCAGTTGGGGGCAAAGGAGTTGTCAGCATCACCGTGCTGCCCAACATGGTAAAGCTGCTGGATCATCACAGCCCCCTGGTCCCGGCAGGCTTCGGTGATACGCCGGAAATGGGGGATAACCGCATCGTCGTCCGGACGGAAGTTACCCCGGGTCAGCACGGCGGTGCGGTGCACCGGCATCGGTTCCACCACGATCATCGCCGCCCCGCCGATTGCACGCTCCAGGTAGTAACCCAGATGGCGATCTCCCGGCAGCCCGTCTTCCGCCATATTGGCGGTATGGGCACCAAAGGTGATGCGATTGCGTAGGGTCCGATGCCGCAGCGGCATCGGTTCAAATAGGTGTGAGAACATAGTTGCCGTCCTTTTTCTGTCAGAGAAGCTGCCGAAGTTGCAGCCAGCCGCAGCCTGGCAATTCAGAACCACCGGATCGGGCTGCGGCCCTCTTCTGGCTCAGAGCTCCTTTACCAGCCGCAGCGCATCGTAGATCGCCGCATGAGTATTGCGGGAAGAAACCGCATCACCGATCCGGAACAGCTGGAAACGCCCCTCCGGGTTGTCGGCCAGCAATTGCGGCTCGCCGTCAATCAACGCCTGCTGATCAACGGCTCCCAGATTGAAGGAGTGAGGTTTCAGCTCAAAATAGAGCTCATCCATCGGAATCACACCATGGTTGACAACGACCTGGTCGTACTGGCGCTCTTTTCGCAGATCGCTGTAGTCGGTGCCAATACCGGCCTTCAGTTCGTCGCCCTGGCGTTCAACCGATTTCAGCCGGAAGGTCACCGTGAAGGTCACTTCTTTGTCCTGTAACGCCCGCATGTAGGGCACCAGGTTCATCGCCATCACATCGGGAGCGAAGCTGCGATCCGGCGTCATGATCTCGACCCGGGCACCGGTTGCAGCAATCTTTTCGGCGGCCTGGAGTCCGGCATGATCGCCGGCATCGTCATAGACCAGTACGTTACGGCCAGGCTTAATATCGCCTGAGATAATATCCCAGCTGGAAACCACCAGGTCGTTGCCACGTTCCAGCACTTCGGTGTCCGGTAAGCCACCGGTGGCGATAATGACCACATCGGGGTTAAGCGCGAAGATGTCTTCGGCTTCCGCCCAGCAGTTAAAACGAAACTCCACATCCCGGGCAGCACACTGAGCCATCCGCCAGTCGATAATTGAGATCATCTCCCGTCGCCGCTCACTCTGCGCCGCGAGTCGAACCTGGCCACCGGGATCCGGGGCCGCTTCCAGGACCGTTACCGAGTGACCGCGCTCGGCGGCTACCCGGGCGGCTTCCAGTCCGCCGGGACCGGCACCGACCACGACCACTCTCCTGCGCTGTTCAGCCGGCGATATATCATGGGGCATGGTCAGTTCCCGGCCGCTGGCGGCGTTATGGATGCAGAGCGCATCCCCGCCCTGATAGATTCGGTCGAGACAGTAGGTGGCACCGACACAGGGACGAATATCCTCCTCCCGACCTTCGATGATTTTCCGCACCACGTGGGGATCGGCCATATGGGCACGAGTCATGCCGACCATATCCACCAGGCCACTGGCCACCGCGTGGCGGGCGGTGGCGACATCGGTGATCCGGGCGGCATGGAAGGTGGGCATATCCGTTGCTCTGCGTACTTCTCCGGCGAAATCGAGATGGGGAGCACTGCGCATGCCCTGAACCGGAATCACATCCGTGAGTCCCGGATCGGTATCGATATGGCCGCGAATGACGTTGAGAAAATCCACCTGCCCGGTGTCCCTCAGGATGCGGGAGATTTCCAGCCCTTCTTCGGCGCTGATTCCCCCTTCCGCCAGTTCATCGGCGGTATAGCGCACGCCCACGATAAACTGCTGGCCGACCCGCTTGCGGATCGCCTGCAGCACCTCAGTGGTAAAGCGCAGCCGGTTCTCCAGTGATCCGCCGTACCTGTCATCCAGAGTGTTGGTCCTGGGTGACCAGAACTGATCCATCAGATGACCGTATGCCTGCAGTTCGATACCGTCCAGTCCCGCCGCGTACATCCGTTCGGCGGCATCGGCATAGTCGACGATAATACGATCGATATCCCAGTCCTCGATCTTCTTCGGAAACGCCCGGTGGGACGCTTCACGATGATGGGACGGTGATACCACCGGCAGCCAGTCGCCCTTGTTCCAGCCAGTCCGTCGCCCCAGATGAGTCAGCTGAATCATTACCGCGCAATCGTGTTCGTGACAGGCGTCAGTCAGCCGCTTCATCCAGGGAACCACTTCGTCCTTATAGGCCAGAATATTGTTGAATACCGGCGGGCTGTCTCTGGAAACCGCAGCGGATCCGGCGGTCATGGTCAGCGCCACCCCCGCCTTCGCTCGTTCTTCGTGATAGGCCCGATAGCGGTCCTTAGGCAGCCCGTCTTCGGGATACGCCGGCTCATGACTGGTGGTCATGATCCGATTCTTAAGGGTCAGGTGCTTGAGTTGGTAGGGCTGAAGTAACGGATCACTGGACATAATGGGATCTTCTTCTTAACTGTTCTGAGTCGGGGACAGGGAACGCAACAAATCAGTACCAGGCATCGGCCATCGACTGTTTACGCCTGCCAATGAAGTCTGTCAGGGCTTCATCAACCGCACAGTCCAGTGCCGGCGCCTGGTATTCGGCCAGCACCTGCTTCCAGCGACGACCGGCCCGCTGCATTGCATCCAGGCTTCCCTGCTCGGACCAGTTCTCGAAAGACTGGTCATCGTTCAGCTCGCTGTCCCAGTAGGCGGTCTCGTAATGCGCCATGGTATGAGCGGTACCGAACAGATGTTCACCGGGGCCACCGGCCCGAAGCGCATCGATACCGAGGGTATCCTCATTAACCTCTAAACCTCTGAGATAGGTGTGCAGGGCACCGCAGAGATCGGTATCCAGCATGAATTTTTCGTAGGACATCGACAGCAGCCCATCAAGAAATCCAGCTGAATGCAGCAGGAAGTTGGCTCCGCACTGAACCGCAGACATCATCGACATCACCCCCTGGGTCATGGACTGAGCATCCGGCAGCTTCGAGGTGGAAAAATTGCCGGCACAGCGCAGCGGCAATTTGTAGCGCCGGGCCAGTTGCCCCATGACCAGACTGCCGAGGGCCGGTTCCGGAGTGCCAAAAGTGGGACTGCCGCTGCGCATCGACATGGAAGCCAGAAAGGAACCCATGACCGCCGGGGCTCCGGGCCGGACCAGTTGAGTCAGTGCGCAGCCGACCAGGGTTTCCGCCAGATTCTGAGCGATCGCGCCTGGCAGGGTAACCGGTGCAACGGCCCCGCCCATCAGGAACGGCAGATGGATAGATCCCTGACCAGCCTCGGCATAGATCCGAATCCCCCGGGTAGTGACGCCGTCCCAGATCAGCGGTGAGGTGGAGTTGAAATTACCCATGATCACACAGTGAGTATCAACAAACTCGCTGCCGAACAGGATGCGGCACATCTCGATGCTGTCAGCAGCCCGTTCCGGAGCGGTGATCGATCCCAGAAAAGGCCGGTCGGAATAGCGCATATGGGCATAGACCATATCCAGGTGGCGCTTATTAACGGGAACGTCGGTGGGCTCGCAGATGGTGCCGCCGGAGTGGTGCAACCAGGGGCTGGACTGTGCCAGTTTGATGAAATTCTCAAAGTCATTCAGGGTCCCGTAACGTCGCCCCTGCTCCATATCCATGACGAAGGGAGAGCCATAGGAGGGCGCGAAGACCATCGCATCGCCGCCGATTTCAACCGACCTGGCGGGATTACGGGCGTGCTGGGTAAAACGCTGAGGCGCCGTTTTCAGGATCTCCCGGATCATGCCAGGCTGAAATCGCAGATTCCATGAGCTGGCGGTCAGTTCGGTTACTTCGGCACCGGCCTCCCGAAACAGCCGGACTGTTTCCGGGTCTTCCCGAAACTCGATACCGATTTCAGCGAGGATCACATCGGCGGCCTGCTCGATGCCCTCCAGGTTCTCTTCATCCAGCAGATCGTACGGCGGGATATTACGGCGAATCCAGGGCACCTGAAGGTGAAAATTCGGTTGCTTACGTGTCATCCGCGAGCTTCTTGCCGCCCCCCGTCCACGCCTTCGCTTCGCCGGTTTTTCGGCATCTGTTGCTGCAGAATCCAGTCGCTGATTCATCGGTGATCACCTCGTCTGAATATAGGAATGAAGTCGACACTATCAAACTCGACACTTGTGTCAATTAAAAAGACACAGATGTCGCTTTTCGATAAAGACTGTTTGAAATGCGACATCGGCTCTGGAATACTTCGCGGGGCGCCGGAAACAGTCATCTGCAAAGCGGTACTGCCGCGGCGACCGCATCGACTGACAGGCTCCGAACGTTCACCCAGAATCACTACCGGAACGACTGATGACCAGAAAGACAGCCACCAGACAACAGGGCTGGCGGGGATCCGAAGAACTCTGGCTGGATGCCGCCTATAAGATACTGGTGGAATCCGGAGTCGAATCGGTCAAAGTCATGCCACTGGCTAAAGCCCTGAACATGTCGCGCACCAGCTTTTACTGGCACTTCGAGGACCGGGACGCGTTGCTGGACGCGTTGATCAGACGCTGGGAAAAGAAGAACACCGGTAACCTGATCTCCCGCACCGAGGCCTACGCCGAAACCATCACCGAAGCGATCTTCAATCTGTTTGACTGCTGGGTGAATCCCGAACTCTTTGATGCCCGGCTGGATTTCGCCATACGCAACTGGGCCCAGCAGTCGCCTAAGCTGAAAACGATTCTGGAGCAGACCGACCAGGAACGGATAGCCGCCATCCGGGCCATGTTTGCCCGCTTCGGCTTCGACCAGCAGCAGGCCGATGTCCGGGCCCATACCGTCTACTACACCCAGGTCGGCTATATCTCGATGATGGTCAATGAGCCCATGGATGAACGACTGGGCCGGACGCCGGCCTATGTGGAGAATTTCGCCGGCCGTTATCCGAGCGACTCTGAGATCGCGCGCTTTATGGCACGACACCGGGAGCGAGTGCAGCGCCAGGACCCCGAATAGTCCGGGTGGTCGTTCCGGCCTCCGACAGTTTCTCCGCTGCCATAGCAACGATAAAACCGCCTGCCCTCTGCGGCCACCTGTACAGCTGGCGTACCTGTGCCGGCTGAAACGGCCAGTTGATAACCGTCAAACCCTTTTTCCGGTGTCGATCATATACTGAGCAACCCTTATATCAGCTTGCAGGCAGTCCCATGAAACTCAGCTCCGGCCATTTCGATTCCAATGTCCACCCCATTCTATCGGTACTGAAAAAGGAACTGCCGGACAGCGGTACGGTACTGGAGATCGCCAGTGGCTACGGACAGCATGCCGGTTTTTTTGCTGATCAGTTTCCAACGCTCAGCTGGCAACCTTCAGAGATCAATCCGGAGTATCTGCCAAGCATCAGCGCCTGGGCCAGTGACACCCTGCATGGCAATATGCAGACGCCTCTGATGATCGATGCGCGCACCGACTGGTCGGTAGAGCAGGCCGATGCCATTCTCAGCATTAATCTGCTGCATGTCTCCGGTGCAGATGCCTGTACCGGCGTACTGAAAAATGCCGGTCGTATTCTGCCATCAGGAGGTCAGCTGCTGTTCTACGGACCTTTTATCCGCCCCGATGTGGAAACGGCGCCCAGCAATCTGATGTTCGACCAGCGACTGAAACAGCGGGACCCGGAATGGGGTGTACCTGTACTGACGGACGTGGCCGGCGAAGCAGCGGATTACGGTATCAGTCTGAAAGGGCTGTACGAACTGCCTTCCAACAATGTCATGGTGGTTTTCGTTAAAGACTGACAGCAGGCGACGGCTCTCCTGTCAAAGCCCCCGAGTCCCGAAATAAGCAACTTCGGGCAGCATATATCGCGCCTTCACTGAAAGGTTTTGCGACCAACACCCTCCTTTAAATACCCTGGTGCCGGTGCTGACGGATTCCCCGTCGCACCGACACAAGGACAGAGGTATTTAAAGATGCATGACGACAATATTCAGAGCCACTCCCCCGCCTGGCTGTTCTACGTCAAGACCGCCTTCGCGCTTTCGCTGGTGGCCATGACCACCGGCATTATTTTTATGCCGCTGGAGCTGACCATCCAGGGCTACTTTGGTCTCTGCACCCTGTTTATGCTCAGCTCCACCATCACCCTGACCAAGACCCTCAGAGACGAGCATGAGAGCCAGCGCCTGATCAACAAGCTGAACGAAGCGCGGGCCAAGAAAGTGATCAATGAGTTCACCGAGTAACGGAGGTCGTTATGGGATTAATCGGTAAACTGAGCACCGCCCTGCGAGGCCGTGCCCGTGAAACTCTGGAGCAGGCCGTGGACAGTAATGGACTGCGTATTTTCGAACAGGAGATCAGCGACTGTGAACAGAGCATATTCGCGGCCCGCCAGGATCTGACTCGTCTGATAGCCGAACGCATCCGCCTGCAGCGTGAAGCTGACAGTCTGGCCTCCTCCATCGATGAGAAAGAACAGCTGGCTGCCGAAGCGCTGAGACAACAGCGAGAAGCGGAAGCCCGGACACTGGCGGACTGGATTGGCACAGCGGAGTGCAGCCTTGAAGACCTGCGGAAAAAGCAGAAGCAGCTGGAAGCCCATGAACAGCAACTGAAAGCGATGTTACAGCAGGCGGTTCAGCAGCTGGAGTGTTACCGGCGGGAATTCAGGATGGCCCGGGCCACCGATAACGCCCGCTCAGCCGGCTTCCGGCTCAGCCAGCGACCCGCTGATCTCTGCAACCAGTTCAGCGAGCTGAAGAGTTCTCTGGAGCGGATCCAGGCCCGTCAGCAGAACAGCGCTGATCGACTGAAAGCCAGCGAGATTATCGACTCGGTACTCAGTGAGGCGGCGATTCCCAGAGCCGGCAAGCCGCGCCGGAACGACCGGACTGAAGCAATTCTGCAACGCCTGCGTCGAGAAACCGGGAACCGTAACGATCAGCAGGATACTGAAAGCTGAGGACAGTCTGTCTGCCGGATGGTATCAGTGGTGATCTTCGGCAGACAGCGCAATTCCTGCTCGCAATCAGATGGTCGCGGCCAGCATCGTTCCCTGGTGAATGGCCCGTTTGGCATCCAGCTCGGCAGCAACGTCGGCACCACCGATCAGGTGCACCGGCAATGAGCTCAGCTGGTCCGCCAGATCCCGTTCTGATTCCTGACCGGCGCAGATCACCACGTTATCCACTTCCAGCAGCCGGTGTTCACCTTCAACCCTCAGGTGCAACCCCTGATCATCGATCTTCAGGTATTCACAACCGGACAGCATCCGGACTCCCTTTCTGTCAAGATCGATACGGTGCACCCAGCCGGTGGTCTTACCCAGTCCGGCACCGACCTTCGACTGCTTACGCTGCAACAGCCAGACCTGTCGGGGCGAAGACTCAATCTTCGGAGTCATGCCCTCCACCCCGCCACGGGCCTGCAGGGTCATATCGATTCCCCACTCTGCCATAAAGTCTTCGATCCGACGATGACCGGCCGCGCCCTGGTGAGTCAGTACTTCACTGATATCGAAGCCGATTCCCCCGGCACCGATCACCGCCACTTTTGCGCCCACTTCGGCACCGTTCATAACCTCCAGATAGCTGAGCACCTTCGGATGATCGATCCCCTCAATCGCCGGCTTGCGGGGTTTGATCCCGGTAGCGATCACCACCTCATCAAAGTCTCCCTGCTCCAGCAGTTCGGCGGTCACCGGGGTACTGAGCCGCAATTCAACGTCGTTCAGTTGCAGCTGGCGCCTGAAATATCGAATGGTTTCATAAAACTCAGCTTTACCGGGAATCCGTTTGGCAATATTGAACTGCCCCCCTACCTCCGGGGCCGCATCAAACAGGGTCACCCGATGGCCCCGGGCGGCAGCCGTCGACGCAAATGCCATCCCCGCCGGTCCGGCTCCCACCACTGCCAGCTTCCTGGCGGACGCTGTCGGTTCGATAACCAGCTCCGTCTCATGACAGGCCCGCGGATTGACCAGACAACTGGTCAGCTTGCCGACGAAGATATGGTCCAGACAAGCCTGGTTACAACCAATACAGGTGTTGATCTCATCGGTCCGCAGCTGCTCGGCTTTACGGACAAACTCCGGGTCAGCCAGGAACGGCCGGGCCATAGACACCATATCGGCATCCCCCCGCTCCAGTACCTCTTCCGCCACCTCCGGCATATTGATGCGGTTGGAGGTTATGGTGGGTATGCTCAGCTCTTTGCGGATTTTAGCGGTCACCCAGGTAAAGGCGGCTCTCGGCACTTTGGTGGCGACCGTCGGAATACGGGCTTCGTGCCAGCCGATCCCGGTATTAATCAGCGTTGCACCGGCGGCTTCCACCTCCCTGCCCAGCGCAACGATCTCATCGAAAGAGCTGCCCCCTTCCACCAGATCCAGCATCGACAGTCGGTAGATAATGATGAATTCCGGTCCCACCGCCTCCCGTACCCGACGGACCACTTCCACCGGCAGGCGGATGCGCTGCGCGTATTCACCGCCCCAGCCGTCATTTCGGTGATTGGTGCGTCGAACGATAAACTGATTCAGCAGATAGCCCTCGGAACCCATAATTTCGACACCGTCGTAGCCTGCTTCCCGGGCCAGGGTCGCCGCACTGACAAAATCACCGATCTGTTTTTCGATATCTTCATCACTCAACTCTTTGGGTGGAAACGGATTGATCGGCGCTTTAATCGCCGAAGGCGCCACCAGCGCCGGATTGTAGGCATAACGACCGGTATGCAGTATCTGCATACAGATCTTACCGTCCTCCCGATGCACGGCATCGGTGATCAGCCGGTGCCGTGCCACATCATCGGCGGACTGCATCAGCGAGGCACCGGCCACTATGGCGCCTTCGGCGTTGGGTCCGATACCGCCGGTAACGATCAGCGCCACGCCTCCACGCGCCCGTTCCGCATAGAAAGCCGCCATCCGCTCAAAGCCCTGGGGCGCTTCTTCCAGCCCCAGATGCATGGACCCCATCAGCACCCGGTTTTTGAGAGTGGTGAAGCCCAGATCCAGCGGCTGCAACAGGTTGGGGTAACGTGAATGGCGTTCAGTGTCGCTTACTCGTGGTTGCTTCATCGGTCGGTCTCTCGGCTGTTGTCATTATCGTTGTTAAAAGGCGGCACGATGGCGCGCAGAGGTTCGAACTCCGGTTCGCGACCTGAGGTTCCGGCGGCCATCGACTGCATCAGATCCCCGGGCTGAAACATACCGGCCTGCCAGGTGGCCATATGATTAAGGCTGTCGCTCAGGCTGTGATCACGGGCATAGTTGATCATCTGCTTACATCCGGAGACGGCAAGTGGTGATCGGCCGGCAATTTGCCGGGCAATACTGAACACAGCTTCGATCATCCGTTCCTGATCGGCGTAGACCCGATTGACCAGCCCTGCCTCCCGCGCCTCTGCGGCGGGCAGTTTCCGGGCCGTATAAGCCAGCTCCCGCGCCAGCCCCGGAGCGATCAGCTGTGGCAGGCGCTGCAGAGTCCCCAGATCAGCGGTCATGCCCAGCTCTGTCTCTTTGACGACAAAGTACGCATCCTCCGTGCAGTAGCGCATATCGCTGGCGCAGATCAGATCCAGCGCGCCACCGATGCAACCTCCCTGGATGGCGGTCAGAACCGGCATTCGCACCTCTTCCAGCACACTGAAGCACTGTTGCAGCTGCAGTACCAGCCGCCGCATCGCTTCCGCCCGCCTTCCGGGCTCGCCGCTGAACATTGCCGGATCCGGGTTGCTGAAGAGCTGCAGATCCATACCGGCGCTGAAGTGCTTACCGGTGGATGAGATGACGATGGCGCGAGCCTCGCCGGCCTCATCAATGCTGCGAACGGCCCGGGGAAATTCATGCCAGAACGCCGGGTTCATGGAGTTCCGCTTGTCCGGACGATTCAGTTGCAGGTGCGCAATCCGCTCGTTAAAACTCAGTTCAAAAGTGGTGAATTCCATCCTGGCTGCAGCCTCTTTCTGTCTGTCGGATGCTGTTTATGACGTCTGCCGGGGCGGGCTGTCAGTGGCGCCACCCTAATCTGGACAGTGTCAAAATAAATCCTGATTTTGACACTGTCAAGTTTGATTGATAGATTCGCAGCCATGACCTCTACCATAAAAAGCAGTGCCGATACCGGCAAAGCCCCCCGAAAAAGTTATCACCATGGTGACCTGCGCCAGTCCCTGCTGGATACGGCAACGGTGATGATCCGCGAAGGCGGCCTGAAAAGTCTGTCGATGCGCAAGCTCGCCGACCGGACCGGTGTTTCCCGAACGGCTCCCTACCACCACTTTAAGGACAAAAACGAGCTGCTCTGTGCCATCGCCGAAGCCGGGTTCCGTTTTCAGGAGCGCAGCGTCAGCCAGATCCGCCAGTCAGATTCGGGAACTGAACCGGCACGCCAGTTTGAGCAGTACGTGCAGGCCTACATCCGCTTTGCCGGTGAGAATCCGGAAACCTATGACCTGATGTTCGGTCGGGAGATCTGGAAACTGGGAACGCCGACAGAATCCCTGAAAGCCACCTCCAGAGCCAGTTTCCGACAGTGGGTCAGCTGGATCGAACAGATGCAGCACCAGCAGGTATTTTCCGATAAGCATCCGGCCCTGCGTGTCGCTCAGGTCAGCTGGGCCACGCTGCACGGCCTGTGCCGTTTGCTGATCGACGGCATCTACCTGAAAGGCGGAGATTTTGAGGAGATGGGACGGGTCGCTGCCGACATGCTGCTGAACAGCACCGCCAGCGTGGCAGATCCGGGTTGTCAGTCAGTAAATGACGACCTGACACTTGATTAGAAACACCTAATAATAAAATGCATTAAACGGCCGATACCTTTACAATAATCCGCTGTTTACGGCGTTACGGAGTCATCTGCATGCAACCGGAAGAATCCCCCCCTGATAATCAGCGCGTATCCCCCTGGCATTACGTCACTCTGCTTCCGACTTTTATGACCATGATTACCCTGTCCATAGCGGTCAGTGCATGGTTCGGCGAATGGGGTGGTGACACCCGGCTTGCGACGGTAATTTCGGTGTTCTTCAGCGAACTGATGATGGTGATCTGCGCCGCGGGTCTGCTGGGTTACCTGCGACAGCACGACCGCAGCCAGCGCCGCAAAGTGATCGCGCTCTGGAACCTTTTTCTGTTGCTGCTGGCCGCGCTCTGCGGGCTTTACCTGTTTCTCTACTGACCGGGAGTAATCGACAGTGCACAAAGCAAAACCATCGACTCCGGCGGCGGTCTGCCAGACTTCGGAAACCACGGCCTCTGAAGCGGATCAGCAAGCGGACCGGAGTGCCGATCAGTACGCTGATGAAGACCCGCATCGGGGCCGGACTTACCGGGTCAGCAGCCATCGCAACCGGGCGACCGGCAAAGTCCGCTATGTGGAAGGCAGTATGACTGAAAAAGGCTGTCGCTTTCTGTAGCGACAGCCTTTTTGTTGGGGAATGACCGAATCCGATGCTGGTAATTCGCCACTCAGTGGCTGGTACCGGCCTCGTAACGGGTCTTGTTGTAAACGTTATATTTGCCTGAAGGCTTGGCCATCGGCAGCCGCTTAATCTCTTCCAGGGTACTGGAATCATAGACCACCAGTGCCCCGTCCTTATCCCAGATACTCAGCAGGGCATAACGGCCGTCTTTGGTGAATTCGACATGGGCCGCGTTCTTGCCCGGCGCCGGCTTCAGAGTTCTGACGATCTCCAGAGTAGCTTTATCGATCACATGGACCTGGTCCTTATTGGGGCCGAAGAACACATCCACCCAGGCGTAGGGTGAGTTGTTGTGACTGCGCATAAAGAAACCGGGGCCATTGGTCTTGATCTTCTTAATGGTCTCCCAGCTCTCCATATCGATAATGCTCACCGCTCCCTCTTTCAGGTTCGGCGTCGCCATGACCGTGCGGCCCTGATACTGCCAGGTAATCCCGGAGCCCAGATGAGGCATACCCGGGATGTCCAGCTCATCCACCTGACGACCGGCATCCAGCGAATAGACCACCCCTTCACCGTCCCGGGACGCACCCAGTAGCAGGTCATAATCGAGGTCAAAGAAGAAATCGTCGAGATAAGAGCCCACCTTCAACCGTCGTACCGGGAAGGGTTCGATCGGGCGATTCTCTCCGGAGTCCTTGCGGTAATCGTGCACCCACTGAGCGAAATCCTGAGAAGGCTCATCCTCATAGCTGATCTCCCAGACCTCCTTAATGTCTTTCATTGCCGCCACAAAGCTGTTGCGTGGAGGCGCGGTGTAGACGGCGCTGACCCGGGAGGTCTGACCGTTATGACCACGGGTTTCGATCACTTTCAGCGGTTTCAGGGTCTCTGTATCCAGCACCACCAGGTTATGGGGCAGATAGTTGGCGACAATGGCGTAGCGGCCATCGCCGGACACCGCCAGGTTACGGGTATTGATCCCGGCCCTGATCTCGGCGACGACTTTCAGATTATAGATATCGAACTTGCTAATCCAGCCGTCGCGGGAGGCAAAGAACACGTAACGGCCATCCGGTGAGTACTTGGGTCCGCCATGGAGGGCAAAGCGGGTTTTAAAACGGTGGATCGGTTCGAAACTGTCACCATTGAGAAGTGTGGCGGAATGATCACCCAGTTCCACCACGATAAACAGGTTCATCAGATCGGCATCAAATACCGGTTTATCAGGTAAAGAGCCTGCCGGGTGATTGATTATCTGGCTGGCCTTGATCTGCTCCATATCCCATACAGGAACCTCAGGCAGATCGGTATAAATCAAACGCACCATCTGATCGACCTGCTCTGAGCTCAGTTTTTCACCGGCAGCCTGCATCTGGGTTGCAGCACGACCGTTGATAATGACCTCCCGGGCGGCCTTATAACTTAAACGTTTGAGATTCTGCGGCAGTAGTGCCGGCCCCATCCCACCCAGGCGATCAGCACCGTGGCAGTTTGCACAATATTTGTTGTAGATTACCGACACCTCTGCCAGCTCCTCGGCGGTCAGGGGTTTTAAGGATTTTTTCTTTCCGCCAGCTGCCAGAGCGGAGCTGGCCATAGGCAGGGCAAAGGTTAGCGCAAGGACACTAACCATTGTTTTTAAAGCGAACTGCATCATAGATTCTGTACCGAAATTTTGTCGCCGCTGGCGGATACGTGTTGCACCCGGTTTTTATGATCGTAAGGGGTGGTCACCAGACGTTCGCTGTTGCCTTCGAAACCGATCTCTTCATCACTCAGGTAACAAGCGGGATCTTCCGCCCAGGCATCGCCCTGAGTCAGTTGGTAGGCACGTACCCGGGTGTTACCGCCGCAGATCTTCAGATACTGGCAGGCGCCACAGCGACCGGTAACCGGACGGGGTTGCTGGCGGAAACCCTGCATCAGCGGATCATCGGATTCCGACCAGATCTGTGAGAACGGCTTGTCGCGGACGTTACCCAGATCGTAGTTCCACCAGAAGGTATCGGGGTGGACGGTGCCGAGGTTATCGATATTGGCGATATAGAGTCCCGAGGCATTGCCGCCCCATGCCTCCAGATATTCACGAATATGGGCCGCCTGATCAGGGAAGTTCTGCAGCGCCCACTGATAGAGATAGACGCCGTCAGCATCGTTGTTGCCGGTCACGAACTCGCGCTCCCGTCCCTCTTTCACATCAGCCAGCGCCTCTTTCAGCAGCAGGTCAAGGGCGTCGCGGGTGGTGCGATGGAAAGCATCATCACCCCGGTTCTTATTGCCGCGACCGGCATAATTCAGGTGCGACAGGTAGAATTTCTCGATGTCGTACTCTTTGCTGATTTCCAGCAGCTCCGGCAGCTCATGAGCGTTATCTTCAGTGAGTGTGAAGCGCAGCCCTACTTTAATGCCGGCCTGGCGACAGAGTTCCACCGCCTTGAAGGAAGCCGCAAAAGCGCCTTCCTTGCGCCGGAATTCGTCGTGAGTTTTCTCCAGTCCGTCTAGGCTGATACCCACGTAGTCAAATCCCACCGCCTTCAGTTTTTCGATTTCCTGCTCATCGATCAGCGTACCGTTGGTGGACAGGCCGGTGTAGATACCCAGCTCCTTCGCCCGTTCACCGATCTGGTAGATATCCGGGCGCAGCAACGGTTCGCCACCGGACAGAATCAATGCCGGTACCCGGAAGCCCTTAAGGTCGTCCAGCACCGAAAACACTTCCTCGGTGGACAGCTCTCCCTTGAAGTCGGTATCGGCGGAAATGGAGTAGCAGTGTTTACAGAGCAGATTACAGCGACGAATCAGATTCCAGATTACCACCGGTCCCGGCGGTGTTCCGGGCTTGCGCTGACTGCCGGGATTGACCAGCTCACGCACATAATGGGTCAGACGGAACATAGGAATCTCCTTAATCAGAATCGTTGCCCGCGGAGGCGGGACTGGCCGGATTGCTGCGCTTTTTCAGTCGCAGCCCGGTTTTTTTCAGAATGCGCTTACTGTTCAGCAGCCGGTAATCGCGGCAGTGCTGCTCCAGCAGCTCACGGATGATCTCAACCTTCTCTGCCACTTCCGCTTCACTACGGCCATGTACCATAGCGAACAGATTGTAACGCCAGAGCGGCAGATGACGCGGACGCTCATAGCTGTGGCTGACGAAATCCAGCGCCCCGATCGATCGACCCAGCCGGGTCACTTCTTCATCCGGAACATCCCAGACGGTCATCAGGTTATAGCGATAACCGAGCTTGTAATGATTGGGCACCACACCGATACGACGGACCACGCCTCGCTCCATCATTCGCTGCAGGCGGTCGATGATTTCAGCTTCGGTGCTCGCCAGCTTCTCCGCCAGTAACTGATAGGGCGCCGCAACCAGCGGCAGTCCCTGTTGAGTTTCCTCAATTAACCGACGGTCCAGTTCATCCAGCGGCTGAGCTTCAGCGTTCTGATCAGACGGACTCATGCATCAAACCTCAGACCGATAAAAAATTCCTGGATTTTCGGGAAGGGATAGGGATGGATGCCCGTGGCCTGCTCCAGTTTCTGCAGCACCGCTTCTGTTTCCGCTTCCGATTCGCAGGCCAGTACAAACCACATATTCAGCTGATGTTCCCGCTCGTAGTTATGAGCCACTTCGGAAAAGCCGTTGACGATCTCATTGACCTCTTCGAAGCGCTCCGTCGGAACCTCCATGGCGGTGAGGGTAAACAGGCCGCCGAAGGCCTCAATATTGAACAGCGGTCCGAAACGGGTCAGCACCCCGGTATCCAGCAGTCGCGAGATCCGTTCGATCGTTTCCTCTTCGCTGATGCCCAGCTGTTCTGCCACTTCAGCATAGGGACGGGAGCTGAGCGGAAAGCCGCTCTGATAGCGATTGATCAGCTCACGGTCCAGAGTGTCGGGCAGATAGCTGTTATCTGCGGCTGTCGATTGTTCAGCCATGTCCGGCCCCCAGCACTGAAGCCGCCTTCTCTGTTTCGGGCCGGCGTACATAGCGGCCACCGCACTGCTTAAAACAACGGGTGCTGAACAGCGGCTGATGCGAGTACTGCTCCAGCCCGAGGCTCTCCACCAGTTGCTCCAGCCGGGCCAGCACCTGGTCGCGCTGCTGGCCATGGATCATGCAGAACAGATTGTAGGGCCACTGGGGCAGCCGGCGCGGACGCTGGTAACAGAGAGTGACCGCCGCTTCCGCCGCCATCCGCTCAGCCACCTCATCCACCAGCTCATCCGGAATATCCCACACCACCATGGCGTTGGCTTTAAAACCCAGCGCCCGGTGCTTAACGACAATGCCCATGCGGCGGACATGATCAGAGCCGGACAGGCGATCCATTTCGCTGATCACCTGTTCCTCTGTCCAGCCCAGTTGATCGGCAATAGTAGCGTAGGGACGCTCAGTAATCGGCAGGCCCTCCTGCAGGGCATGCAGCAACAGCTCCGTTGAATCAGCCACGGTCAGTTCAATCTCCTTTGCCCGGATATTCATAGTGCAAACCCCAGATCCAGATGATGTGCTTTTAGCATCGGCAGATTCAGCAACGGCAGGCCGGTACTGGTTTCGATCTCCTCCAGTACCTCATCGATACGTTGCTGGTCCGGCGCGGCAAGTACGAACCAGAGATTGAAGAAATGCTCCCGTTCGTAATTGTGATTGACCTCGGCGAAACTGTTGACCTGCTCCGCCACTGCCTCCAGCTGCTCCTCGGGCACCGCCAGCGCGGCCAGGGTGCTGGCCCCGACTTTCTGATGATTAACCACCGCACCAATACGGCTGATGACACCCTCCTCCTGCCAGCGGCGGAGGGTCTCCAGGACCTGCTGTTCCGTCATGCCACAGGCACTGGCCATGGCCGCGTAAGGACGTTCTTCAACGGGCAGCTGGCGCTGATAAATATTCAGCAACTGCCGCTCCTGCTCGCTTAGCTGATACATGCCCTCTCCTCCGTCAGAGGCCGATGCGATGGGCCCGGGCGGTAAAGAAGATACCGCTGGGGCTGTCGACCGGCAGGCTGGCCAGTTTCCTGAAGGTCCGGGTATCGAATACCTGAACCTCATTGTTATTACGAACCGAGACCCAGACGGCCTCACCACGGGGGGTAAATTCCATGTGCAGTACCCCTTCACCGGGCTGCAGATGGGTCAGGTGCTGATGGTTGTCGGAGTCGATCACCTGCAGATGGCGGTTCTCCGGAAAGGCAAAGTTCACCCAGATCTGCCGACCATCGGGGCTGGCCATCACAAATACCGGCTGACTGTGGACTGGAATCCGGTCGATTTCGGTCCAGCTGTTCATATCCACCACCAGCACTTCATGGCGCCCCACTGCCGGGATAAACGCCTTATTACCGGCGATAGCCCAGCCTTCCAGGTGTGGCATCTTGTAGACCGGCAGGCGCTGTTCGCCGCGGCCGTAGCCAGGCAGAATATGGCGCACGCCCTGTTCCGGATGCCAGAGATCCAGCAACGCCAGTCCATCCTCTCCGAACAGTCCGGCGATGTAATAACGTCCGTCAGGAGTGATCAGAGCATCGTAGGGCTGCTTACCCGCAGCTTCGAAGCGAGTAATCTCGGGCGTTCCGCTGCTGAAGTCCACCAGCCAGATTTCACCGCCATCAAACAGACTGAATACGAAGCGCTGGCCCGGTGCGTCCACCAGCCCGACCGTCTTCGAGGGCTTTCCGTCCCTGCCGATCGCCGGCAGGTCCAGCACCCGTTCCAGAGTCTCGCTGTTGAACACCTGGACACCACCAGGGCTGTAATTAGAGACCGCCACGAGGCTGCCGTCCTGAGAAATGGCGCCACCGATGCTGTTGCCGGACTGCACCACACGACGATCAATACTGCGGGTGATCAGGTCGATTTTAGTGAGCCCGCCATCGCGGCCGAAGATATAGGCATAACGTTCATTACGGGAAAACACCGCCGATGCGTGGGACAGATCTCCCAGCCCTTCAATCTCGGCCAGTTTCTCACGGCTGCTGGTATTGACCAGTGCCACCCGGCCATCGGCCCGTTCGATGACGATGCCCAGATCACCAGTGGGTAACCAGTACTCCTGTTTACCGGCAGAAGTGGCCATCGTGTTGCAGCCCTGCAGACCCAGCACAGCGGAAGCGGCCAGCGTGGACTTTAAGAATATGCGTCTGTTCATTAGCGGTCCCATTACCTCGGACTGTCACCGGAGTTGCTGATTTGCGGCTGGTGCCGGCTGATTATTGCGGTTGGGGATTAAGCAGGCGGCCCGAGATCCAGCGGATGTCTTCTTCGGCCAGAATCGGTCCCCAGGGTGGCATGGCCGTACCCGGACGGCCATGTCGAATAATCAGACTCAGACTGTCGACGTTATGGCCACGGCTGTTGAGCACTTCAGGAAGGAGGGAGGGTCCAAGACCGCCCTTAAGACTCATACCATGACAGGAGCCGCAGTCGTGGCGGAGCATATAATCCAGCTCCTGCTGACGCTGACTGTCCGGAGCTTCGCCGGCCATTGCCAGGCCACTGCCGAGCAGCAACACCAGTCCCAGCTTCCGTTTAGCACTTCTGATTATCGCCGACTCAGCTAAACACCACTTCACAGCAAAAACCTCAGTTGATCTGACCATCAAAACGTTTAATAACGCTGACCAGCATACCCCGGGCAATTACTCACTCCTTGATATAAAACAATTCTCATCTCAGCCCGAGTCCGACTTGACCCAACTCAAGAACGGCAGATATGGCGGTATCCCTCTTTGATCTGAGACAAGTTGCAACCGCTGTCAGCGGACTATGATCGGCTGAGAAGTCAGAGATACAGCGGTCTGGCCAGTAATCGCCGCTAATTGCAGCACCCGACAGAGAGCGGGCAGGCTGACCACGCTTAACAGGACAGGATTCATGGATACACTGCCGATTTTTCTGCGTTCAGGTCTCAACAGAGCTCTGCTGATAGGAGACGGCCCCGAAGCGACCGCCAGAGCCAGACTACTGGCTCGCGCCCATCTGAAGCTGACAGTGCTCAGCGAGGACCCCGAAGAACCACTGCGACAACTGATCGATGAGTTCGACCTCACCCATCTGAACAAAGAGTTCGAAGATGAGGACCTGGACGGTCAGGATCTGATCATTGTTGCCGATACGCCGGAAGAGATCGCTGAGAATATCACCGCCAGAGCACACCAGCGGCGACAACTGATCAACGTCGTCAACCACCCTGAACTGTGCAGTTTTTACTTCCCATCTATCGTCGACAGGGACCCGATGGTGGTCGCTGTCGGCAGCCAGGGGCGCTGTCCGATACTGTCCCATTTTGTTCGCCGTCGGGTCGAAGCAGCACTGCCGCATCAGCTGGCTGCGCTGACAGAACTGACCTCTGTCTGGCGTCTGCGGGTGGAGGAGGCGATCCCTTCAGCCTCCGACCGACTGGCTTTCTGGGAAGCACTGATCGACGGTCCGCTCAGCGAGTTGCTTCGCAACGGTGATCCGCTGCCCGATCAGCTGATCGAAGAGGCACTGGCGGATCGCCTGCAGAAACATGACAGCACCGGCACCGTCTACCTGATCGGCGCAGGCCCCGGGGATCCCGATCTGCTGACCGTCAAGGCGATGCGCCTGTTGCAACAGGCCGACGTGGTGGTCTACGACCGACTGGTCTCACCGGAAATTCTGGCACTGAGCCGTTTCGATGCCGAACGTATCGATGTCGGCAAAAGCATGGGGGACCACACCCTGCCGCAGGAGGAAATCAATCGGCTGCTGGTCAGACTGTCCCAGCAGGGAAAACGGGTGGTCCGACTGAAAGGGGGCGATCCCTTTATCTTCGGGCGCGGCGGCGAGGAGATCGAAGAGCTGCTGGACGAAAATATCCGTTTCCAGGTCATTCCCGGTATTACCGCCGCCTCAGGCAGCTCCAGCTACTGCGGTATTCCGCTGACCCATCGCGATCACGCTCAGTCGGTGACATTCGTGACCGGCCACCTTAAGGATGGCGAGCTGAACCTTAAGTGGGACAGTCTGGCACAATCACATCAGACCGTGGTGTTCTATATGGGTCTGACCGCTCTGCCAACTATCGCCGAGCAGTTGCAGACCCATGGCATGAGCCGGGAAACGCCGGTGGCACTGGTGCATCGCGCCACCACACCGCATCAGCGCCTGCTGGTGGGACAGCTGGACAACATTGCTGACCTGGCCAGAGAGCAGGAATTCAGATCACCGTCGCTGATTATTATCGGCAGCGTGGTGAGCCTGGCGGACAAGTTAAACCCGGCGGTAAAGAGCAACAGTTAGCCTGCTCCGACATCGAAGATGGTGCGTTACCCCTGGGGCTGACGCACCCTCCTCCTGAAACCTGGCCATCGATGTCGCATGAATAGCAACACCTGCTGCGCTGCGGCTGACACCCTCTGCCTCTGAACCCCCTGATCGAATCCCGGTGCAGGTTACATTCTGACCATCACCCTGCTTCAGGCAAACTGACGGACATCCAGGGTTTCACCATGATGGCCGCCGCTCACTGCCGCCCGGTAGGCTCGCGCGGTATCTGCTGCTGAAAGACCGGCACTGCTGTCCATCCCCATCATCGCCATAGTCTCTTTTACGAAGATCGGCGCCACTACATTCAGACGGATACGCCGCTCTTCAAGCGCAGCTGCCCGCACAAAACTCTCCAGCGCACCATTGGCCATACTGATCACAGCGCTGCCCGGTATCGGCTCACGGGACAACACTCCTGAAGTCAGCGTGATCGATCCGCCGTCGGCTATATATTCGCGACCAATCCGAATCAGATTGACCTGCCCCATCAGCTTGTTGCCCAGCGCCAGCTGGTAAGCCTGATCGTCCAGCTGATCCAGAGGCGCGAAACCGGCCTGCCCCGCTGCTGATATCACTGCATCGACCCGCCCCAGCTTTCTGAACAGAGCACGGATCGACTCCTGATCATCCAGATCCACCTGCAGGTCGCCGCCCTTATGGGCTACCTGAATCACCTCGTGATCCCGGCTCAGCTCACTGACGACTGCCTGACCGATAGTGCCCGTTGCTCCAATAACTGCAATTTTCATCGTTATTACCTCTGTAACTGGCCGTTGTCTGCCGTTGATTTCAATACCCTTTCATCTTATTTTGGTGACATCAGAAGAAAAACAGCACACGATGCAAAACATATTTCTCCTTATGAGAACAATCAGGGCGCCATGGATATTGTCAGAGCAATCCGGGTATTCCGGACAGTCGTAGAGCAGCAGAGCTTCAGCGCCGCTGCCCGGGAACTGGGTCAGGTCAATTCAGCGGTCAGCCGGCAGGTCAGCGAGCTTGAGCAACACCTGGGTTGCAAGCTACTGAACCGAACCACTCGCTCCATGAGCCTGACGGAGGAGGGGCATCACTATCTTGATCATTTCGAGGGCATACTTAACCAGGTCGATGAACTCCACCACCAGGTGGAGCACCGCCGCCAGCAGATCGGAGGCCTGCTGCGTATTACCGCCCCGCTGCATATCGGCCACTCCGGACTGCAACATCTGATCAGCGGCTTTCTGCATCGCTATCCGGAGGTCAGATTCAGCTGGTTAATCGTCAATCGCTATGTCGATCTGATCGAAGAGGGATGCGACCTGGCAATACGGGCAGGCGAGATTCCCGATTCCACCCTGGTCGCCCGTGAACTGGACCGGATGGCCGTACATTTCGTCGCCAGCCCTGAGTATCTGGCAAGCGCGGGCACGCCTGCAGCGCCCGATCAGCTGAATAGCCACCGCTGCATCGTCGACGGCTCTATCCGCTCCCCCAGTCGCTGGATCTACCGCAGCAGATCCCGCGGCATACGCCATATCAGCGTCCCGGCCACAATCAGTGTCAATAACGGTGAACTGGCCGCCCAGTTCGCCGCGGAAGGTCTGGGTATCGCGTACCTGCCCGATTTTCTGATCTCAGATCAACTGCGAGATGGTCGCCTGACACGCATTCTCACATCCTTTGAAATTGACCCTGTACCGGTGTCACTGGTGTGGCCGGCCAATCGGATGATGCGCCCGGCACTGCGGGCACTGATTGATTACCTGCTGGAACATTATCCAGAAAGCCGGCAGCCCGGACCCTGAGCACGACAGCGCCGGGCACCAACCTGCAATCGCTCAGCTTCCGAAACACCTTCGAGTTCGGCGATTACTCGATCACTTCGATCACACCGCTCATCTTTTCATGGGGACCACAGCGATAGGGAAAACGGCCGGGCCGGGTAAAGGTCCGGGTATAGCTCTCTCCCGGAAAGATATAATCGATCGGCTCCTCCTCGCCCAGTTGCTCAAACCAGATACTGTGGTACTGGCGGTATTCGATATTCTTCCAGACCACCGTATCACCCACCCGGACTGTCAGTTCCGGCGTTCGGAACTTCATGCGCTTGATCTCGATTTCATGCACTTCGGCCACGGCTGCATGAGTGATTGTCAGAGACAACAAAAAAAGGGTGGCTGAAAGCCACCCTTCTGTTGTCCGGTTCCGCAGGCTGAACATTCAACCTCCCCGGCACTAGCCTTTCAGCAGTTACTTCGCAGTGGCGTTGACCTCTGCTTCAACGTTATCAAAGCCCAGTTTATACCCCAGCGAGACATGATGGTAGCGGCCGTTGGTGTAATCATCGTGAATCGCGAAACCGAAGTTGTAGGTCTGATCGGTAGTCATCGCCACGTCACCTTCCTTACCGGTGTTCAGCTTACGAACCACTTCAACCACCCACTGATCACCCTCTTTCTGAGCGTTAAACTCGGTAGGGTTGCTTTCAGCCATCACCCGGTCAGCCAGGATGTGGCCATCTTCCGCTGTACCTTCACCACTCTTATAGCGAACGATATCCATGTAGTGACCCGCTTTGAATTCACCGGCGACCTCATCATCGGACTTACGCTTGTCCCAGCCACCCAGCGGCTTCTTCTTGCGTCCCTTGAGTTCGATCTTGCTCCGGCTCTCTTCGATATATTTGGTGGCATCCTGACCTTCCGGCGCGAACGGCATACCGTTCAGGTCGGCGTGACAGGTACCCCAGCAACCGGACTGACTGGCATGCTTGACCTCATCGGTGGCCAGCATGAAGGCCAGCTTCATCTGGTTTTTAGCATCCATCTTACCGCCATCGACGAACGGAACAGGGGTGTGCTCGCCGTCAGCCCACTGGAAGCGCAGGTACAGGTTGTCAGCGTCGTAGCTGGCCTGGACAGTCACAGGGATGCTGCCACGCTTGTTGGGGATGATAGTCGGTTCGATCTTCTTCTTCTCGCCGGTCACGATCTTCTGACCCATGTCGGCAGTTTCTTCATCGTGACAGTCGACACAACGGTCACCGGCCTTGTACGGACGGGCACCACCGTGATCTCTGCCGCGACGAATCCACTCCATAGAGGCCTGGCCGGGATAGAAGACAGTGATTTCGCGGGTCGGTACCAACCCCCAGTCGACACCGGAACCAGCGGCTGGGGCAGCCACGGCTACCGGTGCAGCACCGCTCTCAGCCTGCTGCTTCGCCAGCTCGGCCGCTTTGGCGGCAGCTTCCGCTTTCGCTTTCTCGCGGGCCAGCTTAGCAGCTTCGGCCGCAGCCTTCGCCTGCTCAGCCTTCAGGCGCTTCTCTTCCTCTTCTTTGGCGATAAATTCTTCCCATTGCGGCGGCAGATTGATGGCAATGGAGGGATCCGGCTGGCTCAGCTCTTCTGCCTGCTCGTCGGTGAGCTGATCGTGGACAGGCTTGTGGGCGATCCCTTTGTGACAGTCGATACAGGTGTTACCGGCGGTCATGGCATTCATGTGTTGCTTGCGAGCGCGGGGCTTCTGAGAGTCCGGCTGCATAGTTTCGAAGTCGTGACAGTTACGACATTCGCGGGAATCGGTGGCTTTCATCGTCTTCCAGACGTTGTTGGCCAGCTCCAGACGCTTGCCGTCAAATTTTTCGGGAGTGTCGATAGAGCCTAGAATCTTGTGCAGTATCTCGTTTGAGGCCTGGATCTTACGCACAACCTTGTGGCCCCAGCTTCTGGGGACGTGGCAATCAGAACAGGTAGCCTGAACGCCGGCACGGTTGTTGTAGTGAACACTCTTGGTGTATTCCTGGTAGACGTTTTCTTCCATCTCATGACAGCTGATACAGAAGTCCATGGTATTGGTGACTTCCATCGCCGTGTTGAAACCGCCCCAAAAAATCACACCCGCCAGCATAAAAGTAAGCCCGACTCCTACGGATGTGCCCAGTATGAGCTTACGAGACATTAAGTTTTTGAGTGCTTGTGGGATAGCCATCAGCGACCTCTCCTGGCCAAAAAACATAACGGAAAAGCATGAGATGCTCTGGAAAAAGCGGAGGGGTGATAATCACCCCTCCGTATTACAACGCAGAGTCGATCAATCAGGTTACGTGATTGATACGGTTGTGTACGTTGAACTTACCAGTCGGTGTAGTCAGGCCCTTGATGCGGAACTTCTCTTTGAGAGTCTTAGCATCGTAAACCACGATTTCACCAGTCGGGTTGGCGTTGTCCTTACGGTTCCAGACAGAAACCCAGGCTTCGGTGCCGTCAGCGTTGAACTCGATGTGTACTGCAGCCTTACCTTCTTCCTCGGTTACGCGGATAGTCTTAACGATCTCGCGAGTATCCTTGTCGAAGACCTGTACGGACTGCTGTACTTCAGGCTCAGGGTGCTTGGTCTGGTCAGCCCAGACGTACTGTGACTCCGGATGGGTACGGATGAATACACCAGCACCGTCGGTTTCAACTTCGTAGCACAGCTTCCAGGCTTGATCCGGCTTGTTGATCGGATCGCTGCCCCAGACGGAAACAGTACCTACACCCAGGTGGGTAGTACCGGAAACCTGACCACACTCTTTGTCGATCCAGTTGGCGCCCGGACCCGGGTGCGGCAGATCAACAACGTCGATCATTGCTTCCAGCTTACGAGTCTTGGTGTCTACGACAACCATCTTGTTGGAGGCGTTAGCAGCGATCTGGAAGTAACGGCCAGACGGATCGAAGAAGCCGTCGTGCAGGAACTTAGCAGAGTTGATCTGCTCGATGCGCAGGTTGTCCAGGTCGGTGTAGTCAACCTGCCACATCTGACCCAGCTCCTTAACAGCAACCAGGAAGGTTGACTCGTTCGGAGTGGTGTAGATAGCAGCTACACGGGCCTCGTTGACGTACTCACCATCAACGTTGATACCACGAGTGGATACCACTTTCAGCGGCTCCAGGGTATCTGCATCCATGATAGTGAAGTGAGGCGGCCAGTAGCCACCTGCAATGACGTACTTGCCGTCGCCAGATACGGCGATGTCACGTGCGTCGTAAGCCATCTTGGTTTCAGCAACCAGCATCTTGTCAGGGGTCTGCCACAGGTCGATCTTGTTAACTTTACCGTCACGACCGATGGTGTACCAGAAACGACCTACTGCATCTTTCGCATGGTCTTTCTTGTGGTGCTCGGAACCCTTGATTACGTGTACTGCGTAACCAGTGTCCAGGTGAGCGATAACTTCTTTGGTGTCGCCATCGATGATGGCAGCCTTACCGGCGTCACGCTCGATAACAACGAAGAAGTTCTCCCAGTTGCGGCCGTGCATCGGCTTGGTCGGGTAATCTTTCAGATCGACGAACTGCTTGGTGTGCTCCTTCATCATGTCCAGAGACATCTCGGGCGGAACCGGCGGTTCAATCTGGATGTACTTGGCCAGCAGGTCGATATCAGACTTTGCAAAGATATCATCGAAGTTGTTCATGCCACCTTCAGTACCGAGCTCGATGATACGGCTCAGACGTTCGGTACCCTTCTTCAGGGTGTCTTTCGGCAGCAGGCTCTTACCAGTAGCGCCTGTCCGCAGTACACCGTGACAGCCAGCGCAACGCTGGAAGTACATGGTTTTGGCTTTTTCAAACTCTTCAGGCGTCAGAGTAGGTGCGGCGTTTGCCGCCAGCGCGCTGGCGCCGGTACCCATACCCATAGCCATGACCAGTGCGGACAATCCTAATTTAGCTCGTTTCATTGATGGTGACCTCCTTTTGGAATCCTAATCACCTGATATTGCAAATTTTTAGAAAGGCGAGAACTTGTGGCCCGGTCATGATGTCTATCCTCTCTGTAAGTGTTCACGAATCATGAACAGAAGGCTTATCCGACGAGCCGGAATTTATATTAAACCTCTGCGCTTTTTACGAATTGATCCCGATCAATTTGGTTCCTCCACCCTATTTTTCGAATTGACTCCGATCAATTTGGTCAGTCTTTGCAATTTTCCTGATAAATCAAAGGACATTTAACACTTACTTATTAAATGGTTATTGTGAAATTTATACGAAACGGTAAATCAGCTGCGGAGCAGGCGTTAAGAGCGTAACAGCACCACTTCCCTAACTCATGGTAACCAACTGATATAAAACAGCTATCACTAACAGACCCGGGTCACTGCAAGCCCATGTCCGGAGCCCCCCCCATTCCCGGTCACGTACTTCAGTTATCGGGGATTTATTCAGACCGGGTAAACATCAGATTAATTAAAACCCTGCCGTTTTAATTTCAATTATTGACAATAATCACGACACCATCGAAAAAACCATCCGCTAATTCCACCTTACCCGCAATAACTGACAATACGCACTTTATACTCTGCTCATTGGGACTCCCCATTCCGGAGCGGAATCAATGCCCGGATGAGAGGACCACCCTCAGGGGTCCGGGGAGGACGGCATTACTCTGTCCCGGATATATGCGAAACTCTGTCACCAGCGGCCGTGATGACGATAGAGATTCCCGAACATTTCCGACGCACAGTCAGGCCACAACGGTACGAGTCCACTACATTCGGCAACAACAGGCAGGCAACTACGGAAGTTATGAGATTTTCAGGAAAGTGGGTCGGAGCTTTTGGCAAAATATCGCTGGCGGTTGCTTTTGCCGCCCTGGTCACCGGGTTTTCCGGCAAGCTCCCGGAGCACATTGAACCGGACAGCTGGTTGTTCAGCAGCCTGCTGATGGCCGTGGTTTCGGCGGTGATGATCATCGCCGCCCGTCTGCAGGCCGCCGGCAACCCACTGGCGGATAAGATGATCCCCTCCAGTCTGGTTGCCTACCTGCTGTTTATACTGATGGTCGCTCGCTGGCTGACGGAATAGCCGGCCAGGAGCAGGCCGACTCAGCGGCTCTGAAAACGCCTCAGCACCCGGTACAGGCCGAAGGCGTCCTCACTGCCGGCCAGCTCCCGAATCGAATGCATCGCAAAAGTGGGCACTCCGATATCCAGGGTCGGTACGCCGATCTTTGCCGCCGTCAGCGGCCCGATGGTGCTGCCGCAACCCAGATCGGAACGCACGGTAAAGGCCTGCACAGGTACTTCTTCCTGCTCAGCCAGATGGCGAAACAGGGCACTGGTCTCGCTGCTGGTAGCATAACGCTGATTGGCATTGACCTTGATGACCGGTCCTTCATTGAGCAGCGGTCCGTGATTGCTGTCATGCTTGTCAGCATAATTGGGGTGGACCCCATGGGCGTTATCAGCGGAGATCAGCAGCGAACCAGCCAGCATTCTGCTGCGGACTTCGGTATCCGGCGCAATTCGTTCCAGCACTGACTGCAGGAAGGGGCCGTCGGCACCGGCCGCAGACACACTGCCCACTTCTTCGTGATCATTACAGATCAGCATGGCCCCACGCTTCTGATCGGCATCCAACAGACTCTGCAGGCCAACGAAACAGCTGAGCAGATTATCCAGTCGTGCCGATGCGACAAACTCCGAGTTCATACCGATCAGTGCCGGTGGCTGGGTATCGTAAAAGAACAGCTCGTAATCCAGAACCTTATCGGCACTGACACCCTCTGCAGTCAGCTGTTCCTTCAGCATCTGTCGGAAATCCGGCATATCCTCACCGCATCGGTGCAGAATCGCCGGCAGGTGGTTCTGGGCATTGACGCTGCGATTGCTGTTGGCTTCACGATCCAGATGAATTGCCAGGCTGGGAATCACCGCCACCGGATTCCGGTAATCAATCAGCTGCTGCTGCAGCTGGCCCTGCAGATCCACATAACTGACCCGACCGGCCAGCGACAGATCGCGATCGAACCAGGGATTCAGCAACGCACCGCCATATACTTCAACACCCAGCTGGAAATAACCTTTGCTGTTTTTTTCCGGATTCGGCTTCACCTTCAGACAGGGGCTGTCGGTATGAGCTCCGACCATTCGCATCCCCTGCTCCGCCAGCTCATCCGCCGCCGGTAGAATAAAAGCAATCAGTGAAGAACCGTTGCGGGTAACCAGATAGCGGCCACCGGCCCTGAGCTGCCAGCTTTCACGTTCATTCAGAATTTCGAAACCAGCGCCACAGAGGGCATCCTGCATCGAAGCCACCGCATGAAAAGGGGTTGGCGAACGGCTCAGAAAAGTCAGCAGCTGCTGATTAAAACTCTCTACAGACATCAGATACGTCCTTACTACATTATTACTCTTAAGAGGCAGTTTCAGCGCTCAATAGCAAGCAGTTCCAGCTCGAACACCAAGGTCGAGCTCGGTGGGATCGCCGACGAGGGACTCTTCTTACCGTAAGCCAGCCCTGAAGGAATATAGAGCTCCCAGCGCCCCCCCTCTTTCATCAGCTGCAGCGCCTCGGTCCAGCCCGGAATCAATCGGCTCACCGGGAAAACAGCTGCTTCCCCCCGATCAAAAGAGCTGTCGAACTGGGTACCATCCAGCAGCGTTCCGCGATAGTGGACGCGGACCCGGTCGTCCGCCGAAGGCCGGGCGCCTGTGCCCGGCTGCAGAATCCGATACTGCAGACCGCTGTCGGTGGTAATGACTCCCGGCCGGGCGCCGTTTTCCTTCAGGAACACCTGACCGGCCCGGGCATTGGCTTCGGATTCCTGACGCAACTTCTCCATGCGCTCTTCAATGTCAAAACCACAACTGGCCAGCAACAGCACAGCGCCGACCGCAGCCAGCAGTCGGGCGCCCGATATCAACGTACAACTCTTCAAAGGATCTTTCTCCGGACAGAGCCCTCTGTCGGGGTAATCAGCCGGCCCTCCGGCATCAGCAGCCAGCCTGCAGCTCACCCCAATGAGAAGGGATACAAATCATAGCCCGACGGCTATACTAAAACCTGTCGTCCACCTTATCAGATGGAACTGAAATCTTCATATCCTTGTCTCACTGACGACGGCATTTTACAAATAGTCATTCAAAGTCCCGATACCTATGCTGCAATCCAGAATCATCAGAAAAATATCACTGACCGTAGTCGCTGCCGCTCTGACCGGTATGCTCTCCCCCCTGGCAGCAGCCTACGCCAGCACGGAAAAGCAGGCGCAGCTGGAACCCAGCAGAACACATGAGCAGACACTGAAGAACCTCGCCAGAACCCTGCGAATCGGTCACTACCGTAAGCTGATTATCGACGACCAGTTTTCTTCCAGGTTGTTTGATGCCTACCTGGAACAGCTGGATCGCAACCGCCTGTACTTTCTGGAATCCGATATCGAGGAATTCGAGAAATACCGTTTCAGACTGGATGACGCCATCGCCTCCGCTGACCTGGATTTCGCCTACAGGGTATTCAACCGCTTTCAGATCAGAAACCGACAGCGGCTGGAATACCTGCTGAGCCGGGTTGACCGGGGCCTTGAAAGACTGGATTTTGCCATTGACGAACAGCTCGAGACCGATCGTAGCGAAGCCCCCTGGAGCCGCACCAGTGAACAGCTGGATGACCTCTGGCGCAAACGTCTGAAAAGTACGGTACTGAACTTCAAGCTGTCGGATAAAGAGCTCGGTGACGCCCAGGAGCTGCTGCATAAGCGCTACAGCAGTCAGATCGACCGGATCGATCAGCTGAACAGCGACGACGTGTTTCAGACTTACGCCAACGCACTGTCCAGCCTCTATGGCCCCCATACCCAGTACTACTCGCCACGCCGGATCGAGAACTTCAACATCGATATGCGGCTGTCGCTGGAGGGTATCGGCGCCGTGTTGCAGACGGAGTATGAAAATACCAAGATCGCCCGTCTGATTCCCAAAGGCCCCGCCGAGAAAACCGGCAAACTTAACCCTTCCGATCTGATTGTCGGCGTTGCCCAGGGCGAGGATGGCGAGATGGTGGACGTGGTGGGCTGGCGACTGAACGAGGTGGTTGACCTGATCCGCGGTCCTAAAGGCAGCATCGTCCGCCTGCAGATTATTCCCGCCGGCAGCGAAACCCGCCTGACCCGGGAAGTGGTCATTGTTCGCAACAAGGTCAAGCTGGAAGAGAAGTCCGCCCAGAAGCGGATTATCGAGGTTCCCCACAACGGCGGTGTCCAGAAACTGGGGCTGATCAGCATTCCCACCTTTTATCTGGACTTTGACGGCCAGCGAAACGGTGATCCCGAGTACCGTAGCACCACCCGTGATGTGGAACGACTGCTGAAGGAGCTGCTGGCGGAGGGTATCGAAGGACTGATTATCGACCTGCGCAACAACGGCGGAGGCGCCCTGCAGGAAGCGATCGATCTGGCCGGACTGTTTATTTCCCGCGGCCCGGTAGTTCAGGTCAAGGATTCCTGGGGGCAGATCCGGGTTGAATTTGACCAGGATCCCAAGTACTACGACGTCCCGCTGGCGGTGCTGGTCAATCGACTCAGCGCCTCGGCTTCGGAAATCTTTGCCGGCGCCATGAAGGACTACAACCGGGGCATTATTATCGGTGGCCAGACCTTCGGCAAAGGCACCGTTCAGATTCTGCATCCCCTTAATTCCGGGCAGGTAAAACTGACCCGTTCCAAGTTCTATCGAATTTCCGGTGACAGCACTCAGAACCGCGGTGTGAAACCTCATATCACCCTGCCCTCCCCTTTTGATCCGGAAGAGGTCGGTGAAAGCGCCAGCCCCGCGGCACTCCCCTGGGATCAGGTAAAACCCCTGCCTCATATCAGCTTCCCGGGGTTTGACCACCTGCTGGGCTCGTTGAATCAGGCCCATCGCAGCCGGATCAGCGAAGAACCGGACTTTCTCGCCATTCTGGAACGCATCGACTATGTCAAAGAACGCCGCCTGGAACAGACCGTAACTCTGAATGAACAGATCCTGCGCCGCAAGCGCGACGAGGAGGAACGCTGGAAGCTGGATCTTGAAAATCGTCGCCGCATCGCTAAGAATCAACAGCCGCTGGTCTCACTTGAGGATCTTGGGAAGGACACGGAAGAGCAGGACAACGAAAGCAGTCCGGAAGAAGATGTACTGCTCAGGGAAAGTGGCAGAGTACTGCTGGATCTGATGGATTACGCTCAGCGCTGACCGACGGATACTGCTGGCCACTTCAGCGTGGTATTGTAACCGCTCATACATCAGAAGCTGAGGTTCAATAATGGCACTCAACGGTAAGTCTGTTGCCTTTGCGGCGATCGGAGTGGTGGCTGTGATCGGCATTGCCATCGGCGGCTATTTCCTGGTCCTCAAAGTCGACGAAGTTCACGAAGAAAATGTTGATCAGCTCGCCAGCTTCGGCAGCGTCGTCATTCCGATGAGCCAGCAACAGCAGAACCCGGACGGCATCACCACCGGCGTCGACGGCCAGCAACAGCTGCCACCGACCATCGGCGATAAGAAGCTGTCTGCCAGCGAAAAGATCATCGTCTCACTCAGCCAGGAGAAGGAAGAGCTGGTGGCAGAACTGACCTCCGCCCGCAATCGTATTCAGTCTCTGGAAACGGAAGTGGCGATGCTCAGGAACTACAAGGACACTAACGAGCGCTTTGCCCCACGACTGATGGAAGAAGAGCGCGAACGGGCAGTCAGCCGGCTGACCGAGTTTCTGGAATCCTCCAGGGATGCCAGCCGTTTCAGTGATTTTCAGAAGCAGGCCATGGCTCAGGATTCGGCCAATACCTATGTGAAAGTGCTGAAACAGTACAATCTGAGCATTAAAGAGGAACAGAAAGAGAAGCTGCTGTCCCAGCACCTGCCTCCCTACGCTTTCTGTGTCGGCGCCAGCCTGGAATTTGTCGCCAATAACCGCCGGGAAGAGGTCCAGGTGCTTCATTTCCTGCGCACCAGCGACACCACCGCCCTGAGCATCTCCCTGCAGAACGATATCGATACGATCAGATCACCCTGTATCAAAGAGCTGGACGCCCGCATCAGCAAGCTGCTGTAAGCTCCGTCTTTCCGGCTGCAGCCTTAATAAAGTTGCGGCCGCCATCACCGCTTTGTCAGCCGCCAGGCTATGCTTAATTTATAACCAGCGAAGACTATTGCAAGCATTTAATTTGCTGTATAATTCGCCCTCTTCTGAACCGCGTCCGCTCACTTAACCGTCAGCTTGGGAGCGATGCGATTAGTTAACTGACCTGTGATTGCTGACATTACAGGCGTAGATGCGGTGATCGGACACTCGTCCGTATCCCATAGGATTAAACATGAGCGAAAGCTTTGCAGATCTTTTTGAAGAATCCCTGAAAGACATCGATATGAAGCCCGGTTCACTGGTAACCGGTTCTGTTATCGATATCGATGATGACTGGGTTACAGTGAACGCCGGCCTGAAATCTGAGGCTGTTATCCCCCGTAACCAGTTTGTCAGCAGCACCGGCGAGCTGGAAATCAATATCGGCGACGATATCTGTGTTGCTCTGGAAGCGGTAGAAGACGGTTTCGGTGAAACCAAACTGTCCCGTGAAAAGGCCAAGCGCGCTGAAACCTGGCAGGAACTGCAAAAAGCATTTGACGCTGAAGATACTGTTACCGGTGTTATCAACGGCAAGGTTAAAGGCGGCTTCACTGTTGCGATCAACAACATCCAGGGCTTCCTGCCCGGCTCTCTGGTAGATGTACGTCCGGTTCGCGACGTCGATCACCTGGAAGGCAAGGAGCTGGAATTCAAGCTGATCAAGCTGGATCCCAAGCGCAACAACATCGTTGTATCCCGTCGTGCCGTTCTTCAGGAAGCCAACAGTGCTCAGCGCGAAGAACTTCTGGCCACCATTCAGGAAGGCATGGAAGTTAAAGGCTTCGTCAAGAACCTGACCAACTACGGTGCATTCGTAGATCTGGGCGGTGTTGACGGCCTGCTGCACATCACCGACATGGCCTGGAAGCGCATCTCTCACCCGAGCGACATGCTGACTCCGGGCGACGAGATCACCGTCAAGGTTATCAAGTTCGACCAGGAATCCGGTCGTCTGTCTCTGGGCCTGAAGCAACTGCAGGAAGATCCATGGGCTGACATTAAGCAGCGCTACCCTGCAGAAACCCGCATCAAGGCACGTGTCACCAACCTGACCGATTACGGCTGCTTTGCTTCTCTGGAAGACGGCGTCGAAGGTCTGGTACACGTTTCCGAAATGTCCTGGACCAACAAGAACATCCATCCTTCCAAAGTTGTACAGGTGGGTGACGAAATCGAAGTTATGGTTCTGGATGTTGACGAAGAGCGTCGTCGTATCTCCCTGGGTATCAAGCAGTGCTCCGGCAACCCCTGGGTTAACTTCTCTGAGAAGTTCAGCTCCGGTGACCGCGTATCCGGTACCATCAAGACCATCACCGACTTCGGTATCTTCGTGGGTCTGGAAGGCGACCTGGACGGCCTGGTACACATGTCCGACATCTCCTGGGATGCCGACAACGAAGCTGCGCTGCGCAACTTCAAGAAAGGTGAAGAAGTTGAAGCCGTTATCCTGTCTATCGATGCTGAGAAAGAGCGCATCTCTCTGGGCATCAAGCAACTGGACGGCGACCCCTTCAGCGACTACGTTGCTGTCAATGCCAAGGGCACCATCGTCAACGGTACCGTCAAGTCTGTAGAGCCTAAGGCCGCTACCGTTGAACTGGCAGAAGGTGTTGAAGCGTTTATCAAGGTTTCCGAACTCAGCGCTGACCGCGTCGAGAACGCCGGCGACGTCCTCAAAGAGGGCGATGCTATCGAAGCCAAGATCATCAACGTTGATCGTAAGAACCGCTCCATCAGCCTGTCTATCAAGGCTAAGGACGTTGCTGAAGAGAAGGCCGCTATGCAGCAGCTGAACAAGCAGCAGCCGACTGTTGACGGTCCTACCACCATCGGCGACCTGATCAAGCAGCAGATGGAAAACCGCTAAGCATCGGCTTAGTAGTTACCAGCCCATAAAAAAGGAGCACTCAGTGCTCCTTTTTTTTCGCCCGCTTTATGGGTGGTATGGTTGCCCGCCAGACACCGGGTTTTCAGAGTTCACCATCAATCAGGTAGTCAAACCACTGCTCTTCCGGCACCTCAGCTTCCGATACCCCCAGCCCGCTCACCGAAACCCCGGCACGATGCACCGACTCGGGATCACCACTGATCAGCGGATGCCAGTCCGGTAACTGCCGTCCTTCGGCAATCAGCCGATAAGCACAGGTACGGGGCAGCCAGTGAAACTCGGAGACATCTTCCGGTTTCAGTCTCAGACATTCAGGCACCTTGCGGAAACGGTTCGGATAGTCGCTGCAGCGACAGCTGCTGGTATCCAGCAGCACGCAGGCGATACGGGTATAGGCGATCTCACCGGAATCCTCGTCTTCAAGCTTGTGCAGACAACATTTGCCACAGCCATCACAGAGTGATTCCCACTCCGACTGGCTGAGCTGATCGAGGGTTTTGCTGAGCCAGAATGGCTGGGCAGGCACAACAGTCTCCGCTACTCAGTACTTGCCTTCCGTAGGCGCTTTGTACAGGTCCAGCAGGTATTCGTCCCTGGCCGGCGGCATCTGCAGGTAAAAGCCTTTAGCGCTGATCTCATCCAGCACCTTATCTGCATCCACCCGGGCCAGTTTCTTATCGGCAGTGATCAGCAGCGTCATCACCTCCTTCGGCTCACCAAAAGTACTGAGCAGCGCCTCCGGCACCCGGGATAAACCTTCCCGCTTATCGACATACAGGTACATTTCATCTTTCTTCGGGCTTTTATAGACAGCGCAGATACGTTTCATAATATTCTCATCAGGATTCTTTATCACCGGTCTGTAATCGCTCCAGCAGTGGCTGACCAATCACGCCCCGACGCCAGCCCCGCAGTTCCTCCGGCAGGCTGAACTCTCCGCTCTCCATGCCGCTGCGAACCAGCTGCTCCAGATCTTTGCGACGAACCAGGATTTCCGGTGCCAGGTTCAGTTCTTCGGCGGTTACCCGCACCAGCTCTTTCAGCGGCTTCAGCTGTTTACTCCAGCTGGCGGACAAAGGCCTGGGGGGCTGCTCCGGGTAGGCCTCGGGGTCCACTTCCCAGGAATCCTTCACCAGCTTCAGCAGCTGCTTTCCGTCCTCGGAAAGGGTACGTCCGCGAACCCTTTCAACCATCGACAACTCACGCATATTGCCGGGAGGGCGCATCGCTATAGCCATCATCGAGTTGTTATGGAGCAGAAAATTCCGTGGCATATCCCGCTCACGGGCCTGCTCTTCGCGCCAGGTGGAGAGCGCCTTCAGGACCGACAGCTGACGGGGACGCAACTTCCAGGCCTGTTTAAAACGCTGCTGGTAGCTGTTTTCGATATCCTCCGGCGCCATGGCCGCATCGGTCAGCTGCCGACACTCCTCCAGCACCCAGGAGTATTTGTCCTGAGTCCTGAGCTCCGCTTCCAGCTGCTGATAGATGGTCTTCAGGTAGATCACATCCTTCGCGGCGTAGAGCTTCTGAGACTCGGTCAGCGGCCGCTGCAGCCAGTCGGAGCGAGTCTCCTCCTTATCGACCTCGACCCCCAGCTGCTGCTCCAACAGCCGCTGATATCCAATTGACAGCCCCATCCCCAGAAAAGCACAGGCGACCTGACAGTCGAACATCGGCTGGGGTACTGCATCGTAGCAATGGGCGAACAGCTCCAGATCTTCCGAACAGGCGTGAAGCAGTTTCAGTACCGCGGGATCGGTCATCAGCTCCACAAAAGGGCCGAAATCTTCGATCTTCAGCGGATCCAGCAGATAGCACCGGCCGTCACTGGCAACCTGAATCAGGCCGGGTCTGGGGTAGAAGGTATCGGTACGCTGGAATTCGGTATCCAGGGCCACCAGCGGCTGCTGTCGCCACTGCCGGCACAACTCCGCCAGCCGCAGATCAGTATCAACCCACTCATAGTTGCGGGCCGACAGATGTAGTTTTTCAAGGGTATCAGCAGATACAGACATATCACTCATAACTGTTTGCGTCCGGCAAAAGCATGGGCCAGAGTGCCGCCATCCACATATTCCAGCTCCCCGCCCAGCGGCACTCCATGGGCGATACGGCTGACGCGGATATCCACCGACGCCAGCTGCTCTGAAATATAGTGAGCGGTAGCCTCACCCTCGACGGTGGGATTGGTGGCGATCACCAGCTCAGTCACCGGCGAGTGACTGATACGCTCCAGCAGTTCCGGAATACCGATATCCTCCGGCCCCAGACCATCGATAGGCGACAGATGACCATGGAGCACAAAGTAGAGACCACTGAAGCTGCCGGTCTGCTCGATGGCCAGCACATCCGCCGGTGTTTCAACGACACAGAGCAGTTCCGGATTCCGACGGGAACCGGAACAGATGTTACACACCTCTAGCTCGGTCAGGGTACGGCACTGCGAGCAATGGCCGACATGCTCCATGGCTTCGGCCAGCACCTGCGACAGCGCCAGAGCGCCCTGGCGATCCCGTTCGAGTAACTGAAAAGCCATGCGTTGCGCCGATTTGGCGCCAACGCCCGGCAGACATCTGAGCGCAGTGATCAGCTGGTCGATCAGCGGACTGAATGACATTGAGAGTTCAGCAGCCGGCTCAGAAAGGCATTTTGAAACCGGGGGGCATACCCATGCCACCGGTCAGGCCAGACATTTTTTCCTGGCTGGAAGTCTCGATCTTACGCACCGCATCGTTAACCGCCGCAGCGATCAGATCTTCAAGAATTTCTTTGTCTTCAGTCATCAGGCTGGCATCAATATCGACACGCTTTACGTCGTGACGGCCGTTCATCTGAATCTTCACCATACCGGCGCCGGATTCTCCGGTCACTTCGGCATTGGCGATCTCTTCCTGAGCCTGCTGAAGCTTCTCCTGCATCTGCTGGGCCTGCTTCATCAGATTGCCCATACCACCTTTCATCATCGCTATACCCTCTTCTCTGGTCAGGAGTCGATCGGCTGTACCGACCCCACATCAAGTCTGCCGTCAAACCGCTCAATGATCGCCTGCACGTTGGCATCGCTCTCTATGGCGGCGACCGCCGCTGCCAGCCGTTCCCGGCGTCGTCGTTCGCGAAACTGCGCCGGTGTTTCTTCGGAACTGTCCCCTTCACTGAACACTATTTTAACACTGCTGCCGAAATAGCCGGACAACGCGTCCTCTATTCGCTGCTGGTGAGTGGCGTTAAACAGATGCATCTGACGCGCGGATAACAGATAGTGAACTCGGGCACCCTGTTCCGACAGGGTTTCGACCTGTTCTACAACGGCGTTGGCGGCAATATTATACGTCATTCCGGATAAACCGATAGCGTCCAGCAACGGAATCCAGCTCCGGGCATCGAGCGTCTCCAGGCTGATATCAGCCAGCTCACCAGCGGCTTCCTGCTGCGTTACCCCCGGGGATTCAGTGTCCGCGCTGACCTCAGGGGCATCAGCCTTTTTTGTCGGCGGCGCCCCTGGTGGCGGCACTGCAGCCCCGCCGGCGGCCGACCCGGGTCCGACGGCCTCTCCCCAGGGGGGCGCGTCATCAATCGGTGGTGGTGCGACATCAGTCGGGGACGGTGTTATTGCAGCGCCGCTCGGCGCAGACGAGACGGCGACCGGAGCTGCTACTGCCTCGCCTCCCGATACAGTGTCGGATTCTGCTTCTGTAACGGCAGGACGGGAAGTGGCCATTGTCGCCGGGCGGGTGATTTCCGGCTGAACCACAGCCTTCTGTGGCGTCACGGAGGAAGAAATTGCAGGCGGCGGAGCCATCGATTGCTGCATTGTCGCCGCCCCGACAGGGGCATTGATGGCCGCCCCGGGCTGAACAGTTTCAATGGGGCCGGCAGCCGTTTCCGAAGTCTCTGGCTGCGCCAGCGGTGCCGCTGCGGTATCAGTCGTCGATGAGGACTGACGGGGCAAAGCCACTTCCCCCGGCATCACCGGCCGGAACGCCAGCATCCGCAACAGCGTCATCTCAAAGCCGTCTCTCGGTACCGGCACCAGTGGCAGATCCTTACGGCCATTGAGGGCGATCTGATAGAACAACTGCACATCTTCGGCCTTCAGCGCCGCTGCCAGCGCCAGCACCGCTTCCCGATCACCGAGGCTGTTATCGACGCTGGCCGGCAGTGCCTGAGCGACAGCGACCCGATGTAGCAGGCCCAGCAACTCTGCCAGTACATCTTCAAAATCGGCACCGTATTCGGCGATCTGAGCGACTGTATCCATTGCCCCCAGAGCATTGCCATGAGCCAGCAGCTGCAGCAGGCGCAGTACCTGTTGCTGATCGACACTGCCGAGCATGGCTCGGACGTCGTCCTCCCGCAGCTCACCGCTGCCAAAAGAAATAGCCTGATCGGTCAGGCTCATCGCATCACGCATACTGCCGTTGGCGGCCCGGGCCAGCAGCCACAGGGCCGGCTCATCAGAAGGAATCTGCTCGGCGGCCAGCACCTGCTGCAGATGGTCGACGATCCGCTCCGGCGTCATGTTCTTGAGATTAAACTGCAGACAGCGGGAGAGGATGGTGACCGGCAACTTCTGCGGGTCCGTGGTTGCCAACAGAAACTTAATATGTGGAGGAGGCTCTTCCAGGGTCTTCAGCAGTGCATTGAAACTGTGAGCCGACAGCATATGGACTTCATCGATCAGGTAGACCTTGTAGCGACCCCGGGTCGGTGCATACTGCACATTTTCCAGCAGTTCCCGGGTGTCCTCGACCCGGGTCCGGGATGCCGCATCCACCTCAATCAGATCGACGAAACGACCCTCGCTGATTTCCCGGCAGGGCGAACACTGACCACAGGGTGATGAACCGACGCCCTCCTCACAGTTCAGCGATTTGGCGAACAAACGGGCGATAGAGGTCTTACCGACACCACGAGTGCCGGTAAACAGATAAGCATGGTGCAGACGATCGTTGTCCAGCGCATTGACCAGCGCCCTGAGCACATGATCCTGACCCACCATCTGCTCAAATGTTGAAGGCCGCCATTTTCGGGCGAGAACCTGATAACTCATGAATTTTCAGCCGTTGCTGTACAGAAACTCGGAACATGGCGCCCTGAACATGCGCCGCGGTGTCTATGCTAGCGATTAGCGCCCCGGATAGCCAGCATCCACCGGTCCGCCACGCCTTCGATACTCATTAAATATCTCTTGATCTGTATCTATGGCCTAAACTCACTGTTAACCATAGAGTTAATACTGAAAACGTCGACTGAGGTAAACGACCCAATGACTGCTATGAGCATGAAACCGGATGACAGGCAGACAGCTAAAGCGATGACTCCCGAAGAGGTCTTTCAGAAACTCGACAGCATAATCCGTCCCAAATATCCCGAGATCACGTTTAATCCTTCCGGTATCTGCAGTCGCACGCTGCAGGTACCCTTTAAAGACAAATCGGGCCTGCATTATACCCTGACCCTGTTTGTGGAGGTTGCCATGGCACCGACCACCGGCATCGCCACCGGTATCCGGGTCAGCCATCCACCGGAACATAACTGGGAAGCCAGCGTCAACGACCTCAACAGTCTCAGCGACGGCCATGAAATGCTGTTCGATATGATCAGTGACCTGGGTTTCGAAGCGCTCAGTCGCGAACGGCAGACGCTGAAGGTGCTGAATAACCGGGATCTTGGGGTTCAGCTATCGCGGCTCTGTCACGCCAATGGCAACACCAGAGTCTCTGAAAACAGTGACCAGTTTGCGATTAAGAGCGGCAACCTGCAGCTGAAAGTGCAGATTACCGAGAACGCCTCTCCGAATCCTCACGCTTCGGTTCAGATTGCTATCTCCGGTGTCGAGAACAAGCAACTGATCAACTCGCTGAAAATGCTGTTGCAGCAGGCCTCCTGAGGCCACTGCCAGCCAGCCTTTAAGTAGCCGCCGGCCGATCGGTTAGGCGGCATAAACCACAGCAAAACCAATGCCTTACCATTGATAATTGCGAAGACCAGGCCACTCTGGCAGAGTCCCGGAACAGATGTATAATCCAATCCTCAGAGCCACAGGATAACGCGATCAATGGATGATTCACTTCAGACCCGGCTGAAGCAGTGCCGAGAACTGCCCAGCCTGCCTGCCGTCGCCGCCAGAATCCTTGATCTGGCCAACGACCCGGTAGCGGATATGGGTCGTGTCTCCGATGTGGTCGGCCAGGACCCCGCTCTGGCCACCCGACTGCTGCAGATCGCCAACTCCCCCATGTACGGCCAGCGGCGCCAGAGCAGCAGCCTGCACCAGGCGGTGATGTTGCTGGGACTGAACAGTACTCTGATGCTGGCCCTGAGCTTCTCGCTACTCAGTTCGCTGGCAGCGGAAGATAACGAAGGACTCGATTACGACCTGTTCTGGCGGCGGGCCCTGCTGGCATCGGCGGCCGGCCGCATCATTGCCCGTCAGGCCGGAGAGGCCAGCCCGGAAGAGGTCTTTCTGGCCTCACTGCTGCAGGATGTCGGTATCATCGTACTCGACAAAGCACTGCCGGATTTTTATCGCCGCTTGCATCAGCAGCTGGACCACCGCGCCATAATCCACTACGAGCAACAGCAACTCGGCTGCGATCATGCCGAAATCGGTCAGTGGTTGCTGCAGCACTGGCACTTCCCGGATTCTCTGGTGGAGGCTACGGCCGCCAGCCATAGATCAGACCATCAGGAGCGCTATGGCCTGTCCCACTGTGTCCACCTCTCCGGTGCCATTGCAGACGCCCTGCTGGCCGCCGACCTGGATCAGCCGATCGATCCCGAAGTCATTGAGGATCAGCTGTCGGAAGAGCAGATGGATGCGATTCTGGCCGAGCTGAAAATACAGGTGCCGGAAATAGAGAAGCTGTTCGAGATCAGCCTGCTCAGTGGTCAGGACCCGGACAGCATGCTGGCGGAAGCTAAGGAGATCATGCTCCACCGCAGTCTCAGCCACATTCGCGAGCTTGAACTCAGCAGCCATGCCTCCCGAAACATTGAACGCCGGGCCAGAGATCTGGAGGAGCGCAGCCGACGGGACCACCTGACCGGCCTGTGGAATCGCGGCCACCTGGATGACACCCTGGAGAACGAGTTTGCCCGCGCTGTCGAGGACAATCGTCCGCTCAGCGTTATCTTTATCGATCTCGATCACTTCAAACAGGTCAACGACAATTTCGGTCACCATGCCGGCGACGAAGCGCTGAAATTCTCTGCCAATCTGCTCAGCAGCAGTGTGCGGGAGAACGATGTGGTCGCGCGCTTCGGTGGCGAAGAGTTTGTCATCCTGCTGCCAGGCGCCTCCCTCACCGAAGCCGAAACCACCACCTGCCGAATCCTTCGGGCTTTTCGTAATAAAACCCTGACTCTTGAAGATGTCGGCCGAATTCACCTGACCATCTCCGCCGGTATCGCCAGTTGCAGCTCGGTGGCCGACTTTGAAAGAGCCGACGCGCTGCTGCGCGCCGCGGACCGGACCATGTATCGGGCCAAGCTGACAGGTCGTGACCGCCTCTGTGTTTACGGAGATGAAGACAAGCACAGCAATATGGATGACTATCAGATCTGATCACCCGCCAGGGTCTGTGGAAAAGCCTTGTTTATCCACTCCCATGACGGCCAACAGCGCTTAATTATCCCGGCCCGCTGCCGACAACCTGATGCTTTTCGCTGTTTCTTTTCATTGATCTAAACCGAGGTACCCTGTAGTTGAAGTCCGTTGTATCTGTAACCGCATTCTGTTCCGCCGCTCTGCTCTCCACTCTCTCATTTTCCGGCCTGGCGGCTTCGCCGCAGTCCTTCAGCCAGGCAAAACGCATGGCTGCCGATCTCTACAGCGATCACAACCGTTCTTTCTACTGTGACTGCAGCTATCGGCGTCGAGGTAAAAAACTGGTTCCGGACCTGAGCTCCTGCGGCTATCAACCCCGTAAGGAGAAAAAACGCGCCTCCCGAATCGAGTGGGAACACGTGGTCCCGGCATGGGCTTTCGGCCATCAGTTACAGTGCTGGCAGCAGGGCGGACGTAAAAACTGCCGTAAAAACAGCAAACTGTTCCGCCAGATGGAAGCGGACCTCTACAACCTGGTGCCCGCGGTGGGCGAAATCAACGGCAATCGCTCAAATTACAGTTTCGCAGTGCTCGAGGGCGAGCCCCGAGTCTACGGCGCCTGCGACTTCGAAGTGGACTTCAAACGACGAAAGGCAGAGCCGGCCCCGGCGGTCAGAGGCGATATCGCCCGAATTTACTGGTATATGCGCGATCAGTATGGCCTCAGAATCAGTCAGAAACAGCAGAAGCTGTTCGAAGCCTGGGCACAGATGGATCCTCCCGATCAGTGGGAACGGGAGCGCGAACAGCGTATCAGAGCGCTGATTCACCAGCCCTGAACTGCAACCGGTCAAAGCGCAGTCACCGGACAACCTGCCTTTCTGACACAGATAACCGGCCAGTTCCTTCCTGAAAGCAGCAGCCACCGGGGATCGACGGCGTCGTCATTCCCCGCAGCCACAGATTTATCCGGAAGCACGGCTCCCGGACTACACTGAAAGTCACAGGAGCGCTGACACAGCACTTCCACAGTGTCAGTAGCGGGGGGAGTAGCATGTCACTAGAAATACTTCGCCGAGGTAGCAGTGGCAGCGCGGTCAGACGCTGGCAGGCCTTTCTGCTGGGACAGGGATTCCTGCGTGCCGGGATCGATGGCGAGTTCGGTCCGATCACCGAAAAAGCCACCCGGGCGTTTCAGCGTTCACAGGGGTTATCCGGTGACGCCATTGTCGGTGCCCGGACCCTGGGGGCGGCTCTGTCACTGGGGTTCGATGTCGGCTTTACCGATCCTCAGCGAGGGGACAACGAGCCACTGTTGCCAACGACTTCCGACCTGAAGCCGATCACCGCAGCCGCCAGAGCCCGGATGTTCGGTCGCTTTGAATTCGAACCCGCTCCCACCGCCCGCAATCCGGAAGCCATACGTATTCTGGATGACTGGGAACAACTCAATATCCTCAATGTTTTCCTTCCCCAGCTGAAGGGGGTTCCGGTATTCGGCCGCAGAAGCAGCGGCAGATTGCGCTTTCATCGGGCGGCCGCGGATCAGCTGAAGGCAATGTGGGCCGCCTGGGAGCAAGCGGGGTTGCTGGACCGTATTCTCAGCTGGGAAGGCAGCTACAATGCCCGTTTTATCCGTGGCAGCCGGGTGAAACTCAGTAACCATGCTTTTGGCAGCGCTTTCGATATCAACGCTCGCTGGAACCGGCTCGGTGTTATACCAGCGGCAACCGGTAGCGAAGGCTCGGTACGGGAACTGGTGGCCATTGCGGAAGAGCACGGGTTTTACTGGGGCGGCGGTTTCAGGCAAAGGCCGGACGGCATGCATTTTGAGGTAGCAAAGCTGCTGTAAACCGGCCCGTCTGACTGATCACCAGGCTGCACGGCCTTTACGCAGATCATCCCCGCCCGGGCCAGCGACTGCGTCCGATCACTTCACCGGTAATGGCATTGATTGGCGGAGGGTGTTTGCCGTGGGTTTCGGCAACGATACGCCAGAGCAGCAGAGGCGGCCGCGCGGAGGTATCAGTCCGCAGCTCGGCCCGGCTTATCAGCCCGCGCAACCCGTTTTTGCGGGCAATATCGACAGCGTTGGGCAGATCGACAAACTGGTCCGGTAATCGACTCGTACTCCAGCTGACCGTTCCGGCTTCCATCACTTTATTCCGGGTACGATGACTGCTGATCCACAGCCCGGTGCCTTCGGAGGGTGAATAGAACTCCATCTGCACGTAGTAAGCATCCTTATCGGGATAGCCGTCGCGACGAATCCGCAGCCCTACCGGGTAGGCATCCGGCCGCCACCGAGCCGCACTGACGGAGGCAGCTCGCAGCAGATCCGGCAGGCGGTGAGGAATCTGTCGGGAGCCGGACTGGACCACCTGCAAAGGCGGCATGCCGGCGGCCGGGTCAACGTAGCGGCTGCCGGAAACTTCCACCCCGGTATTATTTCTTCCGCTGATCATCTGCCCGTCCTGGTAGAGTTTCAGGGTATCGGTAAAACCATGAGACCAGCTCAGGGTGTAGGTCAGGGTTTCCGAATCGCAACGCCAGTCGGCGGTCAGAGCCGGCGGCGCATCTTCGGTGGGCAAAAAAAACGCGCGCTGATCGGCCGCAAAAGCAACGAAACCACCGGTAAACCAGCGCCACTTTCCGACAATATCCTGACAACCGGAGGTAGCCGCTATCGGCGCTGTTGCAGTAGTACTGTCAGCGCCGGCGGGCCGGACCTGTTGCTCGTCGTCGCCAATAAACTGCTTCAGGGCAAAGGCCAGCAGTAACAGTCCCAGGGCACCGGCAACGGCCTTCCAGATCCAGGAGGGCAGCGGCGTCGGTGCCGGTCCGGTAACAGGCTTCGGGGCCGTTTTCGATTTCACCGGCTCCGACTGCCCGCCGGAATCAGGAGCACTCGCATCAGGCTCCGGCTCTGCCGCACTGCGGTTACTGGGCCGCCCACACTCCGGACAGGTCTGATAACGGGCCGGATCATACATGTTGCCGCAAAGACAGCGGATCAGGCGACTCACTCTGTTTTCTCCCCGCCGGTGGTCCGGCCAGATATTCGCCGCTGGATCAGGAGATGCTCCGCCCGCCGTTGTCGATCGCTGGCCAGCTGAAAGCTGACCCTGCGCTGCTTATCGATCCGCAGCATTCCGACAAACAGCCAGGGCTGACGGGGATTCAGAGTCTGAGCATCGACGGTCAGCGTCAACTCCTTACTTCGAATCCAGCTCACCACCCGGCAGACCGGCAGTGGCCGTCTGTCATCATCCAGCCGGTAATAGAGCTTTATGGCCTTATCGATATGAGACAGGCTGTAGCTCCAGACCTCCAGCCCGATCCGGGCATTAGCAGTCCCCTCTTCAACCTCATTGTAGAACAGTGAGCGCTGTACCCTGCGAGGATCAAAAGGCTCCATGCGGCGGGATTTCTCTCCCTTCTCCACCCGGGTTTCAGCATCGTTCCACAGATAGATATCCACATTACTGACCCGGTTGCAGGACCAGCGGGTCATCACAAAAAAGGGTTTCAGCGCCGCCAGCCGCCCCTCCAGATAGCTGATCTCCTCTTCCAGGGAAAGGATTCGTTCCTCCAGCTGACTGATTTTTGCATTGGCGGCATCCAGCTGATCTCTGACCTGCCGGACATAGGCTTTACTTCTTTCCACATTGCCCCGGGCCTGTTCCAGCGATCGCTCGATCAGATCGGTGTCGGTGGTATTGCCACGAATAAGCTGGCTCACTTCACTGAGGTTGCCGGTCGCTTCCACCAGCATCTTCTGCAGTTCCAGGATTCGCTCGGTATTAATCACTTCATTGTTGTAATGGCGGGACAGAATAACCACCAGAATCAGGAACGCCCCCATGGCGCCGGAGATCACATCCATCATCGACAGATTAAAGATATTGATTTCGCGGTTACGTGGCTTCACGGAACCTCACCTGCGGTTAGCGTGGTTCACCACTGAACAGTCGATTGATCAGGTTTTTAAGACAGTAATCGCCGGCCAGATTGACGGCGGTCTCTTCGCTTTTCTGAACGACGTGCATCATCAGCACCAGAATCGCACTCAGCACCAGTGCCATGATGGTGGTATAGAAAGCGATTGCCAGCCCTCCGGTAATCGCCGCCAGATCCATCTTCCCCGGATCGATCAGCGTCAGTGAACGGGAGATGCCAACCACGGTACCGATGAACCCGATGGTGGGTATCACCCAGACGATGTAGCGGATAGTGGAGTAACGCAGATCCACCCGGTGAGCGATCAGTTCGAGGCTGGAATTAAGGACACTCACCGCCTGATCCACCGAGCGGCTGCTCTGAAACTGCAGAATGGAAAGATCGATCAGGTTCGGCAGAAAACCGTTTTCGCCATCGTACTGGCCGATCACCTTCTCCCGGATCGCGCCCAGTTCGTGGGGTTGAAGTACGGTCTGGTCATCCTCTGGCAGATAGCCCTGATTAAGGCAGGCCAGCTCCCTGCGGGCTGTAATCCAGCGTACCCAGAGATCTCCCAGACAAAGAAAGAAGAACACGTACATCAGGTTCTGAATGGTGAAGGGATAAGGAAAAATGGTCTGCGAACTGTAATCCAGCAGTAACTTAGCGGCTTCACTGTCGCGGCTCAGAACAATAGTCAGAAAAGCGATCCAGAAGCAACTCAGCACCAGGGCCATCGCCAGTACACCAGCTCGTGGCAGAGCCGCCAGGGTGGTGGAGATCTTCACGACCCGTCCATCCTGCTGACTTCTTTGTTATCCTTCAATAACAGCATAAACAGCTCCCCGGATGTTCTCAGTCCAGGTAAGAACCGGAGCTGGCCTGCCGCCCTGATGGCCACAGGCCACTGTCTGGTAAGTCTAGCAGGCTGTAAAAAATCCGACCCGGGTAACCTTCACTACGGTAAGAACAGGCGGCTCTGAAACGCTTTCGGCAACCTGCCGGGGGGAATTCTGTCGTTGCGCAGCTATCGTCAACGGCCCGCAGCCAGCTATCCCATACACGCCGTCTTCAGGCGCTGAGCAGCAGGCTGACACCGATGACAATCAGCAGGCAGAAGGCGATGCGACGCATATTGTTACTGCTTACCGGAGGCGGAAACTTACGGCCGACCCAGGTGAACAGCGCCACCACCGGTATGCAGCAGGCGGAGAAGATAAACATATCCACCGTCAGCCCGCCCTGCAGGCCCACCATCGCAGTGCGGACCACGGCGCTGAGCAGAAAGATACTGAGCAGGCACAGGCGGATCGCCTTCAGTTCCAGCGGCTGACGGTAAAACAGATAAACCAGCGGCGGCCCCGCCATGGAGAACAAGCCGGCCAGCACACCGGCCGCAGCACCGGAAGAGACGAAGACCGCCGACGCCGATGGCCGTTCAAGCGGATCAGGCTTCAGCATAATCATCAGCCCGCCGAGAATGATGGTAATCCCCAGCAGGATCTGCAACAGCTGGTTCAGCTCCGAGCTCATATACTCCAGCAGCCAGAGACCGGCGGCCAGCGCCGGAAACAGCCCTGCACAGGTCAGCCAGACCCGCTTCAGATCCAGCGCCTTCCGGTTGCCTTTCAGCATCGCTACGCCATTGATAAAGGTGACGAGGCTGATCACCACCGAGGTAAAAGCGATGGGCACCAGCTCCAGAGAGGTCACCGCCCCCATCACGATCATTCCCAGCGCAAAGCCGGTGACGGTCTGGACATAGGTAGCAAAAGCGATAATGGCAACAAAGCCGATCAGAGCGGTGTCCGGGCTCACGATCTCTCCTTGTAAACTTCAGGGCTGTCGGATTGAAAATGACGGTTGCTTCGACGGAGCGGCGGATCAGAGCGCGGTACAGCGGAGTCAGGGTGGTCATCTCAGGGCGGGCAATAATAGACCCGATACGACCGGGAGAAAAGGGCTTGTTGGAAGAAAAAGATGGGACCAGTCCGACCTGCAAACAGCGGCAGCGGCAGCGGCCGGACCGGCCCCCGCTCATTCAGCCCCGGCCCCGCGCCGGCAGCAAACACCGGTGTCCGGCACCGCTTTTTGCAGGTTGACAGTCCTGCAGAGGGTAAACCAGGCTTTCCAAAGCGGGTAAATCCAGCAGCCTGACAGCGTAACAGCGCTGGCCGGCAGCAGGGTCCGTTTATGGCATGGCTACAGGCACTGAGTGAAATCTGATGGAATATATATTCGGTAAACCGATTCATCCGATCGCCGTGCATTTCGTCGTCGCCCTCTCTTTCTTTGCGGCGGCATTAGAACTGTGGGCGTTTGCCAGGAAGGATCGGGGGGTTGCCGGGTTTGCCATGCTCACGACCTCTGTGGCCACCGCCGCTATCTGCATCGCCGTGCTGGCCGGCTGGTATGATCATCTGGTATGGCACCACAACAGCGAACACGGCCATGACGGGACCTCGGTGATGAACCTTCATATGAATCTGGGCCTGGTTCTGGCCCTGCTGTTCACTGTAATCGCATTTCTGAGGCTTCGCACCAGGGATTCTGTATCCACGCTCTATCTGGCACTGCTGTTAACCGGTGTTATCGGAATCGGATATCAGGCCTGGCTGGGAGGACAACTGGTCTATATCGAAGGGATCGGCGTGCAGACCAGCAGCGCTGGCGGGAAAGGGGTACAGCTCAAAGAAAGTCAGCCTGCCGATCATCACGACAGCGATGAAGATCACCACCATCCCGGTAAACCCTAGTCCCCTGCTCCGTTCAGAAGCAGCCCGGAAGTCGGACTATTCGGTCACTTTCTGAACTCTTCGATCGCCCCCGCGATAACCGGATTACCGCCATCGGACTAGACTGATGGAGAGGGAGGACAAAATCATTGCTAAGGAGCTGTAAGATGAACCTGAAAACCTTCTGCCTGTGCCTGGCACTGGCATTCGCCGGGCTGACGTCCCCCCTGAGTTTTGCGGAAACAGCAGCGACAAAAACCATCGCGGCTATTCTTCATGAACTGAACCATTATCCGAGCGATTCCCAGAAGGATTCTCTCGGCAGAATCACCAGGGACAGCGCCAGCAGCGAAGCCGAAAAAACCGTCGCCCGGGCGCTGGCCAGGGTTGAGCACCGGGTTCGTGCCGATGATCGGGCCGCACTGGAAGCGATCACCGCTGATCCGTCAGCCTCCGAGGAGATTCGGATGCTGGCAGAGATTCTGCTGGGCATCAATCACACCCCCGGTGCCGCCGCCAAAGAGACACTGAAATCCCTGATGTGATAAGCCGGCATCTGTATTTTCAGCGCCTCATACAGCTCAGATAGCTCAGACAGGGTAGCCGGTTACAGCCATGGCATCTTCCGCGCCACAGCGTCGCCTGCACCAGGGGTAACAAACCAGGCACTGAATTGGCCGAGGCAAACTGTCCTGCAATCCGAACCCGCCGCCGGTTTCAATGCCTGGAGCGGAAACCGCAGGTTCAAAGCACTGATGCTGTTATCGGGAAACGGTGTTTTCGTGATTTGCCAGGAGGAACTGCATTCAGGGTAACAGCCGATGCCGGTTGCCAGTCCGGACTCAGCCGAGAAACAGCGCCCCGTAGCCCAGACTGGCGGAAATGACCCAGGCTGGATGCACTCTGAACTTTTCCAGCAGGACAAAGGCGCAGACCATCAGCAGTGCGGTGTGCAGCCAGCCGGCACTCAAATAGCTGCTGTCGATGAATTTCCAGGTCAGTACCGCCATCATCACCGCAATTGTCGGGCGTACATACTGGCTCATTGCCTTAACCTTAGCGCTTTCCCGGTAACGATAAAGCAGCCCCAGCAGACTGATCATCAACAACAATGAAGGCGCCACGGTGGCAAAAACCGCGACCGCTGCTCCTCCGACACCGGCAATCTGATAGCCGATATAGCCTGCCATTTTTGTGGCGATGGGGCTGGGCAACGCATTTCCCAGAGCCAGCACTTCGGAAAATTCCTGAACGGTCATCCACCCATAGCGCCCGACGACTTCCGCCTCGATCAGCGGAATGATCGCCGGACCGCCACCGTAGCCGACAATATTGGGGACAAAAAAAGCCAGAAACAGCTCCCAGTACTCATTCATGGTGCAGATGCCTTTGCAGAATCATCAGACGATTTGGGCTGGGGCTTTTCCCTGCGCAACATTGCCGCCAGCAGCAGCGCGCCGATCACCAGCCCCGGATGGAGGGACAACAACTCAATGGCCACAAAACTGGCAGCACAGAGCCCCAGCGTAATCGGCCATCCCAGGCTTTTTTGTCCTTTGCTGAAAAACTCCCAGGTCAGAGTCGCCATCATCACCGCCACAACCGGTACCACGCCGCGCCCCATTCCGTTAACCCAGGGCTCGCTCTTGTAAGTATTCAGCACCACCAGGAACAGCACCATCAGCAGAATACTGGGGACTATCAGCGCCAGCACCGCATTCAGGCAGCCTGAAATGCCCGCGACCCGATAACCGATATATCCCGCCATCTTGGTGGCGATGGGGCCCGGCAATGTGTTGCCGATCGCCAGCACATCGCCGAACTCTTCAACGGTCATCCAGCGATAACGGCTGACAACCTCCGCCTGAAACAGGGGAATCATCGAGGGGCCGCCACCGAATCCCAGGATTCCTATGCGAAAGAATGCAGCAAAAATCTGTAACTGAATTTTCACAATGCTCTCCGGATTATTAACTTACCAGCCGGCAATATGGCCGTCGGTCCGCGACTCGGTGCCGCCGCAGAAGACTCCGGTGTCCGGGTCCCTGAGAATGATCTGGCCCCTGCCATAGCTGGTCACATCGGTCGCCACTTCCACCTGATGCCCTTTCTCCTTCAGTCCCCTGACGATATGGGCCGGAACTTCGGGCTCCAGCCCGATTTTCCTGTCCCCCATCCATTGCCAGCGGGGGGCGTCCAGCGAGGCCTGGGGATTGAGACCGAAGTCGACCATATTGACGATCATCTGCATATGTCCCTGGGGCTGCATAAAGCCGCCCATCACCCCGAATGGGCCGATGGCGTCGTCGCCCCGGGTAATAAATCCGGGAATGATGGTATGAAAGGTTTTCTTACCGGGCTGCAGGTAATTGACATGCTCCGGGTCGAGACTGAAGTTATGCCCCCGGTTCTGCATGGCAATCCCACTCCCCGGTATCACCACCCCTGATCCGAAGCCGTGGTAGTTACTCTGAATAAAGGAAACCATATTGCCCTGGCGATCGGCGGTCGCCAGATAGACGGTGCCACCGGATCGGGGCTCACCGTGCTCAGGAAGCAGCGCCTGATCACCGATCAGCTGGCGACGCGAATCGGCATACTCGTCACTCAACAGGGATTCCACGGATACCTTCATCCGGTCCAGCTGGGTGATGTGATGATGACCGTCAACATAGGCCAGCTTCATCGACTCGATCATCCGATGGTAGCTTTCCACGGTTTCCCGCTCCGCAAGATCAAAACCACGGGCTATATTCAGGGCCATCAACGCCACCATGCCCTGACCGTTGGGGGGGATTTCCCAGACATCGTATCCGCGATAGTTCACGCTGACGGGGGTTACCCACTCCGGCTGATAATTCTGAAGATCGGACTTGCGCAGGAAGCCGCCGGTACGGCGCGAGAAGTCGTCGATCTCAGTGGCCAGCTCGCCCCGGTAGAACGACTGGCACCGGCTTGCTGCCAGCGCCTCCAGTGTCCGGGCATGGCCTTCGGAGCGGAAAATTTCACCGGCCTGCGGTGCCCGTCCTTCTGGCGCGAAGGTCCGGAACCAGTCTGCCGTGGCTTCCCCTGCGAATTCCTCACTGAACTCCTCAAATGCAGCCTTCCAAAGATAACTGACCACCGGCGATACCGGAAAACCGTCACGGGCCAGCTCGATGGCCGGCTCCAGCAGAGTCTCAAACGGTAATTCGCCAAACCGCTCAGACAGAGCCGCCCAGCTGGCGGGACAACCCGGAACGGTCACCGGTGTCCAGCCGTACAGCGGCATTTCGTCAAAGCCCTGCCCCCGGACGGCTTCGGCCGTCATGTCCGCCGGTGCCTGACCGGACGCATTCAGGCCGTGCAGTTCGCCTTTAAACCAGACGATGGCAAAAGCGTCACCGCCAATCCCGCAACCGGTGGGTTCGACCACGGTCAGCGCCGCTGCCGTGGCAATTGCCGCATCGACAGCATTACCCCCTTTCTTAAGAATATCGAGACCGATGTCCGCCGCCAGCGGTTGCGAGGTCGCCACCATTCCCTTCTGCGCAAAAGAAAGGCTGCGACGCGAGGCATATGGATTCTGTAAAGGGTGATTTCTGATCATTGATAAATCCTGCTCCCGGGCATTCCACCGCCCACGGCTTTTCAGACTCAGGTCAGACTCAGCTCAGACCGGCCCTGACTGACAGACAGCACAAGCGACGGAACGGACACTGACGGGATGACGATGAGATGGTGAATACTGGTCCGGGCTCAATGGCCCTGAAGGCAAAGATACGCACCCGCCCCCATAACCACAAATAACTACTTTTTAGTCCAGCACCAAAAATAGTTATAGACAAAAAACAGCAAAAAACCGCAAACGGTCGGTCCCGAAGCATGCACTGCTGCCGGGACCGGGAGTCGGTCAGATCAGTTACGCTTGCCGGACTGGTTATAGAACTGGCCGGTCCGGGTGGCTAGAAAGCCTTCCAGCGGAATGTCTTCCTGTTTCAGGAAGCCCTTGTCGGGCAATACGCCGTCACGCACCATTTCGATTACCGCAACCACCGAGGCCGAGGTGGTCCAGGCGATGGCGGTATTACGACGACCTGCAGCTTCAATGGGATAGTACGCCTTCACAAACTCCTTACGCTGCAGACGTCCGTCAATCTCACCTTCGGACGAGACATGCACATAGACCACGTCATCTTCCACCGGCGGTTTGGCGTTGGTCAGAATCTCACCGGCCAGCTCCCGGCGATCACGCATCAGCAATTCATGGAAGAAGAAATTCATCAGCTGCATATGACCCGGATAACGCAGCGACTTGTAGTCCAGGTTGTCGATCTTACCCAGATAGGTATCGCACATGGTGCCCAGACCGCCGGAGGTGGTGAACCCTTCCAGCTGCGTGCCGTCAATGTACTTGGTCTCGAGCCATTCCATGGATGATACGGTTTTACGCTCCCCCCCTTCGATCACTTCGCAGTCGTTGATGTACTCGTTAACCACCCCCTCCGGGGACCAGTTAAAAGAATAGCCCAGCAGGCCGGTGGGGTTCTGAGGCAACGCACCGACACGCAGGCGCAGGGAGCGACATTTATCGAAAGCGGCCGCCTGAGAAGCACCGACAATGCCGACAAAGCCGGGCGCCAGCCCGCACTGGGGCGCCATGATACCTTCTGAAGTTTTACTCAACTCGATAATAGCGTTGGTGGTCGGTACATCTTCGGTCAGATCGAAATAGTGAATACCGGCGGCATGGGCGGCGCGGGCGACACCGATATTGAGATGGTAAGGCAGACAGGACAGGACGGCTTCGACCTCTGCAAATTCGACAGCCAGTACTTTATCAGAGGTCAGTTTCGAGGTTCGGACCTGAAAAGGAAGTTCGGCCTTCGGTTTTGCCAGATCGTATCCGATCACGGTAAAACCGGATTCGTGAAGCAGCTTAGCAGCCAGTGTTCCTACCTTACCGAGCCCCAGCACGGCAATTTTATTAAAGCTCATAGAGATCACCACAAGAAAACAGATAAAAAAGTCCACTCAGTCTCCGAGGTGAAGACTGACCCCATAAATAAAGTTCAGTTAAGATTATATTTACCCCACAACAAGCACGAAAATATAATATTCTTCGAAGGGATAAAGATTCTTCCTATAGACAGAAATAAAAGACTATCAGCAGGGCAAATTTCTCAGTTACACACAGACGTCTTTCTGCCAGTTTCATTCAGACCTTCAGCCAAAGAGCGATTAAAATCACGTCTGAATCTCTGATCACTGTTTTTTGGGTAAACCATATGCTGATCATAAGTCACACTGTAGGAATCATCTTCTGTCACGTAAAATATTTTTTCTCCCTTGCTGTGGGAAAGATATTCAAAAACAAGCGGGTCTGCATATGCCATATCCACTCTGTTTTTCCTCAGCATATTAAAAACGGCCTCATCGGAATCATACTGCCGAACCTGCCACTGCGGCTTAAAAAGAGCCGCGTCGAAGTGGTAGCCCCGACCGATACCGACGACCAGTGGCGAAGACAGCTCCGGTTTCCGTTCGTCGGTCGCGATCAGAGACATCCGGACTTTTCCAATCGGCGGTGAATAATCAAAGTAGGCCTCACGCTCCAGCGTCCGGAACAGGGACACCATGGCATCAAACTCGCCGTTGCGGGTGGATAACAGCGCTCTTCTGAAGGGCATGAAATGATACCTGAGCCGATATCCGGCCCGCTGTGCAATCGCACAGACCTGGCTGAGCAGGCGGCCTCCTCCGGCCAGCCTCTCACTCATATAGGGAGGATATTCGTAAGTGGCTACATCTACGGCAGGGTCGGAACTCGCGCCCTGAGCAAGAAGCATGAACAGGATCAGTCCGTAGCAACAGCCAGGCTTTCTCATCGCTTCTCCCCCCAGGTCTCAGCTGACTGAAGGCCACCTTCAGTCGGCCTACATCTTAAACAGCATCCCAGGTCCGCTCTGCGATGCGCTGATACCGGCCAGTTGCAGGCAGTGCCACATAGAGGCCTGATTGGAGCAGATCACCGGTTTTCCCAGCGTTTGCTCCACCGAATCGATGATATCCACCGAGCGAATCGCACCGCAGCTGATAAATACGGCATCGGCATCCGGAGTGTCGATGGCAATGGCAAACTCACGGATAAAGTCCGGAGCAAGTCGGTTCATCTGCTGATCGTTCAGCAGAGACAGGCTGTGGTGCGCCGTGACGCCAATGCCGCTGGCTTCCAGACATTCCACCTCCAGCGCGGTAATATCTTCAGTATAGGGAGTCCCCAGGGCGACCCGCGACGCATTCAGCCGGTCCAGCGCGTGCAGCACGCCGGTAAACATCGTCGTGGCTTTCACATCCGGTCGGACCTCATTGATCTTCCGGATAATGCTCTCTTCGCCTACTGCAAAGCTTCCGGCCGTACAGTTGTAGCAGATCACGTCCAGGTCTCGGCGGGCCGGCATCAGCACTGAAGTCGCATCCGCTACGTAGTCTCCGGTGGACCTGAGGCTTTCCAGACTTGCCGCTTCGGGCATCATCACCCGGCTGAAATGGACGCCAACCCCTTCAGGTTTCATCCCGAACATATCTCTTTCTGTCAGATCGGCATTGGCCACGGCAAGAAAGCCGATCTGAGCCCGGTAGTGGGGCCCTTCATCAAACACAGGCTGGAACATAACTCTCTCTCTGATTCATTACCGGCACACCAGTACCGAACAGTTGGAATGTCGAAGCACTCGTGATGCAACAGGGCCTATCAGATAATCTTTAAGCTCAGGCCGGTGCGAAGAAAGGATAACCAGATCCCCTTTTACCTTTTCGATATAATTAAGCAGCTCAACGTAAACAATACCTTTCAGCAAACACTTTTTTACAACGACCCCGGGCTTGTTAATCTTATTCTCTATTTGCTCCAGCTTTGATTTAATATCCTCTTCGATATGTTCTTCAAAGCCATCCGGAATAAACTGTGAATAAATACTCAGAGCCTTGTCTTCCGGGTAGACGGAAACAAGATGTATACAGCTGTCCTGCTTGCCTGAAAAATACGCTTCAAGCACAGGAACGACTGATTTCCAGCTGCTTTCTTCAAAGGTATCTACAGGTACAATAATATTTCGGTACATATTAATTACTCTTTATCCTGCAATATCGGCAACCTCTGAAAGCCCGCGGAGAACCCGAGGCTGAATCAGAGGTTGCTCAGTCACCGTTTTACCATCAGATCCGGAAGCCAGAGAGCCAGATCCGGGAAAACAGTCAGCAGCACCACACCTAACAGCATCATCAGGAACATCGGCAGGGCCGAGCGTGCAATCAGGCCAATATCCCGCCCGGTGATACTCTGTACCAGGAACAGATTAAAGCCGACCGGCGGTGTAATCATGGCCATCTCTCCGACCATGACCACGAAGACTCCGAACCAGATCATATCCAGTCCCGCCTGACGAACCAGCGGCTCAACCACCGCCATGGTCAGCACAATGGAGGAGATACCGTCCAGGAAACACCCCAGCACGATATAAAACAGCGTCAGGCAGGCGATCAGAGTCCAGGGGGAAAGATTCATTTCACCGATCCAGTTCGCCAGCTCCCGGGGCAGGCCACTGAATCCCATGCCGAGGGTGAGAAAGGCAGACCCGGCCAGCAGCAGCATGATCATCGCCGTGGTTTTGGTCGCCCCTTTCAGTGACTTGATGAAACTCTTCCAGGTCAGTGACTTCTGCCACATCGACAACCCCAGCGCACCGACCACCCCCACGGCCGCAGCCTCAGTGGGAGACGCGATACCGGAATAGATGGACCCGATGACCAGCACGATCAGAGTGACCACCGGTGCCAGTTCGATAAGACCGTCCAGCTTTTCACGCCAGCTGGCTGACTCCTCCCGGAGCTGCCGCCCTGCCCCGGTAAACATTCCCCAGCTGGCGATATAGGCACTGAACATCAGCGACAGCAGCAATCCGGGAATGATTCCCGCCATGAACAATCGCCCGATCGACTCCTGAACGGTGACACCGTAAACGATCATGGTGATGCTTGGCGGGATCAGCAGCCCCAGGGTACCTGCTCCGGCCAGAGTGCCGTAAGAAAGGCTGTCCGGATAGCCGCGCTTTTCCAACTCGGGAATGGTGATCTTGCCGATCGTCGCCAGGGTCGCCGCCGAGGAGCCGGAAATGGCCGCAAAGGTGGAGCAGCCGGCAATATTGACGTGCAGCAGCCCGCCCGGGAAACGGCGCATCAGTGGTGACAGACCGTTAAACAGGCTCTCGGACAGTTTTGTCCGGAACAGAATCTCGCCCATCCAGATGAACAGCGGCAGCGACGCCAGCCCCCACACCGAAGTGTGGGACCAGATGGTGGTCGCCATGGCATCGCCGAAGGGTCTGGGGGTGAACAGCAGCATCGACAGCGCGCCGACACCCAGTAGTGAAATTCCGATCCATACACCGCTGGCCAGCAGGGCCAGCAGACTGAATATCAGAAATACCGTCAGAACAATCTCCATCACTTTTGCCCCTTATTTTTCTTCCGGAAGTCGATGGATTCATTGGTCGTATCGATATGCCGGGTAAAAATTGCTTTCACCAGCGCATGGAGCAGGCAGATGGCAAACAGGACAAACCCGAACGCCATCAGCGACTGAGGAATCCACATCAGCATCTCATCGGAGCCGTGACTGACCTCCTCAAACAACCAGGAGGTATAAACCATTCTGACCAGATAGAAGGCGAGAAAACCCACCAGTGAAACGGAGAACAACAGCGCCCAGACTTCGAACAGATATCGGACTCTGCCGCGAAAATTCTCCACCAGCATCAGCACCCTGATGTGGCCGTTTTCTTCGAAACCGTAGGACAAAGCAAGTGCACCGGCACAGGCCAGCATATACCCCGACACTTCGGTGATACCGGGAACATAAACGCCGATCATTCTGGAAAAAATACTCACCATGACGGCAACAACGATCAGTACAATCAGCGCTCCGGCCATTATCCCGGACAACATGTAAAGGGCGCGCAACCCCTCATCCAGCCTTTTTAGTACATTCATCTGCGACTGCATCGGGAGCGAACAGCATGCGCTGCCGCCCCCGCCCCTGATTCTGCTTAGTTAATAAACTTTTCGAGAACGGCCTTGCTGTCCGCAGAGGCGGACTCACCCCACTCCTGCGACACCTTCCGGCCAATTTTTACCAGCGCCCCCTGCAGTTCCTTGCTGGGTTCCAGTACTTTCATACCATTGTCGGCCAGGGTCTTGTTGTAGGCCTGAGTCACCGACTCCACCTGATCCCATAGACGGGTTTCGGTTTCTCTGGCAGCCGCCAGTACGACGGACTGAGTCTCGGGCGTCAGCGCGTTCCAGGACTCAAGGTTGACGATCACACCGCTCTTGGGAATCCAGGCATTAACCGTGTAGAAGTAGTCAACGTAATCCCACAGTTTCTGGAACACACCGATGGCTCCGGAACCGATCATGCTGTCCGCGACCCCGGTCGAGAAGGCCTGGGAAATTTCGGTTGCTTCAGTCTTAGTGGGAGTGGCCCCCATCAGCTGGGCCAGTCGGGAGGTGTTCTTGTCATAGGCACGGAATTTGGTGCCGGACATGTCGTCAATGCCTTTAACCTCTTTGCGATGGAACAACCCCTGCGCCGGCCAGGGGGCGGTAAACAGCAACTTCATCCCCCGCTTCTCCAGCGCCTTTTCAAGGGCCGGTCTGGACAGTTTGTAAAGCTGCCGGGCTTCGCTGACCGAGGTGGCAATAAACGGCAGCGTATCGATACCGAAGATCGAGTCTTCGCCGGCATGGGCTCCCAGGTAACGGCCGCCGATCTGAACCTGGCCGGTGCGTACCGCCCGCATGATTTCAGAGCCCTTGTACAAAGACCCTGCGGGATGAACGATGATTTCCAGATCACCATTGCTGTTTTTTGTCACCGTTTCAGCAAAATCGATGTATCCGCTGGTAATGAAGTTCTTGGCAGAGTACGCCGCCGGCATGTCCCATTTTTCCGTGGCTGCCACGGTGCCTGCTGAACCGCATGTCACCAGGGCGGCCAGCCATAATAAAGTCGCTTTCAGGTTTGTTTTTGTTTTCATAGTGATTGCTCTCTATTCATTTATAGATGATTACTTGACGAACAACTTTCTGGGATAGGGGGTCATGACTTCGCAGCCGGTCTCAGTGACACGAACACTGTCGCTGAAACACATTCCGAACTCTTCCAGAAACAGCGTGGGAATGATGTGAAAAGTCATACCCGGCTGCAGAATCAGCGGATCGCCCGGGCGAATGGCGTAGATCTTTCCTTCAGACCAGTTGGGGGGAAAGCCGATACCGATACCATAGGCGGCGCGGTGCTTGAAATAGTCACCAAGACCCAGCTTCTCCACCACGGCCCGACACTGCGCATCCACCTCACCGGCTGTAATGCCCGGTCGAATCGCCTCTACAGCGGATTCCAGCACCCCCTGCAGACCATCAGCAGCAAACTGCTGCTGCCTGGTTGGCTGACCGACGACCACCGGACGGGAAACCATGGCGTGATAGCGGTCAACACAACCCGCCGACTCCAGGACAACAACATCCCCCTCCCTGATCTCACTGCGGCGCCACATGGAAAAACAGCGACCGGATCGCTTGCCGGCAACCACCAGCGGCGGATGTCCGAGATATTCACTGCCGGCACGAATGCTGGCATCCATCATCGCTGCCGCCACATCGTTTTCGGTTTTACCAGCGGCAATCTCCCTGATGGCCGCGTCGAGACCAGCTACCGCTGCATCGGCGGCGCGCTGAACCCGATCCAGCTGCAGATCGTCCTTTACCATCCGCTCCCGTTCGATAAAACCGGGCTTCCAGTCGACGAAGGTCCGGTCAGGGTACTGAACGATACGGGCATGGTCGGCAACGGTCAGGTACCAGGAGCTGGTATCCAGCGCAATGCGGTCTCCCGGACCGGTTTCACAGGCGACGAAGCGATGCAGCACTTCAATCGGTTCTTCGGTGTCCCGGATGGCAAAGAAGTCCCCCAGGGTGGGCAGTGACCTTGCCAGTTCACGGTTTACGATACGTGCGACCATCCAGGGTTTGCCATTCACCGGGACATAGAGAGTCGAGAAAGTGAAATAGCCAATGGTCTGGTAGCCGGTCAGCCAGAAGATATTTTCGGGATCAAACAGAAAGACGCCAGCGACTCCCTGATGACGAAGCTCCTGCTGAAAGCGCTCCAGCCGACCGGTAAATTCCGCCTCCGGAAACGGGAGGTCATAGCGGTCATTACCCCTGGTGGGTTCATAGGGGCGACTGTCCAGGCGGGTCGCCAGGTTTGAATTGCTCATGGATCTGCGTCTCTCCTCCGGATAACTCGGGTTTGTTTTTCTTGCAGATACAGAATACTGAGCGGCAAGCGATAACATCAAATGACTAAAACAGAATGCAGACAAAAAAAAAGTTATACTAAAACTTCCAGCTAGCGCAGATCGGAGATAACAGCAGTGAATATCAGGCAGGCGGAGATCTTTAAAGCGGTGATGTCTGAAGGGTCGGTCACTGCGGCGGCCGACAAGCTGTTCGTTACCCAGCCTTCGGTCAGTAAGCATCTGAAACTGCTCGAACACAGCCTGGGACTGGAGCTTTTTATCCGCAAAGGGAACCGGCTGACACCGACCGCCGAAGGTTATGCTCTCTATGATCAGCTGCAGCGACTCTATGTCGGTCTGGAAAAAGTACAGCGCTTTGCCAGCGATCTGAAGCACAATCGTAGTGGAGAGATCTCCGTCGCTTCGCCGCCGTTGCTGACCCATCAGTGGCTTCCCCGAATCATTGCCGACTACCTGATCGACAAGCCCGGCGTGTCGATCTCGTTGCCCGCCAGAGGATCGGAGTGGGTCATCGAGAGTGTAGCGGCCCGCCGGGTGGATTTCGGACTCGGAATTTTCACCCGGGAAATCCCGGGTATCGAGTCCGTGACCCTGCTTGAACTCCCCTTCGTCTGCGTGCTCCCGTCCGGACATCCGCTGGCAGGGGAGCAGCAGATTGGCCCCGAAGATCTCAACAACCAGAGCATCATTACCCTGAACAATTTCAGTCGCTGGCGGATGCAGACCGATGCCATCCTGGATGAACATTCGGTTCACCCCAGCCGCCGCATCGATGCCTTTATGACCTCAACGGCATGCCAGCTCGCTGCCGAGGGCGCCGGCATCGCTATTGTCGATCAGCTGACGGCCAGCCACTATGCCTCCCGGAACGTAGTCATTCGTCCCTTTATCCCGTTCCACCAGTTCCGGATCTGCCTGTTCAGGTCAACCCGCTGGGAGATAGCATCCATTGCAGCAGACTTTGCAGATAAGCTTCTCGAAGACGCTGCTGATCTGACCCGGTCGCTGAAGCAAAGCTACCCGAGCTAGGGAACCGGCGAATAAGTCCGGTGTGTTCTCTGCGGACTCTGGAACGGCCAGAGGCGCGAAAGACAGCGCAGTAAAATGTCTGGACCTTTTCAAGCTGTCTGACAAAGCAGATGGCCGTTCCAGAGCCCGCCCTTCGGGGCTTTCAGAGCGACCAGATCTCAGCGTTACCGATTTTCGACAGACAACCAGTATGTCTGTAATCGTTGCCTTGATCTCTGATCGCTCTGAAAGCCAGAGGCGCAAGGGACTTGTTCGCAGGTTCCCTAAGCAATAGCCGTAATCTTCAGCGGTTATAGTTTTTCAGTATTTTTACTCCTGATACCTTCTGAATAAAATGGCATCGCTTCATTGTTGTCATATATTCCTGATCCCGTTCAGATCTCAGGTATCAGGAAACCCTTTCCCCGGCCACCAGAGCCGGGGCTTTTTTCACGCCCCACGATTTAAATAACCGCCCTCCTCAGACTGAAGAAAAAATAATCCCGATAAGGCGAGTCAGTAAACTATATAACCATTTACCTCTGTTGAAACCACAACAGACACAGCTGTCACTGACTATAAACATCACAGTTAACTCAAACTGTTACATAGAATTTTCTGTTCAGTTCACAGCCTCCTTAATTTAACAGACACATACAGATACAAACTATAACCACCTATCAGCACCGCCTATGGAAGCATGTGATTAAAACACCTATAGGAAGTACATATAACCACCATCAGAATTAAATATTTCACAAATATCTGAGAACAATTTAGATTTTTAAGGAAAGAATCCCCGAAAAATAAATCGAGCTGCTGATCATGTCCGATTCAGATTGGAGCAACCCCGTATTGCCTCAGAAAATCCCGGCCGCCGGTAACTTTAATGAACTGGCCGGGCTTGAAATCGGCAATTCCGAAAGCGGAGTCTGTGCGATCCGCCTCAGGGTGGAAGCCATGCACCTGAACGTGATGGGGACAGTGCATGGCGGTGTTATCTGCACCTTGCTGGATACGGCGATGGCCCGCGCCTGCTTTCACTCGCGACCCACACAACAACGAAAAGGGGCGACGCTGGAAATGAAAGTCAACTTTCTGAAAAGCAGCTGCGACGGGGAGCTTACCGCTACCGGACAGCTGATCAGCTCGACCCGGCGTACCGCCTATGCCGAAGGGCGCGTCGTCAATGAATCCGGACAACTTATCGCCAGAGCTTCGGCAACGATGATGCTCTTCGAATCCCCCAACCCTGAATGAACCTACGCTGCGACAGGAATAAGAAAATGACCGCAACCAACACTGCGACTCTGATCTCCACCGATCAGCCCGAGAACCTCAACAAGCCTCATCTGGTGGTACAGCCCGCTGATGTCCAGGCGATGATGGACCGTTACCAGTACTCCGATGACACCCGCCGTATCATCGAGCGGGAAAACCTGTTGCCGGTCGGTATGCTGAGTCGCCTGCACGCCTCCTTTCCGCAGCATTCCGGACTGAAAGAAACCAAGCCCTTTCTGTTCAACGATCGCGATAACTACACCGGTCTGAAGGGATTTGAACGGGTGATCGACACTCTGGAACAGAACGGAATCACTCTCGGTCATATGGACGACCGTAAATTCTTCGTTGAGGTATACAGCTTTCTGGCAACCCGCCACACCCTCAACAGCATTAACTGGGACGACTTCGAAAAGGATTCCGTATTCCAGCTCTGTTTCGCCCAGCCCGGCATGATCAACAAGGAAGAAGTCCGCAAGTACATGGCCGCGGCCACAGAGGATGAACGTGCCGATGTGGCGTCCGTTTACATGGAGCAGACCAATCCCCATGACGGCAATCAGCAACTGAACAAGCCCTGGTTCGTCAATGAGCAAGGGGAGGTGGAATTCCTGGATGGCAGCCAGCATAAGTATCCTCAGTGCCAGCTGGTGTTCGATAAGACAACCCAGAATTGCTTCTCGTTCTGCACTTACTGCTTCCGTCACGCTCAGGTACGGGGTGACGAGGATATGTTCCTGCAGAAAGATGTCGACCAGCTCCACCGCTACCTCAAGCAACACAAAGAGGTGACCGATCTGCTGATTACAGGCGGTGACGGTGGTTATATGCCGGTCAACCGTATGGCCGAATACGTGATGCCGCTGATCGAGGACCCCGAGCTGCTGCACGTGAAGAATGTTCGGCTGGCGACCCGATCACTGACCTTCCAGCCGGAAATGATCCTCAGCAGTAAGTACGACAAGATGCTGGAGCTGTTCTCAACCCTGCGCGATAACGGCGTGCAGCTGGCCTGGATGGCCCACTTCTCCACCCCTCGCGAACTGCTGAACCCCAGCACCATTGCCGCCATCCGCCGCCTGCAGAATCACGGCGTCAATATTCGCAGCCAGAGCCCGATGATGAACCATATCAGCCTGTTCACCGGTGAAGACGGCCGGGTCGATGTGGAAAAATCCGCACAGAACTGGATCGATCTGGCGGAACTGCTGGGCATGATGTGCATCGGTTTCCATTCCATGTACGCGGCTCGCGCTACCGGCGAACACCATTACTACACCGCGCCGCTGGCCGACATTCAGCGAATCTTTAACCGGATTTATCGCTCGCTGTCCTCCATCAACAGACCTTCCCGTCACCTTTCGATGACGATCTCGGCCGGAAAGCTGGCGATCCTGGGCTACTCCCATATCAACGGAGAGAAGTGCTTCGCCCTGCAATTCACCGAATCGCGCAACATGGAATGGATGGACCGGGTGTTTATGGCGAAATGGGATGAGAAGGAAGAGAAGATCAACCTGCTGCAGCCCATCGAAGGCGAGAAATTCTTCTTCGAAGACGAGCTCAGCGAGATCGAAGAAACCCTGGCCGCGGCCCTGAAAAAGCGTCTGAACTGACCACTAATGCCTCCCCGGTCTCATCTCGGGCCGGGGAGAAATCCCGGGACAACTAACAGGGGATAACCATCATGATTAATAAGCAGATCGGCTCAGCGGCCGAAGCTGTTGCCGACATCTTCGACGGCGCCACCGTGATGATCGGCGGCTTCGGCGAGGCCGGCAGCCCGATTGAACTGATTCACGCGCTCATCGACCTGGGCGCCAGAAACCTCACCGTGGTCAACAACAACACCGGCAGCGGTCACGTCGGTCTGGCGGCACTGATCGAAAACAAGCAGGTGGGAAAGATGATCTGTTCTTTTCCCCGTACCGCCAACTCGACTGTTTTCCCCGACCTGTACCGGGCCGGTGAAATCGAACTGGAACTGGTTCCTCAGGGTACCCTGGCTGAGAGAATCCGTGCTGGTGGTGCGGGAGTGCCGGCTTTTTACACTGCCACCTCCGTCGGTACGCCGCTTGCCGAAGGTAAGGAGCTTCGGGAGTTTGATGGCCGCACCTATGTAATGGAACGAGGTCTGAAAGCCGATTTTGCGCTGATTAAATGCCGCCAGGCCGACCGTTACGGCAACCTGATCTACAACAAGACGGCCCGCAACTTCGCACCGATTATGGCGACAGCCGCCGCCACCACCATTGTTCAGACCGAAAGTTATCTTGAGGCCGGCGACATCGACCCTGAAGCTATCGCCACCCCCGGCATCTTCGTCGACCGCATCATCACCGTTACCGATCCGGCTCAGGAATCGACAATGGTCGCCGCAGGAAGGAGCTACCCATGAAAAACAGCACCCCGAACACTGACAGCGCCGGCTGGAATCGCGAGCAGATGGCCGCCCGCGCCGCTCTGGACATCCCCAATGGCGCCTGCGTTAACCTGGGCATCGGTATCCCGGAAAAAGTGGCTCAGTACGTTCCCGAAGGCAGGGAAGTGATTTATCACACCGAGAACGGACTGCTGGGTATGGGAGTCGCGCCGGCAGCAGGGGAGGAAGATCCGGACCTGATTAACGCCGGCAAAAAGCCGGTCACCGCTATTCCGGGTGCGGCCTACTTTCACCACGCCGACAGCTTCGCCATGATCCGTGGCGAACATATTGATATCTGCGTGCTGGGTGCCATGCAGGTGGCCGGAAACGGTGATCTCGCCAACTGGTCTACCGGAGCGCCGGACGCGATTCCGGCCGTGGGCGGAGCCATGGATCTGGTAGCCGGCGTCAGAACCATCTACGTGATAACCCAGCACTGCACCAAAAATGGCGAGCCCAAGCTGGTGGACCGGTGCAGTTATCCGTTGACCGGTCAGGGCGTGGTCAGCCGTATCTATACCGATCTGGCGGTCATTGACGTGACCGCCGACGGCTTTGTGCTGATCGAACTGGCACCCGGTATCAGCTTCGACTACGTACAGGAGCGCACCGGCGCCCCACTTATCCCCGGCCCGGCACTGGGTGCCATCGCCTGAACTCATCGCCCGGGAACCTGTTACGGTGAATACTATGACTGATCAGAATCCGGCGGCCGTCACCGACATGACGGACGCCACCCCGACCAGCGCCGCTCTCTATCAGCGCGCGCTCAATGTAATGCCCGGCGGCTGCAGCCGCAACACGGTATTGCGTAAACCCCATCCGCTCTATGCCGAGCGGGGTGAAGGCTGCTATGTGACCGATATCGAAGGCGTTAGCCGCATCGATTTCGCCAACAATATGGCCTCACTGATCCACGGCCATGCCCACCCGCAGGTGGTGGCCGCCGTCAGCGAACAGCTGCAGAAAGGTACCGCCTTTACCCTGGCCACCGAAGCGGAGATCGACTACGCCGAACATATCTGCAGCCGCAATCCCGGTTTCGACAAGGTCCGTTTCGTCAACTCCGGTACCGAAGCGGTGATGAGTTGTCTGAAAGCGGCCCGCGCCTTCACCGGCCGGGCGAAAATTGCCAAGGTGGAAGGCGCCTATCATGGCCTCTATGACTATGCCGAAGTCAGCCAGACCGCAAAGCCCGACAACTGGGGGGAGCGCGATCAGCCGGCCAGCGTGCCCGTTGCCCACGGCACCCCGGCCTCGGCGCTGAACGATGTGGTGGTGATCCCCTTTAACGATCCCGAACGGGCAGTAGCGATTCTGGATCAGCACGCCGATGAACTGGCATGTGTGCTGGTGGATCTGCTGCCCCACCGGGTCGGCCTGATCCCGGCATCCACAGAATTTGTCCATGCGTTGCGCAGGTGGACCCGCGACAACGGCGCCCTGCTGGTCTGCGACGAAGTGATCACCTTTCGCTCCAACTATGGCGGCGCTCAGGAGTGGTACGACGTGCGCCCGGACCTGACCGCCATGGGTAAGATGATCGGCGGCGGTTTTCCCGTGGGAGCGCTGGCCGGTCGCCGTGAGGTAATGGATGTGATGGACCCGCTGGCAGATAAGGTCCTGTTCCCCCACTCCGGCACCTTCTCGGCCAACCCGATCACCATGACCGCCGGCCTTGCCTCCATGGAACTGTTCGATGAAGCGGCGGTTGAGCGCCTCAATCAACTGGCGGATTACGCCCGCGATCAGATTGCCGAAGCGATCCGTGTCGCCGACGTGCCCGCCTGTGTCACCGGCCAGGGCTCGATGTTCCGGGTTCATATGAAACCGCAAGCGCCCGAAAACTACCGACAGGCTTTCGCCACGCCGGCAGAGGCACTGCGGACCCGGGTGCTGCTGGATTATCTGTTCGATCACGGCATCATGATGATCAACACCTGCTCCGGCACCCTTTCAACCGCCATGACCCGTCATGAAATCGACCTGCTGGGCGAGGCTATGCTTGGCGGTCTCCGGGCCGTCAGACAACATCGAAGCAGCAGCGCCTGAACGGAGAACAACAGTGATGAACGATGTATTTATCTGCGATGCCGTCCGTACTCCGATCGGCCGTTACGGGGGCGGACTGGCACCGGTGCGTGCCGATGATCTGGGTGCCATTCCCCTGAAAGCGCTGATGGAGCGTAACGCTCAGTTGGACTGGAACCGGGTTGATGACGTGATTCTGGGCTGTGCCAATCAGTCCGGTGAAGACAACCGCAATGTCGCCCGGATGAGTACCCTGCTGGCGGGACTGCCCCACCAGTTGTCCGGCGTAACCGTCAACCGCCTCTGCGGCTCCGGCCTCAACGCCGTCGGCGATGCCGCCCGCGCCATCCGGACCGGAGAAGCGGAGCTGATGATCGCCGGTGGCGTGGAAAGCATGTCGCGAGCCCCTTTTGTGATGGGCAAGTCTTCAGGGGCTTACGGCCGCGATCAGCAGCTGTACGACACCACTATGGGCTGGCGCTTTATTAACCGAAAGCTGGATGCGGAATACGGCACCGAAACCATGCCGAAGACGGCAGAGAATCTGGCACAGCAATTCAGTATCAGCCGCGAAGATCAGGACCGTTTCGCGCTGGCCAGTCAGCTCAGAGCGGCAGCCGCCCAGGAAGATGGCCGACTTGCGGAAGAGATCGTTCCGGTCACCATTCCTCAGCGCCGGGGAGAACCGATCGTCGTCGATAAAGATGAACATCTTCGCAGCACCACCCTGGAAAAGCTGGGCCAGCTGAAACCGCTGTTCGATCAGGGCAGCGTCACAGCGGGTAATGCGTCCGGGATCAACGATGGTGCCGCCGCGCTGCTGCTGGCTTCGGAAAAAGCGGCCGCCGGTCAGGGTCTGACACCCCGTGCCCGGGTACTGGGTATGGCGACCGTTGGTGTCGAACCTCGCATCATGGGCATCGGCCCGGCCCCGGCCACCCTTAAGCTGCTCAACCGGCTGAACCTCAGTCTGGATGATATGGATATTCTGGAGTTCAACGAAGCCTTTGCCGCCCAGGCGCTGGCCTGTACCCGACAACTGGGACTGGCCGACGATGACCCCCGGATCAACCCTCAGGGTGGCGCCATCGCCCTCGGTCATCCGCTGGGGATGAGCGGTGCCCGGCTGGTGATCACCGCGGTCAGTCAGCTTCATTGTAGCGGCGGCAGACTGGCCCTCTGCACCATGTGCGTGGGTGTCGGTCAGGGCATCGCCATGGTTATTGAAAGAATCTGAGGTTATCGAGAACCCTCGCCAGTCAGGGGGCCGGTTTCATCGTGCCCCCGTAACTACCGGCTGGCCGCAGCCACTATGCCAAAAGAGGCTGATGGCAGCCAATTCTGTGCGGTTGTTCCGATCTCAGCCCCGTGCTGAAACCCGTTCCAGCTGATTCTGATCCCCGCCGTTCATAATATTCGCTAATCAGGACGGCTTCGATTTCTATTCTGATCAGCTAGCGGGAATAACCCGCAGTGGCTGAAACAACTTTTTTCAAAAAGAATAAAAAAGGCAGCCGAAGGCTGTCATAAAGCATGAATCATTCGCCGGAGAACGAATGGGGAAATTAAAACAGCGAAGAAAAACGAAATCCAATACAGATTATCCTGATCGTCTGTAGTTTATAAATATGGCCAGGAGTGCTTCTGAAGTAAGGATTCTGCGAATAAGATCCATATCAGGGCGGTTCCATATCAGGGAAGCTGCGCCAGCTCCTGCTTGACACTCTCGATTGCCGACAACAGATCCGGCGACAGGGCTTTATCTCTGGTGTACGCCAGCCCGACGACCCGCTCCAGATCCACGCCCCCGATTTCACGGACCACCAGGCCGGACCAGCCGTCAACGGAGTGCAGCGGCACAATGGAAACCCCCAGTCCGGCAGCCACCAGGTCCAGTGCATACTCTTCGGTTCTGACCGTCGCCTTGATGTTCAGGTTCACGCCCTTTTTCTGGACGGCAAACTGCCAGGCATCGGTGATATCGCAGGGTTTTCGGCTGATGAAGGGGACGTTGTTCAGCTGTTCCAGTCCCACGGTTTCCTGCAGCGCCAGCGGGTGCCCGGTGGGCATAGCCAGAACGTAACGATCGACCCAGAGCTTATGGAACGCCTCATCCGGGTCCAGAATAGTACCGGATATAATGCGGGCATCGGCATCCTCCGTGGTATCCACCAGGGTCAGATCCAGTCCCGGAACCTCCTTCAGTAAGGCCTGAATAATACGGCTGACCCGCTTCCCCGAGAGAAAGGGCATCAGTGCCAGGCGCAGCGGCCGAAGTTCCGGCTTATCCTGAAACTGCTGCTTGATTGACTGGATATCGTTGACAACACGACAGGCATCGGGATAGAGGCGAGTACCTTCTGGTGTGGGAGTAACCCCTTTCGAGTGACGAACAAACAGCGGACATTCCAGCTCCGATTCCAGTTGCTGGATAGCCGCGGAAATGGAAGGCTGAGCCACAAAGCAGCGCTTGGATGCTGCGCTGAGGCTAAGCTCCTCATAAACAGCAATAAAATAGCGCAATGAACGGAAATCCACAGGCCTGAGCCTCCATCATCACAGGACATAGTTATTTATAGCATCCCGAACATATCCGGTGCCTTGACCGCACCATCAATCACTTCGGAAAAACGCTTCTTTTTTATGATTTTAGATGATGCCGAACGGCTGTTAAAGCTCTATAGGTAAAGCTGATACCCCCCTGAGATATTCTGTATTTTTTTACCGCCATTTCTGTCGCTACTATAAGTTATCAATAGCCAACCAATATATTTAAAGGGCTGAACCATGAGAATGACTTTTCTGGAAAACCTGGGTATCGATAAACTGCAGCAGAAAAACGAGTACTGCAGCGTGCTCAGTGGAGAAGCAAAAGAAGTTGGTGGTAGCGACCTTTTCACCGTCAATTCCCCCATTAACGGTATGGAAGTCGCCCGGTTCAGGAATGCCACTCCTGAGCAGTTAGAGACTGTTATTGCCACCGCCGAAAGTGCTTTCCGGGAGTTTCGCAGGGTACCTGCTCCGGTCCGCGGAGAACTGATACGCCGCATCGGCAACATCGCCAGAGAGCACAAAGAGGATCTGGCCAGGATCATCACCCTGGAATCCGGCAAAATCCTCGCGGAGGCCCTGGGGGAAGTTCAGGAATGGATCGACGTCTGCGATTTTGCCGTCGGCCTGTCCCGCCAGCTCCACGGTAAGACCATTGTCAGTGAGCGCCCCGGCCACCGCATGATGGAACAGTGGCACCCCCTCGGCCCCGTGGCTGTGATCACCGCTTTCAACTTCCCGATGGCGGTCTGGGCCTGGAACAGCATGATCGGCCTGGTGTGCGGAAACACGATGGTATTCAAGCCATCCGAGAAAGCCCCTCTTTGCGCCCTGGCATGTCAGGCCGTGCTGGAAAAGGCACTGGACTCGATGCCGGAGCTGCCCCGTGGTATCTCCAGCGTTATCATCGGAGACCGAGACATCGGCCAGCTGATCGCTGCAGACAAGCGCTTCCCGCTGGTCTCCGCCACCGGCTCGACCGCCATGGGGCGTAGTGTCGGCGAAACCGTCGGGGCCCGTCTGGGACGCTCTCTGCTGGAGCTTGGTGGCAACAACGCCATGATCGTCTCCGAAACGGCCGATCTGGATCTGGCGCTCCGCGCCATCGTATTCGCCGCTGCCGGCACCGCCGGACAGCGCTGTACCACACTGCGCCGGCTGATCGTCCACGAATCCGTGAAAGATGAACTGGTCGGGCGAATCGAAAAATCCTACGCCTCGCTGCCTGTCGGCGATCCCGCCAGGGAAGGCACGCTGGTGGGACCGCTGATCGACCAGCGCAGTTTCAATGCCATGCAATCCGCGCTGAAAGCCGCGGTAGAACAAGGCGGTGAAATCCTGTCCGGCGGCGAGCGGGTTACCGAAGGCGTCCCCGATGGTGGCTACTACGTCCGCCCGGCCATTGTCTGCATCAGCCATGACGCGAAGGTCGTTCATGAGGAAACCTTCGCACCGATCCTCTATGTGCTGACCTTCAGCGATCTGGAAGAAGCCATCGAAATCCAGAATGAAGTGCCTCAGGGCCTCTCGTCTGCAATCTTTACCGAGAGCATGCGTCAAGCGGAACAATTCCTGTCACCCGCCGGCTCTGACTGTGGCATCGCCAACGTCAATATCGGTACTTCCGGTGCGGAAATCGGAGGTGCTTTCGGTGGCGAAAAGGAAACAGGCGGAGGCCGTGAATCCGGATCAGATTCCTGGAAAGCCTATATGCGCCGCACGACCAACACCATCAACTACGGCGGTGAATTGCCGCTGGCGCAGGGAATCGTATTTGAATAACAGCTGATGACGCCGATGCTGGTCAGGGGACCTTTACTCTGGCCAGCATCAACTGAGTAATCCCGTAACTGTCAGCCGATATTCTGAACTTCCCCCCCTGCTGAAAGTGGAGTCGGTCCCGGAAGTCCCCACCCTCTGCATACCTGCAGCCGCCAGTCCGGGCTCGTTGCTCCATTGAGCTTCAATGGGGCTCCGGCACAGCTCAGCTGTGCACAGATTCTGTGGATAAGGTTGTGGGTTGCAGCTGTGTAATGCACCTTTGCCATGTTGATTACGGGGTCTGAGACATCTGGTTAAAAGCTGAACGGCAACGCCTCCAGTACCGTTCTTTCTTCCCCCTCCGACTTCAGCCGGCAGCTTATAGTCCTGCGACAGCAGAAACAGCAACCCCGATCAGAATCACACCGAACCCCGGGCGCGGCTGGCATCCACCATTGAGCCCTTCTATAGTGAACCCGTGGACAGAAAAGATGGCACCCGCCAACCTGATCACCGCTCACACTTTTTCGACAGGAACAGCACCGTGAAAAAGCACTTCAGCCTGAACCTCCTCCATTCGAAAAAGTCTGCGCTTTCGGCTCTACCTCTGTTTGTCCTGCTGACCCTGATAACGCCCTCATCATTACAGGCGGACTCCGGTAAGCAGCTGTTTACCATGCTCTGCCTCGCCTGCCATAAGACCGGTGTTGAGCTGGAACAGCCTGGAAGCGGAGAGGCCCTGCCCGAAGGTGATTTCGCCACCGATGATCAGCAATGGATTCAGGAACAGAAAGAAGCGCGGCTGGCAGCCCCGCTCATCACCAGTGTGCAGTCCCGCTATCTGAACGTCTATCCGCAACAAGCGCAGTTTGTCGCTGGTATTAAGGCCTGGGTGTTGAATCCTGAGCGAAACAGATCGCTGTTGCCGGAAATGCTCCATCACTACCGGCTGATGCCGAAACTGGGTCTGGCCGAAGACCAGGCGGAGAAGGTGGCCCGGTTTATCTACCAGACCGACTTCAGCCGTCCCGACTGGCGATCTCAGGAGCCCTCCCCCTCGGAAAACCACTGACCAGGTTCATTCCGCCCCCTGCCGGTCAGCAGACAATGTTCGGGCACCGGCTGAGCATAAACGGCCGTGCGGATGCCAGCTGACAATGGTCTGAAGAAGCAGTGGCTGTGCACGCAGCGCTACCGTTACGAGGTCGGTAACCGACCCTCCATTGCCAGGATTTTCCGGAGTGTGTATAACCAGTGCGCCAGATAAAGAGATACAGCCATGACGGCCAGACTTTCAATTCGATCCTATACGTTCGTTTCCCACACCCATTCACATGACTTCCACCAGCTGGTGCTGCCGCTGGTGGGCACCGTCGATATTGACACGGGGCGACACCAGGGTCGCGCAGCACCGGGCCAGTGCATTATCACCCTGGCGGACGATGAGCATCGCTTTGCACCGGAAAAGGGCTCCTGCTTTCTGGTCGCCGATCTGGAGGAACTACCCTCGAACATGCAGTCCCTGCAGGACTCTTTCGTCAGGGTGTCAGCTCCGATGCAGGCATTCTGTCATTTCGCCCAGAAGCAACTCGAACACCAGGTCAGCCCGACCCTGGAACAGCAGCTGGGCGAATGGTTTGTTGTTCTGATGGCGGAACAGAGCTTCCTGGCAACCATGGACCCGCGCATTGCCCGGGTGGTGGAATACCTGGACAGAGATCCGGGAGTGTCGCCGGCGCTTTCAGAATTAGCCTCGGTGGCCTGCCTGAGCCTCAGCCAGCTGAAAACGCTGTTCAGGCAGGAAACCGGTCAGACGCCGGGGCAGTACCTGCTGGCCCGGCGGATGGAAAAGGCAAAGGCCCTGCTGGTCCATACCGACTACCCGGTCAGCCTGATTGCCGGCCAGGTGGGCTATCAGGACCCCTCGGCATTCAGCCATCGGTTTACCTGCTACTTCGGATTTTCTCCACGAAAGCTACGCTCAAAGTAGTTCATAACCAGCTTCCGAACACACACAATCGGCTTTTCAACAAACTTACAGAGCTGCATCCACGTTAAGCTGAAAGGGTATAAACAAGACCCGGAGGGCCGGACCATGCTGGATTCATCGCTGATCGTTTTTATTCTCACCTCCTTACTGATCATCCTGTCGCCCGGTCAGGATATGGTACTGGTACTGTCCCGCTCCATCGCTCGGGGAACCCGGGCCGGCGTGGTCACGGCGGCCGGTGTCGCCACCGGCCTGCTGGGACATACCCTGCTGGTGGCGCTCGGGCTGGGTGCGTTGCTGCAGGCCTCCGAACTGGCCTTCAGCCTGATGAAGTACGTCGGAGCCGCTTACCTGCTCTATCTCGGAATCAGGGCGTTCCGGGCACCACCCATAGACCTTGCCGGCACCGCTAAGATTCAGGGAAGTCTGCGGTCGTTCTTCATTCAGGGAGCTATTTCCAACCTCAGCAACCCCAAGATAGCCATTTTCTACTTCGCCTATCTGCCTCAGTTTGTATCTGCTGACAACCCTTATACGACGGAGACTCTGCTGGCGCTCGGCACCGTTTTTGCCCTGCTGACCTTTATCGTCAAGATGCCGATCGGCCTGCTGGCAGGTGCCTGTTCAGGCTGGATTCAGCGCCGACCCGGGGTGCAGCTCTGGCTCAATCGCAGCTGTGGCAGTGTGCTGGTGGCCATGGGCCTGCGACTTGCCAGCGAAGACTCGATGAGTACCTGATAACTGCAATTTTTTACAATGCCACTGCTGCTGAACACGGCATACTGTTCAGCAAGCAGGCAGCCGTTTGCCAGCTACTGACGAGGTACAGCGTAATGAACAGCCAGGCTCATCCGACCACAACCCCTGAGTATCGAGGCTTTACCAGCGACAACATCGCCGGAGCCTCGCCCGAAATTATTGAGGCCATCGCCGCATGTAACGAAGGTCAGGCACAGCCCTATGGATCAGATTCCCTCAGCCTGCAGGTGGAGCAGCAGCTGCAGGAGATCTTCGAATGTGATCTGAGTCTGTTTCTGGTTCCTACCGGTTCAGCGGCAAACGCCCTGGCTCTGAGCGTGCTGACACCGCCCTGGGGCAATATCTACTGCCATCCCGACAGTCATATCAACAATGACGAGTGCGGGGCTCCCGAGTTTTATAGCCAGGGGGCCAAACTGGTCACCGTTGGCGGGGCAGGAGCGAAGATCGACAACGCCCGGCTGGCACCACTGTTCGACCGCAAAGTCGGCGATGTTCACTCCACTCAGCCGGCTTCCGTCAGCATTACCCAGGCCACAGAGACCGGAAATATCTACGAAATCGATGAAATTCAGGCGATCGGTCAGCGCTGCCGCAAGGCCGGTATCCGAATGCATATGGATGGCGCCCGGTTCGCCAATGCCCTGGTGTCGCTGGATTGCACTCCGGCAGAGATGACCTGGCAGGCGGGGGTCGATGCCCTCTCCTTCGGCGCCACCAAGAACGGCACGATTGCCGCTGAAGCGATCATTCTGTTTGATAAGGCGCTGGCGGTCGAGACGGGCTATCGCCGCAAACGAGGCGGCCATCTGTGCTCCAAAATGCGCTTTCTATCCGCTCAGATGAACGCCTACCTGGAGAATGACCTGTGGCTGCGCAATGCCCGTCATGCCAATGCCATGGCAGCCCGACTGGAACAGGGTCTCAGAGCCACAGCCGGGGTCGAGCTGCCGGAAGAGGTCCGGGCCAACATCGTTTTCTGCAAACTGCCGGACGCCACGATTGAGCAATTGCTGGAGCAGGGTTTTCGTTTCTACCACGATCGCTGGGGCCGGGGGATTGTGCGGCTGGTGACCAGCTTCGCCACCACGGCTGATGAGGTCGACGCCTTTGTCAGAGCGGTTCAACGGTTGCACGGATAATCAGGAATTATAGAATCAGTAGCAGAGGCCGGAGCGGCTCTCAGACCGTCACCGGCCTCAACGGGCTCGCTGTCTCGGGAGGACCAATGAAAGACCGTATTGAATACCATCGGGTCTCCGATACCTCTGAGCTGATACTCAGCGATGCTTACTATTCCGAGTACCGCTTCGAACCCCACTATCATCTTGATTATCACATTGGTCTGGTCATCGATGGCGTTCAGCGTCAGCGCTTTCAGGGTAAGTCTGTGCTGTTGGGTCCCGGTCGGATATCGGTCATGCCACCCGGCGAGATCCATGACGGCGTCGGTTATGACGATAGCGAATATCGTATGAAGACCTTTCGGCTGTCGGCGGCACTGCTGGCCAGCTATTTCGAGGACATTTTCGAAACACAGCAGCCCCCTTCATTTGCCGGAGCGATGGTCGAAAACCAGCGGCTGGCCAGTCGTCTGCTGGCTTTACACAGTGGTATTCAGGATACCCGCTCACTGTCCCCGCTGTCGGTGGAGGAGCTGTGGCTGCAGCTGATGGCCCCCCTGTTCGCTCACCTCTGCGTGGCGTCCCCCGAACCGGTGACAGGTGGGCTGGCGCGAAAACACTGGCAATGGGTCAACGAATTCTGCCACGAGAATCTGGGGGCAAAAATCACCCTGGAGCAGCTCTCAGCTCTCTGTGGTCTGAGCCGCTATCAGTTCCTGCGTCGTTTCGAGAAGACCACCGGTCTGACCCCGAAAGCCTGGTTGATCAGACTGCGGCTGGAACATGCCTGTGCATTGCTGCGACGCGCGAACCGGAGTATCGCAGACGTCGCCACGACAGTGGGGTTTTACGACCAGAGTCATTTCAATCGGGCGTTCCGTCAGGCTTATGGGGTGGCACCCTCCCGCTATTAACCAGCGGACAGGTTCACTCACACACTTCGACAACGGGATTCGTTCAGAAAAGCTGAAAAATTGCGTCTTTCTGACTACCGTTACGTCTTAGTAATCAACAGGGCCCCTCAACACTCAGCTGATCACCACAGAGAGTCGAAGATTGAATATTGAAGCTATCTGGCAACAGTACAGCCAGAGCCTGAAAGCACTGCTACGGTCAAAGATCTCAAATCCCTCCGATGCGGATGACCTGCTGCAGGAAATACTGATTAAAACGGATCGCAACATCGGCAAGCTCAAATCCCGGGACAAGCTCAGGCCCTGGCTTTTTCAGCTGGCCAATAACACGATTATCGACTTTTACCGCAAAAAGCGGCACTTCGGCGAAGCAGACGTAGAAAACCTCTGGTACGAGGATGACGGCCCCCAGGCGCAGCAACAACTCAGTGAGTGTATTCTGCCTTTCGTTAACGCGCTGCCGCCCGACACCGCAGAGCTGCTGCGCGCAATCGATATCGAAGGGCGCTCCCAGAAAGAGTTTGCCGCCGAATCAGGTATCGCCTATTCGACGCTGAAATCCCGGGTTCAGCGCGGTCGAATCCAGCTGCGGGAGCTTTTCGAGAATTGCTGTCATCTGTCGGTCGACCGCCATGGCAACATCTTCGACTACGACGCTAAGCCCGGCAGTTGTGCGGACTGCGACGAACAGTGCAGATAATCGCTCCCGAAGACTTCTGCCTTAATCGGATAGCGGCAGGGTGTAGACCTCCCGGGGTGCACTGACGCCCCCCAGGGAATGCACGCCGAGGGAGATCATCGGTTCAGACAGACATCGCCTGAACTCGTCCGAGATCAGCAACGGCTGATTCAGTTGCTTACACAGCCCCTCCAGCCGCGCCGCTTCGTTGGCAGCCGGGCCCACCACGGTAAACTCCAGCCGCCCCGGCACACCGATATTGCCGTAGGTCACGTCCCCCATATGCAGGGCAAGTCCGTAGCGGAGGGACTCGGCCCCCGCTTCACGACGCCTGCGGTTCAGAGCGTCAATGCGATTGCGGGCATCGCGGGCCGCATCAATTGCCGAACTGCAGGATGCCGACTCTTCACAGCAACCCCGGCGCAGGCCACTGGATGAGGTGCCTGACTGAAAAATGGCCAGTACGGAATCCCCGACATAACGAAGAACCTCCCCCCCATGATCCAGCACAGCGCCAGCCATACACTCAAAGAATTCGTTAAGCACACCGATAAACTCGCCCCGGGGCATTGAATCAGCCATCCGGGTCGAGTCCCGAAGATCGGAGAACCAGATGGCCGCGTGTATATCCTCGCCATCGCCGCGCTTAATCAATCCTTTGAGCACTCGCTCACCGGTCTGGCGTCCCATGTAGGTATCCAGCAGTGTCGCCGCCTTATACCTCAGGGAATGCAGCTCCAGGGGTCTTGCCAGGAGGGTCGTCAGGCGTTGCAATCGCTCAATCTCCTCATCGCTGAATCCTCGGGGACAATCGGTCACAAAACCAGCCGCACTGACTTCATGGCTGGAAAATCCCATCGGCACAGCCAGGTAATCGGTACCGCCCGCCGCTCTGAATTCATCAAGCATCGGATAGCCCGGCTGAGAAGTTCTTACATTCAGCCGTCGACGAATCATTCCAACTCTGCTTTCAGTCAGTGCAATCAGAGGGCTCTCCCGGTATGTCGGCGTCTCGACGTCAGCATGGAGCACCGGTCGGGCCTCCCCTTGCGGATACTGACGGCTCCACAGATAACGAACGCCCACCACCTGCGGATGAAGCGAGCGCAGGAACACCGACATCCGCATCAGGGAAGTCCCCTGCCCCAGTATCCGGTTCGCCAGTGACACCACCAGTGTCAGGGGATCGGCAATATTCCATCCATCGTGCAGCAACCAGTCAGCCAGGGGATCGGTCCGACCTTCGCTAAAGGATCCCTCCCCGCTGACAACGGGCAGGTCTGTTTCTGCTGAATCTGTCATCGCATATACATCATTGCTGTCCGGCTCAGCGCCGTCGCCTCGTCCTCATTGAGGAGCGCCGCTCAGCAGCTACAGCCGCAACCGGACGACTGCTCTTCAGCCACCGGGTTGTCTTTCAGATCCTGACCATCGGGATCAATCCCCTGTGCCAGCATCCATTCCCGGATATCTCTGGCACAGGTGTCCCCCCTGGGATTGGCCTTTTCGCAAAAGCAACTCTGGCCCGGTTTCATCTTTGCCTGAATCGAGCGAAATACATTGGTGCTTCCGGTAGCGGCAATTTCCGCCAGGGCCTGTTTCTTCAGCACCTTAAAGCAGTAGCAGAGCGGTGTTTCCGGGGAATCGTCCTTGATGGTGACCCGATTCTTCAGATCGCCGAGAGTAAAAACCGACCTATCGTCCTCGTTGTAATAAGCAACGCTGCAGTCGGGATTTTCACAGAAGTGCCAGGGCCGCTCAGGATCGAAACGCCCACGGGCTGTTTTCTTCAGAGTATGCCCGGGTGTTATCGCTCTCACCGTCACACCGAGTCTGCGACAGACGGGACAGGCGATGGAGGATGCCGTCTGGCCGGTACCACAACCGCAATCTGAGCTTGCTGTCTGAATAGAATCGTTCATTGACACTCCTCTTGGGTTCATAGACAGAGATTGCTGAAGATTGTCCTCAGCGCTTACCCCTACAGACGTGTCAGATCCGGAAAAGACGACCGGTTTTTTAGCTTTCCTTTCTCAGTTCAGCGGTGGCTGTGGCTGACAGAAGACCGACTACCGATTACAGGCCGGAATACGCCGTCGTCGGCTTCCCCCGGTAAAAACAGAAAATCGTTCCCTCCCAACCCGACTCCGGACAGGGACTGCGTTTTCACTGCCAGCAAAACAGCCTGATTGGAGAGAAGTCAGTCCGGCAGGTGCGGAACGCTGCTCTGCCACGATTCCACCGGCACAGCTTGCCTCATCAGGCTATTATTTCGATATTAATAGAAATATATTGACAAAACGACGAGCCTTGCCCAACATATTTCGAATATTCTGGAAATACGAAGTTAAAGTAATGTCCCCTGAAACCCTCTCGATGCTCGAACAGGCACTGGGAATGTTTGCCCTGCTGGGCACAGAACTCACGGCGCTGTTCCTGGTCATCAGTTTTATCGTCGGCGTGATCCGGGAGTTCCTGCCAGCCGAAAAAATCCAGGCCATCCTCAGCTCAAAGAGCGGCAGAGGCTATTTCTCGGCGGCGATTCTCGGAGGCGTGACCCCCTTCTGCAGTTGCTCGACGATTCCGATGCTGACCGGACTGCTGAAAGCCCGCGCCGGATTCGGTCCGACCATCACTTTTCTGTTCACCTCCCCACTACTGAACCCCATCATCATCGGGCTGTTTCTGGCCACCTTTGGTCTGAACGTCACATTGATGTATGCCTCGGTCGCGCTGGTCGTCTCCGTGACCGCCGGCTACCTGCTGGAGAAGATGAACTTCGCCCGCTATATCCGTCCCGAAGTATTCGGAGATAAGCCTCTCAGTAGTTGCGGCTCCGGTTCAGGAGGCAGTAACACCGAGGCTCCTTCGTCCTGCGGTGGTTCCGGCATCCCCGCCGCGACGGCTTCCGCCTCCTGTGGCGACAATGGTGAAAAAGGGGATGAGAACCTTTCCGCCAGTCCTTGCGGTGGTGGCACCGTTACGATGGCTGCAGTGACAGAAAACCGCTGGGCACGTATCTGGAAGGAGACCTGGAGCCAGTTTAAGAGCGTATTGCCCTACCTGCTGATCGGCATCGCTATCGGCGCCTTCACCTACGGCTTTATGCCTGCCGACCTGATCGTGCAATATGCCGGGGCCGATAATCCGCTGGCGATTCCGGTGGCGGCGGTAATCGGTGTACCGCTCTACATCCGAGCAGAGGCGGTGATTCCGCTGTCTGCTGCACTGGCGGCTAAAGGGATGGGCATGGGAGCGGTTATGGCGCTGATCATCGGTAGTGCCGGAGCCAGCCTGACTGAGGTGATCCTGCTGAAGTCGATGTTCCGCAAACAGATGATTGCAGCCTTCCTGCTGGTCATCTTCGGTATGGCAATTCTCGCCGGCCTGCTGTTCAACCTGTTCTTCTGAGTTCAGCCCCTTTCAGGATTTCAACAGGACCACAGAGAGAGTAATGGCCGATGGGAGAGAACCCGGTTTCTCAGAAGGCGGATTGTCAGGCCAGTCCCGCGGGGCCAATTACCGTTTAACCTGAAGCTGGTCAGAATCCGGGATCAATCGTCAGTAGAGACATGCAGCGACCCGATTCACTGGTGTTGTGGCCCGGTCAGAGGCTTCTCAGGAGCGGATCGGCATGGCCAGTGCAGGTCGCTGAGTACTGGTCATATTGATGCAGAGATGGACGGGAAGCCCGCAGACATCCCGTCCGTTTGTCGACTTACTTTCGAACGCTCTCGAGTTCCAGACGCAGAGCGATGTCGTCACCAATCAGGGGGAGACCGTACTTCATGCCGAACTGACTGCGCTTGATCACGCCGGTGGCGGTGAACCCGGCCACCTGTTTTTTGTTGAAGGGGTGGATACCGACCTTGTTGACGGTCAGATCCAGAACGACCGGTTGGGTGACGCCCAGCAGGGTCAGGTCACCTTTCAGGCTGGCGGTCTTCTCGCCGGTCTTGACGACCTCGGTGCTTTTAAAGGTCATTTCGGGAAATTCTGCCGCGTTGAAAAAGTCCGGAGAACGCAGATGGTCGTCCCGCTTCTTGTGAAAGGTATCGATTGAGTCCGTCATGATGGTGATTGAGACGGTGGAGTTTTCGATATTATCCTCATCGAAAGTCAGGGTGCCTTTCAGTTCGCCGAAACGACCCAGCATGGTACTGAGACCCAGGTGGCTGACGTCGAACAGGGCATTGGTGTGGGCCATATCGATCGAATAGGGTACGGGGGCCGCCTGTACAACCGGCGTTGAAATCAGGGCAGAGGCAACCAGGGTTGCGCCGAAAAGCTTCTTGATGGTCATATGTTGATCCTCTTTCAGAGACGATGTGGCCGAAGCCGTTGAGATTGCTGGAAACCGTTAAGATCGATTCAGTACCCCATGCCGCTGCTGTCGGTCAGCAGGATTGCGGCACCTGTCGCCAGCGGTAACAAAGCCGCCCCGATCGTCCCAAGACTCAGTGCACGGGTAGCCGGAGATGCAGCCCGGCGCAGCACCGGAACGAAGGGCAGGATACGGTCGATAAAGAGCAGCGGAAGTAGCAGCAGGATTGCGATACCACTGGCCTGGGTATAGAACAGGCTCTGCGCTGCCAGGGCTCCCAGCGCTGTAACAACAGTGGTCTGGGCGGCGGCTGCGAATGGAAAACGGTATGTGGGCCAGTTCAGTAGCAGGAAGCCACCGATGGCAGCCATCAACGCGAAGGTGGTCTGGGCAAGCATAGCGGACGCACCGATCAGGATGATCGCACCAAGGCCACCGCTGATCAGCAGTAGTTTAAGACCAGCATCGATGGAGTCTCGTCCGCGATCACATTGCCACCAGGCGGTAACGGAGCCTGCAACAATCAGCACCAGGTAGCACCATTCAGTCAGATCGAAACTGGCGATACGAGGGCCAAACAACCAGGCCAGCATAGCGATCGGCAGTAACAGTCTGCACCATTTGTAGATGTGATCACGAATACCCAGTGCATCGACACACAGACCCACTACACCTGCGGCGGCGATCAGGTAGGGCAGTTTCTGGGCAGCAGCCCTGGGAGGAACGGCTAAGCCCTGAATCTGGATAACGGTGAACAGCAGGCTGATCGCGATAGCGGCCCCGGCGATCCGTGAGCCGAGCACTGAGCTGAATCCCAGCACACCCGCCACCAACAGGCTGAGCGTCAATGGTAGCAGGGAGCTCTGGAGCAGCGGATCGTTAAGCAGGGTTTCCATTCAGGACCTCCGGCGCCTCAGTCTGGCTGACAATTAATCGATGGGATCGATCCGCACTTCGGTGGCTGGCAGTATCTCGACCCTTTCCACCCATTACACCTGCAAAATGTCACGAGAGTTTTTCCATAAACGGGAGTTTTGTCACAAGGTTTCACAACAACGCCCACTGACACACATTGATACAATTTTGATTGGGCTCTGTCAGTGATACCCGATATCCTGTTCTCAGTGGCAAATCCCTGTCTCCGTATATGTGCCAGACCGATGGAGTCACCCGCATATGACCAGCTCCCCCCATATCCTTGTCGTCGACGACCATCAGGACATTCGTGATCTGGTGGGACGCTATCTGGAGGAGCACGGTTACCGGGTGACGACCGCCGAAGGGGGGGACGCAATGAAGGCAGCGCTGGGCTCCAGCACAATCGATCTGGTGGTGCTGGACATTATGATGCCCGGAGAAGATGGGCTCAGTCTGTGTCGCTATCTTCGACAACAGGGGCAGATCCCCGTCATTATGCTCACCGCCATGGCGGAGCAGACCGACCGCGTGGTCGGGCTTGAAATGGGGGCCGACGATTACCTGACCAAGCCTTTTTTCCCCCGCGAACTCCTTGCCCGGATCAAGGCCGTGCTCAGGCGTACCGAAGCGATGCCACCCCGTCGTGAATCGCTGATTGAAGACGTAGTGCTGTTCGATCGCTGGAAACTGGATGTGTCACGCCGGGAACTGGTTGCCGAAGACGGTATCGCCGTGCCGCTGAGTACTTCAGAGTTTAAGCTGCTCACCACCTTTCTGGCGCATCCACAGCGGGTGCTCAGTCGGGAGCAACTGCTCGATCTTACTCAGGGTCGTCAGGCGGACGTATTTGACCGGAGTATCGATAATCAGGTCAGCCGGTTACGGCGCAAGATCGAGCAGGATCCCTCCAGGCCGACCTTAATAAAAACCGTCTGGGGTGGGGGCTACACTCTGACCGCGGATGTATCCAGGCCATGATTGAGTATCTGAGAAAGACTCTTCCCGGCAGGGTGATCGGTTTGCTGATCATCGGCTTCAGCTTATTGAACGCCATTACTGTTTACGTCTTCTACGAAGAGCGCGGGCGTGCTGTACGGCTGAGTCAGATGGAGGATCTGGTGGCTCGGAGCGCCTCAATGGGCAGGCTGCTGGATCAGACCCCTGACGAACTTCATGATCAGATTCTGGACGCAGTCTCCACCGAACGTTTTCAGTTTGCCCTTCAACCGGTCAGGGCCGTTGACGCTGAGAATCTCGCGTCTGAAGAACATCCCCTGTACCAGATACTGATCTCCCTGACCCCGACCAGCGCGGACCAGGTCAGCCTGTCGATCAGCCCCCGCTACTACTGGTGCTACAGCTGGTTTCGAAACCTGTTGCGCCCCGATCTGACCTTCAGTGCCCTCGACCGGCAGCGACCGCTGGCGGTCGTCTCCATTCGTCGTGGCCAGGAAGGCTGGCTGAATGGCGTGCTGATGTCGACAAGTCCGTTACCCGGATGGCTGGCGGCAGTGCTGGTGGCGTTGTGCCTGTTTGCCCTATCGGTGACCATGGTGGTCCTGATCGTCCGCAATGTGACCCGACCGCTGGCGGTACTGACCAGCGCCAGTGACCAGCTCGGACGTGGTGAAGGCAGTGAACCCATTCCGGTTCAAGGACCGGAAGATGTGCGCCGCACCACCCGGGCGTTCAATCGGATGCGGGACCGTATCGAACGCTTTGTTCTGAATCGTACCCAGATGCTCGCCGCTATCTCCCACGACCTGCGAACCCCCCTTACCTCGCTGCGACTCCAGGCGGAGTTTATCGGGGATACCGGGGCAAGGGATAAGATCCTGCACACCGTTGACGAGATGCAGGAGATGACCGAGGCGACCCTGGCATTCACCCGGGCGGAAGCCGCCGGAGAAGAGAGCCGACAGATCGATATCGCCGCGCTGATCGACAGCCTGTGCGAGGACCTCCGGGACCTGGGGGCGAAGGTTCATTATGAGGAAACGTCTCGAATTCCCTACGCCTGCCGACCGGGTGCCATCAAGCGCGCCATCAGGAACCTCATCGAGAACGCCAACAACTACGGTGATGGTGCAGAGGTCAGTTTATCGAGAGTGGCTGATGAGCTTCGCATCTCGATTCGTGACCAGGGGCCGGGAATTCCCGAAGCCGAATGGGAGCGAGTCTTCGATCCTTTTGTGCGCCTGGAGTCCTCTCGAAATCGCAATACCGGTGGAGTCGGGCTGGGCCTGGCTATTGCCCGTTCCATTGCTCATGCCCATGGTGGTGATATCTGCCTCAGTAACCTGCAACCCAGAGGGCTGGAGGTACAGATACGCCTGCCCTTACAGTGATTTATCTATGCTTCTGTTATCGGATTCGCCCACCGGAAAAGAGCTCAACCCGCCTGCTGTATGACACCAGGATTACTGACCCGGGCGGCAAAGCCACCCGTCAGGTTGCTGACGGGTGATAAGCCCATCTCAGAGGCCTGTTTCGCGGCAGCAGAGAACCCTAAAGCGGACATCATGCTGACCTGGTGCGAACCGCCGCTGTCGCCCCATTCCTGCCGTTTAGAGCCTCTCACCACTGCATCCATCCAGCGAGCCAGATGCACGGAAGCGGATACTGATTTTGCTGTTCTGGAAGGCTGGTCATGGCAAGACCTGCGACTTAGCAGACACCAGTGCCCTCCAACAATTGGACGCACCAGGCCGATGCCTTGCCGCAATGCTCTGCACCATGGTGGTTCAGAAGTCTCCCGGGATATCCATCTCAACCACCGATCTTAGACTTTGTATGTAGTTAAAAATCAATATTATTTGAGCAACTGGCCCGGCCATTGCCTAGTCCATGTCCATGCGCTGCAAACCCTACCAAATCTGTCGGGTTTGAGTACCGACTCCAGCGAATGCGAGTTGATATGCCTTGTAGTGCTCAGTCATAACCAAACGCTTAATCCAGGACCCTAAGTTGGCCCAACAGCTTGGATTAACGACTAAGAGGTATGTACTTTGACCATGTCTGTTTCTGAATCAGCAACATCAACCGCGGCGAATCCAGTCTCCCCCCTGGCAGGTATCATGAAACCGGGACGGGAGTTCAACGCCCCGTGGGAGCGTTCATTTGACCGGGTTCTGACGCCTCTGGATGAATTTATTCATCGACAAACCACCAGTGGCCTGTTGCTGATACTCTGCGCGGTCATAGCTCTGGTGATCGCCAACAGCGCCTGGTCTGACAGTTACCAGCACCTGATTCATACCCCCTTCTCCATCGGCGTTGGCGGCTGGGTATTGGAGAAGTCGCTCCAACACTGGATCAATGACGGTTTGATGGCGCTGTTCTTCTTTGTCGTGGGGCTGGAGCTCAAACGCGAAGTACTGGTGGGAGAGCTGGCGGAGTTACGCCATGCTGCACTGCCGATCGTGGCTGCCATTGGTGGCATGGTGGTACCCGCGCTGGTGTTTGTAACCCTCAGCCCCGGTGGTGAAGCGCAGCGAGGCTGGGGCATTCCGATGGCGACTGATATCGCGTTCGCAATCGGCGTACTGGTTCTACTGGGCAGCCGGATTCCCAAAACCCTGATCACCTTCCTGATCGCGCTGGCGATCGCCGATGACCTGGGTGCCGTATTGGTGATCGCTCTTTTTTATACCGAACAGCTTAACGGGCTGGCCCTGACCTGGGCGACGGGCCTGCTGGGTATCCTGATCGCATTGAACCGGGGCGGTGTTCGAAAGGCGCTGCCCTATTTCCTGGTCGGCGGGGGGCTCTGGCTGGCGATGTTATCCTCGGGGGTACACGCAACCATCGCCGGTGTGCTGACGGCCTTTACGATTCCTGCGTTACCCAAAAACGACCCGCGTCGATTCTCGCACTCGGTGCAGCAGATGATGCGCCGATTCGATGCGGCTCACCGGCAAGACAACAACATTCTCACCAACGACCAGTTGCGCAGCCTGACACAAAGTCTCGAAGGCGGCATCGCTCAGGTTCAGGCGCCGCTGCAGCGAATCGAGCACCAGTTTCACCTGCCGGTAGCCTTGTTGATTATCCCTGTTTTTGCGCTGGCCAACGCGGGTGTGCCCCTGGACATGGCGTCCCTCGGCCAGGCGTTCCAACACCCGGTCACGCTGAGCGTCATCGCGGGCCTGCTGCTGGGAAAATTTATCGGGATCTTCGGCTTCAGTTGGTTGGCGGTCAAGGCTGGCATCGGCGTCCTGCCGGTGGGCTCTCGCTTCTGTCATATCGCAGGGGTTGGGCTGCTCGGTGGGATCGGTTTCACGATGGCCATCTTTATCGGTGACCTGGCATATCTGCACCAACCCGATCTTCAGGTGTTTGCAAAAACCGGTATTCTGACCGCCTCGCTACTGGCCGGCATCAGCGGATGTGGCTGGCTGTGTTGGAGTACACGCAAATAATAAGTCAGATACTCGATATGGATCGATTGGGATAATACTAAGAGCAGTCATTTTGGCTGCTTTGTGTCCGCTCTTGCCGTTCGTCCTTAATCCAACGAGCGTCCGCTATCCGGAAGATTTGAGATTAATAAATAGCTCATTCATGCCGGTGACCAGAGGCAGCTATGTGTCTAAGCCCCCCCTGGGCACCCAAGAGACAGTCAGTGGGCTTCCCATAATCCAGGGGGCGCCGAAGAAGTGTTGGCTCCGACATCCAGGGAACGACCCGCTTCGGCCGGTGAGTCCTCCTGATCAAGCACCAGGCTGGCAGCATCTCTTTTGAACTCTGTTGAAAACGATCGACGTTATCGTGCCATCGAACACCTCTTCTAACGTGGTGACATTACCACCTAAATCGCTGCCTGGGTTCATTGAACCACTACATACAGCACCTGAATACCAATCTTCCGTGGAAAAATGTTATAACGTCATCGAGCTAGCGTTTTGCTACTTAAGGCTAAGGAACCAGATTTTCGAGAATAGAATGTTTACGGAATGGGATATAGAAGGCCTCAGAGGACATACCACTTCGGCTCAGCAATCAAACAACAATAGCCGCTACCCATCTCACAGGGCAAACGACCTGACGTATTAGTTGTATCAGGTAATCTGTCGTTTGGTGGACAGAATCTATACCCAAGGCAGGGGATCAGTGATATGAACATTCTCCCTCCCCGCTCCAAAGAGAGCGGGTGTCAAAGCGAAATCGACAACCAGCGGCATATGCCACGCCACCTTTCAGGCCTTGACTTGTTCGTACCCTGGCTGTGTATATCCGACTGCTGGCAGTACCATTTCGGCAAATAGTCACGAACTATGCCCGTGGAGTTAAAGCTAGGAGTTCACCATGAAACATACCATCACACTTATCCTCATGCTGGCATTGCTATGGCTGCTGAACTCCGGTCACTACACGCCGCTGATCACCGGCCTGGGATGCCTATCCATCCTGCTCGTGGTTGTCATCGTACATATGATGGACGTGGCCGATCATGAAACAGCGCCGTTCCAACTAAACCCCCGCCTGCCACTGTACTGTGCATGGCTGGCCAGGGAAGTGGTGCTGGCCAACATGGCCGTGGTGATCTGTATCTGGCGTGGCAAGCGTTCCATCGACCCGGCCGTAGGCACTGTAAAGGTCTCACAAAAGAGTGATGTCTACCGGGTCGCCTATGCCAACTCGATCACATTGACACCCGGCACCGTCACCATCGACCTGCAGGATGACAGCATCAGGGTACACGCGCTCACCCGTAAAGGGCTGCGGGACCTGGAGTCCGGCACCATGGATCGCCAGGTTTCAGCACTGGAAAAGAATGGGAAAAGTACGGGATCTGATCATGTTTAGTGCCGCCGCCATTGCCATCCTGGTCGCCATGCTACTGGTGATCATCCGCGCGTTTTTAGGGCCGACCCTGTACGACCGCATCCTTGCGGTGAATACCTTTGGCACCAAGACCGTACTGCTGATCGCCGTGCTGGGCTTTTTGATGGGCCGCCCGGAGTTTCTCGATATTGCTCTGCTTTACGCGATGGTCAACTTCATCGGAACCATCGGTATCATGCGCTACTTCGAATACAGCCAGCGTACGCAGTCAGACCAGGAGTAAACGGAACGTGCTTGTTGATACTATAAGCTGGATCGCCCTGTTGTCGGGCGGCTTTTTACTGATCACTTCAGCAACCGGAATGCTGCGCTTCCCCGATTTCTTTACCCGAATGCATGCTGCGGGGATCACCGAAACCCTCGGCGCCGGGACGATGGTGCTTGGCATGGCGCTGCAGACCGACGGGCAGTGGCTGGTTCTGTCCAAGCTGTTTTGCATCATGTTATTCATCCTGCTCACCGGCCCCACCGCCAGCCACGTTCTGGCCAAGGCCGCGCTGCACCGCAACCAGCAACCACTACTGGGTGATCAGGCTAAACAGTGACCGCGCGACCAACAGGATCTGATCTATGAATATCGAACTCATTATCGATATCGCACTCCTGGGACTGCTGGCCCTGTGCGCCATCGCCATACACCGGACCAGGGATCTGTTTGCCTCGATCATGCTCACCGGTATCTACAGCCTGTTGACAGCGCTCTTTTTTGTGCTGATGGATGCGGTCGATGTGGCCTTTACCGAGGCGGCCGTCGGGGCTGGTATCGCGACCCTGCTGATGCTCTCGGTGATCCCGCTGGTGGGTAAAAACGAACACCCCTCGCGGCTCAAACAACCGGGACTGGCTCTGATTGCCGTCACCATCACCGGCGCACTGCTGATCTATGGCACCATCGACATGCCGCCCTTTGGTTCCGAGACCGCCCCGGTACAACAGCATGTCGCCCCTCATTACCTGAACCAGTCTGTCGATGAAATCGATGTGCCTAACGTGGTCACCGCGGTGCTGGCCAGTTATCGCGGTTTTGACACCTTTGGCGAGGTGGTGGTGATTTTTACCGCCGGCCTGGGGGTGCTTGCTCTGTTGGGCTTCCGCCGTACCAAAGAGCAGGAAGAGGAGCATCAGGTCGCACCGTTGTATCAGCACAAGATCCTGCGCGTCATCAGCAAGATGTTGATTCCCGCCATCCTGCTTTTTGCCCTCTATGTCCAGTTTCATGGCGATTTTGGCCCGGGAGGCGGATTCCAGGCTGGCGTTATTTTCGCCGCCGCCATTATCCTCTACGCGATGGTATTTGGGCTTGCCGCCGCACGACAGGTATTTAAGGAGGAGTACATCAAGCTGCTGGCAGCGATCGGTGTACTGCTCTACGGCAGCGTAGGCGTGGTCTCCATGCTGTCGGGGAAAAACTTCCTCGACTATGACGCCCTGGCTGACAACCCGATAGCCGGACAGCACCTGGGCATACTACTGGTAGAGCTGGGCGTTGGCATCACCGTTACCGCGGTGATGATCAGCCTCTTCTTCACCTTCTCGGGCCGCCTGGATATGGATCTTGATCTGAAAAGAGAACAGCAAACGAAAAAGGAAAATCGTCAATGAGCTACCTGCTGCAGTATAACTACTGGATCGTCATAGTCCTGATGATGATTGGCTTCTACATCGTTATCGCCCACGGCAATCTGGTTAAGAAGCTGCTGGGGCTGACCATTTTTCAAACATCGGTCTTCATCCTCTATATCAGCATGGGTAAAGTAGCGGGCGGCACTGCGCCCATTCTCGATGAAGGGATCAGCCTCTACTCGAACCCGCTGCCCCATGTGTTGATTTTGACAGCCATTGTGGTAGGTATTGCGACCACCGCACTGGGTCTGGCGCTGGTGGTACGCATACACGAGAGCTACGGGACCGTTGAGGAAGATAAGATTCAGGAATTGGATAACGAACGGTGATAAGCCAACATTTCCCCATACTGCAGGTTATTTTACCCCTGCTGGCAGCACCGCTTTGCCTGTTTGTTAAGGTACCGCGGCTGGTCTGGCTGTTTGCCCTGCTGGCCACGGCATTGACGCTGGCAACCAGCGTCCAACTGCTGCAACAGGTACTCGACCAGGGCACCCTGGTTTATGAGCTGGGTGGTTGGCAGGCGCCCCTGGGGATCGAATACCGTATCGATCTGCTCAATGTTTTTGTGCTGCTGCTGGTATCCCTGATCGGATTTATCGTGCTGCTGGCTGCCCATACCTGCATCACCAGGGAGGTAGCCGAAGATAAACAGACCTACTTCTATATCGCCTACCTGCTGTGCCTGACCGGTTTGCTCGGCATGGCCGCCACCGGTGATGCCTTTAATGTCTTTGTTTTCCTCGAGATCTCGGCGCTTTCGACCTACACCCTGATCGCTCTGGGAAGCCACCGGCGTGCACTCTGGGCCTCTTACCAGTACCTGATCATGGGTACCATCGGATCAACCTTTATTCTGATCGGCATCGGTCTGATGTACATGATGACCGGTACCCTCAACATGCACGATCTGGCACAGCGCCTGCCCGAAGTAGAAAACACCCGCACCGTCTTCACCGCCTTCGCCTTTTTCGTGGTTGGCGTCTGCCTGAAGCTGGCGCTGTTCCCGCTGCATCTGTGGCTGCCCAACGCCTACGCCTACGCACCGTCGATTGTCACCGCTTTTCTGGCCGCCACCGCGACCAAAGTTGCCATCTATCTGCTGGTGCGTTTCATCTTTACCGTGTTTGGTGTCGAGTTCTCTTTCAGCCACCTGCCGCTGCAGCAGGTGCTCATGATTCTCGGCCTCGCCGGGGTGTTCCTGGCTTCAGTTACCGCTATCTACCAGTACAACATCAAGCGATTGTTTGCCTACTCCAGCGTGGCTCAGATCGGCTACATCATTCTCGGCCTGGCGCTGGCCAACGCGACCGGACTGATGGCGGCGCTGCTGCACCTGTTTAACCATGCCCTGATGAAAGGGGCGCTGTTCCTGGCTCTGGCCGGCGTTTTCTATCGACTCGATACCGTGAATCTCTCGGCCATGCAGGGGCTGGCCAGGCGCATGCCCTACAGCATGGCCGCCATCCTGGTGGGTGGCCTCAGCCTCATTGGTGTCCCCCTGACCGTCGGCTTCGTCAGTAAATGGTATCTGGTGCTGGCCGCCCTGGAATCCGGATTCTGGCCCGTGGCGGTGCTGGTTCTGCTGGGCTCGTTGCTGGCCCTGATCTATGTCTGGAGGTTCGTAGAAGCCGTCTATTTTCAGCCACTTAACGACCGTAATCGCCATGTTCAGGAGGCCCCTGTGAGCATCCTGGTACCGGTGTGGACTCTGGTGATCGCCAATATTTACTTCGGTATCGATACCGATCTGACCGTGGGCATCACCCAGATGGCGTCCGCCAGCCTGTTTGGAGTCACACCATGATGCTTTCAGCTGAAGTGATGCTACAACTCACCATGGTGATCCCGGCACTGGCGACTTTCGCCATTCTGCTGTCTCACCGTTCACCCAACCTTCGGGAAGCAATCACCCTGGCCACCGGTCTGGTTGTGTACAGCCTGGTGGTGGGGCTCTATCGACACCATATGGCCGGCCAGGCGCTACAGGTCAGTTGGGGGGAGATCCTGCCCGGGCTGAGTGTCAGCTTCAAACTGGAATCGCTGAGCCTGCTGTTTGCACTGATCGCCGGTTTCCTCTGGCCAATCACCAGCCTCTTTGCCATCGGTTACATGCGGGGCAACAACGAGAAGAACCAGACCCGCTTCTACGCCTGCTTCGCGGTAGCGATTGCCGCAGTGATGGGCGTCGCCTTTTCGGCCAACCTGTTGACGCTGTTTATCTTTTACGAGATTCTGACCCTCTCTACCTACCCACTGGTGACCCACGCCGGCACCGACAAGGCCAGGCTGGGTGGGCGGACCTATCTTGGTATCCTGATCGTCACCTCGATCCTGTTCCTGCTGATGGCGATGCTCGGCACCTGGTACCAGGCCGGTCAGCTGGACTTTGTCCACGGCGGTATATTCCCAGACAGTGCCCCCACCGCGGTGACCGCCACGCTGCTGGTGCTCTTTGTTTTCGGTATCGGCAAGGCAGCGGTGATGCCGTTTCACCGCTGGTTACCCGCCGCCATGGTCGCCCCAACCCCCGTCAGTGCGTTGCTGCATGCGGTGGCCGTGGTCAAGGCCGGTGTTTTCACCCTGCTCAAGGTGGCGGTCTTTATCTTTGGTATCGATCTGCTAAGCCAGTTGCCTACGACCCAATGGCTGCTTTATCTGGCCGCTGCCTCGGTGCTGCTGGCCTCCTTTGTCGCAATGCGCAAGGACAACCTGAAGGCACGACTGGCCTACTCAACCGTGGGGCAACTGGGCTATATCACCGTCGGCGCGTTACTGGCCACCGAGGCAGGAATAGTCGGTGGCGCCATGCATATCGCCGCTCACGCCTTTGGCAAGATAACCCTGTTCTTCTGCGCCGGCGCCATCTATGTGGCCGCCCACAAAACCGAAATCAGCGATATGCGCGGTATCGGCCGACAGATGCCGCTGACTATGCTGGCCTTCTTTATCGCCAGCCTGGCGATCATCGGCCTGCCACCGACCGGCGGCACCTGGAGCAAGTGGTTCCTGATTACGGCCACCCTTGATGCCGGACAGGTGGTCATCCTGCTCGCGCTGATGCTCAGTTCGTTGCTTAATATCGTCTATCTGCTGCCTGTCCCTTACCGTGCTTTTTTCCCCAACGACGGCAAGCCGGTCTGGCAGCCCAGTGAGATCCGGGAAGCCCCGTTACCCGCCCTGATCGCTATCGGTATAACGATCCTCTGCAGCCTGGCGCTGTTTGTCTATCCACAGCCCTTCTATCTGCTGGCCAGTACCGTGGTCGATGGAGTCACCTATGGACAATAATCTCCCGGACAAGCGCGACGAGAAGCTCTACCTGTTCGATAAGCCGGAGAACATCAAGCGGCTGCTGCATGGGTTCTATGCCATCTGCGCCCTGCTGATCGTTCTCGATTTCGTTATCCACCGCCATATCTACCACAGCTGGGAAGTGGCGCCGGCCTTCTACGCCATCTATGGTTTTACCGGTTGCGTGGTGCTGGTTCTGATCGCCAGGTGGATGCGTAGCTTCCTGATGCGTGACGAGGATTACTACGACCGCGAGGAGCTCAAACAGCCTGACCCTGATAAGGAGGCCAGGCATGTGGATCACTGAGCTTCCCCCCTTCGCCCCTTTTTTCATTGCGGCCCTGCTGGCGCTGGTGACCCGTGGCTCGCTGCGCGCCTCGATCCTGCTGGCAACGCCGCTGCTGGGCGGTCTGCATCTATGGACGGTGCCCGAAGGTATTCACCTGCAGTACAGCCTGCTGGATCTGCAGCTGACTCTGTACCGGGCGGACAAACTGAGCCTGCTGTTCGGCTATATCTTCCATATCGCGGCGTTAATCGGGATTGTCTATTCTCTGCACGTGAAAGACACACTGCAGCAGGTCAGCGCCTTAGTCTATGCGGGCAGCGCCCTCGGCGCGGTGTTTGCCGGCGATCTGCTGACCCTGTTTATCTTCTGGGAGATCCTGGCGATCTCCTCGGTCTTCCTGATCTGGGCGCGACGAACCGAACGCGCCTTCAAGGCGGGTATCCGCTATTTACTCTTCCAGATCCTGTCCGGGGTCATCCTGCTGGTCGGTGCCATCGCTTACTATCGCCAGACCGGCAGCCTCGAGTTCACCTTCATCGGCCTGGAAGGCAGCGCTGCCTGGCTGATCTTCATCGCCTTCGGCATCAAGTGCGCTTTCCCGATGCTGCACACCTGGGCCACCGACGCCTACCCGGAAGCCACCCCCACCGGCACCGTTTTCCTCAGCGCATTCACCACCAAGGTAGCGGTCTACACCCTGGCCCGCGGCTACCCGGGCACTGAACTGCTGGTCTACATCGGCGTCACCATGGCCTGTTTCCCGATCTTCTTTGCGGTGATCGAAAACGACCTGCGCCGGGTACTGGCCTACAGCATGATCAACCAGATCGGCTTCATGGTGGTCGGCATCGGTATCGGTACCGAACTGGCCCTCAACGGTGCCGTCTCCCACGCATTCAACGATATCCTGTTCAAGGGGCTGCTGTTCATGTCGATGGGCGCGGTACTGCATATGACCGGTAAGATCGACGGATCGGCGCTGGGGGGGCTTTACAAGACGATGCCCAGGACCACCATACTCTGTATCATTGGCGCCGCTTCGATCTCGGCCTTCCCGCTGTTTAGCGGTTTTGTTAGTAAGTCGATGGTGATGAGCGCGGCGGTCAAAGAAGGCTACGACTGGATCTGGCTGTTGCTGCTATTCTCGGCGGCGGGTGTTTTTCACCATGCGGGCATCAAGATCCCCTATTTTGCCTTCTTCGCCCACGATTCGGGTATCCGCACCTCAGAGCCACCTGGCAACATGCTGATCGCTATGACCATTGCGGCCGTACTCTGCGTCGCTATCGGTGTCTATCCCTGGGCGCTCTACTCGATTCTGCCCTACGATTACAGCTACAACCCCTACGATGCCACCCACGTGCTGACCCAGACCCAGCTGCTGTTCTTCTCGGCCCTGGCCTTCGTCTGGCTCAACCTGAAGGGCTACTATCCTCCCGAACTGCCCTCGGTCAACCTGGACAGCGACTGGCTCTATCGTCGGCTGGGCCCGACGGTGGTGGGCGCCACCTTCGCCAGGATCTGGAAGATCGATGAACTCCTCAGAAGCAGGGGGCAGACAAAGATCAGGGTGATGCTTGCCTATATCTCCCATCATGTACCCGACGGCATACTCTCACGCAGCCATCTCACCAGCAGTATGGTCACCTGGGCAACGCTTATGCTGGCCTCCTATCTGGTACTGAGTTTTTTTTAGTCACAGGCCGCCCCCTACCACGATAGTTGGTGGGGGCGTCGCCATTATCGCCCCAGGCTCTTTTAAAGAATATGGCATCCCCCCCCCTGTTGGCAGGGAAGTATCACTACACCAACACCGTCTAAACATCTGTAAAAGGCCAGCAACTGAGGTAGGGCTGGTACTTTCTCGACGGTTCCATTGCGACGGTAGCTGCCGCCCAAAGATCCGTTGCAGTCAACATCCGGTTAGTGTTGTGAAGAGCCCCTGGGCCAGGCCAAAATCACCTGGTCCCAGCGGCAGCTCAGTGTCGATTCTTGCCGCTGGCTAGCACTATCTTCGATGCAACAAGTAGAGAACAAGAAGTACGCCAGCTGCTGTGACGATAAATCCGACTGAACCGTACACTGACGGTTTCGAGAAGTAGACGCTTTTGTGTGCAGTCGTGGCTATCATGAAAACGACCTCATCCAACACCAATGCGCTACCGACACCCAGACCAACGCGCGTGGAAACGGAGATCCAGTAGGGATGGGGCTCAAACGTGACTATGAATGCCGACAGGATAGTTAGAAGTGCACCCGTGAAGAGATGTCTGACTATATATCCTGCGACATACAGATGGTTGATGCCAGATACATAGAGATATAATCGCACAGCGACAACACAGATAACCATCGAAAGTAGTATCCACAGCATCGTTTCCTTCGGTGAAAGCATTCTCGGGCTTTTTGGCATTACGTCGTATGCTCCCTTCCACCCCATCAACCAGAGTTCGCTTCGGTATTCTGAGATTTATATCCTGTGCTCTGACGCTGCTTGATGTACAGGGAATCAATAGCTTTTAAGCGGTACGCGTCGGAGAACTGATCCGCCACTTGTAAGCCAAATTGTAGTAATAAATGGGAGCTCCATTTATCTCCAAGTGATGTCGAAAAATACTCGAAGAGGGTATTCTTCGATTGTTATCTCGAATGAAGATTGGTTGGCTGGAAGGAACCAGTACAGGCGAACCCTCAGTGTCTGCTCTGGGTAACAGGAGGTAATCAACGCAACTTCATTAAAGCCGGGCGTGAGCGACTCCCTGATGTCGTTCAGGGCCGCTGATCCACGCCAAAAACCACCTGGTCCAGTGCGCTTAGTGTTAATAGCGGACTACTAACCACCTATGTGGAGAAGGCCGTTCCTGGCATTTAGCAGACATTGAAGCGCAAGATATGGTGAGTCTCCCCCCCCCTGAGCAGACAGGAAAGTATCCACTACAGCCCCCCTTTATACTGCCTTAACAGCGCCTCATAAAACTCCTGGATATGGGGGGCCGTGGGCGATGGTGAGATACAGATACCGATGCTGCGATCCAGGGAGAAATCCTTGATAGGAATAAAACTGACGTCATAGGGTGTCACCCGCTCTGTGACAATTGAAACACCAAGGTTTGCAGATACCAGAGAAAGCACAAACTCATCGCTGTCAGCCTGCAAGACCGTGTGTGGAGTGATCCCCTGCTGCTGGAAAACGGCATTCACATCTCCCCAGAAATCACATTTCACGCGCTCAATAAATAACTCGCCGGAAAGAGCCTTCAGCTCTGTCGATTTCTCGTTGGCAAGAGGGTGCTGTGATGACACCGCCACACAGAGTTTCTCCGCAATCAGGGGCACGAAGTTTCCGGCCCTGGTATTGCTGTTTACCAGAATAAGATCAACTTTTTGCTGCTGAAGCATCTGAACTAATTCATCGCTTCCTGCGACAACAAGCTCAATCAGTATATGTGGATGCGTTACCCGATGGGTACGGACCATCCTGGCAACATGATCCATATGAATATTGGACAGTACACCAATGATGATTCTGTCAGGCTTATCACTGAGTTTCGATTTTATCGTCAGCAACTGGTTGAACGATTGCCTGGCCGGCCCGAGAAACTGCTCTCCGGCGGGGGTCAGTGTCGCCGACCGGCTGCCACGGTTGAACAGCGTGACATTCAGCGATTCCTCCAGCTTTCGAATACCTGCGGACAAGGTGGGCTGGCTGACATGAACATTCCTGGAAGCCGCCAGAAAAGTGCCACTGTCAACAACCGCCAGAAAGTACTTGATCTGCTGCAGATCCATATAGACATCTTCTATACATTACAAAGTAAAAAACAGTTATTTCTATATGGTAAACCTGATTAACATGAATTCTCAACTTAACAGGAGAATCACATGTACTCAGATAAGACTGTAATCGTAACCGGCGCGTCATCAGGAATGGGTAAGGCGATAGCCCAGGCTCTGGTTGAGGCCGGTGCCAATGTGGTAATCAACGCACGCAGCCAGCAGAAGCTGGAAGCCTTTGTCGCTGAGAATTCAGAAAACAGATCCCGCATCCGGGTGGTCGCCGGGGATATTGCGCTGAAAGCCACCGGCCAGGCTCTGACAGAAGCGGCGCTGGAGGCCTTCGGCAGTGTTGATGCCCTGATTAACAATGCCGGTATTTTTGTCCCCCGGCCCTTCCTGGAGGTGACCGAAGAAGAACTTGACGGCTACTACGCCACGACCGTTAAAGGGAGCTATCTGACGTCCCAGGCCGTCATCCCGGCGATGCAGAAAAATGGCGGCGGGAACATTATCAACATCGGCTCGATGTGGGTTGAAAACCCGATCGAAGCCACCCCTGCATCCGCATCACAGGTGGCCAAGGGAGCCATGCACACCCTGACACGCCACCTGGCGATTGAATTTGCAAAGGACAACATCAGAGTCAACACCATCGCGCCAGCAGTCATCGAAACGCCCCTTTACGATGATCTGATGGATAAGGAACAGCTGCGAAGCCTGTCCGGGCTCCACCCCCTGGGTAAGCTTGGCCAGCTGGAAGACATTATTTGCTGGGTCATGCATCTGATTGGTCCGGGCAGCAACTTTGTTACCGGCCAGACTCTGTTTGTTGACGGTGGAATCACCGCCGGTTCGCACTCCTCATAAATTCAGCAGACCAGCTTCTACAGCTGACAGGTGCAAAATGTTGAATATCAGACAACTTGTTTCAGATGCCGGACTTACCTTACCGCAGGCCCCCGGGCCTGTGGGAAACTATCAGGCCACCATCAGTACCGATAATCTGCTGTTTATCTCGGGGCAGTTACCCCTGAGCAACGGTGAACTTATCTATACCGGCGCCTTAGGTCAGGATTTAACAGCTGAAGAGGGTAAAAGTGCCGCAGAGCTCTGTGCACTGAATCTGTTGAGTCAGCTGGATCAGGCTCTGGAAGACCGCGCTCTGGAAGACCGCGCCCTGAAGTCCATCGTTAAAGTTGAAGGCTACATCAACGCCTGCGAATCATTTACCGAACATGCGGCCGTCCTGAATGGCGCATCCGATCTTCTGTTCAATGTTCTGGGTGATAAAGCCGGGCATATACGGACGGTGATTGGTTGTAGCAGTTTGCCGATGAATGCAGCCGTCGAAGTATCCATCATCGCAGAGCTGGCCTGAACGCCCTTCCCCCTGAGGCAGCGCAGCTACCAGCGCTGCCGCTTATTTTCTTCAGGACGTTTGCTGCAACCCGCAGCGGACTCATTTCACCACTTGTTACCGGAGGCAGGTCGACAATGAATAACCAGAACCGGGGCTATCAGCGTATGTTTAAGCCGGGCAAACTGACAGTCGGGTTGTTTTTTCCACTGGAATCCTATGAGTCGGATATACCTGAGATGGAGAATCAGGAAGAGCTGGCAACACTGGCTGAAGCTCTTGGTTACTCCGCGCTCCGGGTCAGGGATGTGCCTTTAAGAGACCCCTCTTTTGGTGATGTCGGACAGATCTATGATCCCTGGGTCTATCTTTCCTGGATCGCAGCCCATACCTCAGACATCGCACTGGCGACCGGCTCAATCGTGTTACCTTTGCGGCACCCGCTGCATGTCGCCAGGGCATCAGCCTCTGTAGATCGGCTATCTGATGGCAGGCTTGTTCTGGGAGTGGCCTCCGGTGACAGGCCCGTTGAATTTCCGGCATTCAACGTCATACGCGAAAACAGAGGCGCGCTCTTTCGTGAGCAGATTAAGGTACTGAATCACGCTCTGTACGATGACTTTCCCCGCTATGACAGTCCTTACGGAAAACTGACCGGGCTTGCCGACACCCTGCCCGGGCCGGTCAGCCGTATTCCGCTTCTGACAACCGGCAACAGCCAGCAGAGTATCGACTGGATCGCCGCACATTCAGATGGCTGGATAAGCTATCCGAGATCGATCAGACATCAGCAGAAGCTGATTCGGGAGTGGCGCAAAGCGGTCGAACAGAACGGCCCGGGAGACTTTAAACCGTTCACGCAGTCGCTCTATATCGACCTGAGCAGGAATCCGGATGAGCCAGCCAGACCTATCCACCTGGGTTTCAGGAGCGGCCGCACAACCCTGATCGCTTTTCTTCACCAGCTTCAGGAGATCGGTGTTAATCATGTGGCTATTAATCTGAAGTATGGTCAGAGGCCTGCTTCAGAAGTCATCCGGGAAATCGGCGAGGAGGTGCTTCCACACTTCACTGCAGGATAAGTATCTCTGTTACTGACAGAGAGGAAGAAAGCTCTGTAAGGATAGTAACCGAGCTGTAAGGAGTCTCATCCAGCGGTAACAAATGAGACTCCGTCAGCCCTTCACTCGGTGAGTGATGACGACTACAGGGATGACCTGTTATATCTCTGCCCTGGCCCCGAACAGCCTTGCCAGGGTTTTATCTCTGATAATAAATTGATGCTTAAATACGCCGGTCAGATGCAGACTCAATCCGAAGATGAACGATGCAATACCTGCCATATAGAGCAGCTGAAGAAATTCCGTGGCCTCCCGACCGGGACTGACAACATCTGCCAGCCGCAGGCTCATAAAGTAAAACCCCTGACCTGATGCCGATAACAGCATCCAAAGTAACAACGGAAGAATGACACCGGCCAGTAATAACCCGACAGCCACACACCTGCTGACCAGCACTGCTACAGGAGCAATACCACTCAGGGGAACAGGATGAAAGCACCTGATCCGCCAGTAAATCCTGAACACTGAAAGTATGAATACCAGCGAAGCGATCGTAGTCAGTACCCTGAGCTTTTCTGTCTGAACATTTTCTGAGAAGCCGATATAAGCCACACTCAGCAGCACAAAACCAGGCATCAGCAGGGCACCGATCCAGTGATTGAATATCGTTACTATGCCGTAACTGAGACCTGTATCTCTGATTTTCATAGCTGACTCCTGAGGTTATTCACGATACCGGTTCAGTCAGTATGATCAGTTTTTAAACCAACGAAAAGCCACTATTTTTTGATAGCTTTTATCATTATTAAAGATAGCAAGACGGCTCTCCCCCCTCAGGGAATCGACCCTGCAGAAGCCTGAGCAGGCGGACAGCAGGCGCAATCAGACTGCCAGAGCGCTTTCAGCCTGCTTGAACCGATCCAGAAACGCATCAAGCGCCCCATTCCCCGGGCAACGCTTATTGGTTATCGCAACGGTATCCATAAACCGGTCACCCGAAGGTAGATCATATACCCTGAGGTGCTTTCGATGCAGACAGTTTTCAACAACGGATCTGGGCAGAATGGTGACACCGATACCGGACGCTACACAGCCAAGAATTCCATCCAGGGTGCCAAGCTCAATAATCTCATTTGGCCCGAGCCCGGCCCTCTTCATCCAGCTCTCCGTATATAACCGATAAGAGCAGCCATGCCTGAAAACGATGATGGGGGATGACCCCACCTCCTCATAGCCCGGGCAGTGTGCGGGGGTTGCCAGAACCATCTCTTCGGTGAAGGCGATTCGACTATCAATGTCCTTATGTCTGTAAAAGCCACCGATAAAGGCCACATCCAGCCGATTACCGAGCAATGCTTTGACCAGCTCCTCCGTGGGAGCCGATTTCAGCGAGATCCTGACTTCGGGATAGCTCTGTCGAAAGTCGGAAATATACGCCGGCAGACGCGCCGCCAGCGACGACTCCATACTCCCGATCCGGAGAGCACTCACCCGGGTCGAAAAGTTCACAACCGAGTCTCTGGCCATAGAGGCCTGATCGACGACAGCCCTGGCGTGCTCCAGGAACACCTCACCCGCGGCCGTCAGTGTCATGCCGTTCCGGCTTCTCTGGAACAGTTGCACCCCCAGCTCGTCTTCCAGCGCTTTGATACGGCTGGTGACATTGGACTGAACACAGTGCAGTTTTTTTGAAGCATGCAGAATCGTGCCGACCTCTGCCACGACAAGAAAGGTTGTCAGAGATTTCAGCTCCATACTTTTTATCTCATTTGAAGAAAGTAGATATCATTTATCATCGCTATACAAGATAGTCAATTATTGTTTTCATTGACGCATCAGTTCCCGGGAGGCGGCTTATGATTCATCTGTCAGAAAACAACGGAGTCAGACCGACCCCTTCCATGGCAGCAGGACAAGCGCCTGCGCTGATCGGCAATAAAGCGGCAGACCGGTGCGGCATACGGCTGCCCGTTTTCCAGGCGGCAATGGCAGGGCTGGCGGGTCCTGCGCTTGTTTCCGCAGTCTCGGAGTCCGGTGGGCTGGGTCATCTGGGAGCTTTACGTATTCCCCCGAAAACCCTGAGAAACTGGATTGCGGAAACCCGGGACCTCACGGACAAGCCTTTTGGTGTGAACCTGGTTCCGCAATACGGGGGGCCGGAGGTCTTTGAAGCCTCCCTTAAGGTTGTGCTTGAAACCAGGCCGGAGGTGCTCTCCCTGTTCTATGGCGACTTCCGGGACGTTATCCCCAGAGCCAGAGAGGCGGGCATTACGACCATGGTGCAGGTGGGATCAGTGGCCGAAGCTGAAAAAGCGATTGCAGATGGAGCCGACCTTCTGGTCGCGCAGGGAGTGGAAGCCGGAGGACATATCAGAGGGCGCATCAGCTTAATGGCCCTGCTTCCGGCAATTGCAGATATCGCTGGCGACGTTCCGGTAATCGCCGCCGGCTCCATTCATGACGAGAGAGGCGTCAGGGCCGCCAGGTGCCTGGGCGCAGAAGGCGTCTGGTGCGGCACCGCGTTTCTGGCCGCCGACGAGTGTAATGCCAGCAGCGCATATAAGCGAAAGCTCATTGAAGCCGGTACCGATGGTACCGAATTCAGAACCGGTTACTCCTATGGCTGGAGATATGGCACCCCCCATCGGGTTATTCCGGCGAAAGGCAGATGGAATCTTTTGCGCTGGATGAGTGGCGGCTTAAGAAAGGAGGATGCCCCGGAAATGGCTGAAAAACTCAGTTTGTATGCGGGTCAGGGCGTTGGACTGGTGAAATCGACCACTTCTGCCGGCAACGTTGTCGAGACCCTGGCAAAAGGCTTTTATCACCGATAGCCAGCTGATGATTTCCTTTCCACCGGTGGCGTTGCCGTTTGCTGAACCAGCCGGGAGCCCGGACGGCCCGATCATTGAAAACTACAGTTTCGGCGTGGAACCTGAAAGTACTGATTTATGTAACAGGCTTAAGTCCTCAACAACAGGCCAACAATTATGACGCTTCAAAAATTGCTCGGTATTGAACTCCCTATAATTCAGGCACCTATGGCCGGAGCACAGGATAGTGCACTGACGATTGCGGTATCCGATGCGGGCGGGCTGGGCTCCTTGCCCTGTGCCATGCTCGATACCGACACCCTTCGCAACGAACTCAGAACCATACAGTCACAGACCGCAAAACCCTTTAACCTGAACTTCTTTGCCCACAGGCCTCCGAAACAGAATGAATCCGAATTGCAGGCATGGCGTGAAAGACTGGACGGCTATTACACTGAACTGGACATCGATCCGGACGCAGCGTCTTCAGCTCCGGCCAGAATGCCGTTCAATCAGCAATCAGCCGACATCGTTCGCGAGTTTAAGCCCGCGGTTGTGAGCTTTCATTTTGGTTTGCCCTCTCCGGAGCTGCTGGATGTTGTCCGCTCCAGCGGCGCGAAGATAATCTCTTCCGCCACAACAGTACAGGAAGCGGTCTGGCTGGAAGAACATGGAGTGGACGCTGTCATTGCACAGGGCACAGAGGCCGGCGGCCATCGGGGAATGTTTCTTACCAGGGATCTGAATACCCAGATGGGAACCTTTGCGCTGCTGCCGCAGGTAATCAATGCCGTCAGAGTCCCCGTCATCGCCGCAGGAGGCATAGCAGATGCCCGGGGCGTTAAAGCAGCGATCGCCATGGGGGCATCGGCTGTTCAGGTCGGTACGGCTTATATGCTGTGTCCGGAGGCCAGCACCAGCGAAATTCACCGTGCCGCGCTGAAAAGCGACGACGCGCAAATCACGGCGTTAACCAACGTTTATTCAGGACGTCCTGCCCGAGGTATTGTGAATCGGCTGATCCGAGAACAGGGGCCGATAAGCGATTACGCACCGGCGTTTCCACAGGCGACAGCCGCCGTTGCCCCCTTGCGCACGAAAGCCGAAAATCTGGGAAGCGGTGACTTTTCACCTTTATGGGCAGGTCAGAATACCTCCGGATGTAAGGAGCTCCCGGCCGCTTTGCTTACCCGTCAGTTAGCAGGTTGCCTGTAAGCCTCTGTGGCCTGCCATGTACCAGCTGCTGATATCTCCAGAGCCCCGGACGAAGGACAGGGAAGAGGTCGATGGGCGTCATCGGCTCTTCCTGAGTACACAGCCCCCGATAACTGCCTGGGGGTCAGCCCACACCATTCTTTCTCTCACAGAAAACCTGCTGAGATCTGCGATCGCCAGGCTCACTACGGAGTGGCCTGGCGGGTCTGTCCGGGAGGCAGCCCCTCCCCTGCGGCATCTCCCGGAACAGCAAGTCCCTTGTGTCTGATGCAATGACCAATTCGGACAACTGGCGTGGGCTTTATCTGCTTCTTAACAACGCTCTCCGCTCCCGAGATAAGTGCTATCGGACAGATAGAAATCCTTAAAGGCGGCCTCGAAGTCCTCTGCCACGGATTTCTCTGCAATCCCCGTTGCAGACAATGCGGCCTGCCAGGCCTTCACTTTCGGATAGCCTTCCAGAAAATCGTACCCGGTGTTCTGTTCGATAATCCCGGCACGATGCAGCAGCGGCAACCAGGCCATATCGACATTACCCGGGGTTTCACCGTTGAAATAGGGCCCATTCCCCAGTTTCTTTTCGACTTTCGCAAACGCTTTGCCCAGCTTTTCGCTTCTTTCCGCCAGGGTCTCTCTGTCCGCACTTCTCATGGCACTACACTGAACCAGATAGTGTTTGGTGGCCTGGTAGCTCCAGGCGCGATTGATCGCCAGTTGCTCGGGGGTAACCCTGACCTCAAGGGGCGCGGTTACGTCATCCAGATATTCGGCAATGGCATCAGATTCAAAGAGCGGAATACCGGCTTCTGTTATCAGCACGGGAACCTGGCCGGTGGGTGAAATATCGAGAAACCACTGCGGCTTTTCCTTCAGATTGATGTACTCCACTTCATAGGGAGTGCCCTTTGCCTCCAGCAGAGCAGTAATACGCTGGACAAACGGGCAGATTTTAAAACTTACGATTCTGATCATCGGGATTCCTCTGTCTGGATCTGTTTCCCAATAAGACGCAGGGCTGAGGAAAAAGACGACCCTGTTACTGAATTCTGTTAACCGGAGCATCCGGGAACAAGCCTATCGCGCTTCTGAAATTCAACGCGAATAAAGATCAGGGCCACGATTACAGAGTAGATTTTTTCCGCAGAGGGCCGGGATAACTGCCGGAGAAAGCACCGGATTGTCAGCATCCCGGCAGCAGATAATGTTCTTTCTCCCCTGCCCGGGCATATCGCGGCTACCAATGCGATTTCAGCGAGATGTGCACTGATTCTGATGGCGGAAAAACTCCGCAGGCAGTCGAGCAGGGAAGACCGACTACCGGCCAGCGGGGTTGTTAAGACAGTTAAGACAGCTGATTCAGCTGATCGAGGTAAGGCTGAATACTGCCGATATTGGCTGCCACCCACCGGGGGTCGTAGTAGGAGTCCAGGTAACGCTCGCCGCTGTCACACATCAGCGTCACCACCGAGCCGATTTGATTGTCGCGCCTCATCTGTTCGGCAACCTGCAGCGCGCCCCAGAGGTTGGTGCCGGTGGAAGCGCCGGCTTTACGTCCGATCAGTCGTTCCAGCCACAATATCGTTGCCACGCTGGCGCCATCAGGCACCTGCAGCATCTGATCGATAACGTCCGGCTGAAACGAATGCTCTACTTTCGGTCGGCCGATGCCTTCGATGCGGCTGGACCTGGCGGATGTCAGGCTGCGATCTCCACTCATATAGCTGTCAAAAAAAACAGAGTTTTCCGGGTCGACCACCAGCAGTTTCGTGTCATAACCCTTGTAGCGGATATAGCGACCGAGAGTTGCCGAGGTGCCTCCGGTACCGGCGCTCATCACGACGGTACCGGGCACAGGAGAGGGCTCACGCTCCATCTGTCTGAAGATACTCTCGGCAATGTTGTTATTGCCCCGCCAGTCGGTGGCCCGTTCGGCGTAAGTGAACTGATCCATAAAATAACCGCCGATGGATTTTGCCAGCTCGACCGACGCATTGTGCATCTGCGGTGCGGCATCGACAAAATGACACTGCCCGCCATAGAGCTCGATCTGGCGGATTTTGCTCCGGGCTGTGCTCCTGGGCATGACAGCGATAAACGGCACACCGATCATCCGAGCGAAATAAGCTTCCGACACTGCCGTACTGCCGGAGGAGGCTTCGACAACAGTGGTACCTGCCGTTATTTTGCCGTTGCAGAGTGCATACAGGAACAGTGAGCGAGCCAGTCTGTGCTTCAGGCTGCCGGTCGGATGTGTGCTCTCATCCTTCAGGTAAAGATCGATCCCCGGCAACTTCGGCACGTCCAGCCTGATCAGATGAGTGTCTGCAGAACGATGATAGTCTGCTTCGATTTTCCTGATTGATTCTCTGACCCAGGATTTCATTTTCACTTCACCCTTTTCTGTTGTTCAGCGGCATACACGCGTTTCCTCCCGCCTGTCGGTCAGCATCGGTTCGGCGCTGGCCCCGGTAACGGGAAATGGAAACGGCTCCATAGGATTTATTGTATGCGGCAAGGCCGGGAAAGACTTTGTTAATATCGGGCTAAACCGGCATCATTGCAGAAAAACATTCCCCATAAACCTAAATAGGAGAAAATTATTCCATGGACTCGACAGATCTCAAAATACTTGATCTCCTGCAGCAGGACTCTACCCTGTCACTGAGCGCCGTGGCGGAAAAGGTCAACCTGTCCTCCACCCCCTGCTGGAAGCGCATCAAACGGCTTGAAGACGAAGGGATTATCAAAGCGCGGGTTGCCCTGCTGGACAGCTCAAAAGTCCAGCTCGGCGTGTCGGTGTTCGTCCATATCAAGACGCAACACCATGACAGCGCCTGGCTGGAGAATTTTTCGACAGCAGTCAAAGAGTTTAATGAGGTGGTGGAGTGTTACCGGATGGCCGGTGAGTGGGACTACCTGCTGCGGGTGGTGGTACAGGATATCGCCTCATTTGATTGTTTCTACAAAAAGCTGGTTAACAGGGTAGGGGGTCTGTCCGACGTAACCTCCAGCTTTTCCATGGAAGAGATCAAATACACCACCAGGTTGCCGCTGCTCCGATAAGGCGCCAGCGGCTTTTCAGATCGTTTATTGCCGGCATGGGCTGACGGCCACAGCATCCGCCAACTTATCGCCTGTTCAACATCAGTCTGCTTTCAATAACGTCGGCAGGGGCTGGTCTCTCGTAATAGTAACCCTGTGCATAATCACAACCCAGAGCCAGAAGAGTCTGCTGCTGTTCAGCCGTTTCGACGCCTTCGGCCACGACTTTCAGCGCCAGCCGGTTGCTCATCAGAACGATCGCCTCCACCAGTGCATGATCGGTATCCTCACGGGCTATATCGCTGATGAAGGTCTGGTCAATCTTCAGGGTGTCCACCGGTAAATGCTTCAGATAACTTAACGATGAATAACCGGTTCCGAAATCATCCAACGACAGGGATATCCTGCTTGCCCTGATGGTGTCCATCCTCTCTCTGATCAGCTGATCGGCTTCCAGCACCATCGATTCGGTGATTTCCAGCGACAGCTTCTCTGCCGGCAGGCCAGTGGTGCTGAGTATCTCTTCCAGGGTATCAGTGAAGCTCGAATCTCTGAACTGAACGCTGGAGACATTCACCGACAGTTGCATCAGGGGCGCGCCTCTTTGCAGCCAGTTCTGCACCTGCTGACAACTCTGGCGTAATACCTGCTCTCCCAGCTCGACGACCAGCCCGGACTCTTCGGCGACTTCGATAAACTCTCCGGGTGTGATGATGCCCCGCTCAGGATGATGCCAGCGCACCAGCGCTTCTACTCCCCAGATACCGCCACTGGCCAGGTCAACGATGGGCTGGTAACAGACCTTAATCTGGTCCCGCTTCAGTGCCTGGCGTAGTTCTGCCTCGATGCTCTGACGCTTCACCAGCTGTCGGTTCATCTCCGTGGTGAAAAAACGATAGCGGTTACGCCCCGCTGTTTTGGCTCGATACATGGCGGTATCCGCATGCTTGAGCAGGGTTTCAACATCCTCTCCGTCATCGGGATAAAGTGTGATGCCGATACTGCCGGAAACGTAAGCGTCATGGCCGTTAATCCGGAAAGGAGCCTTGAGTTCGTCCAGCAGCTTACGGGCAATGGTTTTTGCCTGATCAGCCCCCGACAGATCCTGCAACAGGACGGTAAATTCGTCTCCCCCCAGCCTGGCGACGGTATCGTCTGCCCTGACTGCGCTCTCCAGCCGGTTCGCCGCCTGCTGGAGTAGTTTGTCGCCCAGGTCATGGCCCAGCGTATCATTGACCTCTTTGAAACGGTCCAGATCGATAAACATCAGGCATAGTCGGGCCTGGTTGCGGTGAGCGTGAGCCAGGGCCTGATCCAGCCGGTCCCGGAACAGGGTGCGGTTAGCCAGTCCCGTCAGGGCATCAAAATTCGCCTGTTTCCAGACCTTGAGCTCATCCTGTTTACGACGGGTAATATCGTGCGACAGGGCGACATATTTGCTGACCCGGTTACTCTCATCGGTAATGCGGGAGATGGACAGCCACTGAGGATAGATTTCACCGTTTTTACGCCGGTTCCATATCTCCCCCTCCCACAGCCCGGCGTCGATCAGTGCACCCCACATATCCTGGTAGAACTGCGCCCCCTGGCGGTCGGACTTAAGCAGGCTGCAGGACTGTCCGATCACCTCTTCCGCACTGTACCCTGTGATGCCGGTAAAGGCAGGGTTCACGGCCTGAATATTGCCTTCCGCGTCGGTCACCATGATGGCTTCAGTGGCACCATCAAATACGGCGCTGGCCAGGCGGCGACTCTCCTCAACCGCCATGCGATCTGAAGTATCCCGCGCCAGGGCCAGAATGACATTCTGGTCATAGGGTATGATCCCCATATGGACCTCAACCGGAAACGTGGTTCCGTCCCTGCGCCGGTGAACAGCTTCAACCATGGCGGAGCTGTGGACGGAGAATCCGGACCAGAGCCCCTGCATCGACGCCCGGGAGGCATCCTCGACGAAGTCCCAGACACGCAATCCGAGTAATTCTTCACGGTCATAACCCAGACTTTCACAGGCCTGCTGATTGGCATCGATGATGCGCCCATCGAAATCATGGATAAACATGGCGTCGAAGGCCTGCTCCATAAGCCCCCGGTAACGCTCCTCGCTCTGGCGAACAGCGTCCTCGGCGAGCTTCTGCCGGGTGATGTCCTGCACCACGCCACTCAGTTTGATAGCCTGACCGCATTGATCAGTGGTCACCTCGATTCGCTGGCTGACGAATCGTTCCGTGCCGTCCACCAGCAGCCGATTCTGCAACAGGAGTGGCTCGCCATCGGTTTGAGGCGAGAGCAGCGCCTGTCTCACCTCCCATTTATCATCAGGAAATACCCGTTCCAGAAAAACCTGCCAGCTCGGCTCTGTATCCGCTCTGTCCCGACTGAGAATGTTGTAGAGTTCCTCCGACCACCACATCCTGTCGGTATTCAGATCCCATTCCCAGTTTCCCAGCTGCGCTATTTTCTGGGCGTTCTTAAGCTGCTGCTGGTTTATACGCAGCCGCTGTTCGGCGTGTTCCAGGGCTCTGTTCTCCTGGTCAAGCTCACTGTTCATCCGGGACAGCTGAGCGTACATTTCGTTGTTTTTCCGGTGGGCGGCCTTCAGTTCGGTGACCATATGATTAAAAGCAAACAGCAGGCTGTCCACTTCCTGTATCCGGGTCCCTTTAATCGGTGCCGGATAGTCGCCCATGCTGAGTGCCCGAGCTGACCGGGACAGCTTTTCCAGAGGAACGAACAGAATGTTTCTGAAATATCTCAGGAACATGAAAGCGATCACCAGGGCGATAAAAGCCGTCGCAATCTCGGTAGACAGAACCCGGCGAATCAGGCGATTGGCCTGGCTGGTGGGTTCTTCAACAACCACCCTCAGTACCTGGCGATAAAGTCTGACCCGCTTTATATAAATGATGGAAGATATCCCCGACAGCCCGGTCCCCTGGTGCTCAAAATCAGGCCCGATGCGGGTGTCACGAAGGGACAGACTCGGGTTTCGATGGGCCACGACCCGTCCGCTGTCGTTAACGATATAGGCCTCTCTTCCTCCCTTCTGGCCGATCAGCGCCAGCTCATCCCAGACCGGTTTGAAACGCAGTTCGCTGAACAAGGCGTACCGGGCCGTGCCGGTACGGGGATCTGTCAGAGGATAGATAAAATGAGCCATCGGCTCGCGGAGCTGATTGTCGAACCCGATATAGCCGATGTACGGCTTGCCGGTAGTCAGCGCAGTCCGGATATAGTCGGAAGTCAGACTGCCCGACTCACTGTCGTCACCGGCTGCCCGGGTGCGGGATGCGCTGACCACCGTTTTTCCGGTGGAATCGATCAGACGAATCGTCTGATACTGCGGGTTGCTGAGTAACAGCGCCTGTACCAGATCCTGTCGGCCCTGACGATCACGAGCCGTCAGTCCGGCGACGCTGCTGAGCACCGCCATGTCCCGTTGCACCTGCAGGAAAACAGCACGAAGTTTCTGCTCCACATTTTCCGCTGTGCGCTCAAGCAACTCCTGATGCTGAGTCGTCATCGACTGATAACTCGAGCTGCCGGAGATCAGTGTGATCAGCAGTATCGGGCCAAAGGTCAGGGCCAGAAATATCTGTAGCAGGCGCCGACGCAGACTGCTGCCGGGCGCCTGGTCCGGTTCAGGAGTCATTCGGCGATATCCGGACCCGGTATATACCGGAAACGGCCTTTACTATGGGATACAAACACACTTCATCCTGTCTCCGCCTGTATATTCAGGGCACACGGACAATGACTTTTGCCTGTCGAAGCAGGTGCTCCGGCACTTCGACGCCAATGGCCTGTGCGGTGGCCAGGTTAATCCCCAGGTAGGACTCAGCCGTTTCCACGGGCAGACTGGCAGGACTGACGCCCTGCAGAACCTGATGCGCCATACGCGCTGCCTGATATCCGGCGTCATGATGAATAATGCCGTATCCCATCAACGCTCCCTTTTCCACCTGGGTGTTACTGGGTCCGGATACAGGTATCTTCCGCTCCAGCGAGATGCGGACAAACTCACTGATGTGCTTGTTCACTACGCTGTCGGGAAGCAGGAAAACGGCATCCACATCCCCGGGGAAATTACCGAGGAGCTGAACCACCGCATCATTGTCGGGACAGGCTTGCTTGATAATCTCTATGCCGAGTTGCTGGGTATTTTCTTCCAGTTGCGCCACCGCGCTGGTTGCTGCGGGGTCGTTGGGGTTGAAGGGGATCAGGATACGGCGGGTGGTCGGTACCAGCCGTAAAAACAGCTCCATGCGCAGGGCCTGATTACGGCTGATTCTGACACCGCTGAGGTTACCTCCGGGGGCCGTCAGATCGCTCATGACACCGGCCTTAACCGGATCGGCGATCACCCCGAAGATAACGGGAATATCGGTACCTGCAGTCGCCTGCCAGGCGGCTATGCCGGTTGGAGTACCCGCGGTAAAAATAAGGTCTACCCGCTGGTCGACGAAAGACCTCAGCCGCTCCCTGAGAGCCTGACCACGGACAGGTGCATCTTCAGACAGATAACTGACATGCTCACCTTCGATGTACCCCTGCTCCGTCATGCCATCCTTAAATCCCTGCACATTTTTCAGCCCATTGGGATTATTGGTGATCAATCCGATTGTCAGTGGTTTTTCCTGGCTTTCACAGGCGGATAACAGGAAAAGACAGAGGATGAAAAACAGCGGGGACAGGTGGAAGTTTCGACCGGAATTCTGATTCACTGCCTGAGGCATAGCTATTACCTTCTGCTATGTTTCTTACTACTGCATTGTTTTTGTTCAGAATCCTTTCAGGCGCCGTCATGTTATCCGTTCAGAACATACAATCAGGCTAATGTTATCAGCTCGATAAAGCAGATCAAATCCTGAAGTGTGAGTCCGCATCCGGAAAGAATTGAATCACCGCTGTTTATAAGCGTCGATCGGGTTATCGGACCGACCATAGCCAGCATCACCGAACAGGTATGGAATCGCGACCCGGTTCCGGTATTCACCGGATACCGGTATATCGGTACTCGCCGGACAGCACGGGGGGTTACTGAGTGCGATCGGTGGCATATCGGACTCCGTCAGGAGATCCGGCCGAACTGTTCCAGACCCAGCATGACCAGGCTGATGGTTAAAAAAGAGGTCACTACCGCAATCACCAGGGCGGTGGAGGCCACACTGCCCTGCCCGTGCGCCTGGGCCAGCACCGGAAACACACCGGCCATGGGCAGGCAGGCGATAATGACTATGGACGTTTGCAACAACGGATCAAAGGGCGGCAACAGAGTAATCACCAGCACTGCCATCAGAGGGTGCACGAACAACTTGAACCCGACCATCTGCGCCAGATCCACACGCTGACCCCGGAGAGACTGGCCGACCATGCTTCCACCAATAACCAGCAGCGACAATGCCGTCGCAGCACCTCCCAGCAGCTCGATGATTTTCCGGACCGGTCCCGGGAGCGGGATCTCCAGCGCGCCTGCAAGCATCCCCAGCAGAATGGCCAGTATCAGCGGATTTCGCAGAGTTCGAACAACCAGTATCCTGAGAACCTGAATAACCGGCTGCCCCCGCTGGCCACTGAGCTCGGCCAGACTCAACGTCAGGGGCAGCAGCACGCAGGTCTCGACGATCACCGCTAGCGCAACCACAATGGATGCCTGGCTGCCAAACAGCTGCAGCAGGATCGGCATGCCAATAAATATACTGTTGCTCATGGCACTGCCGAGGCCGTGAAAGGCGCTTTCTCTGAGGCTCTTGCCTCTCCACCGACCGGCGACAAAAACGCTGAGCAGAAAAGTAGCGACTCCGGTCAGTGTCAGAGCCGCCAGACAGTCCATATTGAGCGTCTCATCCAGCGAGCGGCTGGCCAGAGACCCGAACAGTAATGCCGGCAAGGCGAAGGTCACCACAAAATGGCCCATGCCACGAACCACCAGCGGCGATAAGGTTCCGGTCCTGACCGTCAGAAAGCCCAGCAGGATAATGGAGAAGATCGGTACGGTAATTCCCAGTATTGCCAGCACGGCGCCATTCCTGAAGCAGGTTTAGTAAGTACAGCAGGACGATGAGAAGAAACTTCGCCGCCGGTCGGGATCCTTGTGGGCTATGCAGGCCCCGGGCTGAAAATGCCCCTGCCACAAAATACCAGCGCAGCTGCCGGATATGGAAGAGAGGGCGCGGCCGTAGCCGGGCTTTAACCGCTGGGCTGATGATATCGCTCAGTAAAGGGATTTTACAGCTGCGACACTCTCCAGCCCTCAGCAGGCAGGATCAACGGCTAAGGCGCCTTCCTGAGTGGAACCACCATCACCGGCCGTTCACTCTGATGGATAATCTTATTGGCGGTAGAGCCCAGTAACAGCTGCCCGAGGGGCGAGCTGTGATTACGGGTCCCCATAATAATCAGGTCGGCATCCATCTGTTCGGCAATATCCAGAATAACGACATTTGCGGGACCTTCTTCAACCCTGGGGGTCACTCTGACGACCGGCCCATTCGCCTCATCCAGCTCCTGCCGGTAAAAACGCAGCAGCCGCTCTTTCACCCTGGTTTTCAGGCTATCGAGACTGGCGTCCTGCAGCTCTTTAACCAGCTCATCACCCACGTAGCTTTTAATGATGTTTTCAGCCCCTCGCCCCAGCGGTTCAATCACGTGCAGGAAGGTGATTTCCGCATCGTGCTGACGAGACAGGCTGATCGCCAGACGAAAAGCCTGACGGGCTCCCGGTTCCAGGTCCGATGCGTAAAGTATCGATTTAATCTCAGGCAACATAAATAGCTATTCCTCCGCCTTCAGCCGGCGATCCGTTTAGTCGACGTTTTTTTACCCGACGCCTTTTACCCGACGCCTTTTACCCGACGTCTCTTTGTTCGACGTCTTCTTATTCGACACCCGGCTCCATATCAGCGGTACAGAATCTCGGGGAGCATCAGGGCGATCGGTGCGACCAGGGTGACCAGCACTAATCGAACGATATCGGCACACCAGAACGGCGTTACCCCTCTGAATATGGTTCCCGCTTTGACATCCCGCAGCACTGCGCTCAGCACGAAGACGTTCATCCCGACCGGCGGTGTAATCAGACTGATTTCAGTGACCACCACCACAACGATTCCAAACCACACCAGATCAAAACCCAGGCTTTCGACCAGTGGAAAGAAAATGGGGACTGTCAGCAGAATCATCGACAGCGACTCAAATACCATTCCCAGCACGGTATAAATCAGCAGGATCACGAAAATAACCGCCAGTGGCGACACATCCATACCGGAAACAAACGCCAGTAAATCCTCAGGCAGGCCTGCCCGATTAATGAAGTTGGAAAAGATCAGAGCACCGATCAGGACCGCAAACAGCATGGCCGAGGTCCGCGCCGTATCGGTCAGAATTTCAAACAGCGTAGCCAGCGTTAACGAACGGCGTGTCAGGGCGATGACAAATGCTCCCCCGGCCCCGATACCAGCCGCTTCGGTGGGTGTGAAGATGCCGACATAGATCCCCCCCATCACCAGGGTGAACAGGCACAGGGTGCCCCAGACACCGTTCAGTGCATCGAGCCGCTCTTTCCACTGCAGACGCTCGCCGCAGGGGCCCGCGTCCGGAGAACGCCAGACCACGTAACGCACCGCCCCCAGGTAGAGCAGTATTCCTAGAATTCCGGGAATAAATCCGGCCGCAAAGAGTTCCCGGATACTGGTCTCCGTGAGCAGGCCATAGATAACCAGAATGACACTGGGAGGAATCAGAATTCCCAGAGTTCCACCGGCCGCGATAGATGCGGTGGCCAGGGAATCGGAGTAACCGTAGGAGCGCATGGGCGGCATAGCCACTTTGGCCATGGTGGCTGAAGTGGCCAGGCTGGACCCGCAGATCGCTGAAAATCCACCGCAGGCAACCACGGTAGCCATCGACAGTCCGCCTCTGAAATGCCCCAGAAAGGCGTTGGAAGCCCGATAGATCTCCTGGGACAAGCCTGATCGGGTGACCAGGTTGCCCATCAGAATAAACAGCGGGATCACCGACAGGCTGTATTCCTGCGCCGTATCGATAACCCGCTTGGACGCCATACTCAGCGCCCCTTTCCAGCGAAAATCCATCAGATTGTCAAAGCTCAGGCCCATCAGGTAAGCAAAACCGAAGAAACCGACCAGCCCCATAGCGAACGCAATAGGCACCCGGAGAATAATGATCAGAAGTAGCAGAATCGAAAAACCGGCCAGCGCAACAGCCATAACAGAAGCCTCTTATAAGATCGCGATAACGAATCAGTCCCGCTGCACAAACAGCAACCGGTAGCAGCCGTAGGTCAGCATCCCCAGAGCGGTCACCCAACTCATAACGGCGATGTACTGAACGATGATTCCCACCGACAATTGCAGATACTCGGTCACTTCCTTACGGAGAATCGAGCGGGCAGCCAGTTCGTAGATTCGATGGCCAAGAAAATAGAGCGATGTGGCAATCAGCAATGCGGAAAGCAGGGCAAAGCACTTGACCAGGGTATTGCCCAGCCAGCTGTCGAGCACATCCACAACCACATGGGTTCCACGCCAGGTGACGATCGGCATTTCCGCAAAAATGATGATGGCAATGGCAATCTCAGTCAGCTCAGTCACCCCATCGATGGAGTTATCCAGAAAATAACGACCCGCTACGTCCATGCATGTCAGCAACATCAACGCCATCAGAGTAATTGCAGCGATCATCTCGAGAACAAAGGCCAGCCCACGAACCGGCCCCTGCTCTTCATAATGTGCTGCCAGCCAGGCACCAAACCTCATGTTCCCGCTCCTTACTCAGGATAACTGCGAGCGATATTTCTGAGTTCCTGCAGGGCCTGCTCAGCCTCAGCCTGTCCGAGACGGTCAGCCACACTGGCCAGCCACTTCTGGTCCATACCCTCGGTCAGTTTCTCAAACTCAACGGTGATGGCATCGCCTGCGACCGGTTCCAGGACGTTGACGCCCGAGGCCTTAGCAGCCTTCAACCCTTCAATATCGCCTTCATCCCATGCCTGCCCCGCCAGTGCAGATAATTTTTCACCGGAAACGGAAAGGATGGCTTGCTGATCTTCCGGACTCAGGCTGTCCATAAAGTCGGGACTCAGAAAAATCGAAAAACTGCCCAGATACATGCCACCCGGAAGAGCAACCACATTGGTTGCCACCTCTTTCAGGCGCAGCATTTTCTGCTCGGCCATGGGCAGGAAGACACCGTCGATAACACCCTGCTGCAACATCTCGTACACTTTCGGGGCCGGAGCCCCTACCGGTGTTACCCCGAGACGATGCCCCAGCTCTCCCTGGACGCCACCGCCCAGGCGAATCTTCTTGCCCTTCAGGTCAGCCAGCGATCCGACCGGATCAACAGAGTGAATCTGTCCGGGACCATGGGTAAAAAGGGCGGCCAGAACCAGACCATCGTGCTCGTTGGCTCCGGCAAGAAACTTGTTGTGAACACGCCAGTGCGCGACAGATGCGGCTTCAGCAGAGACCCCCAGCAGCGGTTGTTCAACGATCTGAGTCAGCGCAAAGCGCCCCGGCACATAGCCATGAAAACTCCAGCTGGCATCGACCACCCCATCCTCAACCAGCTCGAACATGGTTTTGGGGTGACCCATTCCGTATTCGATTTTCAGCGTGACACGCCCGCCCGTAGCTTCCTCGATCCACTTTCCCCAGGTGGGCAGCACGACTGCATTCTGGGGGTGAGTGGGCGGCAACCAGCTGGCCACACGCAGGGTCTGAGCAGCTGAGGCTGCGTTGGAAACGAGTGACAGTACAAGCGATGAGATAGCCCCCACCAGTAGAAACGATAGTTTTTTCATCCCGACTCTCCATTATTGTTTTACTTCTGACGATCCCGCATATTCATCGGCCTGAGCAGAACTTGCGGTGACCGGAACAGGCAGCTTCAACTGGTGGTACTGCAGACACCCATCAGTTAGTTAATATATTAATTAATATGTTAAGCATATTGCAACAGCTGATTGCTGTCAATCGCTTCCCTCCCCCTGTCGATCAGGCTGTCAGTCCCTGATACCCGTCCGATAGTCAGCGGGCTGTAACCGGCAGCACTCCAGCCTGCGACCGGATGTTGATGCATCGGGCCAGAGAGACATTTAAATGCCGGAGCGGTTGAAGTGGCGACAGATCCGGCAGAAAATAGCGTTAGATAAGATATTAAGGATCTGGTGGATATATGCGTAAATTTGAAGACTCCATACCATTGCAGCTGCTGAAAGCCCGCGAGGCGACGATGGAGTTTTTCCGCCCTTTTCTTCAGGAAAACAATATCACCGAGCAGCAATGGAGAGTTTTGAGAGCACTGAATGCCTACGGCGAGCTGGAATCCAAACAGCTGGCACAGCATTGCTGCATTCTGAGCCCCAGCCTGACCGGTATTATCAAGCGGCTGGAGCAGCAGGATTATGTCCGGAAACGAAAATCAGAAGAAGATCAGCGACGTACGTTAATTAACCTGACCCCGAAGTCTCTCCGTCTGTTTGAACAGCTCAGCCCGGTTGTCGATGCCCGCTACCAGGAATTTATCCGTCAGTTTGGAGCCGAGAAGCTGGAATCCTTAAGCGCGTTGCTGAATGACCTGGTCAAACTGAAACCCTGAACTTTCAGGGGCAGTTCCCCTGAGCCTGCCATATTCTTTTAACCTGATGTAGCCGGATAGCTGTTCTGTCTGAGTCATGAAGGCTGATGTGGAATTCCCGGATCAATGTTGACTTTAGTTAACATGTTAATCATTATAGATATCGTTAATATGTTAACAATACATATCACAGGGGTCCTGAAGGCAGCAGCAGAGCCACTACGGGCTCGTTATCATTGACTCAATAAGAACAAACAATGGGAGTAATACAATGGGAGAGATTGTACTGGCAGCGAAGATCACACACGTCCCCACAATGCTGTTGTCTGAGCAACCGGGACGTCTGGAGGGCTGCCGCCAGCAGGCTATCGACGGCCAGAGAGAAATCGCCCGCCGTGCCCGTGCAGCAGGAGCTGACACAGTTGTTGTGCTGGACACCCACTGGCTGGTGAATAACGGCTACCACGTCAATGCAAAAGAGCACTTCAAAGGCGTTTATACCAGCAACGAATTCCCACACTTTATCCAGAATCTGGAGTATGACTACCCGGGTAACCCAGCCCTGGGTGACCTGATTGCGGAAAAAGCGACAGAAAAAGGCGTGTACACGCTGTCTCACCAGGTTGAGACTCTGGATCTGGAATACGGCACCATCGTACCAATGCGCTATATGAACCCGGAATCCGACCTGAAAGTCGTTTCCGTTGCCGGCTGGTGCACCGTTCACAGTCTGGAATCGTCCCGGAAACTGGGAGAAGCCATTCGTGAAGCGATCGAAGCCAGCGACAACAAGGTCATGCTGCTGGCCTCGGGTTCCCTGTCCCATCGCATCTGGGACAATGATGACTACGAGGCTAACAACGGCACCTTTACCATTTCCCGGGAGTTTAACCGGCAGGTTGATCTGCGAGTTCTGGATCTGTGGCAACAGGGCGAAATCAGCACCTTCCTGAAGATGCTGCCGGATTACGCTCAGCACTGCTCCGGTGAGGGGGGAATGCACGATACTGCCATGCTGTTCGGCGCTCTTGGCTGGGACAACTACCAGGGCAAAGGAGAAGTGATCGGCGAATACTTCCCAAGCTCCGGAACCGGCCAGGTTAACGTCGTTTTCAGTCTGTAATCAGCCACTGCGAATCTCAGGAGCTCCCCGCCGAGCTCCTTTCTTTTCATGATTATCAGACACTACAGCCTCGACGGCCAGACCGCAGCATCCCTCTGCCGTGCCGCCTGCCAATACGCCACTGAGCAGAACCTTGCTGTCTGCTGCTGGGTACTGGATTCCCATGGCAATCCACTGGCAATGGAGCGGCATAATCAGGCCCCACTGGCTTCCACCGAGATCGCCCGCCGGAAAGCCTGGACGGCAGTCAGCTTCAGAGTCCCCACCGATCAGTGGCCATCACGGCTGCAAGATAAGCCGCATTTGCTGACCAGCCTTATCCAGCAGGACAATATCGCCATGTTTGGTGGCGGCATCCCCCTTTTTCATGACTCTCATCTGGTCGGCGCCATCGGCGTTTCCGGTGCCACGGAACAGCAGGACATGGACTGCGCCGAACACGCTCTTAACGGTATTGCTTTTGTATAGATTCAGCGGGACCTGCAACGCTCTCCCCGAAAGGACGCCGCAACACGGTTATGCCAGTGACTCCACCAGCATATCGATCATGGCCCGCAGTGCTCTGGGCATATGTTGTCGGGAGCTGTACAGCCCATAAACACCCAGGGTCTGCGGCCGGTATTCAGGTAACAACCGCACCAGAGTCCCCTCTTCTATGTAAGTGTTCGCAGAGTATTCCGGCTGCATCGATATTCCGATCCCCTCGATCGTAGCCTGTAAAAGAACTGACGGATCATTAGCGGTCAGATTGCCACTAACGGGAACAGAGAACACCTCCTCCTCACGCTCAAACAGCCACAGACTCTTGCCAAACCGGGAATAACTCATGCAGTTGAAGCCGGTAAGATCCTGCACCTGCACAGGCACACCCGCCCGCTCCAGATAAGCCGGCGCCGCGCAGACCACCGAAGGACAGTCCCCCAGCTTCCGGGCAATCAGATTCGGATCCAGTTCGTTGGTAACCCTGATGGCAAGATCAATACGCTCCTCTATCAGGTTAACAGTCTGATTACTGACATGGAGATCAATACTCACCCCCGGATAGCGTTCAAGATAACGCTGAAATACCGGTGTCAGAATGTCCTGCCCCAGACTCGGCGGGCAGGCAATACGCAGACGCCCCTGCGGCGGGGCCTCCTCAATATCGGAACTGCTGCTGAGCTGCTCGGCAATTCTCAGCAATTGCCGGCAGTGCTCTGTGACCTGCTCCCCCGCAGGAGTGAGACTCAGCCTCCGGGTCGAGCGATGCAGCAGCCGGGTACCGGCCCAGTCTTCGATGGCTGCCAGATAGCGGGTCACCATCGACCGGGACATATCCAGAGTATCCGCAGCAGCCGTCATGCTACCCCGCTCAACAATGGCGACGAAAACACTGGCAGCTGTAATTTTGTCCATGATATGTCCGATTTACGCAACAGTTAATTGCCAGATACTCGGTTTAACGGTCACAAATTGCAACATATAGTTAATCCAACCATTAAATTCTAACGAGGGAAACAATATGTCACTTTCATTGAAGCAGCTCGCATCGGCGGCAACACTGGCTCTCTGCTCGGCACTGTCTGCTGTTCAGGCCGCAGACTTATCACTGGAGGTATTTAACCCCGGTGAAAAAAGCCTGTTCCCGGTTACCTCCTCGCTGATTACGGGACCAACTGAAGCCGTGCTGATCGATGCCCAGTTCCAGCGCAACGATGCCCGCTCGGTACTGAAAATGATTCAGGACAGCGGTAAGGACCTGACCACCGTCTATATCAGTCACGGCGACCCCGACTTCTATTTTGGTCTGGATGTGATTACTGACGCATACCCCGAAGCCGAGATCGTCGCATCGGCAGAGACGCTGGCCCATATCAGAAAAACCATCGATCGAAAGATCTCCTACTGGGGCCCCATTCTCGGTGAAAACGCCCCCCGGAAAAGCGTTGTGCCTTCGCTTCTGAAGAGCGATACCCTGACCGTTGACGGCGAAGAACTGAAAATTATCGGCCTCAACGGCGAGGACCCGAAGCATACCTTTGTCTGGATACCGTCCATCAAAACCGTTACCGGCGGTGTGATCGTCTATGAGAACATGCATGTCTGGATGGCTGACAATCAGACCGCTGAATCCCGTGACAACTGGCTCGCGAAACTGGACCAGATACTGGCTCTGCAGCCCGAAAAAATCGTTCCCGGCCACTTTGTCGGTGCCAGTTCAGAGGATGCCAGCGCGGTAGAATTCACCCGCAACTACGTTCGGACGTTTGAAGATGCCGCCATCCAGGCCGCTGACGCGGCCGGACTGACCGACGCGATGTCCGGACATTTCCCTGAGTTTGCAAAGGACGCCACCCTGGAACTGAGCGCCAAAGTCATCAAAGGTGAAATGCAGTGGCCATAGGCGTTTGCTAAAGCGGCTCCGGCGACACTTCGAAGATTCCATCAGATCCTGACGGGCAGCAGAGTGCCCGTCAGCACCACCAGCAGGCTGCTCCATGCCATCGAACTCAATTCAGTCCGTCGAATTCACGCTGATTTACGACACTTACTGCGGCTGGTGCTACGGCGCAGCAGACATTATTGAAGCACTGTGCGCCTCAGACGCCCGGATTAAAGTTCTGCACAGGGCCCTGTTCCAGGGAGCCGGCACGCAGCGGATGGGGGATGGTTTCGGCCAGATAGCCCAACAACACGATCAGCGCATCGCCAGCCTGACCGGTAAGGAATTCAGTCCGCTCTACACCAGAAATATTCTCCGGAGCGCCGATGAAATCCTTGATTCAGATATGACAGCCAGGGCTGCAGCGCTACTGCATTCCTGCGGTGCCCAGGCTGAGATGTCACTGGCCCATCAGTTACAGAAAGCGCGTTATATTGACGGCATCTCCGCGGCAGACCCCGAGCCCGTCATCACGGCACTAGGTCGTTTTTTCCCGGACACTGATAAAACTCTGTTACTACAGCAGCTTAACGCGGCGGCTACGGCAGTACAGGCCGAAAAAACAGCGACTCAGGCGGCTATCATTCAACATCAGCATGGCATTCAGGGGGTACCGATGCTGCTCAGAACAGAGCATGGGAGAAGTGAAATAGTCCAGTTAAGCCGCTTCTACAACGCCCCCGAGGCGATATGCGGGCTGATCAACTGAAAGGTTCGAAAACAGAACCGATCTGACCAGCGCAGCATTGTGGGGCGATACCTCTTTATCCGCGACTCAACCTTCTGATTGATAGTCCTGCCTGTACCGGAATGACAGCATAGCTCCGTATAAAACAGCAATACAGACACCACAGAACAGGAGCTGCGCATGGATAAAATTACCGAATGGGTTCAGGTAGGTGAACTTGCCGACGGCTTTGCCACCGACGCAAATACCCTCGACTATACCGATGAGCTGGCAGGCATCAGCCTTGATCTTCATTCTGAGGATGGCCGGGTGATTCGCTACAGCTTTAGCAGCGGGCAGTCACTGAGCTGGCAGATCGTAAAAGGTCCGGGAAAAAATCCTGCGATGACAGAAAGCTACACGGCCACTTCACTGCGCCCGGGCATCTATTTTGTGGACTTTATAACATCATCGGAAACCGCCACCAGCATCAGCATGGTGCTGAACCTGGAAAACGGCAATGCCACGTTGGTTACCGGCAGGCTGCCCGATAAAGACGAAACCATGCGCCCTGTGTATCAGCGGGTTAACGATGGCGATCTGCTGACACCGGTCGATGCAACATTCCTGCAGGCCAGGATAAATCAGCCTTTCTCCGACGGGGACGGACACCGGCAAACGGAGGAGCTTGTGGGTAAGCGGGTGCAGTACCGGTACAGCCCCCATGAACGTTACGAGCACATCTACCTGAACACTGACTACTACACCTGGCAGTGCCTGCAGGGAGTCGAGCAGGGACTCGCTGAAACCGATCTCTGTCACTACTACAAAATCGCGGAGAAACTGTACTTTTTCGTCTGGCGCGAAAAAGTCATCCCGACTCTGGGCGTGATTATGATCGATCTGGAGCGAATGAAAACCACCGGCAAGATTACTGGCTACGAAGGCACTGACTTCGGTAAGCTGAATAACTTCCCGGTAGGCGCCTTTGCAACACTACTGAACCAGACCGTCCACCCGCTGGACTGACCGCACAAACAACGCCACCTTCCCTCTTCCGGCTTCCCGCTTCCGGCTGACCGCTTCCGGCTGACCGCTTCCGGCTGACCGCTGTCGGTTATCAGCTGGTGCGGGAAGGTTCACAGGGAGTCAGTGTTGCAGATCAAGCAGCACTTTTGCCACCAGCTCACTTCGGGACTGTACCTCAGTTTTCTGAAAAATATGGTGCAGGTGAGTCTTTACCGTAGCCAGCCCCAGACTCAGCTCCGCGGCAATCTCTTTATTGGTTGCACCACTCAGCAGAAGCTCAATCACATCGACCTCCCGCTCCGTCAGACCATATTTTTGTGAAACTGAGTTTCGCTGACTGTTTCTCCGGGGCAGCCAGACCGATTTCAGGCTGTACTCAAAAAAGGGCTGAAGCCTGTTCAGCAGCGCCAGTTCCTGTTGCGAGAAATTGCCCAGCGACTCCTCCCGCAACATGGTCAGCACCGCAATGATCTCTCCCTCCTGTCGAAAAAACATATCTGTCACATAGCGGTGGTTGTGAGGCACCATAAACTCCTGAAAATAGATCGTCTGTCTGAGCAGGTGAGGTGCCATTTGCGAGTCCAGGGTCACTACCCTGTCATCCCGGTTCCGGAAGCGTTCCGGGTTAAGCGGATCCATTTTCCAGTAAGTTGCTGAATACTCTTTTTCCAGATCGGACGGGCTGTTGAAAACCACCGCGCCCCGATGCTGCATATCCGGCTCTACCAGAAAAAACACCGAATCACTCAGGGACAACAGACTGTTGATCAGTTCAAGCGCTTTGTGCTGAAACTCGTTCGGAACGCTGTTGCCGGTCATCATACGACTGAATCCTGAATTGAACCTGTTCCTATTCAAGCCACAAAGACAGCTGTTTTCAACGATAACCACCATCGGATCAACCATACGGTTGATTACTTTCCCAACTGAATCCCGCTGCAATATGCCTGTTACACATTCGCGGTCATCCCCCCCCTTCGATCACCGCCGATGCCATAAAAACAAAAACACTATCCCCGGAGAATCCTGTCCATGAGACACAATTTCAACCACCATCTTCCAGCCATGCTGCTGGCTACATCCGTCGCCGCAGCATCGGGATCCGCTGCTGCATATAACCTCTATAGCGAAGATGGTGCAGAACTGAATCTGGATATTGAAGCGGTCGCGGGCGCGTTCAGTAGTCAGGAAAACTATCTCGGCAAAAGCGGCGATGGCTCCGACTGGCAGGAAGGCTATATCAAAGCCGGCTTCAGCGGCAGCAAAGCGGTATCAGAACAGAACAGTCTCTACGGCGGGTTCAGCGTGCTGGCGTCCGGCACCTGGGGTGACGGTGACGCCGGTGGAAACAGCGATGGCAGCGAACGCCGTACCGCCCTGGAAGATGCTTACGCGGGGTTCCGTACCGACATGCTGGATATCTCTTTTGGTCGACAGAAATTCTCGATCGGCGACGGCTTCCTGATCAACGGCGATTCACTGAATCTGGGTGAAGGCGTGTTCCCGGGTTCCAATCGGGGTGGCGCCTACTGGCTGGCCGCTCGAAAAGCCTTTGATAAGACGGCTATCGCCCGTCTCGGAGGTGAAGATGGACTGCGCGCTGATCTGTTCTACCTGAATTCTGATAACAAGGCCCAGGCAGAAATGGAACTGGGCGGTCTGAACATCGAACATATCAGCGAGATCGGCACTTTCGGCACAACCTATATTAAGGGTCTGGATGCCGACGGTAATGACGCCCGGGACGGCCAGAAAACCCTGAGCCTTCGGTATCAGGGTAACGCAGGCGTCGAAAACCTGTTCCTTTCAGCGGAGTTTGTGGACCAGTCCCAGGGCGATAACTCGGCCGACGCCAGGGCCTGGTACGCTGAGGCGGGCTGGACCTTTGCCGATACCCCCTGGTCGCCGCAGCTGAGCTATCGCTATACCAGCTATGACCGGGGCTTCGACTCGCTGTTCTTCGGCTTTAATCGCGGATACGGCACCTGGTTCCAGGGTGAGGTCGCAGCTAACTACGCCGGCCCATTCGGCTCTTCCGCCGATATCCATCATCTGGCCCTGAAAGCCCAACCCACAGAAACCCTGACGATTGGCGCTCTGTACTTTGATTTCAGCGACTCCACAACCGTTGGCGCTTTCAACTCCAACGGGCAGGAGCTCGATATCTACGCCGAGTGGGTGGTTAATGATCATCTGATTATCAGCCCGCTTATCGGTATCTACTCACCGGACAGCGATAACAGCGCCCAGAACACCGACGATGACAACCTGTACGCTCAGGTCATCGCCATCATACCTTTCTGATCAGCGGGCCAGCCGGCCCATCTGACTATACAGGGCCCTGACTTCGGGGCCTGTTCCGTTTAAGGAGAATGAACATGCAGACAGACTTCGCACTGACCATCAACGGCGAAAAAGTTGTGGGAGCGGCCGGTAACTTTGACGTCCTCAACCCGGCCACGGAAGAGGTCGTTACCAGCGCCCCTCTGGCGTCCGCAGATCAGCTGGACGCCGCCGTAGCGGCTGCCGCCGAAGCCTTTAAGAGCTGGCAATACAGCAGCGACGAAGAACGATCGGGGGCGATGCATCGGATTGCTGACCGTATTGAAGCCAGCGCCGATGAACTGGCCGAAATTATCGTGCGGGAACAGGGCAAGCCGATGTTTCTGGCTCAGGCTGAAGTAGGCGGGGCTGTCGCCTGGACCCGTTACAATGCCGACCTGGATATTCCGGTAAAAGTCATCGAGGACTCAGAACACAAGCGTATCGAAGCACACTACCGGCCGCTGGGCGTTATCGGTTCAATCACCCCCTGGAACTGGCCGCTGATGATCGCTATCTGGCACATTATGCCGGCCCTGCGGACGGGTAATACGGTGGTCTGCAAACCCTCCGAATATACGCCACTGAATACCCTGAAGCTGGTCGAAATCATGAATCAGGAACTGCCAGCTGGTGTGGTGAATGTTGTCACGGGAAAGGGGGACATCGGAGGCGCCATGAGCGCCCATAACGGCATCAGTAAAATCGTATTTACCGGCTCTACCCCGACCGGCCAGCGCATCATGAACAGCGCCGCCGGAAACCTGAAGCGCCTGACGCTGGAACTGGGCGGCAACGATGCGGCCATCGTCCTGCCCGATGCCGACGTCGACGCGATCGCTGAAGGCATTTTCCAGACGGCGTTCCTCAATATGGGCCAGACCTGCGCGGCACTGAAGCGGCTCTATGTCCACGACGATATCTATGATGCCCTCTGCGCCAGGCTGGCTGAGATCGCTCAGGCCCAGTGCACAGGTAACGGACTCGAACCGGGCACCACCTTTGGTCCCGTACAGAATGCCAGCCAGTACCGGATTGTCTGCGATCTGGTTGATGATGCCCGGGCCGATGGCGCCCGCATTCTATGCGGCGGAGAGCCGCTGGAGGGTAAGGGCTACTTCTATCCGCCAACTATTGTTGCCGATATCACCGACGGCACGCGGCTGGTGGATGAAGAACAGTTTGGTCCGGTACTGCCGGTCATCCGCTACACCGACATTGATGATGCCCTTGCCAGGGCCAACTCGGCTGACGCAGGTCTGGGCGGCTCAGTCTGGTCGACCGACACCGGAAAAGCCGTCGAGATAGCCAGCAGGCTGGAGTGCGGTACCGCCTGGATCAATGGCCATGCCGAGGTACTGCCCCATGCTCCCTTCGGAGGCTGCAAGATGTCGGGCTTCGGCGTTGAATTTGGCGAGGAGGGCCTGCTGGAGTACACCCATATGCAGATCCTCAATATCAACAAGTGACTGTTTCGCGGGCCTTGAACTCCCCGGCCCGCGTTTTTTTGCCCCTGATGCAGCTGTTCCTGCTTCTCCCTTCCGGGAGCGCACACCCCGACCTGCCAGGGCTTCTGCGGGCAGATGCTGCTTGCCGGAGCCGGCATTCAGCGGTAAGGCGGGGCCTGAAACAGCGGCTACGTCGAGCGATCCGGTGCTTGCGGCCGGGATCAACCATACGGTTGATATTCACTCCTTCAACTTTGCTTTGTAATTGAACTAACTACGATCTGAGTCGAGAAGGTGAACCATGCTACCTGATATCAAAACTCTCCTTTACGCCAGCGATATCAGCGAGGGCAGCCGGCCGGCTTTTCGAATGGCTGTCAAGCAGGCGATCGAGCATAGCGCACAGATCATATTTCTCCATGCCGTCGAGCCGGTCAGCGAGATCCTCAACGATTTTCTGCCCCAGGGCGCCAGCTCAAAACATAAGCACCAGTTGATGGAAAGCTACAGGGAACTGATCGAACAGCGGATTCAGCGCTTTCTCGACAGCGAGCTCGAATCCAGCCTGCAGCTTCCTCACCCTACGATCGTCCGGGTGATGAACGGTAAGCCCGATAAAGCAATCCTCCGCGCCGCCAGGAAGCTGAATGCCAGCATGATCATCATGGGGGATCACGAAACCTCGAGCATGTCTCGGATGTTTCTCGGTTCCACCGCACAGAAAGTGATTCACCAGAGTGAGATTCCGGTGCTGATCGTACCCCTGAAAAAACCCACAAAATAATAATTAACATGTTAACCAGAGGAAAAACCATGAAGAAAATAATAAAACTCTGTGCTGTTGCTACCCTTGCGGTGCTTCCTGTGCTGGGTTCAGTTACCCAGGCCGCGGATTATCCGAATCGTCCGGTGAAGTTCATCGTGCCCTGGCCGCCGGGTGATCTGGAGGATATTCTGACCCGCATGATCGCCGAAGATATGGCGAAAGAAACCGGTAAGCCCGCTTCAGTGGTTAACAAGCCCGGCGGCGCCGGTATTGTCGGTGCCGCCGATGTTTCCCGAGCCCGTCCTGACGGCCTGACCATCGGCTCTTTCGTTGCCGATATCCTCACGACCCACCTGCTGTCCGGTAACGCCCCGTATCAAAAGGATACCTTTGAGCCGGTCGGCATCTTCCTGGACTACCCCTTTGTGCTTGCGGTCAAAGCGGATGCGCCCTACAACAACGTCAGGGAGCTGGCGGAATATTCCCGCAACAACAAGGTATCGCTGGGCCACTTCGGTTACCAGGCTCTGCCGACGGCAATCACCTTCAAGGCCGCACAACAGCAAGGAATCAGATTCTCCTCCGACGCGGCTTTTGATGCCAACGACTGCTCCACCCTGGCCAATGGTGATGCCGACGTGATCAACACCACCACCCAGCTGATCCTGGCCTGCCTCAACTCCGGCGAAGTAAAACTGCTGGCCTCTCTGACCCGCGATCGCCTCAGCATCGCTCCGGATGTTGCCACTCTCAACGAACAGACCGGTATCAGCCAGACCACCTGGAATGGCCTCTTTGTGAGAAAGGGCACCCCTGAGGCCATTAAACAGCGGATCGGGGAAATTGCCGCTAAAGCGCTGTCCACCGAGCGTGCCAGAGAGATCAGCGCCACGACGGGTGCAGGAATCTTCTGGGTAGCCGGTAAAGAGGCAGAGCAGGTTATCGCCGACGACTATCTGGCGGCTGAAGAACTGCTGGACTTTATGAAGGAGTAAACGCTGCAGCGGCAGCAGGCTCAGTGGCCTGCTGCCGCGCACCTTCTGTTTCCAGCCCGCACCCTCAATATGGACGGTCCTCCGCGATGAACAGCCAACCTCAGTTTACTCATGATACCGATACCGAAGAGCTCCTCGAACAACGCCATTACGGTATCTACTGGTTCATTCTGGCAGGTGCGTTGTTGCTGCTCTGTCTGCTGCCCCTTGAAGCCAGCTGGATAAATACCAGGCGGGGATGGTTTATCCAGCCGATGTTCGGTTCCGGACTGGGAATCGGTATCGTGGCGCTGTTCGCTTCGCTTCGGGTCGCCGAATCCGTCAGGCGGGGTTACCTGAAGCGCCTCAGGTTGCTGGAAGCCCTGGTAGATACCCTCAGCAGCTACCGCACGGCGCTGTTCTCCGCCGCCCTGTTCTTTCTTTATATCAACACCCTGTCAGTACTTGGTTTTGTGTTATCGACGCTTATGTTCGTTACCACCCTGCTCTGGCTCTGCCGCTTGCTGAATCGAACCTGGTTTCTGACCAGCCTGGTCACCCTGTCGGCGGTTGTGCTTATTTTCCGCGCAGGGCTCAGTGTCTGGCTTCCGGATGCGTGGCTGTATGGGCTGCTACCCGATTCCTGGTCTGACTTTGCCAACCAATATCTGTAACAGGTGATACTGCGATGGAAACCCTGCTGCTAGGTCTCAATGAAGTCAGCACCCTGAATGTGATGCTGGCCATCATTATCGGTGCGCTGATCGGCGTCACCATCGGTTCCATACCCGGCCTGGAACCGGCCGGAGTTATTGCCATTCTGCTTCCGCTCAGCTTCTCGATGGAGCCACTGGCAGGGGTTTCGCTGCTGCTGGGGGTCTATGGCGGAGCCTGGTACGGCGGAGCCATACCGGCGATTCTGATGAATACCCCCGGCACCCCGGTCGCAGTGCTTACCACCTACGACGGTTACCCGATGACCCGAAAGGGTCAGGGCAGGAAAGCCCTGTCGATCGCCTACACCTCCTCCTTTGTGGGCGGCGTTATTTCGGTTCTTTCGCTGGTACTGCTGGCACCAACCCTGTCCCAGGTGGCACGCCTGTTCGGATCAGCCGAGTTTGCCATGCTGGCCGCACTGGGAATGATTTTTGTGGTGCTGGCACACCGTAAACACGTCGTGGAAGCCGCCATGATGCTGGGGCTGGGTATCTTCCTGGGCACTGTCGGCATCGATCGCTCCTTCAGCAGCCAGGTCTACACCTTCGGTCAGGAGTGGCTGCTTAATGGCATTCCGCTGGTACCCGCCGTTATCGGCTTATTCGCCATGTCTCAGGCCTTTGTGCTGCTGTCCCAGAAAGGCAATGATTCCACCGTAACCCGGCTTGAAGGCGAAGGTTTTTTCTCCGGTGCCATCAGCCTGCTGAAACATAAGATTACCGTGGTCCGCTCCGCTGCCCTCGGTGTGGTGATGGGATTGCTGCCCGGCGTCGGCGAGTTCGGCTCGCAATTCTTCTCCTATACCCTGGCGCAGAAGTTCTCAAAAACCCCGGAGAAATTCGGCGATGGCGCACCAGAGGGACTGATTGCCTCGGAAACCTCCAACAACGCGGTGACCGCCTCGGTCATGATCCCGCTGCTGGCGTTTGGCATCCCCGCCGACGCCCTGATGGCCATGCTGCTGGCGGTATTTATGGTACATAACTATGTTCCGGGTCCGGCTCTGTTTGCCGAACGTCCGGAATTTATCTCCGGCCTATACATCTCGCTGTTTATGATGAACATCGTGGTGTTCCTCTACCTCAGCGTGGCCACCCGCTGGATCGTCAACCTGACCCGTATCCGCAGTCGCTTTATCGGCGCCTTTATTCTGGTACTGGGATTTATCGGCAGCTACAGCCAGAATTATCAGTTCTCCGACGCCCTGATCGCTCTGGGCTTTGCCGTTTTCGGCTATGTCCTCCGTAAAAACGAGATTCCCGCGGTGCCAATCATCCTGGGACTAGTACTGGGGCCGGTGTTCCTGACTCGCTTCCGTCAGGCTCTGGGAGTGGCCGATGGCGATCTGAGCATCTTTGTCAGCCGTCCGATCAGCCTCACCCTGCTGCTGATGATCCTGCTGTCAATCGCCGTTTACCTGTGGGGACGCTCTCGCAACGGCCATCAGCGATGACAGACCTGCATTAAAAACATTCACTGACTTCTGACCGCTTAGTTAATATATTAATTTGTTTTTGGCTTTGTGTTTGCGTATTCTGCAAAACTATAACGACAACAATAAACAGGATGCGGGGTATTGCGATGCGAACAGCTCCAGCGATTAATCCAGCGGGTCTGACCAGTTTTCAGGATGAATGCCTGAATGTGCTGACCGGCGTGCTTAACATCTCCAGAGCGGTATCCTATCTGGTGGACGATCATGCCAGACCGATCTGTTACAAGACCCGGCAGGTCCAGTCGTCAATGCATCGGCAATACCTGCAGACCTTCTACAAACTGGACCCCCTGCACCCGAGCCAGTTTACTGACACGGACAATGCCACCATTGTTAAAATGAACGATCTGGTGACAGCTCAGGAGCGTCGCAACCACCCCTATTACACCGACTTCGTTTCACCCTGGGGCATACAGGATATTGTCGAGCTGTTTCTGCGGGTGGATAACCGGCTGGTCGCCGGCTTTGCCCTGTTTATTTCCAGACAACAGCCCGAGATGCGTCGTGAGGACCTGCGCAGGACTGAACAGTTGCACCAGTTCATGCAGTACACCCTCGAGCAGAGCTTAGAGGCGCCGAAACACAATCGCTTCGAAGAGTTCTGCAACAGCTACCAGCTGACACCCAAAGAACGGATGGTAGTGGAACTGGTATCCCGGGGTTTACCCAACAAGACCATTGCCAGCAACCTGGATTGCAGTCTGGCCACCGTAAAAACCCATCTGCAACATATTTTCAGCAAAGTCGGCGTTAACAGTAAGACCGAGATTACGTCCCAGCTTTATAACCGCCACTGACAACGACCCGCTCAGGGAAGAGCGGTTCCTGTTGCACCACGGCCCCCCGACTCTATCAACCTTCTGGTTGATACCCCCTGAAAGCCAGAGATTCATACTGACAGCAGGCCTGTAGCGCACCACCGGATAGCCAGAGCGTCCCGGGTGCCGCGGCAGATTTCCAAACAAGAATCTCTGGAGTTATTCATGAGCGACGACAAGACACAACGTTTCTGGAATCCGATGGTGCATCCCGGTGATCCGAACGCACGCAACGGCATCGAAATTGTGAAAGGTGACGGCAATTACGTCCAGAACCGTGAAGGCGACTGGCTGGTTGACGGTGTGGGTGGTCTGTGGAACGTCAACGTCGGCCACAACCGCAAGGAGGTCAAGGATGCGATCAAAGCCCAGCTCGACGAACTGGAGTACTTTCAGATCTTCGATGGCATCGCTCACCCGAGGGTACGGGAGCTGTCCGATCTGATCGTCGAAATGACCCGCGCCGAAGATATGGCCAGGGTGATGTTCAGTTCCGGCGGGTCCGATGCAGTGGAAACCGCACTGAAAGTATCCCGCCAGTACTGGAAAGCGACCGGCCAGCCCCAGCGCTACAAATTCATCTCGCTGAAACAGGGGTACCACGGCGTGCATTTCGGGGGCGCGTCCGTCAACGGTAATACTGTCTTCCGCACCAACTACGAACCGATGCTGCCGGGTTGCATCCATATCGACAGCCCGTGGCTCTACCGCAACCCCTGGGATTGTCAGGATCCCGAACAACTGGGCCAGCTCTGCGCCCGTCAGCTGGAAGCCGAGATACTGTTTCAGGGACCGGAGACCGTAGCGGCCTTTATCGCCGAACCGGTGCAGGGAGCCGGCGGTGTTATCGTCCCCCCCGCGAACTACTGGCCGCTGATTCGCGAAGTATGCGACAAGTACGATGTACTGCTGATCGCCGACGAAGTGGTAACCGGTTTCGGGCGCTCCGGCAGCATGTTCGGGGTCCGGGGCTGGGGCGTTGCGGCGGATATTCAGTGTTTCGCCAAGGGTATCAACTCCGGTTACGTTCCCCTGGGTGCAACGCTGGTGAATCAGCGGATTGCAGAGGGCATCGAAAGTTGCGAGAACTTCAGCGGTGCGCTGATGCACGGCTACACCTATTCCGGCCATCCCGTGGCCTGCGCCTCGGCACTGGCTTCTCTGAGGATCGTGCAGGAAGAAGACCTCCCTGCCAATGCCGCTGTGCAGGGCAGCGACCTGCTGAGTAAACTCACTTCGGCCCTGGCAGATTTCCCTTCCGTGGGTGAAGTACGGGGCAAGGGACTGATGGTCGCCATCGACCTGGTCAGGGATAAAACCAGCCGCGAGCCGATCGACCCGCTGAGCGGCTTTGCCAACCAGGTGGCGGCGGTAGCGCTGCGTGAAGGGGTGATCGTGCGTCCGGTCGGTACCAAAATCATCCTTTCTCCACCGCTGACCATTGGCACCGAGGAGGTCGATAAGATGGTGGCCGCCCTGCAACAGGGCTTCAGCGAAATCGATCGGTAAGCCCTCTGCTTGTCCCGGGAAACCTGCGAACAGGGTTCCTGATAAAACCGCCAGTATTTATGGCGGTTTTTTTTTGCGCACTTTGTTAATATATTAACTATTTAATGGAAAGGCTGGTTTATGTTTTCAGGAGCCCGGGCCATCACTCAATCTAAAACACCGGTTTCCCTGCTGGCAGGGATGGCGATCGCCAGTCCCGTCGCCCTGAATATCTTCGCGCCGGTGATGCCGGAACTGGCACAGCAATTCGCTACCGAACCTTTTGTGATTCAGCTGGGCTTTACCCTCTACCTGCTCACCCTGGCGATCGGCCAGCTGATCTGTGGTCCGCTGGCCGATCTTTACGGACGCCGACCGGTGCTGATCTGGGGGTTTCTGCTTCATATCGCCGGCTGCCTGCTGGGAGCCATGGCCACGGAAATCTGGCAGTTACTGCTGGCGCGTATTTTTCAGGCTGCGGGGGGCTGTACCGGAATGTTACTGGCCCGCACCATTGTTCTCGATCAGTACGGCAGAGATCGGGCAGCGGGGATGCTGGGCTATATCACCCTCGGAGTGGCCAGTGCCCAGGCGGTGGCTCCGACTGTCGGGGGCTACCTCAGCCAGGCTGGCGGCTGGCCAACGGTGTTCTGGTTGTCGCTGGTTCTGGGAACCCTGGTCTGGCTTGCCGGCCTGCTGCAGCTACCGGAAACCGCGGCCCTCCGGGAGAGTCACCAGAGCCTGCTGCAGAGCTTCAGCCGCTACGGTTCGGTGCTCACCTCCCCCGGCTATATCTGGTTCGCCCTCTCAAGTACCCTGATCGGCTGCGGTTTCTTTATCTTTATCACCAGCGCCCCCTTTGTGGTCGCAGAACAGCTGCAGGGTAATTCAGTCGATTACGGCAACTGGTTTCTGCTGGTAGCCGGCGGCTTCTGGCTGGGCAGTTTCACCGCCGGAAAAATCTCCGTCACTGTCGGTACGGATCGGATGATGTACCTGGGACATATGCTCTCCGGTGGCGGCGCCCTGCTGATGCTGGCGATGCTACTGCTGATTCCGGTCAGCTATCTCGCCATCTTCCTGCCCATGGCCTTTTTTACCTTCGGCCGCGGACTCAGTCAGCCCGGCGCCCAGGCAGCAGCAATCTCATCCGTCACCAGCGCAGTGGCAACCGCCACCGGTATGCTGGGTTTCCTGCAACTGCTGGTCGGTTCGCTGGTGGCCCAGTTAACGCCGCTGTTGATGGATCTTCATCTGGTTATGCTGCCAATCGTTCTGTTGGGGCTGGTCATCGCCGCCTGGGGCTGCAGCGTAAAAGGGAAGGCACGGAGCAACTAATCCAGCACCCCAAAAAAAGGTCTTCGCGCTTAATCGTGAAAGTTCCATAGCCGGCGCTGAGCGGGCGTTTGCGCTGGTGGTGCTTTGGGAGTTTAAAGCTCGTTTGCCGAGTCAGCTGATATTTTTTGTTACGCCCCCGCCGGGCGCAACAGAAACTATCCGGCCACGCCAGCAATGCAGGATAAATACCTGGCACGCAGGCTGTGACGGAAACAGTCAAATGACTCCTTTGCGTCATGAGACATTGTTTTCAGCTTCCCGGCTCTGGCTATTAGCCGGTAGACTGAGAGGCAAACAGAGCCTTTCAGGAACACGCGACGGAGATTCACCCTAAGCCCCGAAGGACCATAAAAAAGCAGGACGGGGCGATATACGCCCGGTCCTGCAAAGGCAGCCAGCGACAGTCGTCAACGAATGCTATTTATCCTTCAGTTTCTGATGGATATTGTTCATCCGATAGTTGCGTTCCGGATGCAGTTCGATCATCTCGAAACCGATACTCATCCAGCGCCGTTCAAAGACCGGCGTCAGGCACTGGGTAAAGGTCTCAAACACCCGGTCCGATGCGGCTTTGAGCACTTCCGGTGAGCGGCCGGAACCCACTTTCGCGGTCAGGTGAACAAAGGTATTGTCCGGATCACCCTCGCCGATACGGTAGTGTTCGCAACGGATGGCTCGGGTGCGAATCCCCCCGATCGGGAAAACGCCGGTGGCGATCGCGGTTTCATTCAGCTTCTCAAACAGCGCTGGAATATCCAGGTCATCGTCCAGATTCGCGGAGTACTCCATAATAAAGTGCGGCATAACCCCTCCTGCTGACTGCGGCTGACGGCGCACTCAGCGCTGCAGCCCACCGATACAGATGTATTTCGTTTCCAGGTAGTCGTCCAGGCCATACCTGGAACCTTCGCGCCCCTGGCCGGATTCCTTTACCCCACCGAAGGGGATCAGCTCTGAACTGATGGCGGTTTCGTTCACTCCCACCATCCCGTAGTCGATCCCCTCCGATACCCGCCACAGACGGCCGAGGTTTTCGGTATACAGGTAGGCCGCGAGGCCAAATTCGGTATCGTTGGCCATGCGGATCGCCTCCTCCTCGGTGGAGAACTTAAACACCGGCGCCACCGGGCCGAAAATCTCTTCCCGGAACACCCGCATCTGATCGCTGACACCGGTCAGGATGGTGGGCGGGTAGAAACAATCGCCCTGCTCTCCCGGCTCTCCGCCGATCTCCACTCTGGCGCCTTCCTCAACGGCACTCTCTACCATTGAATGGATATCCGCGGCGGCTTTCGCGGTAATCACCGGCCCGTGCGTGGTATCCGGATCGAAGCCGTTGCCAGGCCGGAACTGCCGGACCGCCGCGGTGAATTTTTCGACAAAGGCATCATAGATACCTTCCTGCACCAGCAGCCGATTGGCACAGATGCAGGTCTGCCCGGAATTGCGGTATTTGGCCGCCAGCGCACCGGCAACCGCCAGATCCAGGTCAGCGTCATCAAAGATAATCACCGGGGCATTGCCCCCCAGTTCCATAGAAGTGCGCTTCACGGTATCCGCACATTGTTTCATCAGAAACTTGCCCACCGGTGTTGAGCCGGTAAAGGTAAGCTTCTTCACCACCGGGTTGGAGGTCATTTCGGCGCCGACCTCACGGGAATTGTTGGTGGTAAGCACACTGAACAGGCCGGCTGGCAGCCCTGCACGCTCAGCCAGTTCCGCCAGCGCCATCGCCGAAAGTGGCGTCTCTGCCGCCGGTTTGAGCACGATAGCGCAGCCGACCGCCAGCGCCGGTCCCACTTTCCGGGTAATCATGGCATTGGGGAAGTTCCAGGGCGTAATAGCGGCAACGACCCCGACGGGTTGTTTGATAACGACACCACGACGGTCCGGCTGAGACGGAATAATATCGCCGTAGACCCGCCTGCCCTCTTCGGCAAACCACTTAATATAGGAAGCACCGTAGGCCACTTCGCCCCGGGACTCCGCCAGGGTCTTGCCCTGTTCTGCGGTCATAATCACCGCCAGGTCTTCGGTGTTGTCGAGGATCAGACGGTACCACCGTTCCAGCACTTCGCTGCGTTCCTCAGGAGCCAGTGCCCGCCAGGAGGCCATCGCCTGCTCAGCGCCCGCAATGGCCCGACGGGTTTCCGCAGCACCGACGCTGGCGACCTCCGCCAGACGTTCTCCGGTGGCCGGGTTAAGGACCGCGAAGCGGTTTCCACTGTCGCCATCGACCCATTCACCGTTGATATATGACTGAGTTTTCAGCAGGCCGGGATCAATTAAATTCAGGTTCATAACAAGCTCGCAAAAAGACCGGTCCATAGCCCCTGCTATCCGGGGAAGCACAGCGCCGGTTGGGTTATTCGGGCCAGACCCGCTCCTGCCCCGTACAGCAAAACCCTCCCGGGCAGCTGTAGCAGGACGAAAGCGGGCAGCTCCTGTTCGATTAATTCAGTTTCCCCGGGTCAGTGGATCAGCGCCCCAGCACCGGCACCTGATGAGTATCGTGGGCAATACAGACGTTTTTGGTTTCCATATAGAAATCAAAGCTCCAGTCTCCGCCATCACGACCGATACCGGACATCTTCATGCCACCGAAAGGAGACGGCAGGTTACGGTTGTTTTCGGAGTTGACCCACAGCATGCCGGCATCCACCCGGTCAGCCATACGCATGGCGCGACCGGTGTTGCTGGTCCAGATATAGCCGGCCAGACCGTATATGGTTTCGTTAGCCAGCCTGACGGCATCTTCTTCGGTTTCGAATTCGATCGCCGTCAGCACAGGACCGAAGATCTCTTCCCGGGCGATACGCATGCTGTTATCAGCGTCGACAAACAGTGTCGGGGTGACAAAATTGCCCGGCCCCATTTCATCACGCAGCGACTGTCCACCGACGGCAATGGTTGCACCATCCTGCTCAGCGGTCTCAAAGTAGCTGGTGACTTTGTCATAGTGGCCGGTGTGGACCAGAGGCCCGACTTCGGTTTCAGGATCCAGCGGGTGGCCGACCCTGATGGCAGCCACTCGCTGCTTCAGCGCCGCCAGGAAGCGGTCGCTGATCCCCTTCTGGATCAGCAGACGGCTGGAGCTGGTGCAGCGCTGGCCATTCAGGCTGTAGATCATAAACACCACCGCATCCAGGGCGCGATCAAAGTCGGCATCGTCGAATACGATCACCGGATTCTTACCGCCCAGCTCCAGATGCAGTCGTTTCAGGGTCGGTGCGGCCTGCGCCTGAATCAGCTTACCGGTCGCGGAATCCCCCACCAGGGCCACCGCCTTGATAGCGGGATGTTCGGTCAGGGCCTTACCAGCCACCGAGCCGAAGCCGTTGACCATATTCCAGACACCTTTCGGAAGACCGGCCGCCTCGGCACACTCTGCCAGAATCGACGCGCTCAGCGGGCTCAGCTCCGCCGGCTTATGCACAACCGTGCAACCGGCAGCCAGCGCCGGAGCAATCTTCCAGGTGGACAGCATAAAGGGCGTATTCCAGGGAGTAATGACAGCCACCGGGCCGATCGGATTGCGAACCGTATAGTTGGTGTGCTCAGCCTGATGCAGCGACAGTCCATTGCGGGCTTCCGGCGCCTTGTCAGCGAAGAAGCGGAAGTTTGCCGCCCCGCGCACCGCCGCCTGTCGCATAAAACGCAGGGGCTGACCACAGTCCATGGACTCCACCAGGGCGATCTCTTCAGCACGTTTTTCCAGCTCGTCACCGAGGCGGTGAAGGATCTTACGGCGCTCGGCACCGGGCGTAGCCGCCCATTCGGCAGCGGCAGCGGCCGCCGCTTCGCAGGCCGCGTTGACATCCTCTTCAGAGGCCGCAACCACCCTGCCCAGAAAGCTCTGATCGCAGGGCGTGGTGTTGTCGAACGTCTCACCTTCGCTGCCCGGTGTCCATTCCCCGTTGATGTAGTGCCCCAGGGTCTGTTCCCTGAAGCGCGCCAGGTACCCCTCCGCCTTATCGATATTCGCTTGCAGTTGTTCGCTCATTTTTTGTTCTCTCGTAGTATTTCCGGGGAGCTCTTTCAGGTAGAGCATCTCTGAAATTTTTGCGGCTGGTCCGGGCATATGCCTGCAGCAGCCATAATCGACTTCACAGACACCGGAGCATCAGTAGTTGTCGCCGTAGAACTCCTGTTCGGAAACGATGCGGGTTTCCAGCGCACCAATCTTTTCGATCTCACAAACCACGGTGTCGCCGGGTTGCATATCCTTCAGGCCTTTCGGTGTACCGGTGGCGATCATGTCACCCGGTTTCAGGGTCATGATTCCGCTCAGGTACTCCACCAGGAAAGGCACATCGAAGATCATGTCCGCCGTCGTGCCCTGCTGGGTCAGCTCGCCGTTGACGTGGGTGGTCAGTTTCAGGTTGCTGATATCACCCACATCCTCTTTGTCGATCAGCCAGGGGCCGATCGGGCAGAGAGAATCACGACTCTTCACCCGCAGATTCGGACGGTAGTAGTTTTCCAGGTAGTCGCGAATCGCGAAGTCATTACAGACCGTGTAACCGGCTATGTAGTCCATCGCCTCTTCGCGAGCGATGTTTTTGCCTTCCTTTCCGATGACTGCCACCAGCTCACACTCATAGTGCTGGAATTCGATATTGTCGGGCCGGCAGGCATTCTGCTTATGACCGGTCAGGGTATTGGCGCCCTTCAGGAACACCAGCGGTTCTTTCGGTGGCTCGAATGCCAGCTCGGAGGCGTGATCGGCGTAGTTCAGCCCCAGGGCGAAAATGGTGCCCGGCTCTCTGATCGGACAGAGCCAGGTCACCTCCGCTTCGTCGACCAGCTGACCATCAGCGGTTTGCAACCGGCCGCTGTCTTCGACGGTTACCTCCAGTTCGGAGCCGTTAAGCGGGCCGGCACCTTGAAAAAGTACGCGTGCGTGTTTCATGCTTTGAAGCTCCTGTTACTGGCCAATCCGGTTATTCAGTTCAGTGACGCCGGCAATCGCGGACGATACGAGATCCCCTTTACTGACCGGTGCACGCTGCCCCGGAAAGCCAACGGCAATCAGATCACCCGGCTGCAGTGTCATGATGTAAGAGATGCTGCTGATCAGTTCGGTCACCCCGCGCATCAGCCGGCTAACCGGTGTTTCACCGACCAGCTCACCGTTCACCCGAGTCACCACAGTCAGCGTCTGAGGGTCCTTTACGTCTCTGGCAGGAATGACACTCGCCCCCACCGGGGCGCTGCCATCCAGGCACTTACCTCTGATATCCGGACGGTAGTAACTCTGTTCCGGCAGGGAGAAATCATGGACCAGGGTGTAGCCCTCGATGTAATCCGGCGCTTCATCCGCACTGACCCGGCAGCATTCCCTGCCAAACACCACTGCCAGGGAGGCGCCGACCACCATGCTGTCGGCATTCGCAGCCCACGCCACCTCAGCACCTTCAGTACTCCAGGTGTTGTGAGGCTTGAAATAGAGAACCGGTTGCGTTGGTGGTTTCTGGTAGGGAGCCCCGTTGAATTCAGCCTGCATCGCCTTGATCTGCTCAGCGTCATTAAGCGCCACGCAGACCAGCTTGCCTTTAATGATTGGATGCTTAGTCATAGTTGTTTACCAAAATCAGTATCCGCTGGATCGGGTTGCCTGATCCCTGTTGTCACCGGATTTAAAACTCTCCGCCAGCTGTTTTGCTGCATTACTCAACAGCAGGGTATCCACGCCGATACCGACAAACCCTGCGCCCTTTTCCACATAGTGATGAGCCCTGGCCGGATTAATACAGAGCAGACCCGCCGCCTTCCCCGCGTCGTTGATGACCTGCAGCCCCTGCTCGATTGCGGCAACCACTTCCGGATGGTCCGGGTTGCCGATATAGCCCATAGAGGCGGAAAGATCCGACGGGCCGATAAAGACAGCGTCGACGCCATCAACAGCTGTAATTTCTGCCAGATTCTCCATGGCGGTCCGTGTCTCCGCCTGGACGACCAGGCAGATCTCATCATTAGCCTTTTGCAGATAACCGGGAATACGGTTCCAGTTTGCCGCCCGGGCCAGCGAGCTGCCCAGACCACGCACACCCAGGGGGGGGTACTTCACCGCCTGCACCAGCTCCCGGGCCTGCTCAGCGCTGTCGCACATGGGGACCAGCAGCGTCTGCGCGCCGATATCCAGCAGCCGTTTCAGCAATGAGCTGCGTCCCTCCTCCGGGCGCACGATGACCGGCACATCATAAGGAGCCATCGCCTGCAGGTGCCGCATCGTACTGTCCAGTTCAAACGGTGCGTGCTCACCGTCAATCAGCAACCAGTCAAATCCGGCACCGGCAAGAATCTCGGCGCAGGTGGCATCCGGCAGACCAAGCCACAATCCCCACAGTGGCTGATCGCCTTTCAGGCCCTGCTTAAACTTGTTAACGGGAAGTTCCATTGCAACGCTCCCCCGTCAGACGAACTTAACGGAGATACCACCCAGCGGGCCGTAATCTGCATGAATGGTGTCACCCGCTTTCACCGATACCGGACGGGTGAAAGAACCGGCCAGTATCACCTGCCCCGGCTCCAGAGCAACGCCATGGGGAGCAAATCGCTTACAGACCCAGCAGATGCCGTTGGCCGGATGACCCAGCACACCGGCTGCGACCCCGGTTTCTTCGATCTGACCGTTCAGGTACAACAGCGAACCGGCCCAGCGCAGGTCGATGTCCATGGGTTTGACAGGCCGACCGCCCAGGATAATGCCGGCATTGGCCGCATTGTCGGCGATGGTATCCAGCACCTTGCGGGTGTAGCCGGTCTCGGGATCGGTACGGTGGCAACGGGCGGCGATCAGCTCGATGGCCGGTACCACATAGTCGGTGGCGTTCAGGACGTCGAAGATGGTGACATATTCACCTTCCAGCCGCTCTTTCAGCACAAACGCCAGCTCCACTTCGATACGCGGATCAAGAAAATCGGACGCCTTAATCTCAGCGCCGTCATCGAAGAACATATCCTCCAGCAGCACCCCGTAGTCCGGCTGATCGATATTCACCGCCATCTGCATAGCGCGGGAAGTCAGACCGATCTTGTAGCCCCGTACTCTGGCGCCTTCCTCACATTTGCGGTCTACCCAGCGTTTCTGAATGGCGTAGGCTTCATCCATGGTCATATCAGGATATTCAAGCGTTAACGCGGGAATCTGCTGTCGGCTGACTTCGGCCTGATAGAGCCGATCTGCCAGCTGGTCGATCTGATGGTTCGTTAACATGTGTACTCCTTTCTTGTCGGTCGTGGCTGAAAGCCCCTGTCTGGTCGTAGTACAACGTTCTCCTGACGACACGGATTCACCCCGATAAAAACGCAACATACCTATGCCAGAAGATTGCTTAACATATTAAACAATATTTTTATTAACATGTTAAATATTATTTTCCAGCTTCGCCTGCAGATCCGAAAACCGGCTATCAGAAGCCGGTCGAAACAGAGAGTTTCGAAGGTGTAAGGGTGTAAGGGTGTAAGGGTGTAAGGGTGTAAGGGTGTAAGGGTGTAAGGGTGTAAGGGTGTAAGGGTGTAACCGGACGTTAATCAACGGATACGCCGAAAAACGAATGATGATTGCCGTTGACTATAGCGATACCGCCCGAATGCGGGGCAGGATATGACCGGTCGCTGGATATCAGGCGATGGGGATGACCGCTCTGACTGCTGAACCGGCAGATCTCCGGAGCCAGTGCAGCCAGAGGAAGAAGTCAGGGCATTCCCGAAAAAAACCGGCTATGAGTACTGGTCTCGATCGAGGCTGCGGCCAGACACTTATTCGTTACTGAGACAGCACAAACCACTGACCGCTTCCAGCAGACCGCTACACCTTCGATATCAACTCCGGGGGATAGTCGACCGGTGCGCTGACCGGACGCAACCGGATAGGCTGGGACATCACGATCGAAGTGCGGGTTTCGCCGTAGTGATTGATCGAACCGACAAAATCTTCCAGGTGCTTCAGATCCTTTGTCACCACTCTCAGCAGGTAAGAATCCTGGCCAGTCACATGGAGGCACTCGATCACTTCGGGCATCTCGGACAGCGCTTCGATCAGTCTGGCCTTATCCGGCTTCAGAGTCGTCATACCGATAACGGCCGTAACCTGGTAGCCCACGGATTGAGGATGCACCACAGCTCGATAGCCGTCGATAATTCCGGTTTCCTCCAGTCGTTTCAGTCGTTCCGAAGTGGCGGGCAGGGACAAGCCGATCTCGCCCGCCAGAGCCTTGATCGAGATACGGCCATCGCGCTGAATGCAGTTGAGAATTTTCCAGGAAATCGGGTCAATATTCATACTTTTCCTAAAACAGCAGTTTTTCCTTATTAGTTTAGGCGATCCAAAACAAATACCGTAATCATGCCATTTATCGGAAAACCACAGGAAGTCACAATATTTTCATTCCTGATCAGTCACTAATGGGGAAAACTGTGGATTTTCTGTTATTCGGCAAAGCCTCCGCTGTCGGTGTATTAATAGCTGCCCCGGTCGGGCCCATCGGCCTGCTTTGTATGCAACGAACACTGACCAGCGGCCTGAAGGTCGGCTTGATGAGCGGGCTTGGCGCTGCAAGCGCAGATGCCGTTTACGGTGCTGTCGGCGCCTTTGGTCTCACCGCCGTCATTCAGCTGTTTACGGCAATAAGCGGACCCCTTGCTATCTTCGGCGCGCTGTTCCTGGCATGGATGGGAGTGCGCTTGCTGAAGACTCCGGCGGGGGCACAGGCTGCTTCCGCTACTTCCGCATCAGGTGCACTTAAAGCCTTCGTTAGCGCGATGCTACTGACCCTTGCCAACCCCATGACGATACTCTCCTTTATCGCTGTCTTTGCCGGACTGAGCAGCAATATCGAGGTGACGCCATCGGCCGCAGTCACAATGGTCTCCGGCGTCTTTGTCGGTTCCACGATCTGGTGGCTGATGCTGACAGGTTCAGTCGCATTGCTGCGGCATAAGGTGGGAAATCCGGCCCTGGCGAAGATCAGCCAGGGCGCCGGGGTGCTGCTGATCGGCTTTGCCGGCTGGCAGATTCAAAGTGTGCTGATCTGAGTATTCTCTGCACTATAGACTGCGGCATGGAGCAGTCCCGGCTCTTCCAGCGTTGAGATCAATTACCGTTCCCGTGGCTATGCCATGTCAGCGCTCAGCATCTTCTCAGAGATATTTTCTGATACAGGTATATGCCCTGTCTGCAAATAAGGTCCTGAGCAGGCGGCTTGCCTTTTTCTGTCTGCGCCGCCGGGACCACGCTCCGCCACCAGCTCATCTCCTTCTTCAGCTCACCCGATTTGTCATGCTTTAGAATGGCATCAGTGACCTGCCCCCGGATTTAACACCACCTGCCTTCTAGCCGAGTCCTTTTCATTGGTCGTTTAATTTCTTCTTGTTGAGCCCTTTCGGCTGCTGTCGTGTCTCGGCAGCAAACTCTGCTGGTGTGGCGTAATCCAGTGATGAATGGGGCCGTTGCTCGTTGTAGTCCTTGCGCCAGGTGGCGATGAGGCTCCGAGCATGAGGCAGGCTCGTGAACCAGTGCTCGTTTAGGCATTCATCCCTGAATTTACCGTTAAAGCTTTCAATGTAGGCGTTCTGCGTCGGTTTTCCTGCCTGAATCAGCTTCAACTCGACGCCATGCTGATACGCCCACTGATCAAGTGCTTTGCCGGTGAACTCAGGGCCTTGGTCCGTCCGTATCGCTCTCGGATAGCCTCGGAACTGCGCAACCCGATCCAATACGCGGGTGACGTAATCCCCGCTGATGCTGTGTGCGACTTCAAGATCCAACGCCTCCTTGCTGAAGTCATCTACCAGGGTCAGTATCTTTATGCGTCGGCCTGTAGCCAGCGCATCCATTACGAAATCCATCGACCAGACCTGGTTGGGGGCTTCAGGAAGCACCAGAGGCTCACGCTCAACCGCAACGCCTTTGCGCTTCCTACGCTTACGAACGGCCAGCCCTGCATCACTGTAGAGCCGATACACCCGCTTATGGTTGATCTCAATGCCTTCTCTACGAAGCAATGCGTGTAGACGCCGATAGCCAAACCGCCGCCTCTCCAAGGCGAGCTCAGACAGCCGGCTCTGAATCTCATCATCCGAGGGTTTTATGACAGCTTCATATCGATACACAGAGCGTGCAATACCTGCCAGGCGACAGGCGCGACGTTCAGAAATGGCGGTTGCCTCCTGCATGGTCACGACTGCCTCACGCTTATCCTGGGGTGTCAGTACTTTCGTGACAGAGCGGCCTTAAGGGCATCGTTGTCGAGCATTGCCTCTGCCAGCAGCTTCTTGAGCTTGGCGTTCTCGGACTCGACCTGTTTGAGTCGACGCACATCGTCGGCTTGCATACCGCCGAACTTCTTACGCCAGGTGTAGAAGGTCGCATCAGAGATACCGTACTTGCGGCAAATCTCCTTCACCGGAATCCCGGCATCGCCTTCCTTCAAGATGTTGATGATCTGTTCGTCAGTGAACCGCTTTTTCATATCCGCTTTCCTCTGCTAAAGCGGACTCTACTAGATTCAGGTTGGACAGAAAATCGGGGAGCAGGTCATCAGGGTAGACAATGTCTTCGACTACTGCTCTGAATTCTCCTTTGTTTGCTTACTGCTTGTTAGAAAGGGCTCAGCGACAATCTTTCATATAGAAGCAAATAGCTTGTAGCCCATGTCTGACTTGTAGCAAACTTCACTCACTGTTAAGTGGTCGTGCGGGAAAGATAGAGCAGAAACGCGCATCAAAAGGAATCGATTCGTGACTAATGGAAATGAATCCGCAGGTAAAGGGCACAAGCTTGCCTACTTGCTAGTGCTTCTAGGAGCAATGACACCAGCTGGATACATTGTTGGTCTGAGCTACCACCAAGGTTACCTGAGCGCCTTCGGCGTAGACGGCGGTGCTTTTCCCCTATCTACGCAAGAAGCTTATGTGCAAGGGTACTATGCGACTGTCTTCTTGGGCGCAGGATTAATAAACAAAGTTAGCGCAGCAATACATTGGGTTCTCACACCCAAAGGTGCTTTTACCTTTCTTGGCGCCATTTCCTCTATTGCTCTGGTGATTTACTGGCTGATAAAGATGGCCTCAGTATCTTGGTCAGAGTTCTCCAGTAGTATTGGCTCCCGTCTAAAAAATATCTTCGCTTACCTGCACTGGAGAGATAATGACTTTACCAAAGCCCTAAGCGTCACCAGTGTAATATCCTATCTGCTGTTCTTTGTTATATATGCGCTTACGTTGTTGGCTATCATCTGGATATTTGCTCCCTATGCCGCCTACACCCAAGGCTTTTCAGTTGCTGAAGAGCGACTAGAAGCGTACTTGGAAAAGGGATGTGTTGTGGAAAAAGGGAAACGGTTTAGTAACTGCCGTGTGCTTAGGGACGCGAATGGCAAAGTAGTACACAGAGGGCTACTAGTAGCCTATTCAAATAGTTCCGTCGCCTTTTTTTCTGGTGGACGATCATTCGTATCGTCCCTTCCCAAAGGGGCAACTCTAATCTCAGAAATACCTGAAGACGCTCTAGCTCGAAAACAATAAGGAGGTACTAAGCCTCCCTACATCCATCACTTCGCTATTCTCTTCGATATTAGAGCCTAAAAAAGGACACCAAGTTTCAGCGGGATTGGTTCACTCCCTGGCGTCGCTACTGGCTCGGACAGCGCCCACGATAGGACCGACAGGTCTATACCCTGCCCTTCAGAGGTTAACGAGAACAATGCGTGGACTTGCTCCAACAGCGCAGCACTACGAACCACAGCTTCACGTCGACACTTGGTCTGCAGCGACCGCCGAATGTCAGCACTTGGAAACGACGGACGTAGCCCAGTCGGAATACGGATACGGTAGTAGAAGACGTTATGTCGAGAGAGCTGGATGTAAGCCGAAGGTCGGGCCATGTGTCTCACCTTGTGTCGCACTTGCGCGAACAACAGGAAGAAACACAGAAGAGAACTTATAAGACAAGCACTTAGCTAAATTGGAGGCGGTCCCGCCAGCCACACCCCGGCACACAAGGCCACCGCTGTGGCTGCTCCCTTCCGGGCCTGACCAGGTTCACGGCTTATTGTTGCGGGGGGACCAACGGAACCACCATAAAGACGCTGTCGTAAAGGCGACAACGGGGCGCGATTATCCCCGATTCACCGGATGCATGCAACCGTTTCCCGGTGAGAGGGCCGGTTCCGGTCCAATTAATTCACTGCTGCTTGTAATGCTCCACCAGCTGGTCCGCTTCCGGAGCATCCCAGTCGGCCAGGCTGCGGAGAAAACTGACCACCCGTCCCTGGCGATCGATAAAGAAACTGGCGGGAAAAACATCAATGGGATAGGACTGACCGACGTTTTCCACCGTGCCCTCATAGAGTCCAAGGTGCTGGATATCCAGCTGCTGATAGAAGGCCTCTGCCTGCGCCATACCGGCCCGGTCCACCAGCACCGGCACCACCACAAAATCATCATCGCCCTGACGTTGCTGCAGCCGATCCAGCGCCGGCAGCTCACGGACACAGGGCGGGCACCAGGTGGCCCACAGATTCAGCAGCACCACCTTGCCTCGAAACGCACTGAGATCCAGTTCCCGCCTGCCATCTTCCACCAGTCTGATATCCGGCACCACCATCGGCGGGCTGACGTTGCGAAAACTGCCTACCGTGCCGTCCGAGGGTTCAGACTGCTGGTGATGTGCGGAGGCCAGCGACGGATTTCCCAGCATCAGCAATGTCAGGGTTACGGCTATCAGTTTTTTCATGGCGGTACTTCCGCTGGAGTTAAAGCCGGTCATTGTAACCGCCCCGGGCAATCGGCATCAGTCCGGATGGCGGCTGATCTGACTCACATCAAACCGATTGTACCGACCTTCCCCTACAATCCCTCATCCTCCTATTCGCCGGATTCCCATGCAACTTTACGAATATATCAACGGTCTCGGACGGGATCTGAAAAACCGCTTTGGCGAGAAGATCCACAAGCTCAGCATCAATGCCTCCTTCACCTGCCCGAACCGGGACGGCACTCTGGGGCTGGGTGGCTGCACCTTCTGCAACAACGCCTCGTTCAGCAACAAGAGCGAGTCACAGCTGAGTGTCCGTCAGCAACTGGAGAACAGTAAACCGGGAATGCGGGCGAAACGCTATCTGGCCTATTTCCAGACCTACACCAACACCTATGCCGAGGTGGAGGAGCTGCGTCGGCTCTACGAAGAAGCGCTGACCACCACCGATATGGTCGGGCTCTGCGTCGGTACGCGTCCCGACTGTGTCCCTGATGCCACCCTCGATCTGCTGGCCAGCTATCAGCAACAGGGCTATGAAGTGTGGCTGGAGCTGGGGCTGCAATCCTCCTTCGACCGCACCCTGGATCTGATCAATCGCGGTCACCATTTCGATGCCTATGTGGATGCGGTGAAACGGGCACAGCAACGCGGCCTGAAGGTCTGCACCCATCTGATCATCGGCCTGCCCGGTGAGCAGCCCACCGACAGCCTGATCACTCTTGAGCGGGTGCTGGAGCTGGGTTGTCAGGGACTGAAGTTGCATCCCCTCCATATTGTCCGCGGCAGCCAGATGGCTCGCCAGTGGAAACAGGGTGAGATCAGCGCGATCGAACAGCAGGCCTACGTGGAGGTAGCATCAGAGATGATCCGCCGCACGCCCTGGGAGGTGGTCTATCATCGGGTTTCGGCCACCGCCCGCAAACCGACGCTGCTGGCGCCATCCTGGTGTGACGATCGCTGGCCGGTGCTGAATGGGATTGCGGCAAAACTGAAGGAACAGGGAGGCCAGGGCAGTGCGCTGGCCTGATCGGAGCGAGGCGGCCGCTACTCGTACTGGCTGAGCTTGCCGATATTCTTGACGCAGATTTCCCGGCCTTTCACCTCAATGATGTCCTGTTGCGCCAGGCTGGACATAATCCGGGACAGCGTCTCCGGTTTGACGGAGAGGCGGGAGGCGATAACCTGCTTCGGTGTATTCAGATAGATGACGGTGCCGTCGGTGGCATCGTGAGGCAGCTGATTCATCAGGAAGCGCAGCACCCGGAAGGTCGCGTTCTGCTGAGTCAGATTGACCACGTCGTTCAGACGAGCATGCAGACGCATGCTGAGGTCACCGAGGATACGGACGCAGGAATCCATATTGTCCTTGAGCAGCTCCATGTAGGTATGGCCATGAATGCCATAGACCCTTGAGCTCTTGATCACCTGAGCGCTGACCGGAAAACGATGGCGTTGCATAAACATCACCGCTTCGGCAATAGTCTGGCCGGGCGTGATGATCTCAACCACCTTTTCGTTACCGTCCGGTGCGTTCTTGCAAAGCTTGATCTGTCCATCTGCCAGCAGAAAGAAACGCTCGGCTTCATCGTCCTGACGGAACAGGAACTCCTCCGGGCCGAGTTCAAACAGCTTGACCGAATCCACCAGCCGGGTCAGCTCGGCTTCAGTCAGTGCAGCGAACAGATAGTGGCGTTTTATCGCGGCTAATGCGAGAGACCGCTGTAAATCATCCATATACAAGCCTTCAACCTAAAAATGAAAGTCTGCCGATTAAACTGCATAACGGCAGTTTTGCCAACCCAAAACCCGCTTCAGCCCGGGGAAAAGGCCAAATCCGACCAGTTTCATGCCATTTATCAATTAGTGAGAACTCACACAAGCGATCCGGCAGGGCTCCGGGAGAGGATCAGAACTGAAAAATTACTTGTGCTGACAGAGCCCCTCAATGTCCTTAACACAGATTTCCCGCCCCCGAACACTGATAATTTCCTTCTGAGAGAGGGTCGCCATCACCCGGGAAAAGGTCTCCGGCTTGATTGACAGCTTGGAAGCGATCACCTGCTTGGGCGTATTGAGGGTGATGACATGGCCGTCGGAAGCATCTTCCGGCAGCAGGTTCATCAGAAACCGGGCAACCCGGAATGCCGCCGGCTGCTGAGTCAGCGCCAGCATCTCCTGGAGACGCTCATCAACCCGCAGACTGAGTTTGCTGAGAAAGCGGCCGCTGAAATCGGTGTTATCCTGCAACAGCTGGATACAGCCTTCCCGACTGATGCAATAGAGGGTGGCACGATCGATCGCCTGGGCGGTCAGCGGGTAGAAACGCTCCGGCATAAACATCACCTGTTCGGCGATCGTTTTACCGGCAGTAACGATTTCCACCACCTTTTCTTTACCGTCTGCGCTCTCAACGGTCAGTTTCATCTGCCCTTCAGCCAGCAGAAAGAAGCTGTCCGCATAGTCGTACTGTCGGTATAGGGTGGAATCCGGCTCCTGCTTAAACACCCTGACCTGATCCAGCAACTGCTCCATCTGCTCATCGGTGAGCACTGAGAACATCTCATGTTGCCGGAATACGGACCGGGCAGCAGTACGCTGGCTTTCAGACAGTTTCGCGCCTTCGGCGGAACTCCAGACCCCCTGTGCAGTTTTGCTTGATCCCATGAACCTCACCTGAAAACAACTTCGTCTCCCCCGGTTTCAGGGGACATGCTTTCTCTGATCGTGACAGGAAAGCCCCGGCCATACAACCGGGGCTTTCACAACTGCGGGGAAAACCCCCGCAATATGATACCACTACAAACAGGATCAGGTAATGTTACGCGGAGCCCAGGACATAGAGCGGAACTCACTCTTATATTTCGATGCCCCAAGCTTGCGGATCTTAGCGACCCCCATCTTGTAGTTGTAGTTACCGGAGATCTGATCCACCACCCGGGCGGTCAGCGAGTTACTGGGCTGACGGGTATCCAGCATGTTGGCGTACAGAACCCCCGGCTTAACGGTCGGGGTGACAATTGCCACCGCGGTCACCGCCGCCTTGCTGAGCTCGATATGGCCTCGCTTCATCAGTTCGGAGAACTGGAAGTTATTGCCCTCGACCCCCAGCAGGGTGTCTTTGAACGCCGGTACCCGGTCAGAGTACATCATCACCTGATCACCGGACTCGATACCCCGCTTCTTCGCATCCTCCGGATGGATCTCAACCCAGTTTTCCGGCCAGCGCTGGCTGACGTAAGGACGACGCTCGACATCATCGAAACCGGACTGCCAGATCTCGTTGATGCGACCGTTGCTGAACCACAGCTCATCCTCTTTCGGTGTCATCCACTCGTGGAAGTCACTGAACAGACTCCAGGGGTGTTTGTTGATGTTCACCTTGCCGGTCTGGGAATTGAAGTGGGTCATCTTCTTACCCAGCACGTTAGCATCCTGAGGCCCATCCCCGAAGCCTCTGGCGATCAGATCCGCCTCGGTCAGGGTGGTGTCGTGCAGGCGCTTGGTGCCGTGCAGCTCGCCGGTCTGGTAGTTGTAGGCTACCGGTCCCTGGATACCATCGGTGCCGAACTCGGCCATCTTCTGGTGCAGGGTCTTGCCTTCGTGGTGAGCGGCGACCTTGATCATGTTGAAGGCCTTACGGCTGCCGCGGCTGAAGCGTGCTGCCTCCTCCGCCACATCGTTGGAGGTCTTCCAGTCGAAGCCGTCGAAGCCCATCTTCCGGGCCAGCTGGGAGATGATCCACCAGTCCGGCTTCGCCTGACCGGGTGCGTCATAGAACTTCTGATACAGACGCAGACGGCGCTCGCCGTTGGCCCGCATAAAGTCCTCTTCACCCCAGGTAGCGGCGGGGAAGACGATATCGGCGAATCTGGCACCGATCGGATCACGCAGGTAGATATCCTGATTAATCACCACCATGCCGCCGGAGTCCGCACGGGCCTTGAGGGTATCGATAATCTCCTGCTTGTCGTAGCTGCGAACCTGATGCTCATTCTGAGTCACCAGCTCCATAAACTTACGCTGCAGGCCCTGGGAGCCACACATCGCCTGGATCCAGGTGGTACCGATAACGTGAGCGAAGCGGGTATGACCGGAATAGGTATAACGGTCAGTATCCAGCGCCCGCTTACGACGACCCGGTACCTTCTCAGGTGACTTGGCCCGTGGCAGCTTGCCACCCCCCTGACCTCCGCGCTGGTGACCACCGAAGCGACCGACCACCTGGCCGGGACGACCGCCGGCACCACAGATGGTCGCCAGGGTGGAGATCGCCTCGGTGTTGCCGGTGTTGTTGGACCAGTAGAAGCCTTTCTCGATACCGATAGAAGTCTTCGGACGGCTGCCGTCCGCTTTCGGCTTAGCCAGCCACTCGGCCGCCTGGTAGATCTTCTTCACATCGATATTGGCGTACTTAGCCGCGTACTCGGGATCGTACTCCTTCTGAGCCAGGTTCCACTTCTTGTAGTCCTCGAAGCCCTTGGTCTGGAACTTGCCCCAGGTGGTGCGCCACTGCCAGGGGGTATTCCGGGTCCCCTGACCGAAGCCGGAGCTGGATTCCCACTTGTTGTTGACCCACTGCTTGATCCACTCGGAGTCTTCCCAGCCCTTCTCCATGATGACGCGGGCGATGGCGCCCACCACCAGGTTGTCGGTACCGGGATCGACATCGATATGCAGACCGCCCATCTTCTTGACCCAGGCCACACCCGCCGTTTCCCGGGGGTTCAGCATGATCACCTTCATGCCGCCGCGAACACCGGGCATGATGTGCTGGGTGAACAGTACGGTCTTGGTTTCGTAAGGGTCGGTACCACAGATCATCAGGGTGTCGGCCGAACCCCAGTCGTCGTAACTCGGACCGAAGTTATCAAAACCGGCATCCCTGAAGCCCGGCGTGGAGGTCACGTCCGAGGGCGTGTCGTGGAAGGTGAAGTTAGCGGTATTCACATGACGCAGCGCGTACTTGGTGATCGCATAGGTGTTCTCGATGTACTGATAGGAGAACGTCTTCACCCCGTAGGCGTTACGGCCATGCTTGTCGATAACGTAGTTACCGACTTCGGCCGCGATATCCATGGCGAAGTCCCAGGTCACCGGTTGCAGCGTGCCGTAGATACGCACCATCGGCGACTGCAGGCGATCACGGGTCGGCGTTTTCGGGTTATAGCACTTCTGGGCGATCAGGCCGCCCCGCATGCTGGAATCGCCGTTGGGGTTAACGTATCTGGTGTCCTTGTCAGGCGTGATCACGATGTTGTGCGGCATGCCGTTGTGGATCACCACGTTGTGCTGTGCCGGCGCGACCCAGTCCTGCAGGGCGTTACTCGGAAAATCAGTGCCGAAGGCGTTCTCGGACGCTTTCATGCCACCGTTCCCGGAGCCCACCGGCCAGCGGTAGACTTTGTAGCCACAGGCGACGATACAGTAGTCGCAGGCTGTGGTCAGGACTTCCGCATGATTAGGTGGCAGCGGAGCATTGTCCTCAGGGAGATAGTAATTAGTAGCCATGTTTTAGCTCCTACGCTGAAGTCAGGTTGTCGTTGCGGCCAAACAGCAGTCCCAGCACGCCGACGGCGTAAATATCATCACCTTCCACCTCAAGCATGACCTGAGGCAGACTCTGATAGGCCTGACCGGATACGATGATGCCGTGTCGACGCAGGTCGAAAGTCGACAGATGGAACGGGCACTGCCCCAGGGTACGATGCTCGCCGGTCACCTTGTAGGTTCCCTGCAGCGGTCCACCCTGGTGGGTGCACATATAGCTGAAAGCGACGATGTCACGGCCTTCGCCGACACCACCACCGGCTTTCACTCCCAGTTTGGCCAGCATGCACTGAGTGCCTCTGCCCTCGTCCGGGTAGTTAAAGTCGATCGGCTGGTTGTCTTTCAGCTGACTGACTTTGCCGACCAGTTTGCGCGGATAACCGACCACCCGTGCCTTCTGAGTACGTGCCTGAGCCGTTCCCGGGAACAGGTTCAGGGTAACCACACTGGCGGCTGCCGCCGTGGAGCTGCTGTACATCAGGAACTGACGGCGGCTGACCATGCACTTGCCGTGCTCGGCAGCAGTCTGCTTACGCTTCTCTTCGTCAGTCAGTGGCCGGGCTTCAACTTTATCGCTCTGGATAATTTTCATTTTTTAGCCTCCTTCAGCTCAGCCTCGGTAAACAGGGGCGCATATTCAGGCAGGATCGGCTTCTCCATGGCGATTTCGTCACCGGAGAAAGCTTCGATAAAGGCGATCAAATCTTCCTTCTCTTCATCGGTCAGGCCCAGCGGCTTGATCAGCTTGCTCTTGGTTTCCGGGAAACCGGTGGTCCGACCGTCTTCAGCGACACCGCCGGCGTTGTAGAAGTCAACCACTTCTTCCATGGTGTAGAAGGCACCGTTATGCATATAAGGTGCGGTGTAGGCGGTATAACGCAGTGACGGAGTACGGAACTTACCCTTATCCCACTTATTCTTGCCGCGGAAATAGAGCCCGGGATCCGCCTTGGTGGTGCGGTACATCTCTTCGGTCGACCCCTTGGCATAGAGCTCGAAGCGGAAGGTGACCTGTGCCAGACCATCCTCTTCCCAGCGCTCTGAAGGCGGTACGCCGATGTTGTAGTACTTCTGATCAGATGCCAGCGGACCGTTATGGCACTGGATGCAACCGGCCTTGCCGTTAAACAGATCCATACCGCGAACCTGCTCCTCGCTCAGCGCCGACTTGTCGCCCTCCAGGTACTTATCCAGCGGAGTATCGGTCTGCACCAGGGTCCGTTCGAAGGACGCGATCGCTTTCCAGGCGTTGCCGATGGTGGGATAGGAATCACCGAACACCTCTCTGAACGACTCCCGGTATTCCGGAATCAGCGCCAGACGGGCTTCCATGATGTCGTTTTCACCGTTACCGGCAACACCACCCTTGGCGGCGGACGGGGCCTGAGCTTCCAGCGACTTGGCGGAACCGGCCCAGAACAGCTTGCCATAATAGGCGGAGTTCACCACCGTCTGGCTGTTACGCCAGTGGACGGTGCCCGGATAACCACGGGACAGCGCGTCAGCCCAGCCCCAGCCGGACTCGGGTTCGTGACAGCTGGCGCAGGAAATGGAGGCGTCGCCCCCCAGACGGGGATCGAAGAACAGCTTCTTACCAAGCTCGATTTTTTCCGGTGTTTGCTTGTTATCCGCAGGAACAGGTACCGGAATCGATCCCAGCGGAGCCAGTGGCGGGTCCATCTCGGCGGTTTTTGTCATCGCCGTGGCGGAGGCCGCAACGGCCGTCATTACCGGCTTAGCGTCATCTTTAGCATTCGCGACACAACCCACCAGGGCAGTGGCAACGGTCGCAGTCAGAAGCGCAGATCCAGACAGTTGTAATTTCTTCATCTTTATCTCCTCAGACGCTTAGTTGCGAGCCTGGCGCCAGTTCGGAATAACTTCATACTCTTCCGGGAAGCCATCCTTCCAGACATGCTGGTCCCCGGTAAGCGGATCGCCGGACAGTGATTCCAGGAAGGACACCAGATCCTTCTTCTCCTGGCCGGTCAGCTTCAGCGGCTTCAGCAGATCGCTCTTCATACTGTCTTCGCCGCCGCCCTGGTTGTAGAACTCAACGACATCGTCCAGGGTCGCGATCATGCCGTTATGCATGTAAGGCGCGCTGTGCTTCAGTTCCCGCAGGGTCGGTGTCAGGAAGGCGCCCATGGGGGTCAGATTGACGTCATGAGTGCGAATGTAGGCACCGGGGTCACGTTTGAGGTTCATAAAGCCTTCCACACCCTGGAACATGCTGAAGGCCAGGAAGGCCTGATGGCGCATGGGGTCCAGGAATACATCGAAGTTCTCCGGAACACCGGTGTTATGAACCTGCTGGTCGGTGAACAGCGGACCATTGTGACACTGGACGCAGCCGGCCTTACCGGTAAACAGCGCCTGGCCACGTTTGGCACTCGTCGACAGTTTGCCCTGATCGAAAGGCACGTTGCGGGAGGTCAGACTCTTCAGATATTCGGGGATCGCTTTCCGGACAGAACCGTTGGAAGGTTCACCATAGCCGGCATCCTTAAACATCTTAAGGTACAGCGAATCCTGCTTCACACGCTCCTGCATGATCCGCATATCCATATTCATGCTGTAATCTTCGGTGATCATCTCCCGAGTCACGTCGTTAAGGTTGGTTCCCAGACGACCGTCATGCAACCACACCTTCTTGTAGGCGGTGTTGATCAGCGTCGGTGAGTTACGGAAATGCTTGTTGCCGGGATAGCCGGGCGCCAGGGCATCGGGATGCCCGAAACCGGCCTCTGGCTGGTGACAGGTTGCACAGGAAATCGCCGCATCTCCGGAGAGACGGGGATCGAAAAACAGGCGCTTGCCGAGTTCAGCTTTGGCCTTGTCGTACTTCATCGCAGGTAACGGGCCGATATCCGCATCAGCAGCAAACACCGAGGCCGAAAGGCCCAGGGTTACAGCAGCAGCCAGCAGACGGGTCCCCTTTTTTGTCAGACTGTCCATTATTTCTTTCCTCCGAATTACTGGACGATCTCAAACCAGCTAATTCTGGGTTGTTTTGTTTGAACCATTTCTTTAACCTGGAATCCAAACCGCAATTCCCCCTTGATTCTGCATAAAGCACGCCAGGTCTATTAACAACCAACAAAATATTAAAACACTTATATTACAACAAGTTACATTATTTGCTTTTTGAACAGATCAATTCTATTTAACGATTTGTTCAACCCTGCCAGGCTCTCGGTTTATTGTTTTATTTAAATATCAGCTGGTGGCGATAAAAGAATTTCTGACCGGAAATCGGACGTAGGAGAATAAATTGAACGAAACGTTCAATTACTGAAAAAAGGAAAAAATTCGTAGGCGGGTGGACAATAGACAGAGACTGCCGGAGGGGAGTCCCTCCGGTCCTGCCGCTACCAGTACATTGCCTGAATCGGTAGCAGCAACAGAGACACTCAGTGTTCGTGTTTCATTTGCTGATGGTTCATATTGTGATCCGGTGTACTGTGGCTGTTGTGCTGACTCATCCCTGAAGAGCGCCTGACCAGCGCTTCGGTAACCACTTCGCCGGCTTTTTCGAAAGTCAGCACCAGCTTCACTGATTCCCCTTCGTTCGGGACCCGGGTCAGGTTGATCAGCATCAGATGGTAGCCCCCCTGTTTCAACTCGAAGTGACCGCCACTCTCAATGGTGACCGGACCGGAGCGGAGCATCTCCATCATATTACCGTTCTTAACCACCTTATGGATCTCCACCGTCTCTGCGATGTCGGTGCGAGCCCCCAGTAACCGGTCCGCCTGTTCGGCGTTGCTGACCAGCATCATATAGGCGGCGCTGTTACGGGCGACCGCCGGTACCGCTCTGATCCAGGCATGATGAACCTCGACCTCACCAGCTGCTGCCGGCAGGGCGGTCAGCGCCGTCGGCAGTGCCGCCAGCAGACTAAAAACCAGATTGCGGGCCCTGCCAGTAGTTCCGGCTCTGAAAATATTCATCGCTTACTGTTCCCCATTCACAAGGTAGCGGATATCCCGACGCAACTCGTCGCTCTGGCTGTCGAGATCATAGAATCTGCGCAATCGGCCCTGCTGGTCCAGCAGATAAACATGATTGCTGTGGGCGAAGGTATAGCCGGCTGCCGAACCAATATCTCGCCGGATATAGAACACACCGTACTGATCAGCGACCTGCTCGATCTGTTCGGGAGTGCCGGTCAGACCAATGTAGCGCTCGTCGAAGAATGCCAGATACTGTTTCAGCTGCTCGGGGTTATCCCGCTCCGGATCGAAGCTGACAAACAACAGCTGCACCCGATCCGCTTTCTCGCCCAGCTGCTTATAGACGCTGTCCAGCTGACCCATGGTAATCGGGCAGACATCGGGGCAACTGGTATAGCCGAAGGTCATCAGCACCACCTGTCCCTGCAGGTCGCTCAGTGACAGCTCCGCCCCTCGCGAACTGGGCAGCCTGAAATCACCGCCAAAGGTCTGATTGTAGGGCAGCTCGCTTTCCTCGGCCCTGACGCTGCCCATCAACGCTGATACGGCCAGGAACAGAAAACAGATACTCGTCAGTATTTTTCCAGTGCGCAAGGCTCTCCCCCTATAGTGGTACGTTCTGAAGTTTTCTGCGGACCGGTAGCAGCCCGCTCCGAGGGCGACCGACCGAAACACCGGTATTTCCGGTCGTCGCGGCCAGAGACCGCTGCTACGAACCCTGTCGCCGATTGAAAAAAAGACACCGCCTTAACCACCGGCGTCACCGTCAGGGCCGTTTTGTTATGCGTCAGCCACGGCTTTCCGGCGCTGGCCTCGCACCAGCATCAGACCGGCCAGGAACACCAGCAGCGCGACACCGGCCGGAATACCGTAGATCCGGGTGGCGTCAAATTCCGGCGGCAACAGCAGCCAGTACCAGGAGGTCAGCGTATGACGGGAGCCGACTTCACCGTTGCTGCCGTCCCAGTTGGCGAAGGAGATGGGCAGGAACTGACCTTCGGCGAAGCTCAGATCGCCGCTCTCTTCATCGCCGTTGCGAGGACGTTTCATGATCACCCGCCATCTGCCGTCCTGCCAGCGACCACTGGCCTGCAGGCTGCTGTCACCCTGGCGGGGCGCGATCTTCTGATCCGGCCCACTGGCATCCATCAGCACCGTCATCGGTTGCCGCTCAGGATCTGCCGCACCGGCATTCCAGTACCAGATGGTGGTCGGGTGTGACGCATCACCATGTCGGTAGAGCGGCTTCTCAACCACCGGCGCCGAGGCGAACGAGTCCTGTTTGGGCAGCTGAATAGCAAAGGCGTCAGACTGCATCTCGATATCTTCATCCTGGATGCCTTCCGACACCGCTTCGCCGGGGCGACTGTCGGTGCGGTCGTTGACCTCCAGCAGGAAGGCAATTTCGTCTTCGTTGAACAGTGCCCGCACGCTGACCGAATCGTTCAGCGGCGTGAACAGCCGCTCATCCTTGATCACGTTAGGCACCAGCGGTAACGCCAAGGCGGGGGCGTTGGCCCAGGCCGCATCATCGATGCTGTCAGGCAGAGCACCAGCCACCTCGACCCCCTGAATAACACCGCCGTCACCCGGACGTGACTCTCTCTCCCGCAGCGAATAGACATAGTTGGCGACATGCCAGCGATCCTCCAGCGAAATCGGATCCTTATTGCCCTCTTCTACGGCTCGGTGGGCCGGCATCGGCGTTCCCGGTATACCGATGGAGAGACGGGTATAGATACGCCTGATGGTCTCATCCCGGGATTTTTCCGGGGTATCGGCCAGCGCGTCGGTCCAGCGCCAGGTCCAGGGCTTACCCAGGTCCCGTGGCCAGATCCGATAGCCCCAGTCGTCCGTCAGCTGCTTGCCGGACGTGATATTGCCGCGGCCCTCGGCGCCGTGACATTCGGCACAGGCCTCGAACACCTCCTTACCGCGGCTGATGGATTCGGGACCGTAGGCGATCTGGCCGCTGATCGGCTCCTGATGATCGAAGGAGACAAAATCGGTCTTCAGATAGCGGCCCTCGTCATCGTAGTCTTCATCGTCAGCATCCTCCGGCGTGAACGTCGCCGAAGTATCGAAGCCCTTGATCACCGGCACCAGGCTGGCGATCTGCTCCTCGCTCATCAGCGACACCCAGCCCGGCATGCCGGTACCCGGCAGACCATGACGGATGGTGCGGATCAGATCCTCATCCCGCGGCGGCACGCTGCCTTCAGACGTTTTGTATTTGTAGAGGCCCAGACTGAAGTCCCGGGGCCGGGGATAGAGGAAATCCGCCGCCGGGCCATCCCCCATACCCTCCTCGCCGTGACAGACTTCACAGCGGAACTGGTACAGCGCTTTGCCCTGCATGGTGCTGCGCTCAGCCACCAGTTTGTCCTTCATACCGGTCACGGTTTTTGAGACCTCCGGATCCCAGATCCGCGGCACCTGGCCGACATAATCATAGAGGAAGGTAATGGTGTTCCAGACCTCCTCTTCATCCAGCATCTCATGCCAGACCGGCATCGCTGAATTCCAGGGCGTGCCCTCTTTGGGCAGACCGGGACCGCCGGTGGTGATCCGCCAGAACAGGAAAGCCTCCTGCAGCTGAGCGATGGTACCGACATCCTGGAAGTTGGCCGGCAGCGGGTTGAAGCCATCGGCAAAGTGGCCCTGACCGTCCAGCAGGTCGCCGTGACAGTAGAAGCAGTTCTGGTAGTAGGTGTCGCGTCCGGCCAGCACCGCCTCGGAATAGGTTTCCCAGCCGGCGTCCTCATCCTCCCCCATCAGCTTCAACACCTCCTCACGGACCGGGTTTTCCAGGCTGGTCAGGTCATAGGATTTGTTGAAAACCTTCAGGCTGGACGGGGGCGCCGGATGCACCTGGCGCAATTCCACCGGTGCATCGAACGAGGGTCTGATCAGACCGTAGGTGGTGTAACCAATCAGCGCCGGAATTGCCAGCAGCAGCCCCCAGCGAATGATCACCGTATTGTCGTTTCTGACCACCGCGATCAGCGGCGCCATAAACTCATCCCAGCGCTCGTCGTCGAAGGAGAAATAAAGCAGGGCGGCCACCACCACGATAGCCATGTACTGAATCATCAGCGACAGCGGCAGCACCGGCGGAAAGGCGTTATCAAACACCAGCCAGGCGATAATCAGTACCAGCACAAACTGCCAGAATGCGGAAATTCCGAACCGCTTCATAATCCCCATACCCTTATTAATTGTTCGAAACCGGGCAGTGTACTGTCGGCCCCGAGGCCGCAGCAGACCGCCTCCGTTACTTCATCTCAGCCAGTGTCTCGACCATCAGTTCCAGCTCTTTCACCGTCAGCCGTTCGGCGAAGTTACCCGGCATAATCGGCGGGAAACCCTCGGCAATCACCACACCCGGCTCGATAATACTCTGGCGAATCTCGTCCACACTGAGACGACTGCCGACATCTCTGAGATCGGGCCCCACCGGCGATTCGGTATCGAAGACACTATGACAGGCGGAACAACCGTAGCGGGCGATCGCTTCCTCGCCAGTGGCCGCCGGAGCCGGTGGTGCCGCAGCCGGTTCGGTGGCCGCGGTTGTCTCTTCAGGGGCCTCGGTGGGCAGCGCCACCGTCACATCATTGCCATCCTTGGCCTGCAGGAAGGCGATCACCGCATCGATCTGCACGGTCGAAAGCTCAATTGGTTTCTTATCCACCGCCGGCATCGGCGATTCGGTATCGTCAGTCCCCTTCTTGCCGAAGCCCGCTACCACATAGATGCCGGGATCGACCAGGGATTCTCGCAGATACCCTTCCACATCGCCGGCACTGCCCTGATAACGGCTGTCCGCCAGCCGCTCCTCACTGGCCTTAACCACGTTCATTGCCAGCAGGTCGGGCGCCCGGCCCAGATCGTTATGGCAGAGGGTACAGGTCCCCTTGCCGCTGAACACCGACTCGCCCAGAGCGATAAAAGAGTCCATGGTCAGCGCTCCCAGATCCACTTTCTCCTCTTTCGGCGGCTCACCTTCCACCTGCGGCAACAGGTTGGCAACGGCGGTGAACACCAGCGTCAGTGACAGACTGAATCCAAGAACCTTAGTAAGGGTTCCCATAGCGAGCTCCTGATGTTGCGCGGCTGCAGTGTGCCTTCAGCACCGGACAGGAAACACCGGCTGCAACCTGATTCGAACAACGTTTGGTTGTAAATTCAGAGAAATGGGGCGGCCCGGAAAGACCACAGACCGCCCCGCCCCTTCCCTACTGATCTGCCACCGGTGGCATCTGTTTGGTGTTGCTCAGAGATGCAATCCAGAACACAAAGAGCACACAGACCAGGAACAGCACAGTCACAATGGTCATCATGTTGCCGGCATAGCCGATGGCCGGAATAAAGTTATCGGGGGAACTGTCTTTCATCACCGTGTAGACGTGCCAGCTGCCGCGTACCGAAGAGCGTACATAGCCCATCAGCGCCATCAGCCAGGTGAAGGCCACCGGCAGCGCGAACAGCGCGTACTGAGCCCGGTTGCTGACCCGGCCCCACTCCGACGGCAGCAGTTTCGCCCCCTTGTACATCATGCCGTCAATCACCACCCCGGCGACGATAACTACCAGCGTCGAAACTACCTGCATGACACTGGATCCCACCTTGTAGACGGTGTTGGTGAAGTAGCCGTAGTAAACGCCGGCGAAAATCACATTCACCACGGCAACCACATAGATAGCCACCATCACCGCGTTGCCGGTGGGCGCCCAGGAAACCGTCGCCACCTTATCGGAGCGGCGGTAGAGCTGGAACGACAGGAAGGTGAAGATCAGCATCAGGTTTACGGCGATATTCTTCGCCGGCATGATACCCAGCGGCCCCAGCAGGTGATGGTGACTGCCCCCCAGCAACGCTACTTCTTTAGCACTGAGAATCAGGGTGTGCGGTGTCACCCAGACCAGGAACCCCAGGGTCAGCACGATGGCGATGTACTTGATCAGCCACTTATAGCGGACCGAGCCTTCGGTACGGGACATGCCGGACCAGAGATAGTAGTTACTGGCCAGCAGAATGGTACCGATCAGCACCGCCTGAACGATAAACAGCCAGGCAAGAATGCCGCCCATGGCGGTGATCCCCATCTGCTGGGAGTAGGCGTAGACCTCGGCCATCAGCCAGTAGCCGGCGAACGGTAACGGCAGAAAGCTGAGCACCGCAATAAAGTTGGAGGTGTAGCCCATCCAGTCGTAATGGGCCTTTTCCGCCTTCGTACGACCACTGAGAAACTTATAGGCGGCATAGGCGCCGACGATGGCGCCGCCGAAGGCAATATTGGCGATAAAGCGATGCAGATTCACCGGGTTCCACAGCGGACCGCGGATAATCTCCCAGATATCACCGGTTACCGCTCCTGAGGCATCGACGCCGGAAGGCGCCATCATAAAGGTGGCCCAGGCGTTGGCGATCACCAGCAGGGTGGTGCCGACCACGTTCAGCAGCAGGCCGAGACAGAGATGCACGTACTTGGCATTCCCGTAACGCAGGGCATACCAGCTGTAGTAGTACATATAAAGAATGGCGCTCTCAAGGAAGAACAGCAGCGCATAGACCAGCACCTGAGAGCCGAACACCTCCAGCATGTAGGCCATGAAATCCGGGTACAGCAGGAACAGGGCAAACGCCAGGGTACCGCCGAACAGCGCCGTGATTGAATAGGCGGTCATACTGACCTTCATAAATTCATGGGCCATGTCGTCGTAGCGCTCGTCGCCGGTCTTGACCCCGACCCACTCGATCACAAACACAAACAACGGCACCGCCAGCACGAAGGCCGCGAAGAACAGGTGCATTTGGGCCAGCACCCAGACCACCGAACGGCTGCTGCTGTTGCCGACTTTCGGATAATCCTCAGCCGTCAGCTCCGGGGCCCCTTTCAGCTCGGCGGCGGCTTCCACCGCGGTCTCTGCGGTTTCAACGGCCCGGGCGGAGGAGATGATGTCGATGCCCGGCAACTGACTGACCACCATCAGCGCCAGCAACAGCAGCGCCAGCAGACCGCTGCGCTGCCAGAATCGACCCATAGCGGTCATTGCCACCCCGTTGTTGATAGTGCGCTGTTCAGCCGGTGTAAGACGACGCGTATTCATAGCTGGTACCCGATCTCTGTTATGTCAGTCGCCACAGCTATTGAGCCGGGGTCAGGTTCAGATTCAGCGGCAACCCCTGGGATGACATCACCAGATGGTCCAGCCCGTAAAACACCAGTGTCACCACCACAAAGGAAGCGACCCAGATAACCACAGTGTTTCCTGTATTCACTTCAACCCCCGTTTATGCTTCTGTTCTGTCAGGTTTTCCGGCAGCGACCGCTCAGTGCTGAGGAGCAACGCCGTGGTCGTAAATCACCAGCCACCAGGTGAATACCAGGGTAGCGACAAACACCCCGCGCAACAGCCAGGGCCCCCACGTAGCCTCGCCGGAACGGCCCGGCTTCTCGGTGGACGAACGGTCCGGTTGCTGATGTTCAGTCATTCTCTTCCCCTCAGGATTTATCGGAATCCACAACCAGCCGGTTACAGCCCTGCAAATTAATCCGTAACAACCGGAACAAGAGGAGCAAAATACGTACCAGGGCCCCTAACCCAGGCCCACGACAGCCCGGGCAATACCGCCTGAGCCCCGCTACCAGAACGCCTCGACAAATCGACGGGAAAGCGACTCCGCCTTTTCCCCGGATGGCAATCGGAGCGGTAACAGCAACAAATCATTCAACCGCCGGTAGTGGTGCGGGCAGAAAATTGAACGAAACGTTCAATTTGCCCACGACTGTCGATCCCCGAGTGCAGGGACTCGAGCCATAACAATGACCAGCCAGCCCCCAGGGCCGGACAACCCGGTAACTTCGGCCGGACCAACCTGCCTCAGGCACAGAACTTGCTAATTATTTGTCAGATACCTGAATAAGGCGAAGCGGATAGAAAAACCGTACGCTGACGATTTATTGAAACGTTTTAAAGAAGGGTTCGGAGACCGATATGACAGCCAGAGACCAGGTGATAGATGCGCTAATCAGGCTACTGGAAAACGGCGACGAAGCCGATCGCTGCTACAGTGCCCGGGCACTGGGTATGATTGGCGACTCTCGAGCCATCCCGGCACTGCAGAACAGACTGCAGGACGAAGACATCGATGTCTGTGTCGATGCCACCGCGGCCCTGGGGGAACTGGGCGACAGCCAGGCGACTCCGGTACTGACGGAACTGCTGCTACGGGAACCGGAGAGTGAAGTGAAGATTGCGGCGGCGGAAGCGCTGGGCAGGATCGGCGATAACAGTGCCGTAGAAGCGCTGTTAAGCGTGGCCCGGGAACGACCGGAAGAGCTGGTAACCGATATCACCGAAACCTGGGACGATTACTGGGACCTTCAGCTGAAGGCGGTACAGACCCTGGGGCTGATTGGTGCCGACCATACCGCCGAGACCCTGCTGGCTATTCTCGATACCGAGGAGGAGCAGGACATCGAGTGTGAAATCCTTACCGCCCTCAGCCGCGGTGACGACGACTGCATCGAAGCGCTGATCAACCGGGCCCGTACCGCAGCACCCCGCAGCCGCCGCCGGGCGGTCGGCGCGCTGGCACAGGCGAATTCCCCCGCCGCCCGGAGCTGCATTATTGATGCGCTGGATGATCGCAATGCCGACGTACGCATTGCCGCCCTCGACGCGCTGGTCCGTATCGCAGCCACTGACCAGCTGGACCGCATCTTCGATGGTCTTAAAGATCCGGTTGCCGAAGTCAGGGGTCATGCGCTGAAAGCCATGGTCGCGCTGGCCAGGGTCGGCGGCCAGGGCGGTATCGGCCCGGAACGGCTGCTACCACTGCTGAAAATTGAAGACAAAGTAGTGCGCGCCGCCACCCTGGAAGCCCTGCACTACCGTATCCGAGAGGCCGGGGGGGAACTGGATCCTACCGTGCTGCCGACCCTGCTCGATGCGGTCCGCTCCGAAGACTATGACGAAGCCGTGGCCGCCTGTGCGCTGCTGGCCGCGATCAGAACCCGGGAAGTCAGGCTGGAGCTGGTGGCGCTGATGCAGGATGAAGACCTGGATATGCGTCTGCGTCAGCAGGCGATTCGCTCGCTGGCCGGACACCAGAATCGGGAGCTGGAGGCCGTCATGGCGCTGCTGCAGGCCGTCCGGGACCCCGGCCCTGCGCTCAGGGTCAGCGCCGTGGAAGCCCTGTACCAGCTGCAACAGGTGGATTCCGACAGCACGGCAGACGATGAAGAAGCTCAGAAGGTACCGGTGCCGGCCCCTGGTCAGCTGCTGCTGGAACTGCTGCAGGGTGAAGATCCGCTGACCGAACTGGAAGCCGCCCTGCGTGAGCAGGAGATCGCGGCCGCCAGCGAACAACTGCAACAACCCCCTTCCGGCGACCTGATCGCAACAACGGCGACAACGGCGACCCCGCTGCCCGGCGCGGACAACGGACAACTGATCCGGGACGCTCAGCCTGTCGTCGAAGAACCGCAGCAGCAGGCCGCGAACAGCGACGGCGACGAAGCGGCCGCTATCCCGGCGGATTATCCCGATGACTATGCCGATCTCGATGATGACGGTGATCAGCCATTCAGCGCCGGTTCGACCCTGGACTCCATCACCATGGACAACATCCAGACCATGCTGGAAAGCCGCGACGAGCGTCCCGATGACGAGGCCCTGCTGGAGCGGGTCGATTCCCTGCCCGAGGAGATGCAGCCGTTTGGCGATGTGGTCCGCAAGCATCTGGAAACCGGTGACCGCCTCTTCGCCACTCGCAGGAAAGGACCGATCAGTGAAGACGCCCGATTGCTGGTGGTTCGTACTCTGGCCGACAGCGACGATCTCCACAATATCGAAGCGCTGGTGGCGGCGCTGTCTGACAACAATGCGGATATCTGCCGGGAAGCGGCACTGGCGCTGGCCGTTATCGCAAAACGCAATCCGGCGACCGAGGGGGTCAGCAACGCCTTCGGTGCACTGGTGAATATGCTGCAGTACGACAATCAGGACCTGCGCCATGCCGGTCTCAGAGCGATTGGCGCTCTGCAGCATAAAGAAGGGATTGTGCCGGCCATGGATGCCCTGGGCGATCCGGAATCCTCGGTGCGTATTGAGGCGATTCGAACCCTGGCGATTCTGGCCGGCTCCGAATTTTCCGAACACAAGGATTCGCACCATATGGTGCTGGAGAGTTTCGGCCGTGAGGACATCACCACCGTTATCCGACCGGCCCTGGAAGACCCGGCAGAGGGCGTCCGTAAGGCGGCAGCAGAAGCATTGACCGTGCTCGGGGATACCGACGCCGCCGATCAGATGATCGATGCGGCCCTGACCAACCATGGCGCACTGGCGACACCGATCGGCCACTGCCTGCGGCAGCTGGATCCCGGGCATTGCAGCGACCTGCTGCTGTTGCGAATGGCCAGCCTGAGCGAGAGCAGTCAGCGCCGGTTTGTGATCGAGATGTTAGAGGCGCTGTACCGCCCGGATCGGCATTCCGAAGCGGCGTAAACTAAAGGTAGCTGTTACCGAATACCACGCGACTTACGGCACAACAGTCATTTCTGGAGAACGACTATGAAAAAACCACTTATCGCAGTATCGGCCCTGCTGGCCACCTCGCTGTGTTTCACCGCTCAGGCGGCCAAATATAAAGAAGTCGCTGTCACTGATGGCGGCAGTGTATCCGGTAAGGTGCTGTTCACCGGTAAGGACCCGAAGCCGAAGATCTACGCCATCACCAAGGACAACTCCGTCTGTGGTCAAGGCAACCGGGAAATCGACTTCATCAAGGTCACCAACGGCGGCCTGGCCGATGCCGTGGTGTTCCTTGAGAAGGTCAAAGAGGGCAAGCCCTTCCCCGAACTGAACAGCACACTGGATCAGAAAGGCTGCGAGTTCCTGCCGTTCCTCAGCGTCATGCACAACGGCAGTAAAATAGATGCCATCAATCAGGATCCGGTGCTCCACAACATTCATACCTACGAGCAGATCGGCAAAGCCAAGAAGACCGCCTTCAACGTCAGCCAGCCGGAGCCCGGTACCATTTCCAAGCAAGTGAAATTCAAACGGGGTGCGGCCATGAAGGTGGAGTGCGATGCCCATGACTTTATGCACGGCTTTGTCTTCGTGGCGAAGAATCCCTACTACGCCGTGGTCGATGCTGAGGGCAACTTCAAAATCGACGATATTCCACCCGGAAAATACAAGATCCGCGCCTGGCACGGCACGCTGGGGATTAAGAAAGGCAAAGTGGAAATCGCTGCCAACGGCACCGCCAGCGTCGATTTCACTTACAAGAAATAGCCCGCCACCGCAGAGATCGGGGTCGCCGGTAAAGGTACCCCGATATCTTCGCTGACGAAAATGTCCCCACAACGAACAATCAGCCTCGCCGGAGCCTCCCTATGAGCCGATCAACTTCAAAGAATATCTTTCGCCGTCTTGAAGGCTTTGACCTGTTCGTACTGGCCGGCGGTCTGGTCAACCTGCTGGTGATCGGCTATCTGGTCGGTTACTGGCTGCTGCACTGAGCCTGTCGGCTGTCGTATAGCGCGTTTTACTGTTTCAGAGGATTTAGCCATGTCAATGCCGGAACAAGCCGAACTCAGCACCAGTTCAGACTCAAGGGTACCGTTACCGGAGTACCGGTCAGTGCTGCTGGCCGCAGACGCCTCGGATCATTCCGATCAGGGCGTACGAATGGCTGTGACTCTGGGAACGCCCTGGCAGTCGACCATCACCGGTGCCCATGTCTACGCGGCAAAACTGCACGATGTCCGCTTTCGCCAGATGGAAGGAGGGCTGCCGGAGCAGTATAAGGAGGAGTCGGAGCTGGAGCGGCAGCGGGACATCCATGACGACCTGATCACCCGCGGGCTGTCGGTAATCACCGATTCCTATCTGGACGAAGCGGAAGCCTGCTGCACCCGCGCCGGCCTGAACTATGTCCGCCGTTCGCTGGAGGGCAAGAACTACCGGGAGATGACCCGCGAAGCCAACAGCGGCAAGTACGACCTGCTGGTCATGGGCGCACTGGGGCTGGGCGCCATCGAAGGCAGCCGCATCGGCACGGTCTGTGAGCGGGTGATACGCCGCACCGATATCGACACCCTGGTGATTAAGGATCCGCAGCGGGATATCACCGAGGGCCCCATCGTGGTGGCAGTGGACGGCTCCAGTCGCGGTTATGCCGGACTGCTCAGCGCCTTCGCCATCCATAAGGCCCATAACACCCCGGTCCATGTGATCTCCGCCTACGACCCCTATTACCACTATGTCGCCTTCAACCGTATTGCCGAGGTGCTGTCCGAAGAGGCCGGCAAAGTGTTCCGCTTCAAGGAGCAGGAGGAGCTGCACGAGAACATCATCGACGAGGGGCTGGCGAAAATCTACGACGGTCACCTCCATGTCGCCCGCAGCATCGCGGCCGACTATGGCATCGAAATCACCACCGAGTTGCTGGACGGCAAGGCGCACGATGCCATCGCCCGCTACGTCCACAGGCACAACGCCAGCCTGCTGGTACTCGGCAAGCTCGGCATCCATGCCGACGACGAGCTGGATATCGGCGGCAACACCGAAAACCTGCTGCGCAATGTCGACTGCGCCCTGCTGATCAGCCAGTGCCACTTCACCCCCGAGGTGGACGTGATCGCTGAGGCGACCACCTCCTGGACCCATCAGGCGGAACAACGGATGGAAAAGATTCCCTCCTTCGCCCGGGGCATGGCCCGAACCGCCATTCTGCGTTTCGCCCAGGAGCGCGGTCACACGGTGATCACCGAGAGCATCGTCCGAGAAGCCACCGATTCCCTCTGCCCGGTCAAACCCGGCGCCATGAAGAGCGCCGATACAGAGGCCGATCACGCTCAGAGCGAGCCTTTCAACCCCGAGTGGTCGGCAGAAGCGGAACAGATTCTGAGCGCGGTCCGGGACCAGTCCATGCGCCGGAACCTGCGCCGCCGGGCCGAGAAAAAAGCTCGCCAGGAGAAATCGGCCGAAGTCACGGCCGATCATATTCGCGCGTTTATGGCAGTAAATAAGTCGGCACCGGCCACGCCCGAACCCGCTTCTCCGGCCCCCTCAGAGCCGGTTGACGGCCGGCGATCTCTGTCCTGGAGCGAGGAAGCACAGGCTGCCCTGCAGCGGGTGCCGGAGGGTTCAATCCGGCAGATGGCAAAAGCGGCTGCCGAAACCATCGCCGCTGAATCCGCTGTCAATGCCATCGACCATGAGTTTTTCCAGTCGGTGCTGGAGACCTTCCGAAAAGGCTCCGGGGAAGTGGTGGAAACCCTGGACTGGAGCGATGATGCCCGCACCGGTATCTCCCGGGCGCCGGAGATGGTACGTGGCATGCTGATCCGGGAGATTGAGAATTACGCCATTGAACAGAACCTCAGCCGAGTTGAAGGCAGCACCGTCGATCAGGTTAAGGCCCGCTGGGATGACAGCGGTTATTTCCACCAGCAGTCCACCGACTCCCGCTCGGCAGCCGCTGCCGGCGTCGAAGATGAACTCAGAACTGCCGATCTGAGCTGGCAGGAGGATGCGCTGAACCGACTGGAACGGGTACCGGAAGGGTTTATGCGCAACAGCTGCCGCAAGCGCATTGAGGCCGCGGCCCTGAGCGCCGGTGTGACGACCGTCAGCCTGACCCTGGTGGAACAACAGCTGTCCGGCGCCAGTGAGGTGATGAAGAACAGCCTGCGCAAGAGCGGCGGCAAGTGTCCGTTCGGTCACGGATCCTGAGGCAGGCTGTCGCTATGACCAACGATCTGTACCTGCTGGCCATCAATCTGACCAAACGCTGCAACCTGGCCTGTGCCCACTGTTATCTCGATGCCGATACCCTGCGTAGTGGCAGCAGCGACGAACTCAGCACCGCCGAGGTCTGCTCCGTACTGGATCAGGTCGCCGGCCGGGATCAGCAGACCATGGTGGTCCTGACCGGCGGAGAGCCTCTGCTACGTGCCGATCTGGAGGATATCGTTCGTCACGGCGCCGGTCTGGGACTGGCAATGGTTGCCGGCACCAATGGCACCCTGCTGACCGAACGTCGGGTGCGCTCGCTGAAGGAAGCGGGACTGCTGGGCGCCGGTATCAGCGTCGACTCACTGGATGGCAGCTATCATGACCAGTTCCGCGGTGTCTCCGGCTGCTGGAGCAGAACCATGGCCGGCATCGAAAACTGTCGGCGGCTGGATCTCTCCTTTCAGATCCATTTTTCTGTTAACGATGACAATGCCGACCAGTTGCCGGAGGTGATCGAATTCGCCCGCCACCAGGGGGCCCGGGTACTGAATATCTTTTTCCTGATCTGCACCGGCCGCGGCGAATCGCTATCCGACATCTCCCCTCAGCAATATGAAAAGGTGCTGGCGGAACTGGTACAGGCCCAGGCCCGCTACCCGGAGCTGATTATCCGTCCCCGCTGCGCCCCCCACTACAAGCGCATCGCCCATCAGCTGGCGCCGGAGGCGCAGATCAACCGGATCAGCGGTAATGAGGGTGACGGCTGCATCGCCGGCAGCCATTACTGTCGTATCGCTCCCGACGGCGGCGTCACCGCCTGCCCCTTTATCGATCAGCAGGTGGGCAATATCCGCGACCGTTCGCTGCTCGAAATCTGGGACACGGCGCCGGAGTTTGCCGAATTGCGCCAACCGAAACTGCAGGGCGACTGCGGTGTCTGTGAATACCAGAAACTCTGCGGCGGATGCCGGGCCCGCCCCTGGGCCCAGGGCGGTACCCTGATGGATGCCGATCCCTGGTGCGCCTACCGTCCACAGGGCGGCGAGGTGATCGAACCGCTGCAACTGAGCGACGGTGATCTGAACTGGTCGGAAGCGGCGGAAAAACGGCTGGCCCATGTCCCCGGCTTTATCCGTAAGATGGTGCGCAAACGTACCGAAGCTTATGTCCGCGACCTGAATGAATCTGTTATCACCTGCGATCACCTGGATCAGTTGGCAGCGAAACGCTTCGGCGGCTCGGGCAACATGCCAAAGCGTCCCTCCTTTCTGCGAGTGGTAAACCGATCCGGAGACGACCATTGAACCGGGAACCGGTACTGATTATCGGCGGAGGCATCTCCGGGCTCAGTGTCGCCTGGTGGCTGAGCCGGCAGGGCATACCCAGCCAGATCTGGGAGGCTTCGGGCCGCACCGGTGGCAAGATTCGAACCGACAGCCAGGACGGTTATCTCACCGAACAGGCCGCTTCGATCCTGATGAATTTCCGCCCCGAGGTAAATCAGTTTATCGACGACTCCGGCCTGGCCAAACTGAAGGCGCTGCGCTCGGCCCGTGCCGAACAGAACCGCTATCTGGTCAGCGGTGATCAGTTGCTGCAGGTCCCCCTGACCATGAAAGGCATGCTGCGATCCCCGCTCTGGTCACTGGCCGGAAAGTTACGACTGGCCGGCGAGCTCTTTATCCCGAAAAAAGAATCCGATGATGAGAGCGTCAGCGACTTTGTCCGCCGCCGCTTCGGCAATGAACTCCTTGATAAGGCTATGGAACCTTTTGTCGCCGGGACCCTGGCATCCGATCCGGATCTGGCCAATGCCCGCAGCGTGCTACCCCGGCTGACAACGCTGGAGCGCCGTTACGGCAGCATTACCGCCGGAGTGATTATTAACAAACTGCTGCGGCGTCGCACCGCCCACGTGCAGGAAGCCTTCTCTTTCCAGGGTGGCATGTCGACGCTGGTGGCCAGACTGAGTCAGACCGAGGGGGTCGATATCCGCTGCAACTACCGGGTCCGCTCGCTCAGGAAGATCGGTAAGCGCTGGCAGGTGATGGCCTCCACCCCCACCGGCGACCGCTGTCAGGTGGCGTCGCAGCTGGTGCTCTGCACCCCGGCTGCCGGCGCCGCCAGCCTGCTGAGTCCCAGTGATCACCAGCTGGGAGAGTTGCTGCGCCGGATCCGCTACGCGCCACTGAATCTGGTACACATGGGACTGGACCGGGAGCAGGTCCGCCACCCGCTGGACGGCACCGGTTTCCTGACCCCCCGCAGCAGTGGCCTGCAACTGAACGGCAATCTCTGGCTGAGCCGTCTGTTCGAGGGCCGGGCTCCGCACGGCAAAGTGCTGCTCAGCTCCTATCTGGGCGGTGCCCGTCATCCCCAGCTCTGCGAGCTGGACGACCGGCAGAGCAGCGAAGCGGTGGTGGATGATCTCAACCGCCTGTTCACCAGTGACCTGTCACCGGAGATGGTCCGGGTCGACCGTCATCCCCGGGCGCTGCCGCTCTATCATGGCGACTATTACCGGCTCTGCCGGGAGATTAACGATCACGCGACCCGACTGGGAGGATTGCAGCTGGCGGCGAACTATCTGGGGGGCGTATCGGTTCGGGACCGGCTGCTGGAAGGACAACGTATCGGCCTGCTGATCGGCCAGCAGCGACAGCAGATGCCCGAAAGCATCAGTCTGGCGGTACCACAACCACAACAGGCGTAAGAAACAGTGAACAACCGTAACAGCCAGAGCCTGACCGGCGAGGTGGACAGATGAATCAACAGACGGACGGTCAGGTCAGCCCCCGGACAAGCGGCTTCAATCCCCTGCCGCTGGTGCTGGTGGTGCTGGCGATATTTGTAGCGGTCTCCTTCTGGACCAGCAGCTACACCGAACAGAGCGCTCTGCACCGCTACTGCGATAACAGTGACGAGACCGTTTTTTATCTGAGCAAAGTGTTGACAGAGAAGGAGCCCGCCGGCGAGGAAGCACGACGACCTTATCTGATTGCCGCCAAACTGATCTTTCTGGTGCCCCGGCAATCCGGTGAAGCGGTCGAAGCCTACACCCGGCGAGTACAGGCAACTATCAGACATCAATGTCAGTAGCCAGAGCGGACCGGTATACTCGGGTGAGCCGGCTCAACCGATTCAATCGCAGCCGGCGCATGTTACTCAGGGACGGAGGGCTGATGCAGCGAAGATGCAGGGGAACAACAGGAAGGATTCGGAGCATTCATGAAAGTAACCAGCCAGCGTGAAAAACCGCCATCGGGCAGCAAACGACTGAAGCGCATGCTGACGGTCTTTCTGCCGCTGTTTGTGCTGGTCAACAGCGTGATGCTGGCCCACTACTGGATCTATACCACCAGTGCCCGGGAACAGCTGGAAGAGAGCCAGAAACTGGGTGTCGAGCTGTCCCGTAAGGTGGTGGCCGACGAGCTGGCATTCGTTATCTCTGAGGTGAACTATCTCGCCGACGATCTGCGCCAGCGTGGTCTCAGCGCCCCCCACAACGGCAGTCTCGCCGAAGCGGTCGGCCGCTTTCTGATTACCTTCGCCGGCCATCGTCCCTGGTATGACCATATCCGCTATCTGGACCCGGCCGGCAATGAGCTGGTCAGAATCAATAATCACCAGTCTCGGCCACAGCAGGTCGCCGAAGAAAATCTGCAGAACAAATCTAATCGCTATTACTTCCCTGGTCTGAAGGCGCTGAAACCCGGCCAGATCTATATCTCGCCGCTGGATCTGAATATTGAAGGCAACAAGGTGGAAATGCCCCCCAAGCCCACCGTTCGGGTAGGTATCGCCCTCTACGGCAGTCATGGCGAAGTTGCCGGCTACCTGCTGGTCAACTATCTCGGCAACCAGCTGATCAACGACTTCAAGCTGGCATCCACCCATATTTCCGAGCAGATGATGCTGATCAACGACCAGGGCTACTGGCTGATCAGTCCGGACGAGCAGCAGAACTGGGGCTTTATTCTCAACCATGAGCAGAGTTTCAGTCAGAGCTTTATGCGGGAGTGGAAAACCATTCAGGAGTTTCCGGCCGGCCAGTTCGACAGCGAGCACGGCCTGTTTACCTTCAGCACCGTCTATCCCTACAGCACGGGACTGGTGGAAGCGCTGGTGGACCTCAACCCCGAAGCCCGCAACTACTACTGGAAGGTAGTTTCGTTCGCCTCCCAGGATCTGCTCAATAAACCCCGCTACGAGTTCCTGCGTACCAACGGTATCAGCTACTCTTTTACCCTGCTGGTGGCGCTGCTGTCGGCTCTGATGATCAGCCGGGTCCGTCAGCGTCACGAAGCGGTGCTGATTCAGAACACCTGGGAGAGCAGTTTCCGCCGAATCCTGGAGAATATCCAGATGGCCGCCGTCACCCTTGATCACCGCGGCAGGATTATTTTCTGCAACGATTACTTTCAGTCGCTCAGTGATTACCCAAAGGAGGAGCTGCTGGACCGCGACTGGGTCAACTTCCTGCCGGACGACGAGAATCGCTCGGGACTCTACACCCGCTTTCTCGAAGACCTGACCCATCACCGGCTGGAGGATACCAGTGAAGGGGAGATCGTCACCCGCGACGGCCAGCGCCTGCTGCTATCCTGGAACAATACCTACAGTCTCGACGAAAACGACAATGTAATCAGCGTCACCCTGCTGGGCCGGGATATTACTCAGCAGCGTGATATCGAGGAGCAGCTGATTAAGCTGAGCCAGGCGGTGGAACAGAGTCCCAATACGGTAATGATTACCAACGCCCGTGGCGATATCGAATACGTTAACCCCCGGTTCTGCCAGCTGACCGGGTACCAGCCCGAAGAAGTACTGGGACACAAACCCAGCCTGCTGAAGTCCGGCCAGACCGACCCGGAGGAATACCAGCAACTCTGGTCGACCATCAGCCAGGGGCAGACCTGGCACGGCACCCTGAAGAACAAAAAGAAGAATGGCGACCTGTATTGGGAGAAGACCGTCATCTCGCCGATCATGGACGGCAGCAATCGCATCCGCCACTTTCTGTCGGTCAAAGAGGATATTACCGAACGGGTTAAGCTGACCCGGGAAGTGGAACGGCAGACTGAAGAGACTCGCAAGAATCGGGAACTGGCCGCCGTCGGCCAGATGGCCAATATGGTTGCCCACGACCTGCGTAACCCGCTCAGTTCGATCAAGATGGCGATGCAGATTCTCAGTAAGGACCAGCCTCGGGATGACAGCAGTCGTGATAATCAGACCCGTGAGCTGATTTCGATCTCCCAGGATCAGATCCGCTATATGGAAGCGATTCTCAATGATCTGATGAGCTTTTCCCGCCCGGGCAAGATAAACCCGGAATGGCTGCGGGCGGACAAGCTGATGGCAACCACCATCATCGGCCTGCAGAAGGAGATAAGGGCCAGCCATATCGAGGTGGTGGAACAGTATCAGAAAGGACTGCCGACCATTTACGCCGATCCGGTGAAACTGCGCCAGGTGTTCAGTAATCTGCTGATCAATGCCATTCAGGCGGTACGGGCATCGGAGCAGCCGAAAATCATCGTCAGTATGAGCCTGCTGATGACCGATGTCGGCCTGAAAATGCAGATCGGCGTTACCGATAACGGCAGCGGACTGGATCCCTGTCAGGCCAGTATCGTGTTCGAGCCTTTTTACACCAGCAAGGCCAAGGGAACCGGTCTTGGTCTTGCAATCGTCAAACAGAATGTAGAGCAGCATCGCGGATCCATTCAGCTGGCTGCCACCAGCCAGGGTGGAGCCCGGGCGACGCTGATTCTGCCGATTAACCCTGAATAGCGAACGGAGCGATGAGCAAACAAAAGCTGCTGATTGTCGACGATGACGAAGCCATCTGCCGGATGCTGGAACTTCACTTTATGAGTGAAGAATACGAAGTCTGTATAGCCCATTCCGTAGACCAGGGGCTCGCTGTCGGCCATCAGTTTGAACCCCACCTGATCATTCTTGATATTCGTATGAGCGGCAAGAGCGGCCTGGAGGGCCTGTTGCTGTTCAAGAACGATTTCCCCATGGTTCGGGTCATTATGATCACCGCATTCCACGACATGGAGAGCACTATTCAGGCCATGCAGGGCGGTGCCGACGACTACATTCATAAGCCCATCGATCTGGAGGAGCTGGACCGGGCAGTACAGAAGGCGCTGCTGCATCTGAAAAGCTCGGAGCAGGAGATCAGCGTCGAGGACGACAACTATCTGCCCGGCAACTCCATGGTCGGCAGCAGCGATGCCATGCGCGAAGTATTCAAGACCATCGGCCGGGTGGCCGGTAATACCGCCACCGTGCTGGTGTTCGGTGAGAGCGGCACCGGCAAGGAGCTGGTGGCCCGTGCCATCCACAACGCCAGCGCCCGCCGGGACGGTCCCTTTGTCGCCATCAACTGCGCGGCACTGGTGGAAACCCTACTGGAATCGGAGATGTTCGGACATGAGCGGGGCGCCTTCAGCGGCGCGGTGAGCCAGCAGAAAGGTAAATTCGCGCTGGCCGAAAACGGCACCCTGTTCCTCGATGAGATCGGCGAGCTCTCCCCCACCATCCAGGCCAAACTGCTGCGGGTGCTGCAGGAGAAGGAGTTCACCCCGGTCGGAGGAAAGAAGACCATCGCCAGTAACGCCCGGATTATAGCCGCCACCAACGTCAATCTGCGTGAGGCCGTCAACAGAGGTGAATTCCGGGAGGATCTTTTCTACCGGCTGGAGGTGGTGAATATCAAGCTGCCCCCGCTACGTGATCATACCGAAGACCTGCAGGAGCTGGTTTCCACCCTGCTTGTCCGAATCAATAACGAACTGAACGCCAGAGTCAGCCGGGTTGCCCCCGAAGTCATGGACGCCCTGAAGGCTCATGACTGGCCCGGCAACGTCCGCGAGCTGGAAAACATGCTGACCAAGGCGGTCGCGCTCTGTTCCGGTGACTGCCTGACCCCGGACCTGCTGCCAGCGGCTCTGAAGGATAAGGTCGCAGCAGAGGACAGTGGCCAGCAACCCTACCTGAATTCACTGAACGGTGATAAGCCGATCGCCCAGTACAGTCTGAAGGAGATCGAGTTTGAGCATGTCCGCCGGGTGCTGAAAGAGACCGGCGGCCACAAGGGCAAAGCCTGTGAGATTCTCGGCATTTCACGGCCACGGCTGCAGCGGATGATCAGTCAGTTCGAAGCCGGCGGTAGCTGATCCCGGGTAAAATGGCTATTAATGCAGGACGCGGGGTGCAATAGCCGAAGGCGTAACGCACCGCCGTGCAGCCGGGATCAGACAAATCCGATAGCCTCTTCAGACAGCGTTTGTCAGCCTGAAGGCTGACCTACCTGACTGCCCTTTCCCGATAACCCATAAAAAAAACAGGCCGGCAAAAGCCGGCCTGTTCAGTTCAGCGGGAGAGGAATAATCAGGCGTTACCGTAATCGGAGGCCTTTTCCTCGATATGAATCGGTTCTTCCGGTTCCTCCCCGGCATGCTCAGCCAGCGAGCGCTTAGAGCGCTTCTCGATCAGCAGATAGAGCACGATACCGGCACCCAGTCCCCAGGCGGCGCCGTAGATCGCCAGAACCACGCCCATGGTTCCCGCAACCCCCATCGAAGTGGCGTTATCCACCTGCTCAACACCCACGCTGATACACAGGTAACCGGTGATCAGCAGGGTAATAGACAGGGCGATCGGCAGCACCGGCTTGAACAGGGTAACCAGCGGCAGCATAAACAGAGCGATAAAGCCGACGATCCAGAAGATCCCGGCACCACTGTAGATGGTGTCCATGGCCTGACGGCCGTAACGATAACGCTCAGCGATCGTGGCCATTGCACCGGTAAACAGCGGACCGGCCAGGCCCGGATAAGGTGCAAAGAAGGAGTGCATCAGGTTGCGGATACCGGTGATGATATGGACCCGGTCAACGTTAACTTCGATCTTCTCATCGGGACGCAGGTGGTCGACCCGATCCAGCAGGCTCTGACCGACGATGATGTCGCCGAAGGCGATGATATAAGCAATGATGGCGGTGGGAATCGCCATCCACAGGATCTCCAGATCGGGAAACCCGACCGTGAACGGCAGATAGTTCCACATCTCACCGAAGGCCGGTGCGCTGAGCCCGAACTGCACTTCCGGCAGCTGGTATTCGCCGACGATCCAGCCGATGGCCATCGCCACCAGAGTGCCGGGGACCATGCCGTAGCTGGAGATGATCTTCGCCCAGCGGTGCTTTTCGATCAGATCCCGGAATGACAGCGAGAACAGCACATAACCGGTAACGGCAAAGCCGAGAATCAGCGAGACCGGCGTGTTGGCCAGACGGCCACCATCCTGAATTTCACCGGTAATCGCGGCGATACCAGCGCCCAGCAGGATGCCCGCTTTAATGGAGTTGGGAAACATGTTGACCAGCTTACTGCCCAGCCCGGTCACGCCCAGGAAGAAGAAGATAAAGGTCACCACCAGCTGCAGGCCGACCAGCGCCCGAATCGCCTCGGGTCCCGGTTCGAACTGACCGATAAATAACAATACCACCGGTATCGCCGGGGTAATCCAGCCCGGTACAAACGGGCTGCCCAGCAGGTTCGGCAGCATAAATCCGAGACCGCAGACTACAACGTAAGCCAGCGCCACGTCATAAGGCAGGCCGAGGTATTTTTCCAGCAGCGGAATCATCGCCATGGCGACCACAAACATGATCATTGCCTGGACGGTTTCCGCCATTTCCCAGCGGTAGTGAATGAAAGGTAAACGAATTTTGAAGGGGCCGGCAGCCCAGTATGGGTGCTCTGTGCCGTACTCGCGCTCAAGTATTGCCATAATAATCCCTGGTAAAATAATTGCGTTAAGGTCGTGCGTTATTGCCGCAATTATTTTTGTTTGAGCGACCGCGTCGGACGCCAAGTTAGAGCAGGGCCCCATTCAAGTCGAGACAACGGGCTACAACTTTGGTTGGACAAGACGACCAAAGTATTAGGGATATCCCCTACAGGAAAGCACTTATTTGCGATATCTCATTTTCCAGCCACTGACCGAAGGTAGAGCGATCAGGCAGCTGCTGTGGGATCGATCAGATTGTGTACAGCTGCACTCCGGCCATTGTTTTCTGACCGAGAAAGAAGGGCCTGCCCGAAACAGCCCCGATACTGACGGATTAAGAACCGATTCCGACGCGAACAGAACACTCCACTCCACCCCTTCCGAGCTAGAATCGATCATTTTTGCCAATTCGTCCCTGAGGAATCGCCGCCATGTCCGACCTGCTTACCCGCCTGCTGAACGAACGCCCTTTTTTGCTGGCGGACGGCGCCCTGGGTACCAACCTGTTTTCCATGGGATTGGAGACCGGGGATGCCCCGGAGCTCTGGAATGCTGACCACCCCGAGCGTATTGCCGACCTGTGCCAGCAGTTTATCGATGCCGGCTCCGACATCCTGCTGACCAACAGCTTTGGCGGCACCCACTTTCGCCTTAAGCTCCATAACGCCCAGCACCGGGTACAGGAACTGAATCGCCGGGCGGCAGAGATTGTCAGGCAGCAGGTCGAGGCCAGCGGCCGTGAGATTGTGGTTGCCGGTTCGATGGGACCCACCGGTGAGATCTTCGAACCCACCGGCACCCTGACCCGCGACGAAGCTTACGCCGCCTTTAAAGAACAGGCCGAAGCCCTGAAGGCGGGCGGTGTCGATGTGCTCTGGATCGAAACCATTTCCGCCAGCGAGGAAGCCACCATCGCCTGTGAGGCCGCAGCCAGTACCGGCCTGCCGGTGGTGTACACCATGAGTATCGACACCAATGGCCGCACCATGATGGGCGTCACGCCGGCGGAGCTGGTTCAGCTGGGAGCCGGGTTCGAAGAGCCCCCCGGAGCCTGTGGAACCAATTGCGGTATCGGTGCCTCTGAGGTGGTTGCAGCCATCATGAATATGAAGATTGCAGCGGAGCAGCATCGGCTGGATCCGGTACTGGTCGCCAAGGCTAACTGCGGCATTCCGGAATACGTCGACGGAAAAATCGTCTACAGCGGCACTCCGGAACTGATGGCGCGCTACGCACAACTGGTGGCTGACGCCGGCGCACGCATTATAGGCGGCTGCTGCGGTACCACACCCGCCCATATCGCCGCCATGCGCGAAGCGCTGGCGGACTATCAGCCCGGTGAAAAACCGGACATTGATACCCTGGAACAGGTACTGGGAGAGATCAGCAGCGGCGCTAAGGCGCAGCTGGCCGGAGACCTCAGTATCGCCGGCGGCTCACTGAGCGGCGGCCACGAGCGTCGCATCTCCCGACGCGGGTCCAGACGGCGCAGCTGATAGCCCCGGCTGTCGAGCGCCGCCGATGCGCGGATACAAAAAAGGGCGGAAATATCCGCCCTCTTCACTGCCTGCTCACCCGAAGGCAGGCGCTGCTGTCAGACCGCTTCTGCTGCGGGCTCGTCCAGGTCGACAATCAGATCCGGCGTCAGCGCTTCCAGTGCTTCACTGAGGCATTCGTAACTGACGGCCACCGGAACCCGAACGTCGAAGTCGGCATGAAACAGCGACTCTCCTCCCATCGGAGCCGGCGCACAGTGGCTGTTCAGGCTCAGAATACTGACGCTGTAGCGGTGCAGCACCTCACTGATCTCAGCAATCACACCGCGGCGGTCCAGCCCGACAAAACGCAGATGCAGCGGGTAACTGCTCTCACTGGTCGACTGCAGCCCTTCCTCGATCATCACCCTCAGCCCCTGCCCGGCCAGCGCACGCAGCGCTTTCTCCAGCGCATCACAGTGGGCCTCCGGCACCGAGATCCGGAGGATACCGGCGAACTTGCCTTCCAGCCTGGAGAACTGGCTCTCCAGCCACAGTCCCTGTCGATCGGCAACGACCTGGGAGACCAGCTCCACCAGACCCGGACGATCTTCCCCGATCAGTGTCAAAACCAGCGTTCTTTTCATTGTTATTCTCCGCGTTGATGGCATCGCTCTGCAGCGATCCGGACATTCCCGGACAGGCCTTTAATTCAGCTTCAAGTAAGCCGTAAAACGGCGGAGAAAAGTTATCCACAGAGGACACCAATATAGCCGCAGTCGACAAAGGCCCGTCTGATCGCGGCGAATTTCCCAACAGGACCTGCAATCGGCGGTGGCTTTCAGACAGATCCTGACCGCCACATTGAGTTCCACCCGGCAGCTAACCGGCCAGATGGAATCGCCGTACGTTATCCTGCAGATCGACGGAAAGTCGGGCCAGTTCATCACTGGTCTCGGTCAGAAGCTGTGCCGATTCGCCTGTCTGTTGTGACATATTGCTGATTCCGCTGATATTCTGACTGATATCTTCGGCGACTGCTTTCTGCTCCTCAGCGGCTGCCGCAATCTGCGCATTCATGTCCGAAATACTGCCCACCACCTGCTGTATCTGATCCAGCGCTTCAGTCACCTGGCCGGACTGGTCCATCACTTCCATTGCCTGCTCCGAACCCAGTTTCATCGCTTTCACCGACGAATTGGCACTGGCCTGCAGTCCCGAGATCATCGATTCGATCTCCGATGCGGACTCCTGGGTATTTTTTGCCAGCGCCCGCACCTCATCAGCGACGACAGCAAAACCCCGCCCCTGCTCTCCGGCCCGTGCCGCTTCGATCGCTGCGTTCAGCGCCAGCAGATTGGTCTGGTCGGCGATTCCTTTGATCACATCCAGAATACTGCTGATTTCAGTCGCCCCCTGCTCCAGCTGGCCGATTACGCTGGTCGTTTCATCCAGCTGCTGGGAAAGGTTCTGAACTCCCTGAACCGTCTGGGTCACCAGCTCGCCACCCCGGCTGACCTGAAGTCGGGCATCCCGGGCCGCATCGGCGGCGGCAGTGGTGTTCTTCGCCACCTCCTCAACGGCTGCGGTCATCTCGGTGATTGCCGTTGCTACCTGCTCGGTACTCTGATGCTGTGAAGAGAGATTCAGATGGGTTCTTTCGGTGACGTTGGCCAGTTCCTGAGACGATGACGAAACCTGCTGGGCTCCGCGCTGAATACCGTCGATCAGGCTTTTGAGACTGTTGAGCATTTCAATGATCGAGGCATAGACCCCAACGGCGTTGCCTGTTCCGGACAGTTCTACGCTCAGATCACCGGCAGCAATCTGCTGAGAAATGGCATTCAGAATACGGGGTTCATGACCGATCTGCCGCCATACACAACGAATGGTGTACACCGAAACCAGCACGCCCACAAGAAAAGAGACTGCCAGCAGCATTCCCAGTGTATTAAGCGCATCCTCTTCGTGTTCCCGGGCGGCATCTGCAGAACGCGCGGTGAATACACTGATCTCTTGAAGCAGTTCTTCCAGTGATCGGATAAAAAGATCTTCCTCATGTTCAACTTTCTCTGCCATCAGCTCTGCATCTGACAACCGATGTTCACGAAGGTGGGCGAATACTTCCTCACTGTGTGAGACAACGGACTCATAGGCCCCTTTCATTGACCTGAGGACGCCAGCGATCTTCGTAAACTCTTTCAGTTCGACTTCATTGTGCGCACTGGCAACAGCATGAGCTGCCAGCTCTTCCGCTTCAGTGAACTCCCGACTGACCCGCTCCACCAGCTTGTCGAATGCAGCCGCTTCAGAAGCAAACTTTGCCGCGGCACCGGAATGCTGCCTTTCCGCCTGCTCACCGTAGCGCACGGCCCGCTCGAAATGGATCGCCTGCTCCAGCTGATGTTCTGTGACGGAAGAGATTTTCGCGGTAAGGGGGATATCGAGGTCAGCGATCCCTTCCAGCTCTTCTCCTATCTGTGACATAGACAAAATCGCGTAGCCGGAACAGATCGTGAGAAGAGCAAGAAGAATCAGAGCGTTGCTCAGTATCAGCGCTTTCAGTGACAACCTGCTGAGTAGATTTGTCATAACCGGATCTCCTGAGAACAGATGGTAGTTCCCTGCGGGAACTACTGCCTCCGATCCATGATGGACACCCGGTGAAAAAATTATAGCTGATGCACGCCCCCCCCCTCTTAAGCCGTTCTGAATACGCCTTATCGGAAAAACGGAGACGTCAAACAGGTGCTGATAGTAAACGCCGGGCGAGAGTTTTAAGGCTGTTAACTGAATGCCACAAACGAAAAAGCCCTGCTTAATAGCAGGGCCAGATTTCATAGATAGCCTAGCAAGGGAGGGATTATTCGTCGCACTGCTCCTCACCCCTTCGGGGCCGTTGCCGATGCGGCAACGTTGTCTCGCTTCGCTCGGCTCGAACCCGCGAGGGATCTTACACTCCCACAACCCCACAAACGAAAAAGCCCTGCATGATAGCAGGGCTTTATATATGGCAGACATATCCGGGAGGGATTGCTGCGGTGCTACGCACCTTGCCCTTCGGGCCGCTGCCTGTCGGCAGCGTCGTCTCGCTTCGCTCGGCTCGAACCCACGAGGGATCTTACACTCCCACAACGCCACAAACGAAAAAGCCCTGCATGATAGCAGGGCTTTTTCGTTTGGAATTCGTGGCGGTGAGGGAGGGATTCGCCGTCACGAAACTTTCCTCACCAAAATTCAATCAGTTACGTATTATCGCCGATGCAGGCTACACCAAGGTGTCACACCTAAGTGACAGTAAAAGTGTCACAGGGGCAGTATACTCAGTCCCGAGAAAAAAGCGAACAAGCGTCTGAATTATTCACGTAGCATTCGCTAAATGGAAGTCTCGATGTTACAAAGCAGCTGTATGTAGTGGTCCAATTACGCTTTTTTGATCCAGCTATTCTGAGAAACCTAAAGTATTCCAGTCACCCACACGGTTTAGAAAACCACGGTTTTTGTATCCTGTGCCATCCAGCAGATAGACGGTCACTGCCGGGCACTACGTCCTTCAAACTCAACACAGACGACAGTGTGGCCAGAGCATCAAAAGCCTTGAACGACAACTAAATTAGTTGACCTGTTACATCGTGAAATAGAAATACAACGACTATTTTTAAATTTTTTGTCGTCTCATTGATCATTATTTAATATACACCTCCTATTAAAACGCATCATATTGAATATTTTTGTCTACAAACCAAACACTCTCCTAAATAAAAAGCAGCTGATAAAGTTTTAAAAACAAATTATGTTGAAAAAATAGGTTCCGGAACGAGCCTATAAATCAAACAAGGAATTTGCTATGAAAACTGAAGTATTACCATTACTTTGGGTGATCATTTCTATGATCCCACTTTAAACGCAACATTTATCACCTTAGATGTCGCCACGTCTCATGCAGGTAAAGGCGAAGACCATCGTCTGAAATTTTTAATCCCTGGCGACCACCAGGACACTCTAGGGAACATGCGATCAACTCCCTCGTCATGAGACAATCCGCGTTCTGATGTGCTGAGGGATTTTCATGGACCACCAACTCTCCTTCGCTGATAGCGAGTTCTCCAGCAAGCGCCACCAAACCCGCAAAGAGAAGTTTCTCGGGCGCATGGAGAAGTTGATCCCCTGGCCACCTTTGGTTGCTGTGATCGAACCACACTATCCCAAAGCCGGTAACGGTCCTCGTCCCTATCCGTTGGCAACCATGCTAAGCATCCATTGCATGCATATATGGACCTTTCCTTATTGCAAAAAATTGATCGATCCGGAGCCTGGTCATTGCTCCCATATATCCGGCCTCACATTCGCGGCACATGTTTTGCCGCGGCCCTGATGGATATTTGCTCCCACTCTCCTCAGCAGCAGTTCGGCTTGCGCGTCGCAGCCCTTGCATGCACTAGGTTTTTAGTGGGGCAGTCTGACCTGTTTCGCCACCAATCAAATCTCTTCTGCAATTACATGGTCGGTTTACAATTCAACGGCTCTACACTCTCATATCCCTGCAAGTCGATAACGCTCGTTACGGGCCATGATTACCCAGATAATCCGTGCAAGCTTGTTGGCAATGGCGACACAGGCCCTGTTGTGGCCTCGCCGTTCAAGCAGTTCTTGAGCCCAGCGGCTAAGACGATCCCCTTTATTTGTAGAAACGCGAAGAACCGCTCGCGCCCCATGGATAAGTAGAGTTCTAATATATGCATTTCCGCGTTTGCTGATGCCTAGCAGTGTACTTTTGCCACCGCTACTGTGTTGTCGTGGCACCAAACCCAGCCATGATGAGAAATGACGGCCGTTCCGGAAATCTTCACCTTGCCCCGCAGCGACAAATACGGCTGTTGCTATCATTGGGCCCACGCCTAAGATCTCATTCAACCGTTGGCAAACATCATTTTGCTTGTTTATCTCGAGGATCTTTTGCTCGTAAAGCCTGTAACGGCCATCGAGGTCTTGTAGCTCTCCGAATAGCTCGGCGAAACACCCTCTGCTAATTGGAGTCAGGCTGTTGTCAGCATCTTCCAGAATGCGCGGTAGCTCGCGGCGTACACTACTGATGTTTAGGGGCATCACAATTCCATATTCGGACAGCAGACCACGGATCTGGTTCACCAGAGCAGTTCGGGCCTTAATGACACGTTCCCTCAAGCGGTGAAGGCTTTGGATGTCTTGTTGCACGATCGATTTGATAGGAACGAAGCGCATGCTCGGGCGCTGTGCGGCTTCCGTAATTGCCTCTGCATCGTTGTAGTCATTCTTATTGCCTTTGACAAAGGGTTTGACGTACTGAGGCGCTATCAGTTTGACCTCATGACCAAGGTTTCGAAATTCTCGTGCCCAGTGGTTTGAGCCGCTACATGCTTCCATTGCTACGGTGCAAGAATCAATGCGGGCAAAAAACGGCAAGAGCTGACTGCGTTTTAAACAGGTTTTCTTAACGAGTTTCCCGTTTTCATTGACTGCATAAAGGTGAAATACAGATTTCGCGATATCGATGCCAATAACAGAGATTTTCACAATGGACCTGCCTAACGATTTGCCGGTGGTTAACGCGCTCATTGTGAACACGTATGCTCAGGTTAGGGGGAAAGGTCCATTCCATTAGCAGTGGTACAACCTGAGCGATCCAGCCATGGAAGATGCGCTCTACGAGATCGCATCGATGAGGCTGTTTGCCGGCCTATCACTCGATAAGTCGATCCCTGACCATACGATCATTATGAACTTCCGCCATTTGCTCGAGCGCTATGGGCTGGCGCGGAAGATCTTTGAAGAGGTATCTGCTTGGCTCGGCGAAGCAGGTGTGCTGGTGAAGGAAGGTACGCTGATGGACGCAGCCATCATCGAAGCGCCCAGCTCAACTAAGAACAGGTCGGGTGAACGCGATCTCGAAATGCATCAAACCAAAAAAGGAAATCAGTGGCACTTCGGCATGAAAGCGCATATTGGCGTGGATGCTAAAACGGGACTGACTCACAGCTTTACGACCACGGCTGCCAACGAGCACGACCTCAACCAGGCGCAGCACCTTCTGCATGGTGACGAACAGTACGTCTTTGCCGACGCAGGTTATCGAGGCGCGGAAAAACGACCGACGCTCAAGTCTAAGGATGTGGACTGGTTCATTGCCCAACCGCCTGGCACGGTCAGAAGGCTGAAAGCGCATCCGCCCATTAATAAAGCCAAACTGAGCACGGAGTACATGAAGGCCAGCATCCGAGCCAAGGTCGAGCATCCGTTCCGGATCATCAAGTGCCAGTTCGGCTTTACCAAAGCGCGCTATCGCGGCCTGATGAAAAATGACAGCAAGCTGGCGATGTTGTTCGCCTTGGCGAACGTTGCCCGCGTTGATCAGATGCTGCGAGCCTAAAATAGATCCGTCTATATGCTGGGAAATCGGCATATAGACGGCGGAATAGAGGAAAAAACTGGGCGATTACTCTGCCATTGCGGCTGAATCAGCAGAATCGGCTAGGAAGCAGGACTTAATCGCAGGTTCCTTAAGTAATTAAGAGTCGGCCACTTCATCCAATGCCTTGTCCTTTTTGGTGGTAGTCTTAGCCTTTTCTATATACCACAGCTCCATAAAGTCTTCCGTGATTTTCTGCTCAAGCTCCAACGCCTGTTCCGAAGGACAGAAAATGGTCACGATGGTAACGTTTCTTCCGAGATCAGACGTGGAGATAGAAATGGAAGGAGCCGGACCAGAAATGGTTACGTCCAGTCTCTTTTCAATTAGCATGTTATAGCGATTGGCGACATCATAGAACCCCTGACAGTGTTCAGTCGCACGCTCCAGTAACTCTTCCCTGAATGCAAATAAATTGACACTCTGATCCCGAGTAATAGTAAAAGTGTGTGTGGCATACCTCTTCATAAAATTGAGGTTTTTAATGGTTGTCGAAATCAGCATATTATTCGGCAGATAGAGTGTTTTTCCGGTATGGCTGTATGTTTGCACATCCACTTCCAGAAGGGTCAACTTTGCCCAGTCTGTCTCTGTGACCTCTCCTGAGTAGCTGCCTACCTGTATCCAGTCACCAATCTGGAAGGGTCTGGCGGCCGCAATATAAATAAATCCGATGATACATTGAATAAATTCACGTGTAGCAATAACAATTGCAACAACAAATGCAGCTACAGATAATGCAAATTTCTGAAGTTCTTCGGACCAGTAGATAAACAGACAGACGACAACCGTTAAGTTAATAAAATTTCTGATGATATTGATGAGATATCTTCGATCTTGTCCTTTTTCCTTACTCCTCATTCTGATGAACTTCACCAAATTGAGCTTAAAAGCGTAAATCAGTATCAGGAAAGCAATAGTGGAAAGCAGTTTGTGTTCTGCAATTAGCTGATAAATATCTGACACAGCCATGTTGTTATCTCAGCAGTTTTTTATGAAGGACTTTATTGTTCGAGCACCTTATACGAGGAAGTAATAACGAGGCCAACAAATAGGAAAACAAAACTGGTTATTCCTATAAAAAAACTGGATAGAGGAGTCGCTCATAACCATGTTAGTAGTCTGCCATTTTGTCACCATCAGAGTGCTGACACCAGAAGGAACTCCAGTCATAAGGTTGATCCGGCACCCTCCTTTGGATACAACGAGGACAGAACAGATGATTCCGACCAAGTATTACCAGTATGAGCGTCACGCTGCCGGGTTCGAACCTGCAGCACATTACCATTGTTCAGCCCATCACCTGACAGTTTCAGGCATTAAGCAAAAACAGAGACGCCATTCCGAGGAAGCTGAGAAAACCAATTACATCAGTAACGGTCGTCAGTATCACCGCACCTGAAAGGGCCGGGTCGATATTCACCCGCTTAAGTAGCAAAGGGACGATCACACCAGAAAACGAGGCTGCAAGAAAATTGATTACCAGGGCTACCGCGATGATGATTGACAGCATCGGGTCCTTAAACCAGACCAGCGATACCAGCGCGACCAGCAGTGCCCAGACCAGTCCGTTAAGCGTGCCGATAGCCAGCTCCTTGCGTATCAGCCAGGGGGTATTCGCACGAGAGATCTGATCCAGCGCTAATCCACGGATGGTCAGTGTCAGGGTCTGACTTCCTGCTATTCCTCCCATGCTGGCGGTGACTGGCATAAGCACGGCCAGTGCGACAATCTGCTCCAACGCTTCCTCGAACCTTCCGATCACCCAGACCGCTATAAACACCGTCAGGAGATTTATGCCCAGCCATAAACCACGGCGTCTGGCGCTGGGCACAATGGGCGCAAACAGATCTTCATCCTGGGAGACGCCTCCTGACTTCAACAGAGCCTGGTCACCTTCATGGCGAATTACATTGACTACATCATCGACGGTGACTCGACCACAGAGTTTGCCATCGGCATCAACCACTGCTAGAGAAATTAATGAACGTTTCTCAAACAGGGCCGCAACTTCGTGCTCAGGAGCGTCGGCACGCACGGCTTCTCCCTGGCCGGTCATAGCATCTGCAACAATAGTGTCAGGCGCGCCGGTAACAACGTTGGCCAGAGGCAACTTACCCAGATAGTAGCCGCCGGCATCAATCACCATCAATGCATCTGTCAGCGGCGGTAATACCTCATGGACCCGCAACCAGCGCAACACCACTGAGAAGGTTACATTCTGGCGAACACTGAGCACCTCGGTATGCATCAGGCGGCCGGCGGTACTTTCTTCAAAGCTAAGTACAGTTTCCAGTCGTCGTCGATGATCCTGTTCCAGGGCGTCAACGATGGAATCGGTAACACTTTCAGGGAAGTCACCAAGCACGTTCGCAAGGTCATCAACATCCATTGATTCTGCTGCCTGGATTAGCTGCCTTTCATCCATTTCACCGATAATTCCGGGGCGCAGCTCAATTCGGAGCAGAGGCAGGATTTCACTTTGTCTGTGCTCGGGTAACAGTCCCCAGATGACCGTACGCTGCTCAGGTAGCAATGCAGCAAAAAGCGCCGCTATGTCACTAGGCTGGACAGGTTCCAAGTATTCGGCAAGAGCCGAAAGGTTGTTGTCGCGTATATCGCGAATTACGCGATCTGTATTGAATGAGGCTTCTTCGACGACGTCGATATTTGTCATGTAAATCCCTTAAAAATGGGTGGAATATCAGCCCGTTCCAATCCGACGACTTGGGCGAATTTAACTGGATGCCAGAAAATCAATAATTTCAGTCACTATATCCTTCTTGTCGGATTCGTCCGGGTAGATCGCAAAGACATCCCGAAAAAACGCAGGCGCCTCCTCCACTACAAACAATTTTTTGGTGTTCAGGTGCTTACGGACCAGAGCCTCCGGCAGGTAAGCGACGCCTCCTTTACGTGCAAGAAATTCACGGGCGATATAGCTTTGCCCGGTCTGTAAAAGCGGTATAACAGGCTGTTCGAACAACCTGGCATGCTGAACGTTGAAGGCAGTGCCCCAGTCCACAGACACATATCCCTTATCACCAATCTCAGAAAAGTTAATTCCTTTCTCATGACTTACCAGTATCAGCTCAAAACCAGCCACTTTGTCGACGTTTATGCCTGCAGACCTGGGCGGGTCAAACACCAGCCCCATATCAAGATTGCGTGCCAGTACTGACTGAACTAATTGCACCTGGCTGCTTACGTCTGTTCGCAGGGAGATACTGGTAAATACAGCGGCCAGCTCTGGCAGCTTTCGCTGTAAAAAAGTATCCCAGATATTGGCTGTTCCGCCGATACTGATTAACGTGGACTGTTTGTCCGACAAACCGATATCCTGAAGTGCCGTATTCCAGGACGCCAGTATACCTTCCGCGTAGGGAATAAGCCGCTCCCCGGCTGATGTTAAAGTCAGGTTATTGCGTTTGCGATGAAACAGCGGGCACCCAACCACCTCCTCCAGATGGCGTATACGAAAGCCTATGGCAGATTGGGTCATGAACAGGTTCTGTGCTGCACGCCCGAAATTCCGTGTTTTTGAGACTTCTAAAAAGGTTCTGAGAAGAACTGAATCCACAGCGATATCCTGCAATTTTTTTTTTACTGGGTAGAAAAATAACTCATTTTACCCGGCACATTTTCGCCACCATACTTCAGCCGTTTTCTTTGTACCAGATCATAGCTGACTTAAATTCCCTAAGGTGCCCCCATGGCTGACGTATTTCCAAAAATGACCGACTTTGCCAGCAGCCGGAGATTCTACGATGATCAGAACTTTCCCTATGGCATTGATCGCAGTGGTGAATTTACTTCTAGGCAGGCGGAGCTGCTACACCTGCATGGACACGCATATCATGAGCTTGCATCAGGAATGCGGATTGCCGCTACGGCGAAAGAGGATGCGTTTGTTGAAGTGTTCAGAGGGGGTAAGCAAGCGACCTCTGAAGACGAGCGAGTATGGGCAAAATACCTGAGTCTGATTGAGCGTCCCGGGCACCACTGCTACGTCAGTCTAAACTTATCATCAGTACTCCCGGATGATGATTATTTAACCGGCACAGATTGATGCAGGGGTTATCTTGAATACTTGTAATAAGAAGACAATTGGCTGGCGGGAATGGATCGCTCTGCCAGAATTAGGCATTGAGCGTATCAAAGTCAAGGTCGATTCGGGGGCTCGCACCTCTGCACTCCATGCTTTCAGGGTTGAATCGTTCCACCGAGACGGCCAGCGATGGGTGAGTTTTGATATTCATCCCAACCAGAACGACCTGGAAACCGTCGTCTCCTGCGAGGCTCCGGTGGTGGATGTACGGGTTGTAGCAGATTCAGGAGGGCATCGGGAAGAACGATTTGTGATTCGCACGGATATTGCGATTGGTGAGGACCAATTTCCGATCGAAATCACGCTGACCAACCGGGACACCATGCGTTTTCGTATGTTGCTGGGCAGAACGGCCATGGAGGATCGCTATACCATTGACCCTGACGCATCCTATCTCATTCAGTGATTGTGCTGTTTGAGCCAGACTGGAGTCTTGAATGATGAAAATTGCCATCCTGTCCCGGAATCCACAGCTGTACTCCACCCGCCGACTGATGGAAGCCTCTGAAGCGCTGGGCCATGACGTACGAGTCATTGATGTACTCAGATGCTACATGAATATCAACTCGGAAACCCCCAGCATCCACTATCGCGGTGAGAACCTCGCGGATTTCGATGCAGTGATTCCCCGAATCGGAGCATCGGTAACCTTCTATGGAACCGCAGTACTCCGCCAGTTTGAGATGATGGGGGTCTACCCACTCAACGAGTCGGTAGCCATCAGCCGTTCTCGGGATAAGCTACGCTCGATGCAACTGTTGTCACGTAAGAAGGTCGGCATGCCACTTACCGGCTTTGCCAGTAAGCCGGGTGACATTCCCGATCTGCTGGATATGATCGGCGGTACCCCGGTTGTCCTTAAACTGCTGGAAGGCACCCAGGGAATCGGGGTTGTCCTTGCCGAAACCCGAAAGGCGGCCGAAAGCGTGCTGGAGGCGTTCATGGGCCTGAAAACCAACATCATGGTCCAGGAATTCATCAAAGAGGCGGGAGGCGCCGATATCCGCTGCCTGGTTATCGGTGACCGGGTCGTTGCAGCTATGAAGCGGCAGGGGAAAGAGGGAGAATTCCGGTCCAATCTGCATCGTGGTGGTACCGCTTCGCTGGTTAAAATCACGCCTAAGGAACGTGCCACTGCGGTGCTGGCGGCCCGAACCATGGGTTTGAATGTCGCCGGTGTTGACCTGTTGCGTTCCGAACGTGGTCCACTTGTCATGGAGGTCAATTCGAGCCCTGGTCTCGAAGGCGTTGAAAAAGCGACGGGGAAAGATGTCGCCGGTTCGATCATCAATTATATAGAAAAGAACGTAAATGCCCGCGTCAATCGAACACGCACCCGGGGCTCGGGCTGACCAATGAGCACTCCAAACCATCCGGTGGAGATTGCCGGTCATCGGTTATTACCCGGTGAGCGCAAAACTCTGCATCTGAATCTGGCCCGGTTGTATACACACACTAACCTGGATCTGGATGTAGAGGTTGTGCATGGACGCCGCGCAGGGCCCACTCTGATGGTTTGTGCAGCAATCCATGGGGATGAGTTGAATGGTGTAGAGATCTGTCGCCAGTTGCTGAAGCATAAATCGCTTACCCGTGTTCGGGGCACGCTCATCATCGTTCCCGTCGTGAATATTTTTGGATTTATTCATCGAAGCCGCTATCTACCGGACCGCCGTGATCTGAATCGCTGCTTTCCAGGGAGTGAAAAAGGATCGCTCGGGGCTCGTATAGCATATCTGTTCAGGACCCAGGTACTTGCCCATTGCAGCCATGTCATCGACCTTCACACGGGGGCCATTCATCGAAGTAACCTGCCACAGATCCGCACCAACTTGGATAACGAAGAAGCTGAAGCGATGGCCACTGCCTTTGGGGCTCCGATTATCATTGATTCAAAACTCCGTGACGGATCCTTGCGTCAGTGTTCTGATGAAGCGGAAATATCGTTGATTCTGTATGAAGCAGGTGAAGCCCTAAGGTTTGATGATCGGGCTATTCGTGGAGGCTTGAGAGGTATTCTCAACGTCATGCGCGAGCTGGACATGCTGCCAAAGTTAAAGCATACGAAGAAGCCCTTGGAGCCCGTCGTCGCCAACTCCTCCTCATGGTTACGGACTGAAGCCGATGGGGTTTTCCGATCGGTCGTTTCCTTAGGACAGCGCGTTGAAAAAGGCCAGCTAATGGGAATCGTAGCCTCTCCCTTCGGCAACGCGGAATATGAGGTTACCGCCCCCAGCGCCGGAATCATTATCGGTCAGAACAACATCCCCCTGGTCAACGAAGGGGATGCGCTTTACCATCTGGCACGATTCGGGGCCAGCATCAAAGCGAAAAGACAGGTAGAACGAATAACGGAAGAAATTGAGGCACAACCCCTTCCGGAGGAAGGGGATAGTTGGAGTTCAGGGTGATGTCAACTGTCCATTATCTACCCACTAGCAGATCAGCCGGCAAGCGCTCGCATCTGATCATCGGCTGGCGGGAATGGATTGGCCTGCCTGCACTGGGAATCACTGAAATCAGGACCAAGATCGATACCGGTCAGGATATTTCGATTCTACGCCCGTTTTACATCGATTATATTCGAAAGCAGGGCCAGCCCCGGGTCCATTTTGGCATCCACCCAAATTCTGATAACAATGAGCTCCTGGTCCACTGCGAAGCAGGAATCATTGACCACCTTACCATCAGGGATGACGATGGCCATAAGGAAGAGCACCCGGTAATTAATACTCCCGTCGTGCTTGGGAGCAAGGTCTGGAACGTCGATATGGTACTGATCAGAGGAGAACAGATGCGCTTCAGGGCGTTACTGGGCCAGATAGCGCTTTGTGGAAACTTCTTGATAGACGCAGGAGCATCGTTTTTGATGGGACATCCTGATCCGGAACTGACACAGTCTCCTCCACCGACCAGTTGAAGAGTCCCAAGAAAAGACATAACCATATTATTTTTTAACAAAATCTGCCTTTACATTCTCCGCTGGCGTGCCGTTTTTTTGTTTGCACTCCTTCTGAGCATCCCGGATAGCTGCAAGCTGATTGTCCCAAGAATTTTCTGCGATGCAAACAAATTACATATTAATCTTCAATGCTGTTATTTCCGACGATTATCGACAGCTTTTCCTGAGAAAAACACTAGGTAGCAGTAGTTATCAGAGATCAAAAATTCTGCGCCAGCGGTACCGTGACTCAGGAAAACAGGTCAATTCGTTGCGAATGGTCAGCGTAGAAAACTAACGGAGAGGTTACCTATGGGTTTTGAGATCAGATTTACTAACATAGAAACTGAGTCTGTTTGTGTTGAACCACGCACCCACTTCAGAGCTTCCAAAGTGCCAATCCTAGCCCAGGATGTGATCCTCTCCCAATGCCAGTACCGATTTTCTATAGAAAAAAGCAGACTCTTAATGTTTGCCCTCTTTGCCTTTTTTCTCTCTTTATATTGACAAAAAACTGGACATGTTTTTGAGGTTGAAAGTTCGCATATAGATTGGTGTTAACTGACCCCTCCCCGCAAAACTGAACCACTCTGAACTGGAAAATCCGGCATGATTGCCCCTTTGTAAGGAGGTCATGCCATGAAGCGGTCCCGTTACACCGAAGAGCAGATTGCCTTTGCCCTGAAGCAGGCAGAACTGGGTACGCCGGTCCCCGAAGTGTGCCGTAAGATGGGCATTTCGGATGCGACGTTTTATAACTGGCGGAAGAAATTCGGCGGTCTCGGGCCGTCGGAACTCAAGCGCTTGAAACAGTTAGAAGAGGAAAACAATCGCCTGATGCGCCTGGTTGCCGATTTAAGTCTGGATAAAGCGATGCTTCAGGATGTGCTGGCAAAAAAGCTCTGAAACCCGCACAGAAGAGAACCCTGGTTGATGATCTCCAGCAGCGCTATGGCGTCAGTCAACGACATGCGTGTGCGGCGATGATGATTTCGCGATCGGTATACCGCCACAAGGCAGTGGCACGAGACGACAGTGCGTTGTCCATGCGGATCAGGGAGATCACAGATGTGCGGGTCCATTACGGCTGCGAGCGTGTATTCATCCAGCTCAGACGTGAAGGGTGGAGGGATAATCAGAAGCGGGTCTACAGGCTGTATAAGGCGATGGGGCTGTCTCTCAGGCACCAGCGGCCTAAACGCAATAAGTCAGCCAAAAACCGGCAACCAGTTCAACAAGGGGATCACCTCAATCACGTTTGGGGCATGGACTTCGTATCGGACGCTCTATTTGACGGTCGCAGGCTTCGCCTGCTGACCATTATCGACCTGTTCACTCGCGAATGTTTGGGGATTATCGTAGGCCAGAGCCTGAAAGGTACGGATGTCAGAGAAGCCTTAGACCGGATCGTGCGTTTCAGAGGCAAGCCAAAGGTTTTGAAAACCGACAACGGATCAGAGTTTGCCGGGAAAGTCATGGATCGTTGGGCCTATGAGCGAAGCATCGAATTCGACTTTTCACGTCCGGGAACACCGACGGACAATGCCACCGTGGAGTCATTTAACGGGCGACTAAGGCAAGAGTGCCTGAACGAGCATTGGTTCCTCTCACTCGAGGATGCGCAGCGGAAAATCGAAGACTGGCGGCAGTTCTATAATCAAGTCAGACCCCACTCCTCTCTGGAATGGAGGACACCTGCTGAATTTGCCCGAAAACACGCCCCTTCTCCTGAGGAGAAGGAGAAATTAGAGCCGGATATTTCCAACAGTGAGTGGTTCTGAAATTGGGGAGGGGTCAAGAGCCGGATATTTCCAACAGTGAGTGGTTCTGAAATTGGGGAGGGGTCATAACGATGTTGTACCAACTTTATTTTGGCGGTGAAAGCTGTTTATATAACATTTTTAATAGCGGGCTTCACCATGAGTTCATTACCTTTTGCGAATACTACTCGAAAATTATTCTACGATTCGGAAACAAGTCAAACGCCTCTTATCTTACAGACCATCTAATATTATTCGTTCGAATTGACACTCCAAATAATTAGAAATTCAAAGGCCATTTGGTCCAGCAGTAGAAATATGTATCAAATCCTGATGCTAACCATCTTTTACTATTGGTACAGATACCGCCATTATCCCTCCCTTAAACCAAGCTATACACTTGTCTGCATCTGAATTTTTTGGAAGAATTATGTTGTATCGCTTGCTGCGAGTAGGAATCTCGACCAACAATAAACAACATTTTTTGTCAAATTCTATTTCACGACACCGCAGAAAAATCATCCCATTCTCTATATTGATTACAATCTTGCTTAAGTAGATCTCTGGGATTTCAAAAAAGTAATAATGGTTTATTTTTCCACTGATTTTTCGATACTCTATTTTATCAATAAGAACAGGGGACGAGATTGCAGCGCTGCAAAAAACCATCGGCTCACATACCGAAAACTTATTAATTATTTTATTTTTCTTAGAAAAAATAGAAACATTATAAAAACAGTCAGCCAAGTCTCTGAACCATTTTTTTAGTATACATAAAGCTTTATATAAGCAGCGTTTCATATTAATCAGCATAAGCTACTATCTGCATACCTATACTGCCTCAAACCTTGTGTTAAATTTATATGCAATAGAGTCAAGATCTGACCATATTGATTTAACCAAACAGTCAACTAGCATTAGTGATCCGCCTTCACCATTTTCCTGTTTTGGTACAGCTGATACTGAATCTATAACTCCCTTTGAAGCAGGCTCTTCAGCTAGCAGTAAAATTTTAATCAAAATTTCTAATATGCAGTTCTTATTATTTCTATTATTGTATAGCTTTATCACTTCACTAAATCTACATAATTACAGGACTTCCCATGCAAACCCTCCTCAATAGATCCTTGTCACTATAAGGAAAGCTTAGTTTTTAGCAGAACCTCCATTTCAAAAACCTCCCTCTTCATTCGGAAGGATAAGATATACGAGAGGTGACCTGAGTTTTTCACCGTTATGTTGAGCAAGGAAAAAAATGGCGTATAACAGCTGATACTTAAAGCAAAAAAACCATTTAGCTTCACACACTCGAGCGCTTCACCATCATCAGTGTTGCCATTTCTCACTGATTCAGAGAGGTTACAATTCTTCTACAACCTTTCCAAAAGTTTTTCGCTCAGCTAACATTTCCTTTGAAGAAACCACGTCATCAGCTAGACTAATGACTATTTTTTAGTTATTTACCGGCCTAGTTAGCTTATGCTGAAAACATCGCCAAGGCCAAAAAAATTACTTAAATTACTTTCACATTTGCAAAACAAAGTCCTAAAAAACAAAGACTGTCACAAACAAACTGAGGTCCAATAGATTTCCACAGCCCTCGTTCTGCATGTGATAATTGACACTTTCTTCTCAACCTAAGAATCAAGGATCGACGAAACACCATTATCTGTGGGAATTTTATTCATCGCATTAACTGGTTCACCGTTTAGCATCAAGGACGAGATGCTTCCCTTTTGGCTTCTTCTTCATTATCTTGTAATACCAGATAATTACTTCTGTCACCTTAACTAACATAATAAACCTAGTAATATTCAGAAACACTGCTTCGTACTTTTCTCTACTATGACCACCCATTATCTGCAAAATGTACTTAACGGTTAATGATCATTTTTATTGCTTTAATGCCTGGAAGAACTTTTCCCTAATACTCTATACATCTTGATACATAAGTGGCGGGAACATAGCTACCTACTGCGCCGACAAATTATCTACGTACAACTTACTGTTTGCTAGCGCAAGCTTACTCAATTTACTAATTATGAATGTATATTCTTGTACTGAGTCCAAAAACTCAAAGCCAGCTATCAAATAGGAGGAATCACCCGCATAGAAATAGTGAAAAACACAGACAAGAATAGTTTTCACATTTTAAACATTCTGAACGACAAAAATAATGAATACTACCTGACACCCACCCCTTACTTTTTTCATATTGCAGAACACACGTAGAAAATCACCCCTAGCCCCAAATTTATTCGATGTGGCAATGGCAACAGCTATATCAGAACCAAATAATTCAACAATAAGGCGTAACGTAGCCTCAGACTCTGAATTGGCACTTCCCCAAGAAAACATGAGAAAACATGAGAAAACAAATCTTCATCCCTGAGACTGACAATTAATAGTACGAAAAATTTTTACGAATTAATAAAAGAGACCTGAAGCCAATAATTATGAGCTACCGATTGCCTCTCAAAACAACCAATAAATCATCATAACTACCAGCCACAGGCCTAAAAAAGGTAATTTCCGAAGAAGTACTACCTGATTTGACAGTTCTCACTAACTAATCTGTGTCAATCGGGAAATCGTCTTTGTGCTCGAACTGATGGCTTAGAGATACGGAGTTGTATTGTGACGCCCTACCACAAGCTTCTCTGTAACGTTTCCAAGTTAGCTCATGCAGGCTTTTTGCTGTCTTTCCACCTCTACAAAATAGGACGAAATTATCCTCCTCTTCTGTCATGGGAAGACGCTCACCGGATGCCAGGGCAATATAAGCGCGTCCATGTTTTTCCAGCGCTTCTGCCTGCTGTATAGTAAATTCACCGCTTCGATCAATGCCGTATGGGAAAGTTACGTAATCATAGAACTTCCGTTCACTGTAAAAACTTGTAAATGAATTTCGAGCTTGAAGCATGGCACTCATCCAAAAATTAGTACTGTTATGATGACCCTGTAGCCCATCCACAATGTTTTTTATTCTGTGTACCGGATTAGGCTGGAAGCGTTCGCTTTAACAGTTTTCGAGTGAATACATGGGCCTGTTTTCGTTATCTCTGTTCTCGGTCGCCAAAGAAAGTGCTTGTTTCTGGAGTTTAGAAACGTCCCCAAGTGCTCACTAAGCGATTATCTTCCGCACTGGTTAGCGAGTAAATCGAAGAATTTTTATCGTAATGATTAGAAAAATTTGATGACTTTGAGGTGAGTGCTGAGAACTCCTGAGAAGTACCAAAGACGCGATACATCGGACATACGTCTGAGAATCGATAACAAGCACACTAGGTGTGCCAGATTTTGTATTATACAACTAGACAGTTTGATCGGAGTGCAGTCCATTAATACTTCCGGAGTTAAAGGTTCAATGCTCAATATTTGTTTATTTTTCAGCAGGTTAATTTTAGCCCGGATTTTTCATAAACCACTGTTGGCCCTATATGTTGCCGGAGGCAGCGCTTTGATTGCTTCAACAAGCTCTTACGGGCTTCCAGTTCAGTGATTTTTCAAGCATTGAGCATCGCTCCCCCTTTCCCCCATTGGTTTGAGCCGGGAGCGCTCAGCGGGTCTACCCTGACGAGGCCGCATGGCTCGGATGTTTCTCGTTTAACAAGAATCCTGCGATGCGCGTTACGCGTAACCACGGCGGCGATCTTGATGAACTTCAGTCTCAAACTCTGAACGCTGAGCTTTTTTATACTTTGGATGGCTCAGGTAGTCACGTAGCTTTTCGAACAGCACGAAGGCCATCATCGACAGCATCAGCCGCTACTGGTTGCACCACCAGTGCTTGCTGAAAGTGCGCTTGGCAAACAGATCCAACTGATGATCCTTGATCCGGTTTTCCATATCGCTGTGGGGGCATAATTCCTGCCAGTAAAGTTCAGCATCATGGCCCTTCTGGGAGGTCACCACAAAACGTGGATTGCGCCCCTTGTCGGTCACCTCCATCTTGGCGATCAGATCCCGGGGTTTATTCCAGCTGCCGGCCTGATAGCGGTAGCGCCAGAACCATTTGATTGAACCCGCTTCGTCTCGGCGGCGCCGTTCAGAATGCCGTTTTTCCGCATGGCTCCAGACCGGGGCGACCATCGCTTCCAGCCGTTTATTACGTGCAATCCCCACCAGGTAATCCATCCGGTTATGTTCCTACCAGTTCAGCACCCGTTGGCGGCAGAAGCCGCTATCACCACGAAAGATAATTTGGACATTCGGCCAATGGCTGCAAATGAAGGTCACTAGCAACTTGAGGATCGCACCGGTGTGTTTGGCACCATCGATCTTGCTCTGGCGTAGATAGGCCACCGGGGAAAGCGGCCACAGAAAACGTAAAGCGGCAGGTAGCAGTAATAGTCGCAGTAACCGTGAAAAAAACTTCTCCGATTGCTCGCCGTGCAGCGGGATATCTGTCGCATAAGATTCCAGCACAATACGCTTGGGCGTCTTGCGATGGCTGGCGATGAACTCCTCTCAGAGTAGTCGGTGCGACTCAATGATCGTGCTTCGATCCATAGCGGCTTCAAATCGATACAACGTTGCTGTGCTGGTCAACGGATCAAGTCGATCAGCCACTGCTTGCAGGGCAAAGAGGGTCCACAACGTCTGGTGGTCGTTGAGATCCTCGTAGCCGACCGCAATGGCAGACAGGCGCTGCTGCAACATTGCAATCAAGCTGTGCTGAACCTTGCCGGCCTATCGGTCGTCCGACCGGCGCTTGGTCAGGGTAGCCGATAGCTGGGTTTGTCTGTCCAGTTCCCACAGGAGCAACAAGCCCGCATTACTGGTGATATGACTTCCCTAGAACTGGGCTTCGACGGTGCGGCGGAACAGGGGTGAAAAGCGGAAGGACTGTGGTAACATTTTGCTCATGGCTGGGGCTGCATGGGAATTGTCTAGACACCAATAACCATAAGGCTTTTAGCCGTTTTTGTTTAAACCTTCATGAAAAATCCGGGTTAGCGGGATGCTCACTATCAGTTTTGGATTCAAAGAAGCATCGCACAACATAGCGGGCATTAGGGGTGAAGTCAGTTTGGCCCACTGATCTCAACGATTCTGACATGTGCAGATATTTGTAGGCTGACTACAATTGTTCTTTTCCTATCGAGCTTGAACGATAGTTTTTAAGAGAGCTGCAGATTCGCTTTTGGACGCAGTTCAAGATCACATAATTTCTCAATAATCGCTGACACAACTGACTTGCGCGTTACGCTCTTCGGTACCACTGCGTAAACGTTTCGGCTAGCGGACCGTGAACCACTCACCATATGCAATTTGCCATCTTCCAAATAGGACGCAACCAGAGCCTTCGGTAGAAAAGCCATCCCGCCGTAAGTAATCAGAAACTCCAGAGCGATCTGGCTCTGTTCGGTATGAAGTATTGGCGCAACCGGCTTCTTAAACAATTTGGCGTGCTTTAGGTTGAAGGCGGTGCCCCAGTCTACAAAAACGTAGCCGATCTCTTCCGCATCACTCAGTTTGGCACCGGATTTATCACACACCAGCACCAATTCAATCTTGCCAATACGTACGGTGTCCAGCTCTGCTAGGGTAGGGGGATCGATCACCACTGCAATATCTAGGCGGCCTTCGATCAGTGAGCGTGTCAACTCCAGATGGGAATTGATCTCGGTACGAATGGAAACGCTGGGAAAGTCTGATGCCAGCTGCGGCAGAATCGATTGTAGGAAGGTATCCCACAGATTGGAGATGCCGCCCATAATGAGCTGAGTTTCTTGTTGTTCGGCCACACCTACATCTTGCAGCGCTAGCTGCCACGCCGCCAGTATGTTTTCCGCGTGTTGAATCAATCGCTCCCCGGCGGGTGTCAGCATGATGTTGTTGCGCTGGCGCGTGAACAGTGGCACCCCCATCACCTCTTCTAAGTGTTTGATGCGAAAACTTACCGCTGATTGGGTCAGGTACAAGTTCTGTGCGGCCTTACCAAAGTGGCGGGTACGGGAGACTTCGAGGAAGGTTCTGAGAAGGCCTGTATCCATAAAATTAATTGATCAAAACAATGAAAAAGCATTGTTGTACAGTACTGTGAGTTGGGCTAATAATCCACAAAAAGATAGATGACCAGATTGTAAGCAAAAGGAGTGAACGTGTGCCACCTCTTTGATAAGCCAGTGGCACGCCGTGGTTCAGGCTGAGTACTGGTGGGCCCAAAGCATTATGTTGAAAAACAAATTTGGCCCCGTTCATACAGAGTGACCAAGAATAGAGTTGGTGATTCCTAGAAGCCATGAATGGCGTTATCTATAATTATTTTGGCTAGATTTAGAGACAAACAGTCAGTCAAATAAATATAGACAATCAAGCTGCTCTATGCAGTGTATTGATCAGTTGGACTTTTGTGAAGCTACCTGATGCTGGGTTAACGTTTAACACCAAAACCATCCGAAAAAGCAGCTAAAAGAGCCGATTGGTATCTTTTATTTAGCTGCTTTTTTGTACTTAAATTTTGACCATTAGATACTCTAATCGAAATTAGGCTAGCTAGTTGGCTAGCTCGGAGCAGTGGCTTGAAAATTTGCTTTTTAATGTATCCATGGGAACGGATTTCTCCTGAGACCGACACGACTTTGCGCTTGATTCATGAAGCTGCGTCCCGTTGGCATACCGTTGCGATTACTACGCCGAACAGTCTGACAGTGCGTGATAGCGTGGCACATGCGTTTTGTAACGTCTTGAAAAAGAGGGATAAGCTGACCAGAAACATCCCTTCGTTTTATCGTCGGGCTGAGTTTAAGCGCTGCAAACTACCACTGGCGGGTTTTGACGCTATCATCATGCGAGCTAATCCTCCACTAGACACGGTGGCCCTGAACTTTCTGGATTCAGTTCGCAACGATACTTTCATCATGAACGATATCGATGGTCTGCGCATTGCCAACAACAAACTATATCCAGCCTCATTCAGTGGCGAAGCCAGTCGGTTTATCCCTGCAACGTATGTATCAAAAAACCGTGAGTATCTGGAGCAGGTGCTGCGTGATTCACCTACCGGCAAGATGATTATGAAGCCGCTCAATGGCTTCGGTGGTCAGGGCGTAATAGTCATCGAGAAAAATGCGCGCCAGAACTTTCGTTCGTTGCTCGATTTCTACATAGGCTCTGACGACGAGAGCAACTACGTCATTCTGCAGGAATACGTGACCGGTGCTGAACAAGGTGATGTGCGCATTCTGATGCTGAATGGTGAATCGATTGGTGCAATGCGCCGTGTGCCGTCCGGTGACGAGGTGCGATCCAATATTCACGCTGGCGGCAAAGAGGTGAAACATCAATTAACCAAAGAAGAGAAAGAGCTGTGCCGTGCCATTGGACCGCAGCTGGTGCGTGATGGGCTCTATTTTGTGGGGTTGGATGTGATAAACGGCAAGTTAATTGAAGTGAACGTGCTGAGCCCGGGCGGTATTACCCGAATCAACCGTCTTAACCGGGTAAGACTACAGCCTTTGGTGATCGACTTCATAGAGAACGTGGTATCGGCAAAGGAGCTGGTGATAGAACGAAAGAGCACGTTCCGTAAGGTAATTGAAGATGCAGAAGCTATCTGAGCGCCGTATTCTGGAGTTGATAGCAGCCGGTGAAAAATTCGAGTGCGAATCCGAGGACGGATCGTTCAGCCTAAAGATTGAGGACTATACACCTGCTATCTGTACAGCGTTGCATAACGGACATCGTTTCCGCAGTTCTCTGGAGAGTTACTGTGCATTAAATGAAGAGGAGCGCCTGTACGAGGAAGATCCATTCACAGCAGAACTGATTGACGCCATGCCGATCACTCTGATCGGACGGGACTCGCGTTACGAGTACGACCTCAACCGTCCAGTATCAACCTGTATTTACAAGAAGGCCTGGGGGAAAAAAGTATGGGTTAGGCCGCTGTCATCAGCCCAGCGTAAGTTGAGTGTATCCAAGCATAAGGCATTTTATACCGTGCTGGATGAGCTGGTGGCCCACTTGGAGGAGCGCTTCGGTGCCTGTGTGGTGTTTGACTTACACTCCTATAACCACCGTCGGTTGGATGGTGACCCGCCCACGTTTAACTTGGGCACCGAGCAGGTCGACCTCGATCGCTGGGGACCGATCGTCGAGCGATTCAAGCACGGTTTGGGCAATATGGCTCTAACCAATACGCTGGTGCGGGCCGCTTACAACGAAGTGTTTTATGGTCGGGGATACCTGATCGCCCATGTAAACAGCCGCTTCGAAAATACGTTAGTACTGCCGTGCGAAGTGAAAAAGGTGTTTATGGACGAGCTGACTGGAGAGCCCTACCGCTTACTTCTTAACGAGCTGAAAGAGAAGATGAAACACTGCCTAACTGACACAGGGGCGTTTTTTTCCCGGCGACATACACGCAAATCACGTACCCGCCGCTTAGACATGCTCTCGTCGCAGCTCGACCCGACAATTATTGGGGTGGATCGTGAGCTTTACCGATTGGCGCGAGGTATGGAGACGCTTCACTACATAAACCCCGTTAACATTCAGCAGGAGAAAAAGCGCTTTTTCTCACGGAAGGGTAAGTATCAACCGGAGTTCAAATACAAGCCACTGGCGATTGATCCCTATGCATTTCGCGAAAAACTCTACCGTCTGTCTGTGGACAAAATTCGCGACCCTGGCATACAGCAAATGTACTGCCAAGTGATCGACGGGCTTTCCAGTAAGATTGACCTGTTGGTGAGTACGGGCAGTCCGCAATTCGTGTACAGCTCTTTGAAATACTACGGCGAGCCCAGCCTAGAGGATGAGGCTAATGCGCGTTTCCTGCTGCATGCTGCTTCCCATGGACCAGAGTCGGAGGTACAGATCAGCGCGGACCAAGCATCGGAGTACTTCCGTCAGTGTGCCAGCGACTGGGGTATGGAGTGCAAGGTAGAGCTATCAGGGAAGTTGGTTGCGTCAGCCATGGTGTCTAACAGCAAACGCACGTTATACGTGAACAAACACGCCCGCTTTACGGAAACTGAGATGGCGGCACTGACCCACCATGAGCTGGGGGTGCACATGGCGACCACGCTGAACGCAACGATGCAGCCGTTAAAGGTGTTCTCGCTTGGTTTACCGGGCAATACCATGACTCAAGAAGGACTTGCCATCCTGAACGAATACCACAGTGGCAACATGTGCTTGCAGCGCTTGAAAGAATTGGCATTACGTGTGTTGGCAGTGAAGGAAATGTTGAAATACGGTGACTTCCGCCATACCTACGGCTACCTGCTTGAGGACATGCAATTATCAACTGACGAAGCGTTCAAACTTGCCGTGCGGGTGCACCGTAGTGGAGGTTTTACTAAGGATTACCTCTACCTACGTGGAGTTAGTGAGGCGCTACGCCGGCATTGGAGCGGTGATATCAGCAGCCTCTATGTGGGTAAAACCGGGTTTGACTATCTGCCGCTACTGGATGAATTGATCGCGCGAGAGATAATCCGACGCCCGATATACGTGCCGGAAGTTTTGAGCCAACCTGAGCCGGTTTCAGACATCCTGAATTATCTGGTTTCATCCATCAAACCAACTACTCCTATTGCGTTGATGGGGAATTCAGCCAATCAACAAAAAGCTATTGCCTGAGGTGCTTTCGGAGTCGCGGTTAAGCCATTGAGCCACCATGAATTTTTCCTTGTTGTTTATATATTCGATGAGAGTCGAGAGATGAGCAAATTAGATTTTGAAGACTATTTGTCTGACTATGACGTATGGTCTGAAGACTGTTCAAAGCAGAAAGGATTACGTCGTAAAAACCAGACCAGCCGCGACGAAAACAATGACAATTCCTGGGGCGAGGATGAAAGCGAACCTTCGCAAAGTAAGAGACGCAGATCAAGAGATCGTCGACGTGATATTGAAGACCGCCTTGAACGCCGTCGTTTAGAACGAGAGATATACGACAACTATGAATATGTAGACTTCTTGAGGGAGTAACGGACGTCTCCGCGGAAGAGGGCTGCTCACGCGATCATGCTGTATACACCGGCATTGAGAGGAGACGAAAATGGGAAATCTCCCCTGATGGATCAGCGGGAGCATTTGATCAGAAACTTACGGTTTCGAACTCAGCCAACAAGCCATAACCGTAAATTCCTGCTCATTTGTTCTGGTCCAAATGGTCAAATTTGACCTGACAGACAGTGTCAGATCAATTCACGTCAATGCCCTAAGCCGATCTCAGGGTGGGGATGGGGTGGGATGGGAGACAGTCTCGACATACTTCAGGCATTCAACCTGCTATGCCAAATCATCTGACAGCCACCTTGAGCACTTTTCTGCTGTTAGGGGCGATGATAAAAACTGGTCCCTGCTAACGTTATCTACAACCTTGACCTTTGACCTACCTCCAAGGTTTATACTTGAGCTGCAAGGTAGGTCATGCAATGAAGCTCATCACTATTGGAAAGTTATCTGCTGCTAGTGGCCTTTCGGCTGACGCGATTAGGTTTTACGAAAAACAGGGGTTGATTGCCCCCGTTGGTCGCACTGAAAGTGGCTATCGTCAATATGACTCCAAGTCTTTGGAGCGTATCGAATTCATCGCTCACGCTAAGGAGGTCGGCTTTACGCTGGATGAAATCCATCAGTTGCTCTTGTTGCAAGAAGATCCAACTGGCTCTTGCGCTGAGGTCAAAGAGCATGGCCGTCAAAAAATCGAAGAAATCAATCGAAAGCTCGTCGTATTAACACGGATGAAGATCTCTCTAACAGAGCTGGTGAACAGATGCAGCGGCGAGGGGCCAAGCAGCGAATGCCCTATTCTGGATGGGTTGAATAAGCGTGATGCGAGCAGCTGATTGAATTAGTGATTAAATATCTGGGGGGGGCGACTATGGCTACCCAACGTAAAGTGGAAATCTTCAGTGCGGGCTGTGCCGTTTGCAGTGACGTTATTGAAGAAGTGAAACAAATGGCCTGTTCCTATTGTGAGATCACCGTCGTGGATATGCACGATGATGATGTTGCCAAGCGTGCTAAAGCTCTGGGTATCAAGTCTGTACCAGCCGTTGTTGTCGATGGGAAGTTAGCTGCTTGTTGTGCCAATCGAGGTATCGATAGGTCGGTTCTAGAAGCTGCTGGAATCGGAAAACCAATCAAGTAGCTGCTCTCACCTGCTAATGTGTGGGGGATTAAATGGGGCGTTTGCAAAGAAAGCTTGAAAAAATCGGAGTGACAGGCTCGTTGTTTGCGGCAGCAGCCGACCAATTTTCTTTCCCAAGCTGGCCGCAATTGGGGCCATTGTTGGCATGGGGGCTCTTGCCCCGTTTGAAATCTATTTCTTCTGGGGCGCTCAGGTTTTTGTGCTGCTCACAGTGGTCGGTCAGGCCATCGCATTTAGGCAATTGAAGAACGACGCTCTCCTATGTTGCGCTAGCGGGCATTGCCTTCAGCGGCTTCTGGATGCTTATAGCTGATCGGAGAGTTTCAGCATGTCACGTTAAGGCAGGATGTCGTTAGTCAAAAATGAACAAGATAAACTTAAAATCGACCATCACCTGTCCCAAGTGTGGTCATTCAAAAACTGAAGAAATGCCCACCGATGCATGCCAGTGGTTTTACGAATGTGAAGGGTGCGGCGCGTTGCTCAGGCCCTTGCACCGAGACTGCTATGTTTACTGTTCATACGGTACAGTTCCCTGCCCACCAATACAGGAAGGAACAAGCTGTTGTTCATCCATTTCCCTAGGATAGATAGCTCAATTTCGCAGAAAATATTGCCTGGAGGTTTTTGCCCTGGACGTAATAAACTGAGATAGGTGGGGGTTAATCTGATTTATTCAGACAATACTGCGGGGCATTCTCTGAAATTCCTATATTGACAATTCTGACAACGGGTTGGATTTAGTTTGGCTATACCGTTACTGAGTGCGGATTCAGGTGAGTTATAGAAATGCTCTTTGCCCAGTTTATCCAGGTATCCAATCTTATCCAGGTCATCCATGACTGTCCCTTTGAATGAGCTGAGCATCAAGCCGCCACCCCGTTTTCTCAGTCGATTGGATTCTTGGATCAGCATCTCCGCCCCGGCAACATCCACAAAATTGATTCCTTTCCCAACGATCAGTAGAAATTTAGCATCGCTTTTCTCATCAGTTAGCTGACGCATTCTTTGCTGAATATGATCGATGGCACCAAAGAACAGCGAGCCATCGACACGGGTGATTTTTAGCTGTGGGCATTGCGCTAAATCGTAACGGGATGTGCTTTTTATTGGCCGGTGGCTTTGATTCTGTATGGGAGCGACTTCCATGACGGTTGGTCGAGAGGTTCGTCTCAGATAGAACGTCAGTGACAGGAAGACACCGACATAAATAGCAAACTCCAGCTCAATGAAAAGCGTCGACAGGAGTGTCACTAATAAAACCGAGGCTTCACTCCTGTTTGACCTGAGGATTTGACTGATATGGTGAAAATCAACCAGGTTCCAGGCGATTAACAGAATGGCCCCGGCCATCGCAGGCAAGGGAAGGTAGGCTGTCATGTCCGGAATCAACACCAAGATGACGGCCAGAATCACCGCCGCAAAGATGGCTGCCATGGGCGTTTTGGCCCCCGCATCGTAGTTCGCGCCAGAGCGAGTGAACGAGCCGGAACCAGCGTAACACGATAGAAAACTGCCGACGATGTTGGAAAGGCCTTGCCCTATAAATTCTTGATTGCCATTGATCTGTTGCTGTGAGCGTATGGCGATAGCACGGGCAATAGAAACGGCTTCTATCAGCCCGAGAAGCGCCACGGCAAAGGCGCCTGAGGCAAGCGATTGAATCGTATCTGCGGAAAGATCGGGCAGTGAAACAGGGGGAAGCGTGCCAGGCAGTGCACCGACCAGCGCTACGCCGTTGCTGGCTCCATCCATAGCAAGACAGCCGAGGCTACCCACAAGCATTCCGATCAGCAGATGTGGCAGCTTTTTGTTGATTTTTCTGACTAGCAGGGCCGACGTCAGGGTCAATGCGCCGACAATCAGGGAGTAGAGGTTGGTGTCGCCAATTTGACTGAGCAGTTGGCCAACCCCTTCTGCAAATGAGAGGCCGCTGGGTACGACAGCTCCGAACAAATGTTTGAGTTGGCTGGTAGCGATTAGGACCGCGGCCCCTGCAGTAAAGCCGATCACCACCGTATGGGAAATGAAATTTACCAGTGTTCCCATCCTGAAAATTCCCAGCGCCAGCTGTATTAGGCCTGCAAGCAAAGTAATAGTGAGTACTGCACCGATATACTGAGTTTGATCCAGTTCACCGATGCCGCTCGCGACACTCATCACTACTATGGATATGGCTGCGGTCGGGCCAGAGATGAGATGACGAGAGGAGCCAAACAGAGCGGCGATAATCGGTGTAACAATTGCCGTGTATAGGCCATATTCTGGAGGAAGCCCCGCGATAAACGCATAGGCTACCCCTTGCGGAAGTACGATCACCGCACCGGTTATCCCAGCGATCAGGTCATCGAGCAGGCGCTGCTTGTTGAGATTCTGTCCCCAGACTAGGAACGGCAGCCCACTGCTTCATTTCGGTTCTCCTGCGATCCTGATTTGAAATGCAAAGTCTTTAACGGTGAAGGATCGGTGCTCAAAAGTGATCTTTCTACACCATTCTAATCAGTGTTGAATATGCTGAAAAACGAAATAAATTGGCCAGTACGGCCAAGAAAATCGAACGTTCAAGGGGCTTGACTTGAGACCTCAAGTCAAGCAGGAAAACCATTAGATCACGGGGCACTATACATCCCCCGAATACTTGAGCGGTCGATCTCCTAAAGTACCAAACGTGCATACAGCGGCTGTGCTGTGCGGTTATTTCTTATGAACGACGGCTGCGAAGGCCTCGATCTGATCAGCTGAGATGGTGATCAGTTGTTTCAGCACAATCCAGCGAAAGCCTTCGGTATAGGGGGGCGTGGTGAGCGATAGAGCCCCCCCTCGCGAACCGCTTAGAGAAACAACACCGTCGCCAGCAAACCGACAACGCTCAATACGATGGTATAGGGCAGCGCCATGATCACCATGCGCATGTAGGACAACCGCACCAGCGGCGCGATGGCCGAGGTTAAAAGGAACAGGAACGCCGCCTGCCCGTTGGGGGTTGCTACACTGGGCAGATTGGTGCCGGTATTGATAGAGATAGCCAACTTGTCGAAGTGCTCCCGGGAGATCGTTCCCGTCTCGAAAGCGGCAGCTACTTCGTTGATGTAGACGGTGGCAACGAACACGTTGTCGCTGATTGCGGATAGCAGGCCGTTGGCGACAAAGAACATTGCCGGTTGTACGCCCGGGTCCATTTCCAGCACCGCCTGGATGATGGGTTGGAACAGGTGCTGGTCGTGGATCACCGAGACGATAGTAAAGAAAACCACCAGCAGCGCGGTAAACGGCATCGCTTCCTCGAAGGCCTTGCCGATCTGGTGCTCCTCCACCACGCCATTCAGGCTGGTTACCATAATGATCACGGTAAGACCAATAATACCCACCTCGGCGATGTGGAAGGCCAGCGCAACGATCAGGAAAGCAGCCATCACAAACTGAACGTAAAGCGCTAGTTTTTCTCGAGTTGTACGTCTGGCCTCCCGGGCACGATCGTATTCCTGCAAGATATTAAAAACGTTATCTGGAATCAGCGAGCCATAGCCGAACAGTTTTTTCTTTTCGACCAGCACCACGGTGAGCAGACCGCAAACCAGCACCGGCAGAGATACCGGCGCAACGTTGATAAAGAAATCCGCGAAATGCCAGCCCATCTTCTCGCCGATCAGCAGGTTCTGCGGTTCACCGACCAGGGTGCAGACGCCACCTAATGCAGTGCCCACGGCACCATGCATCAGCAAACTACGCAGAAAGGCACGGAATTCGTCCAGTTCCAGTCGGCGCTCTTCCGCCAGGAGTTCGTCGCTGGAGTGATCGTGGTCACCATCCGGGTGGCTGCCGGAGGCAACCCTGTGGTAAACCGCATAAAAGCCGATGCAGGCGCTGATCAGCACGGCAGTAACCGTCAGAGCATCCAGAAACGCCGAGAGGAATGCCCCCATAAACGAGAACAGCAGAGAAATCTTCACCTTGTCGCGCACGTTCAGCAGTAGCTTGGTGAAGACAAACAGCAGCATGTCCTTCATAAAGTAGATGCCTGCCACCATAAACATCAGCAGCAGGATCACCGGCAAATTCGCCGCCACCTCATGATAGATCTGCTCCGGGTGGGTCAGGCCGATCACTACGGCTTCGATCGCCAGCAGACCACCGGGTTGAAGCGGATAGCACTTCAGTGCCATCGCCAGGGAAAAAATAAACTCAAAGATTAGCAACCAACCGGTGACCACCGGACCAGCGGTCGATAGCAACAAGGGGTTGATAATCAGAAACGCCATGATGGTTTGCTTATACCAATTCGGCGTATTACCCAGAAAGTTGCGCGTAAACGCATGGCCTAAGGTCTGGGACCTCTTTGCTTCCAAGGCCGCTACAGAGGAGGAGTCTGTCATACTCAATTACCCGATAAATCAAAGATCGATAACGGCCGGATAAAAATCAGTTAAGGTGCATGCTGAGTCCCTCCCATGAGGAACAGCAACTGCCAGTCACCCGGCGCGAAGGTGTGTTGCGGGCGATATTCATAAAGCGTGAAATGCCGGAACGACATTCAGAAATATGGATAAGGCCCGGGGTATCAGACAGTGGGTGGCGCCTGGGCAAAGTAAGCGGCGGGGGTATCGAACCAGGGTTCGGGACAGATAGCGGGATGCTGGTGGCGGTTTCGCCATGCAGAAGGAAAAGAGGAGCGAGAAGAATGGGCAAAGCCATCTTCACCGCTGTCTCCAGCGTCGGCGAAGACTTCAATCGTATAGTTTGGGTAAGATTCCGTCGAGATCGCCTCACTGGCAGGCTCCTGAAAAGCCATCACCAGAGCGATAAAGATCCACACCAGTTGAAATGGTCTCGACATCACAACATTCCTCTGAACGGAGGCGGCTCAGCCGTCTTCTCGCTCCTCTTTGAAAACCTCTTCCCGCCAGTCGGGGCCGAGCTTTTCTTCAATATATTCACGGATCAGTTTCCTGACCATTTGTGACGGTGTCACGTCATCCACCGCGCACAGCCGCTCAAACACGGCTTTCTTCTTGGGGTCAATCAACAGTGTCAGTCGCGCTGTTCTCTGTTCCACAATAATCCTTACCAGCGATTAAGTATGTTAATCATATTAACATTGACTGAATGATGGCAGAACAAGTAATGTCAATTTTATTCTAATAGCAGGTGTCTGGAATATGCTCCTTTGGGTGAGCGTTACCAGTAATTCCACAGATGCTGTGCCGGGAAGGCCGTTTGCCCCCGAGCCTGTCTTTCAGCGAGTGACGAAGCCGCCATGCCTCACAGAAGCCATCTGACCCGCGTGCAAGCTTTTAGCGCTTTACGTGAATGCATCAGGGAAGGGTATGGCACCAGGCAGTTCGGGGCGGATCTGATGGCTGGCATGACGGTTGGCCTCATCGCCATTCCACTAGCCATGGCGCTGGCGATAGCCAGTGGCGTGGCACCTCAATACGGGCTCTATACGGCCATTTTCGGCGGTTTGATCATTGCGCTCACCGGCGGTTCCCGGTTTAGCGTTTCCGGGCCAACAGCGGCCTTCGTAGTGATCCTCTTCCCGATCGCCCAAAAATTTGGATTGAGTGGGCTACTGGTTGCCTCGCTGATGGCTGGCGCCATACTGGTTATCCTGGCTCTGGGTCGGCTTGGCAGACTCATTGAATATATTCCTGAGCCGGTCACGCTGGGATTCACCTCGGGAATCGCGGTGGTGATAGCGACGTTACAGATAAAGGATTTTCTGGGACTGCCTGTCACCGCTATGCCGGAAACCTACATCGGTAAGGTGGGAGTATTGGTGGAAGCTCTGCCTCACCTGGACGCCCAAAACTTATTGATCGGAGCGATCACGTTGGCCGTGCTGACTCTCTGGCCGCGCCTGCGCATTCCGGTACCGGGGCACCTCCCTGCCGTCATGGCCGGGGTGATCTCCTCCCTGCTCGTCGCTTATTGGGGGGATGGGGTAGACACCATTGGTACGCGTTTTCACTACACGCTTGCCAACGGGATCAGCGGACAGGGAATTCCCCCGGTGCTTCCCGAATTCACTTGGCCTTGGTTACAACCTGGCCCGGATGGCACGCCCGTCGATTGGTCGCTGGATCGAGTAATCTCCCTGCTACCCTCGGCGTTTTCCATCGCCATGTTGGGCGCGATCGAGTCCCTGCTCTGTGCAGTTGTGCTGGATGGCATGTCCAGCCGGCGGCATCACTCAAATGGTGAACTCTTGGGCCAGGGGGTTGGTAATCTGATCGCCCCCCTGTTCGGCGGCATACCTGCGACTGCGGCTATAGCTCGCTCTGCGGCCAACTACCGGGCCGGTGCCCAATCTCCGATTGCCAGTGTAATTCATGCGCTAGTCGTGCTGGGCAGTCTGCTCATTCTGGCGCCCTGGCTTGCTTATATCCCCATGGCCTCCATGGCCGCCATGTTAATGGTAGTCGCTTGGAATATGAGTGAGGCCCATAAGGCAGTCGAGATTCTTAAAAAAGCGCCGGTCAGCGATATCTTGGTACTGGTAACCTGTTTCACGTTAACAGTCCTGGTGGACATGGTTGTGGCTATCAGCTTCGGCATTATCCTGGCTTCGGTGCTGTTTATGCGGGATATCGCGCAGATGACCAGAGTGACCGACATCAGCGCTAGCCGTAAACATGTTCCAGTACCTTTGTCTGAGGAGTGGGGGGTGTACAAGATTAATGGCCCCGTGTTTTTTGCCGCAGCAGACCGGGTGTTTTCTGAACTGTCATTGCTTTCCGAAACAAAGAAAGGTGTCATCTTGTATATGGACGCGGTCCCAATTCTGGATGCAGCGGGACTCGCAGCCTTTAGGCGCTTCATCGATAGCAAGATCGGATCCGATACCTTATTGATCACTGCGGACCTTCAATTTCAACCCCTTAAAGCGATCGCCAAGGCGCATATAGAACCGATTGATCGCCGACTTCAATTTACCCCCACCTTGTCAGAGGCCGTATGGATGGCAGGTTCAAAGGTGATATTTAACGATTCCATTTTTAATAAAGGCCGAAAAGAAAAAGTAGCAAGGGCTATTTTCACCTCCGACAGGCATTAGCAATGCTCATGAAACCATTGAGGTGACAGATGCCAGCAGGCAACCAGGCGAAAATCATGTTTGATAACGTCAGATTGGGTTCGAACAGGATAAGTTGAGCTTAATATCCTAAGTGTGTGCTTAGCAGGTGACAATCATGCTTACAGAAACCGCCAAGAATTTACACGACATAGTCGAACCTGATAAATCCCGTTTTCGAACTTCAGATGTGAGTTGAAAGCAGCAACTCCTCACGCTGCTTCAAGAAATTTTCCAACTGATGCCAAAAAACAACCCAAAAAGTCGGATTGAATGATAGCCATCGGAGTAGTTTTCTCAGATTCTGGCCGGCAGCGCACAGCAGGACATTGAGCGCATCTCCCAACAGTCCTTTCAGATAACACCGCCTCATTCGGCCGTCAGATTTCAGATGACCGATAATCGGCTCGATGCTGTTTCTTCGTTTCAGCCAACGCTTATCTTTCTCGCTGACACCGCGTTTCTGGCCGGCGATGATGACCCGGGGTTCTGTTACGCCCGATCCCTTATAGCCTCGGTCCACATAACAGACTTCCGGTTTCTGATGGGTCAGGACCTCGACCTGTTGCAGTTGGTCTTCGAGGGTGTGCCCGTCATAGGGATTACCGGGATAACTACGGGCGCCGACGATAAAGGCCTCTTTGGCGGTGGTGGCGATACTGGCTTTGACGCCAAACTCGTAGCGCTTATGGGCTTTGCCCTTGGATATGCAATCCACGTCCGGTTCGTGCAGGCTGTAGAGTTTGTTCTTGCTCTTGGTCTTTTGCGCTAACAATTGAGCAGCCTGAGCCAATCGGTCTTGGTCTGCCTGACTAAGCACGATGCCTAGCTTCAGCAACTGGCGCTTCAGATCCCGAAATACGCGCCCCAGGTGACCCTTGATCTTCTTGATCGCCTTGCGCATTCGTTTGTATTGCTTGGCATGGCCATAACGCCCGATCTTGGGTAACCATTCCCGACTGGCTTTGTCGTAGGTCTGGCGCAAGGTGATGCCGTGACGGCGGGCGATGTCGACCAGATGGCGACGCATCCGGTCATAGAGCTTACTGTCGGTCGGAAAGCTGATGTTCTTTTCCTGGACGGTGGTATCCACCACCACCCGCTTGAGACTCGAGGGTTGAATCACTTTCAGCTTGAGCCCGGCTTCGATGGTAGCCGTCAGCAGCCATTCGCAGCCGGCTTCGCCGATCCGCTGACGCCAGCGGGTCAAGCTGGTGGGATGACAGGGAAACTCATGTTGAAAGAACGACTCGCCACAAAAGTACTACCAGTACGGCGATTCCACCCACTGCTCAACCACCAGCTCATCAGACAGATTGTACGCGTGTTGAAGATACATCAGGCCAGCCATTAAACGGGTTGGCAAGGCACTGGCACCGGCGGTATCACAGAAATGTTGCCCCAATTCACGATCCAGCAGCTCCCAGTCGATGCTGTGAGCCAACCGAACCAGACGATGATCAGGATTGACCAAATCGTCTAATCGGCGTTTAAACAAATCATCCTGCGGTGCGGCTTCTGGCTTTCTCGGTTTCATGGGATTCTGCAGCTTTTTGGCCGAATACAACAGAAAACGGCGAGTTTTCGATATTTTGAATTCTGATTTTACCTGAATATTCAGATGGTTAAATATTATTCAGGGGCGACTAGCTTAAGTGTCCGCTGTTGCAGAGGGGATTTCTGTAAGTCAGCGCTCCAGCGTATAGATGATGTCGCCCCCGCTTTTGGTGGGACCGGTCTGGGATTCAAGGCTCCAGTGTTTACTCAGCCGATAGCGGATCAGGAAGGTGGTGGTCGGTTCCAGCAGACCGACCCCATATTTAACGTAGAGCCGGGGAGACAGGTACTTGCCGATATACAACGCGGTATCGGTTGCCGAGTCGCCGCTCTCAAAGCCCAGATCATCAACCTGCAGACTCTCGGGAAGCTGTTCGGTGATGCTCTGGCCGCTTTTTAACATCAACATCGAAGCCGCTTTCAGCGCCAGCTCCTGTTCTGAAAATGTGGCGCTGTCAGCGTCAGGCGACCGACCAAACAACAGATAGAAGAGCAGGCTGTTCTCCGACATAGGAGGTGTTGAAAACAGATCCAGGCGCGGTGCCCTGAGGGTACCGCTGACCCGGGCGCCAGCGCTGACCTCATTCACCTGCCGGCTGATCCGTAAGTCCAGCCCGGGATTGTCCAGTGGACCACCACTGAAAATCAGACTTCCGCGTTCGATATTCAGCTGTTGTCCGTAGAGCCGGTACTGCCCGCTGGCCACCTGAATTCTGCCTGAGGCCCTGGCAGCCCGGCGACCGTCATCTTCAACAAGGATGCTGCCCAGTAACCGGCCCCTGAAGCCAAGATCATCCACTTCCACCCTGTCACCGAGGCGGATACGCAAACGGGCATCCAGACGCCGCTCACCGCCGGCAACCGATTCGTTACTGACTTGCTGGTTCAGGATCACCACATCCGGCGACAGGGACACAGCCGAACTGATGTCAGGGCGGCTAACCCTCGCCTCCGGGATACTGACTTCACCCCGAAGCTGAACCAGCTGAGGGGCAATGGCGATTTCGACCTCCGGCGAGATCCATACCCTGATATCGCTGGTGGCCACGGCCTGAAACCGGTCGCCAGCCAGCGCCAGCCGGCAGGATTTTGCGGAGGGGAGACATTCACCGTTCAGTTTCAGCGTTCCTTCGCCAGATTTCATCATCCCCTGAAGCTCAAGGGCGGAACTGTCCGGCCGATCACGCAGTGTCAGCTCGACAGCATCCAACCTCGTACCCAGAGCCGGCAGTTCGGCACCGGCGTCACGCAGTCGAAGATGCCCCTTTACTTCGGGCTGACGCAGGCTCCCCGACAGGACCAGTGAAGCACTCACCCGGCCACTGACCGCCTGCACTTGCGGGACAATCAGGGAGATAAACCTGAGTTCGCTGAGGTGCAGATCCAGGTCACCACTGAGATCAGCCTGCCCATAGAGATCATCGACAGCCAGCCGGGCCCTCAGAGCTCCCGTCGGTTGTCGGAGTGGTATCTGTAGGCGGGCGTTGAGCCGCTGTTGCCGGCCATCAAGCTGAAGACGGATCTCCCCAGCGGCGATTTCCAAGTCCTCCTGTTCCAGCAACAACCGACTGTTCAGCAGCCTGATACCGGCCTCGAAGCCTGGTCGTTCGCCCGGACGCTGTTGAAATTCGCCCTGAGCCTGCAGCCGCCCCTCCAGCCGGGTGTCGGGCGGCAGCAGCGGAGCCAGCAGATCCAGGCCCAGCTGTCGCGCTTCGAACATCCCCCGGACGCCCTGATCAGCGCTCCAGTTCCCTTCCAGGCAAAGACTACCGGTACCGGTCGGCAGACGCTGCCAGCACAGCCTGTCAAGCGCCGCTCCGGTGGCTGCTGCCTGAAGGACTGCCGGCCGTCTTAATTGCCAGTTCCCCAACAGCCGATGGCTTAGGTCGGCACGGCTCAGGCTGCCACGCCAGCTAGCGGACTGCCAGCTACCGTCCAGAGCCAGTTGCAGCTCCGCCGGGCCCTGATCCAGACTCAGCTGGAGCTGGTGTTGCCCGGGCATCCCATGGACTTCCAGGGACAGCTGTTGCCAGCGTTGTCCGGCAAGTTCTGGCTGGTCGAGTCGGAGCCGTATCCTCGAATGCCGGCGAGCGCTGAGATCCAGATCCAGCATCGCATCCAGATTGGCAATCTGGACGTTCTCCAACTGCAGTCCATCGCCCTCAAGTCTGGCGGCCAGTTGCAGTTGTTCCGCCGGTCCGCGCAGAGTACCCTGCCCTGTCAGGCGACCCTGGCTGCCAGGGAGGATCTTTGTCAGGTTGGGAGCGTTCAGAGTCCAGTCCAGGTTCAGCTCTGTCCCCAGATCACCGCTTGCCCGCAGATCAGCATCTGCTACTTCCAGTTGCAACTGCCGGATCTGCCATCGGCCATCCTTCAGCACCACCCGTCCGCCACCCCGCAGGGGAGCCTCCCGTAGTATACCGGACACGCTGTGCAGATCGGCCTGCAGTTGCAGCTGCTGCCGCTGATCCAGGGAACCATGACTCCGGGCGCGCAGATCGAGCCGGCCGGGCCAGTCCGGCCAGTGGCGGCTCGGATCCAGCTGCTGACCAGTCACCGCCAACTGCCAGCTCAGAGCCGGGTTCCAGGTGACTTCCCCGGTCAGCAGGAGCCGGCCATCCAGGGTCTCGCCCGCCAGTGTCAAGGGTGCAAATCCACGGGGGGTGCCATCGGCCTCCAGCTGCCAGAACCCGGACGGGATCTGGTCGCCTTGCAGATCGCCGCTCAGCCCCAGTCGATAGTGTTCCGGAGTGCCGCGAATGTTAAATTTGCCGTACCGGCTCAGGTAGGCAGCTTTGCTCCCGAATGGGTATCGAATCTGGTTCCACTGCCCGTCGATACTGAACTCCGGGGCCTGAAACGAGCCACCGGCCGTCCCCTGCAGCTGCAGTTCTGCGCCGCTGATCCGCTGCCTGAGCCGTACCTGTTCCAGCACCAGTCGATCATCGGTCCAGTTCAGACCGAACTGCAGGTCGCTGTCGCCGATCTCCGGTAATCGCAGTTGCCAGCGGCCGCGCAACGCGAAGCTGTGGAAATTACCAGTGACATTGAGGTGGCCGCGTAACGGATATCCCTCAAGTTCGGGCACAGCGATCCCGAGATCCATGGCCAGCTCTTCCATTTGCAGAGCCCCCGCCGGACTGTTCAATGGGTCGGTCAGAGTCGCCAGGACCCGGGTATCCAGCAGACCGGCCAGTTGCTGATCCAGGGCCAGTTCCGTGAGATCTCCCGCTATGGTTCCCCGGCCGCGCAATGGTGGACGATCGGGCAGCCGCAGCTCCCACCCGGTATCCAGTCTCAGTGGATAGTAGCCTTCCGGCGTCAGTACTCCACTGACATCGACCCACCCCAGGTCCGCCTCAACCCGGAGCTGGTCCAGTACCAGCTTCCGCCCGCGGCTGTGAAGTTTCAGGAGAACGTTCTTCAGTCGCAGCTGTTCGGATGGTTCCCGGACTGGCCGCGCCTGCTCCAGACGAAGCTTGTGCAGTTGCAGACGCTCAACCCTCAGCTGGAGCGGAATATCGATAGCCGGTAACTGAATCGGCCCTGCTGGTTCCGACGGTAATTTCGGTGGCAGCTCTATCAGCGGCTGCTCAATATAAAGGTCGTGAATATGCAACCTGCCGAACAGCAGCATCGTAGGATCCCAGGCCAGCTTCAGCCGCTGCAACGAAATACTGGTCCCCTGGGCACGATAGCGGACTCGGTGCAGAACCAGAGTATCGGTCAGCGTCCCTTCCACTCGCTCTACCTGCAGCTCCCCGGGAGCCGAGCGCTGGCCCAGCAACAGCAGCAACTGAAGTCCCCGCGATGTGGTGGTCAGATAGAATGCCGATATCAGAATCAACAGCAGTAGCAGCAAGCCGGCAGTTACCAGTCCGAGCCACGGCCATCTGACCAGGAAACGCCTTTCGACAGCAGCAGGCCGTTTCACAGGTCCGGTCCCAGGCTGAAGTGCAGTCGGACACCGTCATGCCGACCATCCTGCGGAGCGGCAATATCCAGACGGATCGGACCGATGGGAGAGAACCAGCGTAACCCGATACCAATACCAGTGCGCAGACTGATATCAGCATCCTCGAACGCGTTGCCGCTGTCTATAAAGGCCGCCACCCCCCATTTTTCCCTGAACAGGTACTCCAGCTCCAGACTCCCTACCAGCTGATGAGGTCCGCCGGTCACAGTTCCCTCTTCATCCTCGGGCCCCAGGCTCTGATAGTCGTAGCCGCGGACGCTGGTATCACCACCGGCAAAGAAGCGTAACGAGGCAGGCAGACGATCAAAGTTGCCCACACTGCTCAGCCCCCCCTCCAGCCGCCCCAGCAGCCGTAACCGGGGACTCAGGTTGTGGATGGCTTTAGCATTGAAGCGAAATTGCAGAAAGTTGGTATCGGACAGCAACAGGTCGCTGCCGCCCAGCAGCTGCAGGGACAGGCGGTGGCCGTCACGGATGTTCAAACGATCGCGTGTTGAGACGGTACTGTAACTAAGCCGCGGAATCAGAAATTCACTGGTTCGGGTGTCATCGCCGAAGCGAAACTTTTCATATTGCCAGCCCGTGGACAGTACCTGCTGCCATTTCCCCCGCTGTTGCTGCCATGAAGCTCCCAGGGAGCGGCTGCGGGAATCGACCGTATCCGAATTCTCGTCGCTCAGGCCGAGACGGAGCGCGTATCTGTCCTGTTGTGGCCGCTGTCCGGGGATCGTATATTCGGCGCCCAGACCGGTGCGGATCTGGGACCCTAGTAATTGAGTGTTGAACTGGTGACCCCGGGCATTGACCCAACGCCGCGTCATTCCAACTCTGGCCCGAATCCCGGTATCGGTACCGTAGCCGAGACCTGCCTGGTATAGGGTTCGCTTATGGGCTTCAAGATCGATTTCGAAGGGGACTTCGGTTCCTTTGGCCTGTTCCCAGAGTGGCCGGACTTCCACCTGCTGGAAGTAATCGCTGTCAATCAGCGCCGTCTGCAGGTCAATCAGTGTCCGGTTCCGGATCGGATCACCGGATCGGAACGGCAGATAGCGCATTAGTAACTGCCGGGACAACGGGCTTGGAGCAAACCGCACCTCACCGATATAAAACCGGGGGCCACTGTCAAAATGCAGGCTGATATGTGCCTGATAGGCGGACAGATCCACTTCGACACGGTGCCGCACCAGTTCAGCCCGATAATAGCCCTTTTCTGCTGCCAGCGAGAGTAGTCGCCGTTTCAGGGTCTCATAGTCGTTGTGGATTAGAGGGGCACCGCTTCGAAGTGACGATGTAGCCACTAACTGGCGGAAGGACTGGTCGGAGGAGGCTTCACCAAGCAATTGAACATCCAGGGTGGTAATCGGCAACGGCGGGCCCGGATCAATCTGGTAACGTGCTACCCAGGTGGGGTCTTCGGTTATCAGCCCGGATCGGATCCGCGGTTGATAGAAACCGAAGGGCTCTAATGCTTTACGGATTTGACTTTCGGCCTGCCGATGCAGGTAGCGGAGGCGATTGCGGCTGGGCAGATCCTTGCCCTGCAACTGCTGAATGCTAAGATAACCGCGAATATTCTTCTCCAGCTCCCTGGCCACGCCTTCTATCTCTACCGTCAGCGTCGCCGCCATTACGCTCAAACTGACACTGGCCGGCAATAGTGCCAAGAGTGGTGAAATCCACAGTCTCAAGATTGACTCCACATTTTCAATCAGTCTCTGGCGGGTTCCCGGATTCGTTTTATGGACGAGAAAAAAACTTCTGCAACTCTTCCCAGAATAAACCTAATCCATTTATTCAGTGGGCTCTTCGATCAGACCCCGGCCGGTTAATACCGGCGCCATCGGCTAACGAGCCCGAAACGCGCGCACCTGTACCTCCGTCAGTTCCAGCCGGGCATGGGTGCGGGCGGCGTAAGCGATCTCCCCGTGACGGGTAGAGGGACCGAACCAGATATCGGAGAGGAGCTGTACCGGGATATCCAGCAGCAACGGACCCGAGTTGCAGGCATAAACCTGCAGCCAGACCATAGTGCCGACGAACAGCCGCACCTCCTGACAGGGGACAGGTGAAATGGGGTAACAGGACGGATCACGACCGGCCGGTCAGCCAGTGCCGGCAATACCTGAATTGGCTTTCTGGTTAATTTCAGCACATACCGGTGACAGACCGCCGGCTCATCCACCGGCCGGGCAGAAAGACATACCTCAGCACCATCCGCGGTATCATTATCGGAAACGATATTCCGGTAGCGAATCTGCCATTCCAGCGGCAGCCGCTGCAGCGTCATCTCCAGCGTCCCGACCCGCCATTGTCCGGTCTGCCCGCTGTCAAGCCTGTAATCCCCCCACCAGGGCGTATAAGCTGAACCACTCACTGGATTGACTCCGGGATGTTCACCTTTCTATCCAGACTTTTGCCCTCTTTAACTGCCAGTTTTTCGGGAGGATTCCCATACTCGCCCCGGCTTTAGATCCAACCGATCATGCAAACAGCCCGGCCAGAACAGTCTTATCTGCCTGCACGAACCAGCCCTCCCAGGTCGCTGTCCAGCAGCGCCCCTCTGAGCAACTCAGTTATATCTATAGCTTTTTCCTGGGTTAATGCCTGGTCCAGCAGCTCCCGGCAGCGCTTCTGACTAACGGAACGGACCAGCCATTTGATACGTGGCAGGTCTCCGGCGCTGAGACTCAGGCTATCGACGCCCATACCCAGTAGCAGCAGAGCCATAGCTGGATCCCCGGCAGCTTCCCCACAGACACCGACTGCTTTGCCATACTGCCTGCCAGCCTCCACGACCCGCATCAAAGCACTGATTACGGCGGGATGAAGAGCACTGAACCATTTTGCAACCCGTTCGTTGTTACGATCAACGGCCAGCAAATACTGGGTAAGGTCATTGGTACCAACAGAGAGAAAGTCCACCCGCCGGGCCAGAGCCTCGACCTGATAGACAGCTGCCGGGACCTCGATCATGGCCCCCAGACGAGGGATAGTTACGTTCGCGCCCTCGGCCGTCAGTTGTTGATGGGCTCTATGGATAAGGGCAATGGCCTGATCCAGATCCTCGACGCAACTGATCATCGGTAACAGCAAATTCAGGTTACCCAGCTCTGCCCCTGCCCTGAGCGCGGCCCGAATCTGGATCAAAAATATTTCCGGATGGTCGAGGGAGATGCGGATTCCACGCCATCCGAGAAAAGGATTGGGCTCCTGCATCGGAAAATAGGGCAGAGGTTTGTCTCCACCAATATCAAGGGTCCGCAGGGTCACCGGAAGAGGAGCAAAGGCTTCGAGAACCTGACGATAGAGCCCATATTGCTCCTCTTCCGTGGGAAAGCTGTTGCGGATCATAAATGGGAATTCAGATCGATACAGTCCAATTCCTTCTGAACCGACCGACTGAGAATGACTGAGATCAGACAGAAGTCCGATATTTGTATACAGAGCTATGCGGCAGCCATCAGGGGTTGTGGCGGGCAGATCACGCAGACGCTGGAGATTCTTCGACAGTTCCCGTTCCTGCCGCATCAGCCTCATAAACTCCCGCTTTACGACGTTGCCGGGCTCGACATAGATCCGCCCCTGATAGCCATCAACAATCAATGCTTTGCTGTCAAGTTCAGCAACTGGTAGATCACCGGTAACCCCCATCACCGCAGGGATTCCCAGAGAACGAGCAAGAATAGCTAAATGAGACAGGCTCGAGCCGTGTCCTGAAATTACAGCCTGCAGCTGTTTTGTTGGCACGGCGGCAAGGTCGAGGGGGCTAAGATTGTCCCCCACCAGGATGGTCTGCTCCGGATAGGTCACCTCAGTATGATCTTCGACAAACAACTGGGCCAGTAACCGCCGGCCAATATCCCGAATATCATTCGCACGCTCCCTGAGGTAAGGGTCCTCCATGTTTTCAAAGAGCTGAGCGTGTTCCTGGATAGTTTTACGCAAGGCGCCCGGGGCCCAGTCCCCTTCCTGAATCCGGGACACGGTGGTCTCCACCAGTTCGTCGCTACGGGCGATCATGGCGTAGGCTTCGAATAACGCGCGATCCTCAGCGGGCAGTGTCTCATCCAGGCTGTTTCCAAGCCCTTCGAACTCCCGCGAAACCTTATCAACCGCAGAGCGAAAAGCCGCGATCTCGGCATCGACATCGCCTGCCGGACGGTCAGGCACCTGATCAGGCTCTGCAGCCGAACAGATAACCACTGCTGTCCCCATCGCCACGCCCGGAGCACCAACTCCCCCTTCCACATATGGAGGTCCTGTGATTTTCGCGGGGCTTTCACCAGTCAGCGCACTCCGTGCTCTGGCCAGGGCAATCCCACCCGCCAGTTGCGCTGCCAGAGTCACCAGGAAAGCCACCTCGGATTCCTTAAAGCGTCGCCGTACCGCCTGCTGGGCAACCAGCACTCCCAACAATTCACTCTGATGGACAATAGGCACTCCAAGAAAGCCATAGTAAGCCTCCTCACCGGCGTCGGACACATATCGGTAACGCGGATGAGCAGGAGCGTTTCGTTCGTTGACCGGTTCAGAGCGTTCGGCCACCAGGCCAACCAGCCCCTCATCCAACTCCAGTTTCAACCGGCCGACGACAGCCTGACTCAGCCCATCACTGGCCATTAACAGATGATAGCCGCGTTCCAGGTCGGTAAGATAGACCGAACAGACATCAGCCCCCATCGTTTCCCGCACCCCCGTCACAATAATATGTAACGCCTTATCCAGGTCCGGTGCCCGGCTGACCTGCTGAACGATTCTGTGTAGCTGGGTCAGAGTATTTCGGGAGCCCATCATCTTCGATGGCCCAATTCTTGAAGGCCGGGATGGCGATTTTTGTTTCATGCCATCACCTCCTTTTTCCCGAGATTATCCGTACCGGCATTGCTTCGATCCGGCTTTCAGAATACTGCGTGCGGTGGGAACAGGAAGCTCAACCCTCTTCATATCAAACATCGCTTTGACCCAAAGCAGAATACTGTTTTCAGTTTCAAAAAATGCTCGCAACGAGTCCAGACAGAACACTACAAGTCTGGTGGGCGAATGTTCGAAACCCAGGAAGGTCATCAGCAGGATGGAATCCTCAAGGGCCATAGGATTTTGGACAGCCCCCTGTTAAAGCAGCCCACTTATCGGAGTATAGCTTTTCTGTGAGAAATTCCGGTTAGCAGGTCACTCATGAGAGTCCCCTATGAGGCGATTGCGGCGGTTCGTATCATTTCAGCAAGAGGTCTGCTTGTGGGCATTAGCCGAAGCTTGACGGACTTGGGTGAAATGCCCTCTTGGTGTCAGGAAGAGACGTTCTGGCCGGCACTCCTCTGAAGTCGGGTTTGTGCCCGGTTGCTTTGTCTCAAAAACATGGACCATTAATTCTAGTCAGAACATTAGGTCGCTATGCAGTAATTAAAGTCTCGTAAAAGAGCTGTAACCAGAAGAACTTTATAACCCACCTTTGGACGTAAGTGACCGCTGCTTGCAGTCAATACGAAAAGTGCAGGCCTGCCCCCCATAAACTCAATGGTACTGAATCACGTTTACCCCGCCGCAGTGCTACTGCCTGAATCAGCAAAGAGAGATCGGCACTCAGATTAGTATCAGATTTGTTCAGGATACAAATCAGAAACTGAGACTTTAAGCGCTCTGGCGAGAATCAACAATTCCATATCATTGATTCGCCGAACCTGTGATTCCATTTTCGCCAGGGTACTGCGAGATATAGCCCAGCCAATTAGATTACAACGCGCGGCAAGCTCATCCTGAGTCAACCCTTGGGCTTCTCTTAACTTCCGCACTGTCGGGCCAACCAGATTCATTCATTGCTCCGTTATCGGAGCTTGATTATCACAAATCGTTTTGGCAACATTGCTCCGATATCGGAGCACAGCTCTTAATGCTCCGATGAAGATGACAGTTTGGTACGACCGCATATGGAGGGGCGGTCGAATGAACAACAGTGAAAAGCTCCCCGGTGTTTACCCATTTCTGATGCACCGAGAGCCTTCTGCGAGAAGTACATTGATGAACGGAATTAAGTCCACTTCATATCCACCAGAACTAAGGGAAGTACTCGCCAAACTTACAGTGGAGTCTGGTCAACCGGTTCAGGAAATCTCAAAAGCACTGGGTATGAGGAATTTATCGTTGCAATGCTGGGTCAACGACTACCGTCATAAGAGTCGGCCAGACACGCTCCGGGACGCCAACGATCACCTCATCAAAGAGACAGAAAAGCTACGCGAGGAGATTCAGACATTAAAACAAGAGCGGGAAATCCTGGCTAAGGCAATGGCCATCACGGCCAGAGAGCTGTTAAGTGAGCATTGTCTTTTCGATACCTAGGACCGTATCAGCGTCAAGTCGCCAATGCCCATGTGTTTCAGCCAATTTTTGCAGTAATGACTCTGCTCATAAACAGTCGTAGGCCGCAATTATTGACCGCCTCAGTGTGCCAGAAAGCCAGGATGCGGCAAGGACGGTCAGGAAGGCTGCTTTTTCCACAAGTCGGACACTCTGTGTCTCTAACGTTCACGGCCTTTGTTGCCAGGAGAAAAACAGCAAGGTGATCGATATAGCATTCGTCAGTAGTTGCGGCTGGTTGGCCAGGAGCCTGAGGGCATCCACCACCGAGGGATTGATGATGCCCGGAATATCGCTCAGCGCCTGCCTTTCGCCGGCCTGATTAAAGCGCCGACGGCGCATACCAGGAGAAAGGAATGAGTCCACAAAACAAATCCGCAGAATCCCATATGGGCCAGCACGCGACTGACGTGGATTTGAATGATTTGTGAGAGATAGCCCCTCCTTCTTTCGGAGAAGATTATGGACAATAAAATCACGGGCGTGCTCGATTTTTGGACGATTTGGACAGTAGAGCATCCCGACGAAGAACACCGACAGATTTTTGAGCGTCATCGACCGGGTCTGCTACCGCAAGTACTCACCGCTCGGGTTGTGGTAGACAATGAGCACCGCTGGTCACCCGAGTCAGCCATGCGCAGCAGCCTACTGCGGGGTTTCGATCTACAAAACCTGACAGTTCACACCGAAAACTCAATCTATCAGCTTCGGGGTCCAGGACGGTTTCTGGAAGGCTATCCCACTGATTATGCCGAGGCTGTAGGTCAGGCCATGGTTGCGGTCGGCTTGCGGGGTCAAATCAATAGTCGCCCCCCAGAGCGGTGGCTGAAGGCAGGCGAGTCAATCAGAGCACGAATGGCTGCCAATGACGCCAGGAAAACCAAAACTCAGTCATGAAATACCTCCAGCGTTTCGCAGCCAACCAGGTCGGCCGAGATTTTGTGATCGGCGACCTGCATGGCCAGCTCGATCAGCTGCACCTGGCGATGACTGAAAACGGATTCGATCCGGCTGTCGACCGCCTGTTTTCGGTTGGGGATCTGATCGACCGGGGCCGGGATTCGAAAGCCTGCTTCGAGCTACTAAGAGAGTCCTGGTTTCACGCCGTCCAGGGCAACCACGAAGAGATGATGTTCCTTTGGTTGGCCGAGCCAGACCATTTGAATAAAGCGCTGTGGATGCAAAACGGCGGGGTTAATTGGGCTGAGAATCCGGACCAGCTATTTGCTGACAACCTCACATTCCGGCAACTGGTCGAACACCAGAGTACACACATACCTTATGCCATCGATGTGCAGCTACGCGACGGCCGCCGGGTCGGCATCGTCCATGCCTGTTGTCCGGTCGAAGATTGGGCCACGATTAAGACCACGCTGGAGGATGAGCGAATCCAGGAGAAGGCCTTGTGGGAAGTCCAGGCACACAGATTCTTTCACCCTTCAGCTTGTAAGAACGTCGATATGACGGTGCACGGACACACGATGGTCAGAGCCCCAATGCGGCGAGGAAACGCCGTCTATATCGACACTGGGGCTTGCCTGCGTGGCTACCGGATTAAGGACGGCTATATCAATAATCCGAGGCTGACGATGGTCCGACTGGAAGCGCTATTTGATCTCAAAGATGAGGACGCCCAATGATCATTCTCGATATAGAAGCGTCCGGTCTGGACGAGCAGAGCTATCCGATTGAGATTGCCTGGGTTGATACCAAATCGGACGCTCGAGATTCGTTTCTGGTCAATCCGGAAACCTCCCAGGATGACTGGAGCTATTGGGATCCGAATGCTGAGGCTATCCATGGCCTGGCCCGAGAGGCAGTGACCAGTAAGGGCATTGATGTCAAAAGCGCCTGCCGACGACTGAACAGTGCCCTGGGGGGCAAGACCGTCTACTCCGATGGTCTGAACTGGGATCGATTCTGGATCCGCACTCTGTTTGACGGGGCAGGACTCACGAATCCGAAGCGGCAGCGGTTTTATATCAATGCAGTGACTGAACGGTTAGCGCCTGCACAGCAGCACGCATTAACCGAAAAGCTCGCCACAGTTCGTCCGCATCGAGCACTGGCAGATGCCCAGCTGATTGCTGAAGCGGTGAAGTTGATACCGGAAGAGCTAGAAAAATCAAAGCTGGATCTGCTTAAGTCGAGCTTGAAAAGCGCCGACAAGCAAGAGCGGAACGGTGAGCTGTTAGACGGCAATGAGGTTTTTCGGTCTTTAGAGAGCCACGACGGAGAAGATGCATGAGCACTAAAATCCAGCTCACCAGCGGGGATGATTTTTGTTTCTACCACAACGATATTTTTGCCCTCGATTCCAATGAGATCACCAATGCCTTCATTGAGCTGACAGAGCCGAAAAACCTGCGCATTTCCCGTGAAAGCCTTGGCAAGCCGACACCGCTAATCGCGACCATGGGGATACCGGCTGAGGCCATGGACCAGATCGCGCGGGCGTGGATCAAAGAGCGAAAATTATATGACTGATAACGATAAAACCGCTCTGACCCTGATAGCAGTATCAGACCTTCACCTGGCATTCGACTCGCCCGACGATCTCTATCGCCTGCCGGTACCGGATAATGCCGATCTTGTCCTGATGGCCGGTGACATCATGGATGGGTGTAAGCGCCAGTTTCTGGACTGGGTGCTGGAGTCCACGAACGGTAAGCCTGTGGTGATCACCCTGGGCAATCACGAGCTGTATGGCACTCGCCGTGATAAAGCGATCCAGGAGTGTCGGGCTGCGTTTACGGGTACCCATGTCCACTTTCAGCTCAACGAATCCATTGTCATCAATGGAATCCGAATCGCAGCCACGGACCTCTGGACCGACTTTCAGCTCGACGGCAACGCGCCGCTGGCTATGCGTGATGCCGAAGCCAAAATGAATGACTATCGGCGGATCCGCGTCAAAGTACGGGATGGCTACGGTGAGAGGTACCGGAAGCTTCGGGGCGTAGACACGCTGGGTTGGCATCAGGAGGCCCGGTATTTTATCGAGAAGACGCTGAATGAGAGCGCCGAGCCGGTCGTGTTAATGACGCACACAGGCGTATCACGACAATGCACACCGCCAGAATACGCCGGAGATCCGCTCAATGCAGCCTTTAGCAGTAATCTTGAACCGCTGTTTGAGCAAGCCAGACAGGCGCCTGTGCTCTGTGTCTATGGGCATACGCATCGTCATATCTGCACGCGGTTAGATTCGGGGCCGGTGCTTTACAGCAACCAGCGTGGCTATGCCGGGCATGAGCGGATCGAGGGATACGATCCGAAGCGGTTGATCCGGATCAGCGAGAGCGGAGTGGTGACGGTTGCCGGATATCCGGCGTTGTAGCAATAAAAAAAGGCTCTGCGGCAGAGCCAGCAGAGCCTGATTTTCCGTGATCCCTATTATCAGTCTTCCGACTGCTTATCCCTGTCTTGCAGGGCGCTGGCCTCTGAGTGACATCCGAAGATTACGGAGCCTGATAGCCAACGGGAGGCGGGGTACCTTTCAATCCGAACGATCCCGCTCTTACTGCGGCTCAGTATAGCGGTTTTGAGAGGTCTTTTCTCCGTGCAATAATGAAGGACCAACCGTTGTCAGATAGATGTCCGAAAACTATCTTCTGATTCAACGTGTTACAACAATTACAGATATGGAAATCTTATGCGCTTCGGTCCCGACAAAATCATTGCCTGTCCCCACTGCGAAAAACCCGCTCGAAAGACATCTCTGATGTCCGGCAACACCCTGGGATCAACTCTTTGGTCCGATGGTCAGCGTCTGTCGCCGATGTTGCTTCGTAACCCCTCGATCGTGAAGTGCGGTGACTGCGGCCGCGTGTACTGGCTATCCGACGCAACATTTCTTGGAGAATGCTCTCGAGAGGGAAAGCTGCTAGAACGTAGGGCCTGGAAAGAAGCTGGCTACATACAGGAGCCCGATGAAAAGGACTACTTCAGAGCACTGAAAGAGGGTCTGGCGGAAACAGCCGCTCAGGAACGGCACTTACGCATCCTGACCTGGTGGAAGAGCAATGAATCTCAACGCCGGTGTTATCCCAATCCGGAGCAAGCCATCGATACCAGCATGCGTCAGGACAATATTGCCGCATTGATCCCATTGCTGGATGAAGAGTCTCCGAAAGACCTGCTCATGAAGGCTGAAGCCTTGCGGCAATTAAGTCGCTTTGACGAAGCCCTGGTGATTCTGGAACAGATGACGTCATCCGAGAGTCTTCCCGTTGTTCTCAAGCTGAAAAAGTACTGTGAGGAAAAGAACGGCTATCTCCAGTGCATCGAAGGCGATTTCGAGGAACTGTCTGACCACGAGGAGCAGCCTGAAGAAGACGGAAACGATGCATTCTATATCCCCACGAGAACCGCACAGGCCCATCTGAACAAGCCGTGGTGGAAGCTTTGGTGATCCAGAAGCGTAAGAGAGGGGGCGTTAAACTCCCGCTGGTGCGGGAGAACCGACGTTTTTAGTGGTTCCTGCGATTGCCGCTGAACAGGATGCTGTCTGATCAGGTCTGGATTTCTATAGTTTGCTCAGCCGGGCCGGTCGAGCTTTCTAAGCTCTTCTGCTGCCCTCTTAGCCACTGCTGCTGGCACATTGATATCATCGCTCCAGACAACCGAATCCCCGTCCAGAGTGCTCGCAATCACGCTGGTGCCGGTGAAACGATTCAGGCAGCGGATTCGCACAGAATCCAGATCCGGCTTCTCATCGGGAAACTGGAAGCCGGTGAAGAACAGCTGCCACTGTCCACAACTGCTTGTGAAAAACTGATCGATTTTGTTCTGAGATTGGTTCAGCTCATCGATTGCTTCCCGCAGCTGCTTCCGGACCTGAAGCAACTCAGCATTACGGGCTTTGATCTCAGAATTTTTTGTGACCAGTTTCTTTTTCGTGTCAGCGAGATTTCGCTTCATTCGAACCGGGTCCAACGCCTTCAGTTTTTTAAGTTCGGCGCTTGTTTCTCTGAGTTCCAGTCTGACTTTACCCAGTTCAGACTCTGTCTTTGCTGCCTTTTTATCAACAGCAATTAATGCTTCAAGGCGATCGATACCCAATTGGTCAGGCATTACTACTTCTCGCGTCATGGAGGATCTGAAGGTTATATCTGATATTTTAATCAAAATCTTATCCCGTTTTAATAAAAGACGATAAGTTTGATTCTCATGGGAGGAGATTTATATCAAACTTTTCTGTCATAAAAGCTCATAGGGTACAATTTTTTGAAATTCTCATTATGTTATGACAACAACTCGTTTCAGGCATGGAGTCGCCCCAGGTTTTGATATGGCTATGAGTTCACTGTCACACGGTGTGACACACACCAGAAGTAGATTCCCGCAAAACGCCAGCAGGCATTGAAGGAGCGTTCACGGAGACCTGAGCACAGTTTTTTTGGCTCAGGATTTAAACCCCACCGCTGAATAATTAGCCGTGGGGCAATGCTACGCCACTGAATGATTACGGCTTGAGAACCGTCGCACCCTCCTGCTTCGTTTCATCAGCTTGATGGGGCCGGTCCTGGGCGCCAGAGCCCTTGTTCGTTGGAGTCCGCTCTGAGCGTTTCGGCCAGTTCAACCTGGTTTGGCAGAAGGTACGCAACGATTGTTCCGAAACCTTCAGTCCAGTGTGCTCTTTGAGGAGCAGGACCAGCGTGGAATAAGGCAGCCCCTTCAACGCTTTGATTTCCTCCTTAAACACCTCCAGCCGGTCCTGCTGGGTAGGTTCCCGTGTGACGACTTCAAGTTCACCCCGCTTGATTTGCTGAACCACATTGGCAAAACCTTCTTTTTGCACCTTGAGCGCCTCAATAGAGAGTTTCTTCCGATAGGTCATATCTTTACTTCCCTGTAAAATATGGACGTTAATAAACAAATGCATCAGCATCAAGGCTGACACTCGCGACGAGTATAGAACAACAATTTAAAATGCCTTGTAATTATTTTTTGTTCAGAGAGCCCCCTGATTTTCGAGTCATTATCTTTACCGTTTAACTCATCCATAACTCTATAGATATTAATCCTGCTGAGCATCCAACAAACAAATCAGATAGCACTCCTCACCCGGTTTTACTGGTTTATGTTGATCTCAATTAAATTTTTGCCACCCTTTTTCCGACAGTGGCTATACTCCTGGCGAATTGGACATTGAGGCACGTCGGAAAATGTATACGCCGCCCACTCACTGCGTGAGCGCCCGTCGAACATTTTCTGGTCCGCGCTTTAAGGGAGGCCCCTTAAAAATCCCCCAGTCCTCAAAACGATATATAAAGCGACATCACCGGGAAGCGGTGACGTGATGTCGCTGGCAGAACTGTTTGTTGACGGCAAGGAGCGCCGTTGAGATCAAGCTAAGGAAAGCATCATGAGCAAGCCGACGACCCCACCGAAGAAAAGTGTGGTAATAACCTTTCGCATTACCGAAGCCCAGCATCAGGGTCTGTTGGAAAAATGCAGAAACAGCACCGGTCAACTGACGATCAAGCCCAGTGATCTGGCTCGCGCCAGCACCTTAGGCGCCACCACCATCCAGCCAAAAGACCCTGAACTCGAGCGCTATCGCATCGCCACCGCCGCTCGCATCGGTAACAACCTGAACCAGATCGCCCACCAGGTCAACAGCGCCAATCTTAAGGGACGTGTCAACGATCAGCTCTTTGAGGATGTCATCGCGGAGCTGCAACACCTGCAATGCGAGTTTGCAGCGTTGCTCGCGCCTCTGGACGCATAGGAGGGTGCCGCATGGCGATCATTCGACTGGAACGTCGACAGGACGGTATCAAGGAGTACCTGCTTTACGGCAGAAAACAAGGTAACGGATACACTCGTGACCAGCTGGATAAGCGGGTTTCCATCTGGGGGGACCTGAATAGGCTCGACGACACGATTCAATACTCACTGAGCAACAAGCGTTGGAAAGCCAACTACCTGAACATAGTCATCGGCTTTACCGACCGTGACTGGCAGCAGATCAAAGACCAGCCCGAGCGCTGGCCGGACATGGTCAAAGAGCAACTGAACCATTACTTTCCGGCTGCCTGCCTGGATAACATTATCGCTTACGCAGAGTTACACCTTCCCAAGATTCAGCGCGGCGAGGATGTGACGACCGGGGCTTATTATGATCGTCATTACCACCTCCACATCTCAGCCTGTCTGTTCAATCCGGAAACGGGTAATCAGCATGCCGTGCTCCCCTATCACCAGCACGTTGACGCCGCCTGGCAGAGCCTCTGGTGCAATAAGCATGGATTTGATGATCCTAAAGACCATCGTCGTGCTCATCTGCCATCACTGGAAGAATTGATCGGCCGTTATCGAGCCGTATCTCAAAACACCGAAAAACCTACTTCGACAAATTCTATCCGCAGGGTCCTGCGAGACTATCTGATGGAGAAATTTGATCCCCAGATAAAAACCAGAGCCGCGGTAGAAGAGTGGCTTCACAGACAACCGGCTGTCAAGGAGGTGCGATGGGTTAACACTCAGAGAAATCGATATTTCAAGGTCACGTTCCAGCACGACAGGCTTTGCAGAGAACCGGTCACACTGAATGTTCGCGGCAAAGGACTGGAGGCCATCGAGCGGTGTTACTACCAACCTCAGGAAGTGATGCCATCACGCCTTCTTTTAACTGGGTCAAAAATAAGCTCGCCCCCCTCTCCCGCCAGCCTCCAAAAGTGCGTTGATAACTACACGCAGTGGTTTTTGGAGAGCCGATATCAAAAGAAGCCGAAACAGTCACCCCGTCCTGTTTCGGGTTCTCAGTATCACCAGAAACAACAACTATGGCTCGCCGGATTACGGCGTGGATCCCGAAAGCTGCAACAAATAGCCATGAGTCTTATACAGCGATTCAGGCAATGGAAAAACGCCAGGCTACCTGTTGCTTACTCTGTGGATCCAGAGCTGACCTGCTCAGCACTGGATGCAGCTGCACAGCGCATCCGTGTTAAACAGCGCCTCCAACACAAATCATTGCCGCTTGCCGTCTTCAACAGGCTTCCGGCGGTGAAGTTGCTGACGTTGCTAGAAGCCAGATTGAAGCTGGAACCGTCACGGTATGAGGTCACCGAACAGAATAATATCCGGGATCGTCGAAACCCCGCCCTGATCTATTCGACCCTCGAATTCCTAACCAATAGATGTCACCTGGAAGAACTGGAGATACAGGATCTGCTCGCCCCCCTTGTCGCTGAAACCCACAGGCAACAGGAACAGCAGACGACCAAGCATCCGACGAGGCACAAAGCGCCGCGTGGAACGACGATTGACTGAGAGAAAGTACATCAGTGATAGCTCTGCGTTGACAGCGAGCTTTCCTGCCGTTTTTTTGCCGGGCGTTGAATCGCCCGGTACTGCGTGCCCAGGCCGTAGCATACCCTCCTTGAGCGTCAGGACACCGGGATGGATTCATCTCTCAGCGAACCTAGCGAGTCATTGCCCCAGCCCTGTGGTACTTGATGATTTAAGTCTCCCGTATTTAGTGCCACTGTATTTGGGGAGGGGTCACGACTTCAGCCATTACTTGGATAATCGAGCGGTAACCGGCTAGATGACTTCAATTCTCTGAGGGAAAGATTGGATTGTATGGCGGAGACACCTGGCAACTTTCGCAGTACGCGTTCAACGAAGCGGCTGTAATCATCAAGATCTCTGGCTACGACCTGTAGCAGGAAATCTGCGTTCCCAGTAGTGTTGTGGCATGAAAGTACGTTGGTCGAGGACTGGATGATTGCTTCAAAGGCTCGGGTTGTATCTTCATCATGCTCGGTACATGTGATTTGAACGAACGCCATAACCCCAAGCCCCAGCTTTCGACGGTTTAGGTTAGCCTGATAGTCTTCGATAAAGCCGTCCTCTTCTAACCGTTTAAGTCGCCTCCAGCAAGGGCTTTCGCTCTGGGATAACGCTAAGGCTAGCTTCGAGTTAGTCAGGCGGCCATCTTTTTGCAAAAGCTCCAAAATACCAATATCAACCCTGTCAATCTACTTCATGGGTGGGTTCTACCTAATTTGCCGTTATATTCGGAAGACTATTTCCATTTACCGATTTATTCAATGGATAAAAGCAAGGTAATTTCCGCCAGGGACCGTAACATAGCGGTTGTACATTTCGTGCGATAGCTTCGCTGGTAACGACTAAAACACACGGATATAGAACTTATGGAAACAGAGCTTTGGCTGACATTTGCAGCGGCTTCCCTGCTGATCTCGATTTCGCCAGGTGCTGGGGCTGTGAACACAATGAGTAATGGCCTTCAGTACGGCGTAAAGCAAACACTACCTGCCATCTTTGGATTGCAACTGGGTTATGCAATTCAGATTGCTCTAGTGGGGGTTGGTCTCGGAGCGTTGCTGGCGTCGTCAACTTTGGCCTTCGAAGCCATCAAATGGCTCGGGGTGGGTTATCTGGTCTGACTGGGATATAAGAAATGGACCCAAAAACCGCTGCCGTTAGAACCGGTGGCGTTGCAAAAAGAATATGCGAAGAAGCAGTTTTGGGTAGCCACCCTTGTCAACCTGACGAATCCTAAAGCAACAGTTTTTTTGCTGGCTCTGTTTCCCCAGTTTATAGATCAAACTGCTGCAGCTGATCTTACTCAGTATATGGTTATGGGTATAACGCTCATTGTTGCTGATGTCATCGTTATGGTCGGGTACGCCAGCTTAGCAGCGCAGCTATCCCCTGTGATGCAAAGTGAAAGACTACAGCGTATTCAAAACCGTATGTTTGGGGGGATGTTTGTAGGCGCTGCAACATTAATGGCAGGTTATAGAAGCAGTTAGGCCTGTTGATTTATTCTTGAGTGGTGGGCAGCGTTTCGATTTTGGAGCGAGATCAATCGAAGGTTAAGGAAGGTTGAGCAACGCTTCAGTGTCGGTGCTGTCTCCCATCCAACCGCACATCGATGTCCGAAAAGGGCATAAAGCGGATATCAAAAGAACATGTCAAAGTCCGATGGACTTCAATTGTGAATGTACGGCTTAGACAGGAGCCAAAACCATCTTAGCTCGGAACGCCAGGTCTGCTTCTTTAGCAACGCTATCTAACTCTGCTCTTGCCCTTAAAACGTGCCCCTGGCGAAGATCGAACAGAAGTTGTGCCCTCTGTAGAGAGGGGAAACTGTCAGGTAGATTGCCTAGAATTTTCTCTTTTTCAAAGCGCTGTGCAAGGCGCTCATCAGCACCGGTAATCGCTTCCTGTAACCGCTCAGTCGCCCCTTCAACCTGCCCTGCTGTAGTCGAAACACAAGAGCCAATAAAGCAGCCTTTTGGGCCATCCTGGTTCTGGCTGGCGTATTCAATGGCAGCTTTCAAAAAGGCTATCACGGCCTTTTCGATATCGGACTCAGAATCAAAAGCTACGAGTGGTGCACAGCCATCGTCATTGGAGTAACGATCAATCGCCTCTAAATATAGCTTGTGCTTGTCGCCAAAGACTGAATACAAACTAGGGGCGTTGATTCCCATGGCCTCAGTCAGATCTCTCATCGATGTGCCGTCATAACCTTTCTCCCAAAACACTTTGATAGCTACTTGTAGCGCTTGGTCCCGGTCAAAACTTCTAGGCCGTCCAGTCTTCTTTTTTAGCATTCGTTACAAAACCTATTGACACCATCTCTATTCTGAAGATAGTTTAATAACAAGCGTTACAAAACGCAACAATCAGACCCCTGGAATAGGCCCAACCAGCTAAGTATCTACAGACTCATGAGGTAACAAGTGACCAAAGCAACACATACGACAGAAGCAATCAGAGCAGCTATGGAGCACCTGATTGATCGTGCAACCAACTTCGATGTTGAGGCACTGCAAACGATCTACCACGAGGACTTTCACACCACCCTGGTCATGCCTGACAACACTGTCATGACTTACAACAAGGACGAGTTTATCGCCCACTTTGCTGAACAGGCGGAAGAAGGCAAAACACAGCTCAATACCTGGGCTGACTGGCATGATTTTCATGTCTTAGGCGACACGGCGGTATGTGTCTTAACGCGAAAACACAGCGGAATGAACGGAGAAGAGATGAAGTTGCTATGCAACATCGAGTTCCGTTTTGAGGATGATTGCTGGCAAGTCATTCGTGAACAAATTTTCCTTCGCCCACTTTCCGAATCCTAAGCCGATAAAGCCGGATAATGCTTGCTGGCTGATCTGGCTTCGAAACTCTGGCTGTTACTTCCCTTTGCGAAATCCGAAGTATTTACCACAAAGCCCGTAATGGCTTCGTGTAGGAGCCCCCTCCCCGCATTTGCGGTCCGGGTACCCAGCACCTGAAAGCCGCCCGGGACCGACAATTCAATCGGCTATTCATTGCAAATCCTCCAGTAACGACAGAGAGGGGCCCTGAGGGCCCCAACTGAATAGTCAAGCCGCCTGGAGCCTACCCCTTCCCGTGCCGAAGCTCAGGGTCGACCGATACCACGGCCGCCTGCGGCTTACGCTGGTGCCTCTGCGCCATCACCCGAAACACCGCGACATCGACGTGGCTGAGATCCAGCTCCGGATAGCGGATCTTTTCCATCAGATGGGCCCGGGTCTGTAGGGTAAAACCTGCCCCATACTCAGCGGTGACGGTCGGATGATCATGACCCAGCAAGGCCGCGATCTTGGCTTCGTCCATGGCCTCCCCCTTGTCGGCATTGCGCAACCGATCGGCAACCAGATGCCGAAAACTATGAAACCCCTTCTGATCACGCTGGTCGATCCCCAAGCCGTCCAGATAGCCTGAACGCGCATGCTGCCCCCGGGTGCCGTTGAACCAGCGGCCGACTTCGCGGCCGTAACGACTGGCAAAATCATAGTCGATTCCCTCGAACAGCAGGTCGTCGGGCGCCGCCACCGCCCGACGCGCCTCGACATAGTCGAGAAAACCAAGCCAGATCAGTGCGCTATGAATCGGCACCTTGCGCTTGGACTGAGGCGTCTTAATACTCTGAAGCGCCCCCTCATCCGTTACCTGAAAGTAATGAATGCCGTCTTCAACCTCGACATTACCCACCCCCAGTTGGCAAATCTCGTTCAGCCGTGCCCCGGTAAACAGCGCGATCAGCGGCGCCCAGAAGTAAACCTCGGGAAAGGCACGGGGATCGCCAGTGTAGTGGCCGGTATACAGGTAACCGTTGAGCATCGCCTGCACGTCTGTGACCAGGAACGGCAATCGCTTGTCTTCTGGCAGGGTCTTCACGTCATAGCTGATGTCGGACGCGATATCCTGGGCAATGTACCCATATTGACAGGCATGCCGCATGATCGCCTTGTAGCGTTGCACAAACTCTTCGGCGTATCTGGGCTTGATCGGCTGGTAGTGGGGCAACGCCTGAATCTCGACCAGCGATCGCTCGGCGTTTTTACCCAGAAAGCGCCCACTGGGGTAACTACCCAGCGCCTGAACAAAGCGGTCGGTGTGATCCAGCCGGTTCATGGTCCTGACCGGGGTGTTCGCACCGATAATCTCGACGATACAGCGCACCATCGATGTGTACTTCTGTCGGGTCTTGGGATTGCACCACTTGTTCCGCTGCAACATGTTTTTTACCCAGAGGTCGGCCAGTTGCTCAAATGTGGTTCCGGTCGCCGCGGTGGGGGACGGTTGCACCAAGGTGGTACCGGCGATGGCCTCGGAGGTGGCGGGCGCCGTCGGTTCAACCAGCGACAGCCGGTGTGAATCGCAGGCAGGAGCAGGACTGGGCGTTACCGCGCCTAACGTCAGCTGGCCATCATTGGCCGATAGCGAGTCGATAGGCGGCGCACCAGACAGGCTCTCGTCACCGCAGCGGTGACGGACAATCAAGCGCAACAGTTCCGGATTCTGGCGAAAGAATTCGCGTTCTTCACGCATCAGTTCCAGGATCGCCTGCTTTTCCAGGCTGTCATCCTTAAAATCGAAGAAGGCTCGACCGCTCAGCGGCGAGTCGTAGCTGGTTAACTGCATCATCTGGGAAAACTCCTTTTCCTTGAGTGGGTATCGGCCTCGTGCCGACAAGGTCTCTATTATATCACCCACCCCTCCCCTAAGTCGTTGACACACAAGACTAATACAGATATTAGGCCCCAGTATCTGTGCGACCTCCTGAATTTTTTGCAAATATTTTACAAGTGTAAAAAAACCCTGGACGTGTTCGGCGGCCCGTAACCGGGCCTCGGCATGCTGCCGGGTACCCAGGGAGTGGCGCAGTTGCTGAGGTAACTGATAGCAGGCACGCACGGGTTTTGGCCAGAGCAGGCGGATGTAATAAGTTCCCGTCGGCAGACGGTAAGTATGGGGAATACGGGCTGGCATCAGCAGATTCCTCGGCAAGTGTCATAGTCAAGTGACACAGTCGCCGTAGCTGATGCAAAGGGAATTAGTAACTGATAGATTTCAAAGGGAAATCAAAAGAAGTGGCGGTGAGGGAGGGATTCGAACCCCCAATACTAAAAACACAGCATCATTTATCTCGCCTTCTCATGCCGTTTTAGGCCTTGTTTTTCAACTATATAAATAATAGACACCAACTCTTCGATCTATCAAAAATGGCTTGCGGCGGCATACAAAGGTGACGAGGATGCCCCAATTTAGCCCCAAGAAAACAAAGCTTATCTACATTGCAATCCATTTAGAGTAAAACAACTTATAAACTAATCATACGCGCATTGGATATTTGACATTAATGTCACTGAGCACTTTGGAACCGCGAACAATAACCGGAGGAATTATACTGAGAACGCGATGCAAGCTAACTCATTTTGGTGCAAAACATATGTCAGAAGCGGGGCTAACAACTCTTCAATTAGATGCTGCTCGGATGGTGGCAATGGGTATCAACTTTAGTGAGATTGCGAGCGAGCTTCAATTGAATCGTTCGACACTCTACCGGTGGCGACAACAAGAACCATTCTCCAAAACTGTTTCCCAACTAGTCGATAATGCGGCGAGAAAAGGTACCGAGCATATGATCAACGATATTACCGATATCAAAGATGTAATCCTTGGGACGTTGCTAGATGTTGCGCAGAACGATTCTGCAGGATCCGCTCGTGTATCTGCTGCCCGCGTACTTCATGAGATGGTAATTAGAGCGGAAGAACGCGCAGATCCCGATGAGGTTATGAAAGATCAATCTGAAGAGATTAAAAGTCTTTTAAAACTCATTCAAAACCAAAATAAACTCTAGGTGTTCCGCCCCCTTTTAACCACACTCAGTGTTTTGAAAGATAAGCGTCCGGTTCCCACACCCTTTGAATCGGTAGCAACGAGAGCTCCCAATTAGCCATTAACTTCGCCCGCCGGTGTAGGCGAAACAGATAGTCCAGTGACATTAATGTCACTGGATTCTTACTCTTCCTACAGCCGGTTTGTGGCAGGAAAGGGGTGCCCTATCTCTACAGTTTGCTACAGCGAATAAAAATGATTCGCAAGGTACTTCGGCAGCCAGTCGTTCTTTCTGTATGAATTTCGCTGTCACCCCACCAGCCAGACCCGCTGGCGTCAGTGGATTGGTGAAGTCGGTTGCGAATGGTTGCTCACCAATACTTTCGATGTACTAATCCTGGTTATGCCACTTGAAGCCTGTCAGACCCAAGATCAACAATTACCTGCCATCGGCCAGATCTAATTGTCATGTCAAAATCTGAACCAACCTCGAGTCGCCATGAGTTACCGGTCCAGCGTTTTTGCCAAGTTGCAGAGCAATAAATACATGCCGATGCAAACGCTCGCCCATCTCGGGAGATGAACTGTGAATCAGATGTACGTCGCCCACAACATGGGCAGTAGGCTACAAATATTGCTGCTGTGTAACTCCTTTCGATTGAAGATTTAACAACGGGCGAAAGGCGGAAAGATCCGAGCCAACTTTTAAATTCTTCATCACCCCATGTACCAAGGGCCTTGAACTGGCCTACAGGCTGAGACTCAGGCCATTTTTCTCTAACAACTCTGGGCAACTGAGCGATCTGGACGCCATATTCAGGGACAACTAATTGCAGCCACCATTTCTGAATCACTTCAATCACCGACTCTTCAGCAAAGAGGTTTTCTGGAGAGCAGTAGAGACTGCCCATCCCTTCAATCTCATCACCAAGGAAACAAAGATACCGATTAGAATTATCACATTGACTAGTTAAAGCATCGACAATAGAAGCAAAAACCAGTCTGTTCGCATCATCTACGAAATCACTTGAAACTGACCACTCGCCATTTATCAAGGACAGAATTCCTGTGATACCGGAAGGGTGTTGGAGAGTCCAACTATTATCGGACAACGGAGCGATTTCCCAACCCAATTTCTTATGGGCACGAAGAACCAGTAAGCCAATATAGTACCGGTATAACTCCTCCTGATTTTGCCGTTGCCTAAAGACCAGAACAGGGTCTTTAAAGTTGGATGCGACTTCTTTCACCCACAATTCCCACACGCGTCGAACCTTCAAATAGTGTGGGTCGTTCATCAGAATGTTCGTGCCCTTGAGCGCTAACGGAACCTCAGCCCCCCTAGGTATAGAACGGTACGTGGCACTTTGCTTTAGCTGCTGAATTTTCTTCAGTTGCTCATCAAACTGTTTCAACTGAGACTCGGAGAGAGATTTAAGTTTTTCAGCCTCCCCCTGAGAAAAGGATTCCCCCCAAGTCTCGCACAAAGCATGTCGCAAGCTCCTATGGAGTGAATCGCTGCCTTCCAAATCCAGGCCTTTTTGGAGGGTTTCATTGAGGACACGCAGTCTAGCAAGCGCACCTATGACGTATCGTTCAAGATGATCTAACAAACGCGCATAGACCCGGTTCTCATAGATATGAACTTCATCCTCGCTGATTTTGGCCTGCAGCTTTTTGGGCACGATGCCTGTGAAGGTTCGCTGCTGCCAGCACTCGGAATGAGCCGCTAGATGGCGCTGGTAATTGTTTGCCGTACGCTTGACCCTAGAGACCGGTAAAAGCTCTTCGTCATATCTCATCGAGATGCGTGGCGACTTAGCAATACTATGCAAATGACCGAACTGAAGCGCCTCCAGAAGTTCAACTTCTAGCTGCGAATGATCAAACCTATGAGCGATCCCCGGCGGAATCACAGGAGAGGGTAATCTTTCGATATCCGACAATTCACCGAGCGCTTTAATCTCTTCAAGCGCCTGGAAGGCAATATCCCTTTGCGCTAACTCCTTTGTGTCGAGCTTACTTACTTCGAGCTCGAACGAAACGCCGTCAACATCGATAGATCCGCGACCATCATCTATCAACACGGTTCCTGCAGGCCACTCGCCATGAATACCCAAGGAGCTTTCTTTAAGGAGAGCGTATCGACCTGAAGGAATAGGCTCTGAAGGAGTGATTCGAACCGTTTCTCCTGTGACCCCATCTCGAACCTTGAGCATCACGCCATCTCCTTGCGCTCAATCTCTTGCTCAAGTTTTTCTTCACAGAGGAAAGCAAAGCCCTCTTTGGAGACACTCTCCCAAACACTTTGAAGACAGCCTTGTAGCTTGGTTAAGTGTTCAGTTTTCGTATCGTAACGCCCGGTTACTTTTCCATCCCTGAACAGACGAACTGACAACAAGTGATCCAACGCCTGGCTTGAAGTGCCACCTGCAGCCATCACAACAGGAATAAACTGTCTTGCTTGCCGCTCGAGCCGGTTCCCCCAGCCAATACCAAAGCGTTTTTCTAGAACAGCTGTGATGTCATGCTCTTGTAGAGTCTTAAAGATTCGATCAACCTCAGTTCTATGTTGCTTCATAGCCTCTTGGAATGTTGAGCGCATGGATGACACGCTATACATCACAGGCCGTATCAAAGTACTGGAAATATTCTCTTGATCGTTCCGCCCCAGCTCTAGAACAAAGCTGCGATCCTGAGTTTTATCTGCGAACTCAAACGTAGTTTCATCATGGTTTGCCGTGCCAATAAACCAAAGATTATCTGCAACAGGTACCTTTCGACCATCTCTCAGGAAGCGCGGAGATTTGGCAGGCGCATCTTCCATTAGAACAACTTGTCGGTCCTCTCCTGTTAGCTCTAGGGCTGAAAGGAATTCGGCAAAATATTGCTCAGGCCGTGACAGGTTCATTTCGTCCAGCAGGACCACATTAAAGCGATCGCTAAACGCTGGTGTTTGAGCACGGTAAAGAGCCTGTAGGCACTCCTTCTCATAAAAGCGCTTTTCGAAGGCATTGTAGTGTCCAACAAGATCGTCTCGATCGCGCCACCCGGCTTGCACAGGCACAACTGTACACTGGCCACCAACCGCTCTCGCGAATGCCTTAGCTAAACTGGTTTTACCGGTGCCAGATATGCCCTGCAGTATATGCAAATGACTCATCGCTAAGCCGCCTATAAAAAGGCGAAGCGTGTCCTTTCCGAAGTAAAGGGGGTTATCCGGGTCAACTTGGGCAATCCTTACTTGAAGATCGTCGACCAACTCTTCCAAAGAAGGCACAGGCTGGGTTATCGAGTTCTCACTCAACTCCCGATCCATGCGAGTCAGAGCTGGGAATACTGCCTGCCCTTGTTGCATGTCTTTAAGGTCTTCAATTTCTCGTTTCAGCTGTTCGGTAGCAAGACCTATGGCATCGTTATGTTGCTCGAGCACTCTATTTTTCATCATCAGCTGCTCGCGCTCCATAATGCCCATAGCTCTTTGATGACGCTCCGCATTCGCCTCATGCAATTCCTGAGTCGTATCTCGCAGCTGATCTTCAAGTGTTCGGTTAAGGTCTTTTAAATAATCGACTTCGTCCTCCAGATCCTCAACTGGTCGCCCGGCCAACTTCTGCTTGTACTCCCTCACATCCGATTCAAGCTTTTCTATGCCCATCAAGAGTTCATCAGCAGAATCCATCTCTTTTTGCTTGATAACCCGCTCTAGTTCAGCGTAATCAGAGAGGCGGTTTTGTAACTGCATCAGGCGATTTGCTTCACGTTCCCTGTACTTACTTGTACGTTCTAATTCAGACTCGAGTTCTGATATCCGGTTTCCAAACTGCTGTTCAAGTTGCTCGCTCTTGAGTGATTCCCAAGTTTCACGAGCAGACTCTTTAGATTGCAAATCAGCCTGCTGCTCCTGAAGAGCCACTAACTCACGCTCAAGTTTCTGTTTGGCTTGTTCGAGTTTCTTCCATTCTCCTTGAATCTCTTCGGTCAGTTTTTTCTTTTCTGTATCGATCGACCTCTGAGCTAAGATGAAGTTGCTCTGGCTTTGCTCCAAAGACTGAGCATGCTCTGAACGGAGCCTTGATAGCTCAGCAGTTAACTCTGCCAGAGATTCGCTATGTTGCTTCACAAACCCTGCTTGTGCCTGAGCTTCCCGTACAGCAAGGTCCTCTTCTTTCTTGAGAAGTACCTTTTCCTTAGCGAGCAACTCCTCTCGAATTTGTTCAGCATCATCGATTCCTTGTTGATGCTCTGAAACTTGCGTCTCGAATTTTGACCGGTCAGCTTTAAGCTCCTCCCTTTGCTGATCAATCTCAGCCAAGTCTGATTCCAGTGATTCAAAATCACTTTCATACTTTGACTTAAGAGCTACCAGCTCGTCAGAGAGAGCCTCTATCTTTCCGAGCTCCTCAGATGAAGCGCCATCCATAACTGCACTTTCTGGTTTGGTGCCCGTTATGTTTTCTACTTTTTCAGCAACTGCATTCTTTTGCATCTTTACCGGTTTTGGCTGCTGAGGAATCTTATTTTTGTTTCTATTTCTCTTAGACATTGCTCAGTCCTTTGAAGAAAATCTGTAAAAAGGAAGCCGTAATGGAAGCCGCTTCCAATGACATAGTTTTGTCAGCATTAAACCCACCCTCTGCATGAGCTGTTTTGTCACGCCAGTGGGATAAGCGATAAGCATCGAGGAACAGTTGCTCCTCTTGAACAAAGCTTCTTATGGGGTGGTCTGGATAGTCCGGCATCGAGAGAAGACAGGCAGCTAGACACAAGCGATAAGAGCCTTGTTTATTCTTTGCAGTATTGAATACAGCCGAATGCCTCACTTTAAGAACCTCTTCAACTTGTGACTCTGATAGAAAAGGAGCAGCATCAGCTATTAACCTCTGCAGTTCATTGCGGCCGCATCTTTTTGGGATTATCTGAGGACTCTTCAACGGGTACGTTTCTAGACAGTACCGCACACAATGCTCAATCAAACTTGAGCTCTGGGTGATTAGATCTCGGTAATCATGGAAACGGTTTGTGAACTCCGAGGTTTCAACATCGAGCTTACGGTTCGTCCAACCATGGAGCAGCCCAACCAGCCCATCAACTTGGTCAGCTTGGCTAAATTCGGTTAATACTTCCAATCTCGCCTGCTCTTCACGTGCTGCCAAAACATCTTGCAATGAAGAAAACTCCTCGCTTTCTTCTACACCAATCATTCGCATGATGTCACGCGATAGCTTCGGTACATTTTTGCAAGCCCCCTCGACCTTTTCACGCATCCATTGGATATCACTGTGCAGACCAAAAGGATCTGCTGCAGCCCAGATGTGTTCCAGCCCCGACCCTGTGTATATCCACACCCATAAATACGCTGCAAATGGTTCTTTATCAGATAGCCTTAGAGCATCGAGTTGGCGCAATGAATCGTATTCTTTCAGGTCACCCATCATCCAAGCATTGCGTTGAGCCTGATGTGTCGATTCCATAACATGGCGAAGATCATCCTTGCTCGGTACACATGGTTCGGCTCGCTCTCTAAGTAAGGTCGGTCTCCACTGCCAATTTGAGGCCTTGGAAAAGGCGAACTCCAAATAGGAACTAGAAGAATCTGATGGTTCAATGCCATCAAGACCATTGGCATATCTGGGTAGCAGATCACCATCGAAAGCATCTTGAAACACATACCCAGTTCGGAGGCTATTGGAGCCAGGCAAGTCTTGCTGCAGTGCCTGCTGCCCCCCTTCAGTCAACCACCCAGTCTTAGGGTCTAACCAGCCCTTCGGCCCTAATTGCTGCTCAATAATGTAGGTAACCATTTCTGGCTCTAGCCCGTGCCATTCGGCTAATTCACTAATGCGTGAGCTATCCAGTCGTTTTCCGGTTCGCATTGAAAGCAACGACAGCAGTGACCGTTCAAATACGTTCGTGCTTTTACCAGAAAGATCAGGGCCATAAACCTGCCAGACAAAGACAGGCCACAGTACAGCCTTTACTGCCTTGCGATCATCAACGGGAGACTGCCTTAGGTAACAGATAAAATCATCAGAGAATCTTGCCATGAGCTCCCTCACATAATTCATAAAAGGCAGGGAACCCAGGTAGCAGAGGCATGTTGTCCTCTGGGTCTAAGCCATCAACTTTTCGAAGCTCTTTATCACCAACGACAATTAGTAGCTTTTTCTGTCGGCTCATCGCGACGTTGATACGGTTAGGTAGCCTTAGGAATCCTAGTTTGCGATTAAGGCTTTCGGGTGTCATCTCTGTTCCCATACCCCAAGTTCGAACAACCGAGAGAATGACAACGTCAAACTCCTTTCCTTGGAAGGCGTCGACAGAACCCACACGAAGGCGTTCTTCTCCAAGCGAGTTCAGTCGATACTCCGAACAAATCTGCCATCCATCTTCAGTGCGCTCTGCACACCCGTGAGCCTCTAGCTCTTCGTAAATGGCATCCCTTTGAGCACTGTAAAACGTAATTACGCCAACGCTCATTTCAGGGTGTGCAGTAAGAATCTTTAACGCTTCTTGAGCACTCCTTTTGGCCTCAGCGCTCCTGAATTTGCTGCCGTTCTTCGTCTTTTCAGTACCTTGGTCTCTAGGCACATCTACCCATGCTGCGAGGCACCCCTGATATTCTGCAATTTCATGTTCAAACAGATCTTCGCTTAAGCCTGGCTCTATCGGGTCAAAGCCACGACGCTCATAAAACTCACGACTGACAAAGCGACCAAGTTCAGGATGCATCCGAAACTGCGTGTCCAGCATAACCACACGCTTTGGGCCTCCGTTCTTGTTCATTCGCAAGAACTGGCGATGCAAATGCTCGAACAAGCTGATACGGAGTAGTTCCGATTTAACCGCATCAAGCTCCTGCTGCTCTTGAAGCTCTGCTTCAACACGTGGTTCCAGCATATGTGGAAGCTGTAGATGGTCACCTACCAACACGATGCGACGTTTTGCCATTGCCATCGGGATCATCAGATCAAGAGGGCTTGCACGGGCAGCCTCATCGACGATTACAGTATCGAAGGCTATACCCAGCCGTTCGCTAGTCTCCTTAATGCTAAGCATTTGGTCACCTGCTGCTTGCTGGCAGGTAGCTCCGAGTACAGTGACGTAATCCTCGATGCTTTTCTCAACGTTTGAGGCTTTGCTCTCAAGTGCCTCGACATATTCATGCCGAACCATCAACGGCCCCAAAGTTCGTGATTTAGCAATTGACTCATAGAGCTCTCTTTCCAAATCATCGAGAACCTTGCAGTCTGCTTTATCCATATATGAACGCAGCAAGAACGGTCGGTAGTCAGGCCTAACAGCATCGATAAGCTGATTTTTAGCCGCCTTAACTTCTTCGATCGCAACTGTCTCAGATAGCACTGAACTGTTTAGCTGATCCAAGAGGCCATGTAAGTTCTCTATGATTTCATTTCCATCAAGGCTAGGAACACCCTCTACGTACGCCAGAAGGTCAGTTAAACGATCAACACCGTCATCGTTGAAGGCAACTAAGCTCGTTCTTAAACCTCGAATTTTTCTAAGTAGCTGTACACGAGTAGCTCTCGAAAGGTGTAGCGTGTTACCCTGGTGGAGTTTCTCGAACGTTTGCTGCCAGGCATTACTCAACGCCTGAGAAAGATGCAGGTCATGCTCAAAGGAGAGTTGGGTCAACAACTCTTCGATATCCATCGCCAAAGCTCGCCTGGAGCTAGGCTCTCTAGACATTCTCAAGCTAAGCGCCGTGTCTTTTAGCTGCTCGTAGATGCCAAACACAGGCCAGGATCGCATTTCTAATTCAAGCTGTGGTTTGAGCTCCAAAATTTTACTGATACGCCATTTGGTGATCGGACTTTCAGCTTTTTCTCCCCCAAAACGCCGACCACCAATCTTAACTGCCGGCAATCCAAAAACCCCGGATCGTTCAACAACATTATCCACCGCATCATGTTGGAAGCTGGTCAGTAGTACCTGATGCTTCAACGGAGAGTTATCCGAAAACTCGTCCACAATTCGCTGCTGTAGGGCAGCAATTACCTGAGTTTTCCCTGTTCCGGGCGGACCGATGACCAATGCTACATCCGGTGTATTAAGGGCCACATCCAAAGCATCCTTTTGCCGAGGAGTAGGTTCACCCTTGAAGCGCTGTTTGGCCTTGGGAGATAACGGCCGCAATCTGCGACTCCTCTCAACAGGAGGATCCAGCCCCTCTAGAAGCATTCGCAACTGCGGCATTGGATTTTTGTGAGCCTGAATCGAGGTGTAAGCCTGTTCTCGCCGATCATGAGCAGTTTTATCACCCTGAATGGACAAGAAGATCTCCCCTTTCTTAGGAGGAGGGGACTGTCTTATTTCTATCTCAATATAGGGTGGAGCGACCTTTACATCCCGGCCAAGCAAAGGCCTGCGTTCAGATGCCTCTCTTTTTGTAGGAGCGGCCATGTCTAACATCCATCTTGGAGGAGAGCCGGCAATTTCAAAAACAAGATCCGTGACGCCTAACTCGTCATTATCTTGCAGCTCTTTGATCCTCTTACCGAACTCGACAGCTTGCTCCTCACCTACATGCAAGCGAAAGCGAGGCAGCTCCTTACCGGTATGACGCATCTCATCGTATGAGAAGTAACCCAATTTTTTTGCGGCACGCGTTGCTATGTTCCACTGCAGCTTGCTGTATGTTTCCCATAGGCTCAGGTAACTCCCGCTATCATTGATGTGTTGATCAAGCACATCAACAGCCGTTGCACTGATTCTGGCGGCAACCGAGTCATCTATAAACTCTGCTTTGCCAGCTATGGCGATTACTTCGCGACTATCTCGACGTAGCTGAGTAAGACGCGTTGCTCGCCACAGGCCTTCTTCATTAACTATGGATAAAGCGTGCTTTTTCCCTACCAACTGGAAATCATTTCGCTCCTGGCTTTTAAAGTATCTAGCAACCAGCAAGGGCTCATCGAGCTCCAGAACGAACTCATCTCGTAACCATTCATTTGCTTTAGCGATGCTGTTTTCAGAGATGAGAGCATCAGCATGAAGCTGATCAGACAAATAGGCGTCCACAGCCAATTTCAAGTCCAGCGTCAATCTAGTCTGAAAACCGACATGTTCCAGGTGGAGGTGATCGGCCCCTTTCTGAGCCAGCCGCCATAAACTTAATCGGGTTAACGCCAAGTCTGCAGTTTTTGAGTCAGCTGCCTTGACCGAAGCAACGAGGTCGTTTTGCGCTATTACCAACTCGCCTCTGTCACTGACCAAACGTATTTCTTGGCCCAACTTCCAGTTCTGCGATCCAGCGTTACCATCAATAAAGTGAACACAGTGAAGGCTTTGGTCGAAAAAGCGAAAATCCTTTAGTTTCATACCACCTCCTACCAGCGAAATGCCCAGACTGGATGAGTTGCATGCTCATCAGACTGCTGAGCCGGCGTGAGGTGTAGAAAGTAACTGCGCCCTTGTTGCTTGTCGTAATCCAACAGGACGCCTCTTGTGATCTCCTGTTCTTTACCATCAACCACTAGTCTGATTCTGTTACCAGGCACAACTTTAACGGCCAGCCCTTTATCATCCAGCCTGACTTGGCACACTTCGCTAGACTCTCGAAACAGCGCTGTACCAGCTGGGACACGCTTTAAAGTAAAAGTTTCGCCTTGGTTTATTACCTGTCCATAACCCGTCCCCATAAGCTTGCGCTTCAGCTCTGGATCAGAGCTATAGACAAGTGCTGTCAGTAAAATTGAATCTGCTGCATCCGCCTCGGTATCGCAGAAAGGACAAGAACTATTTCGAATGTAAGTGCTGCTGCAATCTGTGTTATGACAATCAAGCAGCATCGCAATAGCATCATCGAGGACGCTACGCCATTCCGACATGGTTGGGCGATCCCATGCGCTTTGCTTTCCCTGTTCAAAACAGCGATGAAACAAGGCCTGCATCCGTTTAGATGCAACCATTTCCATTGGAATGCCACCAGCAGGCTCATTGCTATCATCTTCAGAATCTCGAGCCCAAGGCAATTCACCACGATGAGCCTGTTCCTCCAACTCAGGCTCTCCATCCTCAACCAATACTCCTATCAAAGGATGCTGAAGGGTAAGAAGCTGGTAAGCGATAACGGCAAATGACCATGCATCAGTCAGACTGTTAACTCCGGATTCGCCTCGAACTACTTCAGGAGAACCGTAACCAGGCGTATGCAGGTGGTCCCATCCCGCTCGCTCGTTCGTGCAGATATTGTCGCAATCAATGAGCCAAACCCGTGCATGATTAACGTGCTCAGATACAAAAATATTACTTGGAGATAGATCTCCATACGCCAAGCCCTTCGCATGAAGCCGAGCCAGGGTATTGGCAATCTCCGCTAACATCAGTAGACGGCGTTTAAGCCCACCTGTTCTCAGATAACCGGTTAATCCTTCTCCCTCTACCAGTGAGGTAAAACTACGCTCCATCTCATTCGAGAGCGGATGAAGCCCATCCATAAGCTCCATCACATAACCAGGGACTGGATGCGTTACCAACGCCTTGGGGGCGGCTATAGCCAAGCCCTCTAGATCTTGCCGTAACACCCACTGTACGTGCTTGAACCAGCGCTCCTCTTTGTCTCGGTCTTTACGGAAAAAAGTCTTAACCAATGTGTTCTGGTGGTTCGTTTTCCATACTTTTCCCTGACCACCTTCACCCAACAGTTCTGGACACTCATAGGAGGCCCCATACTGGTCTTGGACAATTCGCTTTTTCGCTGAAGGCTTTGCCTTATCAGCGTTTTGTTTAGGATTTTCCGTCATTGAATCCATTCCTACTTCTGGCATAGCGCCACCAATGTTTTGTCATCACTATGCCCGGGTGTGGGCCAGTCGTTGAGCTGTCTACGCAGCCAGCTCTTAGCCTGCCTTTGACTCTTTTTAAGCAGCTCACTGCTAAGGTAACGGCTGAATGATTGCGGATCAGTTAAGTCTTCACTTATGCCATCACTCATCAATATCAAGCTATTGTCATGCGCTTGTAGCGTGTCTGAACCGAATCGCCAATCCGACAGACTCTTCGATAAACCCAATCCGGTTGTCTCGTTACTGAACTCAGAACTTCCGCCTGTCGATAATGTTGCTACAGGTGAGGAAAGCATTCCGTCTCCTAGGTGTGCATACCTAAAGCGTCCATCTGACATGCCCCAAACCAAAATGCAGGTGGTCACAGCATCTGCAGGTTGGACATTTAAACCTTTCAGTCGCTCAAGCCAGCTTCGATACAGGGTCTGAACAACCAACTTTCGATCGGCGTCAAAATCCAACGATTTAATGCTGCAAATTGCAGCTTTCGCGGCCTCACGCGAACCTATCTCCGATCGCGGTCGAGATCCCATGCCATCACAAACCACAGCCGCCCACCTCTGCCCCCAGACACGAGCCAACAGAGAGTCCTGATTAGGTAATCCATCACGAACGTGGCCAGGGCCAGTGACCGAACAGTGGTAAAAATGTCGCTTCAAGGTTTAAAAATCCAAGTCCAGCAGGTCGTCATCTTCGCCCGGTTGGTATTCGATTTTTACCGGTTCACTGGGCTTTGTACTCCGTGAGCGAGTACATACACTCATGGTCACTGCCCTGAAGAAATTACGAATATCCCGAGCATCGTTGGCATGAAAGAGTGGAGCCTCTAGATCATTTCCAAAGTCTCTCAACAGAGACTCATCTGCATCAGAGCCAATGGCCAGCGCCAGGCGTGTTGCCTTTTGCGCACGCTCACTCGAATTTAGCCGCTCAAACGGCCCCTTAATATCATCAGTTGGATGACCATCAGAGATCAGGATCAACACTGGACGATAAGCTCGTGATGGAATTATCTCCTTGTCTTCTAGTAGAGAAGTGGCCATATCAAAGGCCTCTCCCATAGGAGTTCTTCCTGTTGCATCCAGAGGCTGGAACCCTTCAATTTGGTGCGCAGGAGACAAAGGCAAGTGCTGTGAAACACCACCACCAAATGTGATAAGTCCGACCTGAATCTCAGCATGCATTCGGCTCTCTTGGCCAAAGCTTCCGATCATGTCTTTGAGTGCTTGGTTCAAAGCCTCAATTTTTCCATCAACGCTCATGCTTCCGCTGGTGTCCGCCAAAACGATAACTGGAAGTGGGCGTGCCGATTTAGCTACGAAATCTCCGATTCCCATAATTTGTATTTCCCTGTTACTAGCCGCTCATAACGCGGGCTAAGATCGAATTAATGCCATGATTAGAAGTTACTGTTCCCCTCCATTAATACTCTGTTAGCAGAGGCTTGCATCTACTGTTGCAACCCGCGCGCCAGAAATATTACCCTTTATAATCAGTTATTTAAAAACCATGCCGTCTGTATACATAAAAATATTACAATTTATGTAAATTTTCTTACCCCGCTCTCAGTGCAGGCACCAGACCTTCGAGCTTCCAGCCATTTCCAAGAACCCGAACCCAGTCACTGCTATTGAGCTTCGACGCCAAGTCAGCCCAATAGACTGGAAGCGGCAAACGAATAGAGTGCATCGAAGACAAACTTGGTAATTCAACAAGTGCCTGAATGTCAGATAAAACCGCTGAACTTAGAGCCATACTCCTAGAGGAGAGCTGTATTGGCCGGACATAGTCTTTTGTAGCTGAGCCAATAGCTGATTGGAGTAACACTGAACCGTCGGGGTATTCTAAGTAAGTGCCTTTAGGTACCACCCTTATTTGATCGCCAGCCTCTTCGTAGATAACAGCAGTTGGGCGTTTATTTATTGCGATAACATCAAGACCTGCTCTTCGCGTAAACTCAGCGTCAGACTTGTGCATTCTCCCGTCACGCAGAATCAAACTGTTTTCTGAACTCAATTTGGCCAGCAATTTGTCCGCGATATTTTCCGGAACCTGCTCTGCTAATCCGCAATCCTGATAGTAAAGACGCTGACGTTGATCCTTCTTGGAGTAACGGCAACCTACCCACCTAGAGAGGCTTAACTCAGAACTGTGCCCTGCGTCCAGAGCACACACCAATCGCTGATCCTTAAACCTAGCTGCCCAAGGGACTCCCCCCGCTTTAACGTACAAATCAAAGATCAAATTCCGTACGACAAAGCGATCATGGGCGTTAGAAGCCTTAACCACTTTGAAGGCGATCTGACTTCGCTCCAAGCGATACAACAACCGTTGCCAGGAGACATCTTTGACGAAGTCGCTAGCCCCCGGAACAAGCAAGATATGCAAACAATCCCTTTGAAAGCTCTCCTTGTTAAAACCCGCAATAGAAACCTCGTCGATGAATCCTTGTTCGCCAAGAATCTGTCTATGCGCATCTCTTAGGCTTCTTACGAATGAGCCTGCACTATCTGGATAATACGTATGAACGATAAGCGATTTAGAAACCGCTGCTCTCAAGGGAGATACCAGAGAAGAAAATACAGAAAGGTCTTTACCAGAAATATCGCCGGCACCTGTAGTGAAGGTAGGACTGGCAACATCGGACTTGAAGCTGACCTCTTCGAGTTCTATCCCAGCCTGGTTGCAACGAGTTACAAAATCCCTGACTGCCGTGACATGAGTTGCAACGCTCTTGCTAGAAACACTGCGAACCCAACCTTGCAAATTGTCCGGTAGATCCGAAGAAGCGACGGACCTTAATGCCTGTTCACCAGGGCAAAAACAGCCTCGAAGGGAGAGTTCCACATAACAGTCACTCTCATGATGAATGAAACGGGCTTTCAGCGTTGGAAAGTGACACCAGCCTTGACGCTCTTGCTTTCCATTATAGATAGCAAGCGCTCGAAACAACCCATCGATAACCAAGTAATCATTCTGAAGATGGGGAAGAAGCTGATTCTTAAGGCGCTCCCAGAGAGCCTTTGGACGCGGATCCCCACCCCAGTTACGCCATCGATAAACAGTCGCTTTGATAGCCACAGTACCGACTTACTCTTCGATAACAGCCAGAGTAGGAAAATAGCTGCTATTAATTGAATTTACGTACTTTTCTCGCATAGAGTCCATCCTTCATATATTTCATCCTTCGACTGAGACTACCTGAACAGTAAACAGGTTTCGACAGTTGCAGATCAATAAAACTACAAATTCATCAGCGGTTGAATCCAGCCTGGTTCCGTAGACTCAGGCTCCCGGCCCCAACCGGATGATGTCACCTCGACCAGCGCGTTTTTTACGCGCTGCTCGTCAAGCCCCACTTTTTCCATTCTGATGCAGTTCGATGCATCCGTCAGAACCATTTTCTGACGATCATTTAGCATCCCAACCCGCCCTTTTCTCAGAGCGACCGCAATTTCGCCATGGCCTATGGCAACGAGTTTTTGTACAAGCAGATCTAACTTAGTGTTCATTGCCCCCCCTTAGTGCAAGTGACGATGCTTGCGCTTATTAGGGCGAATCAATCGTAAATCGTGATTACGGTACACCGTTATCACTGACTCACCGTCTACGCTGGTTAGGACCTGAACCCCATCCAGACCCTTCAGTTCAGGGTGTTGCTCACCTAGCTTCTGAATCTCCTTGCGACCAATCACATGGTAAAGAGTCCGGCGAGCGTGAATTTTTCGGCCAAACTGAAGGGCTAGCTCAACGGCACCTTCGCTAATTCCACGCTGATCCATACGCTGCCGGGCATGATCGGTCACTTCATAATCTTCGAACACCTTGGTTGCTTGCTGGCTCATGATGCTTCTCCCTTATTGGTCTCGATAAGACAGTTGCAGAACTGATACCAACCTGTATTTTTCCTTATAAATCAAAAACAAAACAAAGAAAAACCCTCTACCAAAGAGCACCGAAAATAATCTTTATTACTTTAAAGTAATTTTTACTACCACCCAGTTAAGCCTCGACAAATCAACCATCGCTGATGGCCAAGGAAAACTAATTATTAATAAGGACTTTTGCTAAGCAAGTAATGGTTTAGATTTTGGGGGCAGGTCACAGTAAACGTGAGATCTCAGCAGGCGTGTTCGACACCGATCACAGTAATATCGTTGTCCTTCAGTACCGGGGAGTTTTTCCAGAAACCGGAAGGCTGTTTGCCCTTGCCTTACGGGGTAAGTGAAAGATCAGCAGCTATAACTGATTCCAAGTCCTACTGAATAAAAATATTCCATCCCCTGATGCCAAATATTCAGCCGCACCATTAATCACCGCTCGATAGAACTTAAGAACTCTAACCAGGTTAGCCTGACAATACACTTGCCATATCCTCGGGAGAAACTGCCTGAGGTGTTACCACCGCATCTTTGAGATTCAGCTTATTGCTCAACAGCAGGTCAAGATTTACGTCAAATGATGATCTTTCTGGGTGGTGCAAAGTTGGTAGATAGATATTCACGTCTTTCTTCTGACCAATACGGTACACCCTGTCAGTTGCTTGAGCTTCTTTAGCAGGATTCCAATGCCGCTCTAAATGGATCACGTTGTTGGCACCAACGACCGTCAGCCCGACCCCTGCTGCCACAGGGGACATAATGAGAATTCCAAAGCCGGGCTTAGATTCGAACTGCGTGATTATCCCCTTCCGTGTCTCAGCCCCCTTCTTACTGGCAACAGCTTTTGTATCACCATTGATGATCTCAACAGGGATCGAAAAGATTTGTTGCAACCAGAGTTTCAGCAATCGTTGTAGTTTTTTGTTTATCAGGAAAATAAGAACTTTTTCATCTCGCTGCTGGATACTAGCGAGTAGATTAACTACCGATTCGAGCTTGGCAGACAAATATGCGAATTGCTCTGCTTCCTTTCGTGAGCTGGAAAACATTTCGGCTTCATTTTCTAAACTTGGATGCAATGACAACTGGCGAAGTTTCTGTAATGTCGAAAGAGCAATTGTTCTACGATCACTCCCTTCAACAGCTTGGTAATCCTTTAAAACCCCATCGTAGTTCTTCAGCTGCCGCCCCTTCATTACCATGCCCAATTCCGGTTGATAAACCCAATCTGGCTGGTTTGGCATTGGATGTCCTGTATAAATGCGTTTCTCCGGCAAGCCCTCTAGCTGGTCCTCCTTAAGCCTCCGAAGCATAAATAGCCCAACATCAGCTCGCAATTTCTCTCCAACTTCTTTCCTAATTGAAGCTTCAGACTCTTTATCCGCTGATGTAATGGGCTGTACATAGTGTTGCTTAAACTCGTCCCAATCACCTAACAATCCTGGCTGTGCTGTATCCATGATGCACCAAAAATCAGCCAGACTGTTTTCCACAGGTGTACCTGTTGCGAGTAGTTTAAAATCTGCTTTCAGCCCCTTCGCGGCGCGAGTTTGAAGAGTATTAGGATTTTTTATGTTTTGAGCTTCATCGAAAACAACCATACTCCAATCTATTCGACATAGAGAGAATTGGTAGTCACGAAGAGTCTGATAAGTAGCTAAGACCAAACGTTTTGGCTTATCCAGCCGATTGGCACCAAAACTTTTACCGACGTTCAAGGAATAACGGATAGCGTTTTCATCAAGATGATCATCTTCACCCACACGCTGTTTCGTTTCAGCTCGAGCTCCTTTCTGGCGATAGTTCTTAAGATCCCGGCCAGATTGAAGAACAACAACATCTTCAAAAGGGGATACTTTGAAGGTACTTGCTACCTCGTCTTCCCAATTTTCCAATAGACTCAACGGTGCGACAACCAAAACCGGTTTGCACGTTTTTTGTTGTTCTCGCAGATAACGGTAAAGCTCACTGATCCCAACAAGTGACATGTAGGTTTTACCCAACCCCATATCATCAGCTAGCAATGCGCCTTGCAGACGAACAGGTTTATCCGTTTCTTCTTCGGTAGATTTTTTCGCCAGCCCCAGCAGCCAACGAATACCTTTTTCTTGATGTGGAAAAGGAGTTCTCTTGTATTGACTAAAATCTAAATCGAATACGATGTCAGCGGCTTCTTCGGATGCTTTACGTAAGGTCTCAAAATTAGATTCCAAATCTGCCAATTCAACCGTTGCTCGTTCCTCCTTCGTTTCTTCTGAATTCGGCTCAGGCTCCACCTCAGAGGCAATTCCTTTCGAAATATTGTCACGCACTTTGGTGACAACTTCTGCAACTTTTTCTCTATCGCTTATATCTATAGTCTCACCAGCAAAAGCAAACTCTTCCGCACCTTGAGATTTAGCCTCTTTATAGCCTTCTTCGAATAGCTGAAGGTCTTCTTCCGTGGTAATCAAACTATTCAGACGTTCTGGTGAAGAAGATCCCGCTTCACCCTCAAACCAACGGATACCAGACTCATCAGTTTCGCCAAACTGCATAAAGGTAAACCGAGTTGCTCCCTTTACTCGAACAGAGAACCCAAGGTCGAGGTCAACTAATGAAGCATCAATAAAGGCACTGGGTGCCTTTAAAAATGCTTGAACTTGTTCTTTGGGGATATGGCGATGAGTAAGAATTTCATGAGTCGCGGCTAACTTCTGTTCATCTAGGACAACAATCTTATCTTTAACCCGCAAAGAAGATTTACCACTTTCCTGACATTCCAATTGCCATTTTCGACTTTCAAAATCATCAGGTTCGACCCCAACCCCGAAGTTTGGGGCCAAAACTAAACTACCGTCACTCTGAGTGACTGCGGTCAATCCAATCTTCTCCGGTTGTTCTACCGAAATATCCCGAAAGTGAGAAAGATCGATATCCATCCCTTCTAACTTAGCTTTTTGGAGCAACCCTATTAGCCAGAGATTCTTATCTTCCGTATGATCGTCACTATTTATCTGATAGTCCTGAATAGAAGCTAAAGCCATAAATTCTGCGGGATGGAGGCGATATTGCTCAGTAGAACTTAAACAGAGATAGGGACCACGTAGCTGAAATTTTGGTACCCGTTCACCCTGACTTGTAATAGGAATCAGCTGAACTTCAAAATTGGATCGAAATGTTTCTCCCTTAATAGAAGTTTCGTACTTTCCGTCAAACCTAGGAGGCAATCTTAGGAGCTGCTCCCCATCCTCTTCCAGCGCGGCAACAACAGGTGAAGGCACAACAAACCCATTAGCGATCTGTTCCGCTTCTCCCTGCTCTTGAAGCATTTTGAGATAAGTGTATTGAAGCAGAAGATAGGGAGAAGCATTACCTTCTGAACATGCATCAAAAAGTGATTTCTCTAGAACAAAGTTAATACCCTCAGAATCTGGGATAGCATCAAAACATTCATCAACTTTTTCGTGACCGAGAAATCCTTTGAGCAGTTCTTTAAACTTCATTTAATGTCCACCTTTCATGTTCTTCGCCAAATGGTCTAAGTCTTATTCAAACATTCCTTACACCACTTCGTATATCCATCCTTATTTTTCTTAGACTTATAGAAACTCTGTAAAGGCTTGACCACATCACAGCCACTGCACACTTTCATGTTGGATGAAGACTCATTCTTCGGGTGAGCTCTTTCTTTCCTTGCAAACCAAATCCCAGAAGAGCACTCAAACCACTTATTGCTACCCCGAATCAATTGGGTTGAAACTTGTTCATGTGTCAGAAAAGTTCGCTGATATATTTGCTCAACAGTGAGGCCAGGCTGTTCTTGTAAGAGAGTTAAAATTTGAGTTGCCTCTGGATCATCTGGCGCTCCTAGACCTACCTCCGTTTTTATATTTTCAGCATCCGTGGAATCTGCTTGCCTCCCCCTTTTTGCATAGACCCTAGGTTTAACCTGACGGCGGCGCTGTTGTGCTTTTGATGCTTTTTGAATGACATCATCTAACTTTCGTTCAGGCGCTTGATCCAGCCTATTCTCCAGCAAATACCATCCACCTTTCCCCGCGCCAAAAACATTTCCTTCCTCGGAAAATAAGACTTCTTTAACTTCTTCTCTGCTAAGCGAGGTCCTAGAAATTATTTCCTGAATCGATAAGTAGTTAAGCCCTTTTAGAACACTTTTAACTTCTTCAAGTGCAGCAGGATTAACCTCCTTCGTTTCTGTAGGTTCTGGCTTGCCAGCAAAGTATGTGCTTCCAATATTTAAACCTTCCATAAAGGCTGTATCTGTAACTTCTGTAGCACTCCTGGCCGCAACTTCCCCCTTTAAAGAAGCACGTTCCAAGGGAGCTCTATTGGAGGGGGCGTTGTTCGGCCAATCAGGTTGATAAGCTGGTTCTTCAGGCTCTATTTCAACCGAGAGAGCGGACGGGATTGTATTAATAGATCCGTGATAGCCAGAAATACCATAAAGTTTCTTATACAGTCGGTAATCTTCTCGTGAGAACAAACTTTCAACATCCAGATCGATCCCATAAGATTGAAGATACCGAATCGCTTTGTACTGCCATAGACAATTTTTAGGTGCATGGGTGATGGCAGTAGACGGGCTACCCTTTCCATATTCCCTAATGTACCGTTGGTTCAATCCCTGACTGATCTGATGCCTTGTAAAGTGTTTTACACCGTAGTTTAAAAGGTTCGCAGATCGAGCTAGAGCCGGGTAAATCCATATTTTGAAACTATGAGTCCCCTCCACAATATGAAGGTCACCAATCTGGAGATAAATCATTGAAATGTTGGGATCTGAGACCGTTGCATAATCCGGAATTTCATTCTTGTCATAGTTATTACGAACATATTTGTCTGCATGACGGGACAAAAAAAGGCGAGAAACAGAAACTAATTTTTGCTCTAACAAGCCTTCGAGGAAACGCCGTCGAGAAGGAAACATTCGTTTCAGATCAGAGTTTCCTGACTCCTCCCCATAGGATTCCAAAACCCGTAGGAAGAGGTTTAGATCAAATCTCGACAACCATCCTTTAACCTTAGAAATCCGTGTATCACCAAGCAGCGCCCACCACTGCTGATATCGAGGATGGGACTGAGGAACCCTTGGGTCACCAGCGATAGACAACAACACAGACTGCCATTCATCAGAAATACCAGAAACCTCAGATCTGTCTATCAACACGGAAAGAACTTCATGCCCTAATAGCTTTCCATCTGCGCCAGGGGCCAAATAAACCTCTTTTTTGCAAACTTCAGCCAAAACAGGGGCATCAGAGCCAACAGGAATACTTTTTAAAGTTTCTAAATAGTATGTGTACCGGCAAATCTCTAGGAATCGCCCACGGCCAAACCCTTCTATACCGAAGCGCCGAAAACATACATCTAGATCATAGTTTTGATTTTTAGCCCACTGAACAACTGAGGTAGGCCCCGATCGATCGAATAGCACCTCTTTATACTCAGCCATTTTTCCGAGATCACTTTCTCCCTCGGCTGAGTGCTTTAGCTGCTCCTTAAGTAGCTTACAGAGCTGATCAAAATTGGCACTGGATGCTAGCTCATCAAACCGCTTGAAGAAAATTTCAACAAGCTGCAATAGACTGAGCCGACTAATTGGATTTCTAGGTTGGGTCAGTTTCCGTAGAAAGTTTTCATCAAACTTAAAGGAAGAAAACTCTTTAGATCGCAGTAACAGATAGGTTACTGCGCGCACATCGATTGGCTTTTTAATACAATCTGGGATTCGATGGTCTTGACCGCTCACCTTTAGGCGCAAAAATTCTCGACACGCTTCCTTAAACGAGTCAGATCCTTTACCTGCACTTTTTGCTAACGACTGAAGCTTCTCAATCTCTTTGTTGAGACGAGAAAAATCTGCTGGTTTCCACTCCGGCAGATTAATGTCTAAATTTGGTAACCTAGCCAAGGCTACTGCTCCAACATTTTCTGAAGATTTTTATAATCCTCCAGTGTTGGCTGCTTCACTGTAAACCGAATATCGATTCGCCGATTACGACTAAAATCTTCTTCTGTCACCTGTTCTCCGCGTAAAGGACGCGTTTCGCCATAACCACTAACAGAAAAAAGCGGTGTACCACTGTAATTATTCAAATCATCTAAACGGTCTCCTTCTGGAAGATTCTCATTCCAGAAGTTCCACACTGAAATGGCTCGGAAAGTCGAAAGTCCCCAATTCCCCATTTCTCTAGGAGAAGGTCTCATGTCTGTATGGCCTTCTATAAAAATAGTATCCAAATACTTCCATCTATCTCTTTTTTCTATTGCTTGATGTAGTACCTGGCCAATCTGAATGGCATTAACTTCATACTGTTGCGGAATTCGATGCTGGTCAGAATCAAACGTCAACAAGTCATTCTCTATACGGATCACAGAGTCATTATCCGTAACCAGCACCTTGATATCCCTTTCCAATAGTTCTTGCTGGATCTCTCGTACAATTTCTCGCCTTATTTGCTCCGCTTTCGCCAATTTCCGGACAACATCTTTTACTTCAAAACGAGTTTTTGTAAGTTCCAGAATAAGAGCGAGCGAAGCCAATACAAAGACAACAAGCAAACCGGACATAATGTCCGAAAAAGATATCCAATAGGGATTCTCTTCGTCGGTTTGGTGGTTTTGATGACGCTGGCTACCAAGCTTCATACTCCTACTCCGACCTTACCCTCAATTTCATCTAGAACATTAGATATGGCCTGAACGGCACGTGTCATATCGCTAAGATACACAGCTGTTTGCTTATTCCAGACGTCCATTCGGTCTGCGGTTTGGGAATTGACTTTATTGCCATATTGTTCCATCAATGAGGCAACTTTCAGCTCCAAGTTTTCGACCTCCTCGCCCAGTGCAGAAACAAAACTACGCATATGTTTTTCCATTGCTTCAAAACTATTTTCTGCATGCGAAGTTGCTTGGCCCATTTGCTCGGTAACCGAACTAAGCTGAAGTCGAAGTTGGTCAAACTTATCAAATAGCTCCTGGTTTAATTCAGCTACCAGCTGGTTATCTTGTGCTACCTGTTTGGATGTTTCCGCTGCCGTAGACACCTCTTCTCCCAAAGCAAGAGCCGCTTCCTTAGTATTTGCCGATAACAAGCCAAGCTGATTTGCGGCTCCTTGCATTTGTGTTGCCGCTCGCTCATTGGCCTCAGACAACTTAGATAAATTCTCCTGAAGCTGAATGACTTTATCGCTTATGCTTCTGAACGACTGCTCCTGCTTTTCAACCAAACGTTCCACTTGATGAGTCAACTCATCGCCATGAGTCTTAAGGGACTGGACACTCTTATCCAGGTTTTCTTGCCTTACACGATCGATATTGCGCTGCTCTTCAACCTGTTGAGCAAGATCATCTTGCATTTGGCTAGAGGCCTCACGCGCCGCAGCAAAAGATTTTTCGATCTCATCTTTGAAAACAACATGCCTTTCAGCATCCAATTGGCGCTGAGTTTGAAGTTGTTCTCGGAATGCAGCAGAACGTTCCTTATCTTGCCGATCTGACTCTTCATGATGATTATTAAGACGCTCGACAAAACCACTCATCTCCGATCCGAGTTTAGACACAGCTTCATTTACATCTTTAGATGCTGCTTCCATCATTTCCTTTTGCTTCTGACCTGCGCTACCCACGCCCTCCAAATACTTGTCCATCACCTCTTCAAGTAGGTTTTGTGTGCCATTCTGTGCACCATCAACAAGAGATTTAATTGCCGGAGCCATAATCTGATTGAGGCTATCCTCTAGACCGGATCGAATCTCTCCGGTGGCATCCTTCAAGGCTTCCTGCATCCGATCGCCAATCTTTTCAGCAAGCCCTTGCATTGTTTCCATACTGTTTTTGGAATACTCAGAAATGGAAACTAATGACTGTTCAGCATTGATACGTGGGTAAAGGTAATCAAGCGTATTTTGTAATTCTGAAATATCAGAGCGAACACCCCGTTCAAGTAACTTCTCCAAAAAGTTAAAAATCAAGCTACTGCCTACACCCCAGACAGATGTCATAAAGGCGATTGCGGCTCCGCTTATCACTCCGCTAATGCCCCCCTGAAAATCAGCAAGCCCTTCAGGATTATTGAAGTCGATACCAGTTAGTTGACTTAACCCCATTTGCAGCCCGGCAAAAGTACCCAAAACACCTATAGCGGTAAGAAAGCCTGGCACCGCTGCCAATAACCGGTTTTCCGTCAGCCCCCTGGCCAAGCTGTGGGTATTAAAGAAATGGGCCGCATCCAGAGTATTAAAAAGTCTTTCACCATCCATCGAATCAACTAACGATTCATCAAACTCTTTCCACAAGCGGCCATACTTTGGATGCGCTAGCGCCTTTTGTGAAAGATCTCGGCGTTTGGCTGCCAATTCGCTCTGATCGACGGAATGGATCAATTTGGAATAGAATCGTACCTGCCCCTTCGCTTGGAAGAATTTAACCAATGCAAACAAGAAGAAGAGGGCTGCTACTGCTAGCAAAAAGGCAACAATCGTTGCACTCATTCCAGCAGCGGTATCAATCTGCCCATTAACAAGCGTCGAGAAATCCGGCAGCAAGCGTGCCAAAGAAAAGGTAGGCTGTTCCATATACAACTCCATTTTGGCTGTAAAAAATCCAGCCGCACCACAAAAATCCTATTAGTCCATGGCGCTATTAGTGATCACTTAATTATAAGAAGCTTGGCCAGAAAGGATATGGCCTAAATCAAGCAAACCGAACAATCGTTTACGTTGTTTAAATCAAGCAACCTCTACCCACTCCACCGCAGAGACTATTCCCCAATTCCCTTTAGAATTTGGTCTTCTCCATTTGGCGGTCTGCATTCGACTGAGATAACTTAAGGCTTCACTGTAATGGTGAAAGACTTGCTCATCCCCCTTATCGCCAACTCGATAGACTCCCTTTCCATTCTTACAATCTTCAGTAAACACAGAACCATCCTTTGCAACAGGAACCTTTCTAATAGCCGAAACAAAAGCTCCTATATTTCCATCAACCTGTACCCTTGCAACAGGAACTACTTCATCCACTTCAGGCTTCTTTTTATGTTTCAGTAATTTCTCAATATTGGCCCGTACGTCTTCTGCCAAATTAACCCAAGTTACAGCACCGTTGGGATGTTCATAGGGAATCGGCTGATCAAATTTCACGGCATCTACGAGAACCCAAGCATAATTCCATTTATCCAACACTCCTGATTCAATTTCCTTCAATGACACACGGTGTTTTTCTTGATTGGTTAAAGCCTGCTCACGGGTTACTGGCCCAAGCGTCCGAACCAAGCGGGCAGCACCAATAATAACTCCTGATCCTTTTCGAATTATCGCTACCCAACCTCGCTTGGACGTATCCCTGGAGCGCATCTCCCAGCATTTCTGCCCTTCTACTACATATGACGCAAATGGATCCTTGATGACCAAACCTTGCATTAATGATTCCTCATGAATTTCTGACGGCTATTTCTAAATCATATAAAGCAGAAACAACACCAACCCATACAACCTTTTGAATTAACTGGAATTTACAACAATTTATCGATATTAAACCAATTCAGCCCATAAACATTGATAATTTTTATTACTTAGCTATAAGATTTGATACATTCATAGAAATCTTGCCAGGTAAAAGTTTCATGCAGCCACCCATATTGCTTTCATGGATAGGATCGAAAGACCTCGAGGGCATAAAACCTGACTCTGAAAGCCCCGGTCCCATCATTGCTGCAATAGAAGAACGCGGGTACAGCCATCTTCGGCTTTTAAGCAATTACCCGAAATACGATACCCACGAGTTCATACAAGAACTGAAGAATCGATATCCTAGAATTCAAATCGATCTAACACCGGTAGAACTCTCCTCCCCAACGGCCTATGGGGAGATTTACCCCTGTATTGAAACCTTCTTAGAGAAAACCACAAAAGACTTCCCTGACCGACAACTCATTGTTCATCTCAGTCCCGGCACACCTGCAATGACCTCCGTCTGGATACTTCTTACCAAGACCCGATTCCCGGTGGCCTACATAGAGACTTACTTCAATAGAGAGACCGAGGAGCAGCACTTTTACGATGTAGAACTTCCATTTGAAGTAACTGCCGAGTTTCTCGAACAAGCCAAGAAGCGCTCTTCTAACCGCATCACCCAGTTAGCCCAGTCCACCCCCACTGAAGATTCTGTATTCCAGAACATATTTGGAACCAGTCCATCAATGCTTTTAGCAAAAGAGCGGGCTCTTCGCTTGGCAGAGCTGGACGTATCCGTATTGCTCCAAGGGGAGTCAGGCACAGGTAAAGAGCTATTTGCCCGCGCCATCCACAATGCAGGAAGCCGAAAGGACGCTCCTTTTATCCCGGTCAACTGCGGTGCCATACCTTCTGAACTTATCGAAAGCACACTATTCGGTCACATAAAGGGCGCTTTTACTGGTGCAGACAAAGATGTAAAAGGCCGCTTCCGGGAAGCCCATGGAGGCACACTGTTTTTAGATGAGATAGGAGAACTACCTCTGGAAGCACAGGTTCGACTGCTGAGAGTGCTTCAAGACCATAAAGTACAGCCCGTCGGTAGTAGTGACGAAATTGAAGTAGACGTACGTATTATCGCTGCTACTCATCGTAACCTACTGGAGATGACTACTGACCAGAGTTTCCGATTAGATCTTTTCTACCGTATTGCAGTCGGAATACTTGAGCTACCCGCCCTAAGAGAAAGAACGGGCGAGATTCCAGAATTAGCAAAATACTTATTGAAAGAGATCAACCAGGAATTAGCTGACCAGCCCGGCTTTAGAAGTAAGAAAATTTCCCCCGCTGGAATAAATATTATTAAAGACTCATCATGGCCAGGCAACGTTCGTGAATTACGGGCAACATTATTACGGGCCTGTATATGGGCCAAAGGCGATACTATCGATGCAAAGCAACTCAAGCAGGTAATGCTTGAGGCCCCCTCGAATCAAGTCTCAACTTTCACCCACTCATTGGATAGTTCCTTTGATATTCATGATGTTATGGGAGACATTCCACGACACTATGTACCCATTGCCTTATCCGATTCGGGCGGCAATAAAACCAAAGCTGCGAATCTATTAGGACTAAAAAGCCAACAAGTACTGACAAAGTGGATCGAAAAATACAGAATCGATATTTAACTGGCACGGTCCTCGCAATAACCCAATCAAGGAAGGCTAACAGGTTATGCAATCAATGAACTTCACCTTTATCAGCAAACACCGCCCTGAGCTAGAGAAGCTCGGAGCTTTGGCCGAGCATCATCTCTACATAGACCCAGCCAGCAGCTTAGTAAAACTCCGCTCCTTCGCTGAAGAGGTGGTAAAGGGCATCTACGCAGACGAAAAACTTCCTCGACTGGTTCAACCATCCTTAAACGACCTAATTAACAACCATGCTTTCCAGGAAGTCACTCCAAAACCAATTATCCATAACCTCAATTTTCTACGCATTCAGGGCAACAGCTGCGCCCATGGGGAAGATGGAGAAACTCGAACTGCCAGCATGGCTCTCGGTATAGCCCACCAAATCGCTGCTTTTATCGCGGTTAGATACTGCTCCTTAACCAAAAACCAAATTCCGGAATTTCAATCTCCTCCGGAAATAGACGCCACTAAAGCCCGCCTTAAAAAAGAAAAGAAGGCGGCTCTGGAACTAGCACGTCAGAAATCCGAAGAGGTTGAAAAGCTTCTAAAGGAGCTAGAAGACGCACGTAGCAAACAAGTATCGGTAGAATCCACGCCCGAAGAGAGGGCCGATGCACTATCTACCAGCCAGCAAGCAGCTGAAACGCTGGGGCTTACCGAAGCAAAAACACGCAAGCTCTTGATCGACACCCTTTTACAAAAAGCCGGCTGGGATATCACCGACGAACACCAAGTTAGCTTGGAATATAAAGTCGACCACCAACCCACCAGCAGCGGGAAGGGATATGCAGACTACGTCCTGTGGGATGACAACGGCAAACCCCTGGCAGTTATTGAAGCGAAGAAAACCTCGGTAGAAATCTCTGCTGGAAGAGAACAATCCCGCATCTATGCTGATGGATTGGAAAAGATGTTCGGCCAGCGTCCTGTTATCTTCTATTCCAATGGCTACGAAACAGCCATCTGGGACGACTCCCAATACAACAGCAGCCGCAAGGTATACGGTTTCTATAGTAAAGCCAGCCTCCAATACCTGCTATATCAACGCAATAACCGACACCAGGCTTTGGAACAGCTAAACCCTGATAGCTCCATCGCCGGTCGCTTCTATCAAATTAACGCCATCAAGCAAGTATCTAAACGCTTCCAAGATCAATATCGTCAAGCATTGGTCGTACAAGCCACAGGAACCGGAAAAACACGTGTAGCAATTGCTCTCTCGGAGCTGTTAATCCGTGCGGGATGGGCAAAACGCATATTGTTCCTTTGCGACCGCAAAGAGTTACGCAAACAGGCTGACGACAACTTCAAGGAACACCTGCCCAGTGAACCACGTTTTGTCATTGGCTCGAGCAGAACAGTAGACAATAGCGCCCGCATATATGTTGCCACCTATCCTGGCATGATGGGTTGTTTCGAACAGTTTGACGTGGGCTATTTCGACCTGATTATTGCAGACGAATCGCATCGCAGCATCTATAACAAATACCGCGAGATCTTCCTCTACTTTGATGCCATGCAAGTCGGCTTAACCGCCACCCCAGTAAAGTTCCTGGAGCGAAACACGTTTACGCTGTTTGGGTGTGAAAATACCGAACCGACCTTTAACTTCGATCTGGACGAAGCGGTCAATAACGATCCTCCCTTCCTCGTTCCATTTCGCGTTAAAGACCTGACTACTGAATTCCTGCGTCGTGGCATCAAGTACAGCCAAATGACAGCCAAACAACGCCAGGAGCTAGAAGAACAGGAACTCGAAGCAGAAACAGTCGAGTACGAAAACAGCCAAGTCGGCGCGGGAGTAATCAACAAAGACACCGACCGGATCATTCTTCGTAATCTAGAAAAGAATGGTATTCAAGATGCCCATAATTCTCTGGTCGGGAAATCCATCGTCTTTGCTCGAAACCAGAAGCACGCTGTACACCTACAGCAGCTGTTTTGTGAGCTATTCCCAGACTATGGTGACGAAGTCTGTAAAGTGATCCACTCCAGCATTCCCCGAGCCGAAGCGCTGATCGACGAATTTAAACAGCCAGGAAATAACTTCCGTATTGCCATCTCCGTCGACATGCTCGATACAGGTATCGACGTACCCGAAGTAGTCAATCTGGTATTCGCTAAGCCGGTCAAATCTTATGTTAAGTTCTGGCAAATGATCGGACGTGGAACACGCCTCTGCCCCGACCTATTCGGCCTTGGTAAGGACAAGAAGGAATTCCTGATCTTCGATCATTTTGGCAATTTTGAATACTTCGAAGAACAGTACAAAGAGGCGGAAGTTAGCGGTAGCAAATCACTGCTGGAGCAACTGTTTAGCGATCGCATAGCGTTAGCAAAGATGGCTCTCGATCAGAAAAACCGGGACGCATTTGATACCGCTATCTCCCTACTCCGGCAAGATCTAAACGATCTCCCGCAAGACAGTGTTACCGTCATGGATAAGCTCCAGACAGTGCACCAACTCCAGCAAGAAGGTGTAATAGAAGACTTTACCACCTCAGTTCGGGAGCAATTAGCCAGCATCATCGCTCCCCTAATGGGTTCCCGAATTTTACGCGATCCTGATGCTGTTAAATTCGACCGTTTGGTTGCGCTATTACAGGCCGACAAACTATCTGACGCAGCCTCTTTTGAAGATCGTAAGTTGGTACTGATAGAGTGGCTTAACCAGTTAGCCATCAACATAAACGCAGTACGCGCCAAAGACGCTTTGATTAAGCAACTTCAAACAGCTGCCTGGTGGGCAAACGCGGGCTTTAGTGAATTAGAACAGGTGCGCCTGGAACTTCGCGGGATCATGAAATACCGTGACACACAGACAGGCAGCGGCACTCGAGTAATCGATATCACCGAAGACAAAAACCAGATTAAAGAGACCGAACGTCACCCCTATAGCCCCAGCGAGCAGCTCCAATACCGCCAGAAAGTACAGGGGATTCTGAAGTCGATGTTTGACACCAATCCCACTTTACAAAAGATTCGCCGCCAAGAGCCCGTAAGCGATGATGATCTTCAATCACTCACCTCTCTGGTGATGACCCAGCACCCTGGGGTCGATCTATCCATATTAACCGACTTTTTCCCTAACTCAGCAGGACAGCTGCATCTGGCGATCCAAGCCTTAGTTGGACTGGAGTCAGAAGAAGTTGAGGCACACTTTACAGATTTCGTGCAGAATCATCCGCAGCTTAACGCATTACAAGTGAAATTCCTGGGTCTACTTAAGAGCTACATTTCCGAGCACGGATTTATCACTGTAGCAACACTCTACCAGCCGCCCTTTAGTCATCTGCATCAAGATGGAGTTGATGGGGTCTTTGGGGACGAAATTGCAGGTGACCTGGTAAGCACAATCACCCCCTTTGTGGCGCAACCAACTACTCCTGACGAACAACGTACCAACTAAATTTGTAAACATGGCCGCCAGTAATTCTTCTGCGGCCTATTGAGGAATAGCATTCGATGTTAACCGGACAACAACGTAACGAGATCGACCAACTCTGGACCAAATTCTGGACGGGAGGAATCACCAACCCCTTAACCGTTATCGAACAGATCTCGTTTCTGATGTTTTCACGCCTTCTGGATATCCGTGAAACCACGGCTGAAAAACTAGCCCGGCACCCCGGAGAGAGCCACACTCCTATATTCAAGCCAGATCAGCAACATCTGCGTTGGAAAAATATCCGTGAGCTATCGGGTAAGCAGATGATGGAGGTGGTTAAGTACGAAGTATTTCCCCATTTCGGCGAAATTGTCGTTGGCGATTCCGACTTTGGCGAATACATGCAGGATGCCGATCTGGAGATCAAGAACGAAAGCGTACTGGTCAGTGCCGTCGAAATGATCGATAAACTACCCTTGACCCAAAGCGATACCAAGGGTGATCTATACGAATACCTGCTCTCCAAGCTCACCACTGCCGGCATCAACGGTCAATTCCGGACACCTCGCCATGTAATCGACCTGATGGTCGCAATGCTGGATGTGCGCCCTGATGAAAGCATCTGTGACCCCGCTTGCGGAACCGCCGGCTTTCTGGCCCGTACCATGGATTACCTGAAACGAAAATACACCAGTCCTGACGGGATCTACCAAGATGAAGAGGGCAACAAAATCTACACTGGTAATTTGCTCGTGCCCTATGAAGACCATATCAAACAACGCATGTTCCATGGCTTTGATTTCGACAGCACCATGCTGCGTGTCGCCTCTATGAACTTGCTATTGCACGGCATCGATGCACCTGAAATCCACTACCAGGACAGTCTGCACAAAAACATCCGCGACCAATTCCCACACCTGGAACAGAATGCCTTCGACGTAGTACTGGCCAACCCGCCCTTCAAAGGCAGCCTAGACGAATCCAACATCAACCCAGAAATTCTGCGTATCACCAAAACCAAGAAGACCGAGTTGCTGTTTGTCGCTCAGATTCTACGCATGCTTAAACTCGGTGGACGCTCGGCCACAATCGTTCCCGATGGAGTGCTGTTTGGCTCCTCGAAAGCTCACCAGCAGTTACGTAAAGCGTTGATTGAAGAGAACCAGCTTGAAGGGGTCGTCTCCCTGCCTTCCGGGGTATTTAAACCCTATGCAGGCGTCTCCACCGCCATTCTGCTGTTCAGTAAGGGCGGCCAGACTGATAACGTCTGGTTCTACGATGTAACCGCAGATGGCTATTCTCTGGACGATAAGCGTCAGAAGGTGGACGAAAACGATCTGCCAGATGTTCTAAGCCAATGGCAGACCTATAAATCAGAGAACAATACTGACTATAGTGATCGAACTCAAAAGGCCTTTGTGGTTCCCGCCGAAGAAATCAAAATCAACAAGTACGATCTCAGTATCAACCGCTATAAGGAAATAGTGTACGAAGAAGAACAATACGATGCACCCAAAGTAATTCTGGAGCAACTGATGGTGCTGGAGAAGGAGATTGAACAGGAGCTGGAAGAGCTTGGGGGTATGTTGTGAGCCACCCTGATAAAAAACTTGGGGACTTATGCGAACGAGTATCCGTTGGTCATGTTGGGAAAACTTCCGAATACTACACGGACCAATCTGGTGTGCCATTTTTAAGAACGCAAAATGTTTCCGCAAGTGGCATCAAGCTAGGTGACGTTAAGCACATAACCAAAGATTTTCACGACCGCTTAAAAAAGTCTCAGCTTCGTACTGGTGACGTCGTATTGTCACGAGTAATCTCCAATCAGATCAATTGCGCTCTGATACCCCCATCGCTGGATGGAGCAAATTGCGCAAATATAATCTTGGCCCGCCCCCGTGTAGACAGGCTGCATTCTCCATATTTATTGCACTATCTACGTTCAGCAACTGCTCAAAAGAGACTACTTAAACGCCAAGTTGGTTCTGCGCAGTCTGTAGTAAATACAAGTGTATTTAAGGACTGGGAAATTCCCCTCCCCCCCCTAGCGGAGCAAAAGCGGATCGCCGCCATCCTCGACAAGGCCGACGCGATCCGCCGCAAACGCCAGCAAGCCATCGAACTAGCCGACCAGTTCCTGCGCTCGGTGTTTCTGGATATGTTTGGCGACCCAGGGACTAATCCGAAGGGATTCGAGCGTGGCACCTTACGTGACCTCATTGCTTCCGCAAACTATGGCACATCCAAAAAAGCGCACGAAACAGAAGGCAAATACCCAATACTTCGCATGGGTAATATCACCTATGAAGGCGATTGGGATTTGTCCAACCTAAAGTACATCGACCTTGATGATAAAGAGAAACCGAAATACCTGGTCGAGAAGGGCGATCTGCTGTTCAACCGCACAAACAGCAAGGAACTTGTCGGGAAAACAGCAGTTTTCGAATCAGACAAACCTATGGCAATTGCTGGTTACTTAATTCGAGTTAGACCTAACGAGCGAGGGAATACTCACTATATTGCTGGCTACCTCAACTCGAAACACGGAAAACAGACGCTACAAAGCATGTGCAAGAGCATTGTTGGTATGGCCAACATTAATGCACAAGAATTACAGGACATCAAAATCCTGCTACCTCCTGTGGAGTTTCAACAGAAATATGCTCAGATAACTAAAGAGGTTAAACATCGTTTAACAAAACAAACTAAAAGCTCTAATCAGCTAGCTGAGCTATTTTCATCACTAAGCCAACGCGCCTTTTCGGGTGAACTCTAAAAACCAAAACTGTCAGGGACGACCATGGCCATTACCCATATTGTTATCGAAAACTTTAAAGGAATCGGCGCACCGGTACGAGTCGACTTCAAGCCCATCACCCTGCTCTACGGCCCAAACAGTGCAGGTAAATCTACTATCCTTCACGCCCTGATGTACGCCTACGAAGTACTCAAAAATAATAACTGCGACGCCGACCGAGTCAGCTTCTCCGACGAGATTGATCTTGGTGGTTTTAAGTCACTGGTGCATGGCCATGATTTGAAGAAAAAGATCCGGATTAGCCTAGGTTACCGCTGGTCGGATGATAACGGGGAGTCCCCATACATTCCCAGTTACAGCAAAGCCGATTCGGATGATTTTGGTGACATCCTCAACATTAGCGACCCCTGCGGCGAATGGACCTTTGAAACAGCTGAAGTAACCCTTGAAGTCTGCTGGAGTCGTCAACTAAATACGCCGTACGTATCCGAACTAAATACAAAAATTGGCCGGATTGGATGCCATTCAGAGCCTGTACAATTTGCAACGATCAAGGGTAATGCACGAGGTGAAAAACTGCGCATTACCAACGTTAATACTAATAACGACTGGTTTGAATGCGATTTGGAAGAGGGAAGTATCCCATTTACTGACCAGGTATGGGATATGAAGGATGACTACATTCCGCCAGAGCTTCGACAAGAAATGGAGATCTATCTCAAGGATACGAAAAATGTCATTCCGGAGTTTGGCAAACCTTTGGACCTTCATTTGGGCCATAACCGACTGGATGAGCTTGAGGAAGAGATTTACGAACTATCCGATGATGAAAACAAAAACCATACTTATCGACAGGCCATAGAAGAAAAGAAGCTTTACGAGCAAAAGCTGGATATGACGATCGGTTTCTTCTCAGGAGGGCTTATAGGCCCCTGCGAACATGTTGTCCAAGCACTCCACAAAATGATCTATTTGGGCCCTATCCGTGAGGTACCTGGTCGTAACTACAAACCACAAGTCTCCAGTGAAAAGAAGCGTTGGTCGAAAGGTATTGCCGCTTGGGACCTACTAAACGCAGAGCCTGATGAATTTGTCGAGTCTGTCAGCAAAGCCCTTTACGAACTTAAAGCGGGTTGTTTGGTGTACCGAAAAAAATCGCTGGAATTAAACTTGGACTCCCTCGACTATACCGAATTACGCAAACTCCTTGACCACGGAGAGGGGCTACAGCAGCTTCGTGAAGCGGGCCGATTACTAGATGACTTACCCCAGCAACATACTATCCGGCTTCGCACTTTGGATGGTGTAGACCTCGCCCCACAAGATGTAGGCACCGGCATCTCCCAAGTTCTACCTATAGCTGTGGCTTGCTGCCAAAAAACATCTGGACTTATCGCTGTTGAGCAACCCGAACTACATATTCACCCGGCTCTCCAGGTAGAACTTGGCGACCTACTCATAAAAGAACTAAACAGAGCTTCCCCAGAAAGAGAAGAAGTCGTAACAGTCGATGATGAAATCATTGGCATTAGCGGAAACCATTCTAAATTCCTTTTAGAAACACACAGTGAACACCTCTTACTTCGATTACTAAAACGTATTCGTCAAACTGACGAGAACAAGGACCATCCCGAAGAACTACAGCTTCTTTATTTCGATATCGGTGTTTATTACGTCGATACAGAGAACGGACAAACATCGATTACAGAATTGCCAATTAGCAGGGACGGAGAGTTCGAACATTCCTGGCCCAAGGGCTTCTTCGAAGAACGTGAAGAGGAGCTGTTCCACTAATGTTTTATGAATATGCGGTGGACCCAGCCCTCATCGATGACGCTTCTGTATTTGACTTCCTATGTGAGGCACTAGGTCGAGACAAAGGGCGCTTACTGGCGGACTATCCTAAAAACCGTTGGTTCAGCGATGCCCATCACCGAATTAAGGCACTTAGACTGAAAGACAGACAGCACAAGCAATGTATTGAGTACTTGCAGTTCCTCAAAAAGCAGGCACGCTTAAAAGATCGCGGACGCCGCTGGAGCGACAAAGATTCGTGGCTGGAGAATGCCACTGAACGCCAGGGGGACACACCTTTCGCTGCGATACTCACCACACCTGAAAACCAGGCTGAACCAGACCGCCTCTGTCGTGGACCGAAACTTCATAGCCATGAACGCTGGTCTGCACTTAATAGCCAGAGGGTTCCACGGACGGCGGAAGAGATCGTGGCAGCACTGATGCCCACGCTGCGGCTAGCAAGGCACGCTTTACTGGTCGAGCCATACTTCACTGCGACGGATGCACGCTTTACCGATGTCATCAAAACCCTAGCTGAACAACTACGGCAGGAGCAGGTAAACACCACACTCACCCTGATAACCGGTGGAGACCACAGCGTCGAAAGAAACAATGATCATCTCGCAAACGAGTGCCGGGAACTCCTGCCTCAAGTGCTGCCAGCCGGATTTAACCTATCCATCGAGTTTAAACATCAGGCCTTTATGAAAACTCTACACGACCGTTTCCTACTAACTGATATCGGCGGTATCGAACTCGGGGGAGGCTTCGATTGCAGGACAGATGGTTCGGTTCTTCAGCTCACACGACTAAGCGATGCAGATCTCCAGTCGATCACTCAACAGATTCAGAACAGCTCTTCGCTGCAATCATTTAAGATCACGGGGACCTGAATCGGTTTCTTTTATCACAGGGAAGTTAATACAGCGATGATAAAGATATTCAAACTACTGGATGCCAGTGGCACCACTATTAATAGTTACAAGCCAGGCACGCTGGGCGGAAACAGAAACTCTAAAATTTATGGCAAGCTCGATTGCTCTGCTGCCAATAGCGCTTTGGATAAAGGCTACGCGAAACACCGTGTTTTCTTCGCTGATGAATCTACCGCAATGGTAGCGGGATATCGACCTTGTGGCAGTTGCCTGCGTGAAAGCTACCTAGATTGGAAAGAAAAGATTGCAGCTATAGCTGACAAGCAATCTTATATCGATGCCCTCTTATCTCTTCGTAATGGAAAACACCTGCGAAATACAAAATTTCTGGAAATGCTGAGAGCTCAATATGCTTGCCCGCATCATACAATTACGATGAGTCAGCTAGCCAAGGCTGTTGCATACCAAAATTTCAACGCAGCCAATCTACAATACGGACTTCTAGCTCACAGATTGGCTGAATATATTGGTTACACTCCATCGCTGGGAAGAGATGGTGAGCCAATGTGGTGGTCTACGCTCTCGTTAGGCAATGAAGCATCCGAAACAACCATTGATGGCCACTTTGAACTGATTATGCGCCCAGAGCTGGTAGATGCTCTTGAAGAAATGAAATGGGTAAAGAAGAACGATCTTAATTCTAGCGACCTTTAGATAACTATTACTACATCAAGATAATAAATATTACTTTTAAAAATAAAGCAAAGTCTTAAAACAACCCTATCCAATTGATATTCAATAACTAATCATATTTGGCACCCCTCCTGCAATTGTACAAGTAAGTACATGCACAAGAGGACTGCCCGATGCCCCGCTCCAATGACATCAACGGTTACGATACCGATACCAGCAAACTCACTCTGCACGCCGAAAAGCGCCTGGATTCTCGCGGCCTTTCTTCTGAGGCTCTTGAATTAGCCCTCTCCTTTGGCCGAAAAATCCATGCCCGCCATGCACTTTTTCATGTCATTGGCAAAAAAGAAATCCAAAGATTCTCCGATCAAATCCCCGAGCTTAAAGAGCTCGAAGGCGTTCAAGTCGTAACCAGCCCCGATGGTGTCGTATTAACCGCGTATCGAAATCGCGATTTACGCAGTATCCGCCCCACAAAACGCTGCCAACGTCACCTTCACTAATATATCTAATGAGGATTATTCCCATGTTTGATGCATACACACTACTAATAATCACCATCTCCGCTCTGATTGCCTTTGCTTTCAGCTACGCAATAGCAATGCGCAAAACCGCAAGACAAATTGAGAAAGCGGTTGAAGCTAATCGCCGGGAAGCTGAGCAAGAGAGCAACGCATCTCGAATCCTGCTGGAGGAACAGTTACGTCAATCTAGAACAGACAATGTCGAGCTCAAGCAGACACACGCTGAGCTAAGCAAAGAGATTATCAACCACACCCAACGTGTTAACGATCTAACAAAAAAACTATCGTCCGCCGAATCAGAAGCAGTACATGCAAAGTCACAACTACAAGACAATAACACTCGACTTGCAGACACCGAAAAACAACTCAACCAAGAGCGAAAAGAGACTCAGCTGTTGCGGTCCGACAACGCGAAACTCCATACACGCACCCAGGGGCTTCAAGAACTAGCTGAGGAACGACATGAGCTGGCGCGCAAAGCAGAGACTTTGACAGCAGAGTTAGCTGAGCAACAAAAAGAGTATGAAAAAAAGCAAACTCATCAGGAGGCTACCCTTCAAGCAACAGAAGAAAAAATTGCCTCCCTGAAAAACACCGAAGAACGTCTGAAAAAAGAGTTCGAGAATCTAGCGAACCGCATCTTCGATAACAAATCCGCACAAGCAGACGGTAACAGCAAAAAACAGCTGGAAGCAGTCCTGGCACCCTTCAGACAACAGATCGGTGATTTCAAAGCGCAAGTTAACAAAGCCTATCAAGATGAATCTCTGGAGCGTCGATCACTTCAAAAAGAGATTCTCGGGCTTAAAGACCTTAACCAGCAGATGGCTCAGGAAGCGCTTAATCTGACCCAGGCCCTAAAGGGAGACAATAAAACCCAAGGCAACTGGGGCGAGATGGTTCTAGAGTCGATTTTGGAACAGTCCGGTCTACGTGAAGGACAGGAGTTTGAGCTACAAGCCCACCTTCACTCGGATGAGGGCGTCAGCCGCAAACCGGACGTCATTGTTCACCTGCCCGAAAACAAGGACATCATCATCGATTCTAAAGTGTCGCTTGTCCATTACGAACAGCACATTTCAGCGAATACTGAAGATGAGCGCCAGCAAGCTTTAACTCTGCATCTCAGATCAATGAAGGGACACATCAAAGACCTTGGCGAGAAACGATACGAGAACCTCCAGGGCGTCCGGACACTGGATTACATCCTAATGTTCGTACCGATCGAAGCTGCATTCTATTCAGCCATCGAGCAGGATCCAGGACTAGTCCAGTACGCTTTGGACCGAAACATCATGATTGTGAGCCCTACCAATTTGTTAGTTGCACTTCGAACCATCCAAAACATTTGGCGATACGAACATCAGAACGAGAACGCGAAGGCTATCGCTGAAAAAGCCGGAGCGATGTACGACAAGTTCTGCAACTTTGTAGTCGACATGGAAAAGATTGGGAACAACCTTGAGACCACACACAAAAACTACAACCTGGCGATGAACAAACTAAGCACTGGCCGCGGCAATTTAGTCCGACGCGCAAAAGAGTTTCAAGATCTCGGGGTAAAGACTCAAAAGTCCTTACCTACCACTCTTGCAGATCGCAGTGAACTTGATACCGAGGAAGTTCTTCAGGAAGCCTCAAACAACTAATAGCCAGGAGGGCTATGTGCTATGCGTAGCATCGTGAAATTTATTATATTGCTAATACTCTATCTTTTCGTGGACGCACTGAGCGGAAACTAAACATAGCCCGACACATCCTAAGGAAGCGATGACATGCACACATGGACAATGAAAGAGCTGGAGGATTTTGGTCGCACACAACTCTCTGCCAATTTCTTTATGCGAGATTTTCTATACTCGGAAATCTCGCAAATCCACGGTATTCCCAATCTACCCAACGACCCAGAGCTAGCAATAACTGCTGGCCGTGAGCTGTGCGAAAAAGTACTGGAACCCATCCAAGACACATGGGGACGCATTGCAGTTCGATCTGCTTACCGCAGCGAAGCCGTGAACCAGTTTGGCAATGAGAACCGCTTGAACTGCTCAAGAAACGAAGCTAATTATGCAGCCCATATCTGGGACAGAAAAGATGCTCGAGGTTACATGGGAGCAACTGCATGCATTGTTATTCCCTCTTTTCTTGAATACTTTCGTGAAACCGGGGATTGGACGGCCATAGCCTGGTGGGTACATAACAACATTCCCGACTACCACGAAATGTGTTTTTTCAGCAAAAACGCAGCATTCAACATCCGCTGGTATGAGGACACTTCAGCCCCTAAAACTATTTCTACCTTTGCGGAGAATCCGTATACCGGTGATAAAAAAGCGCTCATCAAGAATGACCAGCTAAACCCAGACTACGTAGGAAAAGACCTTTCTCAGTTTTACCAAACAACTGAACCAACAGCACTGAAGCCTGAAGAACCTGAACCAAACCCAAAACAGCCTCCTCAGGAGCAGGAGCAGGAGCAGGAGCAGGAGCAGGAGCAGGAGCAGGAGCAGGAGCAGGAGCAGGATACTTCACACCATCAAACACCAAGCGAAAATACATTCGAAATCAGCCAACCTGAAGACAAAAGCATTAACACCGATATCGGCAACATAGAGGAATTGGTCACACAGTGCGCTAATCGTTTAGGCATGAGGATACGTAAAAGCAGCACAGCCAATAAACCGAATGGATTCATGGTTGGAAAAGCCAAAACTCACTTTACCGTATATGTTGCTAACACCGATGAAGCCGGATACATAGAGATCGCATTCAACCCAAACATTTGGAAATCAGAAATCATCTCGAAACTCCAAAACACCTTTGGGTACGCCGGATCAAAAGCATCACAGAAATGGCCAAGATCAGGATTTAAACGGCGCTACCTGCCTGAAGTGCTAGAAGCCATTGAACAATTAATTACTCGTTAAGAATTCATGATGAGCCGGAAATTAAGCTAATGTTCGGATGACCAACAATTATCTGGTACTGTCCAGACGGCAGACGGATAAGCTCAGGAGGTACAGGTGGGACCCAGTATTGTGGTTGATGCCTAGCTTGAGGAAGAGTTCGCATAAGCGAGACTAGACTCACCAAGGCATCTGCACAATCCTTAGAACCACCAACGGGTTTGGACACCTTCCCAGCCTTCTCATCAACGTTAAGGGTTAATAGTTCATTCAACGTCTTCTGATGATTTGCAACCGCTATCCGGCCTTCGGCGATCAGGTCAATAAAGTTATGATACATACTGGAGTTAGGTGTGTCGGATACCTTCCCAATCTTGTAGCCATAAGGAACCAGTTGTTCTCGCAAATAGTGATATCCAACTTGATCGCTGGTTACCCCATAAAGCGGAATATGCTTTGACAATCTGAAGATGAAATAGATGATGGCATCCCACGGAATGACGTTACCCGCCTTTGGCGGAATCTCGAGTAATCCATCAATATTGATGAAGGGCTTATGCTCCTCCCACCGATCAACATATCCCAATGCTAATCCGGTTGAATCATGGCTGCGACTTAGATCCAGGTGGCAGAACCACACTCGGTCCCTTCTGGCATCTTTTAAGTAACTAGCATGTACCTTTGGAAGATCATTCCCCAGGAATGTATAGGAATCTTCTGCAAAGACATTCGGCTGTGAAAAGATAGCTTTGGTCTTATCGACTTCCACGATAAATGAACCCGTTTCAGCAGAGGGAATTCCACAGTGATCACGTAAAGCCCTAGTGATAGCCTGAGAAATAAAGGCGGCCTTAAGTTCAACAGGCACCTTCACAGTATGCTCTGACTCAAAGAGCTCGTGGCCTTTTTCGACGATTTGGGGCGGGATGTGCTCACGCCCACGAAAAACCTTGAACGTCTCCCCAGAGTAGTCCCAAGGCTTAACTTGCCAAGCAGTCTTGTTGTAGACATAGATGGGAGACTTCCCGAGTGACATTAATGTCAAATCATGCTCTTTGATCTTGCCTTGGATAAAGTCATTCTCATGCCTGGCTGATCCCGCTAAAAACATGGGTACGATATGTCGCCCATATTTGCTGAATCTAGAATCAATCCGCGTACGAGCAGAACTGTAGAGCGCTTGCGCCTGGTCATACTCCCCTCCATCTTCCGCATTCACCGACTTCACATGAAACTTCATGAAGCTCATCTCATCCAGCAGAACACTGGCAATATTCATCCCTATCGCGGCGGTAACTTCTCCTGAAACAGGTCGGATGACAATGTTATTGGGGAGCAGGATTTCGTTCTTAACCCGCTGATCTCGTGGGAAGTGCTTGGTGAAATACTTAGAGCCGTTGATTAGCTCCCGAGCAAGTTTGTAGGCTACTCCACCCGTCTGAAAGCGAATAGACTGAAATAGGAAGACAATCTCTGATGCATCATCCAATCCAAAGAGCTTGTGAGGATTTCTGAGGCAGCTGAGAAGATATATAGCGTAGAGAATACCTAGAACTGCTGCATAGGTTTTTCCCGATCCCAGAGAGCCGGTGAGGACTACTTCTCTGTATTCAGTCCCAATGCGAAGAGGATGATCCAGGCCCTCTACCTGGGGGTGATACATTTCTTCAAGGGCATCGAGGATAGCAGGATAAACTCCGGACATGCCCAAATATTCTTTGTCCGTCACAAATGTCCGAATATCAACCGGGTACCGGGCTAGATTCTCTATGATTGAGTTGAAGAAAGGATCATTCTTTTTAGTTGCCCAAACTAAAAAGCAGAAGAGTTCGGGATTGGACTTGTTCATCACATCACCTACTGCAATCAATGTCAGTTTACGATTCACACCTACTGCCATTAATGACACTTATTGGCGTGAACGAGACGTTCTCCGAGAACATCCGCAAGAGATGACAAGTCCAAATTTCAGATTATTAGAATTAACGGTGTGTTCTTTACCGCAAACACATTGACAGAGCCAACGAGCCCTGCCGTGATTGTCTGAACCCTTTCGCTCAATTACGGTTAAGAATCCAAATGTTTTGTTGGTGAGGTCTTCTACTTTCATGTTGTTACCTACTGTCATTAATTTCAAAACGCTGCCATACAGTAGGTAATACAACCTCCGTTGAATTGAGGCTAGAAATAAGGTAACGAAGAATGTGAGAAATATGGCGAATTAGTACAAGACGCTATTAAGCCAATGCATTTATTTAAACTACCAGAGTCTTTTACGAGTTGGATTTAACAGCGCTTCTTCTGAAAAGAAGAAATCTTGGTAATTAGCGATTTGCCACTAGTGTCATTAAATTACGGAGCGGTAATATCAACTTGAGAAAAACACCCTGCACTAAACTAATCTAAACGGTTATGGTGCTCGAGTAGTAGGATCCCCGGATCATAATATTTCTTATAGATCTGAAGATGCTTATCAGACCCTGACATGTAATCACTCATCGTCCCACCCCAATATAGCCATCAGCTCCTCTTCACTATGCCCTTCACCCTTAGGTTGTGGTGCATTTGGGCTAGGTACAGGCTGTTTAACCGGTTTCGGAGGAATCTTGGCTACAGGGGCCTTAAAAGGGCTTACAGAGCCTCCGTCCAAATGGAAGTTTACCGCAGAATTTCGGTGAGTCAGCAAGAAGCCGACATTGGGGGTCATAGGCCCCTTCTCCAGCCCCTCGTTCACTTTGCACCATTCCGAGAACCCATACCAATCTTTCAGGCAAGACTCTATGGTGGCCAAGGACAAAGCATCATCCCCCACAGAATGGAAGAAGTGTTTAATCTGGCCTTGCTCCATTTCGTTGAACCCAGAAAAGAATTTAGCAGAGTCGTAAGTACTGGGGACTACCTCCTGCCATAGGGCCTTCACTTTGGCTATTGGGGAATTCTTAGTCCCATTGGAACCAGTAGCTAATTTCCCCTGTTCTTTCTCTTGCATAATCTGATGGTCAGATATTCCCTCATGTACTCTTCCCATCTCTTCCTCCAATTTGCTCTCCCCGTAGGGTATCGGGTTCTCTTCTGATTCTCCTTCGGGTTCTCTTTGGGTTAGGGTGTCACCTATGTCACCCCCGTGGTGACGCCCATGACACCCCCCTAGTGACACTGATGTCACCCCCCCGGTGACACTGATGTCACCCCCCTCTGGCATAAGGAAAGTATACAAACTGGTCGTACCGGTGCGTTTTTTGATCGAAATTAAGCCTCGACCTTCTAAAGTCTTGAGGTGACGTTTGACCTGACGCTGACTTAAACCACTCTCTTTAGCAATGGTTTTGGTACCAGGCCAACATAGTCCGGTGTCCTTATTGGCACGGTTAGCCAAAGCCCAAAGAACATTTCGGGTACCGCTACGCTCAGTACAGTGTTCTTGCATCCAGTTAATCTGTGGCATTCCCATCATTAAGCCCCAATCCCTAACAAAGAAAAAACCCCGTCCTTAGACAGGGCAACCCTCAATTTGAAGTAGCAAACACAAAAACATTTTTAGCCTTGCTTCATAGACGACCACTTTCCTGAATAAACTCATCCAGATCTTTCTGGAAATAAAAGATACGGCCGCACTTTACGTAAGGAGGCCCTGTAACCCTCCCTTAAAATCGGACCACTGTTAGTTAGAGTTCTCCGGCATAATGCAGCAATGCGAAAGGAGAACGGACGATGCGCAAGACACGGTTCACGGAAGCTCAGATTGTACAGATCCTGAAGTCAGTCGAAGGCGGCCGGATGGTCAAAGATGTTTGCCGGGAGCACGGTATTTCTGACGCCACCTACTACAACTGGAAAGCCAAATACGGTGGCATGGAAGCATCCGATATTAAACGGCTGAAGGCGCTGGAAGAGGAAAACCGAAAGCTCAAGCAGATGTTTGCAGATCTGAGTCTGGAGAACCGAGCGCTCAAAGACGTCATCGAAAAAAAGATCTGAAGCCAGCAGCTAAGCGTGGGCTCGTTGATTACCTCCGGAGTACCCATGGACTGAGCATCAGGGCCGCTTGCAAGGCCCTGTGCTTAAGCCGGTCGGTTTATCACTATCAGCCCGATGTTTCGCGAGATGATCCCGTGATCGACGCGCTGCTGGCACTGTCGGACAGATATCCTCGGTATGGGTTCAGGAAGTTATTTCTCATCCTGAGACGCCAGGGGAACGACTGGAATCACAAACGAGTTTACCGGGTGTACTGCTTGCTCAGGCTCAACCTGAGGAGAAAAGGAAAAAGGCGCCTACCCAACAGGAACCCACAACCGCTACGTGTTCCAGAACTGGCGAACCACTGCTGGTCGATTGATTTCATGGCCGACAGCTTACGTTGTGGACGGCGCTTCAGAACATTCAATGTGGTTGATGACTTCAATCGAGAAGCGCTGGCTATCGAAATAGATCTGAATTTGCCGGCTCTGCGGGTGATAAGGACACTGGATCGAGCTGCTGCCTGGCGCGGGTATCCGACAAAGGTCCGTATGGACAATGGGCCGGAGTTTGTCTCTGCAGCACTAGCGGGATGGGCAGAGGAGCATGGCGTAGAATTGGAGTTTATCAAGCCGGGAAAGCCTACCCAGAACTCCTATATCGAGCGCTTCAACCGGACGTACCGAAACGAGGTTTTGAACTTTTACCTCTTCTCTCGGCTGTCAGAAGTGCGAGAAATTACCGATAACTGGCTGCGGGAATACAACGAAGAGCGACCTCATGAATCACTTGGCGACCTGACTCCCCGGGAGTACCTGGTGATCCATGAAAAAGGGCTGGAAAACTCTAAAAACCAGTGGCACTAAAGATGGGAGGTTTACAGCCCCTTCTCAGCGTTCCGCCAAGCAGCAAGAGTTTTCTCACTGACACCCAGATATAGAGATGCATTGGCAACATTCATTCGTCCATCCGGTAGCACTTTCACTTTTACTCGTTCAATACTCACAATTAGATTCTCCATATACTATTTGGGATATTTTGGTATTTTATTGTATTTTTTGGTATTGCATGGAGTTTCATGCAAGAGTATAGTGTTTCTTGAGCTCATGCAATACCATGTCAAGCCCTCAACACACGGAGAGCATGATGCCAAAAAGTTCGGGAAGATCAGGAGCCGGAAAAGATCCAGTCATAACTGTTCGAACTCCTCAAAAGACAAAGTTCACGTTGGAGCTTATGGCGAGAGCCAAACACAGCACTACTTCCTCAATTGTTCTGCAAGCGATTGAAGATGCCGCCAAGAAGACCTCTTCAGGCCTATTCTTTAGAACCTTTTCTGAAGAACTAGGTGAACATGAGGTGTCAATTCTGGAAAAAGCTTGGGATATCTGTGAGGAAGACAGAACCATCAAATTGGCCCAAATAGCACCTCATCTTTTATCTACTAAAGAACAAGCTATCTGGAAAGCTGTGAAGGAGAATCCTCGCTATTGGACTGGCAGATTCAAGGAAGAGCCTGACTTTCCCAAAATCAGGGAGTCATGGGATCAAATAAACGAAGAGGCGAAAAAGTTTCTATAGTTTTTCGCCTTCTGAGGGTGAAAAATGACTAGCTTTATGACGATGCTACCCAAGTGGGTTCCAGCAAAACAATATAGCAAAATTTCCGGTTACAGCTTCGATGCTCTAAAACACAAGCGCAATGGCCATTGGATAGAAGGTGACCATTGGAGAAAAGGGCCAGACGGAGTGATTTACTACAACTGGCACTATATTGACGAGTGGGTCGAGCATGGCAACAAGTAAGCTAACAAAAGGAATTGAGCTGCATGGAAATTCAATTCGCATTGTATTCAGCTATAGAAATAGACGCTGCCGGGAAATACTCAAAGGTCTCGAACCTACTAAAGCAAATATTAAATTTGCAGCCAATAAACGCGCTGCGATTATTCATGAGATAGGTATTGGAAAATTTAATTATGCAGACCATTTCCCTGATTCAAAAAATGCCCGCTTATATTCTGGGCCTGCTACCGAACGCCGCACCGTTTCAGAAGGTATTGATACCTGGCTGGCCGTTAAAAAAGGCAAAATCGCCCTCAGCACTTACGGCAGTTATAAATCTAAAGCCAACAGCCACATCAAACCAGCGTTCGGCAACCGCTACATAAGCGAGTTAACCAAAACGGAAATCGACACCTGGATAGCGGTAGACCTGCATCACCTTGCCAACAAAACCATCAATGAGATTATGATCATCCTGCGGGGCGTAATGAAAGACGCCAAAGCCGATAGAGTGATTAAGGACTCCCCCACTGACCTGATCGACAATTTAGAGGTCTATACGGAACCACCCGACCCTTTTACTAGGGAAGAGATTAATCGGTTCCTAGCCACACCCACCAAGCGAACCAATGAAATCAATATGATGAAATTCGGTATCTGGACCGGCCTGAGAATATCAGAACTGATTGCGCTGTGCTGGGAGGATGTGGATCTGAAGAAAAGGGTTGTCCGGATCCGTCGCGCCAACGTCAAAAGCCATTGGAAGATCACCAAGACTGAGAAGTCAGAACGGGATGTCGAATTGATTGAGCCTGCCATGGATGCCTTAAAGCAAGCCATGAGCGAGAGTTATGCCCTACCCGCTATCAGTATTGAAGTGATCCAGCGCGACAACAAGACCATCAAGGTCGAACACTTACGCCCGGTCTTTGTGAACAGCAACTCGCATACCCACCACGCCAATGACGGCATGGTCAGAGATCGATTTTGGAAAACACATCTACGCAAAGCCAAGGTGCGTTACCGTGGACCGAACCATGCCCGCCACACGTTCGCCAGCCAATTACTTTCAACCGGTATGATTTCAAAGGACTGGATTGCTAAACAGATGGGACACACCAGCACCAAGATGCTTGATAGACATTACGCTAAATGGATACCCGAAGACGCACCACCAATGGCAGCCATGGTCAATAAAATTCTGGGGTTTGAAAACGAAAAACCAGATCAAAAGGCCCCAAATACGCCCCAAGGAAAAAGCACGGTTAATCTAATGAATTGATATTACACAAGAAAGGATGGCGGTGAGGGAGGGATTCGAACCCTCGATGCCTTTCGACATACACACTTTCCAGGCGTGCTCCTTCGGCCACTCGGACACCTCACCGCATAGCTCCTCAATCGAGGAGCGCGTAATTTATACCAAATCCCCGGCGATGGCAAACAAAATTACACAATAATCTCCGAGAGCACTCGAGGGTGCCAGCAAGCCACTTTCAGCGGCTGGAACAGGTGCGATGCTCGTCGCCGCGAAGTCATGAACAGGAGCTATTCACAGCAGTCGTTACTGAATCAGTAAAGCGGTTAACCGGACGTAAATGCAGTACCCCATTTACCGTCGACCTTATTTATTTGCCGTGAATAACTGAAAATTCAGAAAGAAACAGACTGCGGCGGAAAAGCCAGAACAGAGAATGAAATCCGGGCAGGCTCAGAAGCGAGGCAGGAGAAAAAGAGAAGGCTGTACAGAGCTGTATTATTCAGTGCCGGATATACTGTTTACTTAATAACCAGCCAAAGCACCAGTGAATAAACTACCGGGTTCAACGCCGGCCGCTTCGAAGCCGGTTATTGAGGACGAAAAAAAGCCCGAAGGCAGGGAAGATAGCCTCCGGGCTGAAAACGGTTAATTAATAACCGAAAACTCGATATTTAATCCGCCTGACGGCGCAGGAATGCCGGGATATCCAGAAATTCCATTTCGTCGTCGGTACCGGTTCTGGCCAGCGGCATCGCGGCCTGTTCCGGTTCCGACTCTTTCTTTTCCATCGGCTTCGGTTTTGAAACCGGCTCGCATTGCTGACGCAGCACAGTGGGCAGCTCAAGCTGATCAAAATCCAGAGAACCGTCTTTTTTACGCTGCCCCTTGCTGAGATTACTACTCACCACTTTTACCGCAGGCATTTCGCGATTACCCAGACCGGTGGCAACGACGGTGACTTTCAGCTCATCACTCATCTCCGGATCGATTACGGTGCCCACCACCACGGTGGCGTTGTCGGAGGCAAACTCCTCGATGGTGTCGCCCACTTCGGCAAATTCACCCAGCCCCAGATCCAATCCGGCAGTGATGTTAACCAGGATGCCCTTCGCCCCCTGCAGATCGATATCCTCCAGCAGCGGGCAGCGAATGGCGGCCTCGGCGGCGATTCGAGCCCGGTCCTCACCACTGGCAATACCGGTCCCCATCATCGCCATGCCCATCTCCGACATCACCGTCTTCACATCGGCGAAGTCGACGTTGATCATGCCGGGACGGATAATCAGATCGGCGATACCCTGCACCGCCCCCTGGAGGACATTATTAGCTTCCTTAAAGGCATCGATCAGCGAAGTAGCCTTACCCAGTACCGACAACAGTTTTTCATTGGGGATGGTGATCAGCGAGTCGACATTTTCCGACAGCGCTTTAATGCCTTCATCAGCGACTTTAGCCCGACGACGGCCTTCGAAGGGAAACGGTTTTGTCACCACCGCCACAGTCAGAATACCAAGGTCTTTTGCCACCTCTGCGACAATGGGTGCCGCTCCGGTGCCGGTGCCACCGCCCATGCCGGCGGTGATAAACACCATATCCGCCCCGCTCAGCATCTCGGCAATGCGCTCGCGATCCTCAATCGCCGCCTGACGACCGATTTCCGGATTGGCGCCGGCACCCAGTCCTTTGGTCAGCTCACTGCCGATCTGCAGGACACTGCCGCCTTCCCCTGTCAGGGCCTGGGCATCGGTGTTGGCACAGATAAAATCCACCCCATCCACATCGCTGGTCAGCATGTGCTGGACGGCGTTGCCGCCACCACCGCCGACACCGATCACCTTGATCACCGCACTCTGGGGTACGTTATCGACCATTTCAAACATTGCTATTCTCCCCTTTTTAATCACCGGAACCTCTGCTGCCCGCCCCAGTGCTTTAACGCTTCGTAATCTGTTTTTATTTACTGCTTTAATATCTGCTTTTTTACTACGGTTAATAACCCGCTGACTTATTATTGTTGGTCATTGTCAGAGGTTGTTCTGAAACCAGCTTTTCATCCGGTTCAGCATACCGGGACGCATCTTCTGCACCTCCGGCGGTAATTGCTGTTGCTGCTGATAGTGCTTCTCGGCATAGAGCAGCAGCCCGACACCGGTGGCATAAATCGAATTGCCGATAATATCGCTGAGACCGTTCACCCCCACCGGCTTCGCCAGTCTGACCGGCATATGGAAGATCTCTTCCGCCAGTTCAACGGCCCCTTCCATCTTCGAGGTGCCGCCGGTCAGCACGATGCCGGCCGCCACCAGATCTTCGAAGCCGCTGCGTCGCAGCTCCGCCTGTACCAGCGTGAACAGCTCGTCATAGCGGGGCTCAACCACCTCCGCCAGCGCCTGACAGCTGAGGTCCCGCGGCGGCCGGTCGCCGACGCTGGGTACCTTGATGATGTCATCGGCACTGGCCAGTTGGGCCAGCGCGCAGGCGTATTTAATCTTGATCTCTTCGGCATTCTGGGTCGGCGTCCGCAGCGCCATGGCGATATCGTTAGTCACCTGGTCGCCGGCAATCGGAATCACCGCGGTATGGCGAATGGAGCCGCCGGTAAAGACGGCGATATCGGTGGTGCCGCCACCGATGTCCACCATGCAGACACCCAGCTCTTTTTCATCTTCGGTCAGCACCGAGTAGCTGGAAGCCAGCTGCTCCAGCACCACGTTATCGACCTCAAGGCCGCAGCGACGAATGCATTTCTCGATATTCTGAGCGGCGTTCACGGCCCCGGTCACCAGGTGCACCTTGGCTTCCAGTCGCACCCCGGACATCCCCAGCGGCTCCTTGATGCCTTCCTGATTATCGATCACGTACTCCTGGGGCAGGATATGGAGGATCTTCTGATCCGCCGGAATCGCCACCGCCCGAGCGGCGTCGATCACCCGGTCGAGGTCGTAGTCGATCACCTCACGGTCGCGAATGGCGACGATGCCATGGGAGTTCATCGAACTGATATGGCTGCCGGCGATGCCGGCGGTGACCGAGTGGATCTTGCAGCCGGACATCAGCTCAGCCTCTTCCACCGCCCGCTGGATCGAGTGCACGGTGGATTCGATATTCACCACCACCCCGCGCTTCAGGCCACGGGAGGGGTGGGAACCGATACCGATCACTTCGATGCGGCCATCGACAGCGACCTCGGCCACCAGCGCCACCACCTTCGAGGTACCGATATCCAGGGCGACAATCATATTGCTGTCTGCTTCATTCAGGTTAAAACGCGTATTCACGTCCAACGTTTTAAATCTCCGGTGTTGTATGGAGTCAAATAATGCAAGACAGAGGCCAGTTTAACCAGGTTCACCATCGTTTTTTAAGTAACTCTTTTGCCTGGACTCTTAATTCAAGAATCAAACGAATCCGATCGGTCAGCAGTTATATCGGCAAAACCTTGCCGCACTTAACGGCAATAAGCGACATTTTTGTAATTTATCCACAAATAAAAAGAGCGGGTCTCTGCCCGCTCTTTACTGGATGTTTTTTAACCAGGATATATTACAGCGAGGGCGGATTGTTTGCGCTGACTATTTCACAGTCTTCGTCGCCAGGATTTCTGAATCGGTGCGGCAAAGTACTGTCGAAAAAATAACCATCACCCGGTCCCAGTATCTTAGTTTCGCCGTCAACGGTCAGTTCCAGCTTACCTTTAATTACGACACCACCTTCCTGGCCATCGTGAGTCAGCATTTCCGGACCCGTATCCGAACCGGTCGGATAAGTTTCATGGAGAACAGAGAGGGTTCGATTCGGATGATTATGACCGACCAGACAGAGACTGATATCACCATGTCCTAAATCTGGCAATTCGCCGGCGGGATAAAACACCTGTTTTTTCTCCGGAACATTCAGCGAGAAAAACTCCTGTAACTGCATGGGCAATCCATCCAGCACCTTTTTCAGCGAACTCACCGAAGGACTGACCCGATTCTGTTCAATCAGGGAAATAGTGCTGTTGGTTACCCCGGCCCGTTTTGCCAGCTCCCGTTGCGAGAGCTTTTTCTGTAAACGAACCTCTTTCAGTCTGGAGCCGACATCGATACTCATTTAGTCACCTTCGCTTTCTGCACCGCCGGCCTGCAGATCGGGACCGGACCCGGTACAGGACTTACTTGCACTATCTGTAAATTTTTTTAACCAGGCACAGTATACATCGGTAAACCGTTGAGCGCATTAGAGGTTACTGTCAGAAAGGCAAGCCTGGACGTTCCGATAACCGATGGGCGGAGCGGGTAAAACTCCGGACAGGAGCAGTCGAAGTCTGGCAGCAAGGTCGCTCAGCCGGATCTCCGCAGCGGTTCCAGCAACCCTTCCAGGCCATTGACCTTTATTTCGTGAAGCGCCGACAACAGCTCACCCAGCTGACCTTCGGGGAACCCTTTGCCCGCAAACCACACCAGATAGGGCTCCGGCAGGTCCATCAGCACCCGACCCCGATATTTACCGAACGGCATCGGCATACGGGCCAGTTTCAGCAGCATCTCAGGATCCGGGGATGTCATAGCAGCTCTCTGTTGAAGATATCGAGCCACGAGGATAAACAGCGGTGTCGCTGAAATCCAGCATCGGACGGGTTATGAACCCGAACCGGCGTTCATTCCGAAGCCCAGATGAAGCATACCCAGACTACCGTAACTGTAGCCTTCATATAGTACCGAGACGGAATCCCCCGTCGCGGCTCCCAGAGCGATCCAGAGCGGATCCAGGTGTTCGGTTGTCGGATGAGCCAGCCTCGCATGGGGTGCCAGCTTCTGCCAGTTCAGCAGGTTCCCGGCCTGCTGGCGGGTCAGCTGGTCAATCAGCCAGCGCTGGAATTCAGTCGCCCAGCATTCGGTTGCCGACCCCGGCGCCGCCAGCCGACTGAGATTATGAGTTGCAGAGCCCGACGCGATAATCATCACGCCCTGCGCCCGCAACTCCCGGAGCTGTTCACCCAGCCGACACAGCTCCGCGGCGCTGCGATGTGCCGGCAGACTCATCGCTAATACCGGTATATCAGCTTCCGGCCACAACAGCATCAGCGGTGTCCAGGCGCCGTGATCCAGCCCCCGTTCCACCAGCTTAGCAGTCACCCCGTTACTGCTGAGCCGTTGCTGAAGGCTTCGAGCCAGCTGCGGATTCCCCGGTGCCGGATATTGCAGTTGATAGAGCGCCTTCGGAAATCCGTAGAAATCATGAATAGTTTCCGGCAACTGGGAGAGCGACAGCGCCACTTCCGCTGTCAACCAGTGCGGTGAAATACAGAGCACCGCATCCGGTCGTGGCAGCGTCGAAGCCAGCGATCGCAGTGCTGATACCGCCGGGTCTTCTTCCAGAATCATCGACGGTGCACCGTGGGAGAGAAACAGTACCGGCTGCAAAGATTCTTTCTGCTTATTACTGATCTGCATAACTCCGCTCTTTTCCGTAATCCTGTCTTTCGCCTTCACTGAGGGCAACCATTAGGGTGTCAGCCGCATACATTGTCCGACTTCCGGTCTCCTTTCAGTCCGTAATCAGTACAGCGACTGTTCCGGCCAGATCAGCCAGAGTGATGCCGTAAACGGCACTGCAGCCAGCAACAGCACCCGGAAATTATCCACCGGGACGGAAGCAACAGGCCACCAGCGACGAATCTGAACAACCAGCAGCGTCCCCACACTGATCAGCAACAGCGCCACCGAATTGACTTCAGCATACTGGTGGGCCGCAACATAGAGCGCCGTCGTCATTGCCGGTGTAAACACCACAACGCTGTTCGCCAGCGGTCGGATCAGCAGCCCGGCCAGCCAGAGCACACCGAGCCCGGCGGCCAGTGCGCCGCTCAGCTGTGCCAGCAACAGACTACCGTCCACTGCGAACACAGGTGCCGCAGCCGCAACCATCGTGACCCCGACCGCATCGCGGACATTATCGCAGCCCCTGCCGCCGAACCCGGACTGCAACAGCAGGTAAAACAACCCCGCCGCCAGCAACAGCAAAAAAGCGTCGAAGCCGCTGCTACGGGACAGAATCGGGTACAGCATCCAGGCGCTGAATCCCACTACCAGCAGTACTGAAACCGTCATCTGACCATATCGGGACAGGTTCAGCCGGGGCAGCGCCAGTTCCAGCAACAGCACCGACAGCAACAACGGAATCAGCACATCCATCGCCTGTTGCGGCGGCAGACCCGAGCGCCCCTGAATCCAGCCGTAACTGATCCAGAAACCAATGGCGACGGCCGGTAACATTACTGCCAGCGGCGACAACCGACGGCGTAACCACCAGCACAGCAACAGCCCGAACAGCATCACGGCCAGTGGCCCCCCCGCGGTCTGCATCAGCATCAACAGATTGGCGTCGGAAGAGGATTCAGCATACATCTCGATTCACCTTTTCAGTCCGGGTCGGTAGCGACCGGTCTGGCGATGTAAAAATAGAGACCCGAAAATACCGGAGCCGGAAATCCGGCCCCCTAATTGCGGACGAAAACCTGAAGGAAAAGAAAGGGCCGTGGTTACTGGCGAATACCTTCGATAAACACAGAGATTTCCGTTTCATCGGAAACGCCCGGAATAAAATAGCTGACGCCGAAATCACTGCGCTTCAGAGAGGTGGTGGCCTGAAAACCGGAACGATAGCCGCCCCAGGGATCCTTACCTTCGCCGACCTGTTTCAGACTGAATTCAACCGACCTGGTTACGCCGTGCAGGGTCAGTTCACCGCTGAGGGTACCCCCGGAGAGATCACCCTCGTAACCGGTGCTACGAAAACTCATCTCCGGATATTGCTTAACATCGAAAAAATCCGGACTGCGCAGGTGAGCATCACGCTTTTCATGGTTGGTATCGACACTGGCTGTATCCACCACCAGCTCCACGCTGTTGCTGTCGCTGTTATCTTTATCAACCTGGAAAGATCCTTCGAACTTGTTGAAGCGACCGACGGTGGTGCTCACCCCCAGGTGACCGATGCTGAACTGAATAAAAGAGTGGGCCGGATCGATACTGTAGGTCTCGGTAGCGGCCCAGGCCTGGGAAACGACACCGGCGGAAAGGGTCAGAGCAGAAGCCAGCACAGCCTGTTTAATTGGATTCATCATTATTGTCCTCGTAGATAACCGAATCAGTGGGTGGAACGATGAAGCCAGCTTAACTATTAACCATTAATCAATTAATAACCCTTTCATCAAAATATTTATTTACTATAGATAAACAATATTACGAATCTATGGGTATGCGATATGGATAAACTCACCAGTATGAAGGTCTTCTGTCGAGTGGTTTCCCGGGAGAACTTCTCTCACGCCGCCCGCGATCTCAGCCTGTCACCGGCGATGGTCACTAAACATGTCGCCTTTCTGGAACAGGAACTGGGTATTCGGCTGCTCAATCGCACCACCCGTCGGGTCAGTGCCACTGAAGCCGGTGAACGCTATTACCAGCACTGCCTGAATCTGCTCAGCGATATCGAGGAAGCCGAAGCCTCGCTGTATGAGATGGGCTCCCGACCCGGGGGGCTGCTGAAGCTGACCTGCCCGATCGACTTCGGCGTGCTCTGTCTGGCGCCAGCTATTGCTATCTATCTGAACCGTCATCCGGAGGTCCGGATCGATATCAACTATCAGGACCGCAAGGTTAATCTGATTGAAGAGGGATTCGATATGGCGATCAGAATCGGCCAGCTGGAGGATTCCAGTCTGGTGGCCCAGCGTATTATGCCCAGCCGGGTTATCTGCTGTGCCGCACCGGCTTACCTGCAGAGCCATCCGCCGCTGACCTCACCAGAGCAGCTGAAAGACCACAACTGCCTGACCTATACCTACTCCTCCACCAACAATGAGTGGCAGTTTCACAATCCGCAACAGAGCTGTGCCATCCGAGTCAACGGGCGACTCAACAGCAATAACGGCCGGGCCTCGGTAGCGGCCGCACGGCTCGGCGTCGGGATCATTCTGAAACCGGAATTCATGGTGCGGGAATACCTGCAGAGCGGGGAACTGGTGCAGCTGTTTCCCGACTATCAGGTCAATGAAGGCAACATCTATGCGGTTTATCCCCACCGACAATTTATGCCGGCCAAGATCAGCACCTTTATTGCCTTTCTCAGAGAGTATTTTGCCGAAGGTTGAACCGCTCTTTGCTACGGTGACAACCGCTGTCAGCTGTCTGGTTCTGGCTCGCGGCCATCGGCATCAGCACTCGAACCGTTGTTGGCCGCGCCGGCCAGCGCCTCTGCACGATCACTCTCGGTGGCCCATTCAGTAAGCGCTTCCGGCAGCTGCTTCTTGCCCCGGACACCGAGACTCTGCAATTCCGTGACCCGGCTGACCAGATTACCCCGTCCGCTGGACAGACGTTTGTGGGCTGTTTCCCAGGCATTTGTGGCCTGCTGCAGGTGCCGCCCCACGTCTTCAAGAGAATCCACAAAGCCGACAAACTTATCGTGGAGCTCACCGCCCCGACGAGCTATTTCCCAGGCATTCAGGTTCTGCTTCTCGTAGCGCCAGATATTATTAACCGTGCGCAGGGTAACCAGCAGCGTCGAAGGACTGACCAGCAGAATATTACGGTCGAAGGCAGCCGCGAACAGCTCAGAATCTTCCTCCAGCGCTACCATAAAGGCGGCTTCGATGGGGATAAACAGCAGCACGAAATCCAGGCTGCGCAGCTGCGGCAGATTCTCATACCCCTTTTCACTGAGCCCTTTAATATGGCGTCTCAGCGATAGCAGGTGCTCACTCAGGGCCTGCCGGCGATCATCGGTATCGTCAGAGGAACAGTAACGCTCCCAGGCCACCAGTGACACCTTGGCATCAACAACGATATCTTTCTGCTCGGGCAGACGGATAATCACGTCCGGCTGATAGCGGCGACCATTCCGGTCCTGACTGCTGAACTGCACCTCATATTCATGGCCCCGGCGCAGGCCCGACTGCTCCAGTACCCGCTCCAGCACCAGTTCCCCCCAGTTGCCCTGGGTCTTGGTTTCCGATTTCAGCGCCCTGGTAAGGTTGAGTGCATCCTGGCTCATCTGCAGGTTCAGTTTTTTGAGGTGCTCGATCTGTTCCTGCAGGCCGCGTCGGTCTCGGGCCTCTTTATCGTAGACATCGTCGACCCGGCGCCGGAAGTCTCCCAGCTGATCCCGCAACGGAGACAGCAGCCCCCGCAGATGTTCCTGCTGCTGACTGCCGAAACGCTGGCTGTTCTCCTCAAAGATTCGCTGGGCCAGATCCCGGAACTCCAGCTGCAGCTTCTCCCTGGCCTGCTCCAGCACGGCCATCTTTTCGGCGTGACCTTCCCGTTCCAGCTGCAGACGGGTATCCCGCTCCCGCAGTTCAGCCTGCAGCTGACTGCACTGCTGCTGCAACTGCTGCAGCTGATCTTCACGCTGGAACAGTTCCTCTTCCACCCGATCCATGCCGATCAGCCGTTCCCGGGCCCCGGACAGTTCCACCTGCAGGCGCAGGTTGTCATCGCGGTACTGTTCCAGCTGGCTCTGCTGGCTGGCCAGTTGCTCCTGCAACAGGTGCTGCTGTTCGGCATACCGTCGTCGCCGGCCCTGCTGAGCCAGAGCACTCAGAATCAGGGCGGTCAGCGCCCCCAGAGCGAGACCGGCAACGATCATGAATCGGGGGTCAGCCAGCCAGTCGACGCTGTTCATCAGTCAGTGCCGAGTCCTGTCCGGCAAAGCGCGGTCACCAGAAAATCCACAACAGGGGTGTACTGGCGATGGCAGCAAAACCACTGAACATAAAGCCCTTAGCCGGGCCCAGCAGCCGTTCCAGAATAATGACATGAAGCACCGGGAAGGTAATAAACAGGCAGGCTACCGGTACCCACCAGGTGAGATGGTAGACACCGAACACCACGGTCGCCACCAGGATCAGGGCAAACAGGTTCCCCCCCAGCAGTACACGGACATTGCCACTTTTGCCCTGCATCCAGCCCGGTTGTTCTTCGACCGGAAGTTTCAGCAGCTTGCTGGCGGAAATAGAGGCACTCATAGCAAAGGTGCCTGCGATCAGAAATACCAGGATGGGGTCCAAGAAATCACTCCCTCATTAAGTTTGTTGGACGGATGCATTGTACGGAATTTATAGTGTCGATTCACTCAGCGAAAGGGCTAACCTCCCCTATGGACATGGACCGCAAAGACTGATGGCAGCCAGATCACCATGAGGGTGCGACTGGCCATAGTGCTGTTGCTACTGATCTCCCTGGTGCTGGTGCCAGCCGGGCTCTATATAGCCACTCCGCAGCTGTTCAGCTGGCAGGCCGCAAAGCTGCTGGATAAGCTGGGTTGCCAGCAGAGTTCAGCTGAATTCGAACGACCGCAATGGAACAGGCTGACAGCCCGTAACCTCCGGCTCGAACACTGCCCTGCCCTGAAGATCGGGAAGTTGCAGGCCACTACGCTGGAGCTGGAGTTCAGCCCTCTTGAACTGCTGAGAACTCAGCAACTGAAAAGCTTTCATATCAGGGGCCTGACCCTCATGGCCGATCTGAGTATGGGTTCGGCAGCCAGCGACGATGCAAGGGACCGGACCGGGTTGCCGCTGCCCGGCCAGCTGATGCAACGGTTGCCGGTGGGTGAAATCTCGCTGGAACTGCAGCAGCTGCGTTTGCGACTACCGGAGCGGCAGTCGGCGGAGGGATCGATCCAACAATCACCGGAGCTGTCCGGCCAGCTGAAGCTGACCCCGTCCGGCTTCAGCGCCCGCCTGCAGAGTGGCGGCGGAATGGAAATGCCGCTTCAGCTGAATCTGGACTGGAGCCCCGACAACCATTTCAGTTTTTCTACAGATCAACAGCAACAGCCAGTGTACCGTCTGCAGGGTCAGCTGCAGACCGCCAGGGGGCAGCTTTCTGCGCAGGGTACCGACCAGGCTGATCTGACCCGGCTGATACCACTGCTCCGGCACCTGGATCTGCTGAGCGGATTGCCTCCGAACTGGCAGCTGAAGGGACGCAGCGAAAGCCACTGGCAGCTTCAGATGCCCCTGAGCCCCTCGGGCCAGCTCGCAACAGAGAGCATTCAGCTCAACCAGCAACTGTCGCTGCAACTACAACAGGACGGAGGGAATCATTCGCTACAGGCCGGTAACCTCAGCCTGAAGGCGCTACTTGAATGGCAGCGCCACCAGCTGCACTGGCGGCTTCTGCCCGACAGCCGGGCAACACTCAGCCTCAGGTCAGGTACCCTGCCCCATCCCGCACTGGCCAGTCACTGGCAGCTTCAGTCGGCCGACAATCTCAGCGGCAGCCTGCGCTGGCAGCAGATGCCGCGACTGGACAGCACTGCCGGTGCCCTGCTGATTGAGCCGCTGAGCGATAAGTCTGAGCAGACCGCTCGGTTGCAGAGCCACATTCGACTCAGTGATTTTCACTGGCAGCCTGATAACAGCTGGGCCCACTTTACGGCCGACCTGGCCCGGCAGGACGTCCACATCGATCTTATTCGACTCCGGCAACTGAGCGTCCGCACCAGCGGTACCCTGGCCGTCGGCGGCCGTTTTATCAGTCTTAATCTCGACAGCGGCAGTTATCTGAGCGTCAATCAGCTGAACCAGCCCGATCTCGAACTCCGGCAACTCAACCTGGTCACCGACAGCCCGCTGCAACTGCACACCGCCTTTGTTTCCGAACACTGGTCCCTGAGCCCCTTGCGGGTCAACCTGGCCGGCGGGCAGATCAGCAGCGGTGCTCTGTCCGCCAGCAGTCTGGCGGGGCACCTGCAGATGCAATCCACCAGTAAAGAGGCAACACAATTGCGGGGCAATCTGCAGGTCCGCGTTCAGCAACCGGGCTGGCAGGACTGGTCGATCCCGACACTGCAACTGGCCAGCCCCTGGCGGCTCCAGTTTCCGCAGCTCGATTTCAGCCTGGCGACATCCATTGCCGACAGTGGCGTCGCCGTTACCGGTTCCGGAAAGCTCAATTTGCAGAGTCAGCGGCTGGATTCGACATGGCGGCTGGCACCGGCCGCGATTCCGGCCCTGACCGCACTGATTCCGGTCCGGCATCAGGAGCTCCGCCAGGCACTGGATATCCGGGATGGGCAGCTCAGCGGGACGGCAACCTTTGCCCGCAGAACAAAAAACGGGACTTTGCGCTGGCAGGCGGAAGGAGATCTCGGTATCACCGGAGTATCCGGGACAGCCCGAAACTGGCAGGTCCGGAGTGCTATAGCGGCGGTTCAGTTCGCTGCGGCTTCCGATGAACTGCCGCAGGCCCACGGCATTGTCCGCATTGCGGAACTACAGGGCCCGTTAACCCTGTCCGATATGGGCACCGGTTTCAGTCTCCGTCCCGGCGATATAGGGACCGATGGTCACTGGCAACTGATGCTTCATAGCCCGACTCTGCGATTGCTGGGAGGGCGGGTTCAAAGCCGGCCCGTCAGCCTGCAGTTGCCGGAGCTGAAGGGATCAGCCCGTATCCGGGTGGAAAATCTGGATCTGCAGCAGATTCTTGCCCTGCAACCCGGGAAAGAAGTCCTTGGTAACGGCCGACTCAGCGGCCAGCTGCCGGTGACGATCGACGGTGACCAGATACGGGTCAGAGACGGCAGAATCAGCGCTCGCCCCCCCGGAGGCATGCTCGCCTGGCGCCCCGCGGCTGGCAACGCGGCAGCCGCCGGCAACTACGGGCTGGCCATTGCAATGGAAGCCCTCAGTGATTTTCGCTATCACCAGCTGGATCTGGGGATAGATTATCAACCCGACGGAACTCTGGTGCTGGATACCGCTCTGAAAGGGAGCAATCCGAACTGGCAGAATGGCCAGCCTGTCGACTTTAACATCAGGATCGAACAGAATCTGCTGAAGTTACTCAAAGCACTGCAGTTCTCGGGCAGTCTGAGCGAAAAACTGGATCAGAAGCTGCAACTGAGAAACTGACAATAATGGCCTCAGGCGAACTGAACGCCTGAATCGCCGACCTGAATACAGAGGTTAGAAAATGGCATTACGCCGATCATTTGCCCTGACAGCCCTGCTGTTTGCGGTTGCCGGCTGCTCACCGAGAGTCGAAGTCGCGGTTCCCCAGGAACCCATCACCATCAACCTCAATGTCAAAATTGAGCACGAGATCCTGATCCGGGTGGATAAAGAGATCGATGAGCTTTTCGACGAAAACAGTGAACTGTTCTGATTAAGGATACCGACATGCACGTTCAACTGATCTATGCGCAGCTGAAACAACGCACCCGCTCACGGTGGCTTCAACGCAGCCCGGTTGGCAGACTGCTGCTGGCCCTGGTTCTGGTATTGGGAGCCGGCACGGTGACCCCGGCACTGGCGCTGGGCCTGGCCGAAGCCAGAAGCAGTGGTCTGGTGGGCGAGCAGAGCAACGGCTACCTGGCCAGTGTCAGCGCCAGTCCCCGCGCCGATGTAAAGGCGCTGGTGCAGTCGATCAACAGCAAGCGCCGCAACGCCTACACCGACAGGGCCCGAAAGGCCGGTGTCAGCCTCGACATTATGGAGCAGCGGGTTGGTCAGAGGCTGATCGACAAGCTGACACCCGGGCAGTTCTACCGGGTGCCCGGACAGAACTGGCAAAAAAAATAAACTTCTTTATTATGTGGTTCTCCGACGAACGGCTGATTTATTAGCTAAATCAGCCACTAAGGAACTGCTTCCCCCCTGTTCTGGCCTCTGAAGGCGATGTCTGTACTGAAGATAAACCGGCACGACAGGTAAGAGGAACAGCGTTTCTTCAGGATGTCTGTAAATCGTCTGGGACGTACCACCGCAAACCGGGACTACACCGGTAAGAGAGAAAAGAACGGGGGAGCCAGAATTGAACTACTACAGCGAAAGCAGGGGAACTGCCTATCGGCCGCTGAACCTGTCCGGTTTTCTGATCTGTTGTGCATCCATCGCTTTTGCCGTCATCTACCTGCAGGGCGAACTCGGTCTCGACCCCTGCCCGCTCTGTACTGCCGTTCGTCTGATCGTGCTGATTCAGGCGGCCCTGTTCCTGCTGGCATTTCTCCATAACCCTAAGCAGCTGGGGCAGCGGATATATGCGCTGCTGGGTCTGCTGACGACGCTTGCGGGTATCGCTGTCAGTGCCCGCCATATCTGGTTGCAGAGCCTGCCCGCGGACAAGGTGCCGGAGTGCGGTCCGGGACTGGAGTATATGCTGGAAGCGTTTCCGCTTCAGGATGCACTGGGCATGATACTGAGCGGCTCGGGAGAATGCGCCGAGATCCAGTGGCAACTGGCGGGACTGACCATTCCGCAGCAGTCGCTGGTTCTGTTTGCTCTGCTGCTGATCATTCTGGTCACTCAGTTCCGTAAAAAGAGCAATCGCAGCTACTTTTCCTGATGATCCCGAAGGGCTCCGCTCAGCGGGGCCCGGGAATCCCCCCGGTCGCCAGCCCGGACTCCGTTCCGGTTCTGAAGCAGCCGTTTGCCGCCCCTGCTCTGAAATGCAGCATCACTACATCTCTATTTCCTGATTAAGCCATTCCGAAACCTTTGTAGCATTTCAGAAATATTTGCTATTTCCGCGTCACCAAAAACGCTAAAATGGCGTTCTTTTTTTACCGACGTCCAGACTCCCCGTCTCAGCAGCTACTATTAAGCCACTGCTGGATACCGATAATTCGAGGTAAGGAATGAGCTACTCTCCTTCATTGTACGAACTGGAACAGCACGACGAATTTCTCCAACGGCACATCGGCCCGGACCAGCAGCAGATCAGCGAAATGCTGGAATTTCTGGGACTGAAGAGTCTGGATGAACTGTCACAGACCACTTTGCCGGAGGCGATCCAGCTGAAGAAAGAGCTGAATCTGCCCGGCCCGATCAGCGAGCGGGATATTCTCAGCCGCCTGAAGAACATGGCCAGCCAGAACAGAATCAACAAATCCTATCTGGGCCTCGGTTACTACAACACCATCACTCCCAATGTGATCGTCCGCAACGTACTGGAGAATCCGGGCTGGTATACCGCTTACACGCCCTACCAGCCGGAGATTTCCCAGGGCCGGCTGGAAATGCTGCTGAATTTCCAGCAGATGATCATCGATCTGACCGGTATGGACCTGGCCAACGCCTCGCTGCTGGATGAGGCCACGGCCGCCGCCGAAGCGATGTCGCTCTGCAAGCGATCCAACCGTAAGAAGAGCAACCTGTTCTTCGTCGCCGACAATGTCTTCCCCCAAACCCTGGACGTTATCCGCACCCGTGCCGAATATTTCGGCTTCGATCTGGTGGTCGGCAATCCCGCCACCGATCTCGAGAAGCACGACTGCTTCGGTGTACTGCTGCAGTACCCGGGCATGAACGGCGAGATTACCGACCTGGAGGAACTGATCGGCAAGGCTCAGCAGCAGAAAGCACTGGTCTGTGTCGCCGCCGACCTGCTCAGCCTGGTTCACCTGAAGGCACCGGGCGAGCTGGGGGCCGATGTGGTGCTGGGCAGCGCTCAGCGTTTTGGCGTTCCCATGGGCTTCGGTGGTCCTCACGCGGCCTATTTCGCCACACGGGAGAAACTCAAGCGCTCCACCGCCGGCCGTATTATCGGTGTTTCCATCGACAGCCGCGGCCAGCAGGCACTGCGGATGGCTATGCAGACCCGGGAGCAGCATATCCGACGCGAAAAGGCGACCTCCAATATCTGTACCGCCCAGGCACTGCTGGCTAATATGGCTGCCTGCTACGCGGTTTATCATGGGCCGGAAGGCCTGAAACGGATTGCTCAACGGGTCCAGCGTCTGACTGCCATTCTGGCTGAGGGTCTGAAGCAACTGGGCCTGCAGGTAACCAATCTGCACTATTTCGATACCCTGACCGTCTATGTGGCGGATCAGCAACAGGCCATTATCCAGCGGGCACTGAAGCAGGGCATCAACCTGCGTATCGTTAATGACCAGCAACTGGCGGTCAGTCTGAACGAAACCACCACCCGTGAAGATGTAGCCACTCTCTGGGCCCTGTTCAGCGACAATGCCCAGGTTCCGGATCCGGAAGCCATCGATGGGGCACTGACTACCGATGCCGGTATTCCGGAGGGACTGCGCCGCTCTTCCGAGTTCCTGACTCATCCGGTCTTCAACAGCTACCATTCCGAAACCGAGATGCTTCGCTACCTGAAGCGTCTGGAAAACAAGGACTTCAGCCTCACTCACGGCATGATCCCGCTGGGTTCCTGCACCATGAAACTGAATGCAACCACCGAAATGATTCCGGTCACCTGGCCGGAGTTCGCCAATATTCATCCGTTTGCGCCCCGCGATCAGGTTCAGGGTTACCTGAAAATGATCGACGAGCTGGAAGAGATGCTGGTGGAAGTGACCGGCTACGACAAGGTTTCCATGCAGCCCAACTCCGGCGCTCAGGGTGAATACGCCGGTCTGCTGGCGATCCGCAAGTACCAGGAAAGCCAGGGCCAGGGTCATCGCGATATCTGCCTGATCCCCAGCTCCGCTCACGGCACCAACCCGGCCTCCGCTGCGATGGCGGCGATGAAGGTGGTCGTGGTCGAGTGTGATGAGCAGGGCAACGTCAACGTCGAGGATCTGAAAGCGAAAGCCGAGCAGCACGCAGATAACCTGTCCTGCATCATGATCACCTACCCGTCCACTCACGGGGTGTTCGAGGAGAGCATTAAGGAGATCTGTCAGATCATCCATGACAACGGCGGTCAGGTGTACATGGACGGCGCCAACATGAACGCCCAGGTGGGGCTGTCCAGGCCGGGCGAGATCGGCTCCGACGTCTCTCACCTCAATCTGCACAAGACCTTCGCGATTCCTCACGGTGGCGGTGGTCCCGGCATGGGCCCGATCGGTGTTAAGAGTCATCTGGCGCCTTTCCTGCCCAACCATCAGGTCAGCCCGATCGACGGTCCGAAGGCCGACATGGGTGCGGTCTCGGCGACGCCGTTCGGTTCCGGTTCGATCCTGCCGATTTCCTGGGCTTACTGCGCCATGCTGGGCGCCGAGGGGCTGAAGAAGTCGACCCAGGTGGCGATTCTGAATGCCAACTACATGACCGAGAAGCTGTCCGAGCACTATCCGATCCTCTACCGCGGTCGTAATAACCGGGTAGCCCACGAGTGCATCGTCGATATCCGTCCGATCAAGGAGAGCAGCGGTATCAGCGAAGAGGATATCGCCAAGCGGCTGATGGACTTCGGTTTCCACGCCCCGACCATGTCGTTCCCGGTGGCCGGCACGCTGATGATCGAGCCCACCGAATCCGAGTCTAAGGCCGAGATCGATCGGCTGGTGGAAGCCATGGCGGCGATTCGCAAGGAGATCAGCGATGTTGAGAGCGGGGCTCTGGATGCCGACAACAACCCGCTGAAGAATGCGCCTCACACCCAGGCCGATGTGGTTGAAGGCGACTGGGGCCGGCCCTACAGCCGTGAGCAGGCGGTGTTCCCGGTGGCTTCACTGAAGGCCGGCAAGTTCTGGCCGGCGTCCAATCGGATCGATAACGTCTACGGCGACCGTAACTTTATCTGCAGCTGCCCGGATATCGACAGCTACCGCTAAAAACCGGATTCGTGATCACGGCTAATCAAGTTGGAAACTAGATATATCCAGCCCTCCTTAGTCAGGGCTGGATATTGCTTCTGAAAAGCTCATTGCAAGGTTATCGACTTTATAGTGAGGCTGTAGAACCAGGTTGGTTTACTTACCTCGATTCAGTCTGACCGTTATAGCCCTGCTGAAACGTGGTACACCTACAGAAAAAGCGAAGCTTCATATATCCCTGCTGAGGATGGAGACTGGTGAGAACTTAAAGCTGGCAGGGCCCTTTCTGCCAGAGCAGATATGCGAAGAAATATCTACTCTGGATGAACGATCTAAATACCTGGGCTAGCTTTTCACTTTCAGCATATCAGCAATGCCGAAAGCTCCGTATAGCCCTTCAGTGATACCATGCAATTGATCATTGTAAGGTGCTAACTGCGCCCCCACTCCCATTTCATCCACAAGAACCCTGAATGTACGCTCCCCGTGTGGTGTATCAACCAACTCTGCGACTGCATAAGCAATATCTTGTGGGTCTTGTGCTGGATTTTTAGCGAGCTTCTCTTTATAGCTCTCCAGGAAACCTTCTGGCGCGCTTCCGAAATCACCTAATTCTTCCACGCGCTTCCGGTCGCTTGGACGAATCAAATTGTCCTGAAAACTCGTGCCATAACCACCTGGCTCGACAAGGGCAACGTCAATTCCAAACGCAGATCCCTCAGTACGGCTATTTTCAGTCAAAGCTTCTACCGCCCATTTAGAAGCGTTGTACGGACCATAGAATGGTATAGTTATCCGGCCTAATACACTTGAAATATTGATAACACATCCGGATTTCTGACCCCGGAAATAAGGGAATACTTCGCGTGTCATGCGGTGCAGACCAAACACATTGATATCAAATGATTTTTTTAAATCGTCCGCAGTAAATGCTTCCTGAATGCCCAGCATACCGACACCCGCGTTGTTTATTAGAATATCAAGGCCTCCAGCGACCTCTATTGCAGCTAGAACCCCATTACGTACAGATATGTCATCAGTCACATCAATACTGATAATGTGAGCTCCCGCAGCCGATAGTTCTTCAGCAATATCCTGGTTGCGTCCATCAGGGTCTCGCATCGACGCCACAACCGTGTGGCCTCGTGTCAGCAATGTATGAACAGTTAGCGCACCAAAGCCACCACTAGCTCCGGTAATTAGAATCTTCTTTTTCACTCTGATTTCCTCAGTCTTCGTTTCAGATTTCGGTGCAAGCTGGGCTTGCTGTATCAGGTTGAGTATTATCGCAGGACCATTTAAGAACAATGTTGTCAAGATGAACAAATGGTTCACAAATTAAGAACAATGAATTTCCAAGAGCTATCCGTCTTTGTTGAGATCGCCGATGCCGGTGGCATATCAGCAGCAGCGGAACGAATGGGGCTAGCCAAGTCCGCTGTAAGCACTCAGCTGTTCAAGCTGGAAGAGCGATTGGGGGTTAAATTATTCACCCGAACCTCTCGCCGCGTAAATCTAACGCAAGAAGGTCGCCAATTGCTGCCCAGAGTTGTTTCACTGATCGCGGAAGGGGAGCAATTGCTTGAACAGGCAGAACAGGAAGTTGCGCGCCCGAGTGGCGTTGTTCGAATTGCGGTGACACCTGACCTGGGCGCCAGGTTCATTGAAAATCTTGTACCCCGAATCACATCAATCTACCCAGAAATCAATCTGGTGGTAAAGCTGGGATATGATCTTGAAAATATTCAGGATCCATCTTTCGACTTAGCCATTCGGACTGGTCATATTAGTGATGAAGGGCTGGTAGCCAGCAAACTTGGAAAGTACAAACGTATTTTTGTCGCCAGTCCTGATTACCTGAAAGGCAATTTAATACGTAAACCGGAGGATTTACTTTCAGTCAATGCCCTCGTGTTCTCAAATCAGGGAGCGGATCGGATATGGAGGGTTCGTCCCTGCTCGACGAGCAATTCAATCGCTTTGGAAAAACAAGTTAAAACCCTCCGCGTCAGAGGCCTGGTATCTATAGATAGCTTCAGCTCTTTAATGCAGTTGGCATGCAGGCATCAAGGCGTGGCATTGATTCCAACGTTTATTGCTGATGATTTGATCCAAAGGGGAGAGTTAGAAAACTGTTTACCCGACTGGGAGTCCTTCGACACAGAAGTAATGCTGGCTTACCGTTTCGGTGCAAGTCGAGTCACCAGAGTCGAAGTCGTGATCAACCTGATCAAAGAGATCGTTCCATCTTTGCTTACAAAGTAGTACGAATGGGGAAAGGACAGGGACTGCGTATCACTTCTGAACCGCCTCCACTTCCAGGAAGTTATGATCTCAGTCTCCTCGACGCATAAAGTTGATCAATGCCAGTAACATTCTGCCAGGCATCACAATCGGCTTTTCAGCGAGTTTCCATCTTCAATGTATCAGCCGGTCGATTGGCATTATCAGATTTGTAGATAGCTTCCAACTTCAGGTGCTTAAATTTCCAAACTATGTCATTGATTTTTGAAGGTGAAAAGTTTCCACCTTCAATAGTCGTTATCAATTCGGTTGAGGTCGGCTGACTCAGCCCCTTAACCGGCCCCGACAAACAAAAAAGGCGAACTACAGGTTCGCCTTTTTTATACCGGAAGAAGGGGCTATCCCGGATTTCTAGACCTCGCTGCGCCCCAGCAGGCGCAGCACCCGGTTGAGCTTTTCCTTACCACCGATGCTGTCATAAAACTTAGGCCAGACCGCTTCAGTGGCCTTTTCTATCCATTCTTTCTCCCCATCCGCAGGATCATCAATCTGCATACCCTTCGAAGCCAGCTCTTTCCGGATCTCAGCTTCTCGCTCACGCAGGAAGTTCGCACTGTGCACCGTAGCCTCTTTTCCGGCATCCAGAATAGCCTGCTGAACCTCCGGAGACTGATCCCGGAACACAGCCTCACTGACGATCAACGGCTCAATCAGGAATATATAGCGCATGTTAGTGATGTACTTCTGGACTTCATAGAACTTCATCGCATAGATGGTCATATACGGATTATCCTGGCCGTCCACTACCCGCTGCTGCAGGGCGGTAAATGTCTCGGTCCAGGACATGGGTGTCGGGTTCACACCCCAGGCCCTGTAAGTATCGATCATGATCTCATTCTTGGGCACCCGTACAATGAGGTCCTGCATATCCTGCAGAGTTCTGACAGGCTTTTTCGAATTGGTCAGCACCCGGAAACCAGAATAGGTCCAGCCAATTATTCGAACACCGGCATCGCGTACGGTGTTTTCTACCAGTTCCTGTCCTACCTCGCCCTGAGTCAGCTCCACAGCCTCATCCAGGCTCTGAATAACATAGGGCAGCGTAAACAGACCCACAGTGGGAGAGAAAGGGGTTATGTTGTTAATCGCCAGAATCGAAAAATCCAGTGTCCCCATCGCCGCATCGTTGACAGTATCCTGCTCGCTGCCAAGCTGGCCTTTCTGAAACAGTCTGGCCTGGTGTTTACCGCCGGTTTTCTGATTGAGAAGCTCAGCAAACTTTTTACCCAGCTCATGCTGCGGACTGCCGCCGGCATCGCCCACAGCCACCCTGAAGGTTCTGGCCTCGACCGCCAGAGTCAGTCCAGCTCCGAAAATGACGGCGATCGAAGCGGAAAACAGCTTTGTAATCTTATTTTTGTTACTCATCGATATCTCCGGCTATGCGTTCAGCTCAAATGAGGTGACCAGCTTGTCCTCTCGCTGGGAACAGCGGATCTGAGCAGATTAACCACCTCTGAGATCATGCGCCGCAGGTTTCCGGGAAGTGTCCGGCAATATCGGACAAAGCCCCGACCCCATGGCAAACGTCATAAAAACAGGTGTGGGAAGAAGCGCTCTGTCCATCCAGCAGGAACATCACCCGACAACAGATCGATGCAGCTCAGGCGTGCCTGACTGCCCGGGATCAGCTTCCCGAATCTGAATCCTGAAGATGGACAACTGAAGAGAGGTTAACACAACAAACTCAAAACAAATCACGCATATGAACTATTTATTATTATTTTCACATAAGCCTGACTAATCAGAATGCCGTAGTGAAGGCATCATTATTTATCTGCCAGGGATGATGAAAGAAGCGATAAAAGAAATTATCAGGTGATATTCAGAGCGTCTGAGCAGCTTATTCCTTGCCATTACTGCCGGTACTTTCCCCTTCGGGATTGCCAGAAATAGTGGTCATAACTGCCACTTTCCACCAGCTGCTTCAATCCACGGTTAAAGCCCTCGATCAGCTTTTTCGCCCTCTGCTCCGGTATCTGCCTGGATATCGCAACAGCGATGGGAGCCTCCATCACGGACAGAGGGTGATGGGTGACCAGCGCCGCCTGGTCGGCTGACAACTCCGAATAAACCAGCGAGTAGCCTACTTCTATGTCCATGGGGAATACATCAATCCGATCATGCAGCAGCTTGTGAATATTCTGGGCATCATCCATCACCAGCTCCGCCGGGATCGCCCCCGATCTGACCGCCTGATCGAAAGTGGCGCCGTAGGTGTATTGCGCGGTGGCACCGACACGATACTGCCTCAGATCGTCTACAGATCGGTAGTCAAAGGGAAAACTTTTAAGGTGAAAAAAGACCTTACGATTGAAGGTCACAGGGTCAGTAAAGTAGAAATCTCTTTTTCGCTCGGCTGTAGGGGCCCAGGTAACAGAGCCATCAAAGGCCCCATTTTTTGCCGATGCGTAGCTGCGTTTCCAGGGGAAAAACTCATAGCGGACCCGGTACCCCGCCAGGGCGAAGGCTTCGGTGACGATGCGCGAGAATACGCCATAGTGTTTCAAATGCTCTGAAGTGTAGGGAGGCCACTCACCGCTGGTCAGCGTCACCTCCTCCTCGGCGTGAGAAAAGGCACAGAATGCCACCAGCAGGATAACAATCAGGGCCTTGTTCATGGTTTTCAGCCTCCATTCTGTTGACACCTGCAGCATAGCTGATGGCAACACAAGGAGATTAATGCAGTGGTTCTCCGGCGGCGGCCGCAAGAATCAGCAGCAAGAGAGATCAATACAGGTGATACGACCGTTTCCGGTTCGATACAACTGCACCCGGATAACTACAGTTCCGGGATCTAACGGCCGCTGACCTGATCGACGGCTGAGTATCGATAAGCCTGCGGCCCCGCAGCTGAGGTTCCGCTTCAGTTTTTCCCCTCCTGCGATGAACGCAACCAGGAAAGCGGTCGCCGGTTAAATATGCCAGTAATCCAGCAGGATCGCGTTCAGCGCTTTCCTGAAGTTATTCAGGGTACCTTCGGTATCCTGCAGTTTGTCCAGCCCGAACAGGCCAATCCGGAACGTCCTGAAGTCGTCAGGCTCATCACAGGCCAGAGGCCCACCGGCGGCTATCTGCAACCCACGCACGACAAACTTGTCGCCGCTCTGGATCCCTGCATCCGTGGTGTAGCTGACGACCACACAGGGAGCCTGGTACCCTTTGGCAGCCACGCTTCGGAATCCCCGCTCAACCAGTTCGCGGCGCACTCGCCTGCCCAGCTCCAGTTGCCGTTTACGAGCCTTTTCAAAGCCGAACCGTTCGGTTTCTTTTATCACGTCGCGAAAACGAGCCAGCCCATCCGTTGGCATGGTGGTGTGATAGGCGTGACTACCGTTCTCGTAGGCAGCCATGATCTGCAGCCATTTTTTAAGATCACAGGAAAAGCTGGTGCTCCGGGTCGTTTCGACAAGGTCCCGAGCCTTCCGACTCAGCATGATCAGGGCACAACAGGCAGGACTGCTCCAGCCTTTCTGGGGTGCACTGATAAGCACATCGACTCCGGTCGCTTCCATATCCACCCAGATAGCGCCGGAGGCTACGCAGTCCAGAACGAAGATGCCATCCACAGAGTGAACGGCATCGGCAACTGCGTGCAGGTAGTCGTCGGGTAACATGATGCCGGATGAGGTTTCCACATGGGGCGCGAACACAACCGCTGGTTGTTCCGCATGAATGGCCGCCACCACCTCTTCTATCGGTGCTGGTGCAAATGCAGCTTCTCGCCCCTCCTCAGTCCGGCGCGCCTTCAGCACCGGGCAGGCAGACGGGATACCGCCCGCCTCAAAGATCTGAGTCCACCGGTAGCTGAACCAGCCATTACGGATGACCATGCACTTCCTGCCGCCGGCAAACTGCCGGGCAACCGCTTCCATGCCAAAGGTTCCGCTGCCAGGCACAATCGCCACCGAATGGGCGCTGTAGACGGATTTCAGGGTACTGGAGATATCTCGCATCACTCCCTGAAACGATCTGGACATATGATTCAGCGAGCGATCGGTATAAACCACCGAATATTCCAGCAGCCCGTCAGGATCGGCAGAAAATGAAATACCACCCATATCAAACACCTCTGTGAAATTTATATTTATTTTTTCACATGATGGCAATAAAAATCCTGAGTCGCAAGTAGCCACCCTAAAAATTGATTAAGTTTTGTACGATATCACCGCAATAACCCGTGTTCCGGATTTGCGGTCGGAATCCGGGATTCAGTGAGCACAATGGGGCTGAGACGGCTACATAAGCATAAAAAACGGGTCTCTGTATGACCCGTTTTCTGACGACCCCCGTGCTGCACCTTAAACGACAGACCCGGCTGCAACGACAGCGCTATGTAAGCGCCGACTTCAATGCATCGAATCGCTCGCCATCGCTGCCGATACAGACCAGCTGGCCACAACCGGTCGCTTCTGGCGCCGGCCACCAGCTCAGAGTCCCCCCGCTCAGCTGCACTATACGGGCTCTGCCACCTGCTTCAGTACGGATGATACCCTTGGCTCTCAGCAGCACATCCCGGTACTCGCTGAACAGGCTCTCCAGCTCCGCTTCACAGAGCGGCCGTTCCAGAATGACGCTGAAGGAGGTCAGGCCGACCGAGGCACCGGTGGCGGCTGCGGCTGGCTTCCGAATGGCAGCGGCAATCTCAGCAGTCTCTGTTTCAGCAGTCGATTGCCGCTCTGCCGTAAAAATGATTTCCGCGTTTGCGTTCAGTTGCTGCAGTGTCGTTCTGAGCTGTTGTCGGTCCCACTGCCCGGTACGGTTCAGCAGCAGCTTCGTTGCACTGCGGATCTGGGCATGCCAGACCTCTTTCACCCGCTCATCGGTGCTGTATCTCCGGTACTGGCTGGCATCGATCAGGCAGAGGGTCTCCTTCAGCTGCAGCTGTCCGGAGACCCGGGCGATATCGGCAATCCGCGCCGGATCGGCGATGCCGCTGGCTTCGATATAGATCGCCGCCAGCGGGCCGGGTTTGCGCAGTACCCCGGCCAGCTGATCTGCCAGAGTGCCGCCCAGGGTGCAGCAGATACAGCCATTGCTCAGCCTGAGAATCCGATCGCTCTGATATTCGATCAGCTCGGCATCGATATTGATACTGCCGAAATCGTTTACCAGAATCAGACTGTCGGCCGGCAGCCCACCGTCGCTGATCAGTCGGTTCAGCCAGGTGGTCTTGCCCGCCCCCAGAAAACCACTGATCACCGTGACGGGGATGACCGGGCGATCAGAGACACTCATGGACCTGCCCTCCCAGCACCGTGGCATGAACCCCTATATTGCGAAGCTGCTCAGGAGCAACCTGCAGCGGATCCTCATCCAGCACCGCCATATCGGCAAACTTACCAATTTCCAGGCTACCCACCAGGTGATCCAGCCGCAGCGTCCAGGCCGCCCCAAGGGTGATCATCTCCAGCGCCTGGCGGACGCTGATGCGCTCGTCCGTGCCCAGCACATCACCGGAGGCGGTCTGTCGCATCACGGCGCACCAGGCCGTAAACAGCGGAGCCATCGGGGTAATCGGAGCATCGCTGTGGGCCGCCACCGGAATGTTCAGTCGCAGCGCCGTGCCCAGCGGTTCCAGCCGCAGACTGCGCTCGTAACCCAGGGTGCGGGCCCGGTGGATATCCCCCCAGTAGTAAATATGATTGGCAAACATATTCAGACAGATTCCGGAGCTGGCTACCCGCCGCAGCTGCGCATGATCAATCACCTGGCAGTGCTGCAGAGTATGGCGATGATTCTGCCGCGGCCACAGCTCCAGCGCCTGTTCCAGCGCCTCCAGCATCAGCTCCACCGCTTCATCACCATTAGTGTGGATATGCAGCTGCAAACCGGCCTGATGATAAGCCTGGACGGTCTGCTTCAGGGTTTCCGGAGGCGCGTTCCAGATACCGTTGGCATGACCATCATGATAGCCGGGCCATTTCATGCGGGCGGTATAGCCCTGAATGCTGCCGTCGGTCATCATCTTCACCGGGCCGAAAATCAGCTTATCGGTGTTGTACTCCATACACTCCTGCAGACGGGCGATGCCCTCTGCCGGTGAGCGGTCCAGGGCGCTCATCGCCGGCACCAGCCGGGCCGGAAAGGTCTCTTCCGCCGTCACCTCCCGCATCGCCGCCACCCCCTGTTCGGAAAGCGGGTTATAGAGATCGGTCACGGTGGTGACACCGGCATTGCAGGAGATCCTGCCATAGCGCCGCAGATTATCGGGTACCGCCATCGACTCAAAAAGGTTCTGGCCCAGTCCTTCAAAGACCGCATGAATGGCGGCGATCTCCTGCAGCTCTCCGGTGGGGAGCCCGCCTGTGTCGAGGCAAACCCCCTGGATATCCGCGTGTTTGTGCAGTCCTGACATCTCCAGCATCAGACTGTTGACGGTCATCACATGCATGCTGGCGTGGTAAACCACCACCGGCCGCTCAGCCACCGCCCGGTCCAGCATATGCCGGTCGAGCCGTTGCCCCTCAAAGAAGATCGGATCGAACCCCCAGGCCAGCAACGGAGCCCCCTCGGGCAACTCTGCCGCAGCGGCCCGCAGTCGTGCGGCCATCGAGTCCGGGTCGGTGATGCCCGGCCAGCGGTGGCCGTCAGGATCGGTGCGTGGGAAATACCCCAGGTAAAGGTGATCCCAGACCGCCCCTTCCAGCGCATGACTGTGGCCCTCGACAAATCCGGGCAGAATGATTTTATCGGCAAAACGCTCATCCAGCCGGTAGTCCTTCAGATGCTCCACCCCCTGCCAGGGCCCCACGGCCATGATCCGTCCCTCATTGACAGCGATGTACTGTGCTACCGGCTGGGACGGATTCATGGTGATGATGTTGCGGGCAACAAAGATTGTCTTATCGTTACTGCTCATAGGTTTACTACCCGTTTTCAGTCTGTGTTATCTCACCGGCTGCAGATTATTTCGCAGCAATTCCCGCCACCGGTGCGGCGGCCAGCTTGCGTCTCATCAGAAAGGGCACCAACGCCAGGACACAGAGGGCCGTTCCGCCGAAGATCGCCAGATAGGTCCCAGCGCCCAGTGACGGGGCGACCGGCGCAAAGATAAAGAAGATATGAAAGTTCACGAAGAGAATGGCCAGGTTGAAGAATGCCAGTTCCTTAGCCACCGAGGTGCTGAAATCCGCATCCATCATCCGCAACAGCAGCAGCCCGCTGCCGGTTGAGCCACAGCAACAGCCGAAGGAGGTAACACTCCGCTCCGGCCCCAGCTGGCCGCTCAGACGCCCGATCCACAGGCAGCCGATCAGTGTCGTCACGGCAATGACCAGGGTAACCAGAGTAATGGGTACCAGCAGCGCACTGAGAACGGCAAACTTGATACTCATCAGCGTGCCGACCACCATAAAGTCCACCGACGAGCCGGTGATCCGCTTCAGCGTTTCATTATCGACCTGACGATCCAGCCCCGAGCTGTCCAGCCCCCAGCGCATCAGCACACAGACCGCCAGACCATGGAGAAAGAACATGTTGTAGCTGAACAGCACACTGAGATTAACGCCGAACGGCTTAAAGCCAGCCACCACTCCCTGCATAAAACCCAGCCAGATATAGGTCAGGACATAGGCTACCGCCAGCAGACTCAGATGGTATGCCAGAGAATCCAGGTTACCGGGGTGGGTCACCATTCTGCCGGTGACCGGCGCATCGTTGCGGGCGAAAAAACCGGCGATAAAGTTATCATCGATGTTGGACGCGCGATTGCTGTTCTGACCGCGCCGGATAAAACGTCTGGCCACCGGTACACCGACCAGGAAGGCAACGATAAATCCGAGCGAAGCATAGATCAGCCCAACCTGGGCGGCATTTTCAATACCGTATTGTTTCTCCCAGATACCGCCATAAGTCAGCGCCTGGCCCGGTCCCTGGGTGAAGCCATGAGTCACCAGCGCTCCCAGGTATTCACTGAGCTGGGCACCGGTAACGGCATCGTAGGCAGCAATGACACCATAGCCCAGTACCCCCTGCAGCCCCAGACTGACACTCCAGGCCACGGTCAGCCACAGACCACCTTTTACGATGCTGCTTCCCGATGAGGACTGGCTTTTACTGCTGCCGGTCAGACACAGCGACATAAAACTGAGGGTAAAGAAATGAAATGTCAGCGCAGTAAAGTCGGCAGAGGAATAGCCGGGAATCAACTCCAGCGAAAGCAGTGCGAAGCCGATGACACCGCCAATCAGGCTGGCGGGAACCAGCGAATTACGCAGAAAATGCAGCCGGTTTCTGAGAATGCTGCCCAGTAACAGCATCGCCGCGAGTATCGCAAACGCGATAACGCCGTGGAAGGTACTACCCATAATCTGTTCACCCCTGTTTTATCTTTATTTTCAGGTTTGTGCGAGATTCAGAGGCCAGCCCGGACAGACCGGAAAACCCGATTCAGTCCCGACCGCCATTCGGACAGGGAGGTCGATGCTGCTGATGGCCTCCCATGGTCCATCAACAACCCGATATCAATAAACTAGCGAATATGAACGTGCCTGTATAATATCAATTAAGCACCATTTGATATCCACGAGGCATCAATTTGCGAATCGAACTGCGCCATATGCGCTGCTTTATCGCCGTCGCCGAAGAGCTTCATTTCCGACGGGCGGCGGAAAAACTGAACCTGGCTCAACCGGCTCTGAGCAGGACTATCAGCCAGCTTGAAGATGATCTCGGTGTCCGGTTGCTGGAGCGCAGCAACCGTCGGGTCAGCCTGACCGACGAAGGCAGAGAGTTTCTCAGCGGTTGCTACAGCACATTGGACAGCGTAAACAAGGCGATCGAGCGAACCCGCCGTGCGGCCAGAGGCGACATCGGCAAGCTGCGCATCGGTTACACCGATTTTGCAATCAATGGTGTCCTGCCGGCCATTCTCGATGAGTTCAGGCGACAGCATCCGGATATCGAAATCGAACTGATCTACAGCCCTAGCCATGAACAGATCAGTAATCTCTACGACCATCAGCTCGATTTCGCCTTCCTGACCGGTGAAATCAGCGAGACAGATATCGCCTGCATCACTGTGCAGCAACAACGTTTCGTCTGCGTCCTGTATGAGGGACACCCGCTGGCAGATAAGCAGGAGCTACGAGTACAGGACCTGGCCGGAGAGCCCATGGTGGTCGGAGCCTGGAAAAACTGGATTTACTATCGGCGCCACCTCGATGCCCTTTGTCTCAGAGCAGGCTTCAGGCCCCGCATCAAGCAGGAAGCCCATAACAGCGAGAGTATTTTCGGCGTGATTGCCGCCAAGATGGGCATCACCATCCATCTGGATTCTGCGCGTAATTACTTTCGACGGGGGCTGATCATCCGGCCGTTGGCCGATGAAAACAGTACGGTTGAGATTCAGGCAGCCTGGCTGGACAGACAGCTCACGCCGGTTCAGCAGAAGATGATTACCCTGCTACGACACAGCTCGATAAAGGCCCGCCAGAGCATATCGACATCGGCAATATCAGCATCTGACTGATTCTACGGGCATAGCTGTTAACAGGATTGCAGTTCAGGAAATTCCTGCCGGACCGCACGGCTCAGCAATACCAGGGCAGCTGTGATAATAATGGAGAAAGCGGCAGCGTTGAGTCACGTCAGCGGAAGGGAAAGCCGACCAGGACGGTTATCTGATAACCTCTCGATCGTCAGTGCAGAATTTTCAGTTTCGTTTCCGGAATTCAAAGCCTGAGCTCACCGGACACCCGATAGTGTCCGGTGAGAATAGAGCCTAGCCCATCTGTGACTGCAGGTAGTTGGGCAGACCGATCTTCTGAATCAACCCCAGCTGCTTCTCCAGCCAGTAGGCGTGGTCCTGCTCGGTGTCTTCCAGCAGTTTTTCCAGAATCTCACGGCTCTGGTAATCCTGCTCCTGTTCGCAGATTTTGATGGCGTCCTTCAGCGCCTTGTCGACGGCATACTCCACATCGAGATCACTCTGCAGCATGGAAGGTACATCGTTACCGATATTGAGCGGATCCCGCTTGGTCATGCAGGGGGTGCCTTCCAGGAACAGGATACGCTCGATCAGCAACGAGGCATGGCCCTTCTCGTCGTCGAACTCATGATCGATACGCTCATACAGCTTATGCAGTCCCCAGTCATCGTACATACGGGAGTGGATGAAATACTGATCCATGGCGGTGAGTTCCATAGCCAGCAGACCGTTCAGTGCGTCAATAACCTTTGCGTTGCCTTTCATTGTCCATCTCCTCCCGACTACATTTTAGACTGCAGGTAGTTTTCTTTACCGACATTGCTGATCAGGTACTGCTGCGCTTCGATCCAGTCGACGTATTCCTCCTCGTACCCGAGGATATCTTCCAGCAGTTCGCGGCTGACATAATCACCGGCCGACTCACAGAAGGCGATGGCTTCGCGCAGTAGCGTCAGCTCTTCAGTCTGAAAATCCAGATCGCACTGGAGCATCTCTTCGGTATGCTCGCCGATGCGCAGATGCCCCAGGCTCTGCAGGTTGGGCAACCCCTCCAGGAACAGCACCCGCTCGATCAGCTTGTCCGCCTGCTTCATGTCCTTAATGGACTTTTTGTAGGCCTTTTCGTTGAGCTCATCCAGGCCCCAGTTCCGGTACATGCGTGCATGCAGGAAAAACTGGTTGATGGAAGTGAGTTCACTGGTCAGCACCTTGTTAAGGTAGCCGATGACCTTCTTGTCGCCTTGCATGGGGTGTCCTCCTGAAATGACGCCTGGCGGGATCCCTGACCCGAATTCTGAGTGCAGCAAGCTTAGACTACAAAACCGGCAATATCAAAGAGTTTTTCTTTACTTTTCATATAGATAGTAACTAATAATGGTTTCGATTCTTATTGCGTTTTATCAATTTTTGTAGGGTTTCAATTCCCGATACGGACCGGAGAAGCAGGCAGAAACCAGGGTGGCAGTGCGATAAGAATGTTCGGTAAACCTACTCTTCAGCATTCCGTTCGTCGTCCCGATATTTATGGCAAGCTATTGATAATAAATATCATTTACTTTCAATTTCGATAAAAAAACTGGCCATCGCGACACTGAACGGCTATACAGGCAGTTATTAAGCAACAGAAGGGAGATTCTGATGGCTCTGCTGACATCCCTGACCAGCCTCAGCTGGATTGCAAAAACCTATGCGGTTTACAGCTACAGCCTCGCGTTTCTGTTGCAGAGCAGTATCTGCCTGTGTCTCGCCATTGCGGCGACACTGGCGGGAATGATCCTGCGCCGACAGAGCCTCCGGCAGCAACAATCAGTACCTCACCCGATGGTCCGAATATCCCCCATTCCGTTAGCTGTACAGACCCATCAGCACAACAAATACAAACGATAATTATTATTGTTTGCATTATCAGAAAGATTCTGTAGAATAACTTTCAACGTAGAGGTGGCCGTTATTTGCAGGACAGGCCCACTTCTCGCTGAAACCCGACGTGGCTGGCCAGTACGGCAACACATCTCGAATCAGCGGGTCGTGAGCAACGAACGCAGAGCTGCATCCATGTTAACCCCCTGAAGATGGTACCGACCGGGCTGATCCGAGCTAAGTCTGCCCGACCCGGTACAGCCCTGAGCACAGGGCATGATCGACGCCGCCCCTCCCAGCGGCGTTGTTCACATCCCGGGGAGCTTTACCAGCCAGCAACTGTTATCCGGCCTCCATAAATACGCCTGTGGAATACGGTATAATAGGCTGACGCCAGAAAACACAAACGGCCTTTCCCCACGAAGAAAGGCCGTTTTTTATGCCATCTATAGGAAACTCGACGGCCGCAACAGACCACCTGCCGATTTCAGCCCTGGTAGCACGGATCAGGATTTTCCACGCCAGCCCGCGGTCAGGCGTTCCCACAGCGATTTTCTGACGCCGGGATTAAACTGGTCGATAAACAGTCGCTCTTCCGGCAGCCTGTAAGCCAGGAAGCTTTCCCGGGCAGGCTGAATCATCCCGGGCGGCCCGGCCATATAGAGATCGAATGCTGAAAGATCCTGATAGTCCTCAAGCACCGCCTGGTGCACGGGACCGGATCTCCGCCCTTCTCCTTTTTCCGCGTCCATCAGTACAGGTGTGATACCTATGCCGGACTGCTGCCACTGGCCGGCGGCCTCCGGCAGGTACAGGCTCGATTCGTCGGCGGCACCTGCATAGAGATGGACGGAGCGCATTCTGCCCGCCACCAGTCCGTACTCAATCAGCGCCTTGATTGGTGCAAGGCCGGTACCTCCAGCCACCATGATCACCGGTCGCCCGGAGCTTTCCCGCAGATGGAAACGCCCCATCGGGCCTTCGATGGCCAGCGAATCTCCGGCCTGCGCAGGGCCGAAGATCCACTCGCTGGCCAGCCCGCCGGGCTGGTAACGGACATGCAGTTCCAGCAGGTTATTTTCAGCACGAGCATTAGCCAGCGAGTAGGACCGTTTTTCGCCGCCCCGCAGAATCAGTTCGATATACTGTCCCGGCCGGTAGTCCAGCAACTCAGTCTCAGGAAGTCTCAGCCAGAGTCCCATCACATTTTCCGCCAGCAGCTGCTTGTGATCGACCGTCACGGACAGCTGCTGCGGCTCGGCCCAGGGTTGTGGTTGCTCGAGAGGCTGAAGCGTCAGATCACTGACCGGCATCGCCTGACAGCAGACCACCTGATCCCGTGGCAAACCGCCCGGCGGCTGATAGTCGTTCAGATACTCAGTCCGGCCCGCCAGCACTCGGGCATGGCAGGCACCACACTGACCATTGCGGCAGCTGTACGGAAAGGGTTGCCCCTGGCTGATTGCCGAGTCAACGACAGAACGGTCGCCGGCAGCCGTAAACTGCTCTCCCGACTCAAGGGCAATCTGATACTGCAGTTTCATTGCTGGCTGCTTACCTCATAGTCATTGGTTTCGGCGGCCGACAGACAGTCTGTGATCGACGCCGGTAATATGCTGTCGCCCAGGTCTGTCACCCGGCTCGCCGAGTTACTCACCATAGCGGGAAGCGGGACCGAACAGGTTCCAGCTGACCACGTCGTCGTCGCTGTCAACACCGTCCGGCCCCTGTGACCAGATATCCACCGGTTCAAATCGGCCAGGCTTCGCGTATCGGTATTCACGCCCCCAGGGATCTTTCGGCACACTCCCGAAGTAGCCGGCATCGACAAAAGCCTGCAGTCCCTGCTCCGTGGATGGCAGAGGTTTTTCCAGGTCCACCGACCAGCCGCCCATGGCGCTGTCGATAATCATCACCCCTTCCCGGGCCTTGCGATAAGCCCGCTCCTCCTCGGTTTCAACATCATCCACCATCCGGATCAGCGGCGGGATCAGCACTCCGACCAGCGCCACCAGCACCACGGTTTCGATCAGACTGAAACCTCGCATCTGTTTTCTCATCAGGAATCCCCCCGGCTGGCCAGTTGCGGCTGGAGCGGTATTTCGGTGGTGCTCTCCAGCATCAGCACCGGCGGGATCACCACGCCATCAAGGTCAGGCGCCGGAACGATCTGTTTCTCGATATTTCTGAGAATTGGTTGCAGCGCCAGCCGGTACCAGAGCCTGACCTCCACTTTCAGCGCTCCCTGCGCATTGGTGGGAACGGGGAAGTTATAGCTGATACGGTCGCTTTCCTTAGGGCGGATCGGATGACGGGCATAGTTCATCCGCTCCACATCGAAGAGGATATGGCGGTCGATTCGTTCACCGTCCTCATCCCAGAGCATCTTGATGTACTTGACCGCTGCAGGGTCCTCCTCCCCCTTTTCGGCATCGAACCAGCCGTTATGATAGACGGACTCGCCAGTGGCATCGGTCACTTTGACCTCCACCCACATATAGCGCTGATCCAGCGCACCGGTTGGCAGGTAATGGCCGGCACCGCTGTTGGTGATCACCACATCAAGTCCGGCTTTTCCGTCGCTGAGGAGCGGTTTCGGCTGCACTTCCATATCCGCAGCCGATTTCAGCAGATCAATGATCAGCCCCTGCTGCTTTTTGAGATCTGCCAGCCATTCCTCGCCGGTCATAAACACATTACGTCCGGGTACCCAGCCACCGCGCAACTGCACCACCATATTGTCGGGCAGGTCCGAGTCGGTCAGCAGGTAGTTGTTGCCAACAAAACGATGGGAAATCTGACGCTCGGGAACCTTACCGGCCTTCAGCGCATTGACGTATTCGGCGGGATTGTCATCCATATGGCAGTCCTGACAGTGAATGCCCTGCTCGGCATAATCGCTGAGTCGCCACTCATCGAAGGTTTCCTGCATATGCAGGGGGAAATCCCCGCTGATACGGGTCGGGCGTATCTCGGTATGACAGGTGCCGCAGAGATCGGATTTCCCCATCAGCGGATTGTGGGTCTTAGCCTGCATCGATACCGCATGCTGGGAAGGCGCCGCCATAATCAGTGCCGGATCAATATAGCGTTTGATTTCGTTGATATTCAGGGTCAGGCCGCCGTTCCCGATCAGTGGCCGCGCTTCTACCGCGGTATGACAGAGAATACAGCTGGCCCCCTCTTCCAGTGCTTCGTTGGGGCCCACAGCGGTCAGCGGAGAACCTTCGCCGGCAAGAATCCCCAGGGGTTCATGGCAACCGTCACACCAGCGAATCTTCTCGGTCGCGGTATCTCCGCCGTGCTCACTCTCGAATTCGTTCTCCAGGATGGTGCCCTCATAGACGATATCAGGCCCGGTTATGGCATGGATGGAGGAGGCCCACTCCCGGTATTCCTTTTTATGACACTCGGCGCAATAGGTGGCCGACGGGACCGAGCGCCAGTTGACCAGTTTATCGCCGGGAGTTTCCCACTCCGAAGGATAGAAGGGGCTGTTGCTGGTCCAGGGCATGGAGTAGTGGTCACGGTCACTGCCTGCTTCGATGCCGGTGCTGGCCTGCCAGGGCACCAGCAGGGTCAGCAACAGGGCCACCAGCACTGTAGCGACACTCGCCCCGATAAGAGTAAGCGCCGGACGAGTGAGAGCGATTTTCAGCTGCATGGTAATCAGACCTTACTTGAGTTTTCGTGTCAGCCACAGAATGTGGATCAACAGCAGAGGTGACAGGGCCAGGGTGGCAATGGTGTGCAGCAGCGCCAGCCACTGGAAATTACCGTAACCCTGCAGCCAGATATGGCCGGTATAAAACAGCAGGCCCGGCAGCGCGATGATCAGCCCGCTCAGCAGAATCACCAGCATCAACCAGGTCACCATATGACCCAGGCGACGCTGCTGCAGATGCTGTGCGCTTTCGTCCTCAGTACGCTTAACACTCCAGGGGAGCACCAACCACCACCAGCGCTGCTGCTTATCTTTCTGGTGCAGCAGAAAGTAAACCGGGAACAGCAACAGGCAGATGCCACCACCGGCCAGGTGCAGAATCAGCACCAGCTGCGATGCGTTCCAGTTGATTTCGTGAGAAACCAGCCAGTACCAGAGGCCGGTTACCAGCGCCACTCCGAAAGAAATCAGGAATGCATTCTGAAAGGCCAGCAGGTTTTTATATTGCTGGGTTCTTTTCGCGATATCCGTATCTGCGATCGTCAGTTTGAATATACTCATGGAAAGCACTCTGCAGACCTTTATTAAATACAGATAGTAATGATAACGATTTGCATTTTATTTTCAATTCATATTGATCTTTATCTCTTTTTATGATTTTTGTCATTCTAAATGGCGTGCCATCAGCGATACCTTTGAATTTCAGATCCATTTAAATATCTTTTCTCACTCACCTGATACCGAACTTCCAAAACGGGGAAAACCTCCAACAGGATTTATTAAAAAAAATTGATGCAGGACCAGAATGTGGCCAGGTAAGATTCAGGAACCGGGTTGTTTAGCTTTTACGGAGTGCGTTCAGGACATAGGAATGGATTGAGAAGCTGCTTATTTACTTTGTTTGCTTAATGAGCGCTGCGCGGCGCCTCTCGCCTGCATTCTTCGCGCAACGGGATGCCCAAATAACTGACTTAAGGGTCCGGTGCTAAAGAATCAATCAAGCAAAACGACGTATGCAGCCACAAAATCTAGAAACGTTCTGAGCCTGGAAGTAATGAGGTCTGATTTGGAGGCTCTGTTTTAAGTACTAGCTCTACCCTTAGTAGCAGTGGGCTCTGACCACGACAGACCGAAAAACCACAACATCCCGGCTTGTCGCCCTCAGAGCGGGCTGCTACTGATGATCGAATCAATGACCGGATTTATGGCAACTCACCTGCTGCGGCGATAGCAGAAGAGGCAGTAGTCAGTGCGTAAACTACGGGAGGGAAAGCTACCGCGAACGAAGCTGCATTATAAGTCGTCAAAGGAAAGGAAGAATCCGGTGGATAATCAGTTTCATATTCTTCTTCTGGACTCCCCGGGGATGCGACAGCGCCGGACGCACCATCAAGCCCCACTGTCTGCAATGTCACTACGGCGGTAGATGCAGCACCGTCTTTGTTGTAGAGCCATCCATAGTTACTTGCATCTACCGAACTTACACTATTAACATTTCCCCAGGCATCTCGATAAACAGGTGTTCCTGATTCAAAATTTACGTCCAGAAGATAGGGGCCTTTCCATTCGGAGCATTCAGCTGCGCCGGGATCAACGACCAGGGCCTTCAGACTACCGGGAAATTCCTCGTTGCAATGTTGAAAATAACGATGAATTGCATCTCGTATTACAACCCTCCGTTTTTTTGTCTCTTCAAAACGTTGCTGATTAGCATTTAATACTAGAAGCTCCGTCACCAGAGAAGTAATCAACCCCAGCACAGCTACAACAACCACCAGCTCCAGCAACGTAAATCCATGTTGTGTTTTACATACCCTTGTCATCACGGGTTTACTCTCAATACAGTGACAATATCATCATTACTGGCAACGCCGTCCTCTCCATCACTGACCAGGGCGACGCAGGTATCGGTTCCAGTGGTACACTGGGTATTCCAGCTGCTGGAATAGTTGATCTGATACCGATAGGGTCGCCCTGACGACTCCCTGGCGACCCAGCTACCGTCATCACGGACGATAAAACAGCTATCCGAGCTGGTGTAAGTCCGATTGCGCTCAAAGGTGTCTGACAACGCCGCAAAAGCACTGCTGGTACCCAACGTATCCAGATCACAGTCCTGAGTGCTCAGTAATTGCTGCGACTCGAGGGCCAGATAAGGCCCATGCCACCCCCTGCCGGTCGTGGCATTCCAGTCCATCGACGGCACCCCGCCACTGGCCACAGGTTGACTGAATAACCATTCCAGATTCGCATCGTTGTCAGTGTTATCGGCGAAGATGCCGGTTTTCGGGTAATATCCCGTATCCGCTTTAAACCGGTGAATCGCATTGGCAATCCGCTTCATCTCGGTGTGCACCAGTTGCTCCTGGGCCTCCCGCTCATAGCCGTCCATGGCCACAGCGGCAATACCGGCCATCGCCGCCAGTACAGAGACCACCACCATCAGTTCCAGCAGGGTAAAACCCTGCTGGGAAGAACCCGGCTTACCGGACAGGCTGTTCATGGCTTCAGACCGCCGCTTCCAGTTCGGGCTCGCTGACGGCACTGTCGTCCGGTTGCCCGACGGGTGAACTGAGCAACCCCGCCTCCTCCCGGGAAGACAGCATAAACTGCTCGACCGGTCCCAGTACCCGCTCCAGCTCTTCCACATCGGTGATTCCCTCCCGGACTTTATTGAGGGCCGAGCAGCGCAGATCCTGAATGCCGGCTTCCCTCGCCCAGCCGTCGATTTCAGCATCGGTGGCACCGGCGGCGATCATCGCTGCCAGCTCTCGGGTCACCGGCAGGACCTCGAAAATACCGATACGACCTTTGTAGCCGGTGGGATTTTCGTTGCTCGGTGTTGCCCGGTACAGCTTCAGACCGTTCAGCTCCTCTTCGCTGAACCCTGCTGCCAGCAATCGCTGACGCGGTACTTCCACCTCTTCCCGGCAGGCCGGATCGATCTTACGCAGCAGTCGCTGGCTGATGATCAGATTGACGGTCGACGCGATGTTGTAGGCATCGACTTCCAGGTTGCGCAGCCGCGGCACCACTTTCGGTGCGCTGTTGGCATGCAGGGTGGAAAGCACCAAGTGCCCGGTGTGAGAGGCTTTCACCGCGGTATCGATGGTTTCCTGATCGCGCATTTCCCCGAGCATGATGATGTCCGGGTCCTGACGCAGAATGGTTCTGGCAACGTTACCGAAGGTAATCCCCTGGCGCTGGCTGATATTGACCTGGTTCACCCCGGGCAGGTTGATTTCGATGGGGTCTTCAACGGTGTAGATATTGCGCTCATGATCATTGAGCTGCTTCAGCAGCGTGTAGAGCGTCACCGTCTTGCCGCTGCCGGTGGGACCGCTGACCAGCACCATGCCCTGCTGACGGGCGATGGCACTGCGAATCAGCCGGACCTGTCCGGACTCCAGCCCCAGCTTGTCCAGCTGCAGAATTTCCGACGGCAGATACAACATTCGCAGAACCAGCGTCTCGCCGAACAGCGTCGGGGTGATCGAGCAGCGGAAGTCGAGACCGTCCTGCCCGTCCAGCAACATCCGGAATCTTCCGCTCTGGGTGCCGCGATGTTCGGCGATGTCGAGGCCGGCAATGACTTTCAGACGAATATTCACCAGATTGCCGAAGCCACGGGGCACACTGACCTGCTCCCGCATCACTCCGTCCACCCGCAGACGGATCCGATACTGATCGGCGTAGGGCTCGAAGTGAATATCGGAAGCCCCCAGTCTGACCGCCTCCAGCAGAATGCCGTTCAGAAAAGCGGCCGGGCTCTGGCCGTCATACGTCTGGGCGTCGGCATCATTTCCGATCTGCTCGGCTTCGTTAAGGACAAACACCAGGTCATCCGCTTTTACGTTGTATTTGCTCAGGTCGAACTGCATATCCTGTTCTCCTTTCCCATATCGGCGGCCGGACAGAGTTCCGGCGACTCCTGAAATTACCCGGCAGAGACCTGCATCATGGCTTTAAAGAAGGCGTAATAGACAAAGCCCACCAGGCCACCCACCACCAGGGTCATGGCCGGCTCGATGGCGGCGATCATCCGTTTGATACGCGCTTCGGTCAGGTCCTGGTAGTAGCGTCCCAGCTCCTGCATCACGTGCTCCAGCTCGCCGCTACGTTCACCGATTCCGGCCATGTGCTGCACCATCAGCGGAATCGGATCCTGACGCAGCCCGATAGCCAGACTGCGACCGGCAAGAATATCTTCGCCGGCATTCCGCATGCACTGCGCCAGTCGGCTGTTATCGAGAATGCTGCTGACCACCCGCAACGACTCCAGTACCGTCAGGCCACTGCCCAGCAGCAGCGACATGGCCCAGCCCATCTGGGCCATACTCGAGGAGCGAATTGATGTACCGACAAAGGGCAGCATGATCAGAATCCGATCGAGAACTTTCTTGCCGGGACCGGTGGTATAGGCCGCCAGGGTCAGAAACAGGCTGACACCCAGAGCGATGCCCAGTACCGCGCCGTTATCGATGAGCCAGGCTGAGACATCCATCATCTTCTGGGTCGCCCAGGGCAGCGACTGGGACTTGCCTTCCAGCAGTCTGGCGAACTTAGGTACGATGCTAAGCGCCAGAAACAGCGTCACCCCCACTGCCGCACAGACCACCAGGGTCGGATAGATCAGACTGGAGATAAACTGCCGCTTCAGGGCGGCGCTGCGTTCCAGGCTTTCCGCCAGTCGCTCCAGTGTCGTCTGCAATTCACCGGAAGCCTCACCGGAAGCCACCAGTTTAGCCACCAGCGGCGGAAAGCGACGCCCCTCCTTCTCCAGCGCGGCGGCGAAGCTGGAGCCGCCCTGAATGGAGACCAGCAGATTGACGATAGTCTTACGCAACTGCACTTTTTCGGTCATATCGGAGCAGATCTCCAGCCCCTGCATCAGGGTGTTGCCGGAGCGCAGCATCAGCGCCAGCTGACGAAAGAAAATCACCAGATCGGCCGCCGCCGGACTGGTATAACGCTTAACACTGAATAACCGGCCAAGCGCCGCCAGCGCCTTAAGGGGGCGGAAATTTCCGGCCCGGTTGTCGATTTTCAACACATAGAGCGCCCGTGACCGCAGAATTGCGGTGGCCTCGGCAACGCTGGCCGCTTCCACTGTGCCGCGAGTTTCCCGGCCCTGCTGATCCAGTGCCCTGTAGTTAAAACTTGCCATTATCCAGCTCCAGTCAGAACGGCAATAATGCCGCCGCTTACCTCTGTTGTATTACCGCTATCAGACTCGGATCACTGTCCGCCGGCTCCGGGGCTGGCGGCAGGATTGTTCAGCCATACAGGTGCATCGCTTCCTGCAAAGTCGTAGTCCCCTCCAGTACCCGGCTACGAGCGTCCTGCCAGAGGGTGCTGAGCAGACCGGCCTGCTTTGCCGCCCGCAGTACCTGGTCATCGTCGAGCCCCTCATGAATCATCTGTTCCAGCTCTGTGTTGAGCCAGAAGGTTTCATAGACACCGATCCTCCCCCGATAACCACTACCGAGACAGCGGGAGCAGCCCTGAGCCTCATAGACCGTGGTTCCGGCACTTCCCCCGGGCTCGATATCCAGCAACCTCAGCTCCCGCTCGGTGGCAGTGCGCTCGCTGCGACAGTGATGGCACAGACGCCGCAACAGCCGCTGAGCCAGCACCCCCACCAGGGTCGAGGCGATCAGATAACGGGGACAGCCGATATCCACCAGCCGGCTGACCGCCGCCACCGCGCTGTTAGTGTGTAATGTGGAAAGCACCAGGTGGCCGGTCATCGCCGCCCGTACCGCGGTTTCCGCGGTCTCTCTGTCGCGGATTTCCCCCACCAGCATGACGTCGGGGTCATGGCGCAGAAATGAGCGCAGGGCATCGGCAAAACTGACTTTTTCCGAGACCTGGACCTGCCCGGCGCCTTCGACCACCTGTTCGATGGGGTCTTCCACGGTAAGGATGTTGCGCTCCCCGGCATCCAGTTCCCGCAGCGCCGAGTAGAGGGTGGTGCTCTTGCCGCTACCGGTAGGGCCGGTCACCAGCAGGATGCCATGGGGTCGACGAATCGCCTCTCGGGTACGCTGCAGAATCTCCGGCGGCATACCCAGTTCGGCCAGAGTCAGACCGGTGGTGTCCTGACCCAGAATCCGCAACGTCGCCCGCTCTCCCCAGCGAGTGGGCACGGTGGCAACCCGCATCTCCTGTTCGTCCACATCGGCCCAGCTCAGAATGCGGTAGGCGAAGCCGCCATCCTGGGCCATCTGCTGCTCGGCGATATCCAGGCCCGCCAGCACCTTAATTCGGGTCATCAGCGCCTCAGCCAGTTGCCGGTCAATGGGGCGGTGGTACTCCTGCATCCGGCCATCCACCCGCATCCGCAGCTGCATACCCGGCTCCATCGGTTCAAAATGCAGGTCCGTGGCCTTGCGGACCCAGGCTTCCTTCATGATGTCGTCAAATACGGTGACGGCATTGAGACCCCGATCGAAATCACCGAAAAACCGCCGCAATGTCGATTCGATCAGCATAGGCTCGGCCATGGCGATCCTGACCGGCTGCCCCAGCATGCGCTGAGCACTGTCCGGTGCCGAGCGATCGTCGGGATCGGTGACCAGCACCCAGATTTCGTTTTCGGCCCGTACCGGCAGAAACTGCCGACGCAGCAACAACTGGGCATTAAAAGCACGCAGCAGCCGTTCATCGAGCTGATAGTCGCCGGCTTCAAAAAACGGCAGCTGCCGGGATTCGGCAACGGCACGATACAGCGCACTGGCGGGATAGCGGGTGCTGCGACAGAGTATTTCCATCAGCGTACTCTGCTCACGTCGAGCCCGGCTTTTCAGTTCCGGTAATCGGCTGCGCTCAACCAGGCCGGCGCGAACGGCAGCATCGATCAGCAGATTTTCCTGTATCGCCATAACCCCCTCCTCAGCTGTTCAGCATCCGTTCGAAGCTGGCCAGATCCCGGCACAGCGAGCGTCCGGTATCCAGCTTGATCCGCTTTGCCCGGGTCAGCCGGGCCAGCGCCTGGTCGAGGGTCTGCATGCCCTGACGGGTACTGCTCTCCATTACCGAATAGATCTGCTTTGATTTTGCCGATTCGATCAGGTTGGACACCGCGGCATTGACCATCAGAACTTCAGCGACCACTTCCCGGCCCCGGCCACTGGCGGTCGGCACCAGATTCTGGGCAACAACCGCCTTAAGGGCATGGGCGATCCGCTGGCGGGCCACCCCCTGCTCGTTACCGGGAAAGCTGCCGATGAGCCGCTCAACCACACCTACCGCATCGTTGGTATGGAGGGTGGAAAACACCAGATGACCGGTCTCGGCCGCCGTCAGGGCGCTGCGCATGGTCTCCAGATCCCGCATTTCACCGACCATGATCACGTCAGGGTCCTCCCGCAGCGCCGCCTTCACCGCGCTGGCAAAATCAGGCACATCGCTGTACAGCTCGCGCTGATGGACAATGGATTTCTTATTGACGTGAACGAATTCCACCGGATCTTCCACCGTGAGGATGTGTTTCTCCTGGTGTTCATTAATATCGTTAAGGATGGCGGTCAGGGTGGTGCTCTTACCGGAGCCGGTGGCGCCGCAGACCAGCACCAGCCCACTTTTCAGCTGGGCCAGATAATCCATCTGCGGAGGCAGTCCCAGCTCGCGGGTGGTCTTCAGGCTGCCGTCCAGGTAACGAACCGCCAGGGCGCAGTTGCCCTGCTCCCGATAGACGTTCACCCTGAAGCGGTTACCGGCCTCGGTACTGAAACCCATATCCAGGGTCATATCCCTCTGAAACTGATGCCGATGATGGTCGGTCATCAGCGAGTCAGCCATTGCCGCCACATCCTCAGCGCTGTAGCCCCGCTCGCCGACCCGGACGATACGACCATGAACCCGATAGGTGGCCGGCAGAGCCGCCGAAATATGGAGGTCGGACGCCTCCCGGGTCACACACTGATCCATAAGCTGGATGATTTCCGATGCGGGTTCCATCAGCAGACTGAGCCTCTATATATGTAACTGCAAAGAGATGCGAAGCGCTTGCGGGTACTGGTCATGCCGCTCAATTCTGAGGTTGCCGACATAACTCTGAAAACTGAGATGACGAAGACCATCGACAAAAGCGACCAGATCAAAATAACGACCGCTCATCTCCAGCTCAAAACGGGGACGATCCCTGAAATAATCACGCAGTGACTGGCCACTCAGGCTCTCCACCGGTGGACGCAGCACCGATCCCAGGGTTCTGAAACTGGCGACGCTGAGCTGGTTATCCTCCGCCAGCCGGGTCAGCTCCAGCTTCAGCTGCTCCCGGGAACCGGATTCATGGAGCGGCAGCATAGTGGCACCGATCTGCTGAAGCTGCTGTTCGTATGCCTGTACCTGATCCCGCAACTTCTGCAGGTCTTTCTCGGAGACAGATGCCCCCGCCTCCGGCACCTTAAAATCCCCCAGCCGGGTCTCGATACGGTTGGCCTTACGGTTGGCCATCTTTTCAACATGAAACATCTGCTGCCAGGTCATCGCCGCCCAGAACATATAGGCGGATATCAGCGATACCCCCAGGAAGATCCACAGCAGCCTGCGGTCCCGCGCCGGCATTCGGCGATAACGACTGCTCAGCCAGTTCATTTCTGCACGTCCTGTATCACCGACGCCAGACCGCTATACGCGGTTGTCCCGTTGCTGGTCTGGTTGTCCTCAGAGATCTGAACACTGACCACATAGGGCAGCAGTAACTGAACCGGGTTTTCACTGGCAGGGGTATCGCTGCCGGGACGGCTGATCTCCGAGTCTGCCACCTGGAAACGTACCGGCTTCAGGGTCTGGTTAAGGGCATGGACAAATTCCAGCCCCTCGGTGTCGGAAAGCGCACCGGCGGTAATCTCGACATTATCTGTGTCCCGACTCAGTGCCTGTAACTGAACTCCGGGGGTAATGGCGACCCCGACCGCCTTCAACAGTGCCGGTACGGCGATGCGGGCATGGGGCAGCGAAATCTGCAGCTCATTGAACAGCGCCCCGGCCTTATCCAGCTGCAGCCTCTGCCGATCAATCTCTTCGGCCAGCTCCTGGTTTTCGGCGCTGACACGATCAAATTCCTTTTTCAGTTTCATTTCCCGCCCGTAGCGAGCTTCCAGTTCCTCCAGCCGCTGTTCCTGCTCCCACATGTTCAGGTGCATCCAGCTCAAAAAACCGCCGGCACCGGCAACCAGAGTCAGCACGCCAGCTGTTGCCAGCACTTTCGGCTGGAGCAGGCGTTTCCACAGCGCCGTTTCGGCGTCCCTGGCGGCAATCCAACTCAGCCGGGTTTTCGGCACATGCCCCAGGTAGTGATTGGCTGCTCCGTTCAGGCCGGTCAGCGCATCAAAGGGCAGCCCCTCCGGCAGCGCCACACCGTCGGCGGCCAGCTGCAGGTAATGGATATCGATACTGAGCTGGCCGGACAGGGTAAAAAACAGGTCTTCCAGGTCCTGGCCATGACTGGCCACATAGAGCTGCTGCGCCTCGGCCGGCAGGGCTCCGATCAGATCAAAGCATTCATCCGCCCGCAGCTCACCTCTCAGACGCTCGTTAACCCGAATCTCACTGATGGTGCCGGGGCTGCCGACAATCAGGGCGATCTGCTCCTGGTGCACTTCCAGCAGCGTCTGTACCGGACTGTCGCAACGCTGACCAAGGGTGGCGAAAGCACTGCCGATAACAGGATAAAAAGCCTCCAGACGTATACCATTGAGCGCGAAGGCACCAACCCAGCGTCGGCGCACCGCCTGACTCATACCGCTGACCAGCCAGTTGTGGGCGCTGTCGTTATCCTCCTCGACGCTCATCAGCACCTCGTCACTGAGCCCCCGAAACCGATCCGAGGTGGCGGAACTGTTCTCTTCCGCCTGCCAGCCATAGACCAGCTCATCGTCGGCCGAGACCAGCTTGCCCTGCAGCGCGAAGCACTCCTCCAGCTGTTCCCTGGAGATATAGTTCAGCTCCACCGCCAGATCACCGAACCGGATCAAGGCTTCTTCTCCGCCCTGACTCTGGCGAAACTCCAGCTCGGAGACCAGTTCATCACGCTGACCCGCGGTCAGATAACCCCGCTCCACCAGCATCGCGCCGATCAGCCACTGCTTGCTCTGCCGACCGACACTGCCCTCCATCTCCCAGCGAATCAGCTCCTGCATTTTTTCATCGGAACGAGGTCGCAACGGACTGACGGGCAGCACCACCATCGATGAGATGACGTTGGGGCTCAGCAGAATCGCGGTACGAGGGAGGCGTTTGCTGACTTTGCGCAGCTGCTCCAGCACCTCGGCAATGGCACGGGTGAAATCGACATTACGGGATTCGGCAACGGCCTTGATCGACGCATAGTGGCGACTGTTCCGGATCAGGGCACCGCGCAGGCCGAAACTACCGGCCTGGAATGCCAGCAGGCTGTAGGATTCCCTGAACAGCGACGGCATCTGCAGACGACGCCGAAGCCTGGAATCTGCCGCCGCCAGCTCCGGATCTTCGGCAGCAGCACTCTGTCCGGTAAACTTTCCGGCCGCCTCCATAGAGCCACCGGCCGCATTTACCCGGGCCTCAAGCTCAGCCACCGCCGGGTTGACCGGCGTGGCACCGGAGCCGCCGGACTGCGTCAGAAACGGATTTTCCATCGCCTCCCCCGAATCCGCCGGCAAACCCATCAGATCCGATTTCGGATGTCGACTGAGGTTTTCCGGGGAGTTCCGTTTCAGCTTAGCGAGCAGCTGTTTCAATGCCGGCGGCCTCCGCTGACAGGGCAACCCGAACCCGCGACTGCGTGGTTCTCGGCTGCAGACTCAGTGACTGCAAAGCACTGACCCGACGACTACTGCAACGTCCCTGTTCAGCTTCCACCAGTACCAGCGAACGCTGGCCCCAGGGGACCGGCTCACTGAATCGCAGCCGGATATCAGCTGCCTGCACACCGGAGGAGACATCTGTCTGCAGAGCAAACGGCCGGCTCTGCTGACTGACAATCCTGCCGTCCCGGGGATAGTAGATCAGCGCGCAGACCTCGCCGCCGGCAGCGGCAGAGAATGACTGCTCAGACAATTCTCCAACGATACTCAGCGGCAGATAATCGATATCGACCAGGTAATCGGAAGCCACTACCAGCGCCGGCGCCCCCTGACCGGCCTCAGTGGCGGGTTTACTCGCCGGATAGTCGCGACTGTACAGATCACCGGCAGAGAGCTCCCTGCGCTGCCGATCTGAGACACCATCCAGCCCCAGACTCTGCAGGCCGAGCCGGCGATCATCACTGCCCAGTCGCCAGCCATAATTCAGCCGATCCTGAATCGCATCGACATCATGGTTACCCCAGCCATCCCGCAGCTGCAGAACACCATTGTTATCCCTGCGATAACCGACTACGTAAGGACCCCGCCATCCCAGCCAGACACCGGTGGTCTCATCATAACGCCAGCCGAACCAGTCACCGCCAGCCGCCTTACAGGCTTGCTGGCTGCTGAATTCACCGGCTGAACAGAGGGGATACTGCAGCAGCTCGGACAGACTTCGCGGCAGGCGACCCATGTCGGCAGCAAAACCGGAAGCTCTCAGCTCGCCAAATGGCTCTGCCGCCTGGCCCAGCACCCCTTTGCGGATATTGTCGATGCGCTGCTTAGTAAGCTCGAAACGGGTCTGGTTATTGTCTTCACCCACCAGATCCAGGGTCATCACCGCCAGCGCCGAGAGAATCCCCAGCACCAGCAACAGTTCAATAAGGGTAAAACCGGCCTGCACTGATGGCCGTTTTGTTCCAGATTCAGGCATCATTGAATTTCTCCCCGGGCCGTCCAGCATCCTGAGCCGCGACGATTACCAGCCGCGGTCCTCTGGCATAGTTGTAGATATGAATGGCGTAGAAATGAACAACCGAACCCACTGCCAGCTTTTGCAGCTGGCTTGCTGCAGCGCGGGAAACATAAGCACCAATAACCCGCCCGTTATCGGCTCCGACAAATACGCTATGGGTGACCTCGGGCAGCTCCCCATCACCCCAGAGCCCCAGGGCATCGTAGACCAGACTGAAAGTTCCCGGCTCTGGTGCCACCATCAGCCGGGCATCAAACTGGACCGCCGACGGCGGCAGCATGGCACGCTGCTTCTTAGCCGCCATCTTCGCGGAGACGTGATTTTTTTCGATAAAGGTCGCCAGCTCGATGGCCTGATAACGATCTCCCCCGACGGTGCCGGACAGCTTTTCGGCGCCTGCTTCGACACTGAAGCAGATCAACAACAGCCCCGCCAGGCTGAAGCAAGCACAGGCCACCATAGCGGGAGTGCCTGACCAGACACGGATTGCAAACTTACGACCTCGAAATACCAGAGTGTCCAACTTAACCGCCTCCAAGACTGAGCAGCAGATCATCACCATCGTTCAGCCCCAGGTTCCACCGGCCGTCAGCCCCCAGACTGAGAACACAGGGCAGCCGGCAACCGGCTGCAGCCAGCTGCTGCTCGGGATCTTCGAGAAATAACAGATAAGGGTTGCCGCGACGGACTGCGCGCTGCTGCCAGTCCTGCCAGGAGAAACCACCGGCAGCGGCCTCAAAAGCATCAGAAATCGCAAAAGAGGGCATCTCAGCCTTAACCCAGCCCGGCAGACCAGCCCCGACTGTCAGCTGCGCCCGCCCCTCGCCCAGACGGCTCAGATAGGGCCCCCGCCAGCCGCGAGCTGACTCGGGATCCCAGGGCATCAGCTCATTACCCTGACGATCTGTTGGCTGTAACAGCAGCTGCGACAGGTCATGGACTCCCTGACGATCGGAGAACGGCCCGGAACCCGGCCAGAAACCGGTATCCTGCTTAAAGCGGTGCAACGCCTTTTCGATATTGCGCAGCTCAGCTTCTGCGATCTGCTGATCCTTGTATCCGTAGAGATTGTCGTAGGCGCCGACGGACACGGCTGCCAGCGCCGCCAGCAACGACACCACCACCAGCAACTCGATCAGAGTGAACCCCGCGTGGCGGGTACATACACCCGGACAGGACTTTGTCAGTGACCGGATCGAGGCCGCCGGACGAGAATCGCAGGACGCAGACGACCTGCAGCGATGGCGCTTCAGCATCACAGCTCTCCGGAGAATCAGAATAAATACAGAAAAAATCAGGAAAAACAGGAAAAAAGGAGCCGACTGAGCATTCTCAGCCGGCCCGCAGGGTGATCACCCTAACCGACCGATCGGTTAGATGGTGTTACGAGTACCATCCCACTCACCCAGCTCTTCCTCTTTGGTGTCACCGGCACCGTCGACGATGGCCACCAGATTGACCTGATCGGTGGTGTTGAAGTCAGTACCCGCCGCCGGGGTCGCAGGCACAGTACCGATCTCGAACAGAGCGACGAAACGGCCGTACTGAGTTTCAGAAACATGACGGTAAACCGGTACGGTAGTCATACCGCCCAGCTCGTTGGCGTTGAACAGGTTGGAGGACGGACCAAGACCAACGACCATCAGCACGGGCGCACCTGCCACACCGGCAGTGATGTCAGTGCCATCGGTGGCAATGGTTGTCGCATCCCACTGAGTACCATCACCACCCAGTACACGCTCGTACCCACCGGTCCAGATGGCCACACGGTCAGTAGCCGCCAGGGTCACATCGATACCACAACCGTTGGCTTCGTTGCTCATAAAGATATTGTTGGCAACGACGGCGTTTGAACGACTGGCAATGGTCGCCTGCAGCGTTGCGGATGCGCAGTCTGTAGTGGTCCCGTCACCATCCAGATCGGCGCTGGCGCGATCTTCATTGCTGATATACATCATACTGGTGATGCCGATATCATTCAGACCACCCAGCACACCAGCATTCAACTCAACGGTAGACAAACTGTCTTCGAAACCCAGCACAGAGGTCGGAGCACCCAGCGCACCGCCGGCGAAGGCGTTGGCCGTAGAAACAGTCGCGGCATCCGCGCGCTCCAGCAGGGAGTCGAATCGGTTGGGGTATTCGTTCTTATTCAGTACCCGGAAGGTACGAATACCCTTGTTCAGCTCATCCATCATGGCGACGTGAGCCGCAGCGGAGGCCCGGGCATCGGTGTCCTGCAGAGCGATGGCGGCGGTACCGGCGATAGCCGCCAGGATAGCCACAACAACCAACAGCTCAAGCAGGGTGAAACCGCCCTGTTTGGCTTTCAGCTTGCGAAACTTGGCGCGCAGCTCGGCATCGTTGATTTCGTTTTCGTTAACCTGCTCGAAACGAGCCATCAGTGCTTCACGCTTTTTCAGAAGATCTTTCAGCATTACAAAATTCCTAAGTTCTAAATCGAATATGGGTCAAGACTGTGTAATGCAAGCAGCAGACTTCCCCCACGGAAGCTGTGACAACCTGCCCAGTCGGTTTAGAACGCATCCCTTGGTGCCACGACAATCATGTTGTCGAAACGAGGCGCATCCACCTCACACCCTTTCAGAGTAAATCCTTTTACTCCTACACGGCCCGTTGAAAAGCAGTTCTCGCCACTTCTCCAAAGCCCCTTGCCTGCCTGAACGCCCCCAGAGCGCTCAGGCCAGCAAATCTTTTTTCAGCCACGCCTTGATCGGCGATTCACTGGCCAGCGCATTGTCGCAATCAAGGACAAAGCGATACTGCTTACCACAATGAATAATCACCTCTTTCTGACCCCGGCGCATAATCCGCATCTCAAGGCGAATATCCCCGAAACCGTCATGCTCAAACAGATCCCCATAGAGATCGATCAGCCGCTCCAGCACTGCCCGATGCTGCTCCTGCTTATTCAGCCGGCCACCGGTCACACTGCGCTGTTCGGATACAGTTTCGGATACCTGGCTCATTGACAATCATTCCTTGCAAGATCATTAAGTGCGAATCATTTTCATTTAGATTTAGATTACAGTCAAGCGCTTTGTTGAAATTTTTATTAAAAAATTCGAGATGGGCACTGAAGATGATAAAGACCCCACACAGCCCGCTTTTCCGATGGAAAACAGGCGCTCGGAGCTGGCAGCCAATAGTCTTTTCAGCCGGCCCAACGGGTATGCCGGGACCACCGTTGAGGCGCTGCCTCAGGGTTCAACTGCCTCAGGGTTCAACTGCCTCAGGGTTCAACTGCCTCAGGGCTCAAACTGCAGAAAGTAGCCCGACCGCACCGGCCGACCCGACACCAGCGGGCCTTCGTAAACAAAAAGCTGCATTCCCGCCGGCAGATCCACAGCCACCTCCGGCGGCGTGCCAGCCTGCTCCCGGACTACAGCTCCCTGCTGCGAGGCTTCAGGGACAACCCCCTGCTGAAGACAGCCCGTCAGCAGACTCACCGAAATCCACACCCCAAAACTGACCGCCCTGTTCATTGCTGAGCCCCCCTCTGGTTAAACTGACGCACCGCCCGCTCAAAGGGCTGGGAAGTAAGCAGATACAGCCGGGTACTGTCCCGGCCCTGACCAAAAGGAGACAACCGCGCCTCATCCACCGCCGAGGCCAGCCAGGGCCCGGGAAGCACTCGCAGGTCCACCGTTTTCTCCGTCCCGGAGCGGTTATGCAGCTGCAGCGAGGTGATATAGAGACCATCCCGACTCCAGCCAGTCACCGGCCAGACACTGAGGCCATCTTCGGCTAACAACTCAGACAGCGGCGCCTGACTGACCGGCTCGGCCTGCACCCTCAGCCCGGCGGGTTGTTTCTGCCCCCGGGCGGCACGCATGGCGAACTGAGTCAGCTCGACATAGTCCAGTGGCGAGAAGCGACGAGACGCGGCAGAACCGTCCGCCACCTCCGAGTAATGATCGTAATCAAACTCCTGAATTTCCTTCGATTTCGCAGCCGATTCCGAGGGGTTCATCAGAATATGGGGGGTAATCAGCATCACGTACTGAGACTCCACATCCTCAGTACTTTCCGACCGGAACAGCTCACCCAGAAACGGCAGATCACCCAACAAAGGTACTGCCGTCTGGTTCTCTTTCTGAGTATCCTGAATCATGCCGCCCAGGGCGATGGTATAGCCATCCTTAGCCACCACGACGGTCTTGATATTGGCCTCTTCCACCGAATCCAGCGCAAAGCTGCGGATCTCGCCGGTGGCGTTATCGAACACCGGAAAACTGAGCCCACCCCGATTGACGGTGGAGGAATCCTGAAGAATATCAATGGTTACGGTTCGGTCGGCATTGATACTGGGTAACAGCACCAGGGTATTACCCACCTTGCGACGCTCCGTCTCCAGAGTCTGGGTGGTAACCGAGTTACGGTCACCGTTTTCATTGGCATTGGAGAATTCAGTATCCGCTTCCAGCCCGGTGGCGATCACCGCCTCCTCACCGATAAACAACTTAGCGGGACGATTGTTGGAAGCCAGGATCAGTGGCTTGGCAACGACTTCAGCCTGGTTATTTTTTTCCAGCAGAGACACACGCAGATTAACGTACTTACTGAAAAACTCGTAAAACCCCCCATCCAGGGAGTTAAAGCCAAAAGTAGTGACATCATTACCACGCAACTGCTCCAGCTGACGCTCCAGCGTACTCAGCGCGCTACTACCCAGCGTAGTGGTCCGGGATCCGGTGGTGGTTGTGGTACCGTCTTCGTTATTAGTGGTTGTCAGATTGAGCTCGCCAGTGGCACCGGAAACATTTGATGCATCATTAAAACTGAGGCTGAAATCCTGATCGTAGCTGTCACCCACATCGATCCTGACGATCTTCATCTCCAGCAGCACCTGAGGCGTTGGCCGATCACTCTCCCTGACCAGTTGCTCGATCTCCGCCATTGCATTCTCGTCGCTGGTTCTGACAAACAGCAGGTTATGCAGGCGATTAGTAGTGACGAAGATCGGGGTCTTTGAACCGATCAGCTCACCCGCCCGATCGGCATCCACCGCCTCCCGCCCCCCCAGATTTCGCAGAGCAGCACCACCGATAGCCTCGACTCCAGCCTCTTCCTGCTGTTGATCGTCATCAGAGAACCGATCAACATCTTTAACCCCGAACTCATCCTCGCCATCGTCACTGTCGCTCTGGTCGCGGACCACGGTGGCATCTTCCACCTTATCGAAACCCAGCCCGGAAAAGTCATCATTTTCCTCCTGCAACGACAGCCTGACACGCTCCCCGAACAGACTCTGAATGGTCAGCGCAGCGGTTTTGACATTCTGATGACGCAGGGTAAAACTACGAATGATATCGTCACGGAAGATCACGATATCGCCCTTATACTGATCCTCGGTCATGATCAGGTAGCTGTTGCCAGCCTTGTTGTAGCGATACCAGAGACCACTGACCCGGGACAGCATATCGACCGCATTGCGCAGATCGATATTCTGCAGCATCAGCGATACCCGCTCGTCGCCGGCCTCTCTGGTCGCCGCCACGTTAGCCCCGGTCATCGTCGCCAGAATACGGGCAGCGTCCCCGACCTCGGCATCCTTAAATTCCACGAATTCTATACGGGACGACGCCTGAACGGCGCCGGTCTGAATCACCAGCAGCCCGAGCAGCAACACCCCGACCCGAATCAACTTCTCCATTACTGCACCACCAGCTTTTCACCCAGACTGCCGACCTCGACGATCAGGTTCAGCGCATTAATCTCGACCACCCTCAGTACCGTATCGCTGCCCAGCTGCTGCAAACCGACCTTGTCACCTTCACGCACGATAAAGGCACCGATCCCTTCAATATCCAGCAGACCCGCCCTGCCTGTCCCGGTCTGCAGGTAGCCGCGAAAATTCATAAAAGGCAGACCACCACGAGCCGGAACGTTTTCCGGTGGCACCTCAACCCCCAGCGCCTTACGATCAAGGAATTCCTCCGCCGAGCGCGGCATAAACCGAGCCTGCTGCGGCTCTTCTACCGCCACCGGCTCGGGCGGGGGCGCTGTATATTCAGTGGCAGCAAACGGATCGCGCGGTTTACGTTTCAGCCGCTTATCCAGCTGACGATTAACCTCTTCATAGTAATTCTGCAGCGTCTGCAGGTTCCGGCCCAGGTCGGTACTGTTTATGGCAGTCCTGACCCGATCAGCCTCGGACGAGACAGCCCCTCCCTGCGCCACTACTGACAGCGACGCCGACATCAGCGCAACAGCAACAACAAATTTCAGCAGGACCGATTTCAGCACAAGCCACCCCAGAAGCCAGACAATGAACCGGGGCATTCTATGCCGGTCAGCCGATGAAAACAATATTGATAATCGTTCTTATTATCTTTAAGTATTTGTAATATTCATTGTCACAGAAATAAAACCTGCCCGATCCTTCCAGCCTTTCTACATCAAAATAGATATTGATAATTATTATCACTACGACTAGTATTCCGCGCCAATCTTAACTCACTCACCGGGAAGCATCATGAAAAAAGCTGTGGCTCTGTGCAGTATCACTGCCATTACTCTTACCTCCCCGCTGGCGCACTCAGCCGTCGCCACCCTGGAATCGGCACGGGTCGGCACCCCCGTTACCATCGACGGCAGCGCCGATGGTATCTGGGACCAGGCGAAACCGATCACCGTTGTCCTCGATGAACTTCCTTACAAGCCGGACAACGGCTATGAAGGCATGCAAAAAACCGATGTTGAGATGCGCTCAGCCTATGACGATGAGCATGTCTACTTTCTGATGCGCTGGAAGGACCCCACACTCAGCCTGCACCGCTACCCCTGGATTAAGCAGGAGGATGGCAGCTGGAAAAGCATGGTGAACAAGGACCATACCAAACACGAGAACACCTACTACGAAGACAAGGCGTCACTGTTCTGGAACATCAGGTCCAAAGGTTTTCAGAAGAAGGGCTGCGACAAGTCCTGCCACATGCCTGATGACGACGGCTTGCTGGAAGGTATCAGGGACACCTCTGCCGGTCGTCACTACACCTCGGTAGAGGGTGAGACTGTTGATATGTGGCACTGGAAGAGCGCCCGGACCAACGTCAACTACCAGATGGATGACCAGTATGTTGACCACGCCCGGAATGAAAGTAAGGAGTGGGGACGCCACAGCGATCCTAAGACCGGCGGCGGCTACTACTACAACAAGGAGAAAGACCGCAGTACTCCGGTCTGGATGAACAGAACACCATCAGCGGAACACACCTACTGGGTTAAAGAAGAACTGAAGGTTCCCTTCAAAGACGAGGGCTTTAAGCCGGGCGATATCGTTGGCGGCCACGTAACCGGTCCCCTTGAAGGTCCTCGTGCCGACATTATCGCCCGCGGCGAGCACAAGGACGGCTACTGGACCCTGGAGATCAAGCGTAAGCTGGTTACCAACCATCCAGAGAGCAAGCTCCATGACGTTCAGTTCAATGATCTGGATAAAGCCTACTACTTCGGCGTAGCGGTATTCGATAACGCTCAGATCAACCATCTGCAGCACACCAAGTCCTACAAGATGGTCTTCAGGAAGTAAGCAGCACCAGGGCCCCTTCCTTATCGGGAGGGGCCGCTTTTTTTCGACCCGGGGTAATGCGATATGAGTGATTCCACCAGTACCCAGCCCTCCTGGGGCAGCTCGGCGCTGTCCGCCACCGGCCGTTGGCTTGCCGGCCACCGCTTATGGTTCAGAAACCTGCCCTGGCTGACCCTGATTCCGGGCCTGGCGGTCTATCAGTTCTGGATCGGTTTTACCTACAACTCCAATGACACCACCAACATCTACCTGCAGCTGTCCCGAGCCAGCTCCTACGTGCTGCTGCTGGTACTGGTGGTGCTCTGGTTACCGGTGATGCGTAACGGCTTGTCGGTATTGCGTCGCTCCCGGATCGGCGAGTGGCTGCCGATTGAAAATGCCAACGCCCTGCACAAGTGGTTGGGCCATATCTGCATCGTTTTCACCCTGGTTCACGGCAGTCAGTATCTGCTCTATTTAAACACCCTCAGTGAACCCTTTATAAAGGTGCTGTTTGCTGAGGAATCTGATCTGGAACGCTCCATGCGTACCACCATGTACGAATTCGTCAGTGAGGATGAATCCATCGATCTGGTGACCGAGTGGATCGCCAGCGGCAGGACCGAGGAGTTCTACAAGGAGCATATATTCCCAGTCATGAAAGAGGACTGTACCAAGTGTCACAGTCGCACCTCCACCCAGACCTATGCCATACAGTGGATGCCCCTGACCACCTACGAGGATACTAAATCCCTCAGCTACGAAGGGGAGCTGTCCCGTCAGTTTCGCATTAATATCAGTGGCCTGATCATGTTTGCACTGTTCCTGGTGGTCTGGTACAGCTCCCTGGAACGCTTCCGTAAACGCCATCACCATCACTTCCAGCAACTGCACCTGCTGGGTTACCTGCTGGCGATACTGGGGCTGCTGCATATTCCCAGTCTGGAGTGGATTGTGGCGCCGACGGTAGTGCTGTTCGTCGAATTCTGCCTATCAAAACGCACCCGAACCTACCCTGAGCAGCCTTCAAAGCTGACTGCCATCAGTGAAGATCTGCTGCGTCTGGAAATAAAACGTCCGGACAACCTGAAGATCCGGGCCGGACATTTTGTTGACCTGCGTATCCCGGGACTGTTCGATGAAAACACGATTGATGAAAACAAACGTCGTAAAAGCACCGTGCTTTGCCGCGAGTGGCACCCGTTCTCGCTGACCGGTTGCCGTAACGACCCGGAGAAGCTGGTGCTGAAGATCCGCGCCATGGGCGACTGGACCAATGCGTTGCGGGATAAACTGAATGACTGCGACGAGCACCAGCTCAATGTCGATGTGCGCGGCCCTTATGCCAGCCCGATCACCCACGCCACCCGTCGCAAGGACTGGCTGATGGTAGCTGGTGGTATCGGCATCACACCGTTCCTCAGCCTGCTGCGGGAACTGAAGCAACAGCCGGCAGAACCCCACCACCTGCATCTGGTCTGGGTTCTGAGGGAACCGGCGCTGATGCTGTGGATTCGCCCCCTGCTGGAGCGGCTTTGTGAACACAGCAACGTCCGGTGCCACTGGCATTTTTACGTTACCGGGGAGCAGCCCCTGGCCGAATCTGAACAGCAGAAGCTACAGGCCATCGGTGATCTGCACCTGCATCGGGAGCGGCCGGACTGGCCACAACTGATCTCCGGGATCGCCGCCAGCGGCATCCGGCCGAGCTGCTATGTCTGTGGACCCGACGCCATGGCCCGCCAGGTGAAAAAAGCCTGTCGGAAGCGGGGCTGGATTGTCCACAAGGAGGAGTTTTAGTTAACGGATTGCCGTAACAATCGGCGAACCACCGGCCCGCACGGAGCGACCCGGCCGCCTGCCCCTCACCGTCGAAATTCAGGAAGCCTGTCGCTGCTGCCTGATTTTCGACGGCACCAACCGCAACAGATACCACTTTCAGGAGAAACCGATGCGCATGGATCTGGCTGTACTGTTCTTACGAATCTGTCTTGGCACCATCTTTGTGGTGCACGCCGGCGCCAAACTGGGCTGGCAGGACATCGCCTTTTTCTGGCAGACCGAAGACCTGATCACCACCACCCTGAACAACCTGGGCCCGTTTATCCGTCTGGTCAGCTATAACTTCGACTTTTTGCCACCGGATCTGGCCCGTTTGACAGCCATCAGCGCCGCTCTGACCGAGTTTATCGGCGGCTGGGCACTTATCCTGGGATTCCTGACCCGATTTGCTTCACTGCTGCTCTGCCTGTTGATGCTCGGCGCTGTCTGGTACCACCACCCCTGGGGCTTCAGCGCTGCCAGCGGCGGCTACGAGTGGGCCCTGCTCTGTCTGGCAGCCAGTCAGACCCTGCTGTTTCTGGGCAGCGGCTGTTTCTCACTGGATGGTTTGTTGAGAGCCATCAATACGGCGGAGAGCCGGGCTTAGACCGGACACTATGCCGGTCGAATGATTTGATAATGAGAATGATTGTCGTTATTATCCGATCCCAATATGCAATCTGATACCAGCGTCTGTGGGTGACGTGGTCATTAAGGATTGTTTGGAGCAGTTGGTCAGGTCCGCAGGACAACGCTGACCCTGTCTGCACAAACACGATTAACGACCGTAGCGTTCTCTGAAGAGAAACCGCTGCACAAACACTGGAATCTATTGTGACCTCCCTGAATCTGCACCCCCTTCCCCGTTCGGTTCGTCCTGAACTGGCCCCCGTTTTCGATGCCCTTAATCAACTTATTCTCGGTAAGGAGGAACAGATACAGCTGGCCGTAACCTGCATACTGGCAAGGGGGCATCTGCTGCTGGAAGACCTGCCCGGCATGGGCAAAACAGTCCTCTCCCATGCTCTGGCCAAAGTCTTCGGGCTCGACTACAACCGGGTTCAGTTCACCAACGACCTGCTGCCCGCGGACCTGCTGGGAGCTTCCATCTACCAGCCGGAACAGCAGCGTTTTCAGTTTATGCCGGGACCGATCTTTACCCGACTGCTGCTGGCCGACGAAATCAACCGGGCCACCCCGAAAACCCAGAGCGCACTGCTGGAAGCGATGGAGGAACGTCAGGTCAGTCTGGAGGGAGAGACCCGTCCGCTGCCCGATCCCTTTTTTGTGATCGCCACCCAGAACCCGGCGGAACAGATCGGTACCTCGCCATTGCCGGAGTCCCAGCTGGACCGTTTCCTAATGCGCCTGCAGATGGGCTATCCGGTACGGGAAGCGGAGCTGCAGATTCTCGCGGGCAGCAATCGCCGCAAGATGCTTGAAGAACTGGAACCGAAACTCAGCACGGAGCAGCTGGTGGATTACCAGAACCAGGCAGGCAACCAGCATGCCAGCGATCTGGCCCTGCATTATCTCCATGACCTGCTGGAGTTCAGTCGTCAGTCATCACTGTTCGTCAACGGCCTGTCGACCCGAGCCGGACTGGCTCTGCTCAGCGCCTCCCGTGCCTGGAGCTGGATAGAGGGCAGTGATCATATTCTGCCCCGTCATATCCAGGGGGTATTCCCTTATGTGGCCGGTCACCGACTGCAGCGGATCAACGGCAGCGCCAGCCCGCTCACCAGCGGCACTGATATTCTCGAGCAGGTCCCCGTGCCACGATGAAGCAGTCAGAAAGCGCCTTAACGAAGCAAAGAGTCATGGGCTGGCGGGTGCTGCCGACCACCACCGGCGTCGCTTATCTGCTGATGCTGATCATCCTGTTCTGTCTCGCGGTGAACTACAGCAACAATCTGATTTTTACCTTCTGCTTCCTGCTGATCGGGGTGCTGTTGCTTTCACTCTGGCTGGGTTTTCGCAATCTGCTGGGACTGAAGATCGGTGAGGTGAAAGCGCTGCCGGTCCACTGCGGACAGAAACTGCAGTATCTGATCCCGATGAGAGAACAGGCGGGGCTCGATCACTTCTATATCCAGCTGCGTGGCGACAGTGCTTTCCAGCAGCTGAGCCGGAACCAGGACCGGCTGTGGACCTGCTCAATACCGACACAGCGCCGCGGCATACGATCGTCCGACCCACTGGCGGCCGAGACCTGCTGGCCCATGGGCCTGTTCCGGATCTCCAGAATCCTGCTTCCGCTGCCGGAAGTACTGGTCTATCCCGAAGCCGTCGACCTGCAACTGGCGCCGAAGCCGGCCGGCAGCGAAGGTCTCAGCCGTGACGAGTGCGAGGAACTGACCGGCAACCGCCGTTATCAACCCGGCGATAATCTGCGTCGCATCAACTGGCGAGTACTGGCGAAGAATCAGCAGCTGGTGGTAAAAGAGTTTGATGGGGCGACGGGAGACCCTTCACTCTGGTTACGCTGGGAGGATACCGGGGAGCTGGCCTATGAACAGCGGATCAGCTGCCTCAGCCACCATGTACTGGCCTGCTTCGAACAGGGTCGTGAATTTGGCCTGCAACTGCCCGCAGAGCAGATTGCGCCGGCTCGCGGCCCCGCCCATCTCCATCAGTGCCTGGAAGCTCTGGCACTGCTGCCGGAGGAGGTCTGATGCTTTCGATACTGAACTCTGCGGATCGAAAGCCGCCGCTCAGTCAGGCTGCAGACCGGCGCTCTGCAGTCTGCAGCCTGGCGTTGCTACTTTGCGCCGCACTGCCACTGCTGACGGAAGTAAAGCCTCTGTTCAGTCTGCTGTTTATCTTAACGCTGGCTCTCCGCTCCCTGCTTGCCGGACACCCCCGTATTCGTACCGCAGTGATGCTTTTTTTACTGCTGTGCTCCGCAGCAGCCGTCCACCTGACCAGCGAAAACTGGCTCAGCAGCGATGCGGTACTGCCGCTGCTGCTGATGGTGCTGTCACTGAAGTGGCTGGAGGCCGACACTCTCAGAGAATACCGATTCCTGATTCTCGCCTCGCTGCTGCTGGCGGCCATATCCAGTCTCTGGTTCAGCGGTCTGCCGGCACTCTCCTATCTGCTGCTGATCGCGGTACTCGGCACCATTACCCTCTTCGTGGTCAACGACCCACTGCAGGTTCTGCGGCTGCCAGCCCTGAGTCTGTCGGCGTTACGACTGATGCTGCTGGCTCTGCCGGTCACCGCACTGCTCTTCGTGTCGGTACCTCGCATCCAGGGACCGCTGTGGGATATGGGGCTGATACTGGGCCTGCCGATCGAACTGGCGATCGATGAAGCCGACCGGGGCATCGCCCTGAAAACCACACTGAAAACCGGCCAGATCTCCAGGGTCAGCAAGAGCGACGCACCGGTGCTGGTAGCAGAGTTTGCCGACGATGTTCCCTATAAGAGTCAGATGTACTGGCGTGGTCCGGTATTTACCGATTATGTGAATAATCGGTGGCAGCTGCCGGACGGCTGGGACAATCGCAGTCAGTTGCTGCGAAAAGCGATTCGGGGAAAGCAGGGACTCGGCTCCCTGCTGACGGAAAAATCGGAAAAACTCCACTACGAAGCACGGGTTACGCCCCATGGTCAGCGCTGGCTTTTCGCCCTGGATCTGCCTTCAGGTCGAACACCGGAAGCTTTCATTTCCGGGGATATGCAGCTTCTGTCGATCCGTCGGCTGGATCGGGAGTTCAAATACGATGTCGATGCCTGGCTTAGTTACAGCGGCGGTCCGGCGCTTTCGGAACAACAGCGCCTGCGTTATCTGCGATACCCGCAGAACAGCAATCCACGGCTGAAGCGCTGGGGTGAGCAGCTGGCCCGGGATAACCTGAACCCGGACGACCGGTTACAGGCTCTCTATCAGCAACTGGCATCCGGCGGCTTCCAGTTGAGCCAGACCAGCGATATTGCCGAGGACAGTGACAACCTGGATCGTTTTTTCTTCGAGGAACGGACCGGCACCATCGAACATCTGACCAGCACCACGGCACTGATTCTCAGGGCGGCCGGTATTCCCAGCCGACTGATCACAGGCTATCGCGGCGGCAGCCTGATCGCGCTGACCAATTTTGTTGTGGTTCGCCAGAATCACGCCCACGCCTGGGTTGAAGCCTGGCTGCCTGACAAGGGCTGGGTAAGGGTTGAAGCCAAAGACTTTGTGGCTCCGCCGGAACCTGAACAGCGTACCGCCGGTAACACCCTGAAAAAGAAGGCGGAAAAAAAACCGGCGGCACAGGCCAGCAACCGAGAGCCGAACAGCAGCGCGCCAGAAGCCGGGGCAACGGGCACCTCTGCTCCGAAGGGCGGCAACGATGACAGCAACAGCGGCGGTGGCTCCACCTTCAGCTGGCTGAAGTCCCTCAGCAACGGTATGGAAACCTGGCTGGTGAACTACAACCCGGATCGTCAGACGGAGCTGATGAAAAGCACCGGTTTGCGCAGGGTTGACTGGAAATCGCTGGCGGCCACCGTACTGATCGGACTACTGGTGCTGGCACTGATCTATGGCGCTCTGCTTAATCGCCGGTCCCGGCCTCAGGACCCGGTTGAACGCAGTTTCAATCAACTCAGCCGCAAGCTGAATCAGCTGGGACTGGGCTGCGCAGAAACCCATTGTCACAGCCAGTGGCTCGCCGAGATCGCCGACAAAAAGCCGGAAGCCTTCCCTGCTATCCGCGAAGTTGTCCATCTCTACGGCGAGCTGCGCTACGGCCCGTCTCCTTCTGCGGAGCTGTCCAACCGCTTCCGGAGAGAAGTCAAACGGCTGGTGGCGATGCTGTGACCACAGCACTGCCGCAGCCGCCCCTTACCTGTAACTGAGAACGCTTGATTATGAAACTCATCAGATTTTTCTTGTCGCTGCTGATGCTGCTGGTCCTCTCCGGCGCTGCCAGAGTGCAGGCGGCTACCGATTATGTCGCCGTTATGAACGATCTTCTGGCCAGCGGCGATCAGGCGGCACAGCAATATAATCCTGATCGTAGTCTCGAGTCCGGCAACAGCTTTTCCCAGCTCTATTTCGGTCACTTTGAAGGTCAGGGCCTGGAGTATGCCGTGGGCCAGAAAGATCAGGCCGCCATGCTGGAGATCGAAATCAAATTCAGCCTGCTGACCAATGCCGCGATCAGCGGCAAGCCGACGACCGAGATTCAGCAGCACTGGCAGGAACTCAGAGCACTGCTGTCCGCTGCAGAGATGCTTGAAAGCCGCGGTGCCAGCTTTGTGGAGCTGGTCATTCAGTCGATGCTGATTCTGTTGCGCGAGGGTATCGAAGCGATGCTGGTGATCGCCGCGCTGATTGCCTACCTGCGCAAATCCGGCGCCGCCGACCGGGTGACGTATATCTGGCTGGGAGCGGCGGCGGCCGTCGCAGCCAGTATTCTGACCGCCTGGGCGCTGCATAAGCTGATCAGCGCCAGCGGCAGCGCCCGGGAAGCGCTGGAAGGCCTGACCATGCTGATTGCGGCGGCCCTGCTCAGTTACGTCAGCGTCTGGCTGCTGTCCCGCCGTGAGATGGAGCAGTGGCAGGGCTTTATTCAGAACCGGCTGGACCGGGCGGTCAGCGGCAGCAGCCTGTGGGCAATCGTCTCGGTGGCCTTTCTGGCGGTTTATCGTGAAGGCGCCGAAACTATCCTGTTCTATCAGGCGATGCTTGGCGAAGTCGAAGGCGAGTGGCAGGCGGTCGGGACCGGTATCGGCCTTGCCTGTCTGGCCCTCCTGGTGGTCTGGGTGCTGATCTTCCAGCTGTCCGTCCGTCTGCCGCTGAAGCAGTTCTTCACCGCCACGGCAGGACTGTTGTTCAGTCTGTCGGTGATATTTGCCGGCAAAGCCGTACTTGAACTGCAGGTCGCCGGCTGGTTACCCAACACCCAGGTGACCGGCATTCCGGTGGTCAGCTGGCTGGGCCTGTTCCCCAGTGTTGAATCGCTGGGCGCTCAGTTGCTGTTCCTGCTGTTGCCGGTAGCCGGATGGTGGCTGCTGAAGCAGTTCGGCGACCGCTCCTCTTCCGAAGCACAACCCGGCTGACACAACCTGCGGACAAAGCCGACGCATAGTTTACATATTGTCGTCGGCTTCTCTCTCGACCCTCTCCGACGTTACAGCCCCTTCTTTTTTGTCGCGCCCGCCCTCCTCTGAGACGGCGGGTCTCAGACCCTCACTGGATACTCACCCGCCTGCAGTACTGAACACACAAAAACATGCAGACAACCCATGGTGGACGCGAATAAATGGGAAGCCACAAATAACCAGAAGATGGCGATAGCGACAAAACAAAGAGGCAAGAAGTAAGAAGTAAGAAACGACCTGAAGATATCGAGCGCTGGCCGAACCAGCCAGAAGAACAACACCATCAGCCGCGGGAATGAGTCATCGACTGGCCGGGATCCGCAAATAACAGGTGAAGCAGTCGCTCTGAACGATTTATCGTTCAGAGCAGTGGTACGGTGCCATTCAGCATCAGCGATGCTGCAACACCCATAAAGGCGATTCCAAACCAGAGATCCCTGCCCATGCTGTCACTCCTTTTAAACACTCCGCCATCAGGAAAAAAATGGGGCTGAATCAGCCCCAACAAAGCCTTTACATAGACCTGTATAAATCTACCAGGACAGAATAACCCACACCAAACGCCAATGCAATTGCGAATAGTTATTATTTAGCTTTGCAATTCTTGAGGCTTCTGTTATTCTGACATCTCCAACCTGTCTTTAATTGAGTTTTTGGGGCCGCCTAGTCGCGGCCCTTTTTTTTGGTTAGCAGAAAACAGGAAACGCGAAAAGAACTGGCCGTTAAGCGACAGGATGCAGGCCCTGAAGTTCTTCACCCCTGGCTGGTTTCAGCATCGAATTGTCCGTGATGGACCCGTTGCTACGCTCCTCGACCCACCCTGCAATGGCGCAGCGACTTCGGGACGCCGGATGCGCCAGCCCCAGGCATAACGCACCTAAACAGCAGCCATAAAAAAAGGGCCTGCCGGTAACGACAGACCCTTTCCGGTAAATCCGAACAGCGTTCTACAGGCTGTTGAGGAACTTCAGCAACGCTTCTCGCTCCTCCTTTGACAGCTGCTTATAGCGGTTCTTCGCCTGTTCGGCTTCTCCACCATGCCAGAGAATCGCCTCCTGAATATTACGGGCCCGGCCATCATGGAGAAAGTTGGTATGACCGTTGACCAGCTCGACCTTTCCGATACCCCACAGCGGTTGGGTCCGCCATTCGGTGGCAGACGCCTCAAAGTCGGGACGGCCCTTCAATCCTTCGCCCATATCGTGCAACAGCATATCGGTATAAGGATGAATCAACTGGTTCTCCAGTCTGGAGATTTCACTGTCGCCGGTGGTGATGTTGGCTTTGTGACAGGCGAGACAACCTGCGCTGGCGAACAGCGCTTCACCTTTCAGAGCGATCGGATCATCCACATCACGACGATACACCACTCCCAGCGTCTGCATGTAGGCGGTGACGTCGATCAGCTGGGCCGGTGTCATCTCGAAATCATCGCTCTGCAACGCCTGCAGACAATCGGCCTGCTCCGGCTCGCAGTTCTGTCTTGCCTTGTGGTCAGTCATCTCATCGTCATGACGGTAGAGGAACAACGGGTTGTTCAGTCCGAGGTCGAAATAGGCCGCTTCCGCCGACTGCTGGCGCAGGTCGAAGGTGCCTGCCTTCCAGCCGAAACGCCCGACCACCTCACCGCCGCGCTCACGATCCCAGACCCTGTTCACCCGTCCCGAAATGCCGTCGCCGTCGGCGTCCTCCGGATCGGCCCAGGCCAGCATATCCTCTTCCCGTATAGCCTCCAACAGGCCCAGTCCGTACACCTGCGGACCGAAGCGCATATCGTAGATGGTCTCTTCCGGCAGCGGACCATAAGCCAGATTCTTAATAATGAACTCCGGCTTGCGGAGACTGTAAGTTTCGCCACCGGGCAGGGTTCCGGTTTCCGCTTCAACCCACTTTACCCGCACAAAAGCCTCCGGTCTGACACCGGCAACCGCCTTGTCGCTGAGCTGATGACCATAGCCAGGAGGGGACAGCGGAGCTCCATAAGGGCCTTCACCCGGGATGGATACGCGGACAAAGCCCTCCATCAGCGGCATAGTCTCATCCTTCGGTGGAGCGCCCCGACCATCGGCCGGATGGCAGCTTTCGCAGGAGGTGGCACTGTAGTGAGGACCGAGACCATCGTTATCGCTGGAAAACCCGGGCGCCAGCGCTGGTTGCAGAGGGCGTTCGAAAAAACCGTCTCCCCGGTCAAAGGCGGCGGACAAACCCCACCCCATATTGGGTATTTCCTGGGCGAAGGTTTCGCCGCTACTGGAATGGAAATGGGTAGTATCTCCCCCCGAAAGACTTCTGGGGTTCTCATTCTCCAGATAGCTCATCAGGCTCGGATCCTCATAGGGAGCGTAAGGAGCCCAGAAAGTCCTGTAGGCCTGCACAGCCAGCACAGCCACCGATAGAGCCAGCACACCGAGACCTGCTTTCAGAAACAGAGAGCGTCCTCGCGTCGGGGAAGCGCCTTGCGTCGTTGCATTGCTCATCCTGCTTACCCCTCACCCGACCGCTGTGGAATTGGCGTCGACTCTGGCGCCATCACCGATGCGACTGTTCTGGTTGCGAGTCAGGTAAAGACGAAGACAGACAAGGAATACGAAGATGAACACCAGCCAGATCAGGTAACCGAGCAGCAGGGTGGAGTAGATAGTTTCGGTTTCAATCCAGACACTGAAGAAGAAATAGGCGTACCAGGAACCGCCGGCGAAGACCGGGCCCAGCCACATGGAGATTTTACGGTATTCCATAGCAAAGGCATTGGTAAAGATCACCGAAAAGATCGTCAGCCGCATCAGCAGTTCCGGATTATCGGTCCAGTAGATAAAGTTATTGATATGGTAGTTGTAGATAAAAGTGGTGACTTCGGACACCATCACCAGCACCATGCCAATGCGCAGAATGGTGTAGACGATATGCATCATCCGTTTCTCCTCGGCTACGGTGTGCCCTTTAGCGACGACGAAGAAGTAGAAAGTCATGGCGATCGTGGACACTCCCAGGCAGAGTCCGACCGTGTATACCCGGAATAGCTTGGAGAGGTAAAGCAGTTCAAGTTCAGACATAGCGCCCTCTTAGTTTTTGTACAGTATTTTCAGCTTCCGGAAACGGTCGGTATTGCCATCCCCGGCCCGACAGCACCGGTTAATCTGTTATCGACGAACGAGTCAGCCCCTTGCCGGCTGAGTAATCCAGCATACTAACATCAGACTTACGAATTGTAATACGAATTGTTATCGTTAGCTTTTTATCCATCTATACCCTTCGAAAGAGACTCTGTACCAGCCTGAAGGTGGGGCCGGGACTCCCCGATCCCCCCTTGCCCCTGATGCTATTGGTACGGTAGTCAGCAGATACCGGTATCCATCGGAGTAATATGAATCACCACCTCCGAATCTGATAAATATCAAACAGCATCTGTCGATATATACTTACCTGCAGTTGCCAGTCTCCGATGCCTGCCGTGAGACAGCCGCAGAACAGTGTCAGCTGATTTCTGCCAGCGGTCCGGTAACGGTCTGTGCTGATATCACCAGCCCGGCTCCTGATGCAGGGCACACTCTAATCACAGGGAATCTCATACTATGAAATCACTGTTCTTGCGGGCACTTGTGGCCCTGTTTCTGGTAGCAGGAATTCCGGCCCACAGCATTGCCGGCTGGGGTGATCTGCTGAAAAAGATTGAAGAGAAGGGAGCGGAAGTCCTCGATCAGAGCGGTGCCGGTGGCAACGCCGTCGGCAACCTGGACACCGAGACGCTGATTATGGGTCTGAAGGAGGCGCTGGAAGTCGGTACCCGTCGCGCCGTCGATGAAGTATCAAAGACCGACGGCTATTTCGGCAACCCAAAGATTCGCGTTCCGATGCCGGATACGGTCGACAAAACGACCGGCCTGTTACGCAAGTTCGGTCTCGGTTCGCTGGTGGATGACTTTGAGCTCAGCATGAACCGCGCCGCTGAAAAAGCGGCCCCCCAGGCCACCGAGTATTTTCTCAGCGCCCTGCGGGAGATGTCTTTCGAAGACGCCCGGAAGATCTATGAAGGCAGCGACGATGCAGCCACGCAGTACTTCCGGGACAGGACCTCCGCTGATCTGGAGTCGGTATTTAAGCCAATTATTCGTGAAACCATGGAAGAGGTCGGCGTCACCCGTTATTACCAGCAACTTGTTGACGAGGCCGGAAAGTACCCGCTGGTCGGTGATATGGATCTGAACCTTGAGAACCATGTTACCGATAAGGCTCTGGATGGTCTGTTCATGATGCTGGCCGCCGAAGAGAAGCGTATTCGTGAAGATCCGGTAGCTCGCTCAACTGAGTTACTGAAACAGGTCTTTGGCCAGTAACGGCAGCTCCACAGCCATCCCCGCGATGATTCTGTCCTTCCGCCCTGTAACAGAGTAAGGAACCTGAACATGGAAAATATCGATATTGCGATGCTGGATAAATACAGAGACCTGATTATCGAATACGCCACTCTGTACGGCAGCAAGATACTGCTGGCATTGCTGACGCTGATTATCGGCCTCTGGATCATTCGCTGGCTGGTGGCCGGTTTTGATAAAGCGCTGAAAGCGGCAAAAGTGGAAGAGACCCTGACGATCTTCCTTGAAAAGCTGGTTGGCACCATCTTTAAAGTCCTGCTGCTGATCAGTGTTGCCGCCATGATCGGCATCGAGACCACCTCCTTTATCGCCATCTTCGGTGCCGCTGGTCTGGCCGTCGGTCTGGCGCTGCAGGGCAGCCTTTCCAATTTTGCCGGCGGAGTCCTCATTCTGCTGTTTAAACCCTTTAAAGTCGGGGATTTCGTCGAAGTTCAGGGTTATTCCGGCACTGTCAGAGAGATTCAGATCTTCAACACCATCCTTCATACCGGTGACCGTAAAACGGTAATCATACCCAACGGCCCAATCTCCAACGGCAGTATCGTCAACTACTCGCTGAGTCCGACCCGGCGTGTCGATATGGTATTCGGCATCGGCTATAACGATGATCTGAAGAAAGCCCGGGATCTGCTACAAAGGCTGGTTGACGAGGATGAGCGTATCCTCAGAGAGGAAGATAATCAGATCGTGCTGTCGGAGCTGGCCGCCAGCTCAGTGAATTTTACTGTCCGGATTTTTGTGAAATCCGCTGACTACTGGAGTGTTTATTTCGATATGCAGCAGAAGGTGAAACTGGCCTTTGACGAAGAAGGAATCTCCATCCCCTACCCCCAGCAGGATGTTCACCTCCACCAGCAACAGATAAGCAACAACGCCTGACCGACACCGGAGTCCATGGGACGCTTCCCCGAAAAAGGCCCGCCGGGCGGGCTTTTTTGCTATCGAGTTCTATCGCCGCAGTAACTCTGCGTGCATAACCCGCAGAATTTATGTAAATTTTACTGATCGTAACCGAACAATCAGCCACAGAGCCGTTGCCATAGGCTACACTGCTCTGGACTGAAAAAATGCTGGTGGCACGGTTCCGCTCTCTGCTTCTACTGAGCATTCGGAATCGCGGCCGGGTATGGAATGCTACGTTAAGGACTGACAGCCCCATCATGATCCGTCCCTCACGATTTTTGTACTTTGCTGTACTGACAAGCCTGGTAACCGTTCTCGGGCTCACCCTGGTCTATCGCCACTACGCCGTTGAGACGCTGCTTCAGAACCGCACCGCTATCGACCAGCTCGGTATCCAGCTGACACCGCGCCCCTCTGTGACCGATCGGAGCCAGTCCGTCGCTGAGCCAGCCTGGAAACCCCTGCAGCAACAGTTACGGCAGACCAGCACACAACTGGGGATCACCAGCGCAGTACTCTACGACGACAGCAGCAAACTGCTGTTCAGCCTGGGAAGGCCCCAATCACAGAACCTGTCCCTGCGCTACCCGCAGAAAGACACCGACGCTGACCCGGCTTACCTGCTGTCACCGGACCTGTTCTCTCTGCTGGGCCTTGCCAACAGCGAAGGCGCTCTGATTGTCACCCGAACGCCCTGGACTACGGCTACCGGTCTTCACGCCACCCTCCGGACCGAATCCGATGCCAGCTCGCAGCTGAATGCCATTACCCGGGTTCAGTGGCAGATAGCCATGCTGTCGGCTGTCGCAATGACGATACTCTGCCTGTACATGTACCGGGTACTGCATCGAAAGCAGAAGCAGATCACCACTCACCAGCAGGAGGATTCCAGGGCTCGCCACAAGGCAGGTCACGACGCCCTGACCGGGCTGCCCAATCGCAGCCTGCTCAATGATCGGCTGGAGCAGGCAGTGGACCACGCCCGACGTCACCAGCGCACCCTGGTACTGATGTTTCTCGATCTGGATGGCTTTAAACCGGTCAACGACACCCTGGGCCATAAAGCCGGTGATAAATTGCTTCAGCAGATATCCCGACGGCTCAGTCAGTGTGTCCGCGAAGGAGATACGGTCGCCCGTCTCGGCGGTGATGAATTTGTACTGGTGCTGCCGTTATTCGACAGTCGCTACAGCGAACAGATCTCTGAAGTCGCCGACCGGGTACTCAGCAGCGTTTCGACACCGATTATTCTGAAAGGGAAAGAGATCAGACTGGGGTGCAGCATCGGCATCAGCCGCTTTCCCGCCGACGGCGCCGACGCCGAGACACTGTTGCAACACGCCGATGCGGCAATGTATCGGGCCAAGGCACTGGGACGAAATAACTACAAGTTTTTCAGCCAGCAGCAGAACAGCACCTTCAGCTCAGGTGGTCGCTCCGATATCAATCTGCTGCAGGCCCTGGAGCGGGACGAATTCTGCCTGCTGTACCGACCCCGCCTGGATCTGAGCAGCGGCTGTGTCAGCGGCCTGATTGTCGAACTGCACTGGAAGCGCCCCGGTTTCGGCCTGGTGCCGGCGGAACAGCTGATAAACGCTGGTAACAGTCGGGACGACCTGTGCCAGATCGGCCACTGGATACTGGAATCGACCTGTCTGCAGGCACGGTTATGGCAACAGAAGAAACTGAGCTGCGGGCCGATCACCCTCAGAATCAGTATGAATCTGTTCAGAGTGGCTGATCTTCATTCCGCTGTCACCCAGACGCTGAATCAGAGCCGGCTGGATCCCGACCTGCTGGATCTAGACCTGACCGGCTGCCTGTCCAGCCTGGCCGCTGAACAGCTGGACGCGCTGATCGTGGAGCTGAAGAGAGCCGGCGTCCGGATCAGCATCGACGGCATGGTGCCGGAGCTGATCAGTACCGCACGAATGGCCGTCGATCAGTATCGTATCGGTGCAGACTGCGTCGAACAGCTCTGCAAAGAGCCGGCGGAAACCGCTGCAGCGGAGATCCTCATCAGCCTGGGCCGGAAACTATCCAGACCCGTGACCGCCGAGGGCATCACCAGTGCAGCACAGCTGAAATGGCTGAAACGCCGCGCCTGCAGTTCCGCCGAAGGTAGCTGGATCAGCGCGCCCCTTTCAGCCACCGAGCTGCAGGAGTTCGTCCACGCCCGTCGGCAGAAAAGGACTCCCGGCAGTACGACACCATCCGATATCTCGGAATGCGTCTGAGTACAGACCGCTTCTCCGTCGCTGGACGCAGCCGCGCCCTTCGATGAAGCCGGGTTGCGACGGTTCCGCAACAAACTGTCGACAACCTCCGTCGCCGAACAACCAGGCAGCTATTCGGGGCGATGGTTGCCCCAGAACCACCAGATAATAGCGCCAATCAGCAGCAGGCCGGCGCCGTTGACCAGTAACGCTTCCATTATTGATCCCCCCCGGTTTTCCGACTGACCCGGAACAACCGCAACCGATTGGCATTGGATACCACAGTCACCGATGACAGCGACATCGCCACGCCGGCAATGACCGGATTCAGCAGAATCCCCAGCATCGGATAGAGCACACCGGCCGCCACCGGAATGCCCAGACTGTTATAGAGAAAGGCGCCCCAGAGATTCTGGCGGATATTCTTCAGACAGGCGCGACTCAGCTCGATTGCATCGACAACACCATGCAGCGATCCGCGCATCAGGGTGATATCGGCACTTTCAATCGCCACATCGGTACCGGAGCCGATGGCAAAACCGACATCGGCTCGGGATAATGCCGGCGCATCGTTGATGCCATCCCCGGCCATCCCCACACGATTGCCGGCCGCCTGGAGTTCGCAGATAGCTGCCAGTTTATCTTCCGGCATTAATCCCGCCCGATATTCATCCAGACCGGTAAGCTCCGCAACCGCAGCGGCGGTTGCCGGGTTATCACCGGTCAGCATGATGACCCTGATGCCATCCTCCTGCAGCCGGTGTATCGCTTCAGCAGCATCCGGTTTCAATGGATCGGAGACCGCCAGTACCGCTTCCAGGCGGCCGTCAATCGCCAGCCAGATCACGGTACAGGCCTGTGCCTGCCACTGTTCGACAACGGCTCTGGCCTCGGTCAGCTGCACGCCATCACGCTCCATCAGTCGGGCATTGCCCAGCAGGATCTGACGGTCACCAGTACGTGCTTCGATTCCCATCCCGGCCAGCGCATTGAATTTATCAACAGTGGGAGCCTTATCAGCTCGACAGCCCTGTTGTTCCGCATAGCTGACCACTGCTTCCGCCAGCGGGTGTTCCGATCGTACTTCCAACGCTCGGGCCAGTCCCAGCAGCTCGATTTCCGGCAACCTGCCAAAGCAACGGAACCCGGTCACCGAAGGCCGGCCCAGAGTAATGGTGCCGGTCTTATCCAGTACCAGGGTATCCAGCTGGCTGGCCCGCTGCAGCGCCTCTCCGTTACGAATTAAAATGCCATACTCCGCCGCCTTACCAACACCGATCATGGTGGAGATCGGAGTCGCCAGTCCCAGCGCACAGGGGCAGGCGATAATCAGCACCGTACAGGCGGTCACCAGCATATAGACCACCCGCGGCTCCGGGCCCAGATTGTACCAGGCCAGCGCTGTGAGCACCGCGATAATCAGCACCGTCGGTACGAACACCGCCGATACCCGATCGGCCAGTTGACTGATCGGCGGCTTACTGTTCTGAGCCCGACGCACCATTTCGATGATCTGCGCCAGGGCCGTATCCCGCCCCACCCGGGTCGCACGGTAGAGCAGAGTCCCGCTACGGTTCAGAGTCCCCGCCGACAGCTCATCCCCTTCAGCTTTGGCCACCGGGACCGGCTCCCCGGTCAGCATGGATTCATCCACCAGGCTGTGGCCTTCCACCACCTCGCCGTCCACCGGCAGCTGCTCCCCCGGTCGCACCCGAATCAGCTCACCCAGCGCCACCTGGTCAACGGCGATATCCAGCTCCTGCCCGTCGCGCAGCACTCTGGCTGTTTTTACGCGCAGATCCAGCAGCCGGCGAATGGCCCGTGTGGTTCTGCCACGGGCCCTCAACTCCAGCGCCTGACCCAGGTTAATCAGGCCGATGATCATCGCCGCCGCCTCAAAGTAGAGCCCCCGGGCTTCGGCCGGTAACCAGCCCGGAAACAGTACCACCACCATGGAATACAGCCAGGCGGCGCCGGTTCCGACGGCGATCAGGGTATCCATATTGGCGTTGTGGACCCGCAGGGCTTTCCAGGCACCGGTAAAGAAATGGCGACCCGCACTGAGCAGTACCGCCAGAGTCAGCATACCCACCACTCCCCACAGCAGGCGGTCGCTATCGGTGACCATGCTCATATCATGGATAAGGCCATACAGCATCAGCGGGATACCGAGACCCAGCCCAATCAGGGTATTCCGTATTCGGGTACGAAGCTCATCCCGTTCATTGGCTTCGCGACGAGCTTCCGCCTGTTCCGCATCCTCCACCACGACGGCGCCGTAACCGGCAGCTTCGACCGCACTGATCAGCCGTCCGGCATCGGCGTCCGCTTCACTGTCCTGCCAGAACACCTGGGCATTGCGACTGCCAAAATTGACATTGGCGGCAGCGACGCCGGCCACCCCCTGCAACGCCTCTTCAACACTGCGGACACATGCCGCACAGGTCATACCGGACAAAGCCAGATGCACGGCAGCAGCATCGCCGGCGCCGCTATCGATTGCCAGTCTATCTGCATCCTGATCACCCGAGCCCGGCCCCTGGAGCTGCTCGGGGAATGCGTCACTGTCAGCCACCTCGCCAGCGGAGTTCTCCACCACCGACTGTGCGGTATAGCCCAGTTCCGCCAGGCACTCGATCAGCTCGTTCTCATTCAGCCGCGAACGGATCTGCAGCCGTTTTTCCGGCAGGTCGGCGTCGACTTCAACCTCTGCATCCAGCTCGGCCAGCGCCTTACGGATTTTATTGAGGCAGCCGTTGCATCTGACTCCCTCTACCTGCAGACAATGGAGCGGGCGATCTGCGATGCGGGCCGGATAGCCCAGTCCTTCCAGCTGCTCAATCAGCGCAGCTTCACCGAGCAGCGAACGGATCTGCAGCCGCTTTGCCGGCAGGTCGGCATCGACTTCAACCTCTGCGTCCAGCTCGGCCAGCACTTTACGAATTTTGTTAAGACAGCCATCGCATTTCACCCCCTCTACCTGCAGGCAATGGAGCTTGCGATCGGCCATGTGAGCCGGATAGCCCAGCCCTTCCAGCTGCTCAATCAACGCCGCTTCAACGAGCAGCGAACGGATCTTGAGTCGCTTTGCCGGCAGGTCGGCTTCGACCTCGGCGTCGGCATCCAGCTCAGTCAGCGCTTTACGGATTTTGTTAAGACAGCCATCGCACTTCACCCCCTCCACCTGCAAGTGGTGGGAGAGGCGATCAGGGGTGCGGGCGGGATAGCCAAGGGACGCGAGCAGCTCGACAGACTGCTGGAGATCCAGCCGGGTACAGAGAGTAGCTCTTCCCTGTTCCAGCTCTACCTCCAGCTCGGCATGAGGATCATGCTGTTGCAGGGACTGACGGATTTTTCCAACGCAGCTGTTGCAGCTGACGCCTTCCAGTAGCAGGTGATAGGTTCGGGCAGCGGAGTTCATTGCTGGGTACCTGGGTGCTCAGATCATTCAGATAATATCCCAAAGATAAACCCTGAAGCTAACTACAGAGTCAAGCCCGAGTCACCTGCTGCCGAATAGGGCTCAGAGCCACTGCTTTTTACGCAGCGCGACATAGGCCCCGGAGAGCCGGAAGCAGAGTTCTCCGCCCTCCATCACCTGCACCACCACGTCCATCCGGGCTTTGCCTTTGTCGCGCAGCTTAGTCATAAACCCATCGAGATCAGCATCCTCAGCAAACTTTGCACTGACGCTGAAGTCCCGGGTCACCGGCAGAAAGTACTCAACCCGGCTGTCGCGAATGACCACGTCGTAGGGCTGCGATTCGCCCGCCAGCAGCAGCGTGATCAGCCCCCAGCCGCAGAGATTACCGCTGGCACTGAGCGAACCGGCAAATGCGGTCCCCTTGTCGTTATGATTGGGTTCCAGTGCCAGATCAAAACAGAGGGAATTCCGATCATAGTGCAGTTGCCGGAAGCCCATGTGCTGAATCAGCGGAATCTCTTGTCTTATTTTGTCTTCAAACGATTGCAGCAACTCAGAGTAATCGGTCATGGATTGGTTGTCCGTGGTTTCAGCGTTGTTCGGTTTCCAGGGTCAGGGGCCACTCCGTTCAGCAGTCAGGCAGTGCCACTGTCACTCAGCGTCCAGTTGCTGACATAGTCCTCAGGCTCCAGCACCGGCACTTTTTTCAGCCGCTCAGGCATGGTCCCCAGGTAGAGATAACCGATGATCTCTTCGTTCCTGGCCAGCCCGAGGGCACTGCAGACGTGGGGATGGTAGGCCATATCACCGGTTCGCCACATAGCACCAACGCCCTGGGCAAAGGCGGCGAGTATCATATTCTGAGCAGCGGCGCCGGCGGATACCCGTTGCTCCACCGCCGGTACTTTCTGATGCTCCTGAATCCGGGCGATAACCACTACGACCAGCGGGGCCCGCAGCGCCATCCGGCCCAGTTTTTCGAATTTCGCCGGCTCCAGCTCCGGATTATCCTGTTGGGCCGCCTGTTGAAACACCCTGCCCAGTTGATCGCGGGCCTCATCCTTTACCGTCAGAAAACGCCAGGGACGAATGGCGCCATGGTCCGGCGCCCGCAGGGCGGCCCGGTAAATAATGTCCAGCTGTTCCTCGCCAGGTCCCGGTTCACTGAGTACAGGGGTGGAAACCCGGTTCAGCAATAGTTCAACGGCATCCATCGCAGATTCTCCTGTTACTGCAGTTCGTTGTCGGGTTACTGGCGTACCAGCCTTTTATTATCGGGAATCTGCCCTTCGGTGCTGCGCCAGGGATTGATATCCAGACCGCCACGACGGACATAGCGGGCGTAGACGGTCAGTTGTTGCGGCTGGCAGTGCTCCAGCAGGTCCATAAAGATCTGCTCCACACACTGCTCATGAAAATCGCCATGTTCCCGGTAGGAAACCAGATAACGCAACAAGGAAGCCTGGTCGATGGCAGGGCCCCGGTAGCGGATTTCAACACTGGCCCAGTCCGGTTGTCCGGTGACCGGGCAATTGGACTTCAGCAGATGGCTGTACAGCCGTTCCTCAATTAGCTGCTCAGCGTTCGCCTTCAGCAATTCCGGTGCCGGCTGATAGCGATCGATCTCGATATCCTGGTTGTCGATGCACTGCCCTTCGGGTTGAACAAACTGACCGCCCTGATCCACTGGCAGCAGCGACACTTCCACGGTAGCTCCGGCGCAGCGGCTGAGATCTTCAACCATGGCGCTCTGCACCTCCTCAGCACTGCTGAAACGAGTCAGATTGAAGGAATTCAGGTAGAGTTTGAAGGACTTGGATTCGATAATGCTGGGAGAGTCACAGGGAAAGCGAAATTCCGCCAGCGCAACCTGAGGCAGCCCCCGTGGGTTCAGCCAGGAGATCTCGTAGGCGTTCCAGATATCGCAACCACCGAATGGTGCCTGCTGGTAGCCTCTGCCCTGCCAGTTGTTGGCCCGGGGAATAGCACAGAGTTGCGCAGGATCGTACTGGACGACATAGTCAGTCGCCTGACCCAGCGGGGTATGCTTCAGCTGTTCTTCATGATTCATGATCTGTACCTCAACTGCTTTTCCGAGCGCTTACCGGAGCCCTTATTTGACAGAGCCTGATGTAACGGAGGCCATCGAGCTCCGTACTCCGACACCTCAGTGGCGAATACCTTTACCGATCTTCAGCAGGTAGTACGCATAGCTGTACATGCCGATGATAAATATACTGATGATGCTGAATGCCACCCCCAGTTCAATATCGGAAACGCCGAGAATCCCGTACCTGAAAGTATTGACCATATAGAGGATCGGATTGATCAACGAGACATTCTGCCAGAATTCCGGCAGCAGGGTGATGGAGTAGAACACCCCGCCCAGGTAGGTCAGCGGTGTCAGTACAAAGGTGGGAATAATGGAAATATCATCAAAGCTGTTGGCATAGATCGCATTGATAAAGCCCCCCAGCGAAAACAGTATCGCGGTCATCAGCACCACGGTGAAGGTCACCCAGCCGTTGTGAATCTGCAGATCGGTAAAGAACAGCGACAGGCAGGTGACAATCACCCCCACCGCCAGCCCGCGGGCCACGCCACCACAGACATAGCCGATCAGAATAACGCTGATCGGGATCGGCGATACCAGCAGCTCCTCGATATGGCGCTGGAATTTGGTGCCGTAGAAGGAGGAGACCACGTTGCCGTAGGAGTTGGTGATCACCGACATCATGATCAGCCCGGGCACGATAAACTCCATATAGCGATAGCCACCCATCTCGCCGATACGGGGCCCGATCAGATTCCCGAAGATCACGAAATAGAGGGTCATGGTGATCGCCGGCGGCAGCAATGTCTGCAGCCAGATCCGCAGAAAGCGGTGAATCTCACGGCGGACAATAGTGCCAAAAGCGATGCTGGTTTCCTGGATCCTCATATCCCCGACACTCCCTGTTTATCCTCCACCAGACGAACGAACAGCTCCTCCAGACGATTAGTCTTGTTACGCAGACTGGCCACCTGAATACCCAGTCCGTCCAGCTGCCGGAACAGCCCGTTCAGTCCCTGCTCTTTGCCGACTTCGACAATCAGGGTGTGATCCCCTTCCAGCTCCACCGGATAGCCATCGATCTCCGGCACTCCGTTCAGAGAACCACTGATATCCAGCACAAAGGTCTCCCGACTCAGCTGAGCCAGCAGTTGCCGCTTACTGGTATTGGCGCGGATTTCGCCGCGATCGATAATGGCGATATTGCGGCACAGGCTCTCCGCCTCCTCCAGATAGTGGGTGGTGAGGATAATAGTGGTGCCTTCGCTGTTAATCCGGGTCAGAAATTCCCACATCGAACGTCGCAGTTCGATATCGACGCCGGCGGTCGGTTCGTCAAGGATCAGCAGCTTTGGCTCGTGAATCAGCGCCCTGGCAATCATCAGCCGCCGCTTCATGCCTCCGGACAGCATCCGCGAGACATCGTTACGCTTCTCCCACAGCCCCAGAGCCTGAAGGTAGTAGTCGCAGCGATCACGGGCTTCGCCGGCCCGCATACCGTAGTAGCCGGCCTGGGTGATAACGATATCCCGGACCTTCTCAAACTGATTGAAGTTAAACTCCTGAGGCACGACCCCCAGCATCTTTTTGGCATTGACCGGATCTGTCTCGATGTTGTGGCCAAAAATCGCCACTTCACCGGCGGATTTGTTCACCAGTGATGAGACGATTCCAAGGGTGGTCGATTTACCGGCCCCGTTAGGGCCCAGCAGGGCAAAGAAATCGCCCTGCTCCACTGTCAGGTCGATCCCTTTGAGAGCGGTGAATCCATTGTCATAGGTTTTTTCCAGTCCGCGAATGGACAGGGCCCTGGTGGTAAGATCCATACCGGTAGCTACCTTGTCGGACAGCTCCGCTGAAATCAGCGCGCCGTCGGTGATTGGCCGGGTCATGATACAGCTTTCTGAGTCAGTAAACGGGAATATAACGAATCATGATATGTTGGGTCGGGCCCCGACAATTTCAAGCACTGCTGGACCCGCCGTGTCAGTGTTTCTAAAATAGCAGTCTCTGAACGACCTCTTAACAATCTCTGATCCCTGCAGCGACGCTGCCGGAATTGTCACCGGAATCCACAAATGGCCGACCCGCTTAATCACCTCGATTTTCATATCAATCTGCTGAAAGCCAGTTTTAACCGGTTGCTGAAGCAACCCCCTTTCAACAGTCGGGAGATGGCACAGGAGGATCAGGATTTCCTTGCTCAACTGGTTGCCCTCGTCAAAGCGCTGGAAGCCTCGGACCAGGAAGCGCTCTATCTGGGCCAGGAAGCCATCAGCCGGCTGATCCGCGGTTACCCCCACCTGGTCCCGCTGATAGACCGTGACCTGTTCTGGTTTTTTGGTGGCGACTGCCTCCACTTTATGCCGGACGAGGAGATCGAACTGTTTCAGCGCCTGGACGAACAACGCTTTGAGGCGGAAGCCAGAGGCGAGGCTTTCGATATCGAAGCCGCCCGAGCCCGGATCTTTCAGCTGCACTGACTGTTCAGCCGTCCGTTTGCCGTCAGTCCCGTGCCCGTCGCAGCGGGACGGTCAGTCGCTGAAGGTCTCCTGCCAGTAGATTACCCGATCATGGCCCCGGTAACGGCCGAAGGTGGCGGTACGGCTGCCCGGGTCATCATCGTGACTGCCATCGGCATCCCAGTCATACAGCAGCCAGGGAATGGAACTGATTCCGGCAGAGGGCGTCGCGCCGGTATAAAGCCGCACCTGTACTTCGCCGGTATTACCGGCACCCGGCGCAGAGAAGGACAGTCCGAAATCACCACTGGCGGCGGTGGTATTACCGCTGCCATTAAATGACAGGTCGCTGGTGCCACCGCCAACGGCTATGCCGTTATGGCCGCTGCTGCCGGCAGGATCGGTGTTGATACTGAGAGTTGTACAACTGTCGGCATCGTTAACAACAAAGGCTCCCCCGTTCCAGTATTCGGTGCGCGCCACCATGTTCAGTGCTTCGGTTTCCGGTCCGAAGGCGTTGCTGATAACCAGCCGGCCGAAACGAATCGAAGCGGTCGCTCCCAGCTGTTTGCTGTCGTAACTGAAGTCACCGTCGATATCCACATCAAAATCAGCATCTGCCAGCCTGACACCATCATCGTCAAGGGGGGCGGATGCCATCATCAGGCTGTTATAAGGGCCATCGACGCTGCCTGGGGAACGGCTGAAAGTCAGATCCTGACTGATCGAACTGATGCCAGCATCTGAGGCTCCCACCGCCGGCCAGACCGGAGCAACCCCGGCGGATAATCGGGTGGTAAGGTTGATATTGGAATCCGTTGCCCCGATAGTCAGCTCTCCGTAACTGTCCAGCAAAGCAAAGGCGCCGGCATAATTGCGGGTGGTACTACCGGATACCGATACCGCTGTCAGCGTATAGGCAATATTAAAAGTTTCATCCATATAGGTGAAAGCAGCGGAGCAACCGCTCAGGTCGCTGCGATTGGTCAGGGTTCCAGCACTCAACTCAAAACGATCGGGATAGAAACGTCCGACGTGACTGACCGCTCCGGTCACGTTCTGACCCGATCCCAGGTAATCACCATCATCCAGTGCGGCACTGAACCCGAGGATCCCCACCTCGGACCAGGACATGGAATTGCTTTTCTCGCCGCTGCTGAAACTGCTGAAGGAACTACCGGACAGCGAAGGTATCTCCCCCCCGGTCGGCAGTACCAGACTGTGGGTGATGGTTGCGCTTTCCGGACTAGTTTCCCGACCGAAATTGGGCGTCGCTGAATTTGAGACCAGGTCGGCATTGCTGTCCGGAATACCATCACCGGCGGTTTCTCCGGAGGAGCCGTCATCATCGGCGGCTTCCCAGACCACTGCTCGAAGGGTGGTGGTGAAGCTCTCTCCCGCCTTTTTAAATTTGTCACCGGAGGCGCTGGTTGCCGCAGGATTGCCAGGGATATCGACATAGAATCCGAACGGCCTGACCACAAAGTTCTCCGAAGCCCCGGTCAGCGTGACGGCAGGATCATCTCCGGAGGCAACGGTATCTGCACTGGCATGTAGCCGGATCTGACCGGCATCGGTGTAGTTCAGGGTAAAGGTGGCCGTACCGTTACTGCCAAAATCGAGAGTAACGGGTTGATAGCTGGATACAGCGCTGGCGGGATTGGCGCGGATCGTCGTCGCGGCTCCCCCATCAATAGTGACTTTGTTGTCACCGATGCAGGTGGAAGGGTTCTGACACTGATAGGCCATCTGTACGGCATGACTACTGGTCATTCCCGCCTCACAGGCACCGGTGTCGGTGTCGGTCCGGATCGCCTGCAACTGCAGATTGCTACTCGCTTTTCCGGCGATCTGGTTGGCGATCGTACCGAACTTAAAGGCGGCATCGGCAAACTGCAGATTTGCATCTTCGCTGCTGTCTCCATCCTTATCGGTCTTTCCGTCGCCGTCAGAAATATCGATATCCATATGAGGCGCGGTCGTGGCGGCGGTATGAGTGAGCAGCAAGCTCACCGACGACTCACCACCGGCCCAGCTGTAGCTGGCAATACCATCATTGGCGGTACCGTTACTGAAACTGCCGCCAGCGCCGCTCCCTGCGGCCCAGTCCCCCTGTCCGGTGCCGGTATTGAGGGAGATGGTGACACTGTCGCCCGGCTCGACGGCAGCATCGGAGCTATCGTGGGCTGTGATGGTAACGGTGACGGCCTCGCAGGTGACTGCGGGATTGCTGCTGTAGCCGATAGCATAATGGTCAACCGCAGACGATGCCGTGGACTGACAGAAAAAAGGGAAATCGACTGTCTCTAATTCGTAGGTTATCGTCGAGCCGTTATCAATATGGTTGATACCGTAGCCGGACAAGGCTCCGGTAAGGGTGCTCTCCTCTTTAAATTCCAGCTCTCCCTGAGTATAAAAATACCCCCGGGCATCAACTCCCTTTTTAAGTTTCAGCTTCTCCCCGCCCGAACTGTTGGAATAAACCAGTAACTGGCTTGCCGAGCCCGACATATTAATCTGGCTGTAATCCTTAAACTCGACTTTGTCGCCGACAAAAATCTGCACGGTTCCCACCGGGCTGATGCTCAGAGTGCTTCGCTTACCGATTTTCAGAAAGTCCTCTATCCAGTACGTGCCGGGAGCCAGTGTCAGCGCGGCATCGTCACCTACGGTCAGCTCACGAACAAAGTACTCGGAATAATTACCGCTGAACACGAGCGAACCATTATTGGCGATCGAAATATCCCGATAGTTGTTATTGCCTCCCGAGCCGAGAGTACCACTGGAAGACACATCCACCGAACTGGTATTGGCCGGGATGCCAATTGAGTTACTCGTAGCGGGAGACCCGGTTGCCGTACAAAAAGGTGACGAACTGCCGCAAAGCAGACTACCCGGGTCACTGGTATCGTCATGGTCTGCAATGCGTACAGTACTGAGGATGGTGCCGCTATTCAGAACCTTCGCGGCGCTGTAACTACCCTTAGCATGCACTCTGATTATGCCGTCAACACCATGAGTCTGTATGCCGCCGGGAAATATTACGCTGCAGTCGGCGGGCGTAATGATGGTTACAGAGACGGTTGCGGTGTTTGATGTGTTTCCGGTGTCATCATCGATCTGATAGGTAAACGAATCCGACGTTGCTGAACCGCCATTATGGGTGTAGTTAACCGTACCGTTTGCGTTTACGCTAACACTGCCATTCGCAGGGCCGGCAATTATTGAAATGGAGGTAAGATCCAGAGCCGAGTCATCGGTATCATTACTGGCAACATTGACCGTCACACTTCCGCTATTCGTTACCACAGCGCTATCGTCAACGGCTACCGGATCCGCTCCGCCGGAGCCGGAGCACATGCCATTAAAATTTGCACTGCCGATAGCACCGGAATCAAATGATACGCTGGTATTTTTACCAAGGATTATATTTCCGCCTGCTGTCAACGCACCTGTAATACTGGAGTCCTTATCGAACTCAATGTTCCCACCCGCGTAGACAATAGCCTTTACCTGGGCCTCTTTCGCGACAGTGAAGTTGCCTGCCACGTAAATAACCAAATCTTCCGGGTCACCGCCGCTGTTAAGCTGAATATTTTTGGCAATTGTCAGATTGCCAGCAAAATGCAACCGAACCGTTCCCGTCCCGGTAACAGTTACAGCAGAGTCTTTATCAATGGTGCCATTGTCATAGAAATAAGAATTATCAGCAGTAAAGTTAACTGTCGATTCCTTTGGCACACTGAGGTGGCTAGAGGAACTTCCTAAAGGAGTCAGACTGGAAGAGGAACCAGGATTCTGCCCTGATGGAAAGACACTGGTACAGCTGTCAGCCCATACACTACTGGAAAACAGAGCCAGCAACAGCAGTACTGCTATTCCATGCTGAAAATAGCATCGACTCCGAAAACCTATCCAGACCTTCATACCAATTCAGCAACCCCTGCCCACAGATGTCCCATAACAGATTGAAACATAATAGCAGTATCGAGAAGGCTCGCCACTAGTCCGAGCGTCATAACAGTCAGCACCCGGACACAGGTACCACATGTAAATTTGCGAACGAGGTGAGCCAACGAGACAAAATCTGCAATAAGAAAATGGGGGGGGGGGGTATAAGAACTGGAGCGGGAAACGAGACTCGAACTCGCGACCCCAACCTTGGCAAGGTTGTGCTCTACCAACTGAGCTATTCCCGCAATGTTCTTAATGAGTTGCTCATTAAGAGGAGTGTTCGGTTGGCGTCCCATAGGGGGTTCGAACCCCTGTTACCGCCGTGAAAGGGCGGTGTCCTAGGCCACTAGACGAATGGGACGCAGCCGAAAAATTTCCAGATATTGGAGCGGGAAACGAGACTCGAACTCGCGACCCCAACCTTGGCAAGGTTGTGCTCTACCAACTGAGCTATTCCCGCATTTCTCTTTAACGAACAAGCCGTTAAGAGATGGCGTCCCATAGGGGGTTCGAACCCCTGTTACCGCCGTGAAAGGGCGGTGTCCTAGGCCACTAGACGAATGGGACGTCGTAAACACCTGAAAGGTCTCCAACAAAGGAGGCGCGTATGATATGGATTTCTGAATTTTTCGTCAAGCACCTGAAAGCAAAAAGTTAGGCTTTACTTCGAATTCCCCGATCAGAGGCGTTTTCCGCCGACAATTTTTCCAGCACGGTCCTTGTGAAGGGTTAAAACCTCAGAATGTTTAAGTAATTAGCGATATCGCCGATAATAGGCGGGTAACTATTGAACAGGAATTCCCCATGAGTACGGGTGTTATCGGTATCCTGATTCTGGTGGGTGTAGGCTGCCTGGTACTGGCCGCCTATGTCGCCCAGTCCGTCGAAAATGCAAAACAGGAAAGACACCGCCAGGTGCTGCTGTTGCAGGAACGAGCCAGAAAGGGCTGGAACCTGATTACTGAGATTCCCTCCTGTTACCTGCCAGCTGAACTCAGAGCCTTTCTGCTGTCTTATCTGAGCACCCGCTATAACGACATACTGGCGATCGATCCCAAAAACAGCAGCGCCCATAACCAGCTGTCCAGCCTCAACGAACTGCAGAACCAACCCTATTCCAGCAATCCCGATTCTCCGGAACCGGTGCTGGGCGATATGCTGACCACCCGAAACGCAGCGGCACGGGTCAAAGACCTCGTTAACTTCTTTGTCGATGTCCACAAAGACGGCGCTCTGGCCAAAAACGCCGCCCAGCAATATATCAACCAGGGAAAAGCCATCTATGCTCTGATCAAGACCGACCTGCTGCAGTTGACCGCACGCCAGGTCGAAGGCAGCGACAACCCGAGGCTGGCACTGGCCCACTACAGCAACTGCAAAAAACGGCTGGAACCCTTCGAGAAATCCGGCCAGATGCCACTGCGAATTCAGTTTCTGAACACCCGAATCACGGATCTGCAACAGCAGGTCAGCAAGCTGGAACAGGAAGCTGCCAGCACGTCCGGCGAAGAGAAGCTGGAGCAGGAGTGGGATAAATTCAGCCAGAAAGACAACGATTGGAAGATTAAGCACGAATACGAGTAGAAGCCCTGATTCTGTGGCTTCTCCCGATCCCTATCGATAGACAGCAGAAACGAACGCTGCCGCATCCTGGCGATTTTGCCGCTACCAGGCGGTGCTTCATGCCGATCAGGAAAGAACTGTAAGAAAAAATGGTCGGGACGGCAGGATTTGAACCTGAGACCACTTGCAGCCCATGCCCAGGCCGGTGCTGCCGCCACCAAGCTGCGCTACGCCCCGATCAGGAAAGAACTGTAAGAAAAAATGGGGGACGGCAGGATTTGAATCTGCGATCACTCTCAGCCCATGCCCAGGCCGGTGTTGCCGCTACCAGGCTGCGCTACGCCCCGATCAGAAAAGAACTGTAAGAAAAAATGGTCGGGACGGCAGGATTTGAACCTGAGACCACTTCCACCCCATGCATGAACGGGCGACGCCGCTACCCGGCTATGCGTCTTACTGATCAGGGAAGGACTGTCAGAAAAATGGTCGGGACGGCAGGATTTGAACCTGCGACCACTTGCACCCCATGCAAGTGCGCTACCAGGCTGCGCTACGCCCCGATCAGGAGAGAACTGTAAGAAAAATGGTCGGGACGGCAGGATTTGAACCTGCGACCACTTGCACCCCATGCAAGTGCGCTACCAGGCTGCGCTACGCCCCGACTGCTGCTCAGAAGAGCCAGACGAATGTCCGATTAATTACAGCGGCGTGAATATTACTCTAACTGGGATTTAAGGGAAAGACCAGGTCAGCACTTTTTTAGATCCGTGAGCAGATCTTCGAGTTCGGAGATGGTCTGACGCAGCAATTGCCGGTATCGACTGTCGTCGGCTCTGGCATCATCACCCGCCAGCCACTGACGGGCTCCGGCGATAGTAAAGCCCTGCTCATAAAGCAGATTACAGAGCTGTCGAACCAGCACGACGTCCTGACGCTGATAATAACGCCGGTTACCCCGGCGCTTTATCGGCTTAAGCTGTTCGAATTCCTGCTCCCAGTAACGCAGAACGTGGGGCTTAACCCCACATAACTCCCCCACCTCACCGATGGAAAAATAACGTTTTTCAGGTATTGCAGGCAGGGAATCACTCTTCGGCAGGGCCTGCATAGGTCTCGACTTTATCCTTGAGCTTCTGGCCCGGCCGGAAGGTAACCACCCGCCTCGCGGAGATGGGCACCTCTTCACCGGTCTTGGGGTTACGGCCAGGTCGTTGACGTTTATCCCTGAGATCGAAGTTGCCAAAGCCGGACAGTTTCACCTGCTCGTTTTCCGCCAGGCAGGTTCGAACCTCATCAAAAAAGGTTTCGACCATGTCCTTGGCTTCACGCTTGTTCAGCCCCAGAACCTCAAAAAGGCGTTCGGCCATGTCGGCTTTTGTCAAAGACCCCATCACATGCCCCTCTTATCAACTCTGTCCTTAAAGACCGTCCTCGAAGATCAACTTCTGAGCGTCGCTGAGAATGCAGACTGCATTGCTGAAACGATCGCCGCAAAGACTTCGTTCACTTCATCTTCATTAAGAGTGCGCGATGGATGCTGCCAGGTCAAGCCAAGTGCCAGACTTTTTTTACCGTTTTCAATACCTTCGCCCTGATAGACATCGAATAGCGTGACGTTCTTGAGCCACTCTCCGCCCTCATTGCGAGCCACTTCAAACAGCTTTGCAACGGGGACCGACTCGTCTACCAGCACCGCCAGGTCACGACGGGTTTCCGGGAATTTCGACAGCTCTTCGAAGGCAGGCAGTACACCATTTTCAATTTCGGCCAGCGCCAGCTCGAACAGATAAACGGTGCCGTTCAGGCCCAGCTCACTGCTGATGCTCGGATGCAGAGCACCGAGGTAACCCACCAGTTTGCCGTCACGCTCGATCCGCGCCGTCTGACCAGGATGCAACGCATCATGAGTCGCCGCTTCAAAGCGATACTGCTCAGGACAGCCCCCCAGGGACAACAGCGCTTCCAGATCGGCCTTGACGTCAAAGAAGTCCACGGGCTGCGCTTTAGCGCTCCAGCCTTCGGGATAGCGGCTGCCGCAGACGACACCGGCAATGACATTATCCTGAGTCAGAGAACCATTTTCCGGAATAAAGCGCTGACCGGACTCGAACAGGCGGATACGCCCCTGCTGACGGTTCTGGTTGTACTGCAGCGCCCTGATCAGTCCCGGCCACAGGGTCGTCCGCATCACCGCCATATCGGCGGAGATCGGGTTGGCCAGCTCCACGGCCTGATGTTGCTTATCGAAGATCTGCTGCAACTTCGGCTCGACAAAGCTGTAGGTAATCGCTTCCTGATAGCCCCGGGTAGTCAGCACCCGGCGAAGTTCGGACAACGGCTTTCTGATTTCGGTCTGAGGTTTCAGTTCGATCGTTGCCGTACTGGAACTGACAGGCAGGTTGTTGTACCCATAGATACGCGCCAGCTCTTCCAGCAGGTCCTCTTCAAGACTGACGTCAAAGCGGTAGGAAGGCACCTTCACGCTCCAGACACCCTCGCCGGCCGGAGTGATCTCCATACCAAGGCGAGAGATGATCTCTTCTACTTCCGCAGCAGGTATGTCCAGCGCCAGCAGCTTCTTAATGCGCTCGGCCCGCAGCTGTACTTCCGCCAGCTTCGGCAGATGCTGATCACTGGTCACTTCGATAACCGGCCCCGGCTGGCCGCCAACGATCTCCAGCAGCAGCTGAGTCGCGCGCTCAGACGCCTTAACCTGCAGTGCATGGTCCACACCGCGCTCAAAACGATGAGAAGAATCGGTGTGCAGGCCGTAGGAACGGGCCCGTCCGGCGATCTGAATCGGATTAAACCAGGCGCTTTCCAGCAGAATATCCACGGTCTCGGTACTGACACCGGAATCCTCACCACCCATGATGCCGGCCATAGCCAGCGCCTTGCTGTGATCGGCAATCACCAGAGTGTCGCTCTTCAGCTCGATCTCCTGGCCATCCAGCAGGGTCAGTTTCTCCCCTGTCTCTGCCATACGAACCCGAATACCGCCTTCCAGCCTGTTGAGATCGAAGGCGTGCATCGGCTGACCCAGCTCCAGCATCACGTAGTTGGTGACATCGACTACCGGATCGATGCTGCGAATACCGCTTCTGCGCAGTCGCTCCTGCATCCACAGCGGTGTTTCGGCAGCCGGGTTTATATTACGGATAACCCGACCCACATAGCGCGCACAGCCCTGACCAGCCTCGATTTCCACCGGGAAACGATCATCGGTCTGCGGAGCAATCGCCGCAACCTCTACCGCGGAAACCGGAGCCTTGTTCAGCACCCCGACTTCACGGGCCAGACCGGCCAGCGACAGACAGTCGCCCCGGTTGGGAGTCAGATCCACTTCGATAATCTGATCATCGAGACCGAAGTATTCACGAATGTCCTGTCCCAGCGGCGCATCGGCTGCCAGCTCGAGGATTCCATCATTATCTTCGGAAATACCCAGCTCGGCGGCGGCACAGAGCATGCCGAACGACTCAACCTGGCGCAGTTTCGCTTTTTTGATCTTAAAATCGCCCGGCAGCACGGCGCCGACCTGTGCGAAAGGTACCTTAATTCCGGGGCGGGCATTGGGCGCGCCACAGACCACCTGGATAGCCTCACCACCGGCGCTGACTTTACAGACCCGCAGCTTGTCGGCGTTGGGATGCTGCTCAGCTTCAAGAATTTCACAGACAACGACGCCGCTGAATTCGCCACCCGCCGCTTCAACGCCATCGACTTCGAGACCGGCCATGGTGATCTGGGCCACCAGCTCATCGGTACTGATTGCGGGATTAACCCATTCCCGCAGCCACTGTTCGCTAAATTTCATTGCAAGTTCCTGTTATCTCTTGCTGTCATCGGGACGAATCCCGACCTCTTATATCTGGTAGTGGTACAGTTTACTGAACGCCTGCATCAGGCCCGTCAGCTGAACTGCCCGAGGAAGCGAAGGTCGTTCTCGAAGAACAGCCGCAGATCGTTGACGCCGTAACGCAGCATCGCCAGTCGCTCGACCCCCATACCGAAAGCGAAACCGCTGTACTTTTCGGTGTCCACGCCACAGGATTCAAACACCCTGGGATGAACCATGCCGCAGCCCATCACCTCCAGCCATCCGGTGTGACTGCAGACCCGACAACCCTTGCCCTGACACATCACACAGGCGATATCCACTTCGGCGGAAGGCTCGGTAAACGGGAAGTAGGAAGGACGAAAACGCACCGGCAGCTCCTGCTCGAAGAAAGCCCGCAGAAACTCTTCCACCGTACCTTTCAGGTCGGCAAAACTGACATCGGTATCCACCAGCAGCCCTTCGACCTGATGAAACATCGGCGTGTGGGTCAGGTCGGAGTCGCAGCGGTAAACACGACCGGGACAGATCACCCGGATCGGAGGCTGCTGGTTTTCCATGGTGCGGATCTGTACCGGGGAAGTATGGGTACGCAGCAGAGTGTGACTGTCGAAATAGAAAGTATCGTGCATCGCCCGGGCCGGATGATGGGCCGGGATATTCAGAGCCTCAAAGTTGTGATAATCATCTTCGATTTCGGGCCCCTCTTCTACCGAATAGCCGACGTTGGCGAAGAAGCCTTCGATACGCTCCATGGTGCGGGTCACCGGATGCAGACCGCCGGTAACCTGGCCGCGTCCGGGCAGAGTAACGTCGATGGTCTCTGCGGCCAGCTTTGCGTTCAGTGCGGCCGCCGCCAGGGACTCTTTGCGCTCGTTAATCAGCGCCTGCAGTGCCTGCTTGGCTTCATTGATGGCCGCGCCCGCCTGTGGACGCTCCTCGGCGGAGAGCTTACCCAGTCCCTTCAGCAGCTGTGTCAGCTCGCCTTTTTTGCCCAGGTACTGTACACGCACCTGGTCCAGTGTATTTGCATCTGTCGCTTGTTCAACGGCCTCTTTGCCCTGGGCCAACAGGAGGTCTAGGTTTTCCATCGGGACTCCGAAATTTGCCGCTCACCGGCTTCCACACCACCACGGCATGGGATACGTCCTAAATAACTGTCGCCGGCAGTTCTCCCACCAGCTTCATAAAAAAATAGGGGAAGAGCGTTCACCCTTCCCCTATTCAAAACGGCAGACACGGCTCATAAAGAACAGCGCCTGCGAGTAACAATCGCTTTACCCGACAGGGGTTTAAGCCAGGCCAGCCTTAGCTTTTTCTACGATTGCGGCAAAAACTGCCTTCTCATGTACGGCCAGATCAGCCAGTACCTTACGGTCGATTTCGATAGAGGCTTTTTTCAGGCCAGCAATAAATCGGCTGTAAGACAGACCGTTGATGCGAGCCGCAGCGTTGATACGCGCGATCCACAGAGCACGGAACTGACGCTTGCGCTGACGACGGTCGCGGTAGGCGTACTGACCGGCTTTGATTACGGCCTGCTTGGCAACACGGAATACCCGGCTACGGGCTCCGTAGTAACCTTTAGCTTGCTTGAGAACTTTCTTGTGACGACGACGAGCGACAACACCACGTTTTACGCGAGGCATAATTGTATCCTTCTAAAACCAGTAATCTGAATCAGGCTTCGCGCAGCATGCGCTTAACCAGAGCAACGTCGGAGGCGTGAACCTCGCTGGTACCGCGCAGCTGACGCTTACGCTTGGTGCTCTTCTTGGTCAGAATGTGGCTGGTGAAAGACGACTTACGCTTGAAGCCGTTAGCGGTTTTTTTGAAACGCTTTGCAGCACCGCTACAAGTTTTCATTTTTGGCATTTGAAACTACTCCACGCATTCGTTGATTTCTGTATAACCTGCTCAAACAGCAAAAGTCCGCCTCCCTGTCAGATCACAGGGTTGCAGACTTTATGCAGAGGCGAGTTACTTCTTCTTTTTGGGAGCCAGCACCATGATCATCTGACGGCCTTCCATTTTCGGGAACTGCTCGACGGTACTCAGCTCTTCCAGATCAGCTTCGATCCGTTTCATCAGCTGCATACCCAGCTCCTGGTGGGCCATCTCACGACCACGGAACCTCAAGGACACTTTCGCCTTGTCTCCGCCTTCAAGGAAACGTATCAGGTTGCGCAGTTTTACCTGATAATCCCCTTCTTCAGTTCCTGGACGGAACTTCATCTCTTTGACCTGAGTCTGCTTCTGCTTCTTACGCTGAGCCGCTTTCTGCTTCTTCAGTTCAAAAACATGCTTGCCGTAGTCCATCAGTTTGCAGACTTTCGGCTCCGCATCGGGCGCGATCAGGACCAGATCCAGACTCGCTTCCTGTGCTGTTCTCAGCGCTTCCTCAATAGGAACAATACCCAGCTGTTCGCTGTCAGCGCCTACCAGACGGACTTCACGAGCATCGATCTGTTCATTGATCGTCGCTTTCTTGCTCGCGCCCTTGCTATTTCCTCTTTTGATGTTCAGCTCTCCGCTACGACCTGACCTTTTCGTGCCGCATCATCAGTCAGCAACTGGCTGAACTGATCGATGGTCATAGAACCCAGGTCTTCACCGGTTCTCAGACGCACTGTCACGGTCTTAGAATCTACTTCCTTATCGCCGACTACCAGCTGATAAGGAACCTTCTGAATTGTGTGCTCGCGAATTTTAAAGCCGATCTTCTCGTTTCTCAAGTCCGCATGCACTCTAAAGCCCCGATCCTTTAAGGTTTCTTCGATTTCACGGCAGAATTCCGCCTGATTATCGGTAATATTCATGATGACCGCCTGGGTTGGAGCCAGCCAGGTCGGCATCGCTCCGGCGTATTCCTCAATCAGAATTCCGATAAATCGCTCAAAGGAACCAAGGATTGCCCGGTGCAGCATCACCGGCGTTTCCCGCTCACCCTCTTCGTTGACGAACTGAGCGTCCAGACGACCCGGCATCGAGAAGTCCACCTGAATGGTGCCGCACTGCCAGACCCGGCCCAGGCAATCTTTCAGCGAGAACTCGATCTTAGGTCCGTAGAACGCGCCTTCACCGGGCAGCTCTTCCCAGGGCAGCTCTTTGCTGTCCAGTGCTGCCGCCAGCGCCTGCTCGGCTTTGTCCCAGATCTCATCACTACCAACCCGCTGTTCGGGACGGGTGGACAGCTTCAGAATCACGTCAGTGAAGCCGAAGTCCTCATACACCTCATAGAGCAGGTCGATAAAGTCAGCCACTTCCGCCTGAATCTGATTCTCGCTGCAGAAGATATGGGCGTCATCCTGAGTAAAGCCACGCACCCGCATCAGACCATGCAGGGTACCGGAGGGCTCGTTACGGTGGCAGGAACCGAATTCAGCCAGTCGCAGCGGCAGATCACGATAGCTGCGCAGCCCCTGATTGAAGACCTGAACATGACAGGGGCAGTTCATTGGCTTAACGGCGTAGTCACGACTCTCGGAATGAGTGGTGAACATCATGTCACTGAACTTATCCCAGTGACCGGACCGCTCCCACAGGCTGCGATCGACAACCTGAGGCGTTTTGATCTCCTGATAGCCATGGCGGTTCAGCACGCCACGCATGTACTGCTCGATGGCCTGGTAGATAGTCCAGCCATTGGCGTGCCAGAACACCATACCCGGCGCTTCTTCCTGAGTGTGAAACAGATCCAGACGCTTACCCAGTTTACGGTGATCACGTTTTTCCGCTTCTTCAAGACGATTCAGGTAAGCCTTCAGGGCTTTTTTGTCGGCCCAGGCGGTCCCGTAGATACGCTGCAGCATCACGTTGTTGGAGTCACCACGCCAGTAGGCACCAGCAACCTTCATCAACTTAAAGGCCTTGATATGGCCGGTACTGGGAACGTGAGGGCCACGGCACAGGTCGATAAAGTCACCCTGCCGATAGAAGGACAGATCCTGCTCGGTGGGAATATCCTTAATGATCTGTACCTTGTACTCCTCTCCCAGCTCTTCGAAGAAGCCGACGGCATCGCTTCGGGACATCAGCGAACGGGTCACCGGCAGATTCGCCTTACTCAGCTCCTTCATCTTTGCTTCAATCTTCTGCAGATCTTCAGGCGTGAAGGGACGCTCATAGGCGAAGTCGTAGTAGAAACCATTCTCGATAACGGGGCCAATGGTGACCTGGGCGCCCTCAAACAACTCCTGTACCGCCATCGCCATCAGGTGAGCACAGGAGTGACGAATAACCTCCAGACCGTCCTCATCACGCGCCGTAACAATCGCCAGCTCCGCGTCTTCTTCAATCAGATAACTGGTGTCGACCAGGGTACCGTCCACCTTTCCGGCCAGTGCGGCTTTCGCCAGGCCGGTACCGATAGAGGCGGCGACATCATATACAGAGACCGGCTGGTCAAACTGACGGGTACTTGCATCAGGAAGTGTAATTACAGGCATGATAAGTCCTTTCCCAGTGGTGACCCCTACCAAAGGCCACATTAGGATCTGTGTTGGTTAAAGCAGAATTGCACACCGTACAAACCAGGTACAGCGCGACTCCGACGTCCGGGCGACCGATTCCCCGCTCGCTCAGGAACAGGGCAGGGATTTTATCAGCCGGCCAGGTACAGAGACAACAGCCTGCAGCCCGAATTACCACTAAAGCTGATTTTTATAGCTGTCACTGAGCTGCTGGCGGGTATATCGCATGTGCTCTGTCGCCGCCGATCTGGCCTGTTCCGGATCACGGTCCATAATCGCCTGATAAATCTGGGCATGCTGACCGCCGATTCGCGGCGGATATTTTCCGGTTTTCTGCAGCGTCCGGCTGAGGACTCCGTAAATTGCATTAAAGTACTTGCCGTACATCACCTGGCTGATCGACATTATCAGCAGGTGATGGCTGGATTCGGCAATCAGCATATGAAAACGCAGATCTGCCCTGGCCTTTTTCAGGGTAGTCTCTCCGACACCGCGCTCCAGCATTCGCTGATATTCCGCACTGATCGCCTGCAACTGCTGCTCGCTGGCCCGCTGTGCCGCGAACCAGGCAGCCTCCCCCTCCAGCATCTCCCGCATTTCCATCACCTGAAACTGCAGATCCCGACTACTCTGATCGGCCTCGTCATCCGCCATCGGCAGCTGATAAAACTCTTCCAGCAGGTTTTTACTGAAGCTGCCGCCACCATGATAGGTTTCGATCAACCCACGATTCTGCAGCTCGGTGACAGCCTCCCTGACAGAGGCCCGGGACACCCCCAGCTGTTCCGCCAGCCTGCGCTGTGAAGGCAGCTTCTGGCCCGGACAGATATCCCCCCGCAGGATCTGCCGTTCCAGTTCTTCGACGATTTCCCGGGATACCCCGACCTGCCTGATATTCACAGCTTCCACCCCCAATCAGCGCCCCGATAGTCTTCCGGTTTATGAGCTATACCTACTCTAGGTTACCGGGCCTCCCGTTCAGTTTAGTTGCTGCTGAGGGAGAGATCTCCCGGCCATGGTCAGACCACTTTGCCGATTTATTTTATTTCTTTTCCGCCATTACGCTAAGGTTTTATTCAGTGATCTGATTCCTGCCACCCCGCAACTTCGCTCAGTAGCACCGCCAGGGTTCGGCTGTTTATGCGGCCCTCGCCGAATATCGCGAATACGGTGGCAGGACAGAAACTACAGATAATGATTACAAGAACTGATCGGGTAATACCATGATTTCAAATTCCAGACCCCATCGCGTCGGGCTTTTCGTCACCTGTCTGGTCGACATGTTTCGACCCAGCATCGGATTTGCGACAGTGAAACTGCTGGAGCAGGCCGGCTGCTCTGTCGAAGTACCGGATGCCCAGACCTGCTGTGGGCAGCCCACATACAACTCCGGCGACCGCAGCTCCACCCGTGAGATTGCCCGCAACGTGATCGATGCCTTTGACGGATTCGAATACGTCGTCGGCCCGTCCGGCTCCTGCATCGGTATGCTGCATCAGTATCCTGAACTTTTCGAAGAGAGCGACCCCTACCACCCACGTGCGAAAGCGCTGGCCGGACGCGCCTGGGAGATCACCTCATTTCTGACGGATATTCTGGAATTTGACAAGATCATCGCCAGCTACGAAGGCACCGTGACCTATCACGATTCCTGTGCCGGACTACGGGAGCTGGGCATCAAGCAACAGCCCCGCAAATTGCTGGGTAAGGTCGCTAAGCTGGAGATGAAGGAGATGGAAGAAGCCGAGACCTGCTGTGGTTTCGGCGGCACCTTCTGCATCAAGTATCCGGACATCTCCAATCGAATGGTCTCCAACAAGGCCGACAACGCCGAAGCCAGCGGCGCCCGCACATTGCTGGGCGGCGACCTGGGATGCCTGCTGAACATGGCCGGCAAACTTAAGCGTGAAGGTTCGGGCATCCAGGTACGTCACGTGGTGGAAGTTCTGGCCAGCATGACCCAGGAGCCGTCTATCGGCGAAGCCCAGTACGATCTGGCCAGAGAACTCTGAGGCGGGAATTCAGTATGCAAATCAACAGCCCTGATTTTAAGAACAGCTCCATTATCGCCCTGGACAACCCCGGTCTGCAGAAAGCGCTCGGCAACCTGCGCGATGGATTCCCGGTCAAACGCGCCAGCGCTGTCGCTCGAATGCCGGAATTTGAGCAGTTGCGCAACGAAGGCAAAGACCTGAAGAATCACGTTATCGCCAATCTGGACTATTACCTCGAGCAGTTTGAGTCCAACGTCCTTAAAAATGGCGGTCAGGTGCACTGGGCCCGGGACGGCGAGGACGCCCGTAAAGCAATTCTGGATATCTGCCGTAACGCCGGCGCCAGCACCGTTACCAAAGGCAAATCCATGGTCTCGGAAGAGATCAGCCTTAACGATTACCTCGAAGAGAACGGAGTCACCCCGGTCGAGACTGACCTGGGGGAGTACATCCTGCAACTGCGTGAAGATCATCCCAGCCATATCATCGCCCCCGCCATTCATCTCAATCTCGACGATGTCAGTGATATCTTCGCAGAAAAGCATCATCGTCCTCGTACCGAGGACCCTGCCGAACTGATGCAGGAAGCCCGTGAAATATTGCGGGAAAAGTTTGTCGCCGCTGACGTTGGCATCACCGGAGCCAACTTCTGCGTAGCGGAAACCGGCAGCACCATCATCGTCACCAACGAAGGTAATGGTGATCTGACCCAGACCCTGCCGCGGGTACATGTGGTCATCACCACCATCGACAAGGTGGTCCCCACCCTGGAGGACATGACCCTGTTCCTGCGACTGCTGGCCCGCTCCGCCACCGGACAGGAATTCACCGTCTACAACACCCTGTCGACCGGTCCCCGTCGTGAAGGCGACCAGGACGGACCGGAGGAATTCCATGTGGTGCTGCTGGATAACGGCCGCAGCGAGATGATCGGCACTCAGTTTCAGGACATGCTGCGCTGTATTCGCTGCTCCGCCTGCATGAATCACTGCCCGGTCTACGGCTCCGTCGGCGGCCATGCTTATGGTTGGGTCTATCCCGGCCCCATGGGATCGGTACTGACTCCCAAACTGATCGGTATCGACAAAGCCGGCCACCTGCCCAATGCATCAACCTTCTGCGGCAAATGCGAGTCGGTCTGTCCGGTACATATTCCACTGCCGAAGATGATGCGCCACTGGCGGGAACGGGAATTCGAAAAACACCTGTCCCCCAAAGGCTTCCGGTTCGGGCTCGGCGCCTGGGCCTGGTTCGCCCGCAGGCCGGCGGTCTATCGCTGGCTGGCTCGCCTCAGCAGCTTCTCTCTGAAGCTGATGGCCGGTAAGAAGAATCGCATCCGTTCACTACCACTGAAGAACGGCTGGACCGCCTGGCGAGACCTGCCCGCCCCCCAGGGCGGCACCTTCATGGACCAGTGGAAAAAGAAACAATCATCCTGACAAGGGCGAGGTAGTTATGAGTTCATCCCGAGAACAGATTTTCAGTAATATCCGCCGCGGACTGAAACGGGGCCCACTGACAGGAAACGCTCTTGAGAGCGCACAGTCGCGCCTGCAGCAGCATCCCCGCAACACCGTTCCCCGCCGCAGTCAGCTTGCCCATAATGAGCAGGTTGAGCTTTTTGTCGACATGGCGACTGAAGCAGCTGCCGAACTGATCCGACTGGAGAATCGCTCCCAGCTCCCCGAAGCCGTCGCCGGCCTGCTGGCCCGGGACGGTGTTAAGCAGCTGATCCGGGCATCATCCCCACAGCTGACCGAACTGGACTGGAGTCCGCTGAAGGATATTGCGACAGAGGAACGGGTTGCACACGCCGGCGACATTGCCAGTCTGACCGGCAGTTTTGCAGGTATCGCTGAAACCGGCACACTGATGCTGCTGTCCGGCGAGCATTCACCAACCACACTCAACTTCCTGCCCGATATACATCTGGTAGTGCTTGATGCTGCCGACATCGTCGGCCCCTATGAAGACGCCTGGCAGAAGTTACGGAGCAGTCGTGACGACATGCCCCGTACGGTCAATATGATTACCGGCCCTTCCCGCAGCGCCGACATTGAACAGAAGCTGCAGATGGGGGCTCACGGACCGAAGCGGCTGGTGATCTTTCTGATCGGCAGCTGAGTTTCCCGCCAACGTTATCATCACCACCGCCCTGTGACCGGTGGTGATGGATTTCCGACATCCGAACTGACAGCCTGCCCACACCGGCACCGACTCCGCCCCTCAAAACTGGTAGGACCAATTCAGGCAGCACCACCTTGCTTTGCTAATAATTAGGCTATTTATCAATATGTTAAACAACATGCGAAAAACAAGGTAACGAAATATATTTGAATTTCGTATCGCCATGCCGTTGTATACGCTCTATAACAACAGCAACAAAGAACCGGTATAAATGGATACTCCCAGGTCGGAAGCGCCACTGAGGCCTGAAATCGTCGCCCGTCAGATTGAGGCGATGATTCTGGACGGCAGCCTGAAAGCCGGACAACGCCTGCCCTCTGAGCGGACGCTCTGTGAAAAGTTGCGAGTATCCCGTTCATCACTGCGTGAAGCACTGAAGGCATTGCGCGCCCGGGGCGTCATCGAAACCCGGCGGGGCAGCGGTACCAGCATCGCGATCTTTCAGGAGTTCCAGCCAAGTACACCGCTGCAGAATCTGCTGCAGAATCACCCGGGCACGCTTTCTGAACTTCTGGAAACTCGTATGCTGCTGGAAGGTGAAGCCGCTTATCTTGCCGCCCGTCGCGCCACCGAAGAGGACCTCGCCAGGCTGACGGAAGCTTATCATCGACTGGTTGCCGAACCTGAGGGTGCAGACCCCGAGACGACAGAACAGCTTGTTCATCTGGACATCAGCTTTCATCGGGCAATCTACGGCGCAGCCCACAATGCTGTCCTGCTACTGGCCCTGAACGGCATCCGCGATCTGATGATGAGCTTTATGCACAGCGCCGCAAACCGGCTTTATCCCGCTGTTCTCAGCCGTCGCCAGATCAACACTCAACATCGACGCATCTGGCAGGCGATCTGCCGTCGCGAGCCCTCCGCTGCGCGCCGGGCTACCCGCGAACATATCAAAGCAGTATCCACCAGCTTCAGGCAGGCCGGTGAACAGTAGCCGAACAGGCAGACCGGGAATAACATACCACCGACAAGGAATCCTTCGATGAGCACACTGGATCGCTGCTTCAATATTTCCGACCTGAGAGCACGCGCCCGCAAAAAACTGCCGGCCCCGATGTTTCACTATATCGACGGTGGAGCGGACGATGAATGGTCGATGCAACGCAACAGCAGCGCCTTCGATGACTACCAGTTGCTGCCGGGCTACCTGACTGATATAGAAAAGATCGACCTGCGTACGGAAGTGCTGGGCTGCCAGCTGGCAATGCCACTGATGCTGGCTCCGACCGGCATGTCGCGTCTGTTCCATCATGATAAGGAGTATGCCGTGGCCAGGGCAGCCGAGCGCTTCGGCACTCTGTACAGCCTGTCCACCATGGCTACCACCCGGCTGGAGGATATCGCCGGGGCCACTGCCGGGCCGAAGATGTTCCAGATATATATCCTGAAAGATCGTGGGCTGACCCGTGAGTTTGTTCAGCGCTGTAAGGCGTCAGGCTATAACGCCCTGTGCCTGACCGTGGACACCCCACTGGCCGGCAATCGCGAGAGAGACCTGGTCAACGGTATGAGCATGCCACCTCGATTCAACCTCAGAAGCCTGCTGAGTTTTGCCTGCCACCCCGAGTGGTCGCTGAACCTGCTGCGCCAGCCGGATTTCCAGCTGGCCAATATCGCCCACCGGGTCGATGCCATCGGTAAAGGCACCGTTGGCCTGGTTGAGTATGTTAACAGTCAGTTCGACCGTACTATTAACTGGGATGATGCCGCCTGGCTGGCGCAACAGTGGGACGGCCCCTTTGTCATCAAGGGCGTTCAGAGCCCCGAAGATGCCCGCCGTGCACTGGATATCGGCGCCAGCGCCCTGATGATTTCTAATCATGGCGGCCGCCAGCTCGACTGCACACCGGCACCGGTGGACTGCATCGCGCCTATCCGGGATCGAATCGGCGACCAGCTCGAGCTGATCGTCGACGGCGGCATTCGACGAGGTACCGATATTATCAAGGCGCTGGCACTGGGAGCCGACGCCTGCTCCATCGGTCGCCCTTACCTCTACGGTCTCGCCGCTGGCGGGCAGGCCGGTGTCGAACGGGCCCTGCAGCTGCTGAAGTCGGAGCTGGAACGCTCCATGGCGCTGCTGGGCTGCAACCACCTGGATGCACTGGGCAGCCAGCAGCTATTCGACCCGTTTTCAGCCCGGCATTAGTAGCACTGACAAAGCGACTGCCGGCAACCGATGGGAAACCTGGTAAGCAATAAAAAAGGGGCGCAAGCCCCCTTTTTTTGTGACCAGCCCGAAGCCGATCAGAAGTTCAGCGAGATATCCCGGTGCAGCGACTGACAGCCGGCGATATTCTCGGCCTGTTCGATGGTCAGACGTTGCTGCATTCGCAGACCGATGGTCTGGCTGATTGCCCTGTCGTAAGCAGTCAGTTCCGGCATCAGCTCAACAGCGGCGCGTCGTCGCCATTCCACCTCCGCGGCAAACAACTCCAGACCTTCCTGAAGCTGTTTCAGTGCCTTATCTGTATCCAGCTTCTTCTTAAGCGCCTTACGGGCTTTGGCCAGTTTGCTCTTGATAGCGCTGGCCTTAGCGACAGCACCCAGCGACTTCTCCACCGCTTTAATCGTTGCCATCGCCTCTTTCGCCCCGGCCTTATCGGTGACTGCGGAAATGACCGATTCCAGCCCACGCAGATCGGACTCCAGGGCCGCCAGGGCTTCGGCATCAGCGACCACATTGCTGACGTCCTGCACCACTTCATAAGCGCCATCGACATTGGTACGGTAGATACCACGGGCCTTCTTCAGGGCCGCTGCCAGGTCGGTATAGGTCTTGCGCGCAGATTCCCACTCTGCAGGAATCAGCGCCTGCAAATCAGCCTGTTCGGCTTTCAGTGCGTTGATTCGCTCCTGCAGCCCCGCCAGCTTCGACTGATCTGCAGTATCATCCCGGGAGATGCGGCGGTAGTCACGATCAAGCTTACTGAGCTTAGCGTCGATATCCCTTATCTCTCCCTGCAGCTCACGAACCTGGCGATGCAGCGGACGATACTCCGGCGCATACGCAGCCAGTCGCTGTTCGGCCTCGCGAATATCGACCACCCTGGCGAAGGTCGCCAGCGCCTTATCATAGCCGTCATCCAGCGACTGCTGATATTTCTTCGGCAGGTAGCTGATATCCACAGCCCTGGCACGCTCCACGCTGGCCCGCAGTGAATCTTCCTGGATGTCATACTGCTCGAACACATAGGATTCAAGACAGGACTGCAGTCGTGGATTCATCGGAGGCGGCGCCGTTTCCGATGTCAGGTGAGTGCGGTTAGGCAGGTAGTTCACCAGCGTCGGGAAAAAACCGGCAATACCCAGCGCCACCAGTTGCAGGCCGATAAAGACCACCGCGCCTTTGTAAATATGCAGAGTCTTGACAATTTTCGGTGCCACCCCCCGCAGATAGAACAGTGCAAAGCCGAACGGCGGGGTCAGGAAGGAAGTCTGAATATTCAGACCAATCATCACCCCCAGCCAGACGGCGGTCACATTGGCTTCCGGATCGGCCAGCAGGATCGGCGCCACGATCGGCACCACCACTACCGCGATCTCGATAAAGTCAAGGAAGAAGCCCAGCAGGAAGATAACCACCATCACCACGATAAACTGGGTCCAGAAGCCGCCGGGCAATCCGGTCAGGAACTCCTTGACCAGATGCTCGCCACCAAAGCCACGGAAAGCCGAGGTCAGCATGGCGGCGCCGATCAGAATGATAAACACCATCGAGGTGGTCTTAGCGGTTTCCAGCATGACCTCATTCAGGGTGTTTTCGATACGATAAGCCCTGATCACGCTCCAGATAACCGCGATCAGCAGCCCGACAACCGCTACCGCCGCCATGGTGATACCGATCACATCCTGCTGGCTTTTGATGTTTTTGACGTTGAGATCGTAGAAGCTCAGAACGGTGAGGATCGCCACCGTTGAGCCTATAGCCAGTATGGCCGGATAGTAGCTGTTCTTCTGACCGGCCGTGAGCCGGTAGCCGCCCATGATCATGGCGCCGACGGCACCAATGGCACCGGCCTGGTTGACGGTCGCCACCCCCAGGATAATGGATCCCAGCACCACGAAAATCAGCGCCAGCGGTGGAACCAGCGCCAGCAGAATATTCACGACAAATTGACGGTCGTACTTACCTTCATAGGGTACCGGCGGTGCCGATTCCGGCCGGATCAGCGCAGTCACCAAAATATAAAGAATGTAGAGCCCGACCAGCACCAACCCCGGAATCAGCGCTCCCATAAACATATCACCGGCGCTGGCCGAGGTGATATCGAAAGCAGACGGCATGGCGAATTCGCCCGTCGCCTCTTTATATTCCGCTTTACGAATAGTACTGGCCTGATCGGCGGCGCTGGAGAGTTGATCCGCCAGAATGATCAGCACGATCGACGGCGGAATAATCTGCCCCAGAGTACCGGAGGCGCAGATCGTGCCACAGGCCAGAGGCTTGGAGTAATTATTGCGCAGCATCGCCGGCAGCGAGATCAGCCCCATGGCGATCACCGTGGCACCAACGATACCGGTGGTGGCAGCCAGCAGCGCTCCCACCAGCACCACCGAAATACCCAGGCCACCGGGCACCGGTCCGAACAGCTGCGCCATCGCCACCAGCAGATCTTCGGCGATCTTTGAGCGCTGCAGCATGATCCCCATAAAGATAAACAGCGGAATGGCAATCAGGGTGTCCCGCTCTACATCCCAGTAAAGACTTCGAAAATTAGTGACCCCGGCACTGAGCCACTGAATCGGCCCGCCTTCGGCAAAGTAAGCACTGGCATCATCGGCAAACAACCAGCCGCAGAACGCGGCCAGAGCGATAGCGATGATGGCCGATCCTGGCAGAGAAAATGCCACCGGAAAGCCGGAGGTCAGAGCTGCTATCATCAGCAGGATAAGGATAAGGAGAAAAACCAGCTCCATGATGCGTTCCTTTTTATTCTGGTAACTGAGTCAACGACTCAATGACTGAAACTGACCGCCGGTTTAGCCCTGCCGGGCTCATCGCGCAGGTCGGCGATGTTCGTCAGCAGATAGCTGCAGAACTGGACGATCATGGAGAAAGCAAAAACCACCAGGTAAGCCACCATCAGGTATTTCACATACATACCGTAGCCGCTCTGGGAGATTTCAAAACTCAGCAACGGGCTGTTGATACTGCTGCCTTTCCCCCACATGCCGGTGGTCAGGATTATCCAGCACAATGGCAGACCGAGCAGCAACAACCCGATGATATTGGACCAGGCTTTTGCCCGCTGAGTGAAATGAGCATAGAGCACATCGACACGCACGTGGCCTTCCAGTACCAGGGTATGAGCACTGGCAAACAGGAACAGCGCCGCGTACCAGAAACGAACCAGATCGCCCATGAAGGCCTGTTCGTAGGAGAATACAAAGCGTGAAATGACAATCTGAAACTCCGCCAGCACCACCAGCAGCGCCAGCCATGTAAAGCCCAGTGAGCGGGTAAACAGGGCGATGATGCAGGAGAGGGCAATCAGCGGATAGTGAACGTTAACGCCACGGTAATGGGGACGCCCCAGCTCCTTAGTAACCTCTTCGCCGATGAGCGGCGCCAGAAACTCTTCAACCCGCAGGAAAGAGATCAGCATGTCGGCCATTCCGACGATCAGCACCGTCCAGAAAGCGGCCCGGACCACATAAGCAGCAAAGGCGGACAAAAAAGCCGCATCGGCTCTCAGTCCCCGCTTCGGCGTCATCATCACCATGGCGATAATCAGGGCGACAGCCCCCAGATAGCTGAACAGCTGAATCCAGCCAAGACCAATCTGATCGGCTTCAAGGGGTTTTCTCAGCGGAGAAAAGCCCAGCCACTGCTGGTGAGACAGGAAATCAATGACCCCCGGCCACTTCTGCCAGAAAATCAGATAATCGTTAAACAGAAAGAGAACCGCCACCGCTACCACGGAACCTGCCAGGATGCGGGAGAATTTATCGACTGGGGAATTGTGAACCACTGCCGGCGGGTTCTGACCAGGATCACCGTTCTCGGCTGTGGCAGAGTCCGATGAGCCGTTTTCCGGAGAATCAGTCTTCTTATCAACTGTCTCGTTCATTGCTTACCACCTGCACAATCAAAGGATTACTGAAAGTATTGTGGTGTTTTCAGCGGCCCGCAACTACAGACTGACGCCGGCCGGTAAGGCCGGAGACGGTCTGCTGTCAGATGCGGAACCGGCATGCAGAGCCGAGGCCCCGCATGACCACAGGCTCTCTTTGATTTACAGGTCGAGTACGCGGTTACGCTGTTCTACGTAGGCCTGATCGGAGATCTTCGCCCAGGCACCGACTTCACTACGTGATTTCTCGAAGCTGTCATGGATGCGGGCAGCCAGATCGCTGTGCTGACGGGTTTCATCAAACACCTCTTCAGCAGCTTCCCCGAAGGCATCGTATACATCGTCGTTGAAGCGACGCAGCTTAACGCCCTGCTCATTCAGCAGCTTAGCCAGCGCTGCACCGTTCTTGGCGTTGTATTCCGCCATCATCACATCATTTTCCATGGATGCTGCGGCATTGATCATGATCTGATCCGATTTGGACAGACCATCCCACCAGTCCTTGTTCATGCCGATGGCCAGCATCGCACCCGGCTCGTGCATACCCGGATAGTAGTAGTATTTGGCGGCTTCATAGAACTTCATGAAGCTGTCGTTCCAGGGACCAACCCATTCGGTTGCATCGATCGCTCCGGACACCAGGTTTTCATAGATCTGGCTGCCCGGCAAAGAAACCGGTGAAGCGCCCAGCTTGGCCATAACGTCGCCACCCAGGCCCGGAATACGCATTTTCAGACCTTTGAGATCATCTACTGAGTTGATCTCCTTACGGAACCAGCCGCCCATCTGGACGCCGGTATTACCACACATTAGCCCTTTCAGGCCGAATTCGGCAGCCAGCTCGTCCCACAATTCCTGACCACCACCAAAGCGGATCCAGGCATTCATCTCAGTATAAGTAAGGCCAAAAGGAACGGCGGTGAAGTAAGCAAATCCGGGGTGCTTACCTTTCCAGTAGTACTCGGCGCCGTGATAAATCTGGGCATTACCGGAGGCCACTTCGTCAAAAGAATCGAACGGCTTAACGCGCTCACCGCCCGCATAGTAGTTAACCTGGATACGACCGTCGCTCATATCGGACAGACGCTTGGCGAATCGCTGGGCTCCGGTACCCAGCCCGGGGAAATCCCTCGGCCAGGTGGAAACCATGTTTATTTCCATACGTTCTTTAGCAATCGCCGGGGCCGACAGGGTGCCAGCGGCTGCCACACCACCCAGACCAGCAAGACCGGTTTTCAAAAGATCACGTCTTTTCATGAAGTCTTTCTCCTTCACTATTATTTTTAATTATGGAGCGCCAAAGACTCGCCTCCGGGTATTCAAAACTGAAGACACATCGAGTCTACTGCGATTTATTAACCAGAATCCACCGCAAATGCAATCAAATTCAAACATTTAACCCGGCGTCAAGCTGAATACCCGGAACTCGGACATAAGCAGTACATCTGTTATTACTAAAACATCAAAGTGGTTTATGCTGGTGGCCAGTCTGGCCGGTAGTCACTCCGATATTCCGGATACCGCCGGTATCGCAGTCCGTTTTTTAACAGTTTGCGATACCGTTAATCTATACGTACTACTACGGAAATTGTCCGAACGTTATGAATCTGGTCCTGCTCAGAGCCGAAGATTTCAGCTCCCCACAGCGCGCTGTACTCAGCGGCAGACGCTTTAAACACTGCATGGAAGTCCATCAGGCCGCCATTGGCGATCGGCTTCGAGTTGGCCTTCTTGACGGCATGATCGGCAGCGGACAGGTTATTTCGCTGACCGACAACCGCCTTGAGCTGGATGTCAGCCTGACGCAGCAACCACCGACGAAACTCCCGCTTACTCTGCTGATGGCATTACCCAGACCGAAGATGCTGAAACGGATTTTTCAGACCTGCGCCACTATGGGCGTGGCAGAACTGTTTCTGATCAACTCCTACCGGGTTGAAAAGAGCTACTGGCAAACCCCCTTTCTGCGGCCCGAAAAGATCAGCGAGCATCTGTGTCTCGGCCTCGAACAGGGCATCGATACCCGACTGCCTGTTGTTCACCTGAGAAAACGTTTCAAACCTTTCGTGGAGGATGAGTTGCCGGCCATTTGCGAAGGCCGACGCAGACTGGTCGCTCACCCTTACAACGCCATCCCCTGCCCCGGCACCGATGCCCGGCCGACGGTGCTGGCCATCGGCCCTGAAGGCGGCTTTATTCAGTATGAGATTGATAAGCTGGCCGAAACCGGATTTTCAACGGTTGAGCTGGGCCCCAGAATTCTGCGGGTTGAAACGGCGCTGCCGGTGCTGCTGGCCAGGCTGTTCTGAGGGCCGGACGACGAACACCAATCTGTATGGAAGATTGCCCGTCTGACGCCTGACCGTCATGACAGGATTGTGGCCACTCTTGTTCAGGAAATTAACGGGGATCAAATTAAGCCTGCAAATACTGTTGACATTAACTGTAATTCGAACAAGAATCCTTCTCATTACCGTTTAGATCATCATTGTGAGGTTTACTACCCATGCTGTCCTTCAAAGGAATCAAGCGTCTTTCCGTTCTTTCTCTGCTGCCGCTGGCGGCGACCTTTAACCCCTCAATCGCGAGCGCTGCTGAAGAAGTAAACATTTACTCGGCTCGCCAGGCGTTTCTGATTAAGCCGATGCTGCAGGCATTTACCAGCGAAACCGGCATCAAGACCAATGTTGTCTTCGCCAAGAAGGGCCTGATCGAACGTATTGAGAACGAAGGCCAGAACACTAACGCCGACCTGTTTATCACTCCCGATATCGGCCCTCTGTACGACATCATTAACAAAGGCCTGACTCAGGCCGTCGACAGCGACGTACTGGAAAAGAACATCCCTGCTGAATTCCGTGACCCGAAAGATCACTGGTTTGGCCTGACCACCCGTTCACGCATCATCTACACATCCAAAGACCGGGTTAAAAACGGCGACATCAAGAGCTACGAAGACCTGGCCGATCCCAAGTGGAAGGGTAAGATCTGTACCCGCAGCGGCAAGCACACCTACAACCTGTCTCTGATCGCCAGCATGATCGCCACTCACGGTGAAGCGGAAACTGAAAAGTGGCTGGAAGGTGTTAAAGCCAACCTGGCCCGCAAGCCACAGGGTAATGACCGCGCTCAGGTCAAAGCCGTGAAGGAAGGCGTCTGCGATGTCGCTCTCGGCAACACCTACTACTTCGGTAAGATGATCACCAACGACAAGAAGCCGGAGCAGATCGGCTGGGCCAAGTCCGTCAACCTGCTGTTCCCCAACCAGGATGATCGCGGCGCCCACATGAATGTCAGCGGTATCGTTCTGACCAAAAATGCCAAGAACCGCGACAACGCCGTTAAGCTGATGGAATTCCTGAGTGAAGCGATGGCCCAGTACATGTACGCCCAGGAGAACTTCGAGTTCCCGGTTCGCCCCGGCACACCGAAGTCATCACTGATCGACAAGTACATGGGTGATTTCAAAGCGGACACCCTGAGCCTGGCGACCATCGCAGCCAACCGCTCCAAAGCCTCCAAACTGGTTGATAAAGTCGGCTTCGATAACTGATAATAGCGCTCATGCACGTACAGCCTCCGACGCCCACGGGCCGATTCGGAGGCTTCCTTTAACAACGGTAGTCGCAGGACTGCCGTTGTTTGTTTAAGGTGAGTCTTTCTTAAGGTAGCCCCTTACGCATGAGCAGTCATTCAGATCAGGTTTCTGAACAGCCCACAACATCCGCCAACCTGAAAGCCACGGGATTTCATCGCCGCTGGTTTTTCAGCGCCGTGGCCGTGGCCATACTGGTCGCTCTGCCAGTAATTTCCGTCTTTTATCTCGCCCTGTTTCCCAGCGAAAACATCTGGTCTCATCTGGCCGAAACAGTACTGCCCACCTACATAACAACCACCCTCATTCTGATGATCGGCGTCGGCGGCCTGTCCATCGTCATCGGCGTCACCAGCGCCTGGCTGGTGACCATGTGCCGATTCCCCGGCCGTCGCTTCTTCGAATGGTCACTGCTACTACCCTTTGCAGTTCCCGCCTATGTCATCGCCTATGTGTATACCGATCTGCTGGAGTATGCCGGACCGGTTCAGCGAACCCTTCGCCATCTGTTCGGCTGGAACAGTTATCAGGATTACTGGTTCCCGGACATTCGCACCACCGCTGGTGCGGTTCTGATGCTGGCACTGGTTCTCTACCCCTACATCTATATGCTGGCCAGAGCCTCGTTTCTGGAGCATTCCGCTAATATCCAGGCAGCCAGCCGCACCCTCGGCTGCACTCCCCTGCAGAGTTTTCTGAGAGTATCCCTGCCCATGGCCCGCCCGGGTATCGCCGTCGGACTGTCGCTGGTTTCCATGGAAACCATCAACGATTTCGGCACGGTCGATTATTTTGCGGTTAAGAGTCTCAGCGCCGGTATTTACGATACCTGGCTGAATATGAGCAACCTTGGTGGCGCCGCTCAGATCGCCAGCATGATGCTGATCTTTGTCGTGGTACTGATTACCCTGGAGCGAATTGGCAGAGCCCGGCAGAAGCAGTTCAACAGCAGCGACCGCTATCGGGAGCTGGACAGCTACCAGCTGCAGGGCTGGAGAGCCGCCGGCGCCAGCCTGTTCTGTCTGCTGCCTTTTCTGGCAGGCTTTGCCGTCCCCTTCGCACTGCTCGGTCTTTATGCATGGGAGAACTTTGAAGCCTCCTGGAGCGAGGAGTTTGTCACCATTGCCGGCAACAGCTTTCTGCTTTCCGCCGGCGCCGCCCTGGTCGCCTGCCTGGTCGGACTGATGCTGGCCTACAGCAAGCGTCTCAGTCCCGGCCGAGGTCTGGACAGCGCGGTACGTGTCGCCAACCTGGGTTACGCCATGCCCGGAGCGGTACTGGCTATCGGCGTAATTATCCCTTTTGCCACTTTCGACAACAGCCTCGATGCCTTTATGAGACAGCAATTCGGCATATCCACCGGCCTGCTACTCAGCGGCACCGTCGTCGCCGTGATGTTCGCCTATGTCGTACGCTTTCTGGCCGTCGCTTTTGGCTCTATCGAATCCAGTCTCGGCAAGATCACCCCAACCATGGATATGGCATCCCGTTCGCTGGGCCACAATACACTGCAGACACTCTGGAAGGTACATCTGCCACTGATTCGGGGCGGTATTCTCACCGGCGGACTGGTGGTGTTTGTGGACTGCATGAAAGAGCTGCCGGCGACACTGATCTTAAGGCCGTTCAATTTCGACACTCTGGCAACCTATGTCTACCAGTACGCGTCGGATGAAATGCTGGAAGAATCGGCACTGGGGGCGCTGCTTATTGTACTGGTGGGATTGCTGCCGGTGATTCTGCTCAGCCGCTCAATCGCCTCATCCCGCAAAGCAGGCTGATCCGAAGCCGAAGAAGATTTTCGAGAGCGCTGTCAGGAAACCCGGAAAGCTACCAGCTTCTCGGTTTCGACTCGCAGCCCGATGGAATCACCGATCTTGTAGTCATGATCCGCCATAAAGGAGGATTCCACCAGACGGCCGGTGGGTAGCTTCAGGGTGTAGAGCGTCGTCGTCCCCAGAAACTCTTTCTTGACCACCTCGCCGTTGACGGCGCAGCCGTTGCAGCCGGGCACGATTTCGTGAGGACGAACAAACACCTCCACCTGGTCACCATCCTGCCAGCTTACGCTGGAGGCCTTCACCAGGCCGATATCGGTCTTAATCAGATCGCCACTCACGGCGCTTCCCCGCAGGAATTTTCCCTCACCGACAAAGCTGGCCACGATCGGGTTGGCGGGATGGTGATATATCTCAAAGGGCGTATCCCACTGCTGCAGACGCCCTTCGGCGATCACTCCCAGCTTATCGCTGACGGTAAAGGCCTCATCCTGATCATGGGTAACGACGATGGCCGAGATTTTCTCCTCTTTGAGAATATCACGCACCTCAACAGACAGCTGACGACGCAGCTCGGTATCAAGATTGGAGAACGGCTCGTCCATCAGCAGCAACCGGGGTTTCGGTGCCAGCGCCCGGGCCAGCGCAACTCGCTGCTGCTGACCACCGGAAAGTTCGTGGGGATACCGGTCCGCCATCCCGGTCAGCTCCACCAGCTCCAGCAGGTGATCCACCACTCTTCGCTTCTCCTGAGCGGAGCAGTTCTGCAGCCCGAAAGTAATGTTTTTGCGAACACTGAGATGAGGAAAAAGGGCGTAGTCCTGGAAGACCATACCAATATTGCGCTGCTCGGGGGGCACCCCCTTGCCGGGACTGGCAATGACCCGACCATCCAGGGAGATACTACCGCCGTAAACCGGATTGAAGCCGGCAATAGCCCGCAGCACCGTGGTCTTACCACAACCACTGGGTCCCAGCAGACAGGTGATTTCTCCGGGCTCAACATTAAAAGACAGCTGTTCAACAATTGTCTCGGCCTGATAGCGGCACTCAATACCGTTAACGCTGAGCAGTCCTTCCATAAAATCAACACCTGCCGGAAACCGGATAACCCTGGAAATCACATTGACTTAGAATAATAAATAGAAATCATTCTTATTACCAATATTTTTCATTCCACTTTCTCCGGATTGCAACTGAAACTGCCTCAGGTCAATTCAGCCAGCAGCAACCGAAATCTCGACCAGTCGAAGGCCGGACCGGGATCGGTTTTCCGCCCCGGCGCAACATCGCTGTGGCCGACGATATTGTCCACCGTGATATTCGGATAGCGCAGCATCAGCTCGGCACAGACTGAAGCCAGTTTTCGGTACTGGCCGTCGGTAAAGGGAATATCGTCGGTGCCTTCCAACTCGATACCGATCGAAAAATCGTTGCAACCCTGCCGTCCGCAGTGACTGGAATCTCCGGCATGCCAGGCGCGCCGATCAAAGTCGACAAACTGAATTACCTTTCCACTGCGGTCAATCAACAGGTGCGCCGACACCTGCAGATCTCTGATTTCCTGGAAATAGGGATCGGCATCAACATCCAGCCGGTTTTGGAAGAACTGTCGGATATAGGGGGTACCGAACCGGCCTGGCGGCAGGCTGATATTATGTAGCACCAGCAGATCGACAGGCTGGCCCTCTGGGCGCTCATTCTGATTGGGCGATGCGCAGTACTCAGCATCTGCTAAACGATGTGCTCTCAAGTTCCGATAATCCTGTTACAGACTCTGGGTTGTAAGAAGGAGAGAGTATACTGCAGCAGCCTTCTGAACAGGCCACCGGTTTCATTGTAAACAGTACGGATGCTTCGCCGATGGAGCCCCAGACTGAATCTGCTACAATGCACGCCGTCCACCCCAGTCGAGATTGATATATGAGCAACCCGGAATTACTTAAGCAGGATCTTGAAATCAGTGTGCGCCGTGCGCTGGAAGAGGATATTGGCAGTGGTGATATTACTGCCGCCCTGATCCCTGCAGACCAGCAGGCCAGAGCCAGAGTGATCGCCCGGGAAGTTGCAACCGTCTGCGGTCGCGACTGGGTTAACGAAGTTTTTCGCCAGGTCGATCCCGAAGTGACAGTTCACTGGCAGGTGGCAGACGGCGATCGGGTAGAAGCGGATCAGACTCTGTTCACTCTCGACGGTCCCGCCCGCTCACTGCTGACAGGCGAGCGTTGCGCGCTGAATTTTCTTCAGACTCTGTCCGGTACAGCCACCCGTAGCCACTACTATTCTGAGCTGGTGCGGGGCACAGAGGTCCGATTGCTGGATACTCGTAAGACACTACCCGGACTTCGCAACGCTCAGAAATATGCCGTCGGTTGCGGCGGTTGCTACAACCACCGGATCGGCCTCTACGACGCCTTCCTGATCAAGGAAAACCATATCGCCGCCTGTGGATCTATTGCACAGGCTGTCGCCCAGGCCAGAACCAATGAGCCAGACAAGCCGGTAGAAGTAGAAGTGGAGAATCTGGATGAGTTCCGGCAGGCACTGGATGCCGGAGCCGACACAATCATGCTGGATAACTTCTCCCTGAGCGATATGCGCAAAGCGGTTCAGGACAGCCGCGGCAAAGCCAAGCTGGAAGCTTCCGGGGGCATAACCGACGAGACGCTACGCAGCTACGCGGAAACCGGGGTGGACTATATTTCGATCGGCGCACTGACCAAGGACTGCAAGTCCATTGATCTGTCGATGCGGTTTATTGAGGATTAGCTCCGCCACACCTGTACCAATACCCACAGAAGGTAACAAATCAGTAAGCTACAGTGCAGGCTCTGGCGCGGCCAGGGCCCGCTGCTACGGATATAGTAGAGATATTAAGACATTGGAAGTGTCGACTTCCCCTGGTTGACAGGCTTACTGGCACTTAGCATAACCAATTTCTTCCCAGTCTTCGCCACCGCTTTTCTGCAATTTCAGTACGTCGACCACCTGAACAGCGATACCTCTGCCGCCCAGCTGTTCTATTCGACTGCAGAGTTCACGGGCATATTCTGCAGGTTCTACCTCTTCCTTAATGACTCCGACTGCCAGGTTGCTGTGATTCCAGACAAAGGATTTGATCCTGGTGTCGGAATTGATCATCTGGTTCATTTGTACAATCAGTTCCGGTGGATTCTCGGGTTTTCTCGATTCGATAATCCAGGTAGCAAGTACCGAAACCAGAACCAGGAAGAAGATAATTGCGCTTTTTTTGTTCATATCACTATAAGAGGTCTGAATACAATAGGTTCAGGAAGCAGCATAACAAGAATAGAAGCGAAGGCCATTAGACCATGGCCCCCTAATAACCGACACTCATATAAAAAGGTTATTACCAGCCTGACCAAAAATCATTGAGTCTCAATAAAAAAAGGGGGCGGAAAATAGTTCCACCCCCTTTTTTTCAGAACTAAGAAACTCAGTTCATTATTAGTCGTTACAGTAACCTTTATCGAAACACCCGGAATTAGCCGTGTCTAAAGCCCATGTAACCTGGCCATTAGCTACAGTTCCATCCAATTCATAGTCATCCGCTGCAACAATTCCCTGAACCGCGTTTGGAGCCACAACAATGCTTACTGCAGTTGACGTTGAAGTGACTGTTACAGTATTTACTCGGTCACCGCCTGTAGCACCACGGACGGCAGCAGATACTGAACCACTGGTGGAGTCGTCACACTGCGCACTGTAGCCACCCTCTACCTGCAAACAAACCTCCAGTGCCGATTTAACGCCATTACTTGCCATAACAACTTCAGTATATGCCGCTTTAGCAGAATACTGCTGATAAGCTGGCAACGCGATAGCTGCCAGAATACCGATAATCGCGACTACGATCATTAATTCAATCAGTGTAAAACCTTTTTGCATTTGAGCTTTCATCGAATCTCTCCCAAGAGTTCCTTGCATCAGCCGAATATCCGGCGAATAGAAGTTTAAAATTTGATCAGCGACTTCACGCCTTTCAAGCTGGTTAAACGACTGATGCGTCACTTCGACACATCTCCCAATTTCGTGGTTTCGAGTATAGACAGCGTTTTCAGGCAAGTACATAAGTGCTATGGTCTAGTTAGCCACTCTTTGATTTACCTCAACATTTACCAGAGCGTAAGAAAGTTATGAGCGTACAGGCCATTCAACCCCTGACAGGTCTTGCCAAGCGACTGGTCAATGACAGCATTCTATCCTCGGATAATGCGACTCAGGCGCTGCTGGAAGCGAATAAAAATCATATTTCTTTTATCAGTTACGCAGTACAGGAAAAGCTGGTCAGCGCCCATAAAGCAGCGACGGCTGCCGCCGATGAGTTTGGTGTTCCGTTACTGGATCTGGATGAATTTGACCTGTCCCTGGCCCCTCAGGAGCTGATATCTGAAGAGCTGGTTCGTAAACATCGCGCTATCCCCCTGATTAAAAGAGACAATCGGGTATTTGTCGCCGTCTCTGATCCAACCAACGTCCAGGCGCTGGATGAATTTAAATTTCATACTGGAATCAAGACGGAAGCAATTGTTGTTGAAGAAGATAAGCTGTCTAAGGCTATCGATAGTTTTCTGGAAGCCCAGGGCGATTCAGCACTGGACGGCCTAGAAGACGCCGATCTCGAAAATCTTGAACTCGATGAAATACCGGATCCCAACGCCGAAGCTGCTGAGCAGGATGACGGTGCCAATGAAGCGCCTATTGTTCGGTTCGTAAATAAAATACTGCTGGATGCCATCAAGGGCGGCTCATCTGATATTCACTTTGAGCCCTATGAAAAGGCCTATCGAATCCGCTTCCGCACTGACGGTATTCTTCACGAAGTCGCACGCCCGCCGGTCAACCTGACACCACGCCTGAGTGCCCGCCTTAAGGTAATGTCCCAGATGGATATCTCCGAGCGCAGAGTCCCTCAGGACGGCCGGATAAAAATGCGGATATCGAAGAGTAAATCGATCGACTTCCGGGTCAATACCCTGCCCACACTCTGGGGCGAGAAAATCGTACTACGGATTCTTGATTCCGCCAGTGCAAAGATGGGAATCGACGCTCTCGGTTACGAGGACGACCAGAAGCAGCTGTATCTGAAGACCCTGGATCAACCCCAGGGAATGATTCTTGTAACAGGCCCCACCGGTAGCGGTAAGACCGTTTCACTTTATACCGGCCTCAATATACTGAACACCCCCGAGCGTAATATCTCCACGGCAGAGGATCCCGTCGAAATCAATCTGGAAGGCATCAACCAGGTCCACGTTAATATTAAAGTAGGCCTGACCTTTGCGACGGCCCTGCGCTCCTTTCTACGACAGGATCCCGATGTTGTTATGGTAGGTGAGATTCGGGACCTGGAAACGGCAGAGATCGCCATTAAGGCGGCCCAGACCGGCCATATGGTTCTCTCGACCCTGCATACCAACAGCGCACCGGAAACCCTTACCCGTCTGCGCAATATGGGGGTACCGGCATTTAATATCGCCACATCAGTCTCTCTGATCATCGCTCAACGCCTGGCCAGAAGACTCTGCAATCAGTGTAAACAACCTGTAGACATTCCCAGAGAAACGTTAATAGAGGAAGGGTTTGCTGAGCATAGGATCGATGCCGGCATCAAGGTTTACGGCCCGGTCGGCTGCCAGAGCTGTAACGGCGGCTATAAAGGACGAGTAGGTATCTACGAACTACTGCCAATGACTTCAGAGATTGCAGAATTGATTATGAGTAATGGCAACTCACTGGAAATTGCTGAGGCCGGCTCACGCCTGGGCTTTAACAACCTGAGAAAATCCGGGCTCTTGAAGGTTGAAAACGGACTGACCAGCCTGGAAGAAGTCAACAGGGTGGTCAAAGCCTGATTCCGGTGGAGATAGAAAGCTTGTTATACTCGGCCCACTCCACTTTATGCTGATGACTGACTGGACCTGAAATATGGCGACAAAAGAAGCGAAACCGGTCTCTTTCGTCTGGGAAGGCAAGGACAAAAGCGGCAACAAGAGCAAAGGCAAAATCGATGCGGAAAATATCGCTTTTGCCAAGGCCATGCTGCGCAAACAGGGAATCATCCCCAGCAAGGTCGCAAAAGAACGGACCTCCCTGTTCAGCTCGGCCGGCAAAAAAATTGTACCACTGGATATCGCTGTGTTTACTCGGCAGCTGGCAACCATGATGAAAGCGGGGGTTCCTCTGATTCAAGCGTTTGATATCGTTGCCGGCGGTGTTGAAAAGGATCAGATGAAGAAATTGATCTATGAGGTCAAAAACGATGTCGCCAGTGGCGGTAACCTGGCTTCATCACTCGGCAAACATCCACGGCATTTTGACGATCTTTTTTGCAACCTGGTCCAGGCAGGTGAACAGTCCGGTGCTCTGGAAACCATGCTGGATCGTATCGCCACCTATAAGGAAAAGACGGAAGCCCTGAAAGCAAAAATTAAGAAGGCCATGACCTACCCCATCGCGGTTATTGTGGTGGGTATCGTGGTATCTGCAATTTTGTTGATTAAAGTAGTACCGCAGTTCGAGTCAATATTTAAGGGCTTTGGCGCAGACCTGCCGGCATTTACCCGGTTTGTCATCAGCCTTTCCGAAATAGCACAGAGTTACTGGTATATTGCACTGGCCGTGATCGTGGTCGCAGGTTACATTTTTAAAGAAGCTCTGCATCGCTCAGAAAAATTCTCCGATGCTATGGATCGATTGTCGCTGAAAATTCCCGTTGTTGGCGACATCCTGAACAAAGCAGCAATAGCTCGCTTTGCAAGAACGCTGGCAACAACTTTTGCCGCCGGGGTGCCATTGGTAAATGCACTGGACTCAGCGGCCGGAGCTTCGGGAAACGTAGTTTATCGCAACGCTATCTACCAGATCCGCAATGGTGTTTCGACCGGCCAGTCACTGCAGAACGCAACCCGCATGACGGGTGTCTTTCCCAATATGGCGGTACAGATGGTGGCCATCGGGGAAGAATCCGGCTCTCTTGATGAGATGCTCGATAAAGTAGCCTCGTTTTACGAAGCCGAAGTGGATAATGCCGTCGATAACCTCACTGCCCTGATGGAACCCTTTATTATGGCGATATTAGGTATTCTTGTTGGCGGCCTGGTTGTTGCTATGTATCTGCCGATCTTCAAGCTGGGCGAAGTGGTCTAAAGCCGTCTCTAAAACAATACGCCAGAACTTCATCTTGCTAAGGTTTTTCTGTGTCTCTGTCCTCAACAATTGTTAACTATCCCTTAATAATCATAGGCCTGTGTCTGCTGCTTGGTCTGCTGGTGGGCAGCTTTCTTAATGTGGTCATCTACCGCCTGCCGGTGATGATGGAGCGGGAATGGAAGTCCCAGTGTGAGGTGCTGCTTAACAACGCCCAGCCCGAATCCACAATAGATTCTGATAACCAGCCTGCCTTTAATCTGGCAGTTCCGGCCTCGCGGTGCCCCTCCTGTGGCCATCAGATTCGAGCCTGGGAGAATATCCCGGTGATCAGCTACCTGCTGCTGAGAGGGAAATGTTCTGCCTGTAAGACCGGCATCTCTGCTCGCTACCCGGTACTGGAGCTGGTCACCGGCCTGATTTCCGCGGTCATCGCCTGGCAGTACGGATTCACCCCGCAGACCCTGGCGCTGCTGCTGCTGAGCTGGACCCTGATCGCACTGACGATGATTGACTATGACCACCAGCTGTTGCCAGACAGCCTGACACTACCGCTTCTGTGGCTGGGACTGATCCTCAACAGCCAGGGATTGATTACCGATCTGGAGAGCGCTCTCTGGGGTGCGGTGGCCGGCTACCTGTCGCTGTGGTCGGTTTACTGGGCCTTTAAGCTGATTACCGGCAAAGAGGGTATGGGATACGGCGATTTCAAGCTACTGGCGGCATTGGGAGCCTGGGCCGGCTGGCAGATGCTGCCGCTGATTATCATCCTCTCCTCACTTGTCGGCGCGGTTGTGGGTATTGTCCTGATTCTTCTGCGGAATCAGGACCGCAGCCAGCCCATTCCCTTCGGTCCTTATCTGGCCATAGCCGGCTGGATAGCACTGATTCAGGGAGAACAGCTGACAGCACTCTACTGGCAACTACTGAGTTAAAACAATGTTTGTGGTCGGACTGACAGGCGGAATAGGTAGCGGAAAATCGACGGTGGCCCGTCATTTCACTGACCTGGGTGTTGAAATCGTTGATGCAGACCTGATCGCCCGCGAGGTAGTGGAGCCGGGACAGCCGGCGCTTCGTGATATTGCCGAACATTTCGGCCACCAGATCCTGAATTCAGAGGGCGGACTGGATCGCGCGGCACTACGAGAACAGGTATTTGACAACCCACAGCAGCGAAAATGGCTGGAAGAACTGCTGCATCCACTGATCCGGGATCTGACCCTGGCTCGCCTGGAAAGCGCCCGTTCAGCATACTGTCTGCTGGTCAGCCCTCTGTTGCTGGAAACCGATCAGCATCTGCTGGTCGACCACATTCTGGTCGTTGACGTACCGGAAGCCACTCAGATCAGCAGAACGGTATCGCGAGACGATAACAGCGAGCAGCAGGTTCGGGCTATTCTTAAAGCACAGTGCAGCCGGGCAGAACGTCTGGAGCGGGCGGACAGTACGATAGATAACAGTGGCGATCCCGGCCTTCTCGCCCCTCAGGTGCAGGCCCTGCACAAAGAATTCAGCCGCCTCGCCAGCAGCGACCAGCCCTGACACCCTGCACCAGTCGCTGATTACGAAAAATCCCGAAAGGTAGATGTATCATGAAGCCCGTCCCCTGCCCTCAATGCCAGAAGCCGGTAGATCTCAGTGAAAAAACCAGCTTCCGCCCCTTCTGCTCGGAACGCTGCCGGTTACTGGATCTTGGCTCCTGGGCCAACGAAGAGTATCAGATTAACGGCCAGTCTTTGTCAGACAGCCTTTCCGATCCGGACGCAGAGCCCACATCGGAAGAGGAATGGAACCTTCACTGACAGGTCGTAAAAATTCCAGAACAGCCAGGAATTTCCATGAAAGAATGGACAGGGTCCCGCCTGTCTCATGCTGTTTCCAGCACGCATAAATCGCATTCAGCCACCGGCTACAATGCAGAGAGGTAAGAACCCCGGGTTCTCCTCAGCATCAGAGGCTACCTGGATCAGCCCCAGAATTCGCGAATAGCCGCAATCCCCTGACCACCATGCTGCCGCACCTGCCTCAACAGACCGGTATTCATCCCCCCCAGCGCAAAAACAGGTACGGCAACCTGCTCAGTCAGTTCACGAAAACGCTCCCAGCCCAGAGCGGGACTGCCGGGATGGCTCGCTGTTGGCAGCACCGGTGACAGCGATACATAGCACACCCTCAGAGATTCTGCCCGATGCAGCTCCTGCTCGTTATGACAGGAAGCACCCAGCCATTTTCCAGCCCACTCTTTCAATTCCATCGAGTCATCCAGCAGCTGAGCCGAAGTCAGGTGGATACCATCCGCTCCAATCTGGTGAGCCAGAGCGGCATTCCCATTGACGATAAACAACGCACCGGCATCACGGCACAGCTTCCGTGCTTTTTCAGCCAGTATTGACACCTGTGAATGGGGATAATCCCTGACTCTGAACTGCACCATCCGGACACCACGCTCCAGCGCCTTTTCGAGCCGCTGCATAAATTCCGCTTCGGTGGCGAACTGACCGGTAATCAGATAACCTTCCGGAAGCAGCAATGCATCAATAATCGGCTTATTTGCAGCCGGAAACTCCTCCGCCTTCAGTGATTCAGGCTTCAGCCATTTTAACGGCTGACCTTCGCGACCATGGGGTACCCCCTGATACTCCGTCACTCGCCAGACATCCAGCAATACGGTTTTATCAGGGTATCTGTACGGAATTCGAATCAGAGGGTGATAGCTCAGCGGCCGGATACCCAGCTCCTCCTCAAGCTCTCTGCAGAGGCCCTCTGCAGCACTTTCTCCCGGCTCCAGCTTACCGCCGGGGAATTCCCAGCGTCCGCCCTGGTGCACATGATCAGGGCGCCTGGTAATCAGCAGTCGACCGTCAGCCCCGAAGATGGCGGCGGCCGCCACATGCACAACAGAGCTCACGGCTGTTCAGGAACGATAATCGGCATTGATAGAAACATAATCCTGAGACAGGTCGGTGGTCCAGACCTGGTCCGACACAGAACCACGGTTCAGAACGATCCGGATCAGAATCTCCTCACCATCCATTACCGCCTGGCCCTGCTCTTCGGTATAGCTGGCCGCCCGGCCTCCATCTTCGACGATGCAGACGTCATTCAGCCAGATCCTCAGGCTGTCGACGTCAAGATCGTCGATACCGGCACGACCGACCGTTGCCAGGATGCGTCCCCAGTTGGGGTCACTGGCATACAGCGCGGTTTTCACCAGTGGCGAATGGGCAACGGCATAAGCAACCTGCAGTGCTTCCTCCCGGTTTCCTGCCTGTTCCACAGCTACGGTGACGAATTTAGTCGCACCCTCTCCGTCCCTGACGATCGCCTGGGCCAGCTCCAGCAGTACCGTCTCGACCGCTTCCGCAAAGAGAGCCCATAACTCAGACCCCGGCTCGATGGCAACACCTGCTCCGGTTGCAACCAGCATGCAGGAATCATTAGTGGAAGTATCGCCGTCGACGGTCACTCTGTTGAAAGTCCGCTCGGCGGTTTCGGCCAGCAACGCCTGCAGCGCCTGCTGGCTGACCTTCGCATCGGTAGCCACATAGGCCAGCATCGTCGCCATATTCGGGCAGATCATACCAGAGCCTTTGGAGATGCCGCTGATGCGGATCTGCTGTCCCTGATATTCAACCACCCGGCTGGCACCTTTCGGCCGGGTATCGGTGGTCAGGATACCCCAGGCGGCGTCTTCCCAACCCTGCTCATCCAATGCGGCAACGGCTGCCGGTATCGCTGCCTCTATTTTTTCAACGGGCAGTTTTTCACCAATAACACCGGTGGAAAACGGCAGTACCTGCTGCAGCTCCACACCGCTCTGTTCTGCCAGCGAGCGGCAGCTGGTTTCTGCATCCTGCATACCCTGATCTCCGGTACCGGCATTGGCGTTACCGGTATTGACCAGCAGATAACGGGGAGCAGACGCCCCGAGATGCTTCTTAGCCAGGGTGACCGGCGCGGCACAGAAGGCGTTACGGGTAAAGACTCCGGCGACCGTACTGCCTGCAGCAATCTCCATCACCACCAGATCACGATGATCTGGTTTTTTAATCCCGGCACAGGCGGTGCCGAGCCGAAAACCGGAAACAGTCTCGAAAGCGGGAAGCGTATCGGGTCCTACAGCCACGGTCAGTTCTCCTTGTCTATGCAGCAGACAGCAGATAACCGGAAACCGGTTATCTGCCGTAATAATCAGATGATCAGCAGTGTCGGGTGAAACTCAGTTGAGGCGACCGTGGCACTGCTTGTACTTTTTACCGGAACCACAGGGGCAGGGCTCGTTACGGCCGACTTTCCGCTCTTCGCGCACATAGGGCGCCTGCTCGGCCGGCTCCCCGCCTTGCTCCGCTTCCGCCTCGCCGCCCATTGCACTGGCCTGATCGTGCTGGAACTGCATCTGCTGCTGCTCCAGCGCTTCACGGCGCTGTCGTTCCAGCTCTTCAATCTCTTCGGGCTGACGCACCTGGACGTGGCAGATTATCTTCACCACATCCAGTTTGATATTGGTCAGCAGATCCTGGAACAGTTCAAAAGACTCACGCTTATATTCCTGCTTCGGGTTCTTCTGAGCATAGCCGCGCAGATGAATACCCTGGCGCAGGTGGTCCATGGTCGCCAGATGCTCTTTCCACATGGTGTCCAGCACCTGCAGCATCACCTGCTTCTCGAACAGGCGCATCGACTCGGTACCGACCACAGTCTCCTTCTCGGCATAGGCCCCTGTCACCGCCTCCAGAATTCGGCTGCGCAGGCTCTCTTCATGTAAGTGATCATCTTCGTCCAGCCACTGCTGGATCGGCAGTGGCAGATTCAGATCGGCAGCGACCTGTTTTTCCAGGCCCGGCACGTCCCACTGTTCCTCCAGGCTCTGAGGGGGAATGAAGTCACTGATCAGATCGTTGACCACCTCTTCGCGGATCGCAGTGATGGTATCGGAGATATCATCGGTTGCCATCAGCTCATTACGCTGACCATAGATAGCACTACGCTGATCATTGGCGACATCGTCATATTCCAGCAGCTGTTTACGAATATCGAAGTTACGGCCTTCCACCTTACGCTGGGCCTTTTCGATAGCGTTGGAAACCATCTTATGCTCGATGGCCTCGCCCTTCTCCATCCCCAGGGCCTGCATAAAGTTCTTTACCCGGTCGGACGCGAAGATTCGCATCAGGTTGTCATCCAGCGACAGGAAGAAACGGGAAGAGCCCGGATCGCCCTGACGACCTGAGCGGCCACGAAGCTGGTTATCGATGCGGCGGGATTCATGGCGTTCAGTAGCCACAATGTGCAGGCCACCGGCCTGCAGTACCTGCTCATGGCGCTTCTGCCAGGCAGCTTTAATCGACTCGACCTGCTCTTCTGAAGGATTCTCCAGCTTGGCAATTTCCGCCTCCCAGCTGCCTCCCAGCACGATATCGGTTCCCCGACCCGCCATATTGGTAGCGATAGTAACCGCTCCCGGACAACCGGCATCGGCGATTACCTGGGCTTCACTGTCATGCTGTTTGGCGTTAAGAACGTTGTGCTTGATTCCCACTTTGGTCAGCAGACCTGAGACCACTTCCGACATTTCGATGGAAGCGGTTCCCACCAGCACCGGCTGCTTGCGCTCCAGACAGTCTTTGACCTCATCGATGATGGCGTTGAACTTCTCATCCATGGTCAGGAAAACCAGATCGTTGTGATCTTTACGCTGGATCGGCTTGTTGGTCGGAATAACTACCACATCCAGACCGTAGATCTGACGCAGCTCAAAAGCCTCGGTGTCGGCGGTACCGGTCATACCGGAGAGCTTGTCATAGATCCGGAAGTAGTTCTGGAAGGTGGTGGAGGCCAGAGTCTGGCTCTCGTTCTGAATGGTCACCCCCTCTTTCGCCTCTACCGCCTGGTGCAGGCCTTCAGACCAGCGGCGTCCCGGCATGGTACGGCCGGTGTGCTCATCGACGATCACGATCTGATTGCTCTGGACGATATAGTCGACATCTTTCGTGTACAGCACATGGGCCCGCAGGCCCGAATGTACGTGGTGCAGCAGATTCAGGTTCTTCGGAGCATAAAGACTCTCATCTTTGTCCAGCAGCCCCGCCTCCTGTAACAGCAGCTCGACATACTGATGACCAAGCTCTGTCAGCTCCACCTGTTTCTGCTTTTCGTCGACGGAGTAGTGGCCCGTTTCAGGCGCTTCCTCATCTCCTTCCTGCAGCTCGGGCTGCGGTTCCAGACGAGGAATCAGTTGATTGATGCGCTGATAAAGCTCGGAGCTGTCTTCAGCCGGACCAGAAATGATCAGCGGCGTCCGGGCTTCATCGATCAGGATAGAATCCACCTCATCGACAATGGCGTAACTGAGCCGACGCTGAACCTTGTCTTCGGTGCTGAAGGCCATGTTGTCACGAAGATAGTCGAAACCGAATTCGTTGTTGGTGCCGTAGGTGATGTCTGCGGCATAGGCGGCCTTCTTCTCTTCATGGCCCTGACCGGAATAGATCACCCCATAGGTCAGCCCCAGCGCTTCGTACAGGCGTCCCATCCAGCCGGCATCACGCTTTGCCAGATAGTCGTTGACCGTAATGACGTGCATGCCCTTGCCGGGAATCGCGTTCAGATAAGCCGCCAGCGTTGCCACCAGCGTCTTACCTTCACCGGTGCGCATTTCCGCTACCCGTCCCTCATGCAGGGTGATCCCCCCGATCATCTGGACGTCGAAGTGGCGCATCCCCAGAATCCGACCGGACATTTCCCGACAGACCGCAAACGCTTCCGGCAGCAACTGATCCAGGGTTTCTCCCTGCTCAAACCGCTCTCTGAACTCCTGAGTTTTGCCCCGGAGCTGATCGGAATCCAGCTGACTGATCTCCTCCTCCAACGCATTGATCGCCCTGACGAGCTTACCCATGCGCTTCAGTTCCCGGTCATTCTTACTTCCAAAGATTTTTTTGATAAGGGGAGCAATCATAATATCTGGTTTATCCGTCTGTGCCGGTCCGAACCGGGCGAGGAGATCATGTCTGTTGGTTACATTACAAATGGTGGCATTTTACCCCCAATTCAATGGGGTAATGAAGATAATTTCTGACAGCAGATGAGGAAGATCATTCGGCCCATAAAAAAGCCGGGAATGTGTGCACATTCCCGGCTTCAAGTACAACCATTCGCCCGAACCAGGCGGCTTCAGCCAGCCAGTACCGGCTGCATATAGGAGATGGGTGCGGCTTCCTCGTCTTCAAAGGTCACAATCTCCCAGGCGTCTTCATGACGAAGCAGTTCACGCAACAGCAGATTGTTGAGATAGTGACCGGACTTAAAGCCCCGGAACTCACCGATCAGACTCTTGCCCAGCAGGTACAGGTCACCAACCGCATCCAGTACCTTGTGCTTTACGAATTCATCGTCATAGCGAAGACCGTCTTCGTTCAGCACCCGGTAGTCATCGACTACGACTGCGTTGTCCATGCTGCCACCGAGGGCCAGATTCTGCGCCCGAAGATTTTCGATATCACGCATAAAACCAAAGGTTCGTGCCCGGCTGACTTCCTTAACAAAGGAGGTACTGGAAAAATCGAGACAGCACTCTTTGTTACGCTCGCGGAATACCGGGTGATCGAACTCGATGGTAAAACTGACCTTAAAGCCGTCGAAAGGCTCAAACCGAGCCCACTTACCCTCCTGCTGGATCTCCACCGGGCGGGTCACGCGAATAAATGCTTTCGGCGCTTCCTGTTCTCTGATGCCAGCAGACTGAATCAGGAAAACGAAGGGCGCGGCGCTGCCGTCCATGATGGGGACTTCTTCGGCACTCAGCTCGATAATCGCATTATCGATTCCCAGGCCCGCCAGAGCCGACAGCAGGTGCTCAACGGTAGCTACCCGAACACCGCCGTTGCTGAGGTTCGTAGACATGGTTGTGTCGCCGACATTTTCAGCCCAGGCTTTAATTTCCACCACCGGATCGAGGTCAACCCGTCGGAAGACTATCCCCGTATCTACGGGCGCAGGCTTCAGCGTCAGGTATACTTTTTCGCCGGTGTGGAGGCCCACACCAGTAGCCTTGATAGCGTTTTTGAGCGTTCGTTGTCTGATCATACTTTCCGACGTATTTGCACAGGTAAAAAAACTACCGCGGATCATACCAAAGTTGGCTATTTTTTAACAGCTCAACCCCTAGTCTGCCTGACGACGCAGAAATGCCGGAATTTCCAGAAATTCCATCTCGTCATCGGTCCCCGTCTTCGGCAGCTCGAACCGCTCCGCTTCAGCACCGGTATCCGGCGTTTCCGGATTATTCTGCGGCTGAGCCTGCTTCGCCTGATTCTGTCTGCGCAATACTGCCGGCAGCTCCAGCTGATCAAAATCGAGGGTGCCATCTTTCTTGCGCTGACCGTTATTCAGGTTACCGCTCAGCACTTTCACGGCAGGCATTTCCCGGCTGCCGAGTCCGGTGGCAACGACGGTGACTTTCAGCTCATCACTCATCTCCGGATCGATTACGGTGCCCACCACCACGGTGGCGTTGTCGGAGGCAAACTCTTCGATAGTATCCCCCACCTCGGCAAACTCACCCAGCCCCAGATCCAGCCCGGCGGTGATATTGACCAGAATACCTCTGGCCCCCTGCAGGTCGATATCCTCCAGCAGCGGACAGCGAATGGCGGCCTCGGCGGCGATTCGAGCCCGGTCCTCACCACTCGCAATACCGGTACCCATCATCGCCATGCCCATCTCCGACATCACCGTCTTCACATCGGCGAAGTCGACGTTGATCATACCGGGACGGATAATCAGATCGGCGATACCCTGCACGGCTCCCTGGAGGACATTGTTGGCCTCCTTGAAGGCGTCGATCAGCGAGGTATTCTTGCCCAGCACCGACAACAGTTTTTCGTTAGGGATGGTGATCAGCGAATCGACATTTTCCGACAGCGCTTTGATGCCTTCGTCGGCCACTTTAGCCCGGCGGCGACCTTCAAAGGGGAACGGTTTAGTCACCACTGCTACTGTGAGGATGCCCAGCTCCTTCGCCACCTCTGCGACAATGGGTGCCGCACCGGTGCCGGTGCCGCCGCCCATGCCGGCGGTAATGAACACCATATCCGCCCCGCTCAGCATATCGGCAATGCGCTCCCGGTCCTCGATCGCCGCCTGACGACCAATTTCCGGATTGGCACCGGCGCCCAGCCCTTTGGTCAGTTCACTACCGATCTGCAGGACACTGCCGCCCTCCCCCTTCAGGGCCTGAGCATCGGTATTGGCACAGATAAAATCCACCCCATCCACATCGCTGGTCAGCATGTGCTGGACGGCGTTGCCGCCACCACCGCCGACACCGATCACCTTGATCACCGCACTCTGGGGTACGTTGTCGACTAGTTCAAACATTTTCCCTTCTCCCCTGTTTTAAACCAGCCCCGACACAGGCCCGGGCCATTTTAAATCGCTCAAACTGTTGCTGTTCTGCAGCACCATGCTGCTGGTACTGTCTGTTATCTCCGACCGGCTTCAGAAATTGTTCTGAAACCAGCTCTTCATCCGGTCGATCATGCCCGGGCGCAGTGTCTGCACCTCCGGCGGTAATTGCTGTTGCTGTTGATAGTGCTTCTCGGCATAGAGCAGCAGCCCGACACCGGTAGCGTAAATCGAGTTGCCGATAATATCGCTGAGGCCATTCACCCCCACCGGCTTCGCCAGCCTGACCGGCATATGGAAGATCTCTTCCGCCAGTTCAACGGCCCCTTCCATCTTCGAGGTGCCGCCGGTCAGCACGATGCCGGCCGCCACCAGATCTTCGAAGCCGCTGCGTCGCAGCTCCGCCTGTACCAGCGTGAACAGCTCGTCATAGCGGGGCTCAACCACCTCCGCCAGCGCCTGACAGCTGAGGTCCCGCGGCGGCCGGTCGCCGACGCTGGGTACCTTGATGATGTCATCGGCACTGGCCAGCTGGGCCAGCGCGCAGGCGTATTTAATCTTGATCTCTTCGGCATTCTGGGTCGGCGTCCGCAGCGCCATGGCGATATCGTTAGTCACCTGGTCGCCGGCAATCGGAATCACCGCGGTATGGCGAATGGAGCCGCCGGTAAAGACGGCGATATCGGTGGTGCCGCCACCGATGTCCACCATGCAGACACCCAGCTCTTTTTCATCTTCGGTCAGCACCGAGTAGCTGGAAGCCAGCTGCTCCAGCACCACGTTATCGACCTCAAGGCCGCAGCGACGAATGCATTTCTCGATATTCTGAGCGGCGTTCACGGCCCCGGTCACCAGGTGCACCTTGGCTTCCAGTCGCACCCCGGACATCCCCAGCGGCTCCTTGATGCCTTCCTGATTATCGATAACGTACTCCTGGGGCAGGATATGGAGGATCTTCTGATCCGCCGGAATCGCCACCGCCCGGGCAGCGTCGATCACCCGGTCGAGGTCGTAGTCGATCACCTCACGGTCGCGAATGGCGACGATGCCATGGGAGTTCATCGAACTGATATGGCTGCCGGCGATGCCGGCGGTGACCGAGTGGATCTTGCAGCCGGACATCAGCTCAGCCTCTTCCACCGCCCGCTGGATCGAGTGCACGGTAGATTCGATATTCACCACCACCCCGCGCTTCAGGCCACGGGAGGGGTGGGAACCGATACCGATCACTTCGATGCGGCCATCGACAGCGACCTCGGCCACCAGCGCCACCACCTTCGAGGTACCGATATCCAGGGCGACGATCATGTTGCTGTGTTGTTCTGACACCTTAACTATTCCTGCTCAGTCCAGTACGTGTTTCGATTTATCACTTCGCTCATGCCGGGCTCAGCCCGTTCGGCCGGTCGGCGGCTGATGCCAGGTCACCGTCAGCCCGTTGGTATAGCGGACGTCGATCTGTCGAATCTTGTCGGCATATCCGGCCAGCTGAGAGCCATAGACCCTGCCGAAACGCTGCACCTTTTCGATCAGATTGCCGCGCCCCAGCAGCAGCCGGATACCATTATCCAGGGTCAGGCTCCAGGCGCCCCGGGGCTCCAGTTCCAGCGACCGCAGCTGTAACTTCATCGGCCGCATCTGCTGACTGAGAGAACGAAACTGTTCCATCATCACCAGGGTTCGGTTTTCCGGCCCCTTCAGCACCGGCAGATCGCCGAAGCCCTGCTGCCGGTCCGGCATAAAAATCTGTCCTTCGCTGTTCAGCAATCCGTTCCTGCCCCAGCGTGCCACCGGAATCTCCTCGCTGATATCGACTAGCAGCCCGGCCGGCCACTGGCGGCGAATATCTACCCGATGAACCCAGGCGTTCTGCTCCAGCTCCGCCTTGATGCCGGCCAGATCGATATCCAGATAGCGGGAATCGATCCGGTTCCAGATCTGCCGGCGAAGGTTGGCAGCGTCGCTCTGGTTCAGCTTTCCGGTCAGCGTCACATCATCCAGCGGCTGGTTTAACCATTCCGCGGCCTGGTTACCGCCATACCAGAGCAGCAGCGCCAGCAACGGCACCTGCAGCCACAGCAGCGCGCCAAAGAGGCTGATGCCTCTCAGTTTCGCCGCTGTTTCTGCCACTCTGCTCATTTCAGCACACCCTCTCCCGAAGTATCGTTCAGCCGGCGCTGGCCAGTATTCTCACTACCAGCTGATCAAAACTGATGCCCGCTTCCCGCGCCGCCATGGGCACCAGACTGTGATCGGTCATGCCCGGAATGGTATTGACCTCCAGCAGCCAGAAGCGGCCATCGCTGTCCTGCATCACATCCACACGCCCCCAGCCACGACAGCCAACGCTGTCGAAAGCTCTCAGCGCCAGCGACTGGATCTCGGCAATACCACGCTCATCCAGTCCGGTATCGAAATGGTAATGGGTATCGTCGGAGATATATTTGGCTTCGTAGTCATAAAACTGATGGGGTGTCTCCAGCCGGATAACCGGCAGCGCCTCACCATCCAGAATCGCGACGGTATATTCCCGCCCGGTGATCCACTGTTCGGCAAAGACCGAACTGTCCAGCTTCGCGGCGGTGGCATAGGCACCGGCGAGATTATCAGCATTTTCCACCCGGACCATGCCGATACTGGAACCCTCGTGGGCCGGCTTGACCATCACCGGAAAGCGGATTTCCTCACCGAAACGAGCCCAGTCACAGTCTTCGTTGAGCACACGGTGCGGCGGTGAAGGCAGTTCGAGACTTTTCCACAGCTGCTTACAGCGCAGCTTATCCATACCCAGCGCCGAAGCCATAACACCGCTGCCGGTATAGGGAATGCCGAGCATCTCCAGCGTGCCCTGGATCGTACCGTCCTCACCGCCCGGACCGTGCAGCGCGATAAAGGCGATATCGAACTGCTCTTCCTGCAGCTGCTGTACCGGATTGAGATTTCCCTCGGGACCAAACAGATCGATAGTGAACGCATCGACACCCGCATTCAGCAATCCCTGCAGCACCGCGGCGCCGCTTTTCAGGGACACCGGCCGTTCCGAGGAATTACCACCCATAATCACCGCCACCCGGCCGAAGGACTCCGGGGCAGGAATCATCTGTTCGGTCCGGCTCATGATTCAGTCTCCTCCAGTGGTTGCAGTTTGCGTTGTGCCAGGCCCGAGGCGACAGTGCCGATATCACCGGCTCCCTGAGTCAATAGCAGGTCGCCGTCACGGAGAATATTCTGTAGTACCTTCGCCACATCCGCTCCACGCTCCACAAAGACCGGATCGACCTGGCCCCGCTGGCGGATACTGCGGCAGAGACTACGTCCGTCGGCGCCGGCAATGGTCTCTTCTCCGGCCGGGTAGATATCCATCAGCAGCAGCACATCCACCTCCGACAGGATCTGTACAAAATCTTCGTAAAGGTCGCGGGTTCGGGTATAGCGATGCGGCTGATACACCATCACCAGCCGCTTATCCGGCCAGCCGTCTCGGATGGCCCGAACGGTTGCCGCCACTTCGCGGGGATGGTGGCCGTAGTCGTCAACCATCATCACCGCCCCCTGCTGATCTTCAGCAGTCAGATCGAAGTCCCCCATAATCTGGAAGCGACGACCAACCCCCTGGAACTGACCGAGTCCGTCGACGATAGCGTTATCATCCAGCCCCTCGTCAGTCGCAACCGCAATCACCGACAGGGCGTTGAGAACGTTGTGCATACCCGGCATATTAAGGTGAATTTCCAGATCTTTATGGCCGTCGGGGCGCCGCACGGTAAAGCTGGTTTTCATGCCGCTCTGACGAACATCAGTGGCCCGGTAGTCGGCATCTTCGTTAAAACCATAGGTCAGCATCGGCCGGCTGATCTGCGGCAGAATCTCGACCACCACCGGATCGTCGGTACAGAGCACCGCCAGACCGTAAAACGGCAGATTATGTAAAAAATCTACAAACGTTTTCTTGAGCTGGCCAAAATCGCCGCCGTAGGTGGACATATGATCGGCATCGATATTAGTGACAATCGCCACCATCGGCTGCAGATGGAGGAAGGAGGCATCACTTTCATCGGCTTCGGCCACCAGATAGCGACTGTCACCGAGACGGGCATTAGTGCCGGCGCTGGTCAGCTTACCGCCGATCACAAAGGTCGGATCTTCCCCGCCCTGCGCGAAAACGGAAGCCATCAGGCTGGTGGTCGTGGTTTTTCCGTGGGTTCCGGCCACCGCGATACCATGGCGGTAACGCATCAGCTCCGCCAGCATCTCGGCACGACGCACCACCGGAATACGATTCGCCCGGGCGGCGGCGACTTCCGGATTCTCTTCACCCACCGCACTGGACACCACCACCGCATCGACCTCGCTGATGTTGCTTTCGCGGTGTCCGATGCAGATAGTCATACCCAGCTTTTCCAGCCGGTCGGTAACCGGCGAGCGACGGATATCGGACCCGGAAATCCGATACCCCTGATTCAGCAGCACCTCAGCAATCCCGCACATGCCGACACCGCCGATGCCGACAAAATGGATGCAGCCGATACGGCGCATCTCCGGTAATTCATACTGAAATCTGTTCTTAGCCTTCACGGGCTGCTCCTGATGTGGTTTGCATACATTGTTCGGCGACCAGCCTGCTGGCGTCTGCCTTTGCCAGTGATCGCGCCGTTTCAGCCATCTGCTGCAGACGCTTCCGGTCATTCAGTTCGTTCAGTAACGCCACCAGCTTCTCCGGGGTCAGCGTCTGTTGCGGTACCAGCACCCCGGCACCGGCGTCGGACAGGTAACGGGCGTTCTCGGTCTGGTGATCATCCACCGCATGGGGGAAAGGGACCAGCACCGAGGCAACGCCGGCCGCGCTGAGTTCGCTGACCGTCAGTGCACCTGAACGACAGATCACCAGGTCCGCCCACTCGTAGGCGGCGTTCATATCGTCAATAAAAGGTACAACCCGCGCGTCCAGCTGCATCTCCTGATAACGCCCGATGGTTGCGTCGATATTGCGTTTTCCAGCCTGATGCCAGACCTCAGGCCGCTCGTCCGACGTCATCATTGCCAGCGCCTGAGGCAGGGCTTCGTTGATGGCCTGAGCGCCGAGGCTGCCGCCGACGACCAGTAACCGCATCGGGCCACTGCGATCGCGAAACCGCTCAGCCGGTACCGGGACCTCAACGATGTTGCGGCGGATCGGATTGCCGGTACAGAGCACTTTCGCGGTTTTGTTAAAGGCCCCGGGAAACGCCTCCATCACCCGCACCGCCAGTCTCGACAGCACCTTATTGGTCATGCCGGGAATGGCATTCTGCTCGTGAATCAGCACCGGCACGCCCAGCATCCAGGCCGCCAGACCACCGGGACCACTGGCGAAACCGCCCATCCCCAGCACACAGTCAGGCCGCACCTGACGCAGCACCTGAATCGCCTGCCAGAGTGCTCGCAACAGCCGTAGCGGTGCGGTCAGCAGACTTAACCGCCCTTTCCCACGCAGGCCGGTGACGCTGATGGTATGAAGATCGATGCCGGCAGCGGGTACCAGCTCGTTCTCGATGCCACGCACCGAGCCCAGCCACTGAATTTCAACGCCGGCTTCACGCAGCACGTCGGCGGTGGCCAGTGCCGGGAAAACATGACCGCCGGTGCCTCCGGCCATAATCAGCATCGTCCGTCCGGGCTGCCCGCTCATGCCAGCACCTCCCCGGTCTCTTCACAGACCAGCAGTGTCGCCGAGTCTGTTTTCAGTTTCTTACGCTTTCCCTTTGCCGCTTTTTTCTTCGCTTTCCCCGCCTTCTCAGCCAGCTTCTTACCGGCGTAGAAATTCTCAAAGTGAATACGGGACAGCAGCGCCAGCATCACCATCGACACGATCAGGCTACTGCCGCCATAGCTGACCAGCGGCAGCGTCAGCCCTTTGGTGGGCAGCACGCCGACGTTGACGCCGATATTGATCAGCGACTGGGCGGCAAACACCAGTCCGATGCCGTAGCAGACATAGGCCTGATAGCAGCGCTGCAACAGCTCGGCTTTGCGACCGATATAGAACGCCCGAAGCACCAGGATGCCAAACAGCACCACCATTGCCAGGGCCCCGATCAGCCCCAGCTCCTCAGCCAGTACTGAAAACACAAAGTCGGTATGGGCTTCCGGCAGATAGAACAGTTTCTGCACGCTGTTACCCAATCCGAGACCCGTAATCTCCCCCCGCCCGAAGGCGATCTGCGCCTGGGACAGTTGGTAGCCACTACCGAACGGGTCGGCCCAGGGATCCAGGAAGGTGATCAGTCGCTGCATCCGATAGGGCTGGGAGATGGCCATCCCCGCCACCAGCAGCAGACTGCCGCAGATCACCAGGCTGAATTGACCGAGACGCATACCGCTGAGGAAGATCATTCCCAGCACCGTGCCCATCAGCACCACCACGGCACCAAAATCCGGCTCCAGAATCAGCAGCACGATAAAGACCGACACCACTCCCATGGGTTTGACAAAGCCGCTCCACTGGCTCCGTACTTCGTCGAGACGCCGGACCAGATAAGCCGCCAGATAAAGGATCATAAACAGTTTAGCCAGTTCCGAAGCCTGCAGATTGACAGGCCCCAGTGAGATCCAGCGACTACTGCCGTTGACCTCGCGTCCGATCCCCGGTATCAGCACCGCCACCAGCAGAATCGATGTCCCCAGCAACCACCAGTGACCGGTGCGCTGCCAGAATTTAGAGGGCACAAAGAAAGCCGCCAGTGCCGCTATAACTCCCAACACCATAAAGATCAGGTGGCGACCGGCGAAAAAGAACGGCGAATCGTAACGAACCCCCGCCACCTCCATGGATGCCGAGGTGATCATCAGAAAACCGGCCAGCAGCAGACTGGTGGCACTGAACAGCAGCCAGGGGTCCCAGGGGCGCGGCGGCTGATTCAGCTGCGGCAGCGACGGCATCTTCGGCAGAGACAGCAGCTTCATGTCAGCGCCTCCACCAGAGCCATAAACTGGTCGCCACGGTCTTCAAAGCCGCTGAACATATCGAAACTGGCACAGGCCGGCGACAGCAGCACCACATCGCCACTGCGGGCCAGACGGCGGGCCTCGGTCACGGCCGCGGACAGACTATCTTCCCGACTGGTGCTGACCTCCGGCTCCAGCGCTGTCGCGATCGCTTCGCGGTCACGCCCGATCAGCACCACATTGCGGCCCCACTTCAGGAGCGGCGCTTTCAGCTCCGAGAAATCGGCACCTTTACCGTCACCGCCGGCAATCAGCAGGATACGCCCGCCCCGCTGCTGCAACTGAGCTCCAAAGCCCTCGATCGCCGCCAGCGTGGCACCGACGTTAGTACCCTTGGAATCGTTGAAGTACTGAACGCCCTCCAGTTCCCGCACCCACTGGCAGCGATGTTCCAGACCACTGAAACGGCGTAGCGTCTGCAGCATGACCGCCATAGGAATTCTGACCGCCGCCCCCAGCGCCAGCGCCGCCAGTGCATTGGCAACGTTATGCTGCCCCGGCATTTTCAGCTCGGATACTGGCATCAACCGATCAAGACCGCAGGCCAGATACTGCTCGCCTTCCTCGCTGATCACTCCGTACTGACCGAGATCCGGCGTGCCGAGCGAAAAACGGCAGCGTGGTACCCGGTCCGGAATCAGTGGTTGAGTCAGGTTATCGTCGCCGTTCCAGACGGCCTGTCGACAGCCCTGATAAATAATATGTTTGGCCCGGTGATAGGCCATCAGATCATCGTAACGATCCATATGATCCGGGCTGATGTTCAGCACCGTCGCCACCGCGGCGCGCAGCTCGGACGTGGTCTCCAGCTGGAAACTGGACAGCTCCAGCACATAAAGCTGCTTTTCGCCTTCAGACAACAGATCCAGCACCGGCGTCCCCAGATTGCCACCGACACCGACCTCGATTCCGGCGGCTGCCGCCATCTCGCCCACCAGGGTCGTCACCGTGCTCTTGGCATTGGAGCCGGTAATCGCCACGATGGGAGCGCTGACGGCCAGACAGAACAGATCGATATCACCGATCACTTGGACGCCCTCAGCCTCGGCAGCGACAATCGCCGGCAGCTTACGGGAGACCCCGGGGCTGACTACCAGTCGTGAGGCCCGCTTCAGGGTATCTATCTGCAACTCACCACACTCAATGGCCACCGTCGGAAATTCAGACCTGAAACTCTCCAGCTGCGGCGGCTGCTCACGGGTATCCACAACGGCGAACCTCTCGCCCCGGGAGGCCAGATAACGGGCACAGGAGATCCCGGTCTTTCCCAGACCGATGACGATGGTAAATCTGTCGGTGCCAATCAACGTCATCTTGCTGCTATCTCTCCAGTCTTAGCCTTGTTCGTTCCGTTCGTTTTTTCGTATCAGTCCTGTTTCGGTTTCCGCGCGCGGCTCAGCGAATCTTCAGCGATGCCAGCCCGATCAGCACCAGGATAACGGTGACGATCCAGAAACGCACAATGACCCGGGGTTCGGGCCAGCCTTTGAGTTCAAAATGATGGTGCAGCGGTGCCATCCTGAATATTCGTCGCCCGGTCAGCTTGTAGGAGCCGACCTGCAGGATCACCGACACCGTCTCCATCACGAAGACGCCGCCCATAATCAGCAGCACCAGCTCCTGGCGAACGATAACCGCGACCACACCCAGCGCAGCCCCCAGCGCCAGAGCGCCCACATCTCCCATAAACACCTGGGCGGGATAGGTGTTGAACCAGAGAAAACCAAGCCCGGCCCCCACCATGGCACCGCAGAATACGATCAGCTCTCCGGAGCCGGTGATGTAGGGGATCTGCAGATATTCGGCGAAACGGATATGACCGCTGAGATAACTGAACAGCCCCAGCGCACCGGCCACCAGAACGGTGGGCAGGATGGCCAGCCCATCCAGCCCATCGGTCAGGTTGACAGCGTTACTGCTGCCAACGATGACGAAATAGGTAAAGACGATAAAGAACAGCCCCATTTCGATCGCCACTTCCTTAAAGAAGGGGACGATCAGCTGGGTTTCAGCAGGTCCGGTAGCGCTCATGTAGAGCACGATGGCCGCACCGGCACCGGCCACCGACTGCCAGAAATACTTCCAGCGCGCGGGCAGACCGCGGGAATTTTTCTCAACCACCTTGCGGTAATCGTCAACCCAGCCGACGGCACCGAACATCAGCGTCACAATCAGCACTACCCAGACATATAGATTGCTGAGATCACCCCACAGCAAAGTACTGAGAGCGATCGCGATCAGAATCAGCGCGCCGCCCATGGTCGGGGTTCCGGCTTTACTGAGATGGCTCTGAGGACCGTCGTCCCGTACCGCCTGCCCGATCTGGTAATGGGTCAGCTTGCGAATCATCACCGGACCTACCAGCACGGAGATCGCCATTGCCGTCAGCACCCCGAGAATGCCCCGCAGGGTCAGGTACTGAAACACGGCGAAGCCACTGTCAAACCGGGTCAGAAATTCAGCCAGAAGCAGCAACATACTCAGCAGCTCTCCCCGTTCAGCAGGGCATTGACCACCTGTTCCATCGCTGCGCTTCTCGAACCTTTTACCAGTACCACCATATTTTCTTTCACCCGTTCATTCAGCCAGGCAGCCAGCGCCTGGTTATCGTCAAAAATTTCCGCCTCTCCGCCCTGACGGCGAAAGGCCATTGCGGCTTCAGCCGCCAGCTTTCCTGCCGACAGCAAACGATCGATACCCTGTTCGGCAGCATATTCACCGACCTGGCGATGAAGCGATTCAGCCTCCCCCCCCAGCTCGCCCATATTGCCCAGCACCAGTACCCGCTCACCGCTCAGATCCCTGAGCACATCGATGGCGGCCCGGACCGAATCGGGATTGGCGTTGTAGCTGTCATCGATCACCCGCACACCGGCAGATGTCACCGAGCTGGCCAGCCTGCCCGGCACCCCGTCGAACCCGGCCAGTCCGCTGGCGATCTCTTCATAACTGACTCCCAGGGCACCGGCAGCAGCGGCTGCCGCCAGCGCATTGGCCACCATATGGCGACCCGGCACTCTCAGAGCCACCTCAATCCTTTGGCCATCGCCATGCAGATCGAACTGATAACAACCGTTGGTTCCAGCGTTCAGCCCACTGACGTGAAGGTCCGCATCCGTGGAAGAGAGACTGAAAGTGAGCTTTGCCTTGTCCTTCAACTGATTGAGCCAGTAATCAGCATTGGCATCATCCAGATTGACAATACCTGTGCCATTGACACCGAGTCCGGCAAAGATCTCACCCTTGGCTTCAACCACACCCTGCAGGCTGCCGAAACCTTCAAGATGGGCGCCGCCCGCATTGTTCAGGACCGCCACAACCGGCTCGGCCAGCTCAACTGTAAAGGCGATTTCGCCGGCGCCGCTGGCGCCCAGCTCCACAACCGCAAACTCATGTTCAGGCTGAAGCTCCAGCAGGGTTAAAGGGACACCGATCTCATTGTTAAGGTTCCCCCGGGTTGCCAGTACTTTTCCGCGTTGCCGCAAAATGGCCGCCAGCATCTCTTTAACACTGGTTTTACCGCTGCTGCCGGTAATCGCCACCAGCGGTCCCCGAAACTGTTGTCGATTCAGCCAGCCAATACGGCCCAGCGCTTTGCGGGTATCGGCAACCACCAGCTGAGGAATTTCCACATCCTGAGGCTCACTGACCACTGCTGCCACAGCGCCGGCCTCTGCCGCCTGTTGTACAAAACGGTTGCCATTAAAGTTGGGGCCGCTCAAAGCAACGAACAGGTCTCCGGGCTGCAGGCTGCGCGTATCGGTGCTGATCCTGTCGAACCGGGCATCTTCGCCCACTACGGAGGCGGCCAGTGGTGCGATCAGCTGCTGCAGTGTCATTGATTTAATCACGCTCTCCCCCTGTTTCGAGCAGCGAACGAATCACTCCGGCGTCACTGAAGGGATAACGCACTCCGTTGATCTCCTGATAATCTTCGTGACCCTTACCGGCCACCAGCACCACATCTCCCGGCTCCGCTCCGGACAGCGCCAACGCGATAGCCTGACGGCGATCCGCTTCAACGGCCACGCCCTCGCAGCTGGAAAAGCCACTGAGCACTTCATTAATGATCTGCTGCGGGTCTTCGGTTCTGGGGTTGTCGCTGGTCACTACCGGTCGGTCCGCCAGCCTGCCGGCAATCGTCGCCATCTCGGCACGCTTACCGCGATCGCGATCACCACCACAACCAAACACACACCAGAGCTGTCCCTGACAATGGCTGCGCAGCGCCCGCAGCGCCTTTTCAAGAGCGTCCGGCGTATGGGCATAATCGACCACCACCAGCCGGCCATCGGTCGCGGGCAGCGGCTGCATCCGGCCCTCAACACCACGCAGCTGCGGCAGGATCCGCTCGATGGTCGCAGCATCTGTTCCCAGATTGCCCAGCACGGCGACAGTTGCCATCAGATTGGACAGATTAAACCGTCCCAGCACCGGTGCCTTAACACGGATATCACCCCAGGGGGTATCCAGCAGCGCCGCCAGACCGTCGACAGAGAGCTGATGTTCACGAACCAGCAACTGGCGAAGATTGGGGAACTCAACCACCAGCGGAGAGGCCTCCAGGCCGTATCCGATAATCTCGACATCCGCGGCAACCGCCTTCAGCAGTTCCCGCGCGTAAGGATCGTCCAGGTTGATCACCGCCTGGCGAATACCGTAATCCCGGAACAGACGCTGCTTGGCAGCGCCGTAGCTCGCCATATCGCCGTGGTAATCAAGGTGGTCGCGGGTCAGATTGGTGAAAACCGCCTGACTGAAAGCGATACCGGCGACCCGGCCCTGATCCAACGCATGGGAGGAGACTTCCATCACCAGATTTTCTGCGCCCTGACCTTGCAATCCGGCCAGCAGAGCCTGCAGCCTGAGCGGGTCCGGGGTGGTATGGCTGGCACTCTGTAGCCGGTCGAGAAATCCGTAACCGTTGGTGCCGATCACTGCCGCGGGGCTGTCCAGCAATTCCAGCGCCCGAGCGATAAAGTGGCTGCAGGAGGTCTTGCCATTGGTGCCGGTAATACCGATCATGGTCATATGACGGGAGGGCTGGCCGTAGAAGCGATCAGCCAGTTCAGCCAGCCGCGTTTCCAGGCCGTCAACCACGATCAGCGGCAGGCCGCACTCCGGCACCTGCTCACGACTGCCGATCAGCACGGCGACAGCGCCAGCCTGTTCCGCCCGGGAAATAAAGTCGGCGCCATCGAACCGATCACCTTTACAGGCCAGAAACAGGTCGCCATCGGCGATACGGCGGCTGTCACTGGCCAGCCCGCTTATCTTCAGTTCCGCCAGTCCGTCAGCCGCCAGCTGCCCGGACATCTCCGGCAGCAGTTCAGACAGTGTCATCCGCTTATCAGCCCCGTTCATCTCAGTTCCAGGCCATCTGTTGTTCAAGTGAAGGCGGCAGTACATCGGGCGCCACATTCATCAGCCGCAGAGTACCGGCCATAATTCGGGAAAATACCGGTGCTGCAACTTCCCCGCCGTAGTATTCCTCACCCTGGGGCTCATCGACGGTTATCACCGCCACGTAACGAGGGTCGCTGGCCGGTGCGACTCCGGCAAAGATGGCCACGTACTGGTCATCCTCATAGCCGTTTTTTCCCACCTTATGCACAGTACCGGTCTTACCGGCCACTCGGAATGACGGCACCTGGGCCCGCCGACCGGTTCCTCCTTTATGGATGACCGTCTCCATCATTTTCAGCACCTGACGGGAGACTCGCTCCGGCAGAATCCTGTCACCTTCGGCCGGCCCGTCCAGCTTCATCAGTGACAGCGGTCGTTTAATGCCCCCCGAAGCCAGACTCGAATAGGCCTGCGCCAGCTGCAACGGAGTGATGGCCAGACCATAGCCGTAGGACATGGTGGCCCTTTCCACCAGCCGCTTCGGGGAGTAATGAGGCAGGGTTCCAACCCGTTCGCCCGGGAAACCGCTGCCGGTGGTCTGGCCCAGGCCGGCGTTGTAGAACATGTTGCGAACCGAATCCTCACCCAGACTCAGGGCCAGCTTACTGACCCCTACGTTGCTGGATTTGGTGATGATCCGGGTAATATTCAGCACCCCATAATTGCGGTGGTCACGAATGGTCTTTCCCTTAATACGGACATAGCCCGGGCTGGTATTAACCTCGGACTCCGGACGATATTTTCCACTGGCCAGCGCCGCAGCCACCGTCAGAGGCTTTACGGTCGAGCCCGGTTCAAAGGTGTCGGTGGTGGCGCGGTTACGCAGATGATCAACTTTAATACGGCTGCGATTATTGGGGTTGTAAGATGGCTGGTTAACCATCGCCAGCACTTCGCCGGTCCGGGTATCGACCACCACCGCCGAACCGGACTTTGCCCGGTGCTGTTTAACGGCAGCTTTAAGTTCACGATAAGCCAGATACTGAACCCGAAGATCGATACTCAGACGCAGATCCTGCCCCGAACGAGCGGGACTGATAGCCTGGATATCCTTGATGGTTCGTCCCAGCCTGTCCTTCAGCACACGTTTTTTACCGGGCTCCCCTTTAAGCCACTCATCATAGGCCAGTTCCATGCCCTCCTGGCCAACCCCGTCGACATTAGTGAAGCCGACCAGATGAGTCGCCACCTCGGCCGCCGGGTAGTAGCGCTTGTACTCACTCTGAGCGTAAACACCCGGGAGATTCAGATCCAGCACCCGGCCAGCATCGGCAGGTGTCATATGACGGCGGAGGTAGAGAAACTGCTTGTGCTGATTACGCTTAATCAGTTTCTTCAGCTTGCTTTCGGAAGTCCCTGCAACGCTGGCCAGCTTCTGCCACTGAGCACCCTCGGCACTGAATTCACCGGGATTGACCCAGATACTCTTAACCGGAGCGCTGACCGCCAGCGGCTCGCCGTTACGATCCAGAATCATACCCCGATGCGCAGGAATACTGGCCACCCGCAGACTGCGGGCATCACCCTGGCCCTGCAAAAACTCATCCTCCAGCAGATTGAGATAAACCATACGGCCGACAACCACCGCCGCCAGAGCGAGCAGCGCCAGCAGAACCAGGCGAAATCGCCAGGTATACATATAGCTGTTGTCCGGCTCCACCTGTTCGTTCACGGTTTCACCACGACTATCTCGTCGGGAGAGGGCACATACATATCCAGTTTCCGGGTCACCACCTTTTCTATTCTGCTGTGAGCCGCCAGAGCACTCTGCTCCAGCAGCAACTGTCCCCATTCCACCTGCAGTCGGTCGCGAGCCTGCAGCATCTGCTGCTGCTCATTAAACAGCTGTCGGTACAGATAAGCGCTGTAAATGACGGCCAGCGCACTCAGAATTACCAGAACGGTCAGAACACCAGCAGCGCCCCTTCTCCATGCCACTGATGTCCTGCCGTCTGGCCCCACCTTACTCCTTGCTGCGCTTCTGCCTGTTGCCGCTCTCGCCATGAGCGCACCTCAGGCCAGTTTCTCAGCGACACGCATCACCGCACTGCGCGAGCGAACATTACTGTCGACTTCGCCGCTGCCGGCCTTAACCGGCTTGCCCAGCGATTTCAGCCGCTGATTCAGCATCGACTGCGGCACCGGCAGCCCGGGCGGAACCTCATCACCGCGCACATGCTTACGGATGAACCGCTTAACGATCCGGTCTTCCAGCGAATGAAAACTGATCACCACCAGCCGGCCGCCGGGCTTCAGCACTTCCAGCGCCTGATCCAGACAGGTGATCAGGTCATCCAGTTCATGGTTGATAAAGATACGGATCGCCTGAAAAGCCCGGGTCGCGGGATTCTTGCCCTTTTCCCAACGGGGATTGGCGGCGGCAACGATATCGGCCAGCTGCTTCGTTGTGGTGATCGGACTGAGCTGCCGCTCTCTGACAATAGCCCTGGCCATGCGGCGGCCGAACTTCTCCTCACCATAGGTGAAAAGCACATCGGCGATCTCTTTCTCGGAAGCACTCGCCAGCCACTCTGCGGCACTGACGCCAGCCTGCGGATTCATCCGCATATCCAGAGGGCCGTCTTTGGTGAAGCTGAATCCCCGGGCAGGGTCATCCAGCTGTGGTGAGGAAACGCCGAGATCCAGCAGTACGCCATCCACCTGGCCGTGCATAGCCCGCGCCCGGATCAGTTGCTCCATCTCAGCAAACGAGCCGTGGGCGATAGAAAACCGGGCATCTTCGCCGCTCAGCCTGTTCCCTTCAGCGACCGCCTGCGGATCCTTGTCGATCCCCAGCAACTGACCACCCGCTCCCAGCTTTGACAGCAACAACCGGGAGTGACCACCCCGTCCGAAAGTACCGTCTACATAGAAACCGTCAGCACTGACCAGCAGCTGATCCACAGCCTCGTCCAGCAAAACGGTAATATGCTTGAGATCTTCGCTCATTCAACGGCCTTTATAGTGACAATGACTGCAATTCTTCGGGAACCAGCCCCTCCCCTTCCGCCTCTTCGAGGTAAGCGTCACGGGTCTGCGACCAGAGCTCATCGCTCCAGATTTCAAATTTTTTGCCCTGCCCCAGCAGAATAATTTTCTTCTCGAGCCCGGCATATTCACGCAACGTCGCCGGCAGCAACAGACGACCATTACCATCCAGCTCAAGATCCGTGGCATAACCGATCAGCAGTCGCTGAATACGACGGGTAGTCGGGTTATAACTGGACAACTGCTCGATCTTGGCCTGAATAACATCCCATTCCGGCTGGGTATACATCAGCAGACAGCGAGATTCGGTATCAATCGTCGCGACCATCTGCCCTTCACAGCTGGCGGCAATGCCATCCCGGTAGCGCGTTGGCATAACCATACGCCCCTTGGCATCCAGATTGATGGGATTAATCCCTCGAAACATACTCTCCGCCTGAGCCAGCCACTGACTGAAAATTGCTCAATTAACCAGAAAAAACCACAATTACCCACTTTCAACCACTATAGCACACCAGGAATATTTAAGAACCACTCAGCCCCACTCGCAAAGGGTGCCTCAGATCAAGGCTTCCCACCTTTATTAGCGGTGCACATACAGAAACGAAGGGGTCTTTCGCCAGCCATAAAAAACCGCACGAAAAACAATATGATTGGAACTGATAAGAGCAACGGAGATAACAGAACTACATAGCGCAAAATGAAAACATTGAGGGTTAACGCCCGGGCAGCCGCCCCCGGGCCGGAAGCCTTCAGGGATCTTCAGCCAGAATCAGCAGACCACCCCGTCAGAGCAACAACTTCAGCGCCCCTGCAGGGGGGACAACTCCGGACCGACTCTCAGCGACAGAAATCACCACTACAGATAACCTGCAGGCGGGCACAACTGACCACATTATAATGGTTCGCCAGCGGCTCCAGTCGATCACCACCACTATGAGTCAGGGTGACACCGTTACACTGCTGCCTGTTGGTCAGCCGGTGCATTTTCCCCAGCCATTCAACGCTGCGACATCCGGACTCACCGACACCAAACTGTACCGCCATCCGATAGCGAGCACAGAGCAACTTGCGATGACGGACATCCGTTTTCATCTGAAAACTGCCTTCGGCATCCAGCCACCCCTCGCCGGAGGAAAACCGGAACGATTTTCGCGCCACCGAGCCACCCACATACAGCTTGACTTCACGACCAGCCGATTTCTGATCCATCACCACGCGCTCGCCGGCCGCCAGCGGCTCTGTCAGCAGCAACAACCCGGCAAGCATCCCCCGGGACACACGCCGAAGCGGCAACTTAGGTATTAAACCGTCCATAGTAATTTCCCTGAGCAGTTTGCAGCAGTCTGGTCGAAACACCGACTCGATGCCAGCTTCGCCTGCCAGGAATATACGAAAGAATAACTTCGCTGGTGCGCCGAATCAGAATCGGGCGCTCATCTCGCAGAAAATAAAGAGTCCGCCTGTAAGCCGGGTTCTGTCTTGAACAGTCATTCATCTGGGACCTGCGTCACCACAGGCCTCAAGCAACCTACCCGAATCCAGCGCGGGCCACGCCAGTGGATTCCTATTTGGTCTTGCTCCAGGTGGGGTTTACCATGCCGTGGAATGTTGCCACCCACGCGGTGCGCTCTTACCGCACCCTTTCACCCTTACCGTCGCAATCCGAAGATTGCGCTTAGGCGGTCTGCTCTCTGCTGCACTTTCCGTAGGCTCGCGCCCCCCAGGCGTTACCTGGCACCCTGCCCTCCGGAGCCCGGACTTTCCTCCCTCCCACTTCCCGAAAGAAGCAGAACAGCGACTGCCCGGCGGACTCTGGGGGCATCCTACGCTGATCGGCCCTCAGACTCAACCGCCGGCAAGGCCCCACCGCTCTAACTATCTGTTTTCTGCAGATCCAGTGCCGTCTGATAGACCAGCTTGCGCTTCAGCCCGGTTATTTTCACCGTCAGCGCCACCGCCTGTTTCAGCGACAACTCCTCCAGCAGGGTGGTCAGCACTCTCATCGCCGTTTCGTCCAGAGCCTGCCGGTCCGGCTTTTCCGCCCCCTGCACCAGCAACACGAACTCTCCTTTCTGCTGGTTAGCATCCGCCTCTATCCACTCCATCAACGGAGCCAGCGCATCTCCGCGAATTGTTTCAAAGGTCTTGGTCAGCTCCCGCGCCATCACCAGATAACGGTCATCGCCAAAGATTTCGCGCATCGCCTGCAGGGTATCAAGCAGCCGATGCGGTGATTCGTAATAGATCAGGGTGCGACCCTGCGCCGCCACTTCCGTCAGCCGCTCACGTTTCGCCTTACTCTTTGCCGGCAGAAAGCCCTCAAACTGAAACCGGTCGGTCGGCAACCCGGAGGCACTCAAGGCCGCCACAAAGGCGCAGGCCCCCGGTACCGGCTCGACCCGGTATCCCGCCTCCCGAACCCGGCGCACCAGATGGTAGCCCGGATCGGAGATCAGCGGAGTACCTGCGTCAGAGATCAGCGCTATGTTTTCACCCTGCGCCAAACGCTGTACTATTCTGTCTGCCTGTGCACGTTCGTTATGATCATGTAACGACCACATAGGCGTGCTGATAGCGAAGTGCTGTAACAATCGGCTGCTATGACGGGTATCCTCAGCGGCGATCAGCTGAACCGACTTCAGCGTCTCCACCGCACGGGGGGTCATATCACCCAGATTTCCGATCGGCGTGGAGACAATAAACAGTGTTGTATCCGTCATGGTTACCCTGATTAAACAGATTCCTGATAAAACGCGACACTTCCGTCAGCGCCGCACGCACAGCAACATCAGTGTGGCACTGTAGTAATTTCCAGCTCCGGGGACCGTAACAGCCTGATGATGAGAAACAATAACCGGCTTCTGCTGCTCTGCAGCGCCCTGCTGATTGCAGTCATCCAGGGCTGCGGAACCCAGCCGCCCGACACAGGCCCGAGCCCCGATGACCAGCAGGTTGAAACCACGCCGGACGGCCGCGAGCTGACGGAAATCGAAAAGCTTCTGCTGCAGGCCGAAACCAGTGCACCGCTGGAAAAGACGGAGTATACACTACAAGCCGCTGAACGCCTGTTTGCCGACAACAGGATGGACCAGGCGGACCAGCTGCTGCAATCCCTGAATCCACTGATGCTGAGCGCAGTAAGAGAGCAGCAGTTCTGGCTGTTACGCGCCCGTATTGCCGCCACCCGGCTACAGCCGCAGCTCAGCCTCGACTGGATGTCCCGCATCACCCAGCCCGACCTGCTGTCAGAACAGCAACAAGCCCTGCTTACAGAACTGGAGATCAGCGCTCTCAGCCAGCTCGGCGACAGCACCACCAGCCTCAACTCTCTGATTGAACGCAGCGCCATGGCCGACGACGAGCTGCGCCCTCAGCTGAATAACGCTATCTGGAATCTGCTGAACGGACTGAGCACCGATGAGATCCGGATCAGACAGAGCAACCAGGACAACGATTACCTGCAACAGGGATGGTACGATCTGGCGCTGCTGTCACGGGAATCCGGCACCGACATTCTTCGCAGCAGCCAGATGCTGCTGTCCTGGCAGCATCGCTGGAATCTCCATCCGGCCGCCACTCACCTGCCGGCACAACTGGCGACCATTTTTGAACACCAGACCCGGCCCGCATCCCACATTGCGGTCCTGCTACCCCAGAGCGGCAAACTGGCCAGGCCTGCCGGCGCCATTATCGAGGGACTGCTGGCAGCCTATTATCAGGATCAGCGGCTGGGTCGGCCGACACCACGACTCAGCTTCTACGACAGCACCCGAATTCCCAGCCTGACCGAGTTCTATCAGACCGCCGCCCTGAATAACGTCGAACTGATCATCGGACCACTGGATAAAAACCGACTCGCCGAGCTGGCCTTCCAGACCGAAGTGGCAATCCCGACTCTGGCCATGAATTACTCCGAGAGCGCCAGCGCCACTCTCAATCTGTTCCAGTTCGGCCTGCGGGGCGAAGACGAAGCCCGCCAGGCGGCCAGACGCGCCTGGAACGACGGTCACCGCCGGGCGCTAAGCCTGACTCCGGCCACCGGCTGGGGCCGACGCATTCACAGCGCCTTCCAGGACGAGTGGCAACGCCTGGGCGGTCAGCTGGTCCGGCATCAGAGCTTCAGCGGCGAGAATGATTTCTCCGAGCGGATCAGCCAGCTGTTATCCGTGGACGCCAGTGAGGCACGAATGAAGGAACTGCGCCGGTTTGTCGGCGAAAAACTGGAATTCAATGCCCGCCGCCGCCAGGACGTGGACTTTATTTTCCTCAGCGCTCTGGCGGGAGACGCCCGCCAGATCAAACCCACGCTGGCCTTTCATTACGCCTCCAGCCTGCCGGTCTATGCGACCTCTCATGTCTACAGCGGCACTCCTTCCGCCGAGAAAGATCAGGACCTGAACGGCATCATGTTCTGTGACATACCCTGGGTCCTCAATCGGGAGAACCCGATCCGGGCCGATCTGGAACTGTTCAGAACGGACACCCAGACCCGCTTCGGAAAGCTTTACGCACTGGGATCGGATGCCTACCGAATCTCCCCCTACCTGAATCAGTTGCAAGCCGTGGAGGACAGCTTTCTGCACGGAGAGAGCGGACGACTGACCGTCGACGCCCGCGGCCACATTATTCGCAACCTGGACTGGGCCCGGTTTAAAAATGGCCTCGCCCGCCCACTGGCGCCCTGATCATGAGCCGACAGAAGGGAAGCCGTGTCGAGCAGCAGGCGGAAGCCTGGCTGGCCAGCCGGGGCCTGAAGCTGCTGGAGCGAAACTACAGCAGCCGCGGTGGAGAGATAGACCTGATCATGCGCGACAAACAGACGCTGGTGTTTATCGAGGTCCGCTACCGTCGCAGCAGCTGTTTCGGCAGTTCGGCCGAGTCGGTGGACTGGCGCAAACAGCAGAAACTGGTCGCTACTGCCCAGCTTTATCTGCAGGCCAACCCCGGAATGCAGAACCTCCCCTGCCGCTTTGATGTCATAGCCTGCAGCCCCGGCGACAACGCCGCCAGAATCGACTGGATTACCGGTGCCTTTGAACCCTGAGCCAGCAGACAGCAAAAATCGAATTTCTCAACAGCCGACACTGAAATCCGGAACCTGATAACGGAACACCGTATGGAACTGCAAGACCGAATTATCCATCACTTCCATGAAAGCCTCGATCTTAAGGCCCGCACCATCGAGGAATACGGCCCGCTGATTGAGCTGGCCGGCCAGCAGCTGTTCCACTGCCTGGTTTCCGAGGGCAAGATTCTGTGCTGCGGCAATGGTGGCTCCGCAGCACTTGCCCAGCATTTCAGCTCACTGCTATTGAATCGCTACAGCCAGGAACGCCCCGGCCTGCCCGCAGTCGCCCTGACTGCCGACAGCGCCACCATGAGCGCCATCGCCAGTGACGCCAGCTTCAGCGACGTCTACTCCAAGCAGATTCGAGCTCTTGGTCAGCCCGGCGACATTCTGCTGGCACTTTCACCCACCGGCCGCGCCAACAATATGATCCAGGCGATCCAGGCGGCCCACGACCGCGACATGCATGTTATTGCCCTGACCGGCGACGAAGGCGGCGACATGACCGCTTTGCTGACTCCGGAGGAAGTTGAAATCTGCATCAACTCAGCTTCCACCGCTCTTGTTCATGAGGTACATTTGCTCATCATTCACACGCTCTGCGACCTGGTAGAGCATCAACTGTTTGGCGGAATGGAATAATGATTACCCGTATATTACTGCTGAGTTTTGCCCTGATCCTGACCGGCTGCGCCGATGTTATCGGTACGGTACAGAAAGAGCCGATTCCGGAAGATCCGAAGTCCAGAACCACCGGCAGCTTTATCGATGACGAACTGATTGAAGTGAAGGCACTGGTCAATATCAGCAAGGCCTCCGCCGAGCTGGGCGAATCCCATATATCCGCCACCAGCTATAACGGCATCGTTCTGCTGACCGGCCAGGTACCCAATGAAAACTCCCGGATGCTGGCCGAGTCCATCGTCCGTCAGATTCGCAAGGTCCGGAACGTTCACAACGAGCTGACCATCGCCGGCCCGACCTCACACATCGTCCGCACCAACGACACCTGGATCACCGCCAAGATCAAAGCCCGGATGCTCGGCGAGAAGAATATTGCCGTCAACAGCGTCAAAGTCGTCACGGAAAACGGGGTTGTCTACCTGCTGGGTCTGGTCAACCGCTCCGATGCTGATCTCGCCGTTGCCCTGGCACGGAACAGTCACGGTGTGCAGAAGATCGTCAAGATGTTCGAGTACATCAACTGACCCGACCCACCTCCTACAGAAACTCAAAAAAACCAGAGCCTGAAACCAGGCTCTGGTTTTTTTATATCTGAGAAGCACCACGCCAGCTGTAGTCTGACTGCCGGCTATTTCTACCGACTATTTAACCACCTTCAGTGACGGCCGCTTCTTTGGCGGCTCCGGCGGCTGCTCCGGAGGCTCCGGCGCACCGGGCTCACGCCCGAAACTCATCCCCTGGCCGGTCTCCTTGGCGTAGATCGCAATGACCGCCACCACAGGCACGTAGACCTGCATCGGCACACCGCCGAAACGGGCACTGAATTCTACGGCATCATTAGTCACCATCAGATTCTTGACTGCGGTTGGAGCGATGTTCAGTACAATCTGGCCATCGCTGACATAATCGTCCGGCACCTGAACTCCCTGCACCCCGACATCGACGACGATATAAGGCGTGCTCTGGTTGTCATTGATCCAGTCATTCAGGGCTCGAATAAGGTAAGGTCGGCTTGGAGTCATAAAATCAGGTTCTGAACTGGTTAGTCTGTTCGGCTGCAGCTATCTACCACTGTAGGCCAGAGAAGAAGAATTCGGAAGTTATAATAAAAAAGGGGTGACAGCGCACCCCTTTTTTCAGCCTTTGCAAAGAAATACTCAGCGCATCTCTTTTTCCGCTTCCGACAGGCTCGCCTGGAACGCCTCACGCTCGAACAGACGATCCATATACTCCATCAGTGGCTTCACCTGCGCCTCGGGCAGTTCAACGCCCAGCAGCGGCAGACGCCACAGAATCGGCGCCATACAGCAATCCACCAGAGTAAACTCATCGCTCATGAAGTACGGCTTTTCCGCAAAAATCGGCGTGATAGCAACCAGGCTCTCGCGCAGCTCTTTGCGCGCCTGCTCAACCGTTTCTTCTTCCTCACCGCCAAGGATCACACGGATCAGCGAACACCAGTCGTGCTCGATGCGGTGCATAAAAAGACGACTCTCGGCGCGGGCCACCGGGTAAACCGGCAGCAGCGGAGGATGAGGAAAACGCTCGTCGAGGTACTCCATCATCACGTTCGGCTCATACAGCACCAGATCACGATCGATCAGCGTCGGCAGGCTGTTATAGGGGTTAAGGTCGGCCAGCTCGGCAGGCTTGTTGTCGGGATCAGAATCCTGAATCTCAACAGCAACCCCCTTCTCAGCCAGTACGATGCGTACACGATGACTGTAGTGATCCATACCATCAGAAAAGAAGGTCATGGAAGAACGTTTTGCCATTACGCCCATTAGAATCCCCCGGGGAAATTGGATATCTTTTTAAAATGCAGACGCGGCCCTCAGGCCGCGTAACAAAAAGCATCAGCCGACGACATACCGCCGGCCCGCTTTATCTTAGTGGTCCTTGCGCCAGGAGCCACTATACACGTCTTTCCAGTACTCTTTCTTCAGTGCGTAAGCAAAGCCGAACAGAACCACCAGGAAGATCAGCACCCAGGTACCGATGGTGCCGCTGACCATCTTAGAAGGCTCAGCCATGTAGACCATGAAGTTGGTCAGGTCGTACATCGCCTGGTCGAACTCTTCCGGAGACATGGTGCCGGCAGTTTTCAGCTCCAGCTCTTCACAGTTCTCACCCTTACAGACCTGCACACCCTGCATGGTGGCCAGTACGTTCGGCATACCCACATCCGGGAACACCTTGTTGTTGACACCCCAGGGACGGCTCTCGTCCACATAGAAGGTCTTCAGGTAGGTGTAGACCCAGTCGGCACCGCGCAGACGGGCTTCCAGCGTCAGATCGGGTGGCGGTGCACCGAACCAGCTGGCGGCATTCTCCGGATCCATGGCAATGGTCATCTGCTCACCGATCTTCTTGTTACCGAGGATCAGCTCCTCTTCGACCATTCCCTTGTCCATACCCAGGTCATCAGCCGCACGCTCGTAACGCTGGTACTTGGCGGAGTGACAGCCCATGCAGTTCTCAACGAACAGTTTCATACCGTTCTGCAGAGACTCCATGTTGGTCAGGTCGGAATCGAAGTCTTCCAGTTGAACATTAGCGCCACCCGCAGCCATCCCGGTGACGGGCAGCAGTGCAAACAGCAGTGCAATCAGTTGCTTTTTCATTAGCCTGTAACCCTCTCTGGTACGGGTTTGGTTTTTTCCATGCGAGTGTAGAAAGGCATCGCCAGGAAGAACACGAAGTAGAGCAGAGTCGCGATCTGAGCAACCGTGGTCCGACCTTCGGTCGCCGGGATCGCACCCAGCACACCCAGAACCACGAAGCAGATGGCGAAGATAGCCAGCCAGGACTTGCTCAGAATACCCTTATAACGCATGGACTTAACCGGGCTACGGTCGAGCCATGGCATCACAAACAGAATCGCGATCGCACCACCCATCACCACAACACCCCAGAACTTGGCGTCGACACCGAACAGCGGGTAGGTGACCGCACGCAGCATGGCGTAGAACGGTGTGAAGTACCAGACCGGAGCAATATGATCAGGGGTCTTCAGCGGGTTAGCCGGTTCGAAGTTAGGCTTCTCGATAAAGTAGCCACCGCCTTCCGGGAAGAAGAATACCACCATCAGGAAGACGAACAGGAACACCACCACACCCACTATATCTTTGACGGAGTAGTAGGGGTGAAAAGGAATACCGTCAACCGGGATACCCTTCTCGTCTTTGTTAGCCTTGATCTCGATACCGTCAGGGTTGTTGGAACCCACTTCGTGCAGCGCCAGGATGTGCAGTACAACCAGCGCCAGCAGAACGATCGGCAGTGCAATGACATGCAGCGAGAAGAAGCGATTCAGAGTGATGCCGGAGATCAGGTAATCACCACGAATCCACTGCTGCAGGTCTTCACCGATCCAGGGGATGGCACCGAACAGTGAGATGATAACCTGAGCACCCCAGTAAGACATCTGACCCCAGGGCAGCAGGTAGCCCATAAAGGCCTCAGCCATCAGCGCCAGGTAGATCGCCATACCGAAGATCCAGATCAGCTCACGGGGCTGACGGTAGGAACCGTACATCAGGCCACGGAACATGTGCAGGTAGACCACCACAAAGAAGGCGGAGGCACCGGTTGAGTGCAGATAACGCAGAATCCAGCCGTATTCGACATCACGCATGATGTATTCAACGGAGGCAAAAGCACCTTCGGCAGAAGGGTTGTAGCTCATGGTCAGCCAGATACCGGTGAGGATCTGATTTACCAGTACCAACAGCGCCAGCGAGCCGAAGAAGTACCAGAAGTTGAAGTTTTTCGGCGCGTAGTACTTGCTCAGGTGATCTTCCCAGGCCTGAGTCACGGCCATACGATCATCGATCCAGCGCATCAGGCCTTTTTCAGCCTTGCTTCTGTTTGGATTACCCATCTTATGCGGTCTCCTGATCTACACCGACGAGGATGATGTTGTCGTCGACATATGAGTGGGGAGGAATCACCAGGTTGGTCGGCGCAGGAAAGCCCTTGTAGACCCGGCCGGAGAGGTCAAAGCGAGAACCGTGGCAGGGGCAGAAGAAGCCGCCCAGCCAGTCTTCGCCCAGATCTTCCGGTGCCACCTCAGGACGATAGGTCGGAGAGCAACCTAGGTGAGTACAAAGACCGGTCAGTACTGCATATTCCGGCTTGAGTGAGCGGGCGGCGTTTTTGGGAATGTAGCCAGGCTGCTGAGGCTTGGCGGAATCAGGATCAGCCAGGGTGCCGTTCAGCTTTTCCAGGTTAGCCAGCGCTTCTTCGGAACGACGTACGATCCACACCGGCTTACCGCGCCACTCAACGATCATCTGCTGACCAGGCTCCAGCTTGCTGATGTCAGCCTTGACCGGCGCACCCGCCGCCTTAGCTTTCGCACTGGGATTCCACGAAGCCACAAAAGGTACCGCGGCACCGACAGCACCTACCGCTCCGACAACGGAGGTAGACGCCACCAGGAAACGCCGGCGCCCTTTATTTACGCCTTCATTACTCATTAAGGTTTCTCCCATTTACCGGTGATTTTTTTGCCGATACTGCACTGCAAAATTCACCGTTTGAAATTCGCAGGGCGAATTCCGAGCTAAAAAATTGCGGAGAATTTTAAAGACATTACCCTTTGCTTACAAGAAAAAGCCCACTTTTTTTGCGGCGCATTAGACCAATGACCCGCCCTCTCGCAGGCAAAAAAAAAACGCCTGTCCCGAGGGACAGGCGCTTCTGAAACAACCCGTTCGGGCAGCGAATTAACGCTTGGAGAATTGCGGCTTCTTACGTGCTTTACGCAGACCGACTTTCTTACGCTCGACTTCACGAGCGTCACGAGTAACGTAACCGGCTTTACGCAGAACCGGACGCAGGGACTCGTCGTACTCCATCAGCGCACGGGTGATACCGTGACGGATAGCACCGGCCTGACCGAAGCTGCCGCCGCCGGCGACAGTGACGTTGATATCGAACTTCTCGACCAGCTCAGTCAGCTCGAGGGGCTGACGAACGATCATGCGAGCAACTTCGCGACCGAAGTAAGTGTCGATGGAACGCTTGTTGATAGTGATGTTGCCAGTGCCAGCTTTCAGGAAGACACGAGCAGTGGAAGTCTTACGACGACCGGTACCGTAGTATTGAGTAGTAGACATTATCCGCCTTCCTTTAGATGTTCAGTTCTTGAGGTTGCTGTGCCGCATGAGGATGTGCGTTGCCGGCGTAGACTTTCAGCTTGGCAAACATTGCACGACCCAGAGGACCTTTCGGCAGCATACCCTTAACAGCGGACTGCAGAGTGCGCTCAGGAGCGTGATCGATCATCTTCTCGAAAGACATGGAGCGCAGACCGCCGGGGTAACCGGTGTGACGGTAGTACTGCTTGTCTTTGGCCTTGTTACCGGTAACGCGGATCTTCTCAACGTTTACCACAACGATGTAGTCGCCGGTGTCAACGTGAGGGGTGTATTCGGGCTTATGCTTACCGCGCAGACGACGGGCGATTTCGGTAGCCAGACGACCCAGAGTTTTACCGTCTGCGTCAACTACAAACCACTCGCGCTTAACGTCAGCGGGCTTAGTGCTTACAGTTTTCATCAAATTTGCCTTTATCTTCCCCGAACCTTAAAGGCCCGGTGTTTCCTATAATTATTAGTTGTCTCAGCAGCCGGAACCGCACTTCTGAGCCAACGTACTTTCCTGGTCCGTACTGCAGAATGCCACTCAAACAGCAACACCCTCCGGAAAAGGACGGCGTATTATAGGGGCTGAATTCAGGATTGTTAAGCCCTGACGGCAAATATCTTTGCGATCAGGGCTTAACCGGGGAAAACTGACTAAAGCAGCGACCGGACGGGGCCTCAGGCCCGATGCTCCCGTGCCAGGTACTCGGTGGACTGCATCTCCAGCAGACGGCTGGTGGTGCGCTCGAACTCAAACTCCAGCCGACCACCTTTATAGAGCGACTTCAGCTCCGGCTCGGCGGAAAGAATCAGCTTGACGCCGCTGTCGTAGAACTCGTCAACCAGATTGATAAACCGACGGGCCTGGTCGTCTTTGTCGCCACCCAGTACCGGTACATCGGAGATCAGCACCGCGTGGTAGATCTTGCCGATCTCGATATAGTCGTTCTGACTGCGCGGTCCGTCACAGAGCTCGCCGAAATCGAACCAGACCACGTCTTCACAGCAGCGACGGGTGTGGATCGGACGGCCGTTAATATCGATCACCTGGCCGTTAATCGCCTCGTTGAGATCCGGTGCCAGACTTTCGAAACTGCGATTGAGGCTGGCATCGGCCTCGTCATCCAGCGGACAGTGGTAAAGTTCCGCCTGTTCCAGCGCCCGCAGACGGTAATCGACACCGCTGTCGACATTGACCACCTCGGTGTACTTATTCAGCAGGGCGATGGCCGGTAGAAAACGCTGGCGCTGCAGGCCGTTCTCATAGAGCCGGTCGGGAACAATATTGGAGGTGGCCACCAGTGCCACACCGTGACCGAACAGCTTCTCCATCAGCCCGCCCAGGATCATGGCATCGGTGATATCGGAGACGAAAAACTCGTCGAAGCAGATAATCTCGGCCTCGGCGGCAAAGCGCCCGGCGACGATATCCAGCGGATTCTTCTCCCCTTCCAGATCGGTCAGCTCTCTGTGAACCCGCTGCATAAAGCGGTGGAAGTGGGTCCGCATCTTCTTCGAGAACGGCAGGCTGTCATAGAAGGTGTCCATCAGGTAGGTCTTGCCACGGCCGACACCACCCCAGAAATAGAGCCCCTGGACCGGCTCCTCCTGCTGTTTTCTGAAACGCTGGCCCCAGCGTTTGATCAGCTTCGGCTTCGGCCGGTTACGACGCTCCAGCAGATCATCATAGAGCCGCTGGAGATGCTTAACCGCCATCTCCTGAGAGGCGTCGTAGTGAAAGTCTTCACGATCAAGATCCTGGCGATAGCGTTGTATAGGCGTCATCATGGCTCGTACTGGCTGCAGGGCTGGCCCGACTGGCGGGAAATCAGCTTCTGAATGAAGCGAAAAACGCCGCCACTTTACCCATTAGCGACAGCCTTGGCAATTATCCGAATGTGTACCCTGATGGCGGTTCAGCGACCATCAGCAGCAGCGCCGGGCCAGAAAGCCACGACTCAGGCAAAACCCTGATACAGGGCCGCAATCGCCATCAGCAGAAACAACACGCCACTACCCCGGTGCAGCCATACCATCGGCAACCGCTGCAGCAGTGTCCGCCCGGCCAGCACCCCCAGCGCCGAGGTGACCAGCAAGGCCAGGGTCGATCCCAGCCAGACCGCCGGCGGACTGTAATGAGCCCCCAGCCCGGCCACCGCCAGCTGGGTCTTATCGCCGAACTCCGCCACAAAGATCATCAGAAAGGCGGTGACCAGCAGACTGCGGGCGGAGTTGCGGACCTCCGCCCCCTCCTCTTCCTCTTCATCGGCCAGCAGTGCCTGAACGCCGAATACGCCGAACAACAGCGCCACCCCCGCCGCAATCCAGGCCTCCGGCAGCCAGTGCGCTACAGCCGCGCCGAAAGACACCGCCAGCAGATTGAGAATCGCAAACGCCAGCACCGCTCCGCACAGCACCGGCCAGGGGCGATGACGGGCAGCCAGGGTCATGCAGACCAACTGGCTCTTATCGCCGAATTCAGCCAGCAATATCAGCAGGAATACCGCGGCCAGCGAGGACAGGCCTCCGTCTGCCGGGCCAAAGCCGGCAATATATGCATCCATGAACAGTGTCTATAATCAGGTGGAACGAAGCCGTGAATTATAGCCTCGCCCACCCTGATCGGGCGACGTAAAAAAGTTGGGAATCAAGCTGTTTTTTTTCAGAGCTTTTGGCTATTATTGCCCGCGCTGCAGATCAGCAGCTTCTTATATCGGCGTGTAGCGCAGCCTGGTAGCGCACATCCTTCGGGAGGATGGGGTCGGAGGTTCGAATCCTCTCACGCCGACCATTAAAATCGAATAGTAAGACCTAGCTTTCCCACCTAAGTCTCAAACAAAAAAGCCTCTTCTGACGCATGTCTGGCAGAAAGCCGGTCGATTCATCTGTGTAACTCTCCCTGCTATCAGAATCGCTTGCTGTTGGAAATTACCGGCTCTGATTTCTCTTCCTCCTGATGAAAGAGGGGGACGGGATAATTGAGCTGGTGTCTGCCCCTCCATCTCAGCTTTGCTATTCAATTACAGCCAGACTGGTTCCAAACGATCACCCTCACTGTATCCAAGGCTTTTCCAGGCTCACTTGTATAATTTGTTTCCTCAAAAAACAAATTGTAAGCCACTGATTTATATAGACGCAGTGGTCATATCAGTGGGAGAAAGCCATGTCCACCGCAATTAAAAGGTTGCCATTTTCCGATAGCAGCTTCAAAAAGAAGATAGAAGAACTGATGCCGGGCTTTCTGCTCTGCTTCGTTGTGGGAATGGCGGCCAAATTTGTATCGGAACATTACGGTGGCCCTACCATTCTCTATGCATTGCTGATGGGGATGTCGCTGAACTATCTGTCCCAGGAAGGTAAATGTGCCGCCGGTATTCAGTTCGCGGCTAAGGCGGTACTGCGTTTCGGTATTGCCCTGCTGGGTGCTCGTATCACCTTTGAACAGCTGATGAGTCTGGGGATTACCCCGATCGCTATCGTGCTGGTGGGTGTACCGGCCACCATCCTGTTCGGTTATGTCTGTGGCAAGTGGCTGAAGCTGGGCAAATCCCAGAGCATTCTTTCCGGCGCCTCGGTCGGAATCTGCGGTGCCTCCGCGGCGCTGGCCGTCTCTGCGGTACTGCCCCAGGATAAGGATTCAGAACGTAATCTGATCTTTACCGTGATCGGGGTAACTGCACTCAGCACGGTCGCGATGATCGCCTATCCGCTGGTGGTAACGGGCCTTAATCTGACTGAAGCGGAAAGCGGAATCTTCCTGGGAGCGACCATTCACGACGTGGCTCAGGTGGTCGGTGCCGGCTATATGATGTCGGAAGATGTCGGTGATGTGGCGACCTTTACCAAGCTGCTGCGGGTTGCGGCACTGGTCCCGGTGGTGGTGATTATTTCAATTCTGGTCGCCCGTAAGGGATCGGTCGCAAAACAGGGCGGTTCATCCCTGCCGCTGCCCGGCTTCCTGATCGCCTTTGTGGTCATCGTTGCCATTAACAGCACCGGCTATGTCCCTCAGGTGGTAACCGATAGCATGACCGAACTGTCCCGCTGGTGTCTGGTGATCGCCATGGTCGGTCTGGGCATGAAAGCCTCTTTTAAAGAGCTGGCGACCATGGGCTGGCCACCGATTATCCTGCTGGTATCCGAGACACTGTTTCTGGCGGTGCTGGTGGCAGCATGGCTGTTCCTGGCTCGCTGAGCCGCAGCCACTTCAGAGCCTAAACAGCTGAAAAAGGTCGGAGTGAATTCACTCCGACCCTTTTTTTGTCGCTTTTTTTTTGCTTTTTTATCGAGTACGTGAACACCTGATAGAGCTTTAACCAGAAGGAGACGTTTCGCTTCTCCCCTCTGGTCCGATCAGTCCCTGAACAGCTGCCTGTTAAGCTCCGGATTGAAGTAGTTCTTGCGCTTTATCCAGATAAACCCGTCCCCTTTGGAGATAATGGCGACATCGACCGGGCCACCGACCGTTTCCGCATGAGTCGACATCCGCTTGCGTACCGAGGTCAGGGTGACCAGGGATTCAGCCAGATGGGCCAGTTCGTCCTTGGGAAGAAAAGCGACGGCATCGACGATGGGATCGATGTGTTTTTTGCGGGCGTAGTCCATCAACCGGGTTTCAATTTCAGTCTGGCCGGCGCCGGCAAGCTGCTCGGTGGCGGCGACAATTTCCTCAACCACCTCCGACTTCAACCCCTTCCCCTGCAGAAATTCCGCCAGCTGCCGGGATTGGGTGCGAGCGCTCTCCGTCAGACACCCGCTGATATTATTCATAAATCCCGGATCGATACCCTGGATAAAGGTATAGATCTCATCCCCCTGAGCGAAGGGAGTCACCAGCGCCCGATGCTCATCGTTGATTCGTGAGACTTCATAGCCACCGTACTTCAGACGTCCGAACAGAAAGCCTTCGAAGTTGCAGCGAACCATAACCGGGTACAGTTGCTGCTCACCAAAACCAGCGATAACGATGCCTGAGTCATTCTGAGAAAAGAAGTAGTTACGAGAAACCGCGTCGCAGACCAGCGCCAGGATCTTCTTTTTCTGAGCGGGCGATATGGGTAGTGAGGTAAATATATCCTCCCAGAGCTGATCAACCCATTGAGCATTAAACGCGAGCATCTCAGCGGCCTGATGCCCCTGCATGTAATCCAGTTGTTCAAGCTTATCCAGATGGCCACTGAGCAGGCTGATGGTCTCATCGACCTTTTTACGAAACTTTGCGATATCCTCCTTGCTGACAGGCGGCTCCCCACTCTGTCCTTCGGACTGTGATGCTGCCGGTTCCTGCGGGTTATCGGAGCCGGCTGGTGGTTGCTGCGCCGGGTTCGCGGTTTCTGCCAGGGATAGCAGCAGACGCTCTTTGAAGTAGCCCAGAAACTTCGCAACATGCCACTGTTCGACAAAATTCAGCTGCTGGCCCTTTCGCTGGTCCAGCGAGCGCAGATAGTCGATGAAACCACTGGCGTAGTCTTCCAGCAACGCTTCGCTCCGGTCACCCGTTTTTTTGCGATACTCCTTGATCATGGTTTCCCAGGGAATACGCATAAAGCTGGCAGAACCGTAGATCATAATCGCCACCGGATGATGGCTGGATAACTTAAAGAGCTTGTCCACGGAGTTGAAAATCTTCGGACTCTGTTGGGAGGAGACACTGATGGTCACGGCGCTGTCCGCCGCCAGCGCCACCGCGTGCTTGTTCATGATCGAAACTTCCGTCGTCATCGCTCAATCCTGTGTTTGCTACTGATGCTGATCGGTCTGTTCCGATACGCTCACTGAAGTTTAGACTTATTATTCCCCTCTTCGCCGCCGACTGAGGGGCGGTTTAAGCGCCGCTACAGCGCAGATAGCGTGCTACGATGTAGCTGATGCGAATTGAGACACAACCGACCAGCCGTTAACTCTGTTTGTCCGGCAATCAGATACACCATCCGAGCCCGGCGGAAAATCAGCAATAGCCATCGTCTCCTCTGCCCTCTGACACTGCGCCAGCCATTGCAACCGCGGCTACCTGCATACCAGCTGAGTCTGTAACAACCTGTCGATGGTTTTCTCTACTAAACTGACCTGAGTGCATCAGTCACCGGCGTGTAACATCGGAAACGATACCCCGATACTCCGTTCCCCCCTGTCCTCAGCACAATGAAAAAGGATTAGTCCATGTATGGTAAGAAGCTACGCTGGTTTACCTTCGCAATCCTGCTCACCACCCTGCCGGCACTGGCCGAGCATCATGGTAAGTCACCTTCATTTACCTCAACCCGTCTCACGGACAATATTTCCATGCTGCAGGGGCGGGGTGGAAATCTGGCGGTGCTTACCGGTGCTCAGGGTACCCTGCTGGTGGACGATGATTTCGAGGTTATGTCTGATGCATTGAAGAAGCAGCTGAACCATTTTGGCGGGCTGGAAAAGCTGACCTATGTGATCAACACCCACTGGCACGGAGACCACACTCAGGGCAACTTTGCACTGGGACCCCACGCTCAGATCGTGGCTCACGATAACGTCCGGGCACGATTACTGACGCGACAGGAGATCAAACTTTTCGGCATGGTATCAGAACCTTATCCGGAATCTGCGCTACCAGTCATCACCTATCGGCAGGCATTGACTCTGTATATCAACGGTGAGGAGGTCAATGTCGTTCATTATGCCAACGGCCATACCGACGGAGACTCAGTCGTGTTTTTTAAGAACGCCAATGTGGTGCATATGGGCGATCACTTTTTCTCCGGGTTCTTCCCTTTTGTCGATATTGGCTCGGGTGGTAATGTGCTGACCATGGCTGCTAATATCGCAGCGGTGCTTGAGCAGATCGACGACAACACAAAGATTATTCCCGGTCACGGTCCGCTGTCAGCGAAGGCCGATTTGCAGAATTTTCACGATATGTTGCTGGGTACCGCCGCTGAAGTTAAAGCGATGAAGGACAAGGGGATGAGCCAGGAACAGGCTCAGAAAACGGGGCTCTCCGAGCGCTGGGATACCTGGACCGGTGGTTTTATGAAAACACCGGTGTGGATCGGGATCGTTTATCAGAGTCTCCAGCATCCCTGAAGACAGTCCCCCTGTTGCACCGATCTGCCGACCAGTAGCTCATTGCACCGTCATAGGAGGATACAAACGCCTCCGTTTGTATCTCAACTGACCGCATGTAGCCGGCTGGTCCTGTCTCTGTGCAATCGCTCTTCGATTCCCCCCTCTCTGAATTGCCATGTTCGGGTTACGCTGAGTGGATTCAGATGCTCAGGCGCCACCAGTAGCAGAGTTACCGAGGATTGTTCTGAAAGCTGACGTAACGCACTGATGGCGGAACTGTCGGTGATAAAAGCCGGATCATCGACAATCAGCAGTCCCGGATCACGGACCAGCGCGCGGGCCAGGCTTATCCGTGCGCGAAGACCATCCGGCAGCCCCTGACCCAGTTCCGCTACCGGCTGAGTCAGTTCAGCTTCGGTAAGTCTGACCAGATGACAGATTTCCATCAGCCGTTCTTCCTCAAGGCGCGAATTGCCGTAACGGATATTGGACTCAACGCTGCCGCGCAACAGCGGGAGCTGCGGACTGAGCAGAATCACCCGCCGGTGATACTGATGATCCGACAGCCGGTCAGACTCCCGGTTTGCCAGCCGCAGCGAGCCCTCATAACCGCGACAGGGCGATGCAAGCAACGAAGCCAGGGAGCTCTTACCGGAACCGGAGGGGCCGCACAGCAGCACAGTTTCTCCAGCCCTGGCGCGGGCATTCAGGTCATCGAAGCGGTCGGCGATCGTCAGCTGCCTGAAGCGGACTGCAAGGGCTCCGCGCCCGGGCAGTTTCAGCGGGCTGGCCGGGACCGGATCAACGGTCTGGCGCAACAGCCTTTCCAGTCGCTCCCGGCCGACGTAGAACGCCAGGAAACCGTCCCAGGAGAGCGCCATATCCCTCAGCGAACTGAACATCAACCCCAGTATCAGCATGACCGGAGCCAGATCCCCCCTGATATCGGTCTGCGGCCAGACCACCGCGATCAGCAGCCCGGCTACAGTAAGCGGAAATATCAGTTCGGTTGTCATCCTCAGGGCGGAACCGGGGATTCGCTGCCGAACAGCGGCCTCGGTCAGCCGACTGCTGCTGCGCCTTAAACGGCGTTTCTCCCGACCGGACTGGTTGAACTGGCGCACAGTCAGCCGGGCCATCAGACGCTCCCCGATATGACCGCTCAGCCGACCACGACTGCGCCGGGCTTCGCGAATACGAACAACGATCAGCGGGCTCAGCGACAGGGCCACCAGTAGCGAGGCCAGAACTGCGGCGACTACCACCGGAGTTACCCCGGGCCAGTTCAGGTGGATCGCGATGGCTAATCCGAGCAGCGACAGCAGCGCGGACAAGAACCGTGCAGCTCCTCTTCCGGCCCAGTTTTTCAGGCTGCTGATATCGGTGATCAGCCGCGTCATAGTCACGCCGGCCCTGCGCAGTGCTCCAGGCTGGCCGGTCGTGCTCAGCACCTGCTCAAAGAGCAGGCTGCGAGCGTCGCTGATATAACGCTGACCAACCTGTTCGGCCAGAGCCAGTTCGCTGATGCTCAGCAGGAATCGACAACAGCCGGCGATCACCAGAGCGGTGATCAATCCGGGGTCAGCGGACGAACGCCAGGCGGTTCCGATCAGTATCGCGATAACATATGCAGTTATTGCCTGACCGCATCCGATCAGCATCAGGCCGGCGACCAGCCGGTAGCGACCGGCGGCCAGAATTCCCGGCAGTTTCACTGGTTAACCGCCTGATTGCACCTGGCGATCGGGCTGGTCAGCAGTCCGAGGGCTACTTTCTCATCCTCCAGCTGGCGAATGTCCCAGGTCGGCACATCGGTAAAGAGGCCGGCTTCCTGCATTGCCAGAGGGGAACGGGAAATCTGGCCGCTCAGTCCCCTGACGTCATAGCCCAGTTCCTGCAGCCAGCGAATACCATTTTCCGCCCCCATCGCCTCGGCAGCTGCGAAGACTATATGAGGGAAGCGAAGCCTGAAGGTCTCGGATTCCAGCAGCATGCGGGTTTCACTCTGGTAGAGGCCATCTGCGATCTCGATCACCAGGCTGTCACAGCCACGAGCAACAAACTCCGGCAACAGCCGTTGATAGATGCTGTGCAGGTCCGTGAGACTGCTTCTGTAGGTGGACGGAAAACCGGCATCGGTGAAATCCATCACGCAATGGGCCCCGGCATCGTTCATCAGCCAGAGGTCTCCACCCGCGCCCGTGCCTGTCAGTTTCATACCGCCGACACGATACCCCGCCCGACTCAGGCCATGAATGATTCTGGCAGCGGTGGTGGTTTTACCCGCATTCATACTGGTGCCGGCCACAACCACCGAGGGCAGCTCTTCATCAGGACCAGTAGAGGTCAGGGCGAAATCATGGATGTTGATCGGTTGCCGGAAATGATCACCGATAATACCGATGGGAGTGACACTGGTGGGGCGACTGATGCGACCATGCCAGCTCAGCGCCCGGGCAGCGATACCACCCGCCGCGACCATATGGCAGGGACCCATATCGACCGGGACCTCTGCCTCAAACTGGTCCGGGGCATATCGATTGCCATAGGCGAGAATTATTTCATCACCGGGAAACAGATGTGCTCGCCGGCCATCAACGCGCTCTATTCGCTTGTGATGTCCGAGGCGATCAACGCGGGCCAGCACCAGATTTCCCGGTTCCGGGCGGACCTGGTCGGACAGAATAGTCCGCATACTGGCCGCCGGGACTCGACGAGTGGTGAATGCAGGGGTGGCTTTAGAAATACGGAAATGTTCCTGAGTGCTCATAGTGGCTCCTGAGAATGCAGTGTTGAGAGTTGATGGGAGCCAGTCTGATATAGTCCTGCTGACAGAACCCTTATATGATCTGTCAGGTTTTCGTAAGGTTGCCTGAGTAGCCTTATAAATTGCCCCGAAGCTCTGAGTGCCGGTATCGACTGAAACACAGAACCCGGACTCAGAATTCCGCTGGCGGCCCGACAACACCGAAAGAACTTCTATGAACAGACCGACGCTCCGCTGGTCAGCCCTCCTGCTGGCCGGTGCCATAACCGCGCCCGATCCGGCCCTTGCCCGGGACGCCCAGTGCCCCGTTCAGCAGGTTGAACCGGCTCGCGGCTTCTATCGTTTTCTCGATAACGTAAAGAAAACCCTGGAGTCGGGTGATGAACTGATTCGGGTGCAGGCCTCCTCGGCAGCGTTCGATAACCGCTGTGTCCAGGTCTATGAACTTAAGGTGCTGCGAGCAGATGGCACGGTTATCAAACTGATCTACAGCGCAGAAAACCTTCGCTTTCTCGCCGCTGAACTCCCTTCAACTCTGGCCGGGATGGTTCCTGATGAGGATCCAGCCGACGAGGAAACGTTCGATCCGGCAATTTTCGAAAAGAACGGAGAAGGCTCCGATGACGGGGATGACGACGATGGCGGTGACGACGGCGAAGGCGGCGACGGTGACGACGGAGATGGCGGCGATGGAGATGGCGGCGACGGAGATGGCGGCGACGGAGATGGCGGCGACGGAGATGGCGGCGACGGAGATGGCGGCGACGGAGATGGCGGCGACGGAGATGGCGGCGATGGAGATGGAGATGGCGGCGACGGAGATGGCGGCGATGGAGATGGCGGCGATGGAGATGGCGGCGATGGAGATGGCGGCGACGGAGATGGCGGCGACGGAGATGGCGGCGATGGAGATGGCGGCGATGGAGATGGCGGCGACGGAGATGGCGATGGCGGCGATGGCGGCGATGGCGACGGCGGCGGCGATGACTGAGGCCGAGCCGGTCACTGTAAATCGGGGGAGTTTCTGCTTATGAGAGCGCTGGTGGTAGAGGATGATCCGGCAGGCGCCGAACAGCTGCGCCAGGCACTGACAGATCATGGATTTGCAGTCGATATCGCCAGCAACGGTCGGGACGGGTGGTTTCTGGGTGATACCGAATCCTACGATATCGCCATACTGGATCTGGGTCTGCCCGAGCGTGACGGTCTCAGCATTCTGAGTGACTGGCGCCAGGCCGGCAACAACATGCTGGTGCTGGTACTGACCGCCAGAGACACCTGGCGGGAGAAGGTTTCCGGACTCAGAGCCGGTGCCGATGATTACCTGGTCAAACCTTATGAGACGGAAGAGTTGCTGGCACGAGTGGAGGCACTTGTTCGCAGGGCCGGAGGGCATAGTAGTCCGGTAATTAAATGCGGTGCGCTGGAACTTGACCCCGCCAGTCAGCGCATCACCCGGGAGGGCCGTTATGTGGTGCTGTCGGCACTTGAGTACCGACTGGTCGCCTACCTGATGTATCACCAGCAGGAGGTGGTCTCCAAATCGACACTGACGGAGCATCTCTATGATCAGGATTTTGATCACGATTCAAACGTCATTGAGGTACTGGTCAATCGGGTGCGTAAAAAACTGGGCAGTGATTACATCAGGACTCGCCGTGGACAGGGTTATCAGTTAAATGCTGGCTGACAGAAAATCGCTGACATTCCGGCTGGTGACCGCCGCAACGGTCGGAGCCGTGGTGGCCCTTTTTATAGCGGGTCTGATGTTGCGACAGATGTTCACCAGCCATATTGAGCGTCGCTTTGACGATGCCTTAAAAGCCCAGATGTACGATCTGGTGGCTGCTGCTGAATGGGATTCTGAATCCGGTCTGAAACTGGCCTGGCGACCGACGGTTCCCCGCTTCAACGAGCCCTTTTCGGGCTGGTACTGGCTGATCAGTGACGGCTCCCGGGTACTGACCTGGTCGGACTCGCTGGTCACGCCCCAGGCCTCCTGGCCATTGAATACAGCTTCCGATTCCGCCATCCAATGGCTGCAGCTCAGGGGGCCCGCCGACCGCGACCTCAGAGCCTTCCAGCGCAGGATTCGCCTCCCCGGCAGCGATCAGTACTATTATTTTTCCGTCACCGGTCCGGTTTCCGATATCAACAGCGATGTGCTCCGTTTCAGCCAGCAGCTGGGTATGACCCTGCTGGTGTTCGCAGCCGGTCTGGTCATCGCCATTGTTATGCTGGTGCGCCGGACCCTGAAACCGCTACAGCTGACCCGTCGGGAAATTACTGCTATTCGTCGGGGCCAGGACAGCGCTTTGCGGGGAGTTTATCCCCCGGAAATCACCCCACTGACAGAAGAGATCAATGCCCTGCTGGCTGAAAACAGCACCATTATCGAACGGGCCAGGCTGCAGGCCAGTAACCTTGCCCATGCCCTGAAAAACCCGCTGACAGTGATCCGTAACGAAGCTCAGGGCCTGCCGGCTCCATCCGGACATGTTATTCGTCAGCAGGCGGAGTTGCTCAGCCAGAACGCCAACCGCTACCTGCATCGCGTACGGATAGTCGGTAGCAGCCGCCACCTCGGCACCGGTGTGGATGTGGCTGAGGTACTGAATGACCTGGTATTCTCAATGCAATTGCTATATCGGCAACGCCAGCTCGATATTCAGATCAGCTGCCCGGCAGCCCTCTGTTTCCGGGGTGACCGTCAGGACCTGGAAGAGCTGATGGGCAACGTTATCGATAATGCCTGCAAGTGGGCGAAGACTCAGGTCATTGTCAGCGCACGGCAACTCGCCGGCAATCTGCAGATAAGGATCGACGATGACGGGCCGGGGATCCCTGAAGAACTGCAATCCGATGTTTTTCTGCCCGGTCAGCGGCTGGATCAGAGTGTCGAAGGTTCCGGGCTGGGGCTGCACATCGTCAGGGATATCGTGGAACTCTACCAGGGGACGGTTTCCCTCGGAGAGTCCGACAGCGGCGGCGCTCGTGTACAGCTGGGACTGCCTCTGATGGAGACTGAGCCGGAGGAATAACCGGGAACCATAAGAACCGCTGTCCAAGGTGTGATGCGTCACATCGACATGCCGGGCAGCGGCGGTAATTCAGTGTCTATACTACGGTGGTCAGAGACCGACTGAGAGGCTGAATCCCGATGAAACCAGCAGCTGAAATGCGTTCCGGAATGTTTATCAGGCTGGATAACCAGCTTTACCGTGTAGCTCAGGCCGACTTTCAGGCTGGCGGTGGCAAGATGCATGGCGTGATGCATGCCAAGTTGCGCAATGTCCGCACCGGCGGCGTGACCGAGCAGCGATTTCGCGATAACGAGCGCTTCGAAGAGGTCGATGTCGAACGCCAGGATATGGAATTTCTTTACCTGGAAGGTGATCAATGCATCTTTATGCATCCGGAGACTTACGAACAGATCGGCGTCGATAAGGAACGGCTCGGTGCCTTCCTGCCCTTCCTGCAGCCCGGTCAGTCGATACAACTGGGCTCCAGCGAGGGCGAGATCATCGAAATCAGCAGCCCTTCCAGCGTCGAAATCCGCATCGAAACCACTCCCGACCCCCTGCATATTCAGAACAGCAGCGTCCTCAAAGAGGCGACACTGGAAAATGGCATGGAGGTTCAGGTGCCTCAGTTTATCAAACCGGGAGACCTGGTGAGGATCGATGTCGAAACCCATAAATACCAGGAACGAATCCGCTGAATAACTGCAAGGGCATCAACCGGGCCGACAGCATGATCTTCATCCCAGCGCAGACCGGGGCACCTGCGAAAGCGGTACAGGAATCTGAATAAGCTGCCGGCAACGGCAGTGCAGAGAACAAGGGACCGCGCCTGCCGTCCCTTTTAATCATGACAGAGTCTGCAGCAGGCCCGACCTCGACCTGGCTGTTTCCGAGCCTCAGTACTCGTAGCGTGACCGGATCCGTTCAGCATTCTGCTGGTCAAGCGCCAGCTGATCTTCCAGAGCCGGCAGCCTGGCAACGGCGGTTATCAGCTCGGCATTCAGTTTCTTGATGTCAGACAGCAGCGTTTTACGTCGCTGGCTGCTGACTCCATCGCTGACCAGTTCCTTTTCGGCCTCGGCAATACGCGCCTCCAGCACTCTCAGCTGCTGCTGTTGGCGTTGCAGAGCGCGTTTGCTGCTGCGCTGTTGCGAATCTGCCCGATACACTTCCCGGCCTTCCTGCCAGGCCCCCTCAAAGTCGCCGGCCAGACTACCGGGGCAGACCCGGTTCAGAGATTTACCCGCTTTCCCCAGCGAATAACCGTTAGCGGGCACGCAGTACTCCCTCAACCCGGCCTGACGACCCTGCTCATAAGGAGCCATCTCCGGGGTGACGCCATATTCGGCACAGGCCTTGCGATGATTACTGAGATAGGACAGGACCCGCCCGCCGGCGCCGTCTTCATAGCCGATGGCCTGCCAGTCGGCGGTTTCACACTCGCTTCGGTTCATGGTCGCACAACCGGAAAGAGAGATAACCGCTACCGTAACAACGATGCTTCGAATCATCTGTTTCAGCTTTCCTGTACTCCCGGGATCAGTTCAGAGATCCGGATCACCGGGTAATAAACACTTACTTAACCAGTTTGTCGATTACCAGCTTAACCTGCTGGTGTGAACCCCGGCTGAAGTCCACCAGCTCAGATTTCCCCAGCAGATCCCCCACCACCGTCCGGTGGGGGTCACCATCACGGCTGACCTTGGCGAACACGTAGACCTGATCCACCTTCGCCAGAGTCAGATGCTCCAGCAGAAACATCTTCTCGGTCAGGCTGATGGTCAGCGGCAATTGCTTCAGCCGCAGTTTACTGGATGCCAGCGGGACCCGACCGTTTTCACCCCGGGCAAAGACGTACAGCAACCAGTCCCTGTCGGAAAACTCCTGCAGCGATTCGTCGAGCTGAAGGTCAACGACGATAGCCCGCTTGTCGGCGGCACTTTCAGCCTGAACATTCAGGCAGCTGAGCAGGACCAGCGGGATCAGCAACAATCGGAACCAGCGCATCTTACATCTCCGGATAAAAAATTCTGTGCCAATAGTTATCCAGATTCTCGACGGCGGCAACCGCTAGCTATGGCTGATTTGATTCAGAACAGGAAGAACAGTACAGAAGCGGGTGGCTGCACAGGCGTATTCGGAACCGATCAGAGCTTCTCCAGCCGGTCGCCGAGCCGGATAAGACCGCCGCTCAGCACCCGGGCACAGATACCGCCATGCCCCAGCATCGCCGCGACGCCCCCCTCCCCCAGCGCCGCTTCCATTCGAGAACAGGGATGGCAGTGCGCAGTGGCCTCGAACTCGGCATCACCGATACGAAAACGCTGGTGGCGCAGGGCCGAAAGGTTGATGCCGGAGACCACCATATTACGTCTCAACAGCTGCGCATCGATCTGCTCACGGCCAAGAAAATGGGCGATCTGGCTGATATATTCGCGGCTGATTATGGTTACCTGGCGGGCGGAGCCGGGCGTTTTTCGGCAACGATGGTCGCCTTCCAGCCCCAGTCCTGCCAGTGCCATCACCTGCTCCACCACGACAATGTCGCCGCGATGCTCGGTACGCAGACCAATCCACTCCAGAGTGCCAGGCGGCAATCGGGTGGTGTATCGGCTGATCAGTCGACCCTGTGCGTTCATTGCCGGTTCCTCTGCCCGGGGCTGGTAATCACAGCAAAAGACTTAACCGAGGCAGGGTTTGTTACAGCCCCCTGCTGATTCACGAGCTGTCCACAGCGGACCCGGCAGAAATGATCAGTTGAGGCAGACCACTACCGACCAGAGCACCTGACTTCTGGGATTGAATGGCTCCCTGAAACAGGGCTGAATCCGGAAATCTCCGGCGTCCATGCGATCATACACCCCCACTTCGGTGTATCCCTGTTCGACCAGTCGACTGACATAGCCGTTCTTCTCATCCGTAGTCAGCTTATCTCTGACGGTGTGATGGCGGTTCATCCTGAACACTCTCCCGGCATAGCTTAAAGTCATCTTTATCATACGCCCCGGCCGCTATACAGCAGCATGACAGCGGTCAAATCCCAGTCAGAGGTGGTAAAGCGCTCTGCTGAGATCCCCGGATAGTGGATCAGCAGGAAGTGCGGAGCTGACCTACTATTCAGCATTATGGACAGTGAAATCACTGTCTGCCCGAACAAGGATCAGCGGGGAGTATTTCAATGACAACGACTGAAGAACTGCAGAGCACCATCGACGACCTGGTAGACGGCCATCGCGGTATTCTGGCTGCCGATGAAAGTGCACCGACCATCGCCAGACGTTTCGACGACATCGGCGTGGAATCCACCGAAACCAGCCGCAGAGACTATCGAGAAACCCTGCTGGCCACCGAAGGGCTGGGCGAATACATCAGCGGTGTCATTCTGTTTGAGGAGACGCTGGCCCAGTGCGACGAGCAGGGGACGGCACTGACGGAACTGGCCAGCAGACAGCGGATCGTTCCCGGTATTAAGGTGGACAAGGGGACCGGGCCCCTGCCGGGAGCCCCCGGCGATAAGATTACTTTCGGCCTGGATGGACTGGCGGATCGACTCGGTGCTTATAAGGAGCAGGGAGCACGTTTTGCGAAATGGCGGGAGGTATATCCCATCGCCCACCATAACCCCACGGCGCTGGGCGTCAGCGCCAATGCCGAGATGCTGGCTCGCTATGCCGCTGTCTGTCAGCACATGGGCGTCGTTCCCATCGTTGAACCGGAAGTGCTGATGGATGGCGACCACGATATCGGCCGTTGCGCTCAGGTGACCGAGCGGGTACTGCGAGCGGTGTTCGAAGCACTGGCCCGTCACGGCGTGATACTCGAGCACATAGTCCTCAAGCCAAACATGATTCTGCCGGGCAAAGACTGCCCGACAGGAGTCGGAACCGAGGTGATCGCCGGTGAAACGCTCAGCGTGCTGCGTCGCTGTGTGCCGGCGGCCGTGCCCAGTATCAATTTTCTGTCCGGAGGCATGGGGCCGGAGGAGGCGACCCTGAACCTCGACAGTCTCAACCGACAGGCGGACCACCCGCCCTGGCAGCTCAGCATCTCCTATGGTCGTGCTCTGCAGCAACCGGCACTGCAGGCCTGGCAGGGTAACAACGCTAATCGCGCCGCTACTCAGGCAGCCCTGTTGAACCGGGCACGCCTCAACAGTCTGGCCCGCCAGGGTCGCTACCGCGCTGATCTCGAATAGTATTTCAGCCGTGCAACCACCGGCATGGGCGGCGCAGTCCGGCCGGTGGTGCGATCCTCCCCGCCCGGTTTTCCGATCCGTTTGCTTCAGAAATTCTGCCGCACTGTCTTTCCGGCTGACGGCTTCGGCAGGCTCAGATGCAATCAGATCCCGTTGATCCATATCAATCGAAGATCTTTTTGTTGCCCGAACAGCCATTTGCCAGATCCAGATCAGCAGGGAATCTTCAGTCTTCTTCTAGTCTAAGGACTATGGACCCGATGGGTAGAGCAACAACGGAGGACACTGCAGAGAATCGCGGCACAGTCCCGAATATCCATCTTGCATGGAAACAGGATACGGACAGCTGGAACTGAAGGAATGATGAACACCGACACCTCGAAACAGCCAACCCTTAAGGTGCTGATGCTCGATACCCAGGGCGTTCACGCCGACTGGCAAAGCGAGATCAACAGTACCGGGCGTTATTGGGATGTGCTGAGAGTCGACAACAGCAGTTCTCTTATCGCCTTTATGAAGGAGTCGAACTACCACGCCATTGCGATCGCCTCCTCCAACCGGATTCACGCCGACCAGGACTGCTTTAAGAAAGCGATGACGATGCAGCCCAGGGCAGTACGTATTCTGCTGCCCGGGATGCCGTTGAGCAGCACTCAGACCAACCGTTCACAGGATCTGGTCCATCGAATCTATTCAGAACAGAACAGCATCCCGGAAATCGCTGCCGACACCGAATATCTGGTTCGTATCAGCCGCCTGATCCACAAAAAACCGACCCGGGATTACATTCTCTCACTGGGCCAGCTACCTTCACCTCCGGCAGTCTACCGGGAACTTAATCGGGCACTGAATTCAGAAAACAGCAATGCCGAGCAGATCAGCGATATTATCGGTCAGGACCCGGCGCTGGCGGCGAAGGTACTGCGGGTGGTTAACTCCGCGTACTTCGGCATCGACCGTCAGATCAGCAGTATCAGAGAATCAGTAACCATGCTGGGCATTCGTACCCTGCGTGGACTGGCACTGTCGGGCCATCTGATGAGCCTCTATCCGCAGCACCGCAACTGGTCCTACTTTTCCTTCGAGGAGCTGAATCGTCGTGCGGCGATGGTGGCTCGTCTCGCCCAGTATATCTGCAGAGAAATGAAAACCAGCCAGGCGGTACAGGACCAGGCCTTCGTTGGCGGTCTGCTGCATGATCTCGGACTGCTGGTGCTGGCCTCAAAAGACCCACAGAGCTACCGCAAGGTGATGGTGCTTTCTGCTCAGAAAGAGCTGCCACTGTGCAGCGTGGAAAAGAAGATGCTGGGACTGTTTCACGGAGAGGTTGGTGCCTTTCTGCTGGCCCACTGGAATCTGCCGGCCCCCATTGTGGAAGCGGTGCTGCTGCACCATACACCACAGCTGTCGGTCAGTAGCGAATTCAGTCCGCTGGCGGCGGTACATATCGCCGATTCACTGCTGCCGCAGCCGGAAACCGAGATCGGCGCCAATCTGTCGAACCGGCTGATGCATGATTACCTGAAACGTATCGGCGTCGCTGACAGGGTGGCTCAGTGGCAGATCACCGCCAATCTGCTTCATGATACCGGCAGCCTGACCCGACACTGACCGACACCACAGAAAGCGTCGGACGGCTGCAGATACCGGTTACAGGATCTGACATTGTGACGAAAACCCCGATCCGGCCGATACAGCAGATAGCCACCATATTCCCGGCAGAGTACTCAAAGCACTACCAACATTCAGCAACAGGTTCAGAATCGTGAAACCCGGATCCTTCAGCACCGGTCCCCTGTCCACCCTCCGCCGCCTGCTCCCGGCGGTAGCCGCGGTCATACTGACGGTGCTGCTGGGCGGCTGCCAGTCCAGACCGGTGCAGCCCCCGGTCAACAGCAGTATGTCGGTGGAGCCCCCCAGCAACGTCGCCCGGGCCCTTTATCGCCAGCATCAGCGCTGGCAGGGAACACCCTATCTGCTCGGCGGTATGAGCCGCTCGGGAATCGACTGTTCCGGCTTTGTGTTACGGACTTTTCAGTCGCAGTTCGCCCTCAGCCTGCCCCGCACCACCGCTGATCAGCATCGCATTGGCCGAGCCGTGAGCCGCGATCAGCTGGAGGCCGGCGACCTGGTGTTCTTTCGGACCGGAGAGAAACTGCGGCATGTCGGGATTTATGTGGAACAGGGACTTTTTCTTCACGCCTCCACCAGCCGCGGGGTGATGCTGAGCAGACTGGATAACCGATACTGGTCATCCAGTTACTGGAAAGCAAAACGTCTGTCAGCGGTGCTTCAGCCCCGCTGAGGATTACCGGCTCGGCGGTGAGTGCTGTTTCAGGCCGCCTGCCAGCAGCGCTGACCGGAGAATCGAGCCTGCAGATACTCCATCTGATCCCCCAGGATCTGCCGGTTGGCCAGATACATAAACTCAAACAGATTGGGTTCAAAGGGGATCGCCAGCAGTTCCATGCCAGCTTCTTCGGGAGTACGTCCACCTTTACGATGGTTGCAGCGCTGACAGGCCGCGACCACGTTGCTCCAGTAGTCACCACCCCCCTGCACTCTCGGCACAATATGATCACGGGTCAGTTCTGAATCGGAAAACCGAAACCCGCAATACATGCAACGATGGCCATCCCGCCGAAACAGAAACCGATTGTTCAGCGCCGGCGTAAAAGGGTGGTTGCGGACCTCCCCCGTACAGGCGATGATCGGTGCCAGGTCCAGTACCGACTGAACCCCTTCCCGATTGATTCCGCCATGAAGCCTGAATTTTCGAAGACCCAGGCTCCAGATGACCTGCTCCCTGGCATACAACGTCGCCGCCGCCTCATGGGTCAGCCATGCCAGCGGCAGCCCGGATTTATTCAACCGCAGAATTCGGGCTTTACTACTCATACCCGAACCTCCTGTGTCGCTGCTGAATGCTGGTCGGAAGCACAGGACCCGCCAGAAATTACTATCATTGAAACCGCCTTCCGAAGCCCTGCTTCGGTATCAGCTGCTTATGTCATTTCCCACTTAGACAGATATTTCTATAAAAATGCGTTATATCTGCCGCCCTGATACCCGTAAGTATGGACCAGAGACTGCTATCTATTGCGACAGCGGATGAAATGACAGTCCGCCTCAGAGGCAGTTCGCAGAGGACGGGTCGGTAACCCGAACGGAGAACCCGGTCGGACGGAGAGAATAGCAGAGGTATCCGTGAGGCCTGAACCTCACAGATCACCGACAGGAACAGTTCCTGTCTGGCAGGATCACCATAGCGGTTGCAGAGATATCAGTTGGCGGCGCTGCACTGCCCGGCGGTAGTCACCGTCACTGAAGGCGTGGTGGTCTTGCGTCCTTCGAAGTTCAGGCTCTCGGTATCGATGCGAAACTCAGCCGTATCGGTCCCCCCCATCACCACATTGGTCGCCGTCCGACTGAGCAACAGCATCGCCTGCAGTCGCTGCACACTGTAACCGCGGGTGCCATTCACCGTTGCCACTCCGCTGTCAGCATCCACTTCTATGTCGTAGTAGCAGCGAGACGGCGGACAAGTCCGGTTCTGGGGCGTCTTCATAAATGCGGCGCTGTAGGTTGATTCGGTATAGATACACCGCCAGCTCATAGACTCCGCCTGTACAGCCAGAGGTAATGAGAGGCCGGCAATCAGCGAAATCAGACAGAATTTTTTCATAACAGGGGCCTGGTTAATCTATTTGGTTCAGCGTATACCGGCCTGCAAACCAACAACGACTATCGCCTTTCGGTTGCAGCGCCAGGATCAGAAATCAGCGTCGCGACTCAATCCAGTGAATACTCATTGCTGGCCGCGGGTCGACAAACCGCTATCACTTTATCGCACAGCACCTGGGGCTGAAAAGGCTTAACCACGTAGCCATCTACTCCCAGCTCTATGCACTTTTTTACCAGCTCTGCATCAGAACTGCCGGTCAGCATAATAAAGGGGACGTTACCGTTACGCTCCAGCTTACGGACCTGTTCCAACAGCTCCAGTCCATCCATCGCGGGCATTTCCCAGTCACAGATCACCAGGTCGACGCGATGATTCTGCAGCAATTTCAGGGCATCACGTCCGTTAACCGCCTCACCGATCCGGCGAAATCCAATGGTCGTCAGACAACTCTTGACGACACTTCTGACGGTCTGGGTATCATCAACGATCAGTACGTTCTGCTTCGCCGCCCCCGGAATTTCTTCCATCGTGGTTTCCTTTTCAGCCTGTCCTGTCACTCCAGTGGTTGCACCAACAGCGACTTACCCTAATTTATAGGCCAGATTAACTGTCAGACACAAGCAAACTAACCTGAAAAACAGCAACTTGAGTTAAAAAACCGGATCTCAGCCCGCTAATTTGCTGTGAGCGTCAACTACGCTCCGGGACAGCCGGAGCGCAACTGATATCCAGCTTCTGCATCACTCGGCGCAACCACAGATAGCCCCAGAGCCCAGCCAGCAGGTTGGCTGCCATCGAGGCGATAAATAACCCGACCAGGCCCCATTGCCACTGAAACAGAAGGGCCAGCGGCAGATAGATAATCAATACCCGGGCGGTGGAGATCAACAGCGCCGGCATCGGTCTGGCCAGCCCGTTGAAGGCCGCATTCACCGACATCACCAGCCCGTAAGCTCCGTAGCTGATCGGCACTATCAGCAGATAGCTGACGGCAACCTCGAAGACCGCACCGGACTCACTGAACTGTGCCGCCAGCGGCTCGGCAAACAACCACATCACCAGGGCCAGCAGGATGCCCCAGCCCATACAGAAAACGCTGATGACTCTCAGCGCCTCGCTCAGCCTGCCATTCCTGCCGGCCCCCAGATTTTGCCCGAAAAAGGGCCCGATGATACTGGACAGGGCATAGAAACAGACCAGCGCCAGAATTTCTATACGACTGGCCACACCGAATCCGGCCACCGCTTCATTACCATGACGTGCCACCATGATCACCACCATAGCGCTGGCCAGCGGGATAATGACATTGGTGGCGGTTGCAGGGAGTCCCACATGAAACACCGCTCGCCAGGAACGCCACAGCTCGGCAAACGGAATAAACGGACTCTTCAGCATACCGATCTGTTGCAATGCTCTCAGCGCCACCAGCAGGGTAATCAGGCGCACAATCACCGTTGCCAGAGCGGCACCGGCCAGCTCCAGCCGCGGCATCCCGAACAGCCCGAATATCAGAATCGGATCCAGAGCGATATTGGCAAGTGATGAACCGATCATGATCAGGCTCTGCTGGCGGCTGAGTCCGTTGGCTCTCAGAATGGCGGTGCAGACGATAGGGGCGATCAGCCCCGGCGCACCGATATACCAGATCGCCATGTACTCGCGGATCAGCGGCAGCAGCTCCGGAGTCGCCCCCAGCAACAGAAATACCGGCTCAATGGTAAACCAGCCGACGACAGAGATTATCAGCGCCACCAGCAGCGTCAGCATCAGCCCGTCGGTGGCCAGACGACTGGCCAGCACCTGATCCCCGGCCCCCAGTGCCCGGGCGATGCCGGTAGAGGTACCGGCACCGAGGCCGATAGCGACACTGGTCAGCACCATCGCCACGGGAAAAGTAAAACTCATGGCAGCCAGCGGATCATCGCCCAGACGGGCAACGAACCAGGTGTCAGCGGCATTGAAGGACATCAGCGCGAGTATGGCCCAGACCATCGGCAGGGTCAGCGCAAACAACTGCTTAGCCACCGGTCCCTCGGTGAAATTGATCCGATGTTTCTGCGCCATACCCCAGCAACCTTTAATCAGAAAGCGCGCAAGTATATCACCGGCGGACTGAAGTTTCGGTAACCGGCCAGAGGCCCATCGGATCACAGTTCCGTTCCCCCCGCCTGCGTCGCCCTGCAAAGGCTGAGAATTGTATCGTCTGAGACAGCTGCCGCCACCTGAAGGATCGTATTCTGCTACCTGACACGAAGATCTTACAGCTCGAGCACTGTTCAGCAATACTCACACCAACTTCGAGCCTTAATCAGGAGACAGAACATGAACAAATCACAACTGGACCGACTGGAATATCAGGTCGTCGAACAGATCCGTGAGGGCGATCTGCTGTTTATTTCAATTAACGCCTTTCTGTATAAGCAGGTCGCCCGTGGTACCGGCAGCTGGTGTTCCCATGTCGGTTTCGCGGTCCGGGAGAACAATCAGTGGTTTGTGCTGGAAAGCAAGGTTCCGAAGGTCAGTCGGACGCCTCTGCGTAAATTTCTGGCCCGTACCTGTGACAACCAGGTTGCCGTTCGTCGGGTTCGCCAGACGCTCCGCAGCGCTGACATCGACCGTCTGAAGCAGGCCGCCGAAAAACGGATGGGCCGGTGGTATCACCTGGGATTCAATTACGACTCGGAGCGCCAGTTCTGCTCCAAATTCGTTTATCAGGTTTTCAGCGAAGCTCTGTCAGTCAGACCCGGCAGTCTGCAGACGCTGCGCGAACTGCTGGACCAGAACCCGCAGGCCAGCGTCGGATTCTGGCGCAGCTGGTACCTTGGTTTCATTCCCTGGCAGAGACGCACCGTTACCCCGGCCAGCCAGCTCAACGATCCACAACTGGCTACCGTTTACAGCAGTGTTCAGTAGCGATTCAGGAAGCGGGGTAAAGAATGTGAAACCGTACTGAACTACTGGTGCCGGTAGCTGACTAACTCGGACCGAATTTATCGATCGCTGATCCTGCACCACACGATTTGTTATCATTCAGCACAGTTTCAGCAGCACACAGGGAGTCTTCATGAAGCGCCATATTCAACTGACCGCAGCAACCATTGCATCCGTTACACTGCTGGCGGGCTGCCAGACTGTCGCCCCCACGACACAGACTACGGATCCGTACTCCGGAGAGGCGAAAACCAGCAATACCGTCAAAGGAGCCGGAATCGGTGCCCTGGCCGGCGCGGTGCTGGGTGCCGCGACGTCCAGTAAGGGCGACCGCAAGAAGGGGATCCTGACCGGAGCTCTGCTGGGTGGTGCCGTCGGTGGCGGCGTTGGCTACTATATGGATCAGCAGGAGGCGGAACTACGCCGCTATCTGCAGGGCACCGGCGTTCAGGTGGAGCGTCATGGCGACCGTATCCAGCTGGTAATGCCGGGTAATATCACCTTTGAAACCGGTTCCAGCAATCTCGCCACCAGCTTCTTTTCGGTCCTGGACGGTGTCAGCGTGGTACTGAAGAAATATGAACAAACACAGCTGAATATCGACGGCCACACCGACAGCGTCGGTTCAGAGTCCTCAAATCAGCAGTTATCTGAGCAACGGGCCCGCTCGGTCTCCTACTACCTCTCCGGCCAGGGTATCAGCCCACAGCGGATGCGCACCGCCGGATACGGTGAGTCCAGCCCCATTGCTGATAATCGGAACACAGAAGGCCGCGCCGCCAATCGTCGGGTTGAGCTGTGGATCGAGCCGCAGGTCTGATGCCCATTGCGGTCGGCAGAGCGGCTGCACTGGCCGGTCAGTAGATCAGAACCGGGGCCTGCAGGCCCCGGTTCTGTCGTTACCACTTAAATCCCGGCTGAAAGCCAAAGCTGAGCCCGCTGCGCCCGGACTTGCGATCATCACCGGACGATCCCAGGTTCAGGTTGATAGTCGGCTTAAAAAAAGGCTTATTCAGCTCCCTGCCATCCGCCGGATGCTTACCGGCCTCGCTCTCGGCAGCCCTGCCATCCGGGACAGGATCTTTCCCGGTTTTACCCTCTGCCTGAGCGGCAGACTCACTGTAAAAATCACAGTAATCGCACGGTTCGGCCACAGCGGTACCGCTGGCCACCAAGATGGTCGCCGTAAACAGCGTCGTAATCAGTTTTCCGGTCATCACCTTACTCCTGTCTTAATTTGCCATCGACAGTCAGTAAGTAACGGTTTTCTCGGTTCGGGTTCAGACATTCCTGCCATCCCGCTGTCCGAATTAACGGGCAGCGCTCTCAAGCCGGCTGATCATGCCTTCACCGAGCCAGCGACTGAGATGACTGACAGCCCTGGCAGCCACTTCTTCCGATGGCAACAGCGTCAGTAAACGCTCACAGACTTCTGCAAAGCAGTCGCCGCTGATAACGGCCTCGAACATCAGCCGTTCATCCGCCGACAGCGAACGGAAACGAGTCAGCATCTGTCGGTCCCGCCAGATAACCCAGTGACCCGGCGGACGATTCATGCTGGCAATCGGCGGCGCCTGGTCGGCCTTCAGCGCCTGCCAGCTCTCGACACTATTCCAGTCGGCCTCGAACAGACGCAGACTGGGATGCATGACCAGCCGCATCTCCGGCCAGTCTTCCTGAGGCAACCCTTCCAGCTGTTCAGTTTCAGCCCGTTGGGCGTCAGCGGCATCAAAGGCCGCCAGCAGGGTTCTCTCAAAACTCGCCAGTTCGGCAACAATGGGATGATCACTCCAGGGGGCTGCATGCTGAAGAAAGGCCGGCAACTGATTGCAGAAATCACGCAACGAGGTACAGGTGGAGGGATGGGCCGACGGGTACTCGCGGCTCAGCTTATCGAACAGTTCATCACCCAGATAGGCGGCCAGCACACTGTGATCCGACTCCATACATTCTTTCAGCCGTGCCAGGTATCCGCTGCTGTACAACTCCATCCGCATCCCAACGGTCAGTTTTTCATCTTCCAGAATCTGATCGTGAATCGCGGTCCCGTTGTGCAGCAGAGCGTCGGAAAACTGCTGTTGCAGTTCATACAGCGATGGCATGATCACAGCCTCCCTGCAAGGAATCGGTCCGCAACGGCCCATCCTGTCCGGGGAGCTCTTCGGCGAAAATCCGCCGGGCGATATTCAGCTCCGTCTCCAGTTCAGCAAAGGCGGGAATATTGTCGTCCCGCTCGATCATGGTACTGACCGCCCCGAAGCGTTGCAGCGCCCTTCGGTACAGATCCCAGACCGGATCAGCGACCTCGTGATCATGGGTATCGACAATATAACTGCCGAAATCGCTGTGCCCGGCCAGATGAAACTGCTGGACCCGCTCCGGATCGACACCTTCAAGATAGTGTTCCGGACAGAAACCGTGATTGCGGGCACTGACGTAGATATTGTTGATATCCAGCAGGATTTTACAGTCAGCCTGACGGGCAACCGCGCTGAGAAATTCCCATTCGCTCATATCAGAATCTCTGTAGCTGACATAACTGGAGAGGTTTTCCAGCAGAAACGGTCGCTCAAGGTAATCCTGCACCTGACGAATACGGGGTACCAGATGATTGATGGTTTCTTCGTTGTAGGGCAGTGGCAGCAGATCGTGGCTGTTGATGCCGTTGAAGTGAGTCCAGCACAGGTGGTCCGACAGCCAGGCGGGGTCGACCTCATCCGCCAGCAGTTTCAACTGTCGCAGATAGTCGCGGTTGAGCGGGTCTGTGCTGCCGATGGACAGCGAAACTCCGTGCATGATGATCGGGTAACGTTCCTGAATTTCTTTCAGGTAGTAGCGCGGCTTGCCGCCGGCCACCATAAAATTCTCAGAAATAATCTCAAACCAGTCGATATCGGGCTGCTGCTCCAGCACATGCTGAAAATGCTCGGTGCGTAAACCCAGTCCGAATCCCAGAAATTGTCGGGTCATCTGTTGCCTCGCCGCCAGCAGCCTGCTGCTGCCTGCATATTGTTATTGCGGTGTTAACCGGTAACGAGTCAGGAAGTGTCGCCAGCCGCTATGCACAGAACCGATTGCCGACGACACCCGGAGGATCAGCCCTTAACGGTACCGCCCTTATCTGCGCACTCCTGCGAGGACATACTCAGGAAACCCTGACCTTTACAGGATCCCTGGCCCTTACAGGCGTTGTTAGCGCCGGCACAGTCGTTATGTCCCTTACAGCTGTTGACGCCGTAACAGTGCACGCTGTCGGTGGTGGAAAGTGACGCAGTTTCCTGGGTCATGGAGGAGGAACATCCAGCCAGCGCACCGGCCGCGGCCAGCGCCAGTGCGGCACCGGAGATTTTTACGGAAGATTTAGCCATTGTTTTCACCCTTAAACTAATTTTCAGTTCCCGAATATGCCCAGCAACCTGAGCATCTCAAACACCTATACGGAAGCTGCGGGCTGTTGGATTCAGATTCGGAAACAAAAATTGCTAAAAATCAGTTAATAGCCAGAACAGCCGATACGATTGTGGCTGAACAGGAGCGGGCCCCCGGATAACGGCGACAGGATCGAAAGACCTGGGAGAACGGGCGCAGGAAGGGGTCTGAGGCGAAAACAGGCAGGAAAATGGCAGACCGGAAGCCGCGCTTCCGGTCTGCTGAGAACTCTGGTCAGCAGGCCATGCTGGCCTGACGATTGTGAGCAATATAGTCGGCGTAGATAGCAGCCAGCGCGCAGGAAGCCAGACGAGCTTCCGGCGGATCGGCACGGGAGGTCAGGATCACCGGGACCTTAGCCCCCATAATAAGACCCGCTGCGGTAGCGGACATAAAATAGACCATCTGCTTAAACAGGAAGTTGCCAGACTCCAGATTGGGAACCAGCAGAATGTCGGCATTACCGGCCACCGGACTGTCGATGCCCTTGATATCAGCAGCTTCTCGGGAAACCGCATTGTCAAAGGCCAGCGGACCGTCGACGACGGCACCACGCAGCGCTCCCATCGCCGCCAGCTTTTTCAGCTCGGCTGCATCAACGCTGGACTGCATGCTGCGGTTCACTTCTTCGGTACCGGAAAGCACCGCCATATGCGGTCGTTCGTTACCGAGCGCATGTGCCAGGTCGATGGCATTCTGGGCGATATGGATTTTGTCCACCACCGAAGGTGCCACGTTGATCACGGCGTCGGTGATGCACAGCGACTTATCACTGCCCGGAATGGTCATATGAAACACGTGGCTGAGACGGCTCTCGGTGCGCAGACCGGCACTGCGATTCAGCACGGCTCGCAGCAGGATATCGGTGTGCACATGGCCCTTCATCAGAGAGGCAGCCTCACCCGCACTGATCAGCTCAACGGCGCGCTTAGCGGCATCGGTTTCATCAGTGGCATCGACGGTGCGGACATTGCTGAGATCCCAGCCAACCGCATCAGCGGCTTTCTGCATCTGCTCGAGATTACCCACCAGGATCGGTTCGATAATGCCCTCGTCAGCGGCCAGTCTGGCGCTGGCCAGTGTCACCTCATTGACGGCATTAGCAACGGCAGTGGGAACTGAAGGAAGCGCTCGGGCTTTTTCCAGCAAGTATGTCGGGCATTCCATCGGAGCAGTACTTAGCATGACCTTTACCTACTCATTCGGCTGCTACCTCTGTGGTCGGCAGCCTGGGTTTACGTTCGTTTCGAAAAAGAATTACTTAACCGTTTCAGGGGCTGAGAACCGCCCGGGTCAGTCCACCACCGGAAATCAGCATCAGCATCGCCAGCGCGATACGCCGGAACGATTTCTGCGGGCTGCGCAGAAACATGCGATTTCCAAGCAGAGTGCCCAGAGCCACCGGAATCATGAACAGGCCGGCCAGCTCAATCACCTCGAGGGTTATCAACCCTTCCACGGCAGCCAGCGAGCAGGTGTAAATATCCAGCATGATCAGAAAGCTGATCAGTGTCGCCCTGGCCGTCCCGGAGTTCTCATCTTTAGAGAGAAAGAAAACAACCAGTGGCAGTCCACCTACGCCGGCGGCGCCGTTCATGGCACCGGACACCAGTCCGGCAGTAAAAATACGTCCCGAAGAATGTCCGTTGCGAATACGAAAGCCGATCCAGATCAGCGCCGCGGCGACCAGAATCAGTGAGGAAATAACGATCCGCATCAACTGACCTGACAGCTCTGCCAGCATCATCATCCCGAACGGGGTTGCCAGCAGCGCACCGAGGCTGATCCAGCGGAACTGGCGCCAGTCAATATGCTTCCACACCGACGGCAGCAGACTGATGCCGGCGGCAATCTCAATCAGCAGAATGACCGGCACGATGGTCGCGGGCGGCATCAGTATCGACAGCGTGACGACCGCAATAGCGGTAAACCCGAAGCCGGAATATCCCCGCACATAAGCGGCGGCAAACAGTGCAACTGCCGCGAACGCCAGCATTGGCAATTCCAGTCCTGCGACCATCTGCGCTCCCTGGTTATTGGTTTAATTCCGGGAAACAATCATCAACGTTGTGCCGGGATAATTGTGATCAGCACTCCCACTGGAAACGCTGATCACAATAATCGGGGCGGTTGAAAAAAGACGCTGAAGACCCGAAGGCCTTCAGCTTCAGTTTGCCGGACTCTGTCACCTGAACGGGATAGCGGTAACAGAATCCGGGCAATCGGCGAAGAGCGGTGTGCGTACCGCTCTTCTTCAGAACTGTTCAGCAATCCTCCGCTGAGACAGTTCCGGTATTGCTTACTGGTAGTCCTTGTACTTGTCCAGGTAACGGACAGGACGGGACAGTGCGTCACGACGGAAGGGGTCGCCCAGTTCACGAGTACACATGATCTCGATAACAGTGGTCTTACCTTCTTTCTGAGCGGCACAGGCGGCGGCCAGAGTCGGGCCTACATCTTCCAGCTTGTCGACGGTTACACCTTCAGCGCCCATGGAGCGAGCGATTTCGGCGAAGCTCGGGTTTTCCAGCTCACCGGCGACGAAACGACGGCTGTAGAAGTCCACCTGGTTCTTCTTCTCAGCGCCCCACTGACGGTTGTGGAAGACGATGGAAGTTACCGGGATGTTTTCACGAACACAGGTCAGGATTTCAACCATGGACATGCCCCAGGCACCGTCACCGGCGTAGGAGATTGCAGTACGCTCTGGCGCGGCAACCTTGGCACCGATGATAGTCGGCAGTGCGTAACCACAGTTACCGAAGCTCATGGGTGCGAAGAAGCTGCGCGGACGATCGAAACGCAGGTAGCTGTTAGCCACAGAGTTGATGTTACCGATGTCGGTAGAAACCATGGCGTCTTCCGGCATGGCTTTCTCCAACTCACGCAGAACCTGACGCGGGTGCAGGTAGCTGCCCTCTTCACCGGACTGCTCTTCGATCATGTCCAGAGAGTACTCGTCCTTCTCGTGGATCCACTCGTCCAGTTCGGCTTCCCAGGCAGCTTTCTCAGCAGCCACTTTTTCGCCACGCTGATCGATGGTGGACAGACACTCAACGTTGCGGTCCTGCAGACGAGTCAGCAGAGACTCGGCAGCAGCTTTCGCGTCGCCACAGATACCGACAGAGATTTTCTTAACCAGACCCAGAACCTTAGAGTTGCAGTCGATCTGGATGATCTTGGCGTCTTTCGGCCAGTAATCCATACCGTGCTGAGGCAGAGTACCGAATGGGCCCAGACGGGTACCCAGGGCCAGAACCACGTCGGCCTGGTTGATCAGCTTCATCGCAGCCTTGGAACCCTGGTAACCCAGAGGACCACACCACAGCTTGTGAGAAGCGGGGAAGGAATCGTTGTGCAGGTAGGTGTTACAAACCGGCGCACCCAGGTACTCGGCCAGTGCTTTACACTGCTCAACACCTTCGGACATGACAACACCGCCACCGGACAGGATCACCGGGAACTTGGCAGAAGCCAGCAGATCAGCAGCTTCGTTCAGGCTGTTCTCGCCACCGGCGCCACGCTCGATTTTGATCGGCTGAGGAATTTCTACGTCGATATCACCGTAGAAGAAGTCACGAGGGATGTTCAGCTGAGTAGGACCATTCTCCTGGATGGCGCGGTCGAAAGCGCGGCCAGTCAGTTCTGCCATACGGGCAGGCACAGGAACGTGAGCCTGATACTTGGTGATAGTTTCGAAGAAAGGCAGCTGCTGTGCTTCCTGGAAACCACCCAGGCCGTTGGAAATAGCACCGGTCTCAGGCGTGATGCAGACTACCGGAGAGTGTGCCCAGTAAGCGGCAGCGATCGCGGTAACGAAGTTGGTGATACCGGGGCCGTTCTGTGCGATACAAACACCGTGACGACCGGATACACGGGCATAACCGTCAGCCATGTGGCCAGCGCCCTGCTCGTGAACAACCGGAATCAGGCGGATACCAGCCGGAGAGAAGATATCCATTGCATCCATAAATGCAGAACCCATGATACCGAAAGCGACGGTTACATCATTTGCAACCATAGTTTCGACAAAGGCTTCACTGGGAGTCATACGTGCCATTGTTGTTTTCCTTCTAACAGATTACAGCGATGATCCGAAACCGGAACACCACCGGTGATAGCCAGATTGCCCGCAGGCGCTCAACTGAAGTTCAACCGAAGCCTGATCCGTCCCCCGATCCCTGAACCCTGTGCTGCTTCTCTGATCTCTGCGATGCCAGTCAGAGAAGTTTTACAGTGTTCGTTAATCCGGTGCCGGACAGTCAAATGCCGTTATGCGGTTAACTTAAGATCAGATTAGAGTTCTGCCTCTGACAGGAGTAGGGCCAGATCCAGGATAACTGTTACGCCAGCCCGACCAGATAACATATCCCTTTGTTTAAATTGGACTTATCAAGGAACCAGCAGACGCAGACAAAAACTTTTTCAGACCGCCGGGAAGGGGGGGAAGAACAGCCGCTGGTCCAGTGTTCCGGGGACCAGCGGTCCAGTTGGCTGTACAGAGTGGAAGTGAGAATCTGTCGGGGTGAGCACTGGCGGCACCACCCCGAATGCCGTCAGGTCATATCGGCGATCAGTTCAGCCAGCGCCCTGATACCCGGCTCGATACGGTCGGCGGCGATAGAGGAGTAACCCAGCCGGAAATAGTTGAGTGGCGGCTCTTCATCCAGGAAGTGAATATCGCCCGGTTCGATCAGAATCCCACGCTCTGCCGCCTCTTTGCGCAGCAATCGGGCATCCAGCCCCTCCGGTCCGCACACCCAGTAGCAGGAGCCACCGAAGGTTGGTTTGCGGGAGGAATCCGGCAGGTGTTCGGCAAGCGCCGCGCCCATCTCCTGCCAGCGCTCTTCATAAGCGCGCATAATGGTCATGATCAGGGCATCGTGGTAACCCCGCTCCAGGAACAGGGCCACTGAACGCTGATTGTTCGCAGCCGGGTGGCGGACCATCAGCCTGCGTAATGCCCGGGCCTCACGGATAAACTCCACCGGTCCCACCAGATAACCCAGCCGCAGCCCCGGCGCCAGGGTCTTGGACAGCGAGCCCACGTAGATCACCCGGTCATTCTTGTCGAGGCTTTTCAGCGCCGGAATCGGGTTCGATTTAAAGTTGGTCTCGCTCTCGTAATCGTCTTCGATAATCACGAAATCATTGTCGTTGGCCCGTTTCAGCAGCTCGTAGCGGCGCTCGATCGGCATCGTTACCGTGGTCGGACACTGATGGCTCGGGGTGGTATACACGCAGTCACAGTCATTGATGCGGTCATCAATAATCATCCCCTCCTCATCCACCGGCAGCGGCTGCAGCCGGGACGGATTGAGGCTGGCGATATTACGGATATCCATATAGCCGGGATCTTCGATCCCCATCACCGAATCCTTGTCCAGCAGCAGCCGGGCCAGCAGGTAGAGCGACTGTTGAGCGCCGACGGTCACCAGGATCTGTTCGGCACTGGCCCAGACCCCCCGCCGGGGCAGCAGTCGGGTCCGGATCTGCTCAACCAGCAGCGGATCATCGTTATCAAAGCGGTCTGATGCCCAGTCACGTATCGCCGGTACGCTGACCGCATCCCGGCAGCACTCTCGCCAGTTGTTGGTGGGGAACAGGGTGGGATCAAACTGGCCGTAGATAAAGGGATAGGGGTACTTCTGCCAGTCCCGCGGTTTGCGAATGTTACGCTGGCCGGACGGAAAGACCTTCAGCCGCTCGCTCCAGTTCGGCGGCGTACCCAGCAGATCATCCGGCACTTCCGACTCGATCTTGACCGAACCTTCAAGAATATCCGGATTGACATAGTAACCACTGCGCTCCCGGGCAATCAGGTAGCCGTCGTCCAGCAGATGCTCATAGGCAAGCACCACGGTATTACGGGCGATGCTGAGCTGCTTGGCCAGCTTGCGGCTGGAGGGCAGCGGACAATCCACCGGAATATTGCCGTTGAGAATCGCCGCGGCGATCTGCTCCCGCAACTGCTGCTGCAGGCTGGCATCCTTATCGGGAGAAAGATGGAAAAGCTGGAACATTCACAGGCCTCTGACAACGGGGTCAACGGAACCAGACAACGCTCCGCCAACAGATATAGATATCTGAAACAGTAGCCGATGCTCTGCAACAATGACACTCAGGCCAATTGATTCAGATGAAGAACTCAGTCAAATCAGACATATAGTCTGAAACGGCAACTATACAGCCGTGCCGAATTGAAGCACAAAGCGGGAACTTTGTCCTGCGGTAATTCCCGCCGATGTCGGTCACGCCGCTGCAACTGAAAAAGCAACCGAAAAAACACAGCCACCTGCCGGACAGGAACGGCAGATGGCTGTGAGTGCACAAGCAGTTGTGTTGCCGAACCGGGGCAGCCCGGATTCGGCGGACGTCAGACTCAGCCGTTAGGGCACAGCTCAGCCAGGGCGTTATCGATAGCATCGACGATGGCATCGATATCCGCCTGAGTGGCAATCAGCGCCGGGCTCAGGCAGACGGTGTTGTTGAACTCACGGAAGGAGCGATTGGTCCGACCAATGATGACACCGTTTTTCATGCAGTGAGCGCCGATAGCGATCGGCAGGCTTTCTTCAACGGGCTCTTTGGTGGTGCGATCCTTCACCATTTCGAAACCGGCGAACAGACCCTTGCCGCGAACGTCGCCGATCACATCGTACTTGTCCTTCAGCTCGTTCAGACGTCCCATCAGGTACTCACCCTGGTGAACAACGTTCTCCAGCAGCTTCTCGTCTTCGATGATCTGCATGTTAACCAGCGCCGCAGCCGGGCCGGCAGTACAGCCACCGAAGGTAGAGATGTCACGGAAGTAACCCATGCGGGCATCGTCGTCTTCCTTAAAGGCGTTGAAGACTTCTTCGGTAGTGACGGTGCAGGAGATCGCGGCGTAACCGGACGCCACACCCTTAGCCATGGTGACCATGTCAGGCTTGATGCCGTAGTGCTGGTACCCGAACCACTTGCCGGTACGACCCAGACCACAGACCACTTCGTCGATGTGCAGCAGGATGTCGTACTTCTTGCAGATTTCCTGAACCCGATCCCAGTAGCCCTGAGGCGGTTCGATAACCCCACCACCGGCGGTGATCGGCTCCAGGCACAGCGCACCTACGGTATCCGGACCTTCAGCCAGAATCACTTTCTCGATCTGGTCAGCGGCCCATACACCGTAGTTTTCAGTATCGGCACCTTCCTGAGCACGATATTCGCAGCAGTGAGGGACTTCAACAAAGCCGGGAGTAAAAGGACCGTACTGGTTCTTACGCTCGTACTGGCCGGTGGCGCTCAGTGCGGTAATGGTTGTGCCGTGGTAGTCACGCTCACGGAACAGAATCTTGTGCTTCTTACCGCCGTACTTCTTCTCGGCGATCTGACGAACGATCTTAAAGGCCTTTTCGTTGGCTTCGGAACCGGAGTTGGAATAGTAAACACGGCTCATACCAGGCATTTTGTCGATCAGCTTCTCAGCAAACTGAGCAGCAGGGATATTGCCGGCAGTCTGGGCAAAGTAGTTCATGGTCACCAGCTGATCACGAACGGCGTCTGCGATCTCGGTGCGACCGTAGCCAACGTTTACCGTCCATACCGCACCGGAAACTGCGTCGATGTACTCCTTACCGTTAGCATCCCATACCCGCATACCTTCACCCTTGACGATCACCATCGGATCATTTTCTTCATAGGGCTTGTGCTGGGAAATGTGGTGCCAGACATGCTTACGGTCGTTAGCAACGGCTTCTGCGGCATTAAACTCTTTGGCATCAAAAGACATACTTGCCTCCTATCAGGGAGCTAATTCAATAGCGGTGAACGCTTTTTATTGTTGAGAAACAGGCTCGGAAGCCGTTCAGATCAGTTTGGGAATCAGATGTCTGCTCCCCGCTTACTATCAAAGCTAAAGAGATTGCCGCAGAGGAGTTAGAACCAGTTATTTACCTGTGATGATACCAGGGATATTTCTTTCCCCGCCCGTCGCCTGAATCCATTCCCGCCCCCGGCCCCGACTGGCCCAAAGCGCCCGTAACAACTGGACCTTATGATTGCGGCCGCATATGGATGATGATCGGGGCAGGGAGAACAGCGGCCACAGCTGGCCCATCGAAACTCCCTGACTGGCACCTGCCGGTAACGATATCCGTCCTGATCCTGCTGAGAGAATCACCCCGATGATGCAGTTAGAAGTAAACGGTGAAGCCACCCGCCTCCCCCGGGGCACAACGCTGAGCCAGCTGCTGAAGCAGCTGCAACTGACCGAGCGCCGACTGGCGGTGGAACATAACCAGGAGGTCATTCCCCGCAGCGAATACGATGACCTGCAATTACAGGACGGGGATCAGGTCGAGATCGTCCATGCCATCGGTGGCGGCTGAAGGCCGGACAGAGACAGTTCCCCGGCGGCAGCTAAGCGGGCCGGAAACCCACAGAATCGGGAGATAATAATGAGCGACATCCAGCAAAACTCCGATAAGCTGATCATCGACGGCCAGGTCTTCAACTCCCGGTTGCTGATCGGCACCGGCAAGTACCGTAATCTCGACGAAACACGCGAAGCCATTGAAGCCAGCGGCGCCGAAATCGTTACCGTCGCCGTCCGCCGCACCAACATTGGTCAGCATGCCGGTGAGCCCAATCTGCTGGACGTAATTCCACCGGAAAAGTACACCATTCTGCCCAACACCGCCGGCTGTTACAGCGCCCGTGATGCAGTGCGTACCTGCAAGCTGGCCCGCGAGCTGCTGGATGGCCACAGTCTGGTCAAGCTGGAAGTGCTGGGCGACGAAAAAACCCTCTACCCCAATATCACCGAAACCCTGGCGGCGGCCGAAGAGCTGGTCAGGGATGGTTTTCGGGTCATGGTTTATACCAGCGATGATCCGCTGATCGCTCGCCGTCTGGAAGAGATGGGCTGTGTGGCGGTGATGCCGCTGGGCGCTCCGATCGGTTCCGGGCTGGGTCTGCGTAACCCCTACAATATCCGCCTGATTCTCGAGAACGCCGAAGTTCCGATTATCGTCGACGCCGGTGTCGGCACCGCCTCTGATGCCGCCATCGCTATGGAACTGGGCTGCGCCGGAGTACTGATGAACACCGCTGTCGCCCACGCCCGCCAGCCGGTTGCCATGGCCAGCGCCATGCGCAAGGCAGTGGAGGCGGGCCGCGAGGCCTGGCTGGCCGGTCGTATGCCACGAAAACTCTACGCCAGCGCCTCCTCCCCCATCGACGGCACTTTTTTCTGATATTGCTCACCGGTGTCCTGCCCGACACCATTGCCTGAGCGCTGCCGATTTCGGATCCGCTGCCAGCGGATCTGATGCTTCCCTGCCTCTTCTTCGGCACTGCTGTCCGGGCGGACTGTCGATCAGCCTGGTGCACTGCAAACGCTGGTTTTACGGGCCTGCAGGCACCGCATCGACTACTATTACCGATAACGAGCAGGTTGCCTGCTGAGAACCCTGATTCAGGTCAACGTGAAACCCCCTGAGGCTTGCCGTCAGCCGCAAAGCTTCTGATAATGGGCATTCGACGCCGGTCGGGGACAGCGATCCGGCCGAGCCGAAAATCCACGAACGGAGGCAGGAAACCTGAACTCAGTGAGCCACCGGACCGCGACAGGCAGAGGTTCTCAGATGTCTGAACTACGTCTTTTTCCACGTATCGCCACTCAGCTGGAGGCCGAAGCCAGCAATCATCAGGGCGACCAGCAGATGGTTAAAGTCCGCAATCTTTCCCCCGGCGGGCTGATGATTGACAGCGATCTGGCGTTCAGGGACATGATCTCCGCCCCACCCGCTCAGGGTATGATCGCCAGCCCCATCGAAATCAGCATCTGCTTCCGCTTACCCGAAGACCCCATCCCCTTCCGCAACCGCTGCAGACTGGTTTTCGTACGCCGCTTATCGCAGCTGGAGTTTAACTTCGGTTTCCGCTTTGTCGATATGAGCCAGGAGATGGCCGCCAGGCTGGATCGCTATGTCCGTTCCGGCATGGATGCCCCCCCGTCTCAACCCGGGCACGCCGAAGGCTTATAAGCTCACGACCCGAAACCGAACAGACGGAAGCCCGATGTCCACCAACAGCCACTTCGATCAGCTGGCCGACCAGTTCGCCGACAAGATCTATAACTCCGACAAAGGCAGAATTCGACTGTCGCTGCTACAGCAGGACCTGCAGCAACTCCGGGATCAGCCAGTGTTATCGATTCTGGATGCCGGCGGCGGTCAGGGTCATATGAGCCGCTGGTTCGCGGCGGCCGGTCACCGAATCGTTCTCTGCGACAGCTCACGGCCGATGCTGGACCGGGCACTTCAGCTTAATAAAGCGGAAGGTCTGAGCGATCGCATCCGCCTGGAGCACGCTGAAATCATGGATTTCTGCCGTCAGCAGCAATCCTACGACCTGATTCTCTGTCACGCGGTGCTGGAGTGGTCAGAGCAGCCCCGACAACTGCTCGGCAAGCTGACAACACAGCTGAAACCGGGCGGCCGTCTGTCACTGATGTTTTATAACCGCCATTCGCTGGTGCTGAGAAACGCATTGCGGGGCAATCTGCGTAAGGTCAGGCGCGGTGACTGGCGCGGTGACGGCAAGGGACTGACACCGATGCAGCCGATCGATCCGGACCAGTTGTACGGCTGGCTGGAACAGGATGGTCTGCACATAGACGCGCTTTCAGGTATCCGCTGTTTCTACGACTATCTGCCGCTTAAAGTCAGACAGACCTACGATTTCAACGATATTCTGGAACTGGAACGGGTTCATTATCGCCAGCAACCCTATATCCACATGGCCCGGTATATCCACGTACTGGCGACCCGCCAGGACTGAAACCCCGGTCGCCCCTGATACAACCCGGGCTTTACATCTGAGTGGATCATGCCAGGGCCGCGACAGGGACCGGCGATGTCTGCACAGCTACCAGCAAGCCCTGTCGTTCTCCTGTCTTTTCCATCAGGGCAGAAATCCCTGCCACCCGCAGTCTGATGCCAGCAGCGATAAGCCCCGTACACCAACTTCCGCAAGGCCAGAAAGCAGCCCCCCCCGGTTCGGACCAGGGTAACCAGCGGACCTTCGGCCACGACCGCAAGCAGATGAAGACCCGGGGAGGGAGCCGCAGCACCAGCGATCAGACTATCGGGGAACAGCGGGATGTCCGTCGGCCCCTGCTGCATCCCGGAACGGTTTCAGCGACCAGAAAAAAGCCCCGAGCGGGTCGGGGCCGGAAAACCCGGACACCGGGTTGGAAGGGGTCCGGATAAGATCAGGGCGAAATCACCTTTCAGGCAAACAGGCCCTCGATAGTCGTGCGGGCGCTGCTGACACCCTCATCGCCGGCGGAAACCCCTTCGGCGCTGATGCTGGTGATATCGGTCAGGCCAAGAAAACCCAGCACCGTACTGAGCCAGGTATCCTCATGATTCATACCGCGGGCGGGGCTGTCGCTGCCGTAGCTGCCGCCGCGGGCACTGAGCACAAACACCTTTTTGTCCTTCAATAACCCCTGGGGCCCCTGCTCGGTGTACTGGAAGGTGCGACCGACACGGGCTACATGATCGACCCAGGTCTTAAGCCCCGAGGTCACCGAAAAGTTGTGCATCGGCGATCCGATCACCACTGCGTCCGCCGCTTCCAGTTCATCCACCAGCTTATCCGACAGACTGATCGCCTGCTGCTGGGCCTCGCTGCGCGCTTCCGGCGGCGTGTAGTAGGAACCGATGGTGACTTCATCCAGGTGCGGCGGTGGGTTACGGCCAATATCCCGATGAATGATCTCTGCAGCCGGATTCTGCTGCTGCCAGGCGGTCACGAAAGTATCCACCAGCTGACGGGTATTGGAATGGTCCGTCATCGGACTTGAATTGATGACCAGCAATTTTAACATGGTTTGTTCTCCTCAGGCTCTGAATAGCATGGCGTCATTTTTCTATTTATTTTTGCGAAGATAAATCCCATAATTTTTCACATTACATTCGAATAAATAGAATGGTTTCCCCTCTATGCCGGTATCCAAACATCGCAGCACGCTGGAGCAGTGGCGTATCGTTCAGGCGGTGGTCGATCACGGCGGCTACGCCCGGGCCGCAGAGATTCTCCATCGCAGCCCCTCGTCCCTGAACCATGCGGTCAACAAACTGCAGCAGCAGCTGGGTATCGACCTGCTGGAAGTCCGCGGGCGGAAGGCATTTCTGACCGCCGCCGGTGAAGTGCTGCTGCGACGCTCACGCCAGCTCACCGATGACGCCCGTCAGCTGGAAACCCTGGCGGAAAACCTGCAGATGGGCTGGGAGCCGGAGCTGGTCATTGCAGTGGATTCGGTGTTTCCGCGTAGCTGCCTGCTCCATGCTCTGAAGGAGTTTCGCCCCTACAGTCGCGGTACCCGCTTACGGATTCGGGAAACCGTAATCACCGGCACTCTGGACGCCATCGTCGAAGGTTACGCGGATCTGGTGATCTGTGGAGGTCTGATGCCTAAAGGTTACCTGGGCGAGTCGCTGGGAGTCATCCGAATGTTGCCAGTCGCCCACCCGGACAATCCGATCCATCAGCTGTCTCAGCCGCTGTCGGCACCGGATCTTTCCAGTGCCATGCAGGTGGTGATCAGGGACAGCGGAAAAAATCCCCGCAAGGATCTCGGCTGGCTGCGCTCGGAGCAGCGCTGGACGGTGGACAGTTTCGATGCTGCAATGGACCTGCTGGCCACCGGACTCGGTTTCTGCTGGCTGCCGGAACACGTTGCCCGGCGAGCGCTGGACCAGGGCGAACTGATTCAGCTGAATCTGCGCGAAGGCAGCGAGCGATTGATTCCGCTGAGCCTGGTGGTCCCCCGCCCGGACCAGCTCGGGCCCTGCGGGCGGGAACTGCTGATGCAGCTGCGGGATCTCAGCACCGACGGCGATTCACCGTTATCGGACAGCTGAGCTGTCTGTCAGCATTTGGCCGCTGCTGATTATCCACGTATAATCGCCGCTTTACATGCCTCGCGACCTCTCCTCCAGACCCGAAACTCATGTCCCCGGATAAATCTCAGGATAAGCTCTACGCCTCACCGCTGGACAGGATTGTCGACTTCAGTTTCGACGACCAGGTGGTCGGCGTATTTGCCGATATGATCAATCGCTCGGTACCGGGTTACAGCACGGTGATCCGATCGCTGGGCACCCTGGCCGCCCGTTACGCCCAGGCCGACAGCCGCTGTTACGATCTCGGCTGCTCGCTGGGTGCCGTCACCCTGTCGATGCTGCAGCAGGTCCGTCAGCCCAACTGCCGGTTTGTCGCGGTCGATAATTCACCGGCGATGATTCGCCGCTGCCGGGAACACCTGCAGGTGGCCGGCGAACCTGAAAACGTTGACCTGATCTGCGGTGATATCCGCTCAATCGCCATTCGTGATGCCTCCGTGGTGGTGATGAATTTTACCCTTCAGTTCGTACCACCCGAAGACCGACAGCTGCTGCTGAGCCGAATCTGTGAAGGCCTGAAGCCCGGCGGTGTGCTGCTGTTATCGGAGAAGATCGCCTTTGAAGATGATCACAGCCATCAGCAGCTGATCGACTGGTACCACGATTTCAAACGGGCCAGCGGTTACAGTGAACTGGAGATCAGCCAGAAGCGTGCGGCGCTGGAGAAGGTGATGATCCCGGAAAGCCTGAATGTCCACCGTGAGCGCCTGATCAGTGCTGGTTTCAGTCGTATCGAGCCCTGGTTCCAGTGTTTTAATTTCGCCTCCTTAGTAGCCATTAAATGACGCCGTTCGAAGATTTTTTTAAACCCTTTTTTGCCGAGCTGGCAGAAACCGAGCTGGCCCCCTGGTGCGAGCACCTGGAAACCCGGGTCAGTCATAAACTGGCCAGCGTCAATCATGGCGATCTGCCGCGCTGGCTGTCGGCGCTGGCCGCGATGCCGGCACTGCAACCGGAAGCGCTGGAACTCAACCGGAGCAGCCTGTTGATCGGCACCGGTGAAAACTGCTGTAACCGTGACCTGGAGCAGCTGGAATCCTGCCTGCGCACCCTGATGCCCTGGCGCAAAGGGCCCTACGAGCTGTTCGGCATCAACGTCGATACCGAATGGCGCTCCGACTACAAGTGGGATCGCATTGCCCCCCATCTGTCATCGCTACAGAACCGGCTGGTGCTGGATATCGGCTGCGGCAACGGCTATCACTGCTGGCGCATGCTGGCCGCCGGAGCCCGGCGGGTGATCGGCGTCGATCCGTCATGGAAGTTTCTGATCCAGTTCCGGGCCATAAAAAAATACCTCGGCGAGCTGCCGGTTGAACTGCTGCCGCTGGGTATCGAAGAGCTGCCCGCCGGAATGCGTGCCTTCGATACGGTCTTCTCGATGGGAGTCTTCTACCACCGCCGCAGCCCGATCGATCATCTGCAGGAGTTGCAGCATATGCTGCGCCCCGGTGGCGAACTGGTGCTGGAAACCCTGGTGATCGACGGCGATGAGAACGCGGTGTTGCTACCGGAAGATCGCTACGCGCAGATGCGCAACGTCTGGTTCCTGCCCAGCTGTGCGGCACTGTTGAAATGGTTGCGCAGAACCGGCTATCAGGACGTACGCTGTGTCGACGTCAATCAGACCAGCACCGAAGAGCAGCGCTCCACCGACTGGATGCAATTCCATTCGCTGCCGGAATTCCTCGACCCGGCCAACCCTGACCTGACCGTCGAGGGGCTGCCGGCACCGAAACGGGCAACCTTTATCGCCAGAGCACCCTGGTGATCAGTTAACACCGCTGATCCGACAGAGACTCCCGCGCCTGCCGTTCCAGTGACCGGGCATCGTCGGCACTGAGCCGTCGCCATGGCAGCGGCAGCAGCCCCGCCACCCGTTGCCGGTAGCGCCGGTAACTGTCTCCGTACAGCGCGATCAGACGCTCTTCTTCCAGTCGTGAGCCGACGACCAGATAGAGACTGATCAGGCCGTACGCGAGCAGCTGGGCAGCGTTCATCTCCCGGGTCCAGAGCACTATCAGGGCGAAGAAATACCAGGGATGACGAACAAACCGGTGCCAGAATGAAACCCTGAATCCCTCACGCCCGTCCGCCTCTGCCGCGTCTTCACGCCACTGCCGGAGCCCCAGAAACAGCCCCATATCGTAGCTCCTCAGCGAGTGGACAAAACAGAGGACCGCCATCAGCGCCAGGCCATCAGCGAGCCAGCGGCCATAACCGCTCCACTGCCAGAGCAGATCCCCCGGATAGCTCAGCAGCAACCAGCCCGAAGGGATCAGCAACAGCAGCGCCAGCAGATTAAAGAGCAACCGATAGCCGGGTACCAGCGCCGGCCAGCGCCTGGCGACCCGGCGCTTACAGCTCAGTGACGCCATCCACGAATGAAACAGGCAGTAGCCGGTCAGTGACAGACCCAGTGCCAGCAGCTGAATAAACTGAGCGTCCATCCTATCCCCCGAAGATCTTCGCATCGCTCCATTCTACCGGTTCTGGTCTAATATTAACTATGTTGAAAATAAGGGACTGTTTTCCGTACTCAACCGGCCGGGTCGCGCGGCATACGCACCTGAGCGAACAGCAGCCTGACAGCCCCTGACTCTATGAATGAACCAGACACCGGTCATTTTTTCCGACCCGACGACTCCGAAGCAGACTGGGGAATGCCGTCGGAGCCGCTGTTAAGAAGAGCCGGGCTGGACCTGTGGGAATGGAACATTCCCCTCGACCGGGTAGAGGTCAGCGATCATCAGGGGTCATTATTTAATCTCTCAGCCGGTCATTTTCGTGGCAGCACCCGCTCCTTCCTCAACCGCGTCTACCTTGAAGACCGTGACAGTCTGGCAGTGCAGATGCGCCTCGCCGCCCGGGGCGTCGAGCCGGCTTCGCTGACCTTCAGAATGCGCACGGTTGATGGCAGCCTGCGCACCCTGACCCTGAGCAGCAAGCTGATCCGGGGCGACAATAACATCCCCGACAAGATGGTCGGTATCCTCCATTGCGTCTCCGCCCGGGAAACCTCCGAAGATCGTCTCCAGCAGCAACAGGCAGCGCTGTTACAGTGGGCCGTATCACCGGCGATTACCCGCGGAAATACCCGTGAAGCACTGCGACTGGTCAGTGCCGGCGCCGCTCAGGTACTGGGAGTCGAGCGGGTCAGCTTCTGGTTCTTCGAGGAGAACGACAGCCTGTTACGTTGCGCTTTGCGCTATCGGCTCAGTGCCGAAAGCTATGACGGTGGCGACACCCTCAGTTGTCAGGATTATCCGAACTACTTCGAAGCGCTGACAGCGGATAAGCTGATCGCCGCCACCGACGCCAGAACCAGCCCGGATACCACCGAACTGGGTTCCCACTATCTGATCCCGGCCGGTATCTGTACCAAGCTGGATATCCTGATCAGCCGTGCCGCCCGCCCGGTAGGCCTGCTTTCCTTCGAAGACACGGAACAACCCCGGGAATGGCGGGTCGATGAACGCGGTTTCGCCTTCTCCATCGCCGAGATGATCAGCACGTTGCTGGAAATCAGTGATCGCAAAGAAGCGGAGACGGCGCTCAGCAATCAGCAGCAGTTACTGCGCGACCTGATAAACCACAGCGAATCGCTGATCTTTATGAAGGATCTTGAAGGCCACTATCTGCTGGTCAATAAACGTTTCGAGGATCTGTTCGGCCTGTCTCAGGAGCAGTTGCTGGAAAAGACCTCCTATGTGCTCTATCCACAGGAGATAGTGGAGCAGCTGGACAGCAACAACCGTCGGGTGATCGACTCCGGTAAGGTCCACACCTTTGAAGAACAGACGGTTCACAATAACCGTCTGCGCACCTGGTTTTCAGTCAAGTTTCCGGTCCGCAACAGTCGCGGCGAGATCTACGCGGTGGCAGGTATGTCCACCGATATCACCGGTCGTATCCAGACCGAAGCAGCGCTGAAGGAGAGCGAAATGCGCCACCGGGCTCTGTTCCGTTCCTCGCTGGATGCGATGCTGACCCTGGATGCCGCCGACAACATTACCGACTGCAATCCGGCAGCCTGTCGCCTGTTTGACAGCGATCAGCTGGCCGGGCAACCACTCAGCAGCCTGTTTCCCCATAGCCAGCCCGACCATGCGGACGAGGACTGGCTTTCACCCGAGCGGCATCGTAGTTCTCCGACCGTCGAATGCCGCTGTCTGCGCAGGAATGGTTCTGAATTCGACGCCGAAATCAGCCTGACCCCCATGAATCTGTCCGGCCATACTCAACGGCTGCTGTGCGTGCGTGATATCAGCGCCCGCAAGCAGCGGGACAATCTGGTGCTGAAAATTGCTCGCGGCATTTCAACGGCTACCGGTGAAACCTTCTATCGTTCGCTACTGGCCCAGCTATCTCAGGTGCTGGAAGCCGACTACGCCTTTGTCGCTCAGATCGATAAGCACAACCCGCAAATACTCCGTACCCTCGCGGCCCGCACCGACGGCCAGGAAATAGCCAACATGGAGTATGACCGCAACGATACCCCCTGCCAGGAGGTGCTGACCCGGGGCACCTGCGTGTATCCCAACGAAGTCCAGCAACGCTTTCCTGAGGATCTGATGCTGCAGGAGATGGGCGTCAGCGCCTATGTCGGTGCGTCCCTGACGGACAGCGATGACACGCCGATGGGCTTGCTGGTGGTGCTTTTTCGTAAACCGCTGACCGATACCGAGCTCCCACGCCACCTGCTACAGATTTTCGCGGTCCGGGCCTCGGCAGAAATGCAGCGTCAGCAGCATGAAGTGGCGCTGGTCGCCAGCGAGGAGCGTTATCGGGCCTTTATCAACAACAGTCACGAAGGCATCTGGCGGGCAGAGCTGATACCACCGGTGGACATCGATCAGCCGGTGGAGCGGCAGGTCGATCAGATACTCAGTAACCATGTCATTCTCGAAGCCAATCAGGCCATTGCACGAATGCACAATTGCAGCCTGGAAGACCTGTATGGTTACTCGGCCGAGGATTTTTTCGGAGAGGGTCAGTTTCGCAAGTTGCTGCTGGAGTGGATCAATGCAGACTATCAACTGAGCGACCAGGAGATCATGCTGTCGGGGCGTCACGGCGATCAGTTGTGGCTGTCCGGTGCCTACACCGGAGTGATCGAAAATGGCAGGCTGGTCAGGATCTGGGGAACCCGCCGTGACATTACCGAGAAAAAAGAATACCTGTCGGCCATCGAATATCAGGCCGAGCATGATGCCCTGACCCACCTTCCCAACCGTTTCTGGCTGAGCGACCGGCTTAAGCGACTGATCAGCTCCCATGGCCCTGATCGTAAGATTGCCCTGATGCTGCTGGATCTGGACCACTTTAAAGAGGTCAACGACAGCCTCGGTCACCATACCGGTGATCAGCTGTTGCGGCAGATCGGCCCGCGCCTGGCGACGGTGCTCAGTGACCTGGGCGGTGATGTTGCCCGGCTGGGAGGCGATGAATTCGCCATCGTGCTCTCCGAGATCGACAACGCCGACGCAGCCGTTCAGGTTGGCGACCAGATCGCCCGCTGCCTGCATCAGCCGTTTCTGGTCGAAGGCATTACTCTGGAAGTTCACTGCAGCATCGGCATCTCACTGTTTCCTGACCACGGTAGCGAACCCTCAGCCCTGCTGCGCTGTGCCGATGTCGCGATGTATCTGGCTAAAAATGCCAACACCTCCTGCGCCCTCTACAATTCCGAGCTGGATGAGCACAGCCCGCGCCGGCTGACACTGATGAGCGAACTGGGCCAGGCCATCCGGGGCGATCAACTGCTGCTCCATTATCAGCCCCAGCTGGATCTGAATACAGACAAGGTCGTCGGTTTTGAGGCGCTGGTGCGCTGGCAGCACCCTGAGCAGGGCATGATTCCCCCCGGCCAGTTTATCCACCTGGCGGAAATGAGTGACCTGATCGGTCCCCTGACCATGCGGGTACTGGATATAGCACTGGCCCAGTGGCGACGCTGGTATGAACAGGGTCATGACTATAAGGTCGCGGTCAACCTGTCCACCCGCAACCTGATGGATGACGCCTGCCCGCAGCAGATTCGACAGATGCTTGCAAAGCATGAAGCGCCCCCCCACTGCCTGGAGCTGGAAATTACCGAGAGCGCGCTGATCGCGGACCCGGCCCGGGCCATGGACTCACTCAGGGAGATCAATGATGCCGGCGTCACTCTGTCCATCGACGATTTCGGTACCGGCTATTCGTCGCTGGCCTACCTGAAACAGCTGCCGATCCACCGACTGAAGATCGATATGTCCTTTGTTCGTAACATGGCCCATGACCCCAGGGATGAGATGATCGTCAATTCCACCATTAATCTGGCCCATAATCTGGGTCTGAGCGTGGTGGCCGAAGGGGTGGAGGACAAACAGTCGCTACGGGTACTGACTGAAATGGAGTGTGACCTGGTACAGGGATATTACATCGGACGACCGGTCCCGGCGCGGGAGATCACACCGGACCCGGAAACAGACAGGGGCTGAGGATTACCCGTTAAAGTACTCAGAATCTGGCAATGGTTCGTGAGCGCCCTCTGGAATCCAGAGCCACAAAGGTAAAGCGACCTTCGGTCACCTTTTCCCGGGTCGTGCTGTGATGGCGCTGCACCCAGGTCTCAACATTGATGGTAATGGATGTGTGACCGATCTTCCCCACACTGCAGTAGCAGCTCACCTCATCACCGACATTCACCGGCTTATGGAAACTCATCGCCTCAACAGCCACCGTCGCCACCCGCCCCTGGACCTGCTGCGAGGCATAGGTGCCACTGGCCAGATCCATCTGCGCCATCAGCCAGCCGCCGAAAATATCACCATCCGGATTGGTATCGGCGGGCATGGCCACCGTACGAGTAGCTGGCATGCCTTCCGGCGGCAGTTCCGACGTTGATTCAGGGGACATGGAATACTCCTTAATTACCCGTTGTTCTCATACTATAATCATTAATCACTGATGTTACCCGCTCTTCGAAAGCGGGAATACTGTTATCTGTCTTTCAGGCCGCTGTCCCGCTTGTTTCCAGTGGAATCAGCTACGGAGCATCCCTATGCAATTATTTTACCCCGCCATGAAGATCGCCTCTTCAGTATTACTGAGCACCTCTCTGATACTGACACCGCTGGTAGTCGATCGGCTGGCCGGCGACGAAGGCTACAGCCTGGCATATGCAAAGGGTGGTAACGGTGGCGGCAATGGTGGCGGCAACGGTGGTGGTAATGGCGGCGGTGGCGGCAATGGCGGCAATGGCGGCAATGGCGGCAATGGCGGCGGTAACGGTAGTGGTAATGGCGCAGAAAACAACGGTGCTAACCATGGCAAAGGAGGCCACGCCCCGGGAAAATCCGGCAATACAGGAACAGGAAAGAAAGGAAATGCCTTCGGCCATGACAAAAATGGCCGCGGACTGGGCAACACTCAGGGATCAATCGCCAGCGCACTGGGCAGACTTAACGCAGCCCACGCTTCAGCAACGGCACGGGCTAATGCCGCACCTAATTCGGCTGTCGGCATGATCGCAACCTACGAAGCCATTGTTCGGGAAGGCCAGGAAAACGCAGCCAGAGCCGAGGAGCTGGAAAACACCATTACGGAGCTGGAAACCGCGATTCCGGGAATCGCCGACCCGGATGCTAAGGCGGCGGTCGAGGCTGAACTCGCCGCAGCAAAAGCCGAGCTGGCGAATCTTTCAGAGACTCAGCAAAGCCAGGCTGAAACCGAAGCCGCCGCACTGGCGGCACTGGAGACCGCCGCCAACAAAGAGGTTTCCCCTGAGGTGGTTGCCGCAGTAAATGATCTACTGGGCATCGAGAACCCGGAAAACGGTGAAGACTCTCAGGACGGCTCCGGAATACCTGCCGAATAGCACGCTATTCCCGGCCGCTGATAAGAAGAGCCTGGCGCGGACACCACCAGCTACAATGCAGGCTGATCAGGGGTGTCGCTGCTGACCGCGTTCCCGCTCCCGCAACCGGGTGATCAGCAACTCCCTGCCCAGTGCTCCGGTTTTACCGAAACGCCGGCTGAATCCTGTCGCTGCGGCCTCGGTCTTCGGCCCCCACACTCCATCAGCCGCACCGGTATCAAATCCTTCTGCGGCAAGCCGATACTGAATATAGCGAATTCGCTGTCGACTGCGACTCTTCCCTGCCAGCACCTTGCGCCAGCGTGCTGACGCCTGACGGGCAATAGCCACCGCATCAGGTTGGCGGTGAGCCAGCCTCTTCAGCATCTCTGTGGCAGTGGACGATCCTGAACTCTCAGCCAGCGCCAGCCATTTCATGCCCTGCAACCGGTTTTTATCAATGCCTATTCCCTTCAGGTAGCCGACACCGAACAACAACTGTGCCGACGGATTGCCCTGTTCCGCTGCCTGAGCGACCCAGTGCATGCCCCACCCCGGTTCCGCCGGGACACCCTGGCCATTGATATAGATCTGCCCCAGCTGATGACAAGCGCTGGCATATCCCTGATCGGCAGCCCGCTGCAACCACAGGCGGGCTTGCTTCAGATCTCTGCCGGTTCCCCGCCCGGTATAGAAGCCCATACCATAAAGATACTGGGCGGCGACGTGACCAGAACCCGCGGCCTGCCGGAAATATTGCATTCCGTAGGCAAAATTCTGTCGAACTCCGGTTCCGCTGGTGTAGCGCAATCCCAGCTGATAGCCAGCCTCGGTATCTCCAGCATCTGCCCGCGCCGCCAGACTCTGAGTCTGAGCATCAGCACCGATCAGGGTGATTCTGGCGCAGCCGGCACCGGTTATCAGGGCGCAGGCAAGCACGACAATTATCCCCTTGTGCCATTTTCTCATTGATGTACAGGTTCCTCTTTCTGGTCCGGAACCACCACTATAGCAATCCGTAAAATCCGCGGTCGAAGAAAATGCTTTTTATTAATTGTAAAAGATAATTGACAAAGCTCGGTATCCCTCCCAGAATCGATCCACTATGGCTACTCAATCTTTCACTTACGTTCTGATGATTCCGGCACTGCCGGCCTCTTTCTGTGGCTGGCTGAAGCACATTGTGCGCCAGACGGCGGCCCGGATACGGAGTGTTTGTGACTGACTGAACACCTACTGGATCTTAAGGCCGCAGCGTTTACAACCTGCGGCCTTTTTTTTGCCCGGGCCCGAACGCTGCGAAAACAGGAGCCCGCGGGCGTGACAGGAAGCGACACCGGGGCAACACAGAGGAGGTAACAGCAAATGCCACATTCCAATACGTCGGTCCCGATCGCCTACCTGACCGTGATTGTTGTCTGGTCCACCACCCCACTGGCGGTGGTCTGGAGCAGCGAATCCGTTTCTCCGGTCATGGCGGCGATGCTGCGTATGGCGATTGCTGCGGTGCTGGGCAGCCTGCTGCTGCGATTATGGCGTATTCCTCTGCCGTGGACCGGACCGGCACTGAAGAGTTATGGCTGTGCGGTACTGGGGATTTACGGCGCAATGCTGATGACCTACCTGGCAGCCCGTTACGTACCCTCCGGTCTGATTTCACTGATCTTCGGTCTTACCCCGATGATATCCGGCCTGATGGGTCGGCTGTGGCTACAGGAGCGTGGTTTTACCGCTATTCGCTGGCTGGCGCTGTTGCTGGCGTTGTCCGGGCTTGCCCGGGTAATGGCGGACGAACTGATTGTCGATGAACAGACCCTTGCCGGTATCGGTCTGCTGCTGATAGCGGTACTGCTTTTCAGCGCCAGCGGCGTACTGATTAAAGGTATCGGGGTCCATCTGCATCCGCTGGCTCAGACCGTCGGTTCACTCTGGTTGTCGGTTCCCCTCTATCTGCTGACATGGTTCGTCATGGAGGGTCAGCTGGTACCACCGGATCCGGGCAGCCGCTCATTCTGGGCGATACTCTACCTGGCACTGTTCGGCTCGCTGCTGGGTTTTGTCAGCTACTTTTATATCCTCCAGAAACTGTCGCCGACAACGGTGGCGCTGGTCACCCTGGTGACACCGGTTATTGCCCTCAGTCTCGGCAACCTGTTGAACCAGGAACCGCTGACCCTCAGCCTGCTGCAGGGAGCACTGCTGATCTGTCTGGGCCTGGCGTTCTACCACTGGGGACCGGGTCTCCGCCGGCAACTGCTGCCGACCGGTCGCAGGACTGGTCAGTCGACAGCGCTATCAGAGGCTGAACGCTGATGAACAGCGGAGTTGCAGCGGCCCTGGCGGCCTTCACCATCTGGGGCTTTCTGCCGGTCTACTGGAAAAGTGTCGCCCTCACCCCTGCCGGCGAAATTCTCAGCCACCGGATGGTCTGGTCGCTGTTGTTTGTTGCCCTGCTGCTGGTGCTGCGTCATCAGTGGCGAAGGCTTCGGGAGGCCTGCAGTGAGCCGCAGGTCCTGCTCAACGCCCTGGGCTGTTCGGTGCTGCTGGGTTGTAACTGGCTGATCTATATCTGGGCGGTCAATGCCGGCTATATTGTCGAAACGAGCCTCGGCTACTATATCAATCCGCTGCTGAACGTATTGCTGGGCGTGCTTTTTCTGCAGGAGCGCCTCAGGCCCTGGCAGTGGTTTGCCATCGCCATCGCCGCTGCCGGCGTGCTCTATCTGACTGTCAGCTACGGCCAGCTGCCCTGGATCGCCCTGTTGCTGGCCGGAAGCTTTGGCTTTTACGGGCTGCTGCGCAAACGCTCACGGCTGGAGTCGATGCAGGGGCTGGCACTGGAAACAGCGCTTCTGTCACTGCCGGCACTGGCCTATCTGTTCTGGCTGGGTTATCAGGAGACCGGCAGTTTCGGACGCTATGGCCCGGATTACGACCTGCTGCTGGCCGGTACCGGCGTTGCGACGGCACTACCACTGCTGCTGTTCGCCTACGGCGCACGCCGTATCACCCTGACACAACTGGGACTGCTGCAATATATCGGGCCCAGTATCCAGCTGGTACTGGGTATTCTGGTCTACGGTGAAGAGTTTTCCGGCGATCGGGTGATCGGTTTCGGCCTGATCTGGCTGGCACTGCTGGTCTACACGGCGGAGAGCATACGGCGTCGGCAGGCCGGCGGCTCAGCGATACGGAAATAGCCGGGCTGGCGGGTGCTGGTACCGGGATAAATCGGAAAATCGGAAACTGCCGGAAAATAAAAGGCCCTGCCGAAACGGCAGGGCCAAAACTACCAATATGCTTAAGGGGGACATTAACTATAGACCAGCACAGGCATCATTCCGAAAATCCTTAATGATCTTTTTTCATGAGGATATAGCCAGAACTGTATATCCAGGCATAAGCCCAACCGCTGAGCCCATCTCCTTATCTGCCCCCCCTGGCCGATAGGTGTCCACACTTTCACTTCAGCACCTCACCAGCCTCGTCACCTGTCTCGGGTTGATCAGTTACGCCAGCACTGCGTGCGGCACCCGAGCTGGCTGCCGGTTCCGGCGAATTACGCTGACCGGATCTGTTACCACTCACCACCAGCGCCACCCCCAGCACCGCGATCAGGCCTCCCGCCATGGCCACGACACCCAGGCGTTCATCAAATAACAGAAACGCTTCCAGTGCGGTGACCGGAGGCACAAGATAGAACAGACTGGCCACCTGCGAGGCGGCTCCCCGCCGAATCAGCGCCATCAGCAACAAGATCGCACCGATCGACAGCCCCAGCACCAGCCACGCCATGGCCATCAGCAGTTCGGGCTGCCAGTTCACTTCCCGGCTTTCGAAACCGAACGCCCCCGCGGCAAAAAACAGTGTCGCGGCGCAGTACTGGATAAAGGTGGCCGGCACCAGCTCAACACCCTGACAGAAGCGCTTCTGGTAGACCGTACCCACCGATATCGCCGCCAGCGCAATTAGTGCCCAGATCACCGTCCAGAGCGGAAAAGGAGAAAGGCTGTCGCTCCCGCCCATCTTTTCAAACAACACCAGAGCAACCCCGGCCAGACCCAGGCTGAGCCCCAGCCACTGCCGTCGGCCCACCGACTCCCGCAGTATCAGTACCGCCATCAGTGCCGTGACCAGTGGCTGCAGGCCAACTATCAGCGATGCCACACCGGCAGGCATACCACCAACGATGGCGTAGAACACACCGCCGAGGTAGAGACCGTGCACCAGCAGTCCGACTACCGCCGTGTGAAATATCATTGTCCCCCGGGGCCAGGCCGATTTCAGCCACCAGGCCACCATAGCCAGCAGAGCCAGGGTCATCAGCATCCGGTACAGCAGTAACGTAAAGGGTTCCGCCCAGGGCAGCCCGTATCGGGCGCCGATAAACCCGGTACTCCAGAGCCAGACGAACAGCACCGGCATCAGTCGCAGCGTCCATGATGATAATTGCTGAGTCATCGGCATCTCCTGTTTCGAGCTCTGGTCAGAGTTGAATCAGCAATTTAGAATCATCAACTGTACTTGTACAGATTCAGTTTATTAAATTCCGACTGATACAGTTTGGCATATCCACAATGCTCGCGGTTTTAATACATGCAGACACATCGGTATCAGCAAATCGCCGACCGGCTGGAGCGGCAGATCCGTAACGGCCATTTCCAGCCCGGCGAACGCCTGCCCTCCCTGCGCCAGATGTGCCGCCAGGAAAGTGTCAGTCTCGGTACCCTGGTGCAGGCCTATGATCTGCTGGAAAGCCGGGGACTGATTCGGGCCAGACCCCAGTCCGGGTTCTTTATCGCGGAGTCTGACCGACAGCCGGCGTTACCGGCCGTTTCAGCGCCGGCCGACGATCCGGTCGCGGTTTCGGTGGGTGAACTCTCTCTGCAGGTGGTGCGGGCCAGTGCTTCTGCCAGCCAGACGCCACTGGGCCCGGCCTATCCCAGCTGCCATTTCAGTGGTTGCCGGAGTATACGCCAGACCATCGCCGCCCGAGCGCGACAGCCCCAGGCACCCTTTGGCCACTATGCGGATCCGACCGGCGATCCGGAGTTGCGACGCCAGCTGGCGCGCCGGGCTCAGGATGCCGGCTGTGAGCTGAGCGCCGATCAGCTGCTGGTGACTTCCGGTTGCCAGGAAGCAATTTCTCTCTGTCTGCAGGCGGTCACCCGTCCCGGAGACACGATCGCCGTGGAATCGCCGGTTTTTTACGGCACCCTGCAGGTGATTGAAGCTCTGGGGCTGAAAGCCCTGGAAATCCCCACCCATCCGGAAACGGGTATATCTCCCCAGGCACTGGCTCAGGCGCTGTCACGCTGGCCGGTTCGGGCCTGCCTGCTGTCACCCACGGTCAGCAACCCGCTGGGGTCGGTGATGCCGGACAGCCATAAACAGCAGGTGCTGCAGATACTGGCTGAAAAAGACCTGCCACTGGTCGAAGACGATGTGTTCGGCGAGTTGCACTTCGGCCAGCGCCGCCCGCGGGCGATCAAGGCCTGGGACCGGGATGGCCGGGTACTTTGGTGCAGCTCGGTTTCCAAGACCCTGGATCCTGATCTGCGTGTCGGCTGGGTCAGCGCCGGACGCTATCATTCGAGGGTGGCGTCTCTGAAATTCGTCAGCACCATGGCCTCGCCGGGCTTACTGCAGTCTGCGGTGGCAGACCACCTGGCCCGCGGTGGCTTTGAACGCCACCTGCGTCAGATACGGAGCTACTACCGCGGACGCCGGGACCGGATGATCGCTCTGATCCGCGAACTCTTTCCCGCGGAAACCCGGCATACCCGGCCATCGGGAGGATTTCTGCTGTGGCTGCAGCTACCTGAGGAGTGCGATACGATGGTTCTCTATCAGCGAGCGCTGGAAGCGGGAATCAGCATCGCTCCCGGGCCGCTGTTTTCCGCCCGCGAGCGATACCGGAACTGTATTCGCCTCAACTATGCCTTTAATGACGATCAGCGAGTCAGCGGGGCGATCCGGACACTGGCAGGCCTGCTGGACTGATCGGAACGAAACCGGGCGGCTCAGATTCCGCAACTGCCCCCGGGACAGCCACCACCGCTGGCACAGGGCGGCGCTTCCGGGTTTTTCAGCGAGCGACTGTTCACCACCTGGCCACCGGTCGCCAGTCGTTCAACCGGCGTATCGGCCGGGGTGGAACCGACTTCGATACCGGCACGTTCACAGAGGTCCCCCCAGCTGCTGAGTTTTTCACTCATGCTGTGACGGACTTCGTAGCAGTCACCGGTCAGGGTGCAGCGATAATCGTAGGTTGGCATAAATACGGACTCCTGACTGATACACAGATCCCGTATTTTACTGCAATTCGCCCTTTCGAGAAGCCTGAACCAACGACCGGCTCCCTGCCTGTCTCCACACACCAGACAACCAGCGTAAAGCCAACCCTGCTGATGCAATGTCTACACTATCTGGTAAAGCCGGAGAGGGAATCTGTTATGGCATCAACACTCAGCTTTCTCGACCGTACCCTGGCTCACCTTCGCACCGTCTGGAAGGATCTGGGCCAGAGTTCGGTCTGCCCGATCGATCTGCAGCTCAGCGAAGACCTGCCTGAAACGGAGCATTACTGTCTGCTGGAGCAGATAACCGCCTGTCTGCAGGCTCGTGGTGGCGACGTCGCGGCCCGGGTCGGTGCAGCCCGACTGGGTAACGCCTATATGGGGCTCAGCGACACAGGAAAACGCCGCTTTCTGCTGTTGCTGGCGACCCATTTTGATATCGACAGCCAGCAACTCGATCAGTCGCTGGTCGACTATCAGCAAGCGGTGGACGAGGGACAGCGCCGTCGTCTGCGCCGACAGCTGCGTAGTAGCCTGGAAGCTCCGCGCCGGCACCTGCTGACCCAGTTCAACGCCCTGCCCCGGGGGATTAAGTTTCTGGTGGATATGCGCGCCGATATGCGTCGGTTGGCCGGACCGGACGAGCCCGCCCTCGGTGATCTGGAGGAGGACCTGAAGGACCTGCTGATCTCCTGGTTCGACGTCGGCTTTCTGAAACTGCAGCAGATCAGCTGGGACAGCTCCGCCAGTCTGCTGGAGAAGCTGATCGAATATGAAGCGGTTCATGAAATCCGCGACTGGGAGGATCTCAAACACCGGTTGGTACGGGACCGCCGGTTGTTTGCTTTCTTTCACCCCAGTATGCCGGAAGAGCCGCTGATCTTTATTCAGGTGGCGTTGATGGAGGGGCTGGCCACCGATATCCAGCGGGTACTGGACGATAATCAGACCGCGCTGGATCCGGAACAGGCCGATACCGCTATTTTCTACTCCATCAGCAACGCTCAGCGAGGGCTGGCCGGTATCAGCTTCGGCAACTTCCTGATAAAACGAGTGGTTTCAGAGCTGAAGCGGGAATTTCCCAACCTTAATCGCTTCGCTACGCTCTCACCGATTCCCGGTTTTCTGCGCTGGATGTCAGACACCGTCGGCTTTACCAGCCGCGGCCTGATCAGTGCCGAAGAATGGCAGACCCTGACCGGACTGGCCCCGGATGCCACCGATAAACCGCTGACCTGGTTGCTGCAGCAGCCGGACTGGTTCTGTGATCCGGAACGCAACGATATTCTGCAACCACTGCTGGAACGCCTGTGCGGCCATTATCTGCTGGACCAGAAACGCCGCGGCCACCAGTCACTGGATCCGGTGGCCCATTTCCATCTCAGCAACGGCGCCCGAATCGAGCAGCTGAACTGGCTGGCTGATCGCTCTGAACGGGGTCTGCGACGCTCGGCCGGACTGATGGTCAACTACCTCTACGATCTCGATCAGATTGGCAGCAACAGTGAAAATTACAGCGCCGACGGCACTATTGCCGCCAGCGACAGTATCCGGGCGCGGCTGAAGCCCGGTTGAGAAAAGCCTCTGCAGGACAGTTGCAAACCCTGTAGAAGACCGTCAGGATTGGCCGGCGAACCGACTTCAAACCGCCCCGCTGACGGGGTATATTTGTGCAGGTGCGTAATAGCGTTCGCAGCCGCTGGCTGCGCCGGTTATCTGCACCCTATACCAGTAAGGAAACAACTATGAGCGCTGAACATGCAGACTGTCTGTTTTGCAGGATTATTGCCAGAGAGATTCCGGCAGACATCCTTTACGAGGATGACCGGGTCCTGGCGTTTCGGGATATCAATCCTCAGGCCCCACACCATTTTCTGGTGGTTCCAAAGGTCCATATCGCCACCCTGAATGATATAGAGCCCGGGCACTGTGAAGTCGTCGGTTCTCTGCAGATGACGGCGGCTAAAATCGCTGCCGAGCTGGGTATTGCCGAGGACGGCTATCGCACGGTGATGAACTGCAACAGCCACTCCGGTCAGACGGTCTACCATATTCACCTGCACGTTCTGGGTGGTAAGCCACTGGGCTGGCCCCCTTATCAGGAAACACTGAAAACCCCGGTCTGACCGGTAAGCTGCTGATTGCGCCGGCTTATCCGGAAAGGCTATCGGCAACCATGAACAGCATACAACCGGGGGCCCCTCAACAGGCCCCCGGTGTCGTTGCGGAGGATCAGTGATGGAACCCGGACAACCGCCTGGCCACAACCAGCTGGAATTTTATATTGAACAGGCCCGCAGGGCCGCGCCTGTTACCACCGCCGTCATTCACCCGGTCGATCGTAACAGTCTGCTCGGTGCGGTTAAAGCTGCGGAGCAGGGGCTGATTGATCCGCTGCTGGTCGGCCCGGAAGCCCGGATCCGGGCGGTTGCGTCGGATGAGAAGATCGAGCTGGGCAAACTGCCGATTATCGACACCGCACACAGCCATGACGCCGCGGAAACGGCCGTGGAACTGGCCCGGCAACGCCGGGTTCAGGTACTGATGAAAGGCGCTATCTCCACCGATGAAATGCTGCGGGCTGTGGTCCATAAGAGTCTGGGGATTCGCACCGAGCGGCGCCTCAGCCATGTATTTATCCTGGACGTCCCCAACTACCATAAACCGCTGATCATTACCGATGCGGCAATCAATATAGTGCCGGATCTGGCAGTTAAGAAAGACATTGTCCAGAATGCCATCTGCTTCGCTCATGCGCTGGGGATTGAGACGCCCAGGGTGGCGGTGCTGGCGGCAGTTGAAACGGTCAAGCCGGCGATGATCAGTACCATCGATGCGGCCGCGCTCTGTAAAATGGCCGATCGTGGTCAGATCAGCGGTGGTATCATCGACGGCCCGCTGGCTTTCGATAACGCCATCTCCCGCCAGGCGGCGCTGGACAAGCATATCAGTTCACCGGTCTCCGGAGAGGCTGATATCCTGCTGGCACCGGATCTGGAAGCGGCAAATATGATCGCCAAGCAGCTGATGTATCTGGCCAATGCCAAGTCGGCGGGCCTGGTACTGGGTGCCCGGGTTCCGATCGTTCTGACCAGCCGTGCCGAAAAAACCCTCGGCCGACTGGCTTCCTGTGCGCTGGCCTCTTTTCAGGTCAACCATTCCACTCTCAAAGGCATCTGATGAACAATATACTCACCGTGAACGGTGGCTCCTCCAGTCTGAAATGTGCGCTGTTCCGGGCAGGTGATCAGTCGCCGGAACTGCTCTACAGCTTCAGACTCAGCAACCTGTCCGGTCAGGCAACACTCAGCATCCGGGATTCCGCCGGTCATCAGCGGAAAATGTACCAGCCGGATTTCAGAGATGTTCCTCCGGCCGACCGGCACCAGGTCGGTTTTGATCTGGTTCTCGACTGGCTCAATGAACAGAGTCCCGACGATGCGGTAACAGCCATCAGCCACCGGGTAGTCCATGGAGGAGAAGCCTTTACCGGCCCGGTGCGTGTCACCGGTGAGATCCTGGAACAGCTGCATGCCTTTGTGCCGCTGGCCCCTCTGCACCAGCCCTACAACCTGAAGCTGATCGATGCCTGCCGGTACCATCTGCCGCAGCTGCCTCAGATTGCCTGCTTCGACACCATGTTCCATGCCGGTCAGCCCGCCCGAGCCTGTCATTATGCCCTGCCCCGCCAGCTGACCGAAGAGGGTATTCGCCGCTATGGCTTTCACGGCCTGTCCTACGAATTTATTCAGCGCCGGCTGGCCCAGCTGGATCCTCAGCTGGCAGCGCGTCCCACCATCGTTGCCCATCTCGGCGCCGGCGCCAGCATGTGCGCCCTCCGCCAGGGACGCAGCCAGGCGTCTACCATGGGCTTCACCGCGGTGGACGGCATCCCCATGGGAACCCGCTGCGGCAGCCTCGATCCCGGCGTGATGCTCTACCTGATGCGCCATTACGGCATGGACCCGGACCGGTTGGAAAAACTGATCTATCAGGAGAGTGGCTGGCTGGGGGTGTCCGGTATCAGCAGCGATATGCAGGAGCTGCTGGCCAGTGAGCGCCCGGAAGCTCAGGAGGCGATCGACCTGTTTACCTATCGGGCCGCCCGTGAAATCGGCAGCCTGACGGCGGCGCTTGAAGGGCTCGATCAGCTGGTATTTACCGGAGGTGTCGGTGAGAACAGTGCAGAGATACGTCAGCGTATCATCGACCGCTGTCGCTGGCTGGGTATTGACCTGGACAGCTCAGCCAACGAAGCCGGCCAGTCGGTGATCAGCAGTGCTGACAGCCGCGTGCGGGTGCGGGTAATCGCCACCGATGAAGAAGCGATGCTGGCACTCCATGCGGTGGATGTACTTTCAAGCCACAACATCTGAGCAGAATAAGGGTGCGCTGTCCCGTTACGGGCGGGCGCCACCGGCTATCCAGCGCTGAATCAGCTGAATATCCGTATCACTGAGTTGTTTCGGCCCCGGCGGCATCTTGCTGTAGCGACCCGGGGCCGAACGGACCAGATTGATCAGCCAGCCTTTCTCGGGCTTGCCCGGAATTACCGCCGCTCCCTGTCTGCCGCCCTCCCGAATATCCTCCAGCGACTCCAGACTGAGACCGCCATCAGGAAACCAGCCGGAGTGGCATTCAACACAGTGCTTATCGAGAATCGGCTTGATATGGCTGCTGTAACGGACCTCTTCCGCCCTGACCTGTCCGGTCAGCAGGAATGGTGACAACAGCAGTACGCCACTGATCAACACAACTTTCAACATCGGTAATTTCCCTGACAAACTAATCGGGTTAGTCTAAGGCATGGGTTGTCACAGGCAAGGGCTGAGCAACAGTGGGGAGGGAACTCCTCGGTTTTTTTGACGGCATCTCAACTTCGGAAATGCAGCCCCTGAGCAATCACTCGAATCGGACTGAAAATATTCGATTGGGGGATGAACAGTTTCGATTCTTTTTCCCACTAACCTTCGAGCAGGAGCAGCACAGCAATGGATGATCGGCCGGAGCTAAAAACCAGCCCCTGGACCACCCTGGCGTCTCGCATGATCTACGAGAACCCCTGGTTACGTATCCGCGAGGATCGGGTGATCAATCCCGGCGGCGGGGAAGGTATCTATGGGCTGGTGAAGTTTCGCAACCGTGCCGTGGGTATCATTCCGGTAGATGAGCAGGGCCGGACCTGGCTGGTGGGACAGTATCGTTACGCCACCGGCGGCTACAGCTGGGAGATTCCCATGGGCGGCCATCCGGTCGCGGAAGATCCGCAGGAGGGAGCACGGCGGGAGCTGGCGGAAGAGACCGGGTTGCGGGCCGGTAAGTTCACCGAAATTCTCCGGGTAGATATCTCCAACTCAGTCACCGATGAGCAGGGCGTAGTCTATCTGGCCCGCCAGTTAACTGCCGGAGAAACCTGTTTCGACGAGACCGAGGATCTTGCCATCCGTTGTCTGCCGCTGGATGAGGCCATTGCCATGGCGATGGATGGTCGCATTCGGGACGGCCTGAGTGTTACCGGTCTGCTGAAGCTGGCCATGATGCGCGCAGAACTGGCACTCTGATGCTGAACTGGTTGCTGCAACTGCTGGTCTTCGGGATCCTGACGCTGGCGCTGATGACCGGGGTCATGTACCTGTTTCAGGATCAGCTGATCTTTCATCCACAGCCGCTGACGCCGGCGAACCGGGCACTGCATCAGCACGCCGAAGTTCAACTGGATGTCGGCGATGCGCAGCTCCATGGCTGGTATCTGCCGGAGCCCACGGGCCGACAACCACTGCTGATCTATTTCGGCGGCAATGCGGAGGAAATTTCCTGGAATATCAGCTGGTTTCGCCGCCATCTGAATGCGTCGCTGTTGATGATCAACTATCGCGGCTTCGGTGCCAGCAGTGGACGACCGTCCGAAACGACCATGAAACGGGACGCGCTGGCAATCTATGACTATGCCCGGTCACAGCTCGGTATCGCCCCCTCACGGGTAATTCTGACCGGCCGCAGCCTGGGTTCCGGCGTTGCGGCCTGGCTGGCCAGCCAGCGACCGGTGGCCGGACTGGTTCTGATCACCCCTTACGACAGTCTGGCGAAACTGGCCCAGGCCCATTATCCGTTTCTTCCGGTCGGGCCACTGATCCGTCATCGTTTCGATTCGGACCAGCTGGCACCACAGATCGAAGTCCCGATGCTTAGTCTGACGGCGGGTGCTGACCGGGTGGTTCCCCCGGTTCATGCACAGAGACTGGCCGATCGCTGGAAAGGGCCGGTTATTCGTAGCCACTTCCCCGACCGCAATCACATCAATATCAATGAAGTGCCCGGATACTGGCAGGCCATTGCCCGGTTTATCGACTCGATCGGTAGCAGAGCTTCAGCTAAAGAAGCCGTCGCTGAGCCTGAAAACAACAGCGCCCCGTAGTCAGCCGCCGCCACTGAGATCCCGCTTGGCCTGCTGCCAGAGCGCATCCAGAATCTCTTCCGAGGCCTGATCCATCTGAATTTTCGCCTCGGCCGCCAGTACCTCCACCCGGCGAAAACGCTGTTCGAACTTGTTGTTGGCCTGCCGCAGTACCTGCTCGGAGTCCTGTTTCAGGTGGCGGGCGAGATTAACGCAGGAAAAAAACAGGTCACCCAGCTCATCAATAACAGCCGCCTCATCTCCCTCAGCCACCGCTTCCCGCAGCTCCTGAATTTCGCCTTCAAGGTTATCGAACACCGGCGCCAGACTCTGCCAGTCAAATCCGACCGAGGCGGCTCGTTTCTGCAGTTTGTGAGCCCGCAGCAATGCCGGCAGGCTGACGGGAATATCCGCCACCACCGACGGCTGTTCATCACCGGTAGCTGCAGGAGTTTTTATCTCTTTCTCCGCTCGTTCCTCCGCCTTAATCCGTTCCCAGTTTCGGCGAATCTCCTCTTCGCTCAGCTCCCCACCCCGTCCGAAGCTGCCCAGAGTGCCATCCGGGAAGACATGAGGATGTCGACGAAGTAGTTTACTGACCAGGCCGTCGATGATGTCGTCAAACCTGAAACGGGACTCTTCTTCGCAGATACGGGCGTAGAACACCACCTGAAACAGCAGGTCTCCCAGCTCGTCACGAAGATGGTCGTAGTCAAGGCGTTCGATGGTATCGATCACCTCATAGACCTCATCCAGGGTATGGGGGACGATACTGGCCAGATCCTGTTTCAGATCCCAGGGGCAGCCATGCTCCGAATCCCGCAGACAGGCCATCAGCCGGATCAGGTCATCAAGCCGGTACCCGTCGGACGCCGGCTCTCTCACGAATTACCTCCCACCTGTCGATGTACATCGGTAATATTGGGCAGCTGACCGATCTTATCCATGATCCGCCCCAGCTCCTCGAGTCGCCGGATCTCCAGGGTCACCTGAATTCGGGCGGTGTTCTCGCGCTTGTTGGTACGGGTGTTCACCGCCACTACGCTGATCTTCTCATTAGCCATCACGGTCATAATGTCACGCAGCAGACCGGCGCGATCCCAGGCGTCGATACGAATATCCACGGAGTAGGTTTCCGAGGCTTCCTCGCCCCAGCTCACCTCGATCATACGATCCTGTTCCACTTCCTCGAGCTGTAGCGCATTGACGCAGTCCTGACGGTGAACGGATACGCCGCGACCCTGGGTGATAAAACCGATAATAGGATCGCCGGGCACCGGCTTACAGCAGCTGGCTACCCGGGTCAGCAGGTTGCCGACCCCGCAGATCACCACATCACCGCTACCACCAGTCTCCTCGCGGGCGGGCGTCAGTGCCAGGTCCAGCTGCTCGTCATGATGCTCACTTTCCAGCTGGCGCTGGGCACCGCTGATAATCTGGCTGAGGCGGAGATCACCGGCCCCGAGGGCGGCAAACATATCATCCTCGGAATGAAAATTGAGTTTTTCGGCCAGGCTGATGTAGTCGACATCCCTGAGTGCCAGCCGCTTCATCTCCCGTTCAGCCATCTGCCGACCGCCCAGCAGGTTCTGCTCGCGGGCCTGGTCCTTAAACCAGTGCCTGATCTTAGCCCGGGCTCGGGTGGAGGCGATGTATCCGAGGTTATAATTGAGCCAGTCACGACTCGGGCCGCCCTCTTTCGCCGTCAGTATCTCCACCTGATCACCGGTATTCAGCGACGTATTGAGCGGTACGATCTTGCTGTTGACCTTGGCGCCACGGCAGCGGTGACCCACCTCGGTATGCACCCGATAGGCGAAGTCCAGGGGCGTGGCGCCGGCCACCAGATCGACGACATGGCCGTCCGGCGTAAAGGCGTAGATGCGGTCCTGTTCAAACCCGGAACGTAACTGATCGACCAGCTCGCTGGCGTTGCCCACATCCTCATGCCACTCCAGCACCTGGCGCAGCCAGTTGATCTTATCTTCGTAGCTGTCGCTCTTACCGGAGGTATCAGTTCCCTTATAGAGCCAGTGAGCACAGACGCCGAGTTCAGCATCTTCATGCATATCGAAGGTGCGGATCTGTATCTCCAGCACCTTACCCTCGGGTCCGATCACCGCAGTATGCAGAGAGCGGTATCCGTTCTCCTTCGGCGAGGCGATATAGTCGTCAAATTCGTGGGGAATGTTCTTCCAGAGCCCGTGGACAATACCCAGCACCGCATAACAGTCACGCACCTCCGGCACCAGAATACGCACCGCACGGACATCGTAGACCTGATGAAAATCGATCCGTTTACGCTGCATTTTGCGCCAGATACTGTAGATGTGCTTGGCCCGACCGGTGAGCTCGGCATTGATGCCGACGCTGTTCATCGAAGTTTTCAGGGTGTAGAGCACATTGTCGATAAACTGCTGACGATCCAGTCGCTTCTCATCCAGCAGCGAGGCGATCTGCTTGTAGGCGTTAGGCTGCAGATAGCGGAAGCTGAGGTCCTCCAGCTCCCATTTGATGTGACCGATACCGAGTCGGTGGGCCAGCGGCGCATAAACATCGAACACCTCTCGTGCAACCCGGTAACGGCGCTTGCGATCACCGTTTTTGACCGCCCGGATGGCACAGGTACGCTCCGCCAGCTTGATCAGCGCAACCCGGACATCGTCGATCAGGGTGACCAGCATCTTGCGAACGTTATCAAGCTGCCCCTCGGTCTGACCCAGCACGGTATCCGGGGTGGGGTGCAGAATGGAGCCGATCGCGGCCATCTGCAACACCCCCTCGATCAGGCCGGCTACTTCGTTGCCGAACTCCTTGCGTATAAAATCAGAGTTCAGCTTCTTCTCACGAACACTGCGATACAGAATCGCAGCGACCAGGGTCTCCTGATCCAGATTCAGGTCGGCCAGAATTTCAGCCATTTCCAGCCCGGTTCGATAGCTGCCCGGGGTATTGTCGGCCCATACATCGTCATCACTGCCGACACTCTCATGGGCCTGCCGTGCCCACTCACAGGCCCGGATTACCTGGTCGACATCACGAATATTGACGTCCTGCTGAATTCGTTCGAGCCAGAGATCGATATTGACGGAACCATCCTCATGAATCGGATGGTCTTCTCTTACTTTTACCATGCCAAACAAACACTCCTTCTATTGGCATTCATGCTTTCGCCCGGGACGGCGTTCATCTTCAGCGCCGGCTGGCAACCACGCTGTCTCCAGGCGACAGTGACACCCGACAGTACAGCCGCTGCATCGGCGAATGGTCAGGGCTGAGCATTCGCTGCGGACAATGGTCCTCAGCCCTGCTCCGGGTCGAAAACACCGGTGGACAGGTAACGGTCGCCGCGATCACAGATGATGCAGACGATTACCGCATTCTCAACCTGTTCGGACAGTCGTAACGCGCCGGCAACAGCACCACCGGAGGAAACACCGCAGAAAATACCTTCGCAGCGGGCAAGATCCCGCATGGTCTGCTCGGCCAGCTGCTGGCTCATATCGATAATGCGATCAACACGCTGCTCCTCAAATATGGAGGGCAGGTACTCTTCCGGCCAGCGGCGAATTCCGGGGATACTGGCATCCTCCTCCGGCTGTAGCCCGACGATCTCAATCGCCGGATTCTGCTCTTTCAGGTAGCGGGAAACACCCATGATGGTACCGGTGGTACCCATCGAACTGACAAAGTGAGTGACCCGACCCTGGCTCTGCTGCCAGATTTCAGGTCCTGTGGTCTGGTAGTGGGCGGTCGGATTATCGAAATTGGCAAACTGATCCAGCACCTTACCGCGGCCTTCGGACTGCATTTTCAGAGCAAGATCGCGAGCGCCTTCCATACCTTCTTCTTTGCTGACCAGAATCAGCTCGGCACCATAGGCGGTCATCGCCGACTTACGCTCCTGACTGCTGTTATCCGGCATTATCAGGATCATTCGATAACCCTTGATCGCCGCCGCCATCGCCAGAGCGATACCGGTGTTGCCGCTGGTCGCTTCAATCAGCGTATCGCCGGGCTGAATATCTCCGCGTTCTTCGGCCAGGTTGATCATGCTCAGCGCCGGACGATCCTTAACGGAACCGGCCGGATTGTTACCCTCCAGTTTAACCAGAATAGTATTACTGGAGTTACCGGTCAGCCGTTGTAACCGCACCAGCGGGGTCTGCCCCACACAGGCTTCAATCGTTGGAAATTCGCTACTCATCTGTACAACCCGATTAAACGCATAAAACTTATCCGGAGATCTTTCCCCGGCTTTCCAGAATCACAAAGGCCACCACATGGTTCTGCTCATCTGAGAGACTGACATGGAGACTGGTGATTCCTTTTTCTTTCTGCAGCTGCTGCGCCCGTTCACTGAACAGCAGTAACGGCGCCCCCAGCTCATTATGGCTGACCGCAATATGCTGCCAGGAAACCCCCTGCGCAATGCCGGTGCCCAGCGCTTTGGCAGCGGCCTCCTTAACGGCAAAGCGCTTGGCGAGAAAGCGTTCCGGCATCCTGTGGTCGTCGAATTCTTCCAGCTCCTGATCAGAGAGGATACGTCGGGCAAACCGTCGCCCCAGTCTTTCCAGCGCCTGCTCAATTCTCGCTACTTCGACGATGTCGGTACCGATGCCCAGGATCATAAGACCGTCGGTCCTCCGTTGCGTTCAGCCGCCGGCTGCGGCCTGCGCTGAAGAAACAGCTCCCGGCTACGAAGCGGGCGGTCGCCAAGGTGGGGCTCCAGCGCCATCCGCATCAGCCGCTTCGCCACGTTTCTCACCCCGGCATCGCCGTAATCATCGGCCGCTATCGCCAGCAGCGCCGATCCCGGATAAAGCCGGCGGCTCGACAACTGTGGATCGTTCACCGCAGAAAAGCCCTGCTCGGGATCAAAACGATAATATTGTCCGGCCACAACCATCTCACCATTGTCTCCACAGTGGCTGAACGAAATCGCGAAGCCCAGCTCCTCCAGCAGACGTTTTTCAAATACTCGAAGCACCGCCTCCCGCGTATCCTCATCGTTCAGGGAGGTGATAGCAAACTGATAGTAGGCAAACAGACGGGGCTGGCTGTCCCAGGCCGGCAGCAACCTGACCAGCAACTCGTTCAGATAGAGGCCACACCAGAGACTGTGGCCCTGCAGAAAAGGGTTAACGGCCGTAGTTTCGCCGGCACTGAGGTTTTTCAGCTCCCCTCGGCCCCGCCAACTGATCGTCACCGGCACGAAGGGCTGAATCACCTCCCGCAATGAAGACGAAGACCGGCGAACACCCTTTACCACGGCGCGAATACGTCCGAAGTCGACGGTCAGAAAATCGACCAGACAGCTGGTTTCCTTATAGGGACGGCTGTGCAGCACGTAGGCTGGCTGGCCATCCACCCGATCACTGGATGTCGTCATAGCCCAGTGTGCGCAGGGCCCGTTCATCGTCGGACCAGCCGCTCTTCACTTTAACCCACAGGCGCAGCATCACTTTACAGTCGAACATCTGCTCCATATCTTTGCGGGCATCCTGACCGATACGTTTGATACGTTCGCCCTTGTTGCCGATCACGATATTCTTCTGGCCACTGCGCTCCACCAGAATCAGAGCACCGATGTGCAGCACCCCAGCATCATAGCCAAACTCTTCGATTTCGACGGTTATCTGATAGGGCAGCTCATCACCGAGCTGACGCATGATTTTTTCCCGCACCAGCTCAGCGGCCAGAAATCTGGAGCTGCGGTCGGTGAGCTGGTCTTCCGGAAAATAGTGAATGCCTTCCGGCAGACGTTCACTGACACTGTTTTCCAGCAGCTCCAGGTTCTGACCATGCTTCGCCGAGATCGGTATAATCTCGGCGAACTTCATCTTATCGCCCAGCTCTTTCAGGTGCGGCAGCAGCCACTTCTTGTCGTTCAGACGATCCACTTTGTTGACCGCCAGAATCACCGGGATACGACTGTGCTGCAGCTTTTCGAAAACTATCTGGTCCTCATCGGTCCACTGAGTTCGGTCCACCATAAATATCACCAGATCCACATCCCGGAGGGCGGAGCTTGCAGCGCGGTTCATATAGCGGTTAATCGCCCGACCACTGTCTTTATGCAACCCCGGGGTATCAACATAGATAATCTGATCCGGTCCTTCGGTCTTAATACCGAGGATCTGGTGACGGGTGGTCTGCGGCTTGCGGGACGTTATGCTGAGCTTCTGGCCAAGAATCCGGTTCAGCAATGTTGACTTACCGACATTGGGGCGCCCGACGATAGCCACATAGCCACAGCGGCCTGGCTGTTGTTCAGTCTCTGACATCGACTACTTCTCCACGCCCAACGCCTTCAGTGCGGCCGCAGCGGCCTGCTGTTCCGCCAGCCGTCGGCTGCTGCCTGTTCCCGGAGTATGCTGATCCAGCAGGGCTACCTCACACTCAATATAGAAGGTCTGCGAATGGGCTTCACCTTCGACCCTGATCAGGTGATAGCGCGGCAGCTCAGTACGCCGCGACTGCAGAAATTCCTGCAATCGGGTTTTCGGATCCTTCTGGGTATCCTCCAGCGACAATGACTGCAGCCGACTGCTGTACCAGTCCAGTATGCGCTCACGACAGGGGTCAAGGCCAGCATCCAGGTAGATCGCGCCGATCAAAGCTTCCACCGCATCAGCGAGGATCGATTCCCGACGAAAACCGCCGCTTTTGAGTTCGCCACTGCCGAGTCTGAGATACTCACCAAGATCCATTTCCCGGGCCAGTTCCGCCAGGGTCACGCCCTTAACCAGCCGCGCCCGCAGCCGGCTCAGTTGCCCCTCTTTTGCACCCGGGAATTGCTGATAAAGCGCATCGGCAATTACAAAGTTGACGATTGAATCGCCCAGAAACTCCAGACGTTCATTGTTGCGATTGCCACAACTGCGGTGAGTCAGGGCCAGCTCGGCCAGCTGGCTGTCCTTAAAGTCGTACCCCAGGGCACGACAGAGCCTGTTCAGGGAATTACTCAAGCTCCTGACCTTCGTATTTTTCTTCAAACCAGACTAATGCATCAACATTCTGGAAGATAGGGATCCGCACATCGTAGTTAATATCGATGGTAACGGTGCCTTTATCTTTGGAGATTTTCATAAAATCTTTCGGTAATTTCGTATTGTTAATCCGCATGCGTCGGATGACGCTGATTTCAATATCCCGTCTGCTCTTCGACAGTAGCTGACGATCCCTGATGGTATCCGTCATAATCGACTTCAGAGTATTGTGATCCGCATAGGCGGGCGCCAGTTTAAAACCGACCGATACAAAGATGCCGGCAACCATCAGCACTATCAGCACTCCGGTAAAGCTCCAGCCTCTCTGTCTTCCTGCAAACGTCATTCCCTGCTCTCCTTATTCGATCATGCCATTATTTCGGAAGCTCGGCAGGCTGAACCAGGTTGGCCAGTGCATCCAGACAGCAAACGCTTTACCCACCACCAGCTCGTCCGGCACAAAGCCCCAGAAGCGACTGTCATTGCTGTTGTCCCGGTTATCTCCAACCATAAAGTAGTGCCCCTGCGGCACGATCCACTCGGCAGGTCGACGGGGACGGGTCAGGTTTTTATAGATCTGGTGGCTGACATCGCCCAGTTGCTCGTTAGCCAGCTCTTTCTGAGGGCTCTGCGCTTCCAGCCGGGCCACAAACTCCTGCTTCATCGGCTCGCCGTTAATATAGAAGGTCTTGTTGGCATAGCGAATATGATCTCCCGGCAGTCCCACAACCCGCTTGATATAGTTAATACGAGGATTTTCAGGATACTTGAAGACCATCACATCACCGCGCTGCGGATCATTCAGTTCAATGACTTTGGTCCCCGCCACCGGCAGACGAATGCCGTAGTGGTATTTGTTGACCATGATAAAATCACCGATCTGCAGAGTCGGCAGCATGGATCCGGAGGGGATCTGAAAGGGTTCCACCAGGAAGGAGCGCAGAACCAGCACCAGAAACAGCACCGGAAAAAATGATTTGGAGTACTCAACCACCACCGGTTCCCGGGATAGTTCGAGCCGTACGTTTTCCTTCAGTTCCTCGCCACTCTGCGAGCGAGCAGTCTCTACCGCCAGTCTGCGTTTCGGTGCCAGGAAGCAGTAATCCCAGATCCACACCAGCCCGGTAACCGCAACCGCAACAACCAGCACTAAGGCGAAATCAATATCCATAACTCTCAGATTCTCATACCGGTGTTGAACAACCAGCAGTTGTCCTGATCAACGACACCAGCTATTTTATTTGGTGGAAATTCAGATTGTCCGGGGAAAACCAGGATCAGTTATCCATCTTAAGTACCGCCAGGAACGCATCCTGGGGAACTTCCACTCGTCCGACCTGCTTCATCCGTTTTTTACCCTCTTTCTGCTTCTGCAGCAGCTTCTTCTTGCGGCTGACGTCACCGCCGTAGCACTTTGCGGTGACATTCTTGCGCAACGCTTTCACTGTCGTCCGGGCAATGATCTTTCCGCCGATCGCCGCCTGAATAGCAACATCGAACATCTGCCGGGGAATCAGTTCCTTCATCTTTTCGCAGAGCGCCCGACCACGGTACTGAGCGTTATCCTTGTGCATAATAACCGCCAGCGCATCGACACGCTCACCGTTGATCAGGATATCCAGTCTCAACAGGTTAGCCGGTTCAAAGCGAACGAAGCTGTAATCCAGCGACGCGTAACCCCGACTTACCGATTTCAGGCGATCGAAGAAATCCATCACCACCTCACTCATCGGCAGCTCCCAGGTTATCGCCACCTGGCTGGCCAGGTACTGCATATCTTTCTGGACACCGCGCTTTTCAACGCAGAGGGTAATGACTGGTCCCAGATACTCCTGAGGCACCAGGATATTGGCCTGAACAATAGGCTCGCGCATTTCGCGGATGCTGCCGAAATCCGGTAACTTAGAGGGGCTGTCGACGTAGATAACCTCACCGGACCCCATCTCAACTTCATAGACCACGGTAGGTGCGGTAGTAATCAGATCGAGATCGTATTCCCGCTCCAGCCGTTCCTGGATGATCTCCATATGCAGCATGCCCAGGAAGCCGCAGCGAAAGCCAAAACCCAGCGCGTCCGAAGATTCCGGTTCGAAGAACAGCGAGGCGTCATTAAGAGTCAGTTTCGACAGTGCATCGCGAAAATCTTCATAATCATCGGAGGAGACCGGGAACATGCCGGCGTAGACCTGGGGTTTGACGCGCTGGAAGCCCGGCAATACTTCTACATCCGGCGTCTTCGCCAGCGTCAGGGTGTCACCCACCGGAGCTCCCTGAATATCCTTGATGCCGGCGACGACATATCCCACTTCGCCGGCTTTCAGAATACCGGTTTCCTTACGCTTGGGAGTGAATACCCCCACCCCTTCGGCAAGATAGTTCTGACCCGTTGATTTCACCAGAATCTTGTCTTTCTTGCGCAGAGTTCCCTGGGTAACCCGCACCAGCGACACGACCCCCAGATAGTTGTCAAACCAGGAGTCGATGATCAGGGCCTGCAGCGGTGCATCCACGTTTCCTTCCGGCGGCGGCACCAGCTCGATCAGTTGCTCCAGTACGTCTTCGACGCCCATTCCGCTCTTGGCGCTGGCGGGCACGGCATCTTCGGCATCGATGCCGATCACCTCTTCGATCTCTTTTTTGACTTTTTCCGGTTCCGCCTGCGGCAGATCCATTTTATTCAGCACCGGTACCACTTCGAGCCCCTGCTCGATAGCGGTATAGCAGTTGGCAACCGACTGCGCTTCCACCCCCTGAGCCGCGTCCACCACCAGCAGCGCACCTTCGCAGGCCGCCAGCGAACGTGATACTTCATAGGAGAAGTCCACATGTCCGGGAGTGTCGATAAAATTCAGCTGATAAGTATTACCGTCCTTAGAGCGGTAATCCAGGGTGACGCTCTGCGCCTTGATGGTAATACCGCGCTCACGCTCGATATCCATGGAGTCGAGCACCTGCTCCGCCATTTCGCGCTCGGTCAGGCCACCGCAGATCTGAATAAATCGGTCGGCCAGTGTCGACTTGCCATGGTCGATATGGGCAATGATGGAAAAATTGCGGATATGTTTCAGGTCACTCACAGCATCTATACCAATACAAGCACAAGAAAGTCCCGGCGGGAACAAACGCGCAAGTTTAGCCTATTTCCACTGTCAGAACCATGTCCACGGGGGATCAAAAGCGGGTGCCGGAGCCACACACGCTCTCCGGCACATCAGAATCAGCTGCGAATCTTAACTGGCAGATACTGAGAGCTGCCGCGACGAACGATACGCATGCGAATGAACTTGTCTGCAGGCAGATCTTTAACCACCTGACGGAAATCAGTGACCGAATCGATTTCCTCACCGTTAAGGCTGGTAATCACATCACCGATCAGCAGGCCGGCATCGGCTCCCGGCCCCGGCGAAACCTTGCGAACGACTACGCCACCGGCCAGATTCCACTTACTGCGTCGTTCCTCCTCCAGAGCCACCACGTCGATGGCCAGCCTGTTGCTCTGGGGTCCGGTTTTTTCCGAAGCGGCCAGCCGTGCCTGCTCATCAGGCAGCTCACCAACCCTGAGCTTAACGGTCCGCCCGTCACCATCACGCACGATATCCAGCTTCACATCCGTATCCGGAGCCACCCGCCCCACCAGATGAGGAAGCTCTGAGGACAGGTTCACCTTCTCGCCGTTAAAGCTGAGAATAATATCCCCTTCCTTCAGTCCGGCGGCCTCGGCCGGGCTTCCTTCAGTGACCCGGGTAATCAGCGCACCGGCAGGCTTATCCAGACCAAAGGACTCCGCCAGATTTTTGCTGACCTCCTGGATATAGACACCCAGCCAGCCCCGGGCAACGTAGCCACGACTCTTGAGCTGTTCGACCACTTCCATTGCCATAGTGACCGGTATGGCGAACGAGAGCCCCATAAAACCACCGGAGCGGGTATAGATCTGGGAATTGATGCCGACCACCCTGCCATCAAGATTAAACAGCGGGCCACCGGAATTTCCCGGATTAATCGCCACATCGGTCTGAATAAAGGGCACATAATTCTCGTTGGCCAGACTCCGGCCGGTGGCACTGACAATACCGGCGGTCACTGTGTGATCGAACCCGAACGGCGAACCGATCGCCAGCACCCACTCACCAACCTCAAGCTTATCGGAATCGCCCAGCTCAACGGTTGGCAGATCCTCAGCGTCTACTTTCAGCAGCGCCAGATCGGAACGGGGATCAGCGCCCACCAGCTCTGCCACCAGCTCGCTGCGATCGCTGAGGCGAACCAGGATCTCATCGGCATCTTTGACCACATGGTTGTTGGTCAGGATGTAGCCATCTTCAGAGATGATAAAGCCGGATCCCAACGATTTGGGATAGCGGCGCTGCGGATTCTGGTCCCTGAACTGCTCACCAAAACGCTCACCAAAAAATCGCTTGAAAATCTCCGGCAGCTGCTCCGGATCATACCCCTCGGGCAGATGGCTGCGCGCCCGCTCCTGACCACCATTGCGGACCGAACTGATATTAACGATCGCCGGCGAAGCCTGTTTAACTAAATCAGTAAAATCAGGAAGTTGCGCTGCCCGTGCGGTTGCAGTCAGTAAAAACAGGGCAGCAAAGACCGCAAACGACCTCCAGAGGTAGTTTCTCTTCATGGGAACGTCCTCAACACACGTCTATGAATTTACAGATATCCCGGACCTTTCGGTCCGTAAAATTTCAGGATTAAACTGACACTGATCACCGCCGGGGACAACCAGCCATTTTAAACACCCGAACCCAAGAGCAAGCCCGAGCAGGCCCGCCACAGCCACCACCGCTTCCGGCTGACCGGAAAGCTCAGCCACGACTGCAGCCACAATCATAACCACCAGCGGCAACAGGTATGCCAGCGCAGAAGCCTTCAGAAAGGCTCCCTCAGCCAGCCCCAGCACCACCTGATCACCCGCCTGAAGTATCAGGTTACGGGGATTATCAGCCAGCACTTCAAAGCGCTGCCCCTGACCGACAGAAGCCAGCAACTTCTGCCCACAACCTTTAGCGGCCCGACAGCTGTTGCAGGCGCTCTGACGAACTGTCTCAACGAGCACTCCGTCAGCGGTTACCGCAATAACTTTTCCCGATTCCTCGATCATCGCCCGTCAGCCACCCGAACGATCCACCGAACTGGCGATTCGATCGGCGATCATAAGCGGTACTTCACCGACAACGGTGACGAACTGAGTACCGACCCGCTTACCCAAAGCAACGGTATCGCCGGACTGGACAGCCCCCGCCGCTGTTTTCTGGCTTCCCCAGGGTTCCACAGACACCGAAATGGCAGTTCGACCATTGGAGTACAGAATCACCTCGGAGTCGGGCATCACTTCATGGCGAACCGTAGAGAAGCCTTCCGGCAGCCAGTTGGCGGTCCAGCTCTTCTGTCTGGACCGCATCAGAGCATGATGTTGATTAATATAACGCTCCATTCCATAGGAGAGCCGGATCACGTCAGGCTCCGCGCCATCAGCGGGAAGTGCCAGCGATCTGCTGTTACCGTACTGAGCGGGCAACAGGCTGGGCGCCATGGGTGATGGTCCCGGCAGCACGATCTGACTATTGCTGGCAACCGTCGTTACTGGCGCATCACTGACATCCTGCTGAAAGCTCTGAGCCCCGAAAATCACCATTGCCGTAACAGAGGCGGCAACGGCAACACTGGCAAAAGGTTTCCAGTAATGCCTGCGGGGCCGATACAGGGCTTTCGGAGTCGGCTCCGATTCCAGCGCGGCCATAACACCGGCACTGAGATCCAGTTTTCCGTCCGGTTTTTCCCCCTTCAACGCGGAGCTGGCCAACTGGTAGCGGGACCAGACCCCGGCACTTTCATCATCGAGCTGCGCCAGCGTACGCCGCGTCTCGAATTCATCAGACTCGTTGTCCATCAACGCAGACAGGGACTGCTTTAGATTTTCACTCATTGGTCACCTCGTACCGACCTCTGTTCTGCAATCGATGATGGCCACCCTTCCAGCCACCATATCACCCTGAAAAACTTCTGTTCACACCGGTCAGGGGCCGTATATTTTCAGCGTCCGTTCATCAGCGGTTGAATCACCTTATCCACCGCTTCCCGGGCCCGGAAGATCCTCGACCTCACGGTCCCTACCGGGCACCCCATCACCTGGGCAATATCCTCATAACTCATACCTTCGAACTCCCTCAGAGTCAGGGCCATTCGAAGATCCTCCGGCAACTGATCCAGCACCTGATAGACAGCCTTCTCGAGCTCCTCTTTGTAGAGCTGATTCTCCGGATTCTCGATCTCTTTCAGACTGTGATTGCTGCTGTGGTGCTGAGCATCGTCCACATCCACATCCACATCAGGCGGCCTGCGCCCCCTGGCCACCAGGTGGTTCTTGGCAGTGTTAATAGCAATCCGGTACAGCCAGGTATAGAAAGCACTGTCTCCGCGAAACCGGGGTAGCGCCCGATAGGCTTTTATAAAGGCTTCCTGGGCCACATCCATCGCTTCATGATGATCATAGACATAGCGCCCGACCAGTCCGATGATCTTGTGCTGATACTTTCTGACCAGCAAATCAAAGGCACGTTTATCACCGTTCTGTACCTGTTTGACCAACTGCTGATCTGTTAACGCCTGATTACCTGTAGACAATCCTTCCAGCCCCTGTTCCCAAGCCGTTCTGTAATAAAATCTCCGGCTTAACCTACAACTTAGTCCCTACTTATACAATATCCATCAGCAGGAGTTCCGCGGATTATCAGGAACCTCATCCACAGGGTACTAGATAGGAACACGACCTTTTCAGTAAGTTCCGGGAGGTTAGAGAGAAGTTTCTGATGTGATATTATTGCGCTCCCCGACGGACCGGTTTGCGGTATCGGGAAGGATCGGATACAGCTTCGCAGACTGACAGCAGTAACAGACACACGGCCTTCAGGGATGCGAACCGGGCCGGATGGCATGGCAGATGAGTAAAGAATATCACTACGACGTACTGGTCATCGGCAGCGGCGCAGCCGGACTGACGCTGGCGCTGCAACTGGCACCACACGCGCGGGTCGCGGTGCTCAGCAAAGGCGCTCTGACCGCAGGTTCAACCTGGCTGGCCCAGGGCGGCATCGCCGGCGTCCGCGATCCGCAGGATTCATTCGATGCTCACATCGCCGATACGGTTACCGCCGGCAACCATCTCTGCCGAATGGATGCCGTCCGGTATACCGTGGAACATGGTACCGAGACCATCGACTGGCTGATCGACCAGGGCGTCCCCTTTACCCGGGAAAGCAATGGTGAACTGCACCTGACCAAAGAGGGTGGCCACAGCCATCGTCGTATCGTTCACGCCAACGATGCCACCGGTAAGGCAATTTCGGAGACACTGATCCAGCAGGCCCGCAAGCACAGCAATATCGACCTGCGCAGCCATGCCATCGCCATTGACCTGATCACCCGTCGTAAACTGGGTCTGGCAGATAACCGCTGCATCGGAGCCTATGTGCTGGAACAGCACAGCGGCCACGTTAAAACCTACCTGGCACCCTTTGTGATACTGGCAACCGGCGGCGCCAGCAAAGCCTACCTTTATACCAGCAATACCGACGGTTCCTCCGGTGACGGCATTGCCATGGCCTGGCGGGCCGGCTGCCGGGTGGCGAATATGGAGTTCAATCAGTTTCACCCGACCTGCCTCTATCACCCCCAGGCAAAATCCTTTCTGATCAGCGAGGCGGTACGTGGCGAAGGCGGCCGCCTGCTGCTACCGGACGGCAGCCGCTTTATGCCGAATTTTGACAGCCGTGAGGAGCTGGCACCGCGAGATGTCGTAGCCCGGGCAATCGACCACGAGATGAAACGCCTGGGGTGTGACTGCCTCTACCTGGATATCTCCCACAAGCCCGCCGAATTCGTCCGCAGCCACTTTCCGACCATTTACAGCAAATGTCTCGAGTTCGGAATCGACATCACCCGCGACCCGATTCCGGTAGTACCCGCCGCTCATTACACCTGCGGCGGGGTGATGACAGACACCGCTGGCCACACCGATATTCCCGGCCTCTATGCCGTCGGTGAAACCGCTTTTACCGGCCTGCACGGAGCCAACCGACTGGCCAGCAACTCACTGCTGGAATGCATCGTTTTCGCCAGTGCTGCGGCGGCAGACATTATCCGCCAGATCGATACCCAACAACCGCTGCCCAAAGCCCCCTTCTGGGACGAAAGCCAGGTCACGGATTCCGATGAAGACGTGGTCATCGCCCACAACTGGGACGAGCTGAGACGCTTTATGTGGGATTATGTCGGCATCGTCCGAACCGATAAGCGCCTGCAGCGAGCCCTCAATCGGGTCAGCCTTCTGCAGCAGGAGATTTCCGACTACTACAGCAACTACAAAGTCAGCAAAGACCTGCTGGAACTACGCAACCTGTCAGTGGTTGCGGAACTGATCATTCGCTCAGCAATGCTCAGAAAAGAGAGCCGGGGACTGCATCACACCCTGAATTATCCTGACACACTGCCGGAACAACGCGATACCGTACTCACACCGGTCAACTACGACTGGACAGAGTAAAAGAGCATCAATAGAAGAGAGCCGAACCAGCACCAGTGAGGGTCATTCTGTATCGCGGTAAAATCGTAGTCGGACCCGGAGTCTCCGAAGACTGTCAGAGTCGCTACTGTCACGAAAAAGAGGGACTCGCAGGCGACGACCGTTGCCAGAAACCCGAAGCTGCAACAGCGTAACCACACCGGCCAGCACCGAGCCGGACTCCGGCTTAACTTCCAGTTCACGCCCATCTTCCAGCACCACTCGCCACTCGTCCTGCTGCCAGCTCAGTTTTCGCACCGACCAGTGATCAATCAGCAACAGATAGCGGCGACGTACAAACAACCAGTGCCATAACAGAAATGGCAGCATCAACAGTGTCAGCGGATGGGTCTGCAACACCAGCAGCGGACCTGCGGCAGCCAGCAGATGGGCGACGGCCATCACCGCGTACAGCTCACGGGATGGTCGAATATCGACGCAGTTACTCCGGAATGCCATCCAGAATAATATTGACAATACGCGCCAGCTCGGGGTCGTCAGGAACAGCATTGCGCATCACCCAGCTGAAGATGTCCTGATCCTCACATTCGATCAGCTTTTCGAATCGCTGCTGGTCTTCCAGAGGCAGCTGGCGAAAGCGCTGCTCCAGAAATGGGATAAGCAACACATCCAGCTCAAGCATGCCACGCCGACAGTGCCAGCCAAGGCGTTTGATATCAGTTTCCGAATACATCGAAGGACGATTCCCGGTCAGGTTAACAGAAGGAGGGGCATCATAGCATAACTGAAGACCATGATCCGACGCCCCCCACTAAAGGCTGAAAATAGGAATTTGTCCTATATCCTGACCATATGGCGGTAACTATAGTGACCTTCAGACAGGGCAGCAGAAGGAGCTGCTGGCGGTGAAGGACCACTGTCCGGCCCGATGATACACAGGGAAAAGTGCACAGCAGGGAACGCTGAAAAAGGCCTGAGGCAGGATGCGATCAGGCCTTTTTATTGCCGTGCTATTTTTGCTGCCCGGCTGAGGCCCTTCAGCGACTGCGAATATTAAGCTCAACCCGTCGATTTCTGGCCCGACCGGCTTCGGTCTTATTGGTGGCCAGTGGAACAGACTCCCCTTTACCGACGCTCCGCAACCGCTCGCGACCGATACCGGCCTCGTGCAGATAGTTTGCCACTGCCGAAGCCCGCAGTTCGGAAAGTTCCTGGTTATAGCGCTTGCTGCCACGACTGTCTGTATGACCGGTCACCTCCAGCAGAGTGTGATCGAACTGACGCAGAATTCGGGACACGGAGTCCAGCACCGGGATAAATGCGGGTTGCAGGTGAGTGGAGTCGGTGGCAAAGGTGATATTCCCGGGCATGACCAGCCGTATACGATCCCCATCCCGACTGACAGTCACACCGCTGTCATCCAGTTCCGTCTTCAGCGCCTGCTCCTGTTGCTGCATGTATTGCTGACTGCTGATGCCAGCCCCGGTCAGCGGCCCGGTCAACGGACCATCCCGACGAGCCCCTGCGGATGCCCCCATTACCGCACGGGTCATCATATCGGGCCCGGTATCCGCGCTTCCCTGCTCCTCCTTTTCAAAAGCATAGGGATCCGGCGCGGCACAACCAGCCAGCGCCCCGACAATAAAAACCAGCAACATGTGCTTCATCGACAATTCCGTCAGTCCGGCGTCGGTTGAAAGCCCGAGCGATTAAACCGGAAATAAGCGTACGTTACCCGCAATTGCCGTAGACTGCCAGCCGCTCCGGATATTACCCGGCCAGCTCGGCCCTGATCCGTTTTTTGTCCAGCTTGCCAACACTGGTTTTTGGAATCGATTCAACAAAATCGATACTCTTCGGCACGGCCCAGCCACTGATGTCGCCGGCATCGACAAACTGCTGCAGATGTTGCTGCAGCGTTTCGGCATTCAGCCCGGCAACACGGCTTACCACCAGCGCATGTGGCCGCTCTTCCCAGCGCAAATCAGCTACTCCCACCACTGCCACTTCAGCGACAGCCGGATGACGGCTGAGCAGACTCTCCAGCAACAACGATGAAATCCATTCACCGCCTGACTTGATCACATCTTTCATTCGATCACGAATCTGGACAAAGCCGCGCGCGTCGATGCTGGCCACGTCGCCGGTGTGAAGCCAGCCGCCCTGCCAGAGCTCTTCACTGCGCTCAGGCTCCCGGTAATACCCCCCGGTCAGCCAGGGGGCCCGAACCTGAATTTCACCCACGGACTGATTGTCCCGGGGCACCTGCCGGCCTTCCGGATCAACAATCCGCAGTTCGACCATAGGCGCCGCGACACCGGTTTTCAGGGTAAAGGTCAGACGATCCTCTTCACTGAGCTCTCTGAGATCGGCAGACAGTCGGGTTGTGGTCAGGATCGGGCAGGTCTCTGACATGCCGTAAGCGGACATCACACCGGCCCCCATACTGATGGCCTGCTCTGCCAGCCCCCGCGGGAAAGCACCACCACCAATCAGTACAGTCCAGCGGCTCCAGTCAATGGCCGCCGCGGATTCACAGCTCAGCAGCATCTGCAGAATGGTCGGCACACAGTGGGAAAAGGTCACTCCCTCCCGCTCAATCAGCCGGACCAGCCGGTCGGGCTCATAACGCCCCGGGTAAACCTGGCGGGCACCGAGCATCATGGCTACATAGGGCACCCCCCAGGCATGGACATGAAACATCGGCGTGATCGGCATATAGACATCATCGGAGCACAGGCACTCACCACCGCTGTATGCCCCCAGTGTCGCCATGGTGGCCAGGGTATGCAGCACCAGCTGTCGATGGGTGAAAAAGACACCTTTCGGATTACCTGTAGTCCCGGTGGTATAGAAGGTGGTCGCCACAGAGTTTTCGTCGAAATCCGGAAAGTCAAAGCTGTCATCGGCTGCGGCCATCAGCGCCTCATACTCTCCCATCGCCATCAGGCTCTCGTTCCCGGTATCAGCGCCCTCTTCGTCGATCAGGATGTAGTTCTTCACGGTCTCCAGCCGGGGTTTCACCGATTCAAGCAGCGGCACGAAATCAGTGTGCACCAGCACCAGGTCATCTTCAGCATGATTCATCGTGTACAGGATCTGCTCGGGTGACAACCGCACATTAACGGTATGAAGCACCGCTCCGATCATCGGAATCGCAAAAAAACACTCCAGGTAGCGATGACTGTCCCAGTCCAGCACCGCCACAGTATCGCCGGCGCTAACGCCGGCCCGGGTCAGCATATTCGCCAGCCGGCAAACCCGGGCGTAAAAATCACGGTAACTGTATCGCAGCCGATCTGCATAGATGATCTGCTGATCCGGAGCAGCTTCCACCCCCGTCATCAGGATTCGCCGGATCAGCAACGGAAAGCGGTAAGCGGAGGCGGTCGGTTCAATTATTTTTGTTTTCATCACAGCATCTGTCCCTGGTTCAGCGGTATTCCGACTGGTTTATGAATGCCGGAAAAGAAACCGCCAGACACTCGTCGGCAGCCACTCCCGAGCACCGGAACCGAAACAGATCGGTCCCGTGTATTTCCGGCAGTTAACGCTAGTATCAGTGATTAACAACTTATAGAATGATGGCAGATTAAAATCCATCCCTTGCGCACTTTCCGAGGAGAATTCGTTGTCTCATTTACCTGTCATCATCGGATTTGGGGGTGTTAACCCAGCTGGCAGATCTTCGTTTCACCACGCATACCGTCGACTGATTATCGACAACATCGACTCCGCGGCCGCCGATCAGACTCTGCTCGGACTTTCCACACTGATGAATCTGGTCCGTAACCGGGATGGGGTGCTGACCGATCAGTCAGGCCAGGCCATAGCCGTCAGTGAAATCGCGCCACACTTCAGACAGCAGATTCTCGACAACACGCTGATCCGCCGAATTCATCCGGACTGGTTTGATACCGACAATCTGGTATTCAATCAGCAGGCGCACCTGACACCTGTCGGCAACGAATGCAGATTCACGCTGCGCAAGCGCCATCTTCCGACCCGGATTCCCGCGGACTGGGAGATCGAGGAGCTGGGTCTCGGGATGGTTGAGGTTAAAGCCCGGAACACCATGGACGTTATTTTCAACGACTTCAAAGAAGCCCAGGTCCGAACCGCTGGTCAGTTGCCCACCGGCTTCCGGCCCGGTGAGCTGTATCAGTCCCGCAATCACCCTCGCAATCTGCAGATGACGGTTTACAGCGCCTCTGACGCGATCAGCTCCATGGGCATCCCCTGGGAGCAGATTCGCTCAATCCTGCCGCCGGACCAGGTCGCGGTCTATGCCGGCAACTCCATCGGCCAGCTGGATGAATGCGGCTTCGGCGGCCTGCTGAAGAACCCTTCTATCGGCAAGCGCACCACCTCCAAGAATATGCCGCTGGGTTATGGCCAGATGCCGGCCGACTTCGTCAACGCCTACCTGCTGGGCAACCTTGGCGCCACCGGCTCCTCGCTCGGTGCCTGCGCCACGTTCCTGTACAACCTGCGAACCGGCGTCAACGATATTAAGAGTGGACGGCGAAAGCTGGTACTGGTCGGCGGCAGCGACGCACCAATCACCCCGGAGATTATCGAAGGCTTCCGGGTTATGGGGGCACTGGCCGAGGATAAGGATCTGCTGGCACTGGACCGGCTGGAAACCCTCAGCGACGCCGACTACCGCCGCTCCTCAAGACCCTTTGCCAATAACTGCGGCTTCACCATGGGCGAATCTTCCCAGTACGTGGTGCTCTGCGATGACCAGCTGGCGGTTGAGCTTGGTGCTCAGATCTTCGGCTCGGTGCCGGATGTCTATATCAACGCCGACGGCCACAAGAAATCAATCTCGGCACCGGGCATCGGCAACTACATTACTCTCGGCAAGGCCGCCGCACTGGTGCGAAGCATGCTCGGCGAGGAATCTTTACGCCAGCGCAGCTTCGTTCAGGCTCACGGCACCAGCACGCCTCAGAACCGCGTCACCGAATCCCACGTTATCAACGAGATCGCCAAAGCGTTTGATATCAACGACTGGGCCGTGTCTGCGGTGAAATGCTATCTCGGTCACTCCCAGGGTACCGCCGGCGGAGACCAGCTCAGCCTTTCGCTGGGCACCTGGGCGTATGGCTACATCCCGGGCATCGCCACCCTCGACTCCGTGGCGGAGGATGTCCACCAGAGTAATCTTCGCCTTCAACAGCAACATATGGAAGTCGGCGTCACCGGTATGGACTCAGTGCTATTGAACTCCAAAGGCTTTGGCGGCAACAACGCCAGTGCGACGGTGCTGGCTCCTCATGTCACCATGAAGTTACTGGAACGCAAACACGGCCGACAGAGTCTTAAAAAACATCAGGAGCGCATGGAGGAAGTGAGTGCCAGCGCTGCCGAATATGACCAGGAAGCAACCCTGGGACTGAGTTCCCCGACCTACCTGTTCGGCCATAACGTGCTGGACGGAGAAGCGCTGTCCATCAGCGACCGGGAGATTCGGATTCCAGGCTATGAAGCACCTGTTTCTCTGAATATCGAAAACCCCTATCAGGACATGTGCGACTGAATACCACTCCGAACCGACAACAGGACCTGCAATGGCGATGACCGGCAGACAGTTACTGATCAGCACCGCAGCGGCTCTCGCCCTGAGCGCCTGCGGTTCGCTGCCCCACGTGCCGCCGCGGACCATGGTGCTGGATACGGAAAACGGCGTTCTGTGCTACAACTCTGCTGCGCAGTGCTACCATCTCGACCTGATTGTCGCCAACAACTATCGCGATGAACTGCTGCGGGTCTATGGCCGTAACCCCTGGGACTGGAAGCAACTGGACAGCCCAATTGAACTGACGGAGTTACTGCTGTCGCCGGTCAGCGGCCAGCCAGCAGCGCGACAGATCGACCCGTTTATCTATATTCTGCCCAGAAACAAGCATTCGATGACTGCCTGGCGGGTTCTGCAACAGGAGCATCGGATCAGATTCGCTAACGAACCCGGCGATGACTGAAGTGCCGCCTGTCGATTGATATAACCTTCAGATTCCCAGCACCTCAATGCTGTTCTGCCAGAGCTGCGCCATCAGCCGGTCCGGGCTCTCACTCCGAAGCTCTGCCAGCCCCCGAAACACCTCCACCAGATAATCCGGCCGATTCGGCTCACCCTGGTGGCCGCTGAGCGGCATATCCGGGGCATCGGTCTCCAGCACCAGCGCCTCAATCGGCAGCGCCGCCAGAGTTGCTCGCAGACGCCGGGCCCGTTCCCATGTCAGAGCACCACCAACGCCAATTCTGAATCCCAGTTGCAGATACTGATCAGCCTGCTGCAGACTGCCTGAAAAAGCGTGGACGATCCCCCCCTTTTTCGGGCGCTGACGACGTAACAGCTTCAACACCTGATCGTGAGCTTTACGAACATGCAGCAGTATCGGCAGGTCATAACGCCGGGCAAGTTCCAGCTGGGCAGTAAAATACTCGAGCTGGCGATCGTGAAGAATACTACCCGGCCAGAAATCCAGCCCTATCTCACCGACGGCGACAGCTTCCCCCTGCTTCAGGCGCTGCTCCAGCCTCTCCAGATCAGCGACCCGGTGCTCAGCGATGAAACAGGGATGCAGCCCCAGCGCCGGCCACAGCTGATCATGCCGCCGGCACAGCGATACCAGTCGATCCCAGCCCGCCTCGGTAACCCCCGGCACAACCAGCTTCTTTACCCCTGCATTCCTGCAGCGCTGCAAAATTTCATCACGGGTGTCACTGAACACCTCGAAGTCCAGATGACAGTGCGTGTCGATAAAACCCGGATCAGCCATCACCACCGCCCTTAGTCCGCTCAGTAAAACCCGAAGAGAGAATCAGAAGATAGCACAGCAGAAACTCGGCGACAGAAGCCCCGCAACCGGGAAATGGGAAAGACACAGGAAGCTCGTGTCACCTGCAGAGGAGTCAGCCGGTCAGTTCGAAATTAAGCTGACTGCGATAGATCGCCCGAATAATCCAGACCAGCGCACCGGCCATACAGAAGATACCGGCGGGAATAAAGGCCAGCGGTACATTAAAGAACACCAGCAGCAATACACCCAGACCAATATAGATAAAAGGCAGGTATTCATAGACCAGCTCGGGAAACACAAATCGTCCCCGCCGGTTAGCGATCTGCTGCTTACTGTTCTTACGGCGATAAGCCGATCGCATCACCCAGACCACCGCTCCCGCCACATAGAAGAGCATTCCCGAAAAGTAAGTCAGGGGTGAGTCCAGTACCAGCACGACCAGAACGCCAATCGCTATATAGGCGTATGGCAGCGCCTCATATACAGGCTTCTGAACAACCAAGGCGGTCACTCCTTCAGACTAAAACTATACCCTGACCTTTTTTAAGCATATTCCGTACCATCTACTAAGCTGTTGATTTTAAAGAATCAGACTCAGTCCTGTAACAGCAGAGAGTCACCGGCGTAAAAATAGCTGACAACCTACAAAAACAACTGTTTAAACGGTTTTTAGCCGCCGTTCAGTGCTCCCGTGTGGCCCGGAAACGAACCTCAGGCCAGCGTTCTTCGGTCAGACTCAGATTCACCCGGGTTGGCGCCAGATAGGTCAGCAACCCGCTGCCATCCAGAGACAGGTTGTCGTAACCTTTACGTCGGAAGTCATCCAGCATTCTGTCGTCATCGCATTCCACCCAGCGAGCGGTCTGGATACTGATCGGCTCGTACAGGCAGTCCACCTTGTACTCATCTTTCAGCCGGAACACCACAACATCAAACTGCAGCTGCCCTACCGCCCCGAGCACCAGGTCGTTGTTCTTCAGAGGCTGAAACAGTTGTACGGCCCCCTCCTCCGACAACTGCTGCAAACCCTTCTGCAGCTGTTTCATCTTCAGCGGATCTTTTGGCCGCACACGACGAAACATCTCAGGCGCGAAGTGCGGAATGCCGGTGAACTTCAGATCTTCACCTTCGGTGAAGGTATCGCCGATCTGAATAGTGCCGTGATTATGAAGACCAATAATATCGCCGGACCAGGCCTGCTCCACATTAGCGCGATCACCAGCGAGGAAAGTAACGGCATCGGCAATTTTGACATCTTTGCCGATCCGGTTGTGGCGCATCTTCATCCCCCGGTTATAGCTGCCGGAGCAGATTCGCATAAAGGCAATCCGGTCCCGATGCTTGGGGTCCATGTTGGCCTGAATTTTAAAGACGAAGCCTGAGAACTTCGGCTCCGAGGGCTCGACTTCCCGCTCAACGGTCATTCTGGCCGGTGGTGCCGGTGCCCACTCCACAAAGTCATTCAGCATCTCGCGGACACCGAAATTGGCAAGCGCCGTACCGAAATAGACCGGCGTCAGCTGCCCTTCCATAAACAGTTCCCGGTCGAATTCATTGGTCGCTCCCCGAACCAGCTCAATCTCGTCGACAAACTCTTCGAATCGCTCCCCCATCAGCTCCCTGGCCTCTGCAGAAGTCAGCCCTTCGATTCGGATATCTTCCGGAATGGTATGACCCTTACCCGGCTGAAAGACGTGAATGGTATCGGTGTAGAGGTTATAAACCCCCTTAAACTGTTTGCCCATATCGATCGGCCAGGTGATGGGCGCGGCGGCAATTTTGAGCACCTCCTCAATCTCATCCAGCAGCTCAATGGGGTCACGGATATCGCGGTCCATCTTATTGACGAAGGAGAAGATCGGCGTGTCCCGGAGGCGGCAGACCTCCATCAGCTTGATGGTCCGGTCTTCGACACCCTTGGCACCATCGACCACCATCAGCGCAGAGTCCACCGCGGTCAGAGTACGGTAGGTATCCTCGGAAAAATCCTCGTGACCCGGCGTGTCCAGCAGATTGACGACTCGCTCGTTATAAGGAAACTGCATCACCGAGGAGGTAATCGAGATTCCCCGCTCCTGCTCCATGCTCATCCAGTCAGAGGTGGCGTGACGGTCACTCTTCTTACCCTTAACGGTACCGGCCGTCTGAATCAGGTTTCCGAACAGCAACAGCTTTTCGGTGATGGTGGTTTTACCGGCATCGGGGTGGGAAATGATTGCAAAAGTTCTGCGAGCCGCTACTTCTGCGGCCAGGAGGGCATCTGACATGTCGAATCTCGAATTGATGTACTCAGCTGTGTACACAAATCGAAATGTACTCGCTGATGAGGTCTGGATCGAAAGCGCTGTATTTTACCTGATCCGGCCCCCGTCAGGGAATTAAAGCTGCAACGACTTTTCATGACAACGCCATATCCCCCTCCGACGGCCAGCAATCTGCCGGCAGCTTTAACCTGCCTTCGAATTTCAGCCGCGCCCCTCTCCGTTGCTCCTGACCACAGATTTTTGTTGATTTCATCCCTGTTTTGACTTAAGTCAGGGCAGAAATTCCTGTACAATCGCGCCTCAGCAGAAATAACGCAGCGCAACATTCCCTGACGTTTACTTTCCTTCCAGTCGTTCTGTTATAGCGGAACCCGCTCGGGTCGCCGTAAGAGGTTATTGATGTTCCAGCTGGCCGTAAAATCTCCCCGCAATCTGAAAAACGATGTGCTGTCCGGCCTGACCGTCGCCCTGGCGCTGGTCCCGGAGGCCGTAGCCTTTGCCTTCGTCGCAGGCGTTGAACCCCTGGTCGGCCTCTACGCTGCCTTTATGGTGGGTCTGATCACGGCGGCGATCGGCGGTCGGCCCGGGATGATCTCCGGTGCCACCGGCGCGCTGGCAGTGGTGATGGTAGCGCTGGTGGCGGATCATGGCGTCCAGTACCTGTTCGCCACCGTGGTACTGATGGGGATACTGCAGATTCTCGCCGGGGTACTGCGGCTGGGTAAGTTTATTCGCATGGTCCCCCACCCGGTCATGCTCGGTTTTGTTAATGGCCTGGCCATCGTTATCTTCCTGGCCCAGCTCAGCCAGTTCAAGGAGACGGGCCCGGGTGGTGAACTTCAGTGGCTCAGCGGCGAATCACTCTACACCATGCTGGGACTGATCGCCCTGACCATGGCAATTATCTATTTTCTGCCTCGACTGACCCGGGCGATCCCATCGTCACTGGCAGCAATTATCACCGTCAGTCTGCTGGCTGCTTTTATCGGTTTCGACACCCGCACCGTCGGCGAGGTCGCCTCTATTGCCGGTGGACTGCCCAGCTTCAGCATCCCCATGGTTCCTTTTAATCTGGATACTCTGATTATCATCTTCCCCTACGCAGTCATTCTGGCAGCCATTGGCCTGATCGAATCATTGCTGACCCTGACCCTGATTGATGAAATCACCGATACCCGCGGTCGCGGTAATAAGGAATGCATCGGCCAGGGAACGGCGAACGTCGTCACCGGATTCTTCGGCGGCATGGGGGGTTGCGCCATGATCGGTCAGAGCATGATCAATATTAACTCCGGCGGCCGCGGTCGCACCTCCGGCATCACCGCAGCCCTGTGCCTGCTGTTCTTTATCCTGTTCGCCTCTTCGCTGATCGAACAGATACCGATTGCCGCACTGGTCGGGGTTATGTTTATGGTGGTACTGGGTACCTTTGAGTGGTCCAGCTTCCGCATTATCCGCAAGATCCCCAGAGCCGACGCCTTCGTACTGGTACTGGTCTCCGCGGTCACCGTCGCTACCGACCTGGCGATTGCGGTCGTGGTGGGCGTCATCGTTTCGGCACTGGTATTCGCCTGGCAGCATGCAAAGCATATTCGCGTGGTTACCAGTGAGGAAGGTGAGACCAAGATCTACCGACTGCACGGCCCCATCTTCTTCGGCTCCGTAAACAATTTCCTGGAGCTGTTCGATCCCAAGAACGATCCGGACGATGTGGTTATTGAATTCCAGTACTCAAAAGTATCTGATCACTCAGGCCTCGAAGCGATCGACACTCTGGCAGAACGCTATATCAACGCCGGAAAAACTCTGCACCTGCGTCATCTCAGCCCGGAATGCCGCACACTGCTGAAAAAAGCGGGAGACCTGGTCGAGGTTAACGTCATCGAAGATCCCAACTACCGGGTCGCCACCGACGCTCTGGCCTGATGACCGCGGGCAGTCCGGAGGCCTTCTGCATCCGGACTGCGATGTATCACATCGGCAGGCTCTGATGGAACAGCAGCTGTTCATAGACAAAAGCGGTGATATAGACCAGATCATCGCCATCAACTTCACGGAACTGAATGCCGTAGCGAAAACTGCCTTTACCGGCACTGTCGTCCTCTTCAATATTGCGGATGATACCCCGGAACTCCAGCAACCGCTGAACACCGGCCACCTGAGCCGCAAACTCCAGCACAAGCTGACTGCCAACCGCAGCCAGTGGCTCATCGCAACGTATCCGCGCACCACTGCTGCTGATATCGACAATCCGGGCCGATCTCGGCCAGTCACCATGGACGGAGCCCGGTATCTGCTCTGAAATAATCACTGGAATTTCGGCCCTGATCCGCCGGCTTCGACGAACTTCGACGGCTTCAAATTTGTCCGGGTAGGCCAGATGGCTATAGAGATAAGGCAATCGGCGGCTGCTCAGCACCTGAGTCTCAAAACCACAGGCATAGTTTCCTGCCATCATCCGTACTTTCAGGCGCTGCCCCTCTGGAAGATAGAATTCCTTTCCCTGCACTTTCGGTGCACTGATGATCAGACTGGAACCGTCCACCCAGCCAAGCAGCCTGACTGGATAGCGCTTCTGGCTGGAAAGCGATTCGACACTGAAAGTGTCATTGACGTTAAGATGAAGATCACTGAAACATCCTGGTACAGCAGACTTCTGGTTCACACCACGTTCTCCTGAATGAGTATTCAACAACTCCCTGTAAATTAAGCACTTATTTTCAAGAGGCCGATCATACCCCGGTATTGCGCCGGAACACCAGCGCATCTTCCCGACCGCCACCGGATAACGGATAGTAATTCCGGCGACAACCGATTTCCTCGAAACCCAGTTTGCTGTAGCAGGCAATGGCAGCCGCGTTCGAAGCACGGACTTCCAGAAACAGCTGTTCCGTGTTACGGCGCTGCAGACACTTAATCAGCATCCCCAGCAGTGTCGCGGCCACTCCCTTTCTGCGGGCCTTCCTGTCTACGGCAATAACGATCAGATCCGCTTCACCCGCAGCACAGCGAGCAATGGCATATCCGCCAACATCACGGCCATCGGCAGCGACCAGACACTCACCGCCGCCCTCAAAAAAACCGACCAGCTGATCATAACTGTGCGGATGACTGAACAGCTGCAGCTCAAGCTCTGCGACCGAGGCCAGATCATCAGCGGTCATGGGGCGAACAGTCAGAGAGGATAAAGTCATAGCGATCAGGAAAAAATCAGAAGAAAGATCCGGGAGCCCAACAGCTTTCAGCGATCCTGCCAGCAGCCTCGACGGGATCGATCAGCAAGCCGATGAATCGGATAGCAGCGGCTTCAGCTTCAGCAGTTGCAGCCAGAGCTCCCGCTTCTGCCCCGGCACCCGCATCAGCTCATTAAGACTGGAGGAGACCAGTACCGGCCTGTCATTAAGCACCGCCGGTGACGTTGCACGTTCAGGCTCACCTGGCTGCAGTACAAATTCGGCGGCCTGTGAACCCAGCAGCAGCACAGGCAAACCGTTGTCGTTCTGCAGGCGCCGGATTATCCCGTTAACCCCGGCTCGGGCGACCGGAGCACTCTGATCGACGTGGGCGCTGCTGACCACCGGCCAGGCAAACAGCTTAATACGGGGCTCGCCCTCACCCAGACCGACCGAGGCCAGGATCCGGTCCAGCAGTTTCTGGTGGGAGCCGGTGAATCCCTGAATGACATCCATGGGCAGGTCGGTGACCACCAGACAATCCCGGTAACCGACGAAGGCCAGCCGGAACCGGGGCACCGGCAGTGGCTCTTCTGCAGCGCTGGTGTGCTGAGTCTCAGACGGCGACGGCTGCTTTTCAGCAACAACCGCGGGCTCCGGCCGGGCATCAGCCGCGACGGACGCCGGCGCTGCCAGTAACTGCTGGATTGCCGCGGTCGGTGCAGCCCGCTCACTCCCCGCTCGGGCACTGGCGACCGGTTGCGCGGACGCCTGAACCGACTCAGCGGCTGCAGCCGGCCTGGCTGGCGAAGCATCCGTATCGCATCGCTGCCAGTCCCATTCCGGCGAGGATGCGGCACCGGGTAAGGCTCGTACCGGTAACCAGGGGGTGATCCCCATCGTCACCAGATAGCGCTGACGCTGCTGTTCCGCTGTGGCCGGCTGCACTCCGGATCCTCTCAGTTATCCAACGATCCGGAGGTCAGACCTGAGGATGCGCTTTTTCCACATCCGACAACAGCAGGTTGGCGGCATGCAGATAGGCCTTGGCCGAGGCGATGACAATATCGGTATCGGCTCCCAGTCCGTTGACGATACGACCACCGCGATCCAGTCGTACCGTTACCTCCCCCTGGGAGTCCGTGCCGCTGGTGATGGCGTTAACGGAGTAAAGCTCCAGACTGGCATCGGTACTGACAATACTTTCAATCGCCTTAAAGGCCGCATCCACCGGACCACTGCCGGAAGCGGTGGCACGCTGCTCCTGGCCCTCCACCATCACCGTCACTTCAGCCACCGGCACTTCACCGGTCTGAGAAGTGACTTTCAGAGAGCTGAGGCCATAGCGCTCGTTGTAAGCCGCGATCTTGGTGTCGCTGACCAGCGCCTGCAGATCTTCATCGAAGATCTCATGCTTCTTGTCAGCCAGTTCCTTAAAGCGCGCAAAAACAGCATTCAGCTCGGCATCGGTATCGAAGGTGGTACCCAGCTCCTCCAGACGCGTACGGAAGGCATTACGGCCGGAGTGCTTACCCAGCACCATCTTATTGGTGTTCCAGCCAACATCCTGGGCGGTCATGATCTCATAGGTCTCACGGTGCTTGAGGACGCCATCCTGGTGAATCCCGGACTCATGAGCAAAGGCGTTGGCTCCGACGATCGCTTTATTGGGCTGCACCGGGAAACCGGTAACCCCGGACACCAGCCGGGAAGCAGGAACGATCTGAGTGGTATCGATACCGGTCTCCAGCCCCAGTACATCGTGGCGGGTACGAATTGCCATCACCACCTCTTCCAGCGAAGCATTACCGGCTCGCTCGCCGAGACCGTTGACGGTACATTCAATCTGACGGGCGCCGTTGGTCACCGCCGACAACGAGTTGGCCACCGCCAGTCCGAGGTCATTGTGACAGTGGACGGAAAAGATTGCCTTGTCGGCGTTAGGGATACGCTGAATCAGCTGGCCGATGGTCTGGCCGAATTCCTCCGGCACCGCGTAACCGACGGTGTCCGGAATATTGATAGTGCGGGCACCGGCATCGATACAGGCTTCGATGATCCGGCACATAAAGTCCAGTTCGGAACGGCTGGCATCCTCCAGCGAGAATTCCACATCGTCGATCAGATTACGAGCCCGCTTCACCGCATGCACCGCCTGAGCCACCACCTGGTCCGGCTCCATCTGCAGTTTGTACTTCATATGGATCGGAGAGGTGGCAATAAAGGTATGAATCCGACCGGAGTTGGCATTTTTCAGTGCTTCACCGGCCCGGTCAATGTCGGCGTCCAGCGCCCGGGAAAGACTGCAGACAGTGCTGTCGGTGATGGTATCGGCGATCGTTTTCACCGACTGGAAATCACCGGGGCTGGCGATGGCGAAACCGGCCTCAATCACATCGACCCGCATTTTCTCCAGCGCCTTGGCGATTCTCAGCTTCTCGTCCCGGGTCATCGACGCACCGGGGCTCTGCTCGCCATCTCTTAAAGTGGTATCAAAAATGATTACTCGATTGTCGCTCATGATTCTGCTCCACCGGAAACAGGCCTGCAGACAGACTGATCCCGGGTATTGATTCGTTAGTTAAATTGTAATGAAAGCGGGTACTGAAAATACAAAAAGACTGGCTGCCATTACGGCAGTCGCAGGAGCAGAGGACGGGCAACCTGATAGACCGCTCCGTGGGAACACCCGGAACAGGTTGTTGTTTTATGTCCGAAGGTGAATTGCATGATTACTCGATCGTCAGAATAGTACAGTCAGAGTAATATAACGCTAAAATCAGCCTTTGCAAGCATGTTTAGACTTTGGTCTTTCGATTCCGGCCCACCGTTGAGAAGCCGGATTGGTTAATGTTCATCTTCTCGGACCTTCTGCTATGTCAACCAGCTCCAGTAAGTTAACTCCACCCGCCGTACACAGCTTCGACCAGCATGTCGATCGCCGCCGGACCTCCAGCCAGAAATGGCTGAAGTATGGTGATCAGGATGTACTGCCGATGTGGGTCGCCGACACCGACTTCATGTCCCCTCCGGCGGTGCTGAAGGCCCTCCATCAGCGTATCGACCACGGCGTGTTCGGCTACACCCTGCCGCCCCGCGAACTGACCGAAGCGGTGATCGAACGCTTCAGCAGCCTCTACAGCTGGCAGCTCGATCCTGAATGGCTGGTGTGGCTACCGGGACTGGTCTGCGGCCTCAATCTGGCCTGCCGCTCAACCGGCGTCGAACAGAGCGGTGTTATCTCGCCTAAACCGATCTACCCGCCCTTTGTCTCCGCGCCCCGTTTCTCGGATTGCCGGCTGACTCAGGTACCCATGATGCTGGAGGGCAACCGCTGGCTGCTGGACTTCGAGGCCCTGGAAGCGGCGATTAATGAAGAGACTCGGATGCTGCTGTTCTGTAATCCTCAGAACCCCGGCGGCACCGTCTATCGGAAAGAGGAGCTGGAGCGCCTGCTGGAGATCTGCCGCCGCCATGATCTGCTGATCTGCTCCGACGAGATTCACTGCGATCTGATTCTCGAGCCCGGGGTCAGCCATATTCCACTGGCCAGCCTCGGAGAGGACGCCGCCTCCCGCACCATCACCCTGACCGCCCCCAGCAAGACCTGGAACATTGCCGGACTCGGCTGCTCGCTGGCGATCATCCCCGATCCGAAACTGCGTCAGCGTTTCCAGCAGGTACGCAAAGGCATCGTGCCGGACGTCAATCTGCTGGGCTATACCGCGGCCCTGGCGGCTTATCGGGATGGCGACAACTGGAATCACGAACAGCTGAAGTACCTGAAGGGCAACCGGGACTATCTGCTGAAGGAGATCAACAGCATTCCCGGTCTGAAATTACGGCCCTTCGAGGCCACCTACCTCGCCTGGATCGATGTTTCGGCACTGGAACTGAGTAACCCGCCGGCTTTCTTCGAAAAAGCCGGGATCGGCATGTCACCGGGGGTCGATTTCGGCGACAGGAACTATATGCGCCTTAATTTCGGCTGCCCCCGTCAGCTGCTGGAGGAAGCGGTACGGCGGATACGAGCCGCAGTGGAAAACCGCTGATCAGGCGCGGGCCAGTGGAAACGCCAGCACTTCGTCGATATGCTGGCTGTCGCTGGCCAGCATCAGCAGCCGGTCCACGCCGAGAGCCACGCCGGCGCATTCCGGCAGCCCCGCTCTGAGTGCTGCCACCAGCTGCAGATCGGTGGGCAACGGTTCAATCCCGAGCGCCCGGCGCTGCTGCTGGTCGTTGTCGAACCGGGCGGCCTGCTCGTCCGCATCCTGCAGCTCAAAGTAGCCGTTGGCCAGCTCCACGCCGTTGACGAACAGTTCAAAGCGGCGGGCGACAGCCACACCTTCGGAATCCATCTCAACCCGAGCCAGCGCGGCCTGGGAAGCCGGGTAGTCAAAGATAAAGGTGGGACGCTGTAGCCGTGGTTCGATCAGGTGGCTGATCAGCAGATTAAGCCAGGTATCCCGATCGTCGGAGTCCAGCGGTATATCCAGCCGTTGCTGTGCAATTGTCCGTAATCGATCACAGTCGGCACGATGGGGATCGACATCAAGGTGGCGAATAAACGCCTCCCGGTAACTGAGTTTTTCGGCCGCTTCGCAGCCGGTCGTCCGTCGCACCAGCGCTTCCACCTCATCCATCAGTTGATGGTCGTTAAAACCAGGCCGGTACCATTCCAGCATGCAGAACTCAGGATTGTGACGGCGGCCTGATTCACCGTTGCGAAACGCCTTTGCCAGCTGATAGATCGGCCCGCTGCCGGCGGCCAGTAAGCGTTTCATCGGGTATTCCGGCGATGTCTGCAGAAACAGCGACTGACCTTCCGCCATCCCCGGCCCCTGATAGCGGCATTGCATCGGCACCAGATACGGATCGGATACGGCCGCCGCGGAGAGTACCGGGGTGTCAACCTCCATCACCCGCCGTTCCGCAAAAAACTCACGGATCTGCCGGTAGAGTTCCGCACGTTTACGAATCAGCGCCAGTGACGCCGTCGGTTGCCAGGCTTCAGTCATGGTCGGTAGCAGTCTGGATTTCGGGATGGGGAAAAACAACGGACCGGCAGAACGCCGGTCCGGGAACCGGGTAAATTCAACGCAGGTCAGGCACGGCCGACGTAATCACCGGTACGGGTATCAATCTTCAGCACTTCACCCTGATTGATAAACAGCGGGACACGCACTACAGCGCCGGTGCTCAGGGTCGCTGGCTTGGAACCGCCGCTGGCGGTGTCGCCTTTCAGACCCGGATCGGTTTCCACCACTTCCAGCTCAACGAAGTTCGGAACCGCAATCGCCAGCGGTACATTATTAAACAGGGTAACGACGCAGACATCCTGCTCTTTCAGCCACTGGGTGCAGTCACCCACCGCGTCTTTGTCGGCGGCAAACTGCTCGAAAGAACCGTCGGTCAGCATAAAGTGCCAGAACTCACCGTCGGTGTAGAGATATTCCATATCGCGGTCCATGACGTCCGCCGCTTCTACGGATTCCCCGGACTTGAAGGTACGTTCCCAGATCCGACCGCTCTTCAGGTTGCGCATTTTGACACGGGTAAACGCCTGACCTTTGCCGGGCTTGACGAATTCAACGTCGACCATGGCGCAGGGATCGCCATCAATCATTACCTTAAGACCTGACTTGAATTCGTTGGTAGAATAGCTAGCCATTTTTCCTCACCAAATAGACTGTCGGACTCCGCCTGAGGACCAGCACGCAGGAACTGCGAAAACCTCACCCGGAAAAAGGCTAATCATACCCTGAACGAGGGCTGCTGTGCACACCAGAAACGTAAAGCTGATCAACCAGCCGGACTGGCAACAGATTCTGTCATCCGCGATTTCCGAGCCGGCCGAACTGATCCGGCGGCTTCAGCTGCCGGAAGCGCTTCTGCCGGCCATGGAGTCAGCTCATCGTGACTTTCAGCTGCGGGTTCCGGAACCCTGGCTGCAACGCATCGAGCCCGGAAACCCGGAAGACCCGCTGCTGCTGCAGATACTGCCAGCCGCCGCCGAGATCCGGAAGGTGCCGGGCTACGTCACCGATCCGCTGGGCGAAGAAGCCGCTAACCAGCATCAGGGGCTCATTCACAAATACCGGGGTCGGGTGCTGCTGATAGTCAGCGGCGGCTGTGCCATCAATTGCCGTTACTGCTTCCGCCGTCATTTCCCCTATGCCGACAACCAGCTGGGCAGCAACCAGTGGCAACAGGCGTTGCAGTATCTGCGAGAAGACACCAGTATCAGCGAAGTGATCTTCAGCGGCGGCGATCCGCTGGCCACCACCGATAAGCGGCTGACGGCGATGTTCCATGATCTGGAAACCATTCCCCACCTGAAACGCCTGCGCCTGCACACCCGTCTGCCGGTGGTGATTCCACAACGCATCACCGCCGAGCTGCTGGAAGCGCTGTCTGCACTCCGCCTGCAGACCGTACTGGTAACCCATATTAACCATCCCCGGGAACTGGATCAGGATCTGATTTCGGCGCTGTCGATACTGCGTCGGAGTGGAATTACCCTGCTTAATCAGACCGTGTTGCTGCGAGCGGTTAACGACTGCACATCGGTACTGAAACAACTGAGCGAATCGCTGTTCGAAGCAGGAATCCTGCCCTATTACCTGCACCTGCTGGATCCGGTCGCCGGCGCCAGCCACTTTCATGTCGATGAGCAGCAGGCCCGCCGGCTGGTGGGAGGACTTTGCGATCAGCTGCCGGGCTATCTGGTACCGAAGCTGGTCAGGGAGCTGGCCGGCGCTTCGGCAAAAGTACCGGTAATGCCGGAGCTGAGTCACCCCGGCTGAAAGGACAGCAGCGCAAGCGTTTTATCCACAGGCCCGCCGACCAGCTTGCATTTAGCGGCAGCTGGTCCAGACTCAGAGGAAGTTCATCACTGTTGTAGTTTGCAGCCGGCGAAAATCAGGGAGGTCAGACGATGAAACTCCACGGTCTTGCAGTCAGTAACTATTACAACATTGTCAAACTGGCGCTGCTGGAGAAGCACCTGCGCTTTGAGGAGGTCAGGGTTCCCCCGTCCGATGATCCGGAATTTCTGCTCCACAGCCCGATGGGTAAGATCCCCTTCCTCCAGCACGGAGACTTTTTCCTGTCGGAATCCCAGGCCATTCTGTTCTATCTGGAGCTGTACAAACCCGGCCCTCGCCTGTTCCCGCTCGATCCCGCAGTTTCGGGACTGACCCAGCAGGTTCACCAGTTTATCGATCTCTACATCGATCCGCCGGCCCGATCGCTGCTGGGAGCCGCCTATTTTGGCCGGTCCGCCTCCGAACAACAGGTGGCGGATGCCAGTCAGCAGCTGAAGCAGCGTATCGGCGCGCTCAGCCAGATCGTTCGTTTCGCCCCATTTATCAGTGCTCCTTCACTGACCCACGCAGACCTCGCGGCCTTTATGACACTGCGGTTTGCCCAGGCGGTAATGGAGAGGGTCAACGGGCCCGATCCGCTGACCCGACTGCCCGGGGTCGGCGCCTGGATGGATATGATGGCGGAGCGCCCGGCCAGCCAGCGGGTCATCGAAGACCAGGAACAGGCGCTGCAGCAGTTGCAGGCTCACTGAAATTCCGGACTCCGGCGATAACACCAGCGCCGCCCCGGTTGCCATCGCTGCCGCTCCCGGTAGTATGGTGAGCATTCAGATTTCAGGACACACCTCATCGGATCGGAAATAACTATGAAAGCACTCTTTCTGCCGGTAACGGCGGTTGCCGCTGCTCTGCTGCTGAACGGTTGTACTCAGGAAACCCAGAACAAACTTGGCCGCGCGGTTCAGAACTGGACCGGCACCAACGGTGTGCTGGAGATTTACAACGGCGGCACCCTGGTCAGGCGCTTTATCAACATCGATAAAGTCTCCACAGCGACCGGCACCAGTGATGGTCAGCCCCGCCCCTATCGCTTCGGATACGGTGTAATGGACGAAAACCTGAACGGCCTTAAAGACCCGGGAGAGAAAAAGGTCTATTTCGAATTCAGCGACTATTCGACCGCTTATATTTTTTACGAAGCTCCCTGACTCCGATCCCAGGCGGAGACAGCCAGATCACCACGCTGACTGTAGTCCAGCAGATCGCCACTGCGCAGACGACGAACCGACCAGCCCTGGCACAGCGCATAGCATTCGGCCATAACCTGTTCTTCATAGCCGGGTTTCAGATGAGAGATATGCAGCACCGGTCTTGGTCGATTCGCTGGCCAGAGCTGCAGATCGCGAATCAGGCTGGACGGGGTATGGTGGCCGCTGGCATTGGCAATCGCCTGCTGCTCCGAAGGAAACGAGACATCGATGGCAACATGGCGGAGATCGTCCACCGCCGCCAGTGCAGTCCAGAAATCACCGCAGAGTGCAGTATCGCCGCTGAAGGCAAAGGCGCCCAGGTCGGATTCCAGCAGGTAGCCCTGGGTGGGGGTCGGATGGTTCATGGCAATCGCCGAAATGCTGAAGTCGTCCAGTTGCAGGCGGTCACCGGGAAGCATCTCCCGGAACTGTAACAGGCTCTTCTCTCTGGTGGGCAGACAGGTGTAATCGGGCCATACCGTCCAGTTGAAGATATGATTTCTCAGTGCATCGATAACCGTGGTGCTGGCGTGAATCTGCAGGGGCTGCTCCATGCGATCATAGATACCCGGCAGCATCAGCGGCAGACAGCAGATATGGTCCAGGTGGGCATGGGTGATAAACAGGTGGCGTAACGCCAGCATTGCCGACGTCTCCAGCAGTTCTGTGCCGGTACCGGCGTCTATCAGCACGGAGTCGTTGACCCTGAAACTGGTGGTCTTCAGACCGGCGCCAATACCGCCGCTGCATCCCAGTACCTGAATTTGCACTTTCCTCTTCCCCTGATCAGCTGAGAAACCCGGAAACAATGCCCTTGCCGTGCTTATGGATCCGGACAGACCGGACAATCCGCACAGACTTAGGTACCACTCAATAATGACAGATAATAGCCGGTTGACAAAGCAACCGTCACCGAAACGCTGGCAACAAGTGGCCCTCGGTTGCCCCGCATTTCTACGCAGCAATAACGGAACCACTTTCCGCAGAACCGCCACTGTTCCGGGTCCGGGTCCGGGTCCCGGATGACAGCCCGTCAGCGATACCGCAATGTAAACAACCGGACGCGGCGGCAGAGCCCTGTGCTATGCTGGCCCCCTGATTCTGATATCCGAGCTTTATGATTAAACTGATTTCACGTTTACTGCTGCGTCTGTCCGGCTGGCGACTGGATGAACGCCTGCCCGAACCTCAGAGCTATGTTCTGATCGGCTACCCCCACACCAGCAACTGGGACTTTATTCTGGCCATGCTGGCGAAAGGGGCGCTGGGGTTCCGGTTCCACTGGGTAGCCAAAGATTCGCTGTTCTGGTGGCCGCTCGGGGTGTTGTTGCAGGCCATAGGCGGGATACCGGTTAACCGCCGAAAAAGCAGCGGCGTCATCGATCAACTGGCTCAGCGTTTCCGGCAGGACCCGGAGCTGGTAATCGTCATCACTCCGGAGGGTACCCGCGGCTATCGGGATTACTGGAAGTCCGGTTTTTATCACCTGGCACAGGCTGCCGATGTGCCGGTGGCCCTGGGTTACGTCGACTTCGGAAACCGTCGCCTGGGTATCGGCCCGCTGCTGCGGCTGAGCGGCGATCTGCAGCAGGATATGGCGAACATCGCCGATTTCTACGCAGACAAACAGGGACTATTTCCGGAGAAAGCAGGTCCCATCAGGCTTCGCCCCTATTCTGAGGACACCGCTCAGAACCAGGCCGACGGAGATCGGTGCGAAAGCAACTGATCCGCGCCGACAGATAAGGACGACCAGGCCGAATGCTGTGATCAGCAGACGAAGGCATTCCGGGTCAGATTCTCCGTGCCCTGTTGGGTCAACAGCACATTATCCTCGATCCGAATCCCGCCACAGGCTCGCAGGCTGTCGACCAGCGACCAGTTAACCGCAGCACCGGCGGCGCTCTCCTTCAGCCGGCTCAGCAGCGAATCGATAAAGTAGATACCCGGTTCCACGGTAAAGACCATCCCGGCCTCCAGGGTCCGGGTCAGACGCAGGAACGGATGCGCGGACGGCGGAGGTGCCGGCGTACCCCGTTCATCGGCCTGCAGACCACCGACATCATGGACCTGAAGCCCCAGCAGATGGCCGAGACCGTGGGGGAAGAAAGTACTGACAATCCCCTGTTCCAGCTGGGTGTCCGGACTGGCGTTCACCAGTCCGAACTGTTGAAGCAATGTGGCAATGGAGCGGACCATCGCCAGATGCAGGTCGACGAAGCTGCGGCCGGTTCGGATCTCCCCGATCAGCTGCAGATGGGCGGCATCCAGCGCTCCGATCAGCTCGCTGAACAGCCCCTGTTCGGCGCTGTAGGTCCGGGTAATATCCGACGCATAGCCATTGTAGCTGGCACCGGCATCGATCAGAAAGGCATGGCGCCGGGTCGGCCGGGTTTTCTCATAATGCTGGTAGTGCAGAATGGCGGCGTTCTCATTCAGCGCCACAATATTGCCATAGGGCAGCTCCTGCTCCCGCTGACCGCTGGCAGCCAGATAGGCCATCTGGATATCAAACTCACTGCCCCCGGCTTCGAATTCCGCCGCTGCCGCCCGATGACCGGCGACAGCCAGGGTCGTGGCCCGACGCAGGCACTCGATCTCATAGTCCGACTTCACTGCCCGCCGCCAGTGCATAGCCGCAACCAGCGGCTGCGGATTTATCTCGGTCAGTCCCCACTGTCGGGCCCGGGCTTCGTTTTCGCCGGCAAACGCCAGATTGTTCAGGCCGCTCAGATAGCTGTCGACATCACTGGCCTGCTGAATCTCAACAATATCGAAATAAGCGGTCCAGAATCCCTGGGGACGACCGGCGGGTTTATGCCAGAAATCCGTTGGATTGTAATAGAACAGCTGAGGTTTTTGGCCCCGCTGCAGCAGCAGGTAGCATTCGGGATGTCTGTTCAGCGGTAACCACGCCTGCAGTTGCGGACTGGTTTTAAAGGGCACGCTGTGATCATCGAGAAAATAGCAGCTGACGGACCCGGAGCCGATCAGCAGACCATCATAGCCCTGCTGATCCAGCAGCTGGTCGTAATGGCGCTGCAGGCTGGCGATATGTTCAGGGTAAAGATCGGCGACAGACATCGGCTCCCTCGCTGTAGTGTTGTCAGAATGAATCACCCGGCATCAGGCCGACTGTAACGGATGCTGCTCCAGACTGGCCTCAATCTGTGACCACAGCTGTGCCATTTTCTGGTGCTGATTATTGCGGGCCCGGTAGACCCTGATCTCGACAGGGATATGCCAGCTCTCATCACCTGCCGGCACCAGCCCCTGATCGCCGCCACTGGACAGCAGCCGGGAGGGCAACCAGCCCACCCCGTACCCCTGGGCGATCATCGCCTTGACACTGACGGCCTGAGAATTTTCATTGACGCTCAGCAGATTGGGGACCTTCACGGCGTCCTTACGGAAGTGATTTTCCAGAACCTGGCTGATAAAAGTCTGATCATTGTAGGTGATATAGGGCAGCGGCGACTTCCTCGATCCGGGCAGCAGAAATTTGGGCTCTGTGTTGCGATTCAGGGCGGTAACCGGTATCAGGGTTTCGGTGGCCAGCACCAGGTGATCGTAGTCAGGAGAGTCCAGCGGTTTCAGAAAATCGATGACCGGTGACCAGTAGCAGAGAATCAGGTCGCACTCTCCCTCCTCCAGCGCCTGAATCAGCTGGCGGCCCACCCAGGCGGTGGATTTAAGGTTCACGCCCAGTTCAATACTGGTATTCAGTCCCTCCAGCCATTGCTGGAAAAAGCTCAGATAAAGGGTCTGATTGGTGGCAAATCGCAGCTTTTCCGCCTCGGCCCGTTCCAGATCCTGGCAGGCTTCCCGGGTCTCCTTCAACACCCGGGTAATCTGATCGGCGGCTTCCAGAAACAGCTTTCCGGCGGGAGTCAGCGACAGCGGCAGAGTTTCCCGGTCGATCAGCATCACCCCCATCTCCTCCTCCAGCATTTTGATGCGACGACTGAAGGTCGGCTGAGTGATGTTCTGCTCATCAGCCGCCCGGGAGAAATGGCGGGTACGGGCCAGCGCCCGGAAATCTTCCAGCCAGCGAATTTCCATCAGTTTCGCTCCTGAGTCGAAGCGGCGTTACTGTCTGACCATCTCTGTTTCAAGGTTTGCTACACCACCCGGCTGCTTTTGTACTGCTCTGATACCCAATGTCTGCAGCGTCTGGCTGCTCGTCATTGCTGCGGAACCTGCCGGACAGGCTCAGCGCAGCTGTCCGAGCACTGCCAGAATCGGCTGCAGAACGGCTTCCCCCAGCTTCTGACTACGTTCCGGCGACCAGCCTGCCAGCAGATCCGGATGATCGGCATTGTCCTTAAACGGCATCTCGATGGTAAACGAGAGACAGTCGAAGCGCTGACCTACCTGATTACAGGCCAGAGTCAGCGTCTCTTCACCGAACTGGTCCTTACCGTAGCCCTCGGCCACCTGAAAATCCGGGCTTGCCAGCAGAAAATGGCTTTTAAACATCTCCTCCAGCGACTCAATACGCCGGGAGTAGCCGGGGTTGGCCTCACAGCCCGCAACGAAATTATAGGGCAGCGCCTCGTCACCATGAATATCCAGGAACAGATCCACCCCGGTCCGCTCCATCTGCTGCAGTACCAGGTAGACTTCAGGGCTGCGCTCCAGGCTCGGAGCATGCCACTCCCGATTGAGATTAACACCGGCGGCGTTGGTGCGCAGGTGACCCCGCTCGCTGCCATCCGGGTTCATATTCGGCACCAGCCAGAAGACCGTCTGCTGCAACAGGGCACGGGCAGCGGGGTCCGCCGAATCCAGCAGCCGCCCGATCACCCCCTCCATAAACCACTCAGCCATCGATTCTCCGGGGTGCTGACGAGCGGTAATCCAGACCTGCCGCTTCTCTCCGTCGGCAAGGCCGTTGTCCTGGCTGATTTTCAGCAGATCCAGGTCATGACCGTCCAGAGTACTGCCGAGACGCTGTAACCGGCACAGCGGTGATTGTTGGGCCCAACCGATCAGATCCTGATGACGCTCCAGACTGTAGGGAGCAAAGTAGGCGTAGTAGACACTGTCATATTCAGGTTGATGCTCGATCACCAGCTGGCTGCCATCATAGTGGCAGGGTACCCGGAACCACTCCTGGCGATCATAGGAGGCTACGGCATGGTAATCGTCCCAGCCACTGGGATAGGCCGCCTCCGAAGCATTCAGCAGACGCATTTTGCAGGACCGGCCGCGCCCGCCCTGCAGCCTGAAATGAAACCACTGAAAAAATTCGGAATCATGGTCGCGACGGATCCGCAGCCGGATATCCTCCGCCTGTGTCGCTTCGACAACCTCAATATTGCCGGAATCGAACCGGCTGCTGATACTGATCATCTGTTTCCCCGACTGAAACGAAGCCGCCGGGACGGCTGCCCCAGCGGCTTCTGCTATTTAATCCGACGCGACAGGCGATATCCTGCCGGTCGCAGCCCATCCGAAAACGTGCAGCAACGGCGGACCCGGAACCCTTGACTGCCGCTACAGGCGCCCCTCTTCCAGGGCATGGCAGGCCACCTGGCTGCCGTCGCTCTGGGCAATCAGCTCAGGAACCTCCTGCTTGCAGCGGTCGCTGGCATAGGGGCAGCGACCATGGAAGACGCAACCGGAAGGCAGATTCACCGGCGTCGGCACCTCACCCTGCAGTTTGATATGGTTAGGTCGGTGATCTTCCAGCCGCGGAATTGCACTCATCAGCGCCTGAGTATAGGGGTGTTTGGGAGTATCAAACAGAGTTTTGGTGGGCGCCAGTTCACAGACCTTACCCAGGTACATAACCGCCACCCGGGTGCCGAAGTGTTCCACCACTGCCAGATCATGGGTTATGAACATATAGGTCAGATGACGCTTCTCCTGAGTCTCCATCATCAGGTTCAGTACCTGCGCCTGGATAGAAACGTCCAGCGCCGATATCGGTTCATCGGCAACGATGAACTCCGGTTCCACCGTCAGCGCCCGGGCAATGGAGATCCGCTGGCGCTGGCCTCCGGAAAACTCATGGGGATAACGTACGCCCCAGCTGGGATCGACGCCGACCGAGAACATCACCTCTTTGATCCGGTCCTTAATCTCGGTCTCGCTGAGTCCGGGATTGTGGAAACGCACCGGCTCTTCCAGGGTCTCAGTAATAGTTTTGCGCGGATTCAGTGACGCATAAGGGTTCTGGAAGATCATCTGCATCTTCTTGCGATAAGGCAGCAGCGCCGTCTCGGACAGATTGTCGATCCGCTCCCCGCGATAGCTCACCGAGCCGCCGGAGGGCTTCAGCAGCCCCATCACGGTACGAGCCACCGTCGACTTACCGCAACCACTCTCACCGACCACGCAGAGCGCCTCGCCCTTCTGAACATCGAAGCTGACGTTGTTGATGGCGTGGACGAACTCCTGGTGGCGCACGATGCGACCGCCTTTAAACTTCAGCTGATCGAGAAAATCGCCGGAAATATTAAAGCGCTTTTCCAGATTACGAATCTGTACCAGAGATTCCTGAGAAACCTCTCGTTTTATGAGTTTCTGTTGAGCATTCATAGTGATACGGACTCCGGAGCCGGGCTGGACTGGCTGGTTTGTTCTTTCATTTCCCTGACCATATGGCAGGCCACAGAACAACCGCCGGAGCGGGTAAATTCGGGCAGTGATTTCTTACAGACATCCATGACAAAATCGCAGCGCGGATTAAAGGCACAGCCGGTAGGAATGTTCTGCAGTGACGGCATGGATCCGGGAATCTGGTTGAGACGATGGCCGGGCAGCGTCTGCTGCGGCAGCGCCTTAATCAGCCCCTGAGTATAGGGATGCTGCGCGTCGTTGATGATCTCCTTGGTCGGCCCCTGCTCGATAATCCGTCCGGCGTACATCACGATCGCCTTCTCGGTTACCTGAGAGACCACCCCCAGGTCGTGGGTGATCAGAATCAGGCCGACGTTGTTGGAGTCGCAGAGCTCCAGCAGCAGCTCCATGATTTCCGCCTGAATGGTCACGTCCAGCGCCGTGGTCGGCTCATCGGCAATGATCAGCGCCGGATCCATCAGCAGCGCTATGGCGATAATAATGCGCTGGCGCATGCCACCGGAGAGTTCGTGCGGATACTGTTCCATCCGGGTTTCCGGCGACGGGATCTGCACCTGACGCAGCTTCTGGAGCGCGATGGTGGTGGCGTCTTTAACCGAAATCCTGCGGTGCGCCTGCAGGCATTCGATCATCTGCTGGCCGATGGTGAGCACCGGGTTCAGGGTCATCATCGGATCCTGAAAGATCATGGCGATACGATTACCGCGAATGGTGCGCATCTGACTCGGACTCAGTTTCGCCAGATCCTGGCCCTCGAACAGCACCTCGCCGGCGGAGATCACTCCCGGACGGCTGAGCAGGTTAAGGATCGCAAACGCCGCCACCGACTTACCGGCACCACTCTCGCCGACGATTCCGAGGCGCTCGCCCCGTTCCAGCGAGAAGCTGACATCCCGAAGCGCCTTCACCGCACCGCTGCGCAGGCCGAAGGTCACTTCAAGGTTATTCACTTGTAATAAAGACATGGATTACCCCCTGACCTTCTATCAACCTTTGTACAGCTTAGGATTAAGTACATCACGCAGCCAGTCGCCCAGCAGGTTCATCACCAGCACCAGCACCACCAGAACGATGCCGGGAATGACGGTGATCCACCAGGAACCACTGAAAATGTACTCGAAGCCACTGGAGATCAGCGATCCCAGCGACGGTTGTGAGACCGGCATGCCCAGCCCCAGAAAGGAGAGCGATGCCTCACTGATAATGGCATTGGCGATCTGCACGGTGGAGATAACCAGCAGCGGCGACAGAGTATTGGGCAGAATGTGCTTCCACATGATGCGGCGGCTGCGGAAGCCCATGACCCGGGCGGCGTCCACATACTCTTTATGCTTTTCTGCCAGTACCGAGGCTCGCACCGTCCGTGCGTACTGGGGCCATTCGGCGATACCGATCACCAGGATCAGCATAAAAATCGCCAGATCCGCATAGAGCTCGGCCCCGAAGGCCGCCTGGAACACCGCCAGCACCACGATGGCCACCATCATGGTGGAGAAGCTCAGCTGAATATCGGCCATCCGCATCAGGAAGCTGTCGATCCGACCGCCGAAGTAGCCGGCGGACAGACCGATCACCACCCCGAGGAAGCACTGCAGCAGTACCGCGCAGATACCGATCATCAGCGAGATGCGGGTACCGTAGAGCATGGTGCTGAGCATATCGCGGCCCTGAGCGTCAGTCCCCAGCACAAAGCGCTCATCGGCTTCCTCCTGCCACTGCGGCGGAATCTCCGAATCCATGATATCGATCGACGCCGGATCGTAGGGATCAAAGGGAGCGATCAGCGGCGCCAGTACGGCGGCCAGCAGGTACAGCACAAAAATGCTGAAACTGATCATCGCCACCTTGTCGTTGATGAAGCTGTGGAACAGGTGTGAGTCCTTAAAACGCTGCCATGCCGTCGGTGCAGCGGTTTCAGTAATTGTCGGCATGCTGGAGTGGCTCATTATTTACTCCCCGCTAACTTAACGGTGGGGTTAACCAGACCGTAAATCAGATCAACAATGGTATTGGTAATCACGAAGATGGCGCCCACCACGATCAGATAAGCGACGATCAGTGGTGTATCCACCCGGTTGACAGCCTCCAGGAACAGGAAGCCCATGCCCGGCCACTGGAACACCGTCTCGGTGAGGATGGTGTAAGCCACCATGGTGCCGATCTGAACACCACCGACGGTGATGACCGGCAGCATGGTGTTTTTCAGGGCATGGAGGAAATAGATACGATTCGGTGAGATCCCTTTGGCCCAGGCATACTTGACGTACTCGGACTGCAGCACCTCCATCATCTCGGCCCGGATCAGGCGGATAAACAGCGGCAGCATGATCGATGCCAGCGATACGCAGGGCAGCAGCAGGTGCAGCAGGCCGTCGGCAGTGGTATAGCCGGTTTCCCAGAACCCGAACACCGGCTCCAGCTCCCCGCGGCCATAGGAGGGCAGCCAGTTAAGCTCCACCGAAAAGACATAGATCGCCATAATGGCGGTCAGGAACACCGGTATCGAGATACCGACGATACTGATCCCCATCACCGTCTTCGAAAACCAGCTCTGTGGATTGATCGCCGAATAGACCCCTACCGGCACCGAAATAAGGATAATGATCAGAGTCGCTCCGAACACCAGCTCCAGTGTCGCCGGCAGTTTTTTCAGAATAACGTCCAGCGCCGGCTCCTTAAAGAAGTAGGAAGTGCCCAGATCGCCCTGGATCGCCTTGCCGGCAAAGCGCACATACTGGGTCAGAAAGGGGTCGTTAAGGCCCATCTCATCCCGCAGCGCCTGGCGCTGCTCCTCGGAAACAGACTGTCCCACCAGCTCTCTCAGCGGATCCCCCAGATTATCCTGGATGGAAAAGCTGAGAAGGCTGATCACAAACATTACGACGGCGGCCTGAACCAGACGCCTGATCAAAAATGCAATCATGACTGACAACTCTTGCAGGTTCTTCCGCAGAGGCACTCTGCGGTCTGTATCGGATTTAATGCCGGATATGACGGCCGGCTGCTCTTGCGCTCCGCTCAATCCGGAAGATTCGGATTATGGAAAAATCACGGCCGACTGGCCAGCCAGCGCTTTTCCATAATCGAATCGATACGGATCAGCCCCGAGCGGAGCTGACCTGTATCCATCAAACAGAGATTTTGTCTGAGAAAAAAACCAGCCCGGACCGGTTCCTGGAATGATCCGGGCTGGTAAAGATGGTGATTAGTCTTTAACCACCAGGTCCCCCAGATACGGGAAGTTCATGACGTTGAGCACAGGTGCAGCATCCACTTTCTTGCTGGCAGCCCAGGCCAGGTTCTGCCAGTGCAGCGGAACGAAGGCGGCTTCGTCATAGAGAATCTGCTCGACTTCCTGCAGCATCGCCGCACGCTTGGCGGGGTCGGTTTCGCTGGCGCTGTCTTTGATCAGCTTATCCACCTTAGGATTGCAGTAGTTGCCGCTGTTGTACTGACCGGCACCGGTTTCCTTGTTCGGGCACATGGTCAGGAACTCGCTGAAGTTAGCGGAATCTTCGGTATCGGCATGCCAGCCGATCATCATCATGTCAGCCGCACGCTCATCGAAGGTGGGCCAGTACTGCGCCTTCGGCATGGTCTTCAGATCCACCTTGATGTTGATCTTGGCCAGCATGGAGGCGACCGCCTGAGCAATCTTCTCATCGTTCACATAGCGGTTGTTGGGCGCCATCATGGTGATGCTGAAGCCCTTCTCGTAGCCGGCTTCTTTCATCAGCTGCTTCGCTTTCTTCAGATCGTAGCGAGGCTTCAGGCCGTCCTTATAACCGGCATAGCCTTCAGGACCCTGCTGGCCAGCCGCGGTGGCGAAGCCCTTCATGATCTTCTTGACGATACCCTGATTGTTGATGGCGTGTACGATCGCCTGGCGAACCCGGACGTCCTGAAACTCCTTGCGACGCTCCTGGTTCATCTGGAAGGTGATGATACGGGTGCCCGGCAGGGTCACCAGATCCACTTTGCTGTTGCCATTGATGCGCTTGTGATCGGTTGGAGGTACCGGGGCAATGAAGTCGACATCACCGGACAGCAGTGCGGCAACACGGGTCGGCGCTTCTTTGATCGGCGTCAGTACGATCTTGTCGACATTACCTTTGGAGTCTTTATCCCAGTAACCGCCAAAACGGTCAAACTCGACCTTGACGCCCTGTTCACGACTGCTGACCACGTACGGGCCGGTACCGGACAGATTGGTGGAGGCAAAAGAGTCGCCAAATTTAACCAGCATACCTTTGGGGTTACCGTTCTTGTCTTCGCCGGTGTAGAAGGCGGAGTCCATGGGGAACAGGTAGGTGGCGGTGTGCAGGACCAGCGGATAGGCGTCCTTGGTCACCAGGTCGAAAGTGTAGTCATCGATCACATTCACGGCTTCGAAGGGTCCGAAAATACCCTTGAAGTCGGCGCTCTGCTTGAGACGATCGAAGGTCCAGCTGACATCTTTGGTGGTCAGTTCGTTTCCTGAGTGGAATTTCACGCCCTTACGCAGCGTGAACCGAACGGTACGGTCGTCGATCCGCTCCCACTTTTCCGCCAGACGCGGCTCGAAGCTGAGCTCCCGGGTCCAGCGCACCAGGGGGTCAAAAGTCATATGAGAGAGTTGCAGAGTACCACCGGAGAGCTGCTCATGGGGATCCAGAGAGACCGGGTCCGCATCGTAAGCCATTTTCAGCGTGGCCGCCTGGCTGGTCATAGCCATGCCCAGGGTCAGGACCGAACCGGCCAGAATGGAGGAGAGTTTTTTCATCATCACTATCCCGAATAATTATTGTCGTTTTTGTGGAGCCCCCTTCTCCGAGGTTTACCCTGCGGGGTAAATCCGGATGATCAGGTGCTGAATATTCGACGAAAGAGACTAGTGCAGAGGGGTCAATCGGGACAATCGAAATTATAAGACCCTGCTATACGTGATACGCATAGAGAAATTAAATCGGCCCGCACACCATGATTTTATTCATTAAAAACAGCACCATACAGAACACACCACCAATCACACGAGCCTGAAAACAACTGCCATCCGATAACAAAATAAATTTTCGACGGCTTCAGGAATGGTGAAAATCTTTAACGACGGGGCTGCAGTAACCTGGCTGCATCGATGGTGACAACAGAATCACGACCGCTTCAGGGAGCGATCAGCAGCTTCACACTGATCAGAATGCAGATGATGACCACCAGCGGCCGGATCAGCCGGGCCCCTTTGCGAACCACCATATGAGCACCCAGCCGACCGCCGATCAGCTGACCGGCGGCCATCACCAGACCCAGGCTCCAGATCACCTGGCCACCGACAATAAAGAACAGCAGCGAGGCGATATTGCTGGTTAGGTTCAGCACCTTGGTATGAGCCGTAGCCCGGGTCAGACCGAACCCCAGCAGAGTGACAAAGGCAATAGCGAAAAAGGAACCGGTGCCCGGCCCGAAGAAGCCGTCATAGAATCCCACACCGAAACCGATACTGAGCGCAAAGCCCAGCGGCCCCATCCGCTGATGCCGGTCCTCCTCTCCCACCTGTGGTGACAGTAGAAAATAGAGCGCGATCAGGATCAGCAGGATCGGTATAACCGCGGTAAGAAAGCCGGGATCCGTTCGCTGAACCAGCAACGTGCCGGCCGCGGAACCGACAAAGGTGCAGATCACCATCACCATAATCTTCCCTGGCGCCACCAGCCCACGACGAACAAAGTAGAAACTGGCAGAGAAGGTCCCGAAAGTTCCCTGCAGCTTGTTGGTGGCCAGCGCCTGGGCCGGCGACAGGCCCGCGAACAGCAGCGCCGGCAGGGCGATCAGACCACCGCCTCCGGCGACCGCATCGACAAACCCCGCCAGCAGCCCGGCAGCGAACAGCAGAGCTGCCAGCTGGTATCCGATTTCCAGCTCCATCAGTGGCTGATTCCGGTACCGCCGGCGCTGACGAAGTAGCGGTCCATACCGTTCAGCCAATCAGGCATCAGGCACCGCCATCCCTCGACGTACCGGCTCCATCTCACCGAGACGCTGCATCCAGGCCTCCACCGCCGGATACTCGCCGGGCTCCACTCCCTGCCACTCATAACGCGTGGCCCAGGGATAGATAGCAAAATCGGCGATACTGAGATCATCACAGACGAAGCTGCGCCCTTTCAGCTGCCGGTCCAGTACTCCCCAGAGCCGCTTCGCTTCACCGGTGTAGCGTTCGATCCCATAAGGCACCTGCTCAGCCGCGAACCGGCGAAAGTGATGGGCCTGCCCCAGCATCGGCCCGAAGCCACCCATCTGCCACATCAGCCACTGCATCACCTGCATCTGCTGCCGCTCGTCGACCGGCAGATAGCACCCGCTTTTTCGGGCCAGATAGATCAGAATTGCTCCGCTTTCAAACAGGCTGATCGGCTCTCCGTTCGGCCCGTCCGGATCGACAATGGCCGGTATTCGGTTATTGGGACTGATGGCCAGAAACGCCGGATCGAACTGCTCGTTCTCCAGGATATTGACGGTATGTACCCGATAAGGGAGCTGACAGGCTTCCAGCATGATGGAAATCTTGCGTCCGTTGGGTGTCCCCCAGGTGTAAAGATCGATCATGGTCTCTCCTCGACGCAGACAGACCCGACGGCCTGTTGCGAAACTATGAAACAGCAGAGGTCTGAACCTGGCTGGTTAAGCAAGCAACACCGACATCTGCGCCCGCAACCTGAAAGTCAGTGGAGCTCCACAGAGCAGCAATCCCCTTCAGCCATGTCAGACGGCGGTGGGCAATCGCCGGACAGCAGCGGAACCTGCCTGAATGCCGGTTTACAGCACAAGTGACAGCCACTGCCCGTAGCCATTACTGGCGGCTGTTCCAGCGCTGTCGACAGAGTTCGGCCAGCTGTACCAGCGGTGGTGACTGAGGCTGATTCTTGGGCCAGGCCAGACCGATATCCAGCACCAGTTCGATCTCACGGAATTCCCGGGTAACGATATCGTCCCGCTGCCGGATACTGCCCCAGTCCGGCACCAGCGCCGCGCCGACCCCGGCACTGACCAGGCCAAGTGCATATTCGATAGTACGAATATTCGCCCGTACCGCAAAATCACCGCCGGTTACATGCAGTGCCCGCTTCAGCTGATCCAGCATGATACAGGGAGAACGATTGATAAAGGGCAGCCCGACCAGATCACTGATCTCCAGCTGATCTTTCAGACTCAGCTCGTGTCCCACTGGCAGCGCCAGGCAGAAATGGTCCTGCCACAACGGCTGAAACGCCTCTTCGGGTGACAGTTCGGAGCGATCAATGATGCGGGCATCACAGGGCTCCTCCGGATTGACCAGGGTAAGTTCCAGCTGCTCCAGCGATGCGGTCAACTCTTTCAGCAACTGACTCATTCGCTCGGTTCCGAGGGAGCGCATCAGCCCCAGCCGGAACGGTTCCGGTCGGGGTTTGTCGGCAAACAGTCGCGTTATCGCCTGCGCCTCACCGGTCAGCTTCCGGGACAGCGGATACAGCCGCTCCCCCGCCTCGGTGGCGGTCACTCCCCGACTGTTACGCACGAACAGCTGCACCCCGAGAGTATCTTCCAGTTGCTGGATCGCCGCCGAAACAGACGGTTGCGCCACATAGCAACAGCGTGCGGCAGCGCTGATACTGCGCTCCTCATAGACCGCCTCGAAATACCTTAATGCCCTGAGATCCACCGTTACCTATAGCCCTGTCCTATTGCTTTTCTCAGTCTCAAATACTACCGCTTTAACAAAACCAGCAACAGTCCCGCCCGGGCATTTCGGCAGCGGTGTGATTTCGACCCGGTCAGAGCCTGAGGCCAGTGACTTTGACGAACGCTGAATCCATATCCATGTCTGTAACGTATAGGAGAGTGACAACAGGATAAACGGGGCGTAAAGATCAGCGGCGACACAGCCCGCAACACGCCGGCAAGAGGAAAGCGACATGAAGAAACGAGTTACCGGTCTGGTCACAGGTTTTCTGGTTCTGGCAGGTCTCAGCCAGGCAGCAATTCAGTCCGGACAGCCTGCTACCGGGCAGCCGGACGCAGGGAGTACCAGCACCGCCATCTTCGCCGGCGGATGCTTCTGGTGCACGGAATCAGATTTTGAAAAACTGCCCGGGGTTATCGATGCCATCTCCGGATACACCGGCGGTGAAGAAAGCAACCCCACCTATCACCAGGTTTCCGCCGGCAAAACCAGCCATGTCGAAGCGGTCGAGGTTCACTACGATCCCGCCGTCGTCAGCTACAACGATCTGCTGGAAACCTACTGGCGCCACGTCAATCCGACAGATGACGGCGGCCAGTTTGTCGATCGCGGCTACCAGTACAGCCCTCACATTTTTTATGGCAATGAAGCGGAAAAAATGGCTGCCGAAGCCTCCCGTGACCGCCAGCAGGCATCAGGTCGCTATCAGAAGCCGCTGGTGACCGGTATTCGTATGGCTACCAGGTTCTGGCCGGCGGAGGACTATCATCAGGATTACTACAAGCGTAACCCGCTGCGCTACAAGTTCTATCGCTATAACTCCGGTCGCGATCAGTATCTGCAGACGACCTGGGGTGATGAACTTCATTACACCCCCACGGGTCCCGAAAAGGTGATGAGTAATACCGAGCGCGCAAAGGATACCGCGATGAACAGGCAATACCACAAACCCTCCGACGAGGAACTGAAGCAGCGGCTGACTCCGTTGCAGTACAAGGTCACTCAGCATGAAGGGACCGAGCGCTCCTTTGATAACGAATACTGGGATGAAAAACGTCCCGGCATCTATGTGGATATCGTCAGCGGCGAGCCGCTGTTCTCCTCCATCGATAAATATGATTCCCACACCGGCTGGCCAAGCTTCACTCGCCCGCTGGTTGCAGAACATATCATCACGAAGACCGACTTTAAGCTGATCTTTCCACGCACCGAAGTACGCAGCAAGTACGGCGATTCCCACCTTGGCCATGTCTTTAAGGATGGCCCTGAGCCCACAGGTCTGCGTTACTGCATCAACTCCGCCGCATTGCGCTTTATCGCCGCCGCAGATCTGGAAAAAGAGGGTTACGGCGAATACGCCGCGCTGTTTACCTCCAGCGCCAACTGACGGCACCATCCCGTTCACTCCTCTGAAGCCTCTGCCACGGCAGAGGCTTTTCTCGATAAAAGCCCCTGTCATCAGTTATAAAAGTCTGGCTAAAAGAGTCCCGACTGGCGGTCCTTCACCTGCGCCTTCATTACAGCCTATTGATTTTGCGAAAAAATCGGTTCATAACAGGAAGCGCTGTTAAGAATCCGGTCCGAAACCGGAACAACGACAGGCAATACGGCTCCGAACAACGGGTAAGGGGCGCTGACAGGGAAATATCTGGTTATGAAATCACTGTTTTTACGGATGCGATCGATTCACTGGATGGGTATTCTGCTGCTGGTGGCAAATGCACTGCTACTGACAGACAATCCGATCTCCACCGCAGTACAACTGGTGATTGCGGCGGTAGTGCTTATCCACGACCTTGATGAGAAACGCTGGGGAGTTGATACCCTGAAACAGGTTCGCCGCTACCTGGAGAATTTCTCCGGTAAGGACCTGTCGAAACAGTGTGAAGTTGATTCGCGCTTCAATGCCGAACTCAGCCAGGTGCTGGAAGTTATCGATGAATTCCGCAATTCCATTCGCACCGCGCTGCTGGAAATCAGGCAGAGTTCCGACACCAGCCGTGCCAATGCCGGCGACGTTACCGCCATGGCGGACGATATTTCCCGCCGGATTGCCGAAACCGATGAGCTGGTGCTGCAGGGCGATCAACAGTTGTCCGAGCTGGAACAGCTGGCCGGGGTGCTGTCGGGAAGTGCCGGAGAAACCCGCACCAAGATCGACCATGTCAACGGCAACCTGACCCGGACTCAGCAGGACTTCTCAGCCCTTGAGCAGCAGCTCAATGAATACGCGGCCAGCAATGACAGCATGGCCCAGGGACTGAGCCGGCTGGATGAAAGCGCCGAAAAGGTCAGAGGTGTGCTGACCGTCGTTGGTGGTATTGCCGAACAGACCAATCTGCTGGCCCTGAACGCGGCCATCGAAGCCGCCCGGGCCGGTGAACAGGGTCGTGGTTTTGCGGTGGTGGCCGATGAAGTGCGTGGGCTGGCGGTAAGAACCCAGCAGAGCCTGGAGGAGATCGATCAGATTATCGCCGAAATCACCCGCGCCACCTCCGATGCCACCCGTCAGATGGACAGCCAGACCCAGCGTCTCGGCGAGGTGCTGACCAGCATGGAAGCGGCCGTTCAGATTATCCGGCAGTCAACAGAAGAGGCTTCGGTGGCCTCGAATCTGATCGACGAGACGACCCGTACCGCTGATAGCTCCCAGCAGATGAGCGGCCAGGTTATGGCGATCATCGGCCAGATAAGAGAGCACTCTCAGACTAATCGCTCAACCATTGACCAGATCACCCACCGAATCCATGAGCAGAAGTCTATGGAGGAGGCTGTCGCCGATAACCTGGCGAAGTTTCGTATCTGATCAGCCACCGGCGGGGCTGTGACCCTGCGGACCCGCCGGCCTCAGCCCTTCTCTTCCCGCCCCACAGCTGGTTCGGCCGCCCGGAGACGGAGCACCACAGGCTGAACAACCAGATTCTTTGACGGTGGTCATACCTTTGGGTGACAACCGCACTCTGCCCGACCGCAGATGCTAGAGTTACACTCGGGTCATCTGAATACAAAGAGCCGTATCAGAGCCCCACTCCGACGCCGGTAAACTCAGTCAGTAAAGCAGCCAGTTCACCGGTCGGAGCCGCGATGATTATGACTTCAGGGAACGGAATATGAGCTCATCGGCCAACGACTTTCTCCACAACAACGTCAGAATTCTGAAATCAAGGGTGTCAAAAACCGCCTATCAGGGTGTCATAGTGGCGGTTTCAGCGATCATTATCGCGACGCTGGGGGCCTGCTATCTCTGGGAAGGCGGCATCAGCATCGGCGGTATCATCCATGTGCAGTCCACCAACTACGCGCTCTGGATCCTTGATGCCGTCCCCTTCGTGTTCGGCCTCTGGGGCCAGTATTCCAGTACCGTTATCGCCTATGAGGCCAGCGCACTGGTTTACGACCAGACCCGGGAGTTGAGAGAGAAGGCGGACGATTTCGAAAAGAAGGCCCACCACACCGCCACTCACGACCCCCTGACGGACCTGCCTAACAAAGCGCTGTTCTACGACCGGATCAGCCAGGGAATTTCTGCCGCCAACAACCGCAACGAATCGCTGTCGGTGCTGCTGATCGAGATCGGTAACTACGCCGAGGTTAACGACACCCTGGGACGTAACTGCAGCGACAGCCTGCTGAAACAGGTCGCGGTGCGCCTGCAGAGTGCCTTTATGGCACCGGCCAGTATTGCCCGTATCGACAGTAATATCTTCAGCCTGTTGCTGACCGGCGAGGAGTCCCGCCAGCAGGCGGTCAACACCGCCCGCAGCATTCATAATGTTCTGGAACCGGTTTTTTTCGTTAACCGGATCAAACTGGCGGCCCACGCGAACATCGGCATCGTCCATTTCCCGGACCACGGCGAAGAGGCGGATAGCCTGGTTCAGCGAGCCGGCGTTGCTCTCTATATGGCCCACAACTCCAATCACGGATTCGCCGTTTATGACTCCTCCTTCGATGCCTCCAGCCCCCGACGGCTGACGCTGATGAGTGAGCTCAGTCAGGCGCTGGAACGCCACGAGCTGGAACTTTACTACCAGCCCAAGATCAGTGTCCGGGACGGTTCTCTCTATGGGGCGGAGGCGCTGGTACGCTGGAATCATCCCCGCCACGGACTGTTGCCTCCGGACGAGTTTATTCCCATGGTGGAGCGCACCCGAACCATTCAGACCCTCAGCCTCTGGGTGCTGAAGCAGGGCTTCAGTCGCTGTGCCGAATGGCATCGCAGAGGTCTGGACCTGAAACTCGCCATCAATCTCTCGGCCAAAGATCTGCATAACCCGGAACTGCCGGACCTGATCGCCGGCCTGCGCGGTGCCACCGGCGTCGATCCCAGCTGGATAATTCTGGAAATCACCGAGAGTTCCATTATGACCGATCCGGAGATGGCGCTGGAGATCGTTCAGCGAATCCATCAGATGGGCTTCAAATTTTCCATCGATGATTACGGTACCGGCTACTCCTCACTCTCCTACCTTAAGCGAATGCCGTTGACGGAGCTGAAGATTGATCGCTCCTTCGTCACCGATATCCTCGAGGACGACAGTGATGCGGTGATCGTTAACGCCACCATTAATCTTGCTCACAACCTCGGTCTGCAGGTCACCGCCGAAGGGGTGGAAACAGCCGAAGTAATGGAGCGGCTGGATGAATACGGCTGCGATATCGCCCAGGGTTACCTGATCGCCCGGCCGTTGCCGCAGGATGAATTCGAGCGCTGGATGCAGGAATATCAGGTTTCCGGCCAGCCGATGCAGTTATCGGGCTGATTTCGGAGTCAGAGATACAGACCCCTGTCGCTGCTGGCAGGGGATTGTTGAGGATAACTGATGAAATCGCTGACCCTTATCAGACGGCTACTCAATTCTCTCCTGCTGCTTCTGCTGCCGCTGGCAGCGGTACCGACCACTGCGGAAACCGACTTTACCGTTGAAGAGGTAACTCAGGGACTTGGTGTTCCCTGGGGCATGGTTTTTCTGAATCCGGAGCAGATGCTGATTACCGAGCGTCAGGGTAACATCCGGCTTCTCAATCCCGTCAGCCGCCGGCTGACAACCGTTGAAGGCGCCCCCGACGTTCTGGCGAGCGGTCAGGGGGGGCTGATGGATGTCGCCGTTCCCCCCGGTTTCAGGACCGGTGGATGGATCTATTTTACCTACAGCAAAGCGCTGCAGGGCCGCGGAGTGACCACCCTGGCCCGGGCCCGCCTCAACGATCGCACCCTGACCGACTGGCAGGAACTGCTGGTGACCCGCTCAGCCAGCGATACCGGACGCCACTTTGGCAGTCGCATCACTTTTGATGGAAACGGCCACCTGTTTTTCAGTATCGGCGATCGCGGTGTCCGCCCGCTGGCACAGGATCTTTCCAGCCATGCCGGTTCAATCCTGCGGCTGCGACTGGATGGCAGCCTGCCTGAAGATAATCCCTTTACCGACCGACCCGGCAGTCTGCCGGAGATCTGGAGCTACGGCCATCGTAATCCTCAGGGGCTGACCTATGACCCCGATACCGGCCGGCTCTGGAGCATCGAACACGGCCCCCGTGGCGGCGACGAAATAAACCTGGTTCACAAGGGACGCAACTACGGCTGGCCCGTCGTCTCCTTCGGCAAGGAGTACTGGGGCCCGTTTCAGGTCGGAGAAGGCACCGCAAAAGCGGGTATGGAGCCACCGGTGAAAGTATATATTCCCTCCATCGCCCCCGGCAGCCTGTTGCTGTACAGCGGTAAAGCCTTCCCTCACTGGCGGGGCAACCTGCTGGCAGGCGCACTGAAGCTGACCCACCTCAACCGTATCGAACTGGATACAGAGGGCAGAGTCGTCGCCGAACAACGGTTGCTGGAAGGGCTGCGGGAGCGAATCCGTGCACTGGTGGAAAGTCCCGAGGGCTGGCTATATTTTTCCACCGACAGCGGTAGAATACTGCGCTTACGTCCCTGACACCCGGCATCTAAAGCGGATCACTTATTGTGGAAATCAGCACCCTGAACACCATCCTCTACTGCCGCCAATGGCAGCAGACCGTCGCCTTCTATCGTGACGGCCTGGCACTGCCGGTTCTGACGGAACGGGACTGGTTCGTGGAATTTGAACTGAACGGCGGGGCCCGTCTCAGCATCGCCGATGAAACCCGGGCATCCGTGAAAAGTTCCGGTGGCCAGGGACTGACCCTGAGCCTGAAGGTGAATGACCTCCATGAGCGCCACCGTATCCTGCAACGGGCGGAGCTGGACCCGGGGCCCATCAAACCACTGTGGGGATCAGAAGTATTCTATCTGTTCGACCCGGAAGGAAACCGCATCGAATTCTGGCAATAAGCAGCAACCACTGTCAGCGCCGTGAAAACTCTGCAGCAGAGAGGAAAAGAAGCAACCTTGTCCAAGATAAACATCCGTAAGGCCACCGGCGACGACAGCGCCCTGATTCTGCAGCTGATCCGTGAACTCGCACGCTATGAAAAAGCGGAACACGAGGTCCGTGCCTCTGAAGCGGAGATTCGCCAGTCGCTGTTCGGTGATCAGTCCACCACCCACGCCCTGATCTGTACCCTCGACAACCGGCCAGTCGGCTATGCCGTCTGGTTTTACAACTATTCCACCTGGCTCGGCAGACATGGCCTGTTTCTGGAAGACCTCTATATCACCCCCGACGCACGCGGCTGCGGTGCCGGAAAAGCGGTACTGAAATACCTGGCCCGGCAGGCCGTATCCCGAGGCTGCGGGCGAGTCGAATGGAACGTACTGGACTGGAACGAACCAGCCATACGCTTTTACCAGTCCATCGGCGCACGTCCTCAGGATGAATGGGTCGGTTACCGGCTGACCGGAGAAGCCCTGGAGCGCTTTGCCGGCGAGCAGGAGGACTGAACACAGCCGCTGGTCCAGGCAAAAGCAGAATCTTTTTTCTATGCTTAAGGATGCCACAGAATGACCAGAGGGCCTTGCGATGAACGAACAGAGCAGTCATGGGTTTTCCCCTCAGGAAACCGAACAGATTCTGCAGACCATGAACAACGAGAGGGCCGATGACCTGCTGCTATACGCTCAGGTGTACGGCAAGCAAAGCGGTGCTAAATCCGCCAGTCTGGTGGATCTGGATGAAGAGAGCATGGATCTGGAGCTGGAGTTTCTCTACTCCACACCGAAACGGCTCAATATCCGTTTCCATGAACCCCTGAAAGATGCCAGCGATGCCGTGCTGCATTTCGACCTGATGGCGAAGAAGGCACACGAGATTCTTCACCACAACAGCAATGAGCCGCTGGGACGTACGGTCTATAAGATGTTGCCGGAGTGGCTGAAACACTGACCGGTAGCGGCCTGTCAGGCCAGAACAGCCCTGCCTTACGGCGGGGCTTTTTTTGCGCTGTAGCCCCCTCATCCCGACGAATTCAGCGACCTGCGATCACCCGCCATGAATCTTCACTGCTGCCCCATCAGCAGCCGGAACGGCGATCGACATCGACATCAGGACCGCCCGACAATGCGCCGGCGACAGATCACTGTAGAGCAGTGCTGGAATACCCTGACGAGATTAACACAGCCCCACACTCCGGCCCCGGTCGCTCACAGCCAGGATCGATCACATAAATCAGAGGGATAGAACAGGCTGTCGGCATATTTTACAGATTCATCTACCTGGCGCATCCGACCATAACCGATCTTAGCCCCTGTCTGTTCGGTAAGCGGCGGCTATAACCCGACCGGCCTCCGATGACCCGGCCGCCTCCTGCCGTCTGTAATTTTTACGCCTTTGCTGTTGCTGGTCCCGACAATCCAACAATCTGACTGATAAATATCAGGAAAACACCCACAGGCACAGTTGATGCTAGAAACAGGGGTGATGGCGCCTCCTGGAGGTGTTGAACATGTTAAAAACATCTGTAGCTGCGGCTCTGCTGGTGGGCCTGCCGGGGGTATCTATTCAACAACAACTGACAGTTTCTGAAACTGCGATTACTTCTCTCTTCACCCTGGCCATTCTGCTGCTCTGCCTGGCGGTAAACCTGCAACGCTGATACCGGTATCTGCCACTGGCCAGCCCGATCGATGATCGCCGGCCTGCAGGATGATAACTGAGCAGCATCCACTGACGGCATTGTCAGCGACCATTCTGCGCGCCCCTCAGCCAGCGCCACTTCATCGGGCCCATTTACAGGCAGATGATCCGGTCTTCCACTTTTCCCGGCGACGACAGGGTACATAAGCGCCGACCCGTAAACGCCCGGGGCCGAATCTTCGACCGGGCGGTCAGTCCACCCAGTCCACATCGGCGACAAACATATAACCCGCACCGTAAACTGTCTTGATAATCTTCGGATTTCTGGGATCCGCCTCCAGCTTTTTACGGATACGGGACATCCGCACATCGATACTCCGGTCAAAGGGCATCGATTCCCGCCCCATCAGCCGTCCCATCAACTGGTCCCGGGACAGCACCTGCTTGGAAGACTTCAGCAGTACGCAGAGCAGTTCCGATTCCGCCGAACTCAGCTCCTCGGTATGTCCGTCATCAGCTGTCAGGGTCAGAGTGGCCGGATTGAAAAGCCAGCCTTCAAAGCGGGCCTGAGAGCCACCGGACTTAGCCTCGCCCGGCACTGCAGCGGACTCCAGCCGACGGCAGACACTCTTGACCCGAGCCACCAGTTCACGGGGGTCAAAAGGCTTGATAATGTAATCGTCAGCACCGACCTCCAGTCCGAAAACCCGGTCCGGAAGGCTGCCACGACCGGTCAGTATGACCACACCGATCTGGTGCTGCTCACAGAGTTCGCGCACCAGCCCCATGCCATCCATATCCGGCAATCCCAGATCGACGATACAGAGATCCGGCAGCCGGTTACCGATCGCCTGCGAAGCCTGACCGCCGGTACTGAAAGCTTCGGTATCAAATCCGAAGTTCTCCAGTTCACGACACACCAGGGAGGAAATGTCCGCTTCATCCTCGATAACGTAAATCAGTTTCCTGGTGCTCACGGCTGTCTCATCCCTTATCTGCTATGTCTGCTAAGTTGCTGAACATTTCCCACGCCCCCTCAGGGCAGCTGCGCTTTCATTATGGCCTGCCGCAATGCCTGCTGCTCGAACGGCTTACGCAGCAGAGTAAAAGAAGCCGCACCCTCTCCACCCGGGTCCTTCTCCCAGGAGTATCCGGAAATCAGCACGATTCGGCAGTCGGGGCGCTGCTGACGGAGGGTCCGCGCCAGATCAAATCCGTCCAGCGATCCCGGCATCATAATATCGGAGACCATGCCGAAAAGACCGTCCAGATTTCCGATCAGCGTCAGAGCCTCATCGGCATCACCCGCTTCAATAACACCGAAGCCCATACCGGTCAGCTGATCGCGAATCACCTTGCGTACGTCGGCATCATCTTCCACCAGTAGCATCAGCTTGCCAGCGAAATCGGCACCCTCATCCGCCTTCGCCGCTTTCTCCTCCAGCGTCGCCTGTACATCCGCGCTGACCATCGGCAACAGCAAGGATACCCGAGTCCCCCGACCCGGTTCACTGTCGAGATGGATATAACCGCTGGATTGCTTCACAAAACCGTACACCATACTCAGACCAAGACCGGAGCCCGAGCCTCCGGACTTAGTGGTAAAGAAGGGTTCAAAGGCTCGCAACAGCCCTTCGGGAGAGAACCCCTCACCGCTGTCGGCTACCAGAATTTCCACATATTCACCGGGCCTGACCGGTTCATCGTAAACCACAGGACCGCAGACGGGGCGGGGGTGAACCTCAAAACAGAGCTCGCCTCCTTTCGGCATAGCGTCCCGGGCATTGAGTGACAGATTTACCAGTGCGTTTTCCAGCTGACTGGGGTCCGCCCAGGCCATACAGTTCCCGCCGTTACCCTGATAGCGAACCTGAATATTACTGGGCAACGAGCCTTTCAGGAGCGTGATACTGTCGGTGATCAGCTCCTCGATGTCGACCGGCGTCGGTGTCAGCGGCTGGCGCCGGGAGAAGGCCAGCAGGCGGCTGGTGATATCGGCACCACGGCGGCTGGCCCGAATGGCCGGCAACAGATTATCCTCCAGCCCTTCAACAGACTGAAAATGATCCCGGGCGGCATTCAGGTTACCGAGAATAATGGTCAGCAGATTGTTGAAGTCGTGAGCCAGTCCGCCCGCCAGCTGCCCGACCGCGCTCATCCGTTGCGCTTCCGTGAGTTTGCGTTCGGCTTCCTTCTCGGCGGTGATATCCAGTGACAGGTTAAGCATCCCGGTCACGAAACCTTCTGCCGACTTGTGTGGAATCAGAATCCGCTTGGTGATCACCGTTTCCCCGCGGCGCTCAAAACGGTACTCGTAGACCGTCTCCTCACCGTTCAGGGTCCGCTGAACCGGCTCCCAGATCTCCTCCAGCATCTGCTCTCCCATTACCTCACCGACCTTCTTGCCGACCACTTCCTCCTTGCTCATACCGAACATATCGGCATAACCCTGGTTGACAAAGCGGTAACGCAGATCCTTACCGACATAGGCGATCTGCGCCGGCAGCGCATCAAGAATCAGCCGCTGGCGTTCCTCAGTGGCCGCCAGCTCCTGAGTACGCGTCTTGACCTTGTGGTCGAGAGTAAGAATGTTACTGCTCAACCGCTGCACCATATCGTCGAAAGTGCGAGCCAGAACGCCCAGTTCGTCGTCTCGCTGAATGCCGCTGTGAGCGGTGAGATCGCCCTCGCTGACCCGGGCCGCAGTTGCCGCCAGTCGGTTGATCGGTGACGCCACCCTGGAGACGAAGAAAAAAGCCAGCAGGATCGCCACTCCCAGTGCGATGGCCGCGATGGTCATAATGCGCTCACTGAGCATTTCGGAGCTGCGCCTTAACTCATCGACATAGACCGAGGAGCCGATATACCAGTTGAAGCCCTCGAGATGGCGCACCAGTGACAGCTTTTCGTAGACATAGTTACCGGGATCCGAGGGTTTGTCCCACTTGTAGAAGTGTTCCCGATCAGTACCCGCCACCTGCACCAGCTCTTCACCGATGGAGTTTCTGGTAACCGGGTTGCGCTGATCCCTGAAATTCAGCCCGTCAAGGTTAGGGTTGGGGTGGATCAGCATGTTGTAGTCGGCATCGAAGACGTAGAGATAGCCGGTTTTGGCGATTTTGATTTTCGACAGGGCTTCACGCAATTCGGCAATGGCCGCCCGGGTGCGCTGCCGGACCTCCGCTTCGATATCGTCGAGATAGAGACCGGATCCGATAACGAAGCCCCATTCCGGGAAATTCTTGACGTAGGAGAGTTTATCGATCTCCTCCGGGGCCCCCAGTCGTCGCCACTTATACTGGTAAAAGCCCTGACCGTCGGCCTGTGCCATCTTTATAATGCGCGGCAGTATGACGTCACCCTCGTTGCTCCTCAGCACCGACGCGTCGGAACCGTGATAGCGGGGATCCGGATGGGAAAGCAGCATGGCATCGTAACTGGAGACCCAGATATAGTCATTGTTGCCATAGGTAAAGCGGCGCAGCCCTTCGAACACCCGTTCCCGGGCCGCCTCTCGGGTCAGGTACCCCATCTCCACCTCATCGAAGGCGTTACGGGTATAGGCTTCCGCCAGGGAAACCACCGTCTTCAGCTGACGTTTCTGGTTTTCCAGCGCCTGCTGGCGCCAGGTTTCCAGATTGAGGTACATCTTGTTGGCCAGCTCGAAGACATTGTTGAGGGCAATATGGCTGGCGTTGCGTTCGATCTCGTAGACGGTGTCTTTGATCAGCGGTACCGAATAGATGTATACCGCAGCCGAAAACAGCGCGATTGTCAGCACGATCACTGAGAAGAAACGAAGCACCAGTTTGGATCGGAACATCATGGCTCGGGGGAAGCTGCCTCTGTTACATCATGACTATTGCAGGCGGTTTTCGGATAGCCGCAGATAGATTTTACCTTACGTTTACGTCAACACCTGCACAGCTGCGACTAAAGTCTGCCCTCAGCATAACCTAATTCAGGCCGCTGTTACATTTCGTTATTTTTCAGAGAAATTGTCGCAACAGTTATGCCTTTAAATCGTTATCACTGTCCTCACAAAAAATAATAAGACTGCCTCTTACGTTAACGTAAATATTAGCGTCTGAAGCAGCACAGGAAACGATAATGAGCCAGGATTACATTCTTGAGACGCACAATCTCATCAAAGAATTCAAGGGGTTCACAGCGGTAGACGATGTGAATCTGAAAGTCAGACGCGGGAGCATCCACGCTCTGATTGGCCCCAATGGTGCCGGCAAGACTACGGTCTTCAATCTGCTGACCAAGTTTCTGACTCCCACCCGAGGCCAGTTGCTGTTTAACGGTAAAGATATCACCCGCGCAGATTCCGCCTCCATTGCCCGCATGGGCATTGTGCGCTCCTTTCAGATCTCAGCAGTATTTCCCCACCTGAGCGTACTGGAAAATGTCCGCGTGGCGTTGCAGCGCAAACGTAACGACACCTTCTTCTTCTGGCGCTCTGAACAGAAACTCGACGAAATGAATGACCGGGCACTTGAGCTGCTCGACTCCGTGGGACTGCGTGATTTCGCCAAGGCCCGGGCGGTCGACCTGCCCTACGGTCGCAAACGTTCACTCGAAATCGCCACCACCCTGGCCCTGGATCCGGAACTGCTGCTCCTCGACGAACCGACTCAGGGCATGGGCCACGAAGACGTCAGCGTTGTCGCCGAACTGATTAAAGAGGTGGGCAAGGACCGCACCATTCTGATGGTTGAGCACAACCTCAACGTGGTTGCCGACCTTTCCGACACCATCACCGTACTGCAGCGTGGCGCCATTCTTACCGAAGGTGATTACCAGACGGTTTCCGCTGATCCCCGGGTTCGCGAGGCCTACATGGGCGTGGAAGCTGATCAGCCTGCCAATGACGAATCCGATGATCGTAACGACACCAGTGTGGAGGCTGCCGTATGACCGCAATGATGAATGCTCAGTCCACCCGCGAAAAGATCCGCATCAACGATCTGCACGCGTTCTACGGTGAATCCCATATCCTTCACGGTATTGATCTGTCGATCCGTCAGGGCGAACTGGTTACCCTGCTGGGCCGCAACGGTTCCGGCCGCTCCACCACGCTTAAGGCGATCATGAACATGGTCGGCAAGCGTACCGGCTCGATCAACATCAACGGTCACGAAACCATCGATATGGCGTCGCACCGGATCGCTCACCTGGGTATCGGTTTCTGCCCCGAAGAGCGCGGCATCTTCTCCAGCCTGAACGTTGAAGAGAACCTGATGCTGCCGCCGAACGTACGTTCCGACGGCATGTCGGTGGAAGAGATCTACGAGATGTTCCCCAACCTGGCCGAGCGCCGCAAGAGCCAGGGCACCCGCCTTTCTGGTGGTGAGCAGCAGATGCTGGCCATGGCTCGGATTCTGCGGACCGGCGCCAATATCCTGCTGCTGGACGAAATCACCGAGGGTCTGGCTCCGGTTATCGTGCAGACGCTGGCCGAAGTACTGACCCGGCTGAAACAGCGCGGGCTGACCATCCTGCTGGTGGAACAGAATTTCCGCTTCGCCGCGCCGATCGCCGATCGCCACTACGTCATGGAACACGGTCATATCGCCGAAGAGATTCATGATCACGAGCTGGCCGCGAAAACCGAATTGCTGAATACCTATCTGGGAGTCTGATCCCGGATATCGAACGACCGTAAGACAACTGAAAGACCTTTGTACGTAACGTACTGACCAAACGATTTATAAAACGCAGTACAAAAAAAATAAAATGGAGAAAACCATGAAATTGATGCGCAAAACACTGATCACTACCGCGATGGCTGCGGCTATGACAGTAACCGGTGCAGCTCAGGCCAGCCTGTCGGACGACAAAGTGAAGATCGGTGTCCTGGCCGATATGGGTGGCGTCTACGCCGATATCTGTGGACCGGGTTGTGTCGAAGCGGTAAAGATGGCTGTCGATGACTTTGGTGGCACCGTTCTGGGTAAGCCAATCGAAGTGGTATCGGCTGATACCCAGCTCAAGCCCGATATCGGCTCCACCATCGCCCGCAAGTGGATTGAAAGCGAGCAGGTCGATGTCATTAACGGTGCCGTAGCCAGCTCCGTAACCGGCGCCGTGACTAAGGTAATGACCGCTGCCGAGAAGATCACCCTGATCGCCGCATCAGCCAGCCATGCCTTCACCACCAAGGCCTGCTCACCGTTCAACGCCCACTGGACTTACGACGTAGTTTCTCTGGCCAACGGTACCGTTAAGCCTACTGTACAGTCCGGCAAGAAGAAGTGGTTCTTTATTACTGCCGACTACGCTTTCGGTCACGCACTTGAGAAGGTAGCCACCGGCGTTATCAAAGAGAACGGCGGTGAAGTGGTTGGCGGCGTTCGCGCTCCGCTGGGCACCACTGACTTCTCCTCCTACATCCTCCAGGCGCAGTCTTCCGGCGCCGACGTAGTGGCACTGGCTAATGCCGGTTCCGACATGGTCAACTCACTGAAAACCGCTGCCGAGTTCGGTCTGACCGAGATGGTCGACGTAGCCGGCCTGCTGGTATTCACCCCTAACGCCATGGCGCTGGATCCCTCCGTTGCCGGCGGTATGAAGCTGACTACCGGTTTCTACTGGGATATGGATGAGCAGACCCGCGAATGGTCCAAGCGTTACATGAAGCGTATGGACGGTAAGATTCCGGCAATGCCTCACGCAGGCGCTTACTCCTCCACCATGCACTACCTGAAGGCAGTTGAAGCGGCCGGTACCGACGAATCCAAAGCGGTAATGGCGAAGATGAAGGAAACTCCGGTTGAAGATTTCTTCTCTCGCAACGGCTACCTGCGTAAGGACGGCCGCATGGTTCACGACATGCTACAGGTACGTATCAAGGCGGCAAACGAACGTAAAGACGCCAACGATGTCTTCGCCATCGAGAAAGTCATCAAAGGTGAAGATGCCTTTATGAAGCTTGAAAAAGGCGGTTGCGGTTTTGCTCTGAGCCAGAACTGATAAGACCCGGGGCAGGCAACAGCCTGCCCCACCCTCTGCTCGTTAGAACTCTGTGGATTAAATAACAACAATATCGGGAGCGCGACAGCGTTACCCCGGGATACTCATCAGGTGCTGTTATGGCGGAATTTCTCGGAATCAATCTGTTCGGCCTGTTTGGTCAACTGCTTGTCGGGCTGATCAACGGCTCCTTTTACGCCCTGCTGGCCCTTGGCCTGGCAATCATTTTCGGGCTGTTAAAGATCATCAATTTTTCCCAGGGCGCGCTCTATATGCTCGGCGCATTTGCGGCCTGGATGTTACTGGAATACCTGCAAATTAATTACTGGGTGGCGTTGTTTCTGGTCCCCATAATAGTCGGTCTGTTCGGCATTCTGCTGCAACGCTTCCTGATTCGTCCGATCGCCAACGAAGATCACCTGTACAGCCTGCTGCTGACCTTTGGTATTGCACTGATTCTGCAGGGTCTGTTCACCGACTGGTTCGGTTCCTCCGGTCTCTCCTATGCAATCCCCGCTGAACTGAAAGGTGGCACCCGACTGCCATTTATGTACCTGCCCAACTACCGGGCCTGGATTATTGTCTTCTCGCTGATCGTCTGCATCAGTACCTGGTACATGATCGAAAAAACCAAGCTGGGCGCCTATCTGCGTGCCGGTACCGAAAACCCGCAACTGATGCAGGCCTTCGGCATCAACGTACCGCTGATTGTCACCCTGACCTACGGTTTCGGTGTCGGACTTGCTGGTCTTGCCGGTGTACTGGCAGCCCCGGTCTACTCGGTTTCACCGGAGATGGGCTCCAATATTCTGATCGTGGTGTTTGCCATCGTCGTTATCGGCGGCATGGGCTCTATCGGCGGCGCCATTCTGACCGGTCTGGCGATGGGTATTATCGAAGGGCTGACCAAGTTCTTCTACCCGGAAGCCTCCAACACCATCATCTTCCTGGTCATGGTACTGGTTCTGCTGACCAAGCCCGCCGGGCTGTTCGGTAAGGAAGCCTAAAGACCCCCGTATAAAGCCCTCCTTGCGGAGGGCCGCTGAACCACGAATTATTTTGAGGCACTCTTTTTCGGAGTAACACAATGAATAACAAAAAACTCAACTTCGCTATTCTGGGCCTGGCGCTGATAGCCCCCTTCGTGCTCTACCCGGTGTTTCTGATGAAGGTACTGTGCTTTGCACTCTTTGCCTGTGCCTTTAACCTGCTGCTGGGGTTCGTCGGCCTGCTGTCTTTCGGCCACGCGGTGTTTCTCGGCTCCGGCGCCTATATCACCGGCCACCTGATGCTCACCTACAGTATCACCCCGGAAATCGGCATTCTCGCAGGCGTTGCGGTATCCGCGGCCATCGGTTTCGTATACGGCAAACTGGCGGTAAAGCGCGAAGGTATTTATTTCGCCATGGTCACCCTGGCGCTGGCACAGCTGATGTTCTTCTTCTACCTGCAGGCACCCTTCACCGGCGGTGAAGACGGCCTCCAGGGCGTACCCCGCGGTAAGCTGTTCGGTCTTATCGACCTGTCCGACAACATGACCATGTACTACTTTGTACTGGCAGTCTTCACTGCCGGCTTCCTGCTGATCTACCGCACCATCCATTCTCCCTTTGGTCAGGTGCTGAAAGCGATCCGCGAGAACGAACCCCGTGCCATTTCGCTGGGTTACAAGGTTAATCAGTACAAACTGGCGGCCTTCGTAATCTCTGCGGCCCTGGCCGGTCTGGCAGGCTCCACCAAAGCGCTGGTGTTCCAGCTGGCGTCCCTGACTGACGTACACTGGTTTATGTCCGGCGAGGTTGTACTGATGACCCTGCTGGGCGGCATGGGCACCATCTGGGGTCCGGTACTGGGCGCCGGAACCATCGTCGGTCTGCAGAACTTCCTCGCCTCAGGACCGCTGGCCAACTACATTCACGTAGTCATGGGCGTGGTGTTTATCATCTGTGTACTGGCTTTCCGTAACGGTCTGGTTGGCGAACTGCAGAAGCTGATCAAGCGGAACTTCTGACCGACCGGCTTTCCCCGAATTTCCTCATTACCCGGACGTACCCGTCCTGATAGGCCCTTACCCCCGGTCATACCGGGGGTTTTTTTTACCTGCCGCATCCCCTTTCTAAGCCAGCTGTCTGTTAACTGACTCTCCACCCGGATTCAACGACCAGCAGGCCTTAACCGGCGATTTCAGTAACCTGCAGCTAAACTTTTATTCTGCTCTCCTTCTCAGATCGGGAGCCATGGATAACTTGTATTGGTTACGACTGTTCTCCGGTAACAGCGATAATTGTGAGTGATATCAGCCCAGACGGAGTCTCCGGATGAGTCAGCCAAACATCTATCTGGCCAGATTTCTGAAACTGGAATCCGCCGGAGGTATCGTCCTGATAGTGGCCGCCGTGCTGGCGATGATCTGCGCCAACAGCCCGCTACAGGGCTATTACGCCCTGCTGCTCGACACTCTGGTGGAGATCCGGATCGGCGCTCTGGAGATCTCCAAGCCGATGCTTCTGTGGATTAACGACGGACTGATGGCGGTATTTTTCTTTCTGGTCGGGCTGGAACTGAAACGGGAGCTGCTGGAGGGTGAGCTGGCGGACCATCGCAATATCATCCTGCCCGGCATCGGCGCCATCGGAGGCATGCTGGTACCGGCTGCGATCTATCTGGCTTTTAACCTGGGTGACCCGGTCGCCGTCCAGGGCTGGGCCATTCCCGCTGCCACCGATATAGCTTTCGCCCTGGGTGTTCTGTCGCTGCTGGGTTCCAGAGTTCCCAGCAGCCTGAAAGTCTTTCTGACTTCGCTGGCAATCTTTGACGATGTCGGTGCGATCGTCATTATCGCCATCTTTTACACTTCCAAAATCTCTCTGAGTGCACTCACCATCGTCGCGGTCTGCGTACCACTGCTCTGGTTGCTTAACCGGCTGCGAGTCGAATCCGGCAGTTTCTATGGAATGATCGGCGTCATCATGTGGGTGGCGATGCTCAAGTCCGGGGTCCATGCGACCCTGGCCGGCGTTCTGCTGGCCATGTTTATACCGATGCACTCTGCCTCCCGGCCGGATTACTCACCGCTGAAGAGCATGGAACACGACCTGCACTCGGCTGTCGCCTTCTTTGTACTGCCGGTATTCGCCTTTGCCAATGCCGGTATCAACCTGTCAGGGACCGGCGTCGAACAGCTCATGCACAACGTACCCTCGGGCATCGCCCTGGGACTGGTTGTCGGTAAACAGATCGGAGTTTTCGGGCTCTGCTGGCTGGGAATTCGTTGCGGTCTGGCAGTCCTTCCTGCCGGGATGTCATGGTGGTCGCTGTACGGCACGGCGGCACTCTGCGGGATCGGATTCACGATGAGTCTGTTTATCGGTTCACTGGCCTTCGAGGAGACCGAGGTCAACCTGCTGTTCGATGAACGACTGGGGATTATCCTCGGCTCGCTGATCTCCGGTCTGCTGGGCTATCTGGTGCTGAACAAATCCTTGCCGGAGCCCGCGATACCGGGCCGGAACAACTGATCACAGAGAGCAGTCGGGATACTGCCCCGGGAGAGCATCATGCCTGGTTCAGATCCACTCATTGATGCCGACAAAGCCCTCCCCCCGCACTGGCGGCTCTGAGCCGGTGTTTCAGCGGCCGGACAGGGATCACTCTGAATGCTTCGACACCTGCCTGACCGGGCCCGGCGCTGTGCTCTCAGGCAATATGCTGATCAGCGGTCAGCCGGCCCGTTCCGGGCGACGGTTCAACGACGGTGATATAGTAACGGGTAAACCGCTCAGTGCCCTGAGCTGATCCGAGGGAGCTCCATTGCTTTACTTTTCCTACGGTTCCAACATGTCCAGTCTGCGCCTTGAATCGCGGGTCCCTTCCGCCAGATTCGTTACGGTTGCGACTCTGCACCGCCATCAACTGCGCTTTCACAAGCGTGGTCGGGACGGTTCAGCCAAATGTGACGCCACAGCAACCGGAGATCAAGACCACCGGATACTGGGGGTCGTCTTCGATATCTGCCCATCGGAAAAACCGTTGCTGGACCGCAAAGAGGGGCTCGGTAATGGCTATGAAGAGAAGCTGGTACAGCTTATTGCCCCGGACGGGCGACAGTTGCAGGCACTCACTTACTACGCAACGGCCATCGATCCCCGGCTGAAACCCTTTCACTGGTATAAAGAGCATGTGCTGCGAGGCGCTCGGGAACATAAACTGGCTGATGACTATATCGGGATAATCGTTGCTGTCGATTCCGTGGACGACCCTCAGCCGGATCGCCACCAGCTCGAGCTGGCGATCTATACCTGACAGCAACTTCCCGAAACAGCGACGAAAGAATCAGCTGGCCAGCGGCAGTTCAATTCTGAAATGGGCTCCGGGGCTATCGCTCTGCAGCAACCTGATATTGCCGTGCAGGCTGTGTTCCACCAGGTTCTGGACGATATGCATACCGAGCCCACTGAAACCCTCGCCCCGCTTATTGGTCACGAAAGCGTCGAACAGGCGCTCAGCCAGCTGGCCGTCGATGCCCTGGCCGGTATCGTGATACTCAATGGCGATGCTGTCCCCCTGTCGGCTGACATCAATCTTCATTCGCCCCTCGTCGCGACCGGCAAAGCCGTGGACCAGTGAGTTCTCCACCAGGTTGTTGATGATCTGAAACAGATCACCCGGGTAGGTTTCCAGCTCCAGGTCCAGCGGGCAGTTTTTCTCGAGGCTGTAGGGCGTGTGCTTGTAGCGGGGATAGAGCATGCTGATCACCTCCCCCAGATACTCATCGAGATTGATTCTGCGTTTTTCGGCACTGTCCTGATCTACCGCCACATTTTTGAAGTTACCCAGAATCTGATCGGCGCGTTGCAGATTACTCTGTACCATCTCCAGAGTTTCCCGCCCGGCACTGATAAACTCTTCCAGATCCGTGCGACCCAGCGCCTGTTGCTGATAACGCTGTTCGACCTCCTCCAGCTCATCCTCCAGTGATGAACTGGCTGTAATGGCGATACCCAGCGGCGTATTGATTTCGTGGGCGACACCGGCCACCAGCGTCCCCACCGCCGACAGTTTTTCTGACCGGATCAGCTGATCCTGGGTAGCCCTGAGGTTATCCAGCGACGTTGTCAGCTCCCGGTTGGCACCACTGAGCTGCTCGCTCCGCTCAGCCAGGTCATGTTCCCGCTCCTCCAGCAGACTGACGGAACGCACATCCCGTCGCAGAAAAATCAACGTGATCACCATCAGCAGAATCAGAGGAATACCAAATCCGATTATCCACAGATTGTTATTGAGATAGACACCAAAGGGCAGTTGATCCGGTGCCAGCACCAGAATCCGCCACTGGCTGACAGGTACCAGTTCGGTGCTGACCCGATAGCTTTCGCCTTCCAGCTGCAGCAATGCCGACTCTCCACTGATCACCCGATGGAGGTTCCCCACAGTTTCCGCCGGCCGGTTCTCCAGATGGCTGAAACCGCTGGAAGCCGCAATCAGCTGCTGATTGCGATCCACCACCAGGATGGGATTAGGTTCGCGGGAAAACAGCTCCCGCCAGCGAATCTCCAGGTCCTTCATCTGAATCGACACACCGATAATGCCGTCAAAGGCGCCGGCATTCATTAGCGGGATCACCATACCGGTGACCCGGTTACCACTGATCGGGCCAATGTGGGGATCCATAATAAAGTGCGATTTTCCGGCGGCCAGCTCCCGAAAAAACGGCAGGTGGGCCACCACCGGTGGATTGCTGCGATCAAAAGAACGTCCCGAAGCAAAAAAGCGCCCTTCCTTATCCACCGCAGCGAAATTGACCACCTGTGGGAAACGCCGGTTCAGTCGCTGAAAAAAGGCACTGCAGCTGTCGGTCTGTTTTTCCAGGACGCAGCGGCTCTCGGCAACAGCACTGAACAGGTCCTGGTAGTTGGCAAAATAGGATTCTGTATCCGCCCGAACCAGTTCTGCCGTGGCAGCGGCGTCTTCAACTTTCTGGTCAGCCGACGCGCGATAGTCACTGGCGACAAACAGGCTGGCGTAAACCAGGCTGAGCACAATGACGCCCAGTATCACAAGGATGAGCGGTAATCGACTGCTCGTTGCTGCACTCATGACAATATTCAGAATCCCATAGTTAGCAGCAGGTGACCATGTCATGCATGGATAGGAGGTGCAACCGAAACTACCATCTTTCTGCTGGTGAAATCAGGCAGAAGACTGCGAAACAACAACTCAGGGGTACTGACTGTCAGCATAGCCTACCGGGACAGAAACCGAATCCCCTGCTCCAGTCCCTCCAGAGTGAGCGGGTACATATGTCCGGCCACCAGCTGGCGGATAATCCGGGTGCTCTGAGTGTATTCCCAGGAGTGGATATGGCCCGGATTCAGCCAGATCACCTTCTCCCAGCAGTCGATTATCCGCTGCAACCAAACCTGACCGGCCTCATCGTTCCAGTGCTCGACACTGCCCTGAGCGTACAGCAGCTCATAGGGCGACATGGCAGCATCACCGACAAAAACAACCCGGTAATCACTGCCGTAGGTGTGGAGCAGATCCAGGGTGGCGATGGTGTCGTCGAAGCGACGCTGGTTGCTGCGCCAGACTTTTTCGTAGACACAATTATGGAAGTAGAAATACTCCAGATGCTTGAACTCACTGCGAGCCGCCGAGAACAGTTGTTCACACTCACGGATATAGGGATCCATGGAACCGCCGACATCGAGAAACAACAGCACTTTTACCGCATTATGTCGTTCCGGCACCATCTTCAGATCGAGATATCCGGCATTGCGGGCAGTGGAGCGGATGGTATCGTCCATATCCAGCTCTTCAGCCGCACCGGTGCGGGCGAATTTACGCAATTTACGCAAGGCTACTTTGATATTACGGGTACCCAGCTCGACACTGTCATCGAGATCCCGGAACTGGCGCTTCTCCCACACCTTGACCGCTCGCTTATGGCGACTCTCGCCACCGATACGCACACCTTCCGGATGATAACCGCCATGGCCGAAGGGGGAGGTGCCGCCGGTACCGATCCACTTGCTGCCACCGGCATGGCGCCCTTCCTGCTCCTGCAGTCGCTTCTTCAGTGTTTCCAGCAGCTGATCGAGCCCACCCAGGGATTCGATACGGGCTTTATCCTCATCACTGAGCATCCGCTCAAATTCTTTACGTAGCCAGTCCTCAGGTAACCCCTGTTTCCCGAACATGGCATCGAGAAAACCGTCAAGTTGCTGGAGACCATGAAAATAGTGGCTGAAGGCCCGGTCAAAGCGGTCGAAATACTTCTCATCCTTGACCAGGCAGGTGCGGGCCAACAGGTAGAAGTCATCCAGACTGGCAAACGCCAGCCGCTGCTCCAGCGCCTCCAGCAACACCAGCAGCTCCTTGATGGTTACCGGAACCTGCGCCTTGCGGAGACTGGAAAAAAAGTCGATCAGCATCAGTCGCGCTCGCTCAGCGGGCTTCCCGCCGCGCCATAAAGGCCAGCTTTTCCAGCATATGAACATCCTGCTCGTTTTTGAGAAGGGCACCGTACAATGGCGGAATGGCACTGCTGCTATCCTCGCTGCGCAGCACCTCGGCCGGGATATTGTCCGCCATCAGCAGCTTCAGCCAGTCGATCAGTTCGGAAGTGGAGGGCTTTTTCTTCAGGCCGTTAACACCACGGACTCTGAAAAACAGTTCCAGCGCCTCCTGCACCAGCCGGCGCTGAATATCCGGATAATGAACCCGCACAATATCCTCCATGGTTTCCTTGTCGGGAAACTGTATGTAATGGAAGAAACAGCGACGCAGGAAGGCATCCGGCAGTTCTTTTTCGTTATTGCTGGTGATGATAATGATCGGCCGGTGGCGGGCCTGAATGCGTTCGCCGGTCTCATAGACGGCAAATTCCATCTTATCCAGTTCCACCAGCAGGTCGTTGGGAAATTCGATGTCCGCTTTGTCGATCTCATCGATCAGCAACACCACCGGTTCATCGGCTTCGAAGGCCTGCCAGAGCATCCCCTTGCGGATGTAGTTAGCGATGTCGTGGACCCGGTCTTCGCCGAGCTGGGAATCCCTCAGTCGCGATACCGCGTCGTATTCGTACAGGCCCTGACGTGCTTTAGTGGTGGACTTGATATGCCAGCGTAGAATCGGCTTGTCCAGTGCTGCAGCCACCTCTTCAGCCAGCATGGTCTTGCCGGTGCCGGGCTCGCCTTTCACCAGCAACGGGCGCTGCAGTGTGATTGCAGCATTAACAGCCATCCGCAGATCGTCGGTGGCGACATAACGGTCTGTGCCTTCAAAACGCATTGGCAGACTCCGGTATCTGATAATTCTGGTCGGATTTACGTCACCCAGTGTATCAGAGCCGGTTAATAGTTGTCGTTAACGGAAACGTTCAAATCCACGGTCGAAATGACGCCGGAAAACAGCCGATGCGGTTATTCCCACGACCATCAAACCGGCCGGCGGTCTGCAGATGGTTATCGAAGGATTAACGGACCAGAGAAGCAGAAAAGCAGAGAAGCAGAGAAGCAGAGAAGCAGAGAAGCAGAGAAGCAGAGAAGCCTGGGACCGGGAAATCAGGCCAGACTCTCCGGAGCCCGGCCCCTCACATTTCAGCAGCCGACAGTTTAAGACGACGGCAGAACCGTTCAGGTGATCGATTCAGCCGTCGGGACAACCACTGCCGGGTCGCTATTTAGTCGGCATCCCTGGCAGCAGGTCGCGGATCGAACCGATGGAACCCAGCAGCGAAGAGGCTTCATAGGGCAGGAATACCCGTTCGCCCTCTTTGGCGATGGAAGGCAGAGTTTTCATGTACTCCAGCGCAATCAGATAACTGAGGATCTGTTCCTCCTTTACCGAATCACCAGTAGCTTCCAGTATCGTCTGAATCGCTTTACGCTGTCCCTCGGCCCGCAGAATGGCCGCCTGCTTTTCCCCTTCCGCCACGTTAATCTGCGCTTCTTTCTGGCCCATCGCCTCGGTGACGGTGGCCCGGCGCTCCCGCTCGGCGGACATCTGCTTACGCATCGCCTGCTCCACCTCTTCCGGTACCACTATATTCTGAACTTCAACCCGGTTGATCTTGGTGCCCCACTTGTTACCCGCTTCATCAAGGGTGGCGGTCAGGGCACTGTTGATCTCCTGTCGACTCTCCAGCAACCGGTCCAGCTCCAGCTCCCCCACCTTGCTCCGCAACGAGGTCTGGGTCAGGGTTTCGATGGCCTGGACCAGGTTCTCCACCGCCAGCACCGCATCCCGCGGGGTGATAATCTGAAAATAGAGGGCCGCATCCACCAGCACGGTGACATTATCCCTGGTGATGACCGGGATCCTGGGAAAGTCAGCGACGACCTCACGGCGATCGATACGTACGGTTTCGAAGGTCACCGGCACCTGATTGCCGTCGATGCTCTGATAGCGACGCATCTGAATTGCTCTGGCACGGTCAAAAAAAGGAATCAGCAGGTGCAGTCCCTGCTCCAGGGTGCGGTTATATTCCCCCAGCCGCTCAATCACCATCGCCTCACTCTGCTGGACAATCACCAGCCCCTTCACCAGAAATATGCCGATGACCAGTGCCACCACCACGATAATGACGGTGACGGCTCCTATCTCCACGTTATACATTGTCTATTTGTCTCCCTGTGATTGGTCACCGACTTCCACCGCTCCTTCGATGACCCGAACCATGGCGGTAATACCTGAGAATTCGATAATTTCCACCCGCTGCCCCTCCTTCAGCTCCGGTGAAGCCGCAGGCTGCACCAGCTGAGCCGGGAAAAAGTCTCCTTTCAGCACCACGCCGGCTCGCTGCTGGCGCCAGACGATGACGGCCTGCTGGCCATGGGAACCTGTCTCTCCGGTAACGGCAACCCGGTCACGGGCACCACTCATTGTCCGAAAATAACGGACAAACAGCGGTGTCAGAATCGCGGCCGCCACTGCTGTGGTCGCGATCTGGATCCACAATGGCTGATCCGCCAGTGCCGCCGCTGCGCCACCGATACAGGCAACACCAATGGCCAGCGCGACAAAACCCAGTCCAAGCATTTCCAGTGCTGCCAGCAGCAGTCCCAGAATAATCCACAGGTGCCAGGCTTCAAACTCTATCCACATTCCCTACTCTCCCTCCACTGATCATGACTTCATCCTGCTGGCCTGAAGGCGCAGGCTCAACCTTACGCCAGTTGGGAACAACAACCAATGCCCTTTTTGACAGATCTCTCCGGCGCTCGGTCTTCCGCTGCCGGACCCGCTCTGCCCGGCGAGGAGCATTGGATGTAATCGTTGATTTACAGCAGCTCCGGCTTCGGTGTTTAATGACTTGCAACCGGCTGCGGATCAGTTTCAGCCGGACGGCTGCCAGCGGACAGGAGGCTGTCATGAAACCCGCGCAACACACTTCCCTGAGCATTCACAGCGACGCCATACGGCCACAACTTCCGGACGGCGACCTCTGGGTATTTGCCTACGGATCACTGATGTGGAATCCCGGCTTTCGCTATCAGCAGAAGCAGACAGCACACCTCTACGGCTATCATCGGGCACTCTGCGTCTGGTCCCACGTTCATCGTGGCACCCCGGAGCACCCGGGCATGGTGCTGGGTCTGGATCGTGGCGGTTCATGTCGGGGCAGTGCCTTTCTGGTCTCTGAGCAGGATAAGCTGCAGGTCACCGAATACCTGTACGCCCGGGAAATGCCGACGCCGGTCTACCGCGCCCAGTTGCACCCTGTCCGGCTGATGGAGGGGAATCGTCAGACTATGGCACTGACCTTTATCGTCGACCCGGATCATGCCCAGTACGCCGGAAAAGTGGAGATAGAACGGGCTGCGGATCAGATCCGGAACGCCCACGGCATCAGCGGCAGCAGCCGGGAATATCTCAGCAACACCCTGGAGCACCTGGAACAGCTGGATATTCGCGATCGGCATCTGCAGCAGATCAGAGCCTGCCTGGACGGGCTCAGTCCGGAGCAGGAGTAATGGCAGGCGCGGAATCGATGATCCCTGACAGCCTCCGCCCGGCCGTCAACACTGCTGAAGCGGATACCCGCCAGGGAACCAGACGGTCAGCATAAGATTGAGCACTCTATCCGGATCAGCCTGACCGGCCAGCGACCGGTCCCATGATTAATCAGCATCAGCAACCTACCGATTAACGGAGGATATTCAGAACCCGCTTCTGTATGTCGACCTGAACAGCCATTTTCAACCAGCTCGATATGATCCGGACTCCGCAAACCGCAGGGAAAGGCAGATCGCGTCAGTCAGTTTCCGATGCCCGCTCCTGCCGGTCGGAGGCGAAGGGTTCATGGGGGGCGATATTGCCGTCGTTCATCAGCTCATCCAGCGTCAGCTGATAGCTGGGGGCAAACACTTCGAGAAAATAGTCTACTTCCGGCAGATGCGCTTCCTTCAGCCGCCCTTCCACGTAACGGGCAGCCTGGGCAAATTCACCGTTGCCGGCCTTCAGCTCCGCTTTGCATTTCAGATATGCGGACAGCGTATCCGCCGCCTTAATCAGCTGTCGGATATCCGCCGGCAGGTTTTCTTCGATCATCACTTCGGCAAAATCATCCTGCAGCTCTTCCGGCAGCAGGCTGATCAGCTCTTCGCTGGCTGCGCGTTCGATGGATTTATAGGCATCGCGAATCTCGGTAGAGTGGTACTTGATCGGCGTCGGCATATCTCCGGTGATGACTTCACTGACATCGTGATACAGCGCCGCCGTGGCCAGCAGTCTGGCATCGATATTACCGTCGAACAGACGGTTACGGATCAATGCCAGCGCATGGGCGATGGTAGCGACGTCCCAGCTGTGCTCCATCACGTTCTCCGGAATGGTATTGCGCTTCAGGCCCCAGCGCACCACCCAGCGAATCTTGTTGATGTATGCAAAAAAATGACTCTTGATATGCATAAGCTGTCCATCCTGATTCTGCTTCCGCTCTGTCGACATACCGTCGCTTCCGACCGGCTGATGCCGGTCGGGATTCCTCCGGAGCTGCCTTAATACAATCACAATTACCGCTGAATTCACACCTGATCAGCCATCGGCAGCTCCTCGTCCGGCTGAGAGATCAGCGGCGCCCGGGAAATACCGATCTGTCACATGCGTGTCGCCATCCCCCGACAGAGCGGCCTGACGTCAGCTAAGGCATCGAAACAAATTATTTTTACCCATCATTTTCAATACTTTAAGTGACAACAGCAGAATACAGATCCGAATCACCGGTTTGCCTGAACATCGCGGACAGGCAGCTGCAGCCAGATAACAAAGACGACATAACATCTTGTTTTATAGGGTTTTTATTTATCCACAGAGTTTAATGTCGCACTAAAACGACAATATCGACAACAGCTAGCGCCAGTTACTGGACCCGACCTGATAGAACCTTGCCATAACATTCATATCCTATTGTTTTAATTGATGATAATAAACATGGCACGCAGCCTGCTAAGAAGCTCACAGCAGACATTGATGCTGCCGCCGAAGAGGCTCAGTACCAACCGGAGCCTGCAACTGAACTTAAGGAGATGAAGATCATGAAGAAACTCGTTACAACTCTGGTGCTCTGCGCCGCCAGCGGTCTGGCCACAGCCAGCAACATAAAGACTCTTTCGGTGGACAGTTTCGAAGCTCTGGACATGGATCAGGACGGTATCGTTACACTGCAGGAAGCGGCCTCCAGCGCCAGCCTGGCAGGTGTCTTTGCCGCTATTGACGTCGACGGTAACCAGCAACTGACCCGGGAGGAATACAGGCAGTATCTCGCCAGCATGGCAAAAAAGTCTGGATGAATCAGTTTATGCGCGGGGAGACGATGCGCGTAATCTGAACCAGTAAGCTCCTGCTCAGGAGCTCACTGGCCCGAATACCCCTTCTTTGCGGAGCAGAGACTACTCTCCCCTCTGTTCCGTTTTTTTTCGTACGATTAGCCGCTTTCAGCGATCATCACCATCGACACTGCCGCCATGGTCCAGCTTATCCTGTCGTTTCAGCTCCGCGGCCACCGCCGAAGTGACCGAAGCTGCCGCGAGCTGCGGTGAGACCGAGTTTTCCTCAGCGTCTCCCGGCTGATCACCAGCCGGCTCCGGCGCGGGGGGCATCAGCACATGGACAGCCCGGTGGGCAAAATGAATGCCGTTATTCTCCAGCGCTTCCTTTACCCGTCGATAGGCTTCACGCCGGATGACCCATTGCTCACCGGGCTTGGAGGTGAACTTCATCCGGAAGATCAGCGCCGATTCCTCAACACGCATGACGCCCTGTGACTTCAGAGGCAGTAGCAGATTAGGCCCCATCTCTTCATCGTCTTTCATCGCCAGCCCCACTTTCTTGATGATCTTACGAACCTTCTCCACATCGGTATCATAGGGCAGACGAAATTCCAGCTTCATGGTGACCCAGTCCCGGGACAGGTTTCTGACGGTCGCAATCTCACTGTAGGGCACGGTCTGGACGGCTCCAAGATGATGGCGCAACCGCATCGAGCGGACCGAAATGTTCTCCACTGTCCCCCGCATACCTGCCGCTTCGATGTATTCGCCACGGCGAAAGGCATCATCCAGCAGAAAGAAAACACCGGAAATAACATCGGCCACCAGTTTCTGAGCACCGAAGCCCACGGCGATGCCGACCACCCCCGCACCGGCCAGCAGTGGCCCGATCTCCACGCCCACTGAACTGAGTACCGAGAGCACCACAGTCACTACCAGAATAGCGAGAATAAAGGAGCGCAGCAGTGGCAGCAGGGTTTCGGTACGGGTCGCACCGGCACCGCCGCCTTCCCCATCGAGACTATCGGTTTCACTGGTAACAGGCTCCGGCAGTCGACGCTCGATGGCCGACTGAATCAGCTCCCAGGCGATAAAAGCCACCAGAATAATGATCAGGATATCCACCGCCGCCCGGAACAGGTTCTGAACCCAGGAGGCTTCCATCATCGCCATGGTTTCATAACCCCAGCCTTCTGCCAGCGAGAATATCGCCAGCGCCACCAGGATCAGCCGCAGACCGTTCTGGAGGATCCGGCAAAAGCGTCTGGAACGTGTTTCGAAGCGGGGGCTCTGCAACCATCTCAGGGTGACGATGCGACTCAGCAGACGATGGAACAACCGGTCCGCCAGCGGGAACAGCAGAGTGATCCACCAGCTGATGGTCAGCTGCTCCGCGGCCTGCATATCGCCGACAAAAATGGCGTAGCTCCAGATCATCCAGAGCCCCAGCAACCAGACGGTCACCAGTATCGGCCAGGCCTGAACAATCACCTGGCGGAGGTTGGAATCCGGCTGGCTGTCGCCGTCACTGAACAGCTGAGTAATCGTGTGACGGTGAGTCCAGACAAAAAGATTAACCGTCAGGTTCAGTACCAGCCCGCCCAGCGGAATAATCAGCTGCGCCATGACCGGCTCCATTCCCAGAGTTACCAGCATTTCCACACCGTAAACCAGCAATGCGTATAAAACCGTAAATACCAGTACCCAGCGATAGATATTGAGTGCCTGAACACAACTGAGGGAGAGCGGGCGGATTCCCCGGGCCCGCGGTGCCAGTACAGCCTGAGCCAGCATCATCACCAGCCGCACGGTCACGATGATACTCAGTACCGAAAACAGTACCGCCCGGGCGGCGGAACCATTCTCCGATACCAGTATTGAGATAACCACGGCAGTCAGCGCAAACAGAGCCAGTCCGACCAGGCTGAACATCAGCCGCAGCAGGATGTAACAGAGAGTCTCCAGCCACTGATGGGAACTCTGATGAGAGATGTTATCCGCCAGTCGTTTCAGCCGCCAGCCGGCGACTTTTTCGAGGCTGTAGCCGACTATCAGCATCAACGCCAGCCAGCCCAGCAGCTCACCGAAACCGACCATACTCTGCTGGCCGGTAAGCTTACGCCAGACCTGCTCCAGCTGCTGATTCCCACGCTCGAGACTCTCCCTGATCTGCGTAGCGCTCTGTTCCAGCTGACCGGAGCCGTGCCGGACCTGGGCCATCATACCGGTGGCCGCTTCACCACCGGCCTCCCGTGACTGATCCGCTTTATCTGATGAAAGCAGCTCCACCAGCTTCTGTCGCAGCTCTGCATCGCTCATCTGCGCCGGCTCTTCGGCGCTGGCCGGCAATACCGTCAGAGCGGAGACGGTGATCAGCAGCAGAAAACAGAGCCTCTGCAATAACGCAGATAGCGAACGAATACAGACAGTGCCGCCCATAGAATCCCCCGATCAGACCAGGCAGTAAACAGCAGCGCGAAGCTGCAGCAGAACGAAGTATAGTGCCCGACAGTACAATACTGCCGGGACAACGAGCAGTTTACCGCTATTTCAGCAGGTTAAGTATCGAAGCTCTGCCATCAGAGCCTGATTTAGTGACGGAGAACAGCCGGGCAAGGGCACAGCGCCCGCTATGATCGGCCCTGGTTCGGCAATCAGTGGTCGGAAAGGGGATCGACAGAGCAGGGAAAAACCAGGAAAGGGCACGGCTCAGGATCAGCCGGTGCAACTCTGAATCGGATCAGGCAGAAGGCTCAAATAGTGAGCTGAGATCACTCATTCGCGCAATCGCCAGCAACGCCGGCGGCACATTGACATAGCTCAGGTCGATTCCCAGTCGGGTCGCTTTGCGATGCCAGCACAAAGCCAGCGTCAGAGCTGCCGTATTAACCTGCTCCACGCCCGAGAAATCAAAGCAGCAGCCGGAACGAGCCTGCTCCAGGCAACGCTCCCCGGCCTCCCGGATAGCGACCACAGTTTTATAGGAGATATCACCACAAACCTGCCAGCCCTCTTCGGTCTGCTTCAGCTCGGCGCTCATCTCAGCTCTCCGTGCCGGAGGACTTGTCGGACATCGTCGCCCAGTCGTCGATCACCTGATCGAGATTGCCTTTGCTGCCATTGACGGCATCAGCGAACTGATTCTTAAAAATCTGTCGCAGATTAATTCCATCCAGATGGACATTGGTGACCTTCCAGCCGTTTTTGCCGTTGAGGACGAAGTAAATCAGGCTGTAGCGGGTGCCATCGGTACCGAAGACGTCGACTTTCACGGTCTGTTTCTTCGGTTTCTTGCTGGGCTTTTTATTCGCAACGATCTCATAGCGATCGAAATTAAAGGCAGCCAGCGCCTTGGCATAGGTTCGGATCAGAGTGTTTTTGAAGACGCCGGAGAAGCGTTCGCGCTGCGCTTTGCTGGCCTTGCGGTAGTGCTTGGCCATCACCCCCCGGGAAATCCGCGGAAAATCCACTACCGGTGTCAGCAATTCATCTACCTCAGACAGCAACATCGAAAAGCCGTCGTTACCGGTCAGTTGCGGATCCGCCAGCAGTTTCACCATCTGCTGAGTGGCACCGTCCACCAGTTCACGTGCCTCACTCCAGGAAGCCTGCGCCGGAACCGCAATTCCCAGCAGAAAACAACAGACCAGAAACCCTTTAATCAGACGCTGCATCATCTCTCTGCCCCTGTTACTCGCTGACCTTATTGAACAGGAACTTGCCGATCAGTTCCTCCAGTACCAGTGCCGACTGGGTATCTTCGATTTCATCACCGTCGGTCATCATCTCTTCGTCGGCACCGACACTGATACCGATATACTTCTCACCCAGCAGCCCCGCGGTGAGGATGGAAGCGGAACTGTCCAGAGAGATGTAGTCATACTGCGGCTGAATCTCCATCTCGACCAGCGCCTTCAGCGCATCGGGGTCGATGCTGATACTGGTGACCTGGCCGATGGTCACACCGGAGATCGTCACTTTCGAACGAGCAGTCAGACCACCGATATTTTCGAACCGGGCGTAAATTTTATAGCCCTGGGCGCCGGAGGCCAGGCTCAGGCCGCTGACATTAAAGATCAGGATCACCAGAGCCAGAAAGCCGGCCAGCACAAACGCCCCGACACCCAGTTCCAAGGTTCTTATGCGCATAATTACAGGTCTCCAAACATTAGCGCTGTCAGCAAGAAATCCATACCCAGAATCGCCAGCGAGGAATAGACCACCGTCTTGGTGGTTGCCTGGCTGATTCCTTCAGAGGTGGGTACACAATCATAACCCTGGAATACCGCAATCCAGGTCACCAGATAACCGAACACGACTGCCTTGATGATTCCGTTCAGTACATCTTCCCGAAAGCTGACAGCAGCCTGCATGTTGGCCCAGAACGAGCCCTCATAGATACCCAGCCAGTCGACACCGACCAGCAGTCCACCCCAGACGCCGACAACGCTGAAAATCATCGACAGCAACGGCAGGGAAATAAAACCGGCCCAGAAACGGGGAGCAACAATACGTCGCAGCGGATCAATACCGATCATCTCCATGCTGGAGAGCTGCTCGGTCGCCTTCATCAGGCCGATCTCAGCGGTGAGCGCCGAACCAGCACGCCCGGCGAATAGCAGTCCGGCTACCACCGGCGACAGCTCCCGGACCAGACTCAGCGCCACCATTTGTCCGACCGCCTGTTCGGAACCGTAGTCCACCAGAATGGTGTAGCCCTGAAGACTCAGCACCATACCGATAAACAGACCGGAAACGACGATAATGACCAGTGAAAGAACACCGACAAAATGCAACTGACGGACCAGCAGGGGGAAGCTGGTGGCCGGTTTCGGTACCGCCACCAGAGCGTGAAAGAGAAAAATCAGTGAACGCCCCAGCGATGCCAGTTTAGTCAGCGCGCTATGGCCAAGCGCCTGCACTTTCTCGATCATCGGGCGTCTCCCAGCAGGTCCTGCAGGTAATTTTCAGCCGGGAAATGGAACGGCACCGGACCGTCCGGCAGCCCCTGCATAAACTGCTTAACCTTGGGCGAAGTCTCTGCCAGCAGTTGCTGGGTGGTGCCCTGGGCAACCACGTGAGAATCAGCGACCAGGTAGATATAGTCCGCGATGCTGAGGGTTTCCTGAATATCGTGGGAAACCACGATACTGGTATGACCCAGAGTGCGGTTCAGGGTTTTGATCAGTTTCACCAGCACCCCCATGGCGATGGGATCCTGACCGGTAAAAGGCTCATCGTACATCAGAATATCCGGATCGAGGGCGATCGCTCTGGCCAGCGCCACCCGGCGCGCCATACCACCGGAGAGCTCACTGGGCATCAGGTTCACCGCGCCTCTGAGCCCCACTGACTGCAGTTTCAGAAATACCAGATCGCGGATCATGTCCTGCGGCAGATCGGTATGAACCCGCAGCGGGAAGGCAACGTTCTCAAAGACGCTGAGGTCCGAGAACAGTGCGCCACTCTGAAACAGCATCCCCATCCGGGAACGGATATCGAACAGCTCGGCCCGGGTCAGTCGGGGGATATTCATACCCTCGACCACAATAGAACCGCTGTCCGGTCGAATCTGGCCGCCGATCAGCTTCAGCAGGGTGGTCTTACCGGTGCCGCTGGGGCCCATAATGGCGGTGACCTTGCCCTTAGGGATCTGGATGGAGATATTGTCGAAGATCGGTCGGTCACCGCGGGAAAAACTCATCCCCTCGATGTCGATAATAATGTCGTCTAACTGATCCATGTACTCTGATTCTTAAAATACGACCATAGCAGGCGGCCCGCAGCTGGCCGGGGCGCTACTATAGCACTTGTCTGGCATGGGAAGATAGTTTCTCCGGTGTGACGGGAATTGATCTCGAGACTTGCTTTTTACGCCGGCCTCTCTATACATTAGCGCCTTTCCACCGCCATCTGTGAGTAGAAGATGACCGAAATGCTTTATCCTGCACTGGCCGTTGCCGCAGGTTTCCTGGTGCTGATCTGGAGTGCGGACCGTTTTGTGATCGGGGCTGCCGGTACCGCCCGCAATCTTGGCATGTCGCCGATGCTGATCGGTCTGACGGTCGTCTCACTGGGCACTTCGGCACCGGAGATGCTGGTTTCCTCGATTGCGGCTTATACCGATGCCGGAGGGCTGGCAATCGGTAACGCCCTGGGTTCCAACATCGCCAATATCGGACTGGTACTGGGCGCCACAGCACTTATCGCGCCGCTGCCGGTCAAGACCGGACTGCTCCGCAAGGAACTGCCACTGCTGCTGATCGTCACTCTGGCCGCCGGTGCTCTGCTGCTCGACAGTCATCTCAACCGTCTCGACGGTATCCTGCTGATCGTCGGCCTGGTCTTCTGCCTGTGGCTGTTCGCCCGCTTCCAGCGCTACGCCGATCCCAGCGAAATTCAGCATGAGGAAGAGGAGTTGCCGGATATCGCCCTGCCCGGTGCACTGATGTGGCTGGCTATCGGACTGGTGCTGCTGGCACTGAGCTCCAGACTGCTGGTCTGGGGAGCTACCGAGATAGCCCTGCAACTGGGAGTCAGCGAACTGGTGATCGGACTGACTATCGTCGCCATCGGCACCAGCCTGCCGGAACTGGCGGCGTCCATTGCCAGTGCCCTAAAAGGACACCACGACATCGCGATCGGCAACGTGGTGGGCTCCAACATCTTTAACCTGCTGGCGGTCATGCCGCTTCCCGGACTGATCCGTCCCTTTGAATTTGAATCGACGGTGATCTGGCGGGATTACGGCTCCATGCTGATTTTTACCGTTATGCTGCTGTTCTTTGCCCATGTCACCAGCAGAGGCAGGATCAATCGTCCGGAAGCACTGCTGCTGCTGGCGGGCTATTCAGCCTATCTGGGCTTGCTATACAATATGGCCGCTAACTGATCACCTCTCCACAGCAGTGAACCCGCTCTATGACAAGCCCTGATGCCCATATCGAGTCCGCTCGACGCACCATCGACATCGAACATCGCGCCGTAGCGGCCCTGCAGGGTCGGCTGGATGAGCATTTCAGCCGCGCCTGCGAACTGGTCCTCGCCAGCCCGGGACGGGTGATCGTCACCGGTATGGGTAAATCCGGTCATATCGGCAGAAAGATCGCCGCCACTCTGGCCAGTACCGGTACGCCGGCCTTCTTTGTTCACCCCGGAGAAGCCAGCCATGGAGACATGGGGATGATCACCGAAAGCGATACGATTCTCGCCCTGTCCAACTCCGGCCGCACCTCGGAGCTGGTTACCCTGCTGCCGCTGATAAAACGACTCGGGGTACCGCTGATCAGTATGACCGGAGACCCCGACTCGATTCTGTCCAGCTCAGCCGACGCCAATCTCAATATCGCCATTGAGGAAGAGGCCTGCCCCCTTGGGCTGGCGCCCACCTCCAGCACCACGGCTTCGCTGGTGATGGGCGATGCGCTTGCCATTGCTCTGCTGGAAGCACGAGGATTCAGCGCCGAAGATTTCGCCTTCTCCCACCCCGGCGGCGCTCTGGGACGCAAATTACTGCTGAAGGTGAAAGACCTGATGCATGCCGGTGAACGTCTGCCGGTGGTCAGCGAAGAGACCAGTCTCAGCGATGCCCTGCTGGAAATCAGTAACAAAGGGCTGGGGATGACCGCAGTCATCGATAGCAGCGGCATGCTGGCCGGGGTTTTCACCGATGGAGATCTGCGCCGCACCCTGGAGCAGCAGCTGAACCTGAAGACTACCCCGATCTCCAGACTGATGACCGTGGACTGCACCATCATCGAGCCCGGACTGCTGGCGGCAGAAGCCCTTCATATCATGGAAGAGAAGAAGATTAACGGCCTGATCGTCGTCGACGATCAGCGCCACCCGGTGGGCGCGCTTAACATGCACGATCTGTTGCGGGCCGGCGTACTCTGACAGCAGCAAGCTACGAAACTCCGATAACCTGATCTGGCGGGAAGATAAATGCAAAGTCTGTACAGCAAGCTGGAACCGATTCGTCTGCTGGTGCTGGATGTCGATGGCGTTCTCACCAACGGCCAGCTCTGGTTTGGCCCGGACGGAGAAGCACTGAAGGCATTCAACACCCTCGACGGCCACGGCATAAAGATGCTTCAGTCCAGCGGTGTCGAAGTGGCCATCATCACCGGCCGTGATAATCCGGCCGTCAGTCGTCGCGCCAAAAATCTCGGTATTAAGCACCTGTACAGAGGCCGGGAAGACAAACGCGATGCCCTTGAGGAACTCTGGCAGGCCAGTGGGCACAGCGCTGACGAGACCGCCTTTATGGGCGATGACTGGCCCGATCTTCTGGCCATGGGCGCAGTGGCCTTTTCCGCCACTGTCCCCAACGCCTGTGACGAAGTACTCAGCCGGGCCGACTGGTGCAGCAAGCGCCATGGCGGAGCGGGAGCCGTTCGCGAACTCTGCGAACTGATCATGAAGGCCCAGGATACCTATGATGGTGCGCTCAGCCCCTATCTTGTCGGTTGCCACGGGTAATTATCCGTGATGAGCAGGCGCCGATTCCGGCTGCTACTGACCTTTACTGCCTGCGCCCTGGTACTGGGCTACTGGGGATTCTACGAACCTGAATATGAACCTCCCCGGGAACTCGGGCCGGACGCGGAAAAGCGGATTGACGGCTTTATTATCGGTGCCGTATCAACAGAATATGACCAGCAGGGCAACCCTCGGCACAAATTGCTGTCGAAACGCATGGACCACTATCCCAGCAGTGACAGCACCTTACTGCAGGAGCCGGATATTCTGATCTATCGTGACCAGCAACCCCCAATCAGGATTCTGGCCGAGGAGGGAGAAGTAGGGCCGGATAACCAGGAAGTGTTCCTGCGCCGCCAGGTGTCGATGGTGGAGCAGAGCGACAGCGGTTTCAGCATGGAGACCGAATACCTGCGTATCGAACCGGACAATGACTATGCGGAAACCGATACAGCTGTTACCCTGCGCCATAAAACCGGCCAGATGCGCGCGATCGGCATGAAGGCTTGGCTTGCTGAAGAACGCCTGCAACTGATTGAAAATGTAAGAGGATTCCATGAGCCGAAATAACCGGTCGAGCTGTCGGTGGATACTGCCGCTGATGACTGTTTTCAGCCTGTTGCTGCCACTGACGGCACAGGCCCTGCCTGACGATAAGGACCAGCCGATCCAGCTGACCGCCGACAGCGCGGAGATGGACGATAAAAAGGGGGTTTCCGTCTATATCGGCCAGGTATTCCTGAAGCAGGGAAGTCTGGAGATTGAGGCTGACAAGATCACCATCTACTCCGACGACCAGGGCGTCAGTCAGATGATAGCGGTCGGTCGTCCGGTCAAATTTCGCCAGCAACCACAGATCGACAGCCCCCTGACCCGCGGCTTCGCACGGAAGGTCGAATATGAAGCCGATATCGACCGCGCCACCTTTATCGACCAGGCAAAGCTGATCCAGGATGGCGATACCTTTCACGGCGACCGCATAGAGTTTGATATCGAGAAAGATATCGTCAGCGCTTTCAGTGACGACAAGAAACCCGATCAGCGGGTTCGGATGGTTATCCAGCCGCGGAAAAAGAAATAGATGAGTATTCTGGAAGCCCGTAACCTGGCCAAAGCTTACCGCAAGCGCCAGGTGGTCAAGGACGTCTCCCTGCAGATCGAAAGCGGGCAGATTGTCGGACTGCTGGGCCCTAACGGTGCCGGCAAGACCACCTGCTTCTACATGATCGTCGGCCTAGTTCCCTCTGAGGGCGGCTCAGTGCACATCGACGGAGAAGACATCACCCGTCTGCCTATGCACGGCCGCGCCCGCAAAGGGATCGGCTACCTGCCTCAGGAAGCCTCCATTTTTCGCAACCTCAGTGTTCGCAACAACCTGATGGCGATTCTGGAAACCCGCAAGGAGCTCAGCAAAGCCCAGCGCCTCGACAAGCTGGAGGAGCTGCTGGAAGAGTTTCACATCACCCATATTCGGGACAGCCTCGGCATGAGCCTGTCCGGCGGCGAACGGCGGCGGGTGGAAATTGCCCGGGCACTGGCCACCGAACCCGCCTTCATCCTGCTGGACGAGCCCTTTGCCGGTGTCGATCCGATCTCGGTAAACGACATCAAGCAGATCGTCCAGCACCTCAAATCCCGGGGAATCGGGGTTCTGATAACCGACCACAATGTCCGTGAGACACTGGATATTTGTGAGCATGCCTATATAGTCAATGATGGCTACCTGCTCGCCGAAGGCACACCGGAGGTGGTACTTGAGAACCGTCAGGTGAAGGAAGTTTACCTCGGGGAACAATTCCGTCTTTAGACTTATAATGAGTGGTACTCGTGATAGAATCGGCAAAGATTCTCGTTACCTGACCCCATAGATTCGAAGGCACTAACCTGAATTTATGAAACCATCCTTACAACTTAAGATCAGCCAGCAACTGACGATGACTCCGCAGTTGCAGCAGGCTATCCGACTGCTCCAGCTGTCGACCATCGACCTGCAGCAGGAGATTCAGCAGGCGCTTGATTCCAATCCCATGCTGGAAGTATCCGAAGAGGATTCCGGCGCTCAGGACTCCGCCGGTAAGGAGCAGGAAGTCGTTCATGAAATGCCCTCTGAAACAGCCACAGCAGGCACCACAGAGAGCAGCGCTGCGGACGGCAGCGACGCCGACAGTGCGGTCGCCGACGCCGACTGGAACGAGCAGATTCCGGTGGAACTGGCCACCGACAGCAGCTGGGAAGACACCTTCCAGAACGCCGCTCCCGCCGGCCCCGCCGGTAATTCCGACGGCTCTGCCATGGACTTCGAATCCGCCGATCATGCCAGCGAGACCCTGATCGACCACCTGGACTGGCAGCTGAACCTGACTCCCATGAGCGACCTGGACCGACTGATCGCGACCAGCATCATCGACGGTGTCGACAACGACGGCTATCTGCGAACCGAGCTGGAAGATATTGTCAGCAGCCTGAACAGCAGCCTGGCTCAGAACGAACAGAGCGATACCGACTCAGAGGTAGAACTGGACGAAGTGGAAGCGGTACTCCGCCGCCTGCAACAGTTCGACCCCCCGGGCGCTATCTGTCGGGATCTGCGTGAATGCCTGCTGATCCAGCTTAATCAGCTTCCCGAGGACACCCCCTGGCTGCGCCAGGCTCAGCAGCTGGTGGATAAACATCTGGCACTGCTGGGCAGCCACGATTACAAGCAGCTGATGCGTCGCTGCAAGCTGAAAGAGCCGGAACTGAAGCAGGTGGTGGAACTGATCCAGCAGCTCAACCCCCGCCCCGGCAATATGGTGGAGTTTAACGAGGCTGAATACGTTATTCCCGACGTTATCGTTAAGAAGGATAACGGTGTCTGGCGAGTCAGCCTGAACCCGGAGTCCGCCCCCAGAATCCGCATCAACGACAATTACGCCAGTCTGGTTCGCCGGGCCGACAACAGTGCCGACAACACTTACCTTCGCAACCATCTGCAGGAAGCGCGCTGGTTCCTGAAGAGTCTGCTGAGCCGCAACGACACCCTGCTCAAGGTAGCCAGCAAGATCGTTGAGCACCAGCAGGATTTCCTCGAACACGGTGAGGAAGCGATGAAGCCGCTGGTACTGCATGACATCGCCGAAGCGGTCGAAATGCATGAATCAACCATTTCACGGGTCACAACCCAGAAATTTATGCACACCCCGCGGGGTATTTTTGAGCTGAAGTATTTTTTCTCCAGCCACGTCAGCACCGCCTCGGGTGGCGAGTGCTCCTCCACCGCCATTCGGGCCATCATCAAGAAACTGGTAGCCGCCGAAAACCCGGCCAAGCCGCTGAGCGACAGCAAGATTGTCACCGTGCTGGACGAACAGGGAATCAAGGTTGCCAGACGCACCATCGCTAAATACAGAGAAGCCCTCAACATTCCGCCATCCAACGAACGAAAACGTCTGGTATGATGGAAATTAATGGATTCACTGTCGAAACTAACTAATCCAGTTCGCTTAGGAGAGCCGTATGCAAATCAATATCACAGGCCATCATGTTGATCTGACCGACGCTATTCACGACTACGTTAACAGCAAGTTTGCCAAGCTGGAGCGTCATTTCGATAACATCACCAATGTTCAGGTCACTCTGACCGTACAGAACCAGCGTCAGGAAGCTGAAGCCACTGTCCAGATCTCCGGCGGAGAACTGTTTGCCAAATCCGAAGCCAGTGATCTGTATGCCGCCATCGACGGTCTGATCGACAAGCTTGACCGTCAGATCATCAAACACAAAGAAAAATTGCAGAGCCGCAAGCAGGGTATCGCCTGACCTCCCACCCACCTCTGGAAAAGGCCTTATGTTGATTCATGGGACCCTGGTCCGGGAACGCGTATTCCACGACGTTCCCGGTAACAGCAAGAAACGAGTCCTCGAAAACGCCAGCGAACTGATTGCAGAGACGGTCGATTCGCTGGACGCTGAAGAGATTTTCACCGGCCTGATCGGCCGTGAACGCCTGGGCAGCACCGGCCTTGGGGATGGAGTCGCCATCCCCCACTGCCGGCTGGAAAACTGTCAGCAGACAGTCGGCACCCTGATAAAACTTCCCGAACCCATCGATTTTGATTCTATCGACGGCAACCCGGTCGACCTGCTGTTTCTGCTGCTGGTCCCCGCTGAAGCCACCGAAGAACACCTGCAGACCCTGGCAGCAATCGCGGAGCTTTTCAGCCAGGAGCGCTTTCGGGAAGCCCTGCGCCAGTCCACAGACGGCGATGACCTGTATCGCATCGCCGCGGAGTTCTGACGGGACCTTCATCGATTTTCTATACTTGAATACTGAGTTCACCGTCAGTCGGTCCTGATCATCCGGCCGCACTGACGGACTGCCGTCAGACATCCACTTTCAGAGAAGAGCGACTCTCAGCATTTATCGCTCAGGGGAGTACTATGAAGCTGGTCATCATCAGCGGTCGATCCGGATCCGGTAAGAGTACGGCGCTGCAGGCACTGGAGGATCTCGGTTACTACTGCATCGACAACCTTCCGGTGGCCCTGCTCTCCAGTCTTGCCGACATGATTCGGGATGAAGCCATGGAGGACCGTAGCGGTGTCGCCATCAGTATCGATGCCCGAAACACCTCCCGTGGCCTCAGCCAGTTCCCCGCCGTCGCCGCCAGTCTGCGGGACTCGGCTATCGAACATGAGATCATCTATCTCGACGCCTCGCTGCCAACTCTGCTGAAACGCTTCAGCGCCACCCGTCGACGCCACCCCCTGTCCAGTGAAGATAAGGGGCTGAAAGAGGCAATCCAGCTTGAGCGACTGCTGCTGGAGCCGATGGCAGATCTTGCCAGCCTGACCATCGACACCACCCTGATGACCCTCTATGAACTCCGGGATGTCATCAAACACCGGGTTGCCGGCCGCAGTGGTCAGCAGGTGGCACTGCTGTTCCAGTCGTTCGGCTTCAAGCATGGCGTGCCCATGGATGCCGATCTGGTGTATGACGTCCGCTGCCTGCCCAACCCTTACTGGGAGCCGACGTTGCGACAGTACACCGGTCAGGACCAGCAGGTGATCGCGTATCTGAGATCACAGCCGGAAGTGCAGATGATGCTGGACGATATCACCGTTTATCTGGAGAAGTGGCTGCCCAGTTTCGAGAACAACAATCGCAGCTATCTGACCGTGGCAATCGGCTGCACCGGTGGCCAGCATCGCTCTGTCTATCTGGCTGAAGCCCTGACTGGTCATTTCAGGCAATCTATGGATAATGTACTGGTCAAGCACAGGGAGCTTTCTTTGCCGGGGTAATGAATGATTGAGAAGCAGTTAACCATCATTAACAAGCTGGGACTGCACGCACGGGCCACTGCCAAGCTCATCAGTGTCACCAACAACTTCACCAGTTCCATCGAACTGGGTAAAGACGGTCGCGTTGTCAACGGCAAGAGCATCATGTCGGTAATGATGCTGGCGGCCAGCCAGGGCACCACCCTCGATGTTATCGTAGACGGCGAGGATGAACAGGCCGCGATGGAAGCGGTTGAAACCATTATCAACGACCGTTTCGGCGAAAGCGAATAACATTCCGCAATCCTTTTAACAGCCCGTCGTCGAATAGGCTATAATCTGCGCCGTTTCGGCCGACACTCCTTATCACTTTCGAAGCTTTTACAGCCGATTCACTCCGGCAGCAGACCTGCTCAGGCCAGAAAAGTACTGACCAGCGTGCAGAAAGCCAGATCCGCTCAGATTGAGATTCCGATATGCCGCAAAGCGCCGACAAGACATATCTGCACGAGCTCAGCGAAGCGCTGGAGAGTGGAGAGTTCCTCCAGATCAGGCACATGCTCAACAACATTCTGCTGCCTGCCGATGTCGCTCACCTGATCGAATCCTCCCCTCCCCGGGAGCGCCAGATCCTCTGGAACCTGATTGATCAGGAGGTCGAAGGTGAGGTACTGCAGGACCTGAGTGACGATATCCAGGCAGCCTTCCTCAGCCAGATGAACACCGAAGAGGTGATCGCTGTCACCGAAGGTCTGGACATCGATGACGTTGCTGACGTCCTTCAGCAGCTGCCTGACACCGTCATGCACGAAGTCCTCAACGCCATGGACAAGCTGGATCGGGAACGCATCGAGAAAGTGCTCTCCTATCCGGAGGACACCGCCGGCGGCCTGATGGATACCGATACCGTCACGATCCGTGCCGATATCACCATCGACACCGCCCTGCGTTATATCCGCCGCCACACTGAACTGCCGGATATGACCGACAACCTGCTGGTAGTCAGCCGTAAGAACTCCTATATCGGCCTGCTGCCACTGACCAAGCTACTGGTCAGCGACCCTTATATTACCGTCCGCGAGGTGATGGTCACCGATATCGACCCGATTTCCGCCGATATGCCCGACGACGAGGTCGCTACTCTGTTCGAACGCCACGACCTGGTCTCCGCCCCGGTGGTGGATGAGCAGGGCAAGTTACTGGGTCGGATCACCATCGATGACGTGGTCGACGTAATACGTGAAGATGCGGATCATTCGCTGATGAGCATGGCCGGCCTCGATGAGGACGAGGACACCTTCGCGCCGATCTGGAAGACCACCCGCAGCCGGGCACTCTGGCTGGGCGTCAACCTGATCACCGCGTTTATCGCCTCCGCCGTGATCGGTATGTTCGAAGGCACCATCGAAAAAGTGGTCGCGCTGGCGGTGCTGATGCCGATTGTCGCCAGCATGGGCGGAATTGCCGGTACCCAGGCACTGACCCTGGTAATTCGCGGTATGGCGCTGGGCCATGTCGAGCGCAGTAATACCGCCTGGCTGCTGAACCGGGAGCTGATCGTTGGCATGCTGAATGGCATGTTATGGGCGGCGGTGGTTGCCGTAGCGGCTATTGCCTGGTTCGACGATATGATCATCGGCGGCATTATTGCCGCAGCGCTGGTGATCAACCTGGTGGTGGCGGCCCTGGCCGGCACCTCACTACCGCTGATACTGAAAGCCCGCGGTATCGATCCGGCGCTGGCCGGCGGAGTACTGCTGACTACCATCACCGATGTGGTGGGCTTTATGTCTTTTCTGGGGCTCGCCACCCTGATGTACGCCTGACCAGAGCGCGTATAACCAAGGCGTTACAGGAGCTACGATGACAGATTTTTTTGACGACCAGCCGCAGCCGGAAGAGGAGCTGAAGAGTAAAACCCAGATCAAGCGGGAGATGGAAGCGCTGCAGGAGCTGGGAAAGAAACTGATCGGCCAGAAACCGGAGCTGCTGGCGAAGCTGCCACTCAGCGACGAGCTGCACAGGGCTCTTGAGGAAGCCGGCCGTATTCGCCAGAACGAAGCTAAGCGGCGCCACCTGCAGTTTATCGGCAAACTGATGCGGGACGTCGATACCGAAGCCATCCGCGAGGCGATCGAGCGTCAGGAAGCCGGTACCCGCGCCTATATCCAGCACTTCCACCAGCTGGAAAGCTGGCGCGACCGACTGCTGGCGAATGATAAAGAGATCAGCGCTTTTCTGGAGGCCTATCCGGCTGCCGATCGCCAGCACCTGCGCCAGCTGATTCGCAATGCCACCAAGGAAGCGGCACAGAACAAACCACCGGCCAGCGCCCGCAAGCTGTTTAAGTATATTCGTGAGCTGGATGAAGAGAGCTGAGCCACAACAAGCCCAGCTTTAACTCAGCGACGCCTCCACTCTGATGGGCCGACATCTTCAACCGGGGCGCCCTCATTGCCAGCAGTGGCTCCGGAAACCGACCCTCAGCGCAACTGCTTCGGGTTTCGACGGTGCTGCTGAACTGGCATGCTGGCGCGCAGCTCCTGCAACTGATTCCGGTCGATGTCAGCCATCACCACTCCGGAGCCACTGGCCTGCTGCGCCAGCACCTGGCCCCAGGGGTCGACAATCATCGATTGTCCCCAGGTTTCCCGACGCTCGTTGTGTTTCCCCCCCTGATCAGCCGCCAGCACAAAACACTGGGTTTCCGTGGCTCTGGCGCGCAGCAGCAACTCCCAGTGCGCTTCACCGGTCACCCGGGTAAAGGCTGCCGGTACACTGATCAGCTCGGCCCCCTGGTCAACCAGTTCCTGGTACAGCAACGGGAAACGCAGGTCATAGCAGATCGTCAACCCTAAACGCCCGACCGGCGTATCTACCAGCACAATTTCCTCACCGGGCTCAATCTGGTCCGACTCCCGGTAAGCCGCCTGATTATCAGCCACATCCACATCAAACAGGTGTAGCTTGTCATAGCGAGCCCGTTCGCCCCCCTGATTATCGATAACGAAGCAGCTGGCGCGAACGCGATCCCCGGCAGGGTTCAGGACCGGCACCGAGCCCCCCACCAGCCAGATATTGTGTCGCCGGGCCTGGTCGGCCATAAACTGCCGGATCGGACCGGCTTCAGTCTGCTCCGAGCGCCCGCGCTCAATCAGCTGGGAGGTATTGAAAACCGCAAAATTCTCCGGCAACAGCACCAGTTCCGCTCCCTGCCCGGCGGCCTCGGCGATCAGCGCCGCAGCCTCCTGCAGGTTGGCCTGCCAGTCTGCACCACTGACCATCTGAATCACGGCTACCTTATGCATAGCATCAGCCTCTAATGAAAGGGTTTTCTTCCCGCTCTTCACCCACAGAGGTATCCGGGCCATGGCCGGTCACCACCACGGCATCGTCATTCAGGGTGAAGATCCGCTCTCTGATCGACTGTTCGATCTGGTCGTAATCGCCGCCCCACAGATCGGTGCGCCCGATCGAGCGTCGGAACAGGGTATCACCGGCCACCAGCAGACCGGCATCGTCAAACCAGAAGCTGGTGGAACCGGGCGAATGTCCCGGAGTGTGCAGTGCAACGCCGCCACAGCAATCCAGTGACTGATCATCTTTCAGCCACTGATCGGGATCGGGCTGGGCCACATAGGGCACCCCGAACATCCGACATTGCTGCTCCAGCATATCCCAGAGGAACTTATCTTCCTGATGCAGATGGATCGGAGCGCCGGTTCGGGCCTTTATCTCTCCTGCCGCCAGAATATGGTCAAGATGAGCGTGGGTATGATAAATGGCCACAACCTGCAGATTCAGAGCCTCCAGCTCGGCCATGATGATGTCGGCGTCACCGCCCGGGTCGATCACCACCGCCTTACCGGTACGGGTATCACCCAGGATCGTGCAGTTGCACTGCAGCGGTCCGACGGGAAAGGTTTTTCGAACAAAGGTTGGTTCGGGCTGATTAGTTTCCTGCACCGGTCAGGGTCCTCGATGACAATCCAGAGCAGGCATCTTAACGAAAAGGAAGGCAGACGGAAACTGACTCACAGCGGCTTCCGTCTGCACCACAGTCTCAGAGAAAATCAGAAAGAGAACTCCCGAACGCTGAGTATCCGATCGATGCAGATTCTGAGTTCGGTTCCGCTCTGGTCACGGGCCAGCAGATAGTCCTTGCCGTCATGGGCCTTAAGATCGTAGGGGTGAATTCGCTCCTCCTGCTCGTCACTTCCATCATGGTGCCAGCGCACATGCAGTGCTTTTCCGGCCATGATGGCCTCTTCATAGTGATCAGCCAGCTCACAACGATCGATTCTGCTCAGTTCGGATTTCATTGTCGACTCCTCCGGTGGGATGGTTCCGGTATTGGACAGGGGCGGACGGAGTATACTCGGACAGGCAATCACCAGATCGCCACCTCCCGACTGTGGCCCTCAAGTAACTCCCGGGGCTCGCTGTTGTATTCGGGACTGAGAATGCACTTACACTGATGATTATCGCCGCGGATGCGGTGGGCTATTCTCAGCAGGCGGCCAAGCATAGCCTTATGCTCATTCAGTGATTTTCCGGCCGGGAAACAGAGATCGTTCCAGAACACCATTTCCACCTCGAGAGTCTCTCGTTCGGCATCCAGCCAGAAATAGAAGTAACAGTTAGCCTGGCCAGTCAACTGGCCACGGAGGCTGTGCACCGTGCTCATAACAGATGCACGCACCAGGCTTCTCTTCAGCTCTGGTGTCAGGGTTTTTTCCTGGTCGAGATTTATGCCGTCAAAACGCAGCACCACGGCCCGATCGGTTGACACGGTAATCTCATCAAGGACCCGACCCACTTCCCGTTGCGGCAGATCCAGAATAAAGATTTCGGAGGCCCGATCATTCCATGACAGCACAACCCGCCGGGCAACCGGCCAGATTCGTTCCACCATCAGATCGACTACCATGGTACCGTCCTCAGCTGCTTCGCGGCTGTCTGACTTCGGGGTCCCTGAACAACAGATCAGCCTGTCATCACATCAACTCCTCAGGTAAGTATAGACCTGCGTCCGGGCTAAATTGCTCCACGGATAGGGGAAATATGAGCGCCGGAAGAAAGGGCGGAGGGAACTGCTGAAAAGGGGCTGGTGCTGAGGATTGACAACAGTGGTTACCGGTCCGATCCGGGCTCAGCGGACTGCGGCGGCGTAGTCCTGATCGGCTCAATCACCGGATCATCCCAGCTTCCCGTCACGCTGTAGTTGGAGGCGGTGAATTTACGCAGCTGCTTACCTACCAGTTTTTCGATCAGAAAAGCCGCGCCAGCCACCTGAGGTGCACTCAGCAGCAGCGCCGTCAGCGAAACATTCTCGGCCAGCGGCAACGTCACTTTCATGCGCTGATCAAGGTTTTTTTCCACCAGGCTGAAGCGGCCCTGCAATTCCATATCTGCTGAGGGGCCTGACAATTTCAACGGTTTCAGACTGAGGCCGACGCCATCATCGAGGCGATAGTGACCGGTAATGGTGTCAAAGCTCAGCCCTTCCCGATAGAGGTCGGAGAAATCCAGTCGCAGCCGCCGTCCCAGCGCCTTGAAATTCAGCAATCCGAACAGCTTCAGCGCACCACCGGCACTGCCGGCCTCCAGGAAACGGCCATTACCGACTCTAAACAGCAGGTCACCATCCAGCGACTCAACATTAAAATTCAGTGGTGATCCCGCCCAGCCCAGTTCACCACTGACACTGGCGTCCTTCCCCTCAATGGCCTTTTCACTGCCCCAGGCCTGCTGAACGTCCCCCAGCTGATCTGCTTTCAGCGACAGCTCCATCCGTGTCTGATGCCTGCCACCAATGCGACTCCACCAGAGTTCAGCCTCGGTCTGCATCTCTCGTATCAGGCCTTCGATGCCACGAATGTAAACACCACCCCTGACCGGTTCAACCTGTAGCTGCCAGCGCCCGTAATCCTCGGAGCCGATACGAAAGTCGCCGACGCTGATATGCACCGGCGGCAGGGTTGCCGGGTCGAAGCCCGCCAGCGGATCCGATTGCTCGGAAGATGCCGCCTGCTCATGGTCGTTGCGCTCATCGGCCGGCAGGTGCAGGTATGCCAGATCGGCGACAAAGGGACCACGGGCGGGTAACTGCAACCGCCCCTTCGCCACCGGTGCATCGACGTCCAGCAACCAGCCACCGCTACCAGGCGAGAAACGGGCGCTGACATCTTCAAAGTGTCGCTCGCCAAACCGCACTTTGGCGGCCTGCAGATCCACCCGCTTCAGCAACGGGTCGATCTGCGGACGCCCGCTATCGCTGACCGATTGCGGGAACAGGCGGTTGAGAAAAGTCTGCCACTCATGGATATCCGCGACTGGCAGCTCACCGCGAATCCAGAGCCCCTTCGCTTTCGGCTGCGGTCCCGGCTGCCCCGGGCCGGCCACCAGCTCACCGCCACTGAGCCCCTGGTCGTCCAGAGCCATCAGCGAATGAAAAGTATCACCGTAACGGATTCTCAGCCATTGCCGCTGCCCGCCCAGCCCGGACCTCACCGTCAGCGGCCTCGCCTGTGCCGCAGTTTTGGCATAGGGTTCAGGAACAGCTTCGCTGCTGACGCCTCTCAGTGAACTGTGAACACTGAGACGACTGCAGTCGGGACGGGAAGCGCAAATATCCAGTGTCGCCCGATAGTCGGTGGTGCCGCTGAACAGCTCCAGCACCGGTTGCTGCAGCCAGTCGTTAATCCGACTGATGCCCATACGGCCGCTGGCGCGGATCAGCGTATGCTGACCGTCAGCACGCTGCTCAGTGTCGATGCTGGCGTTGACCGGCTGCTCGAAGAACACCCCCTTCAGGCTGTCGGAGCTCAATCCTTTTGTCTCATGATAGCGAATCCGCCCGCGCAGCTTATCAAACGCCAGCTTCAGCGCCTCTGAGCGGTAGGAGCCATTACGAAGATCGCTGCTGACCCGGATTCTGGAGCGGTCCGGATCATTCAGGTTGATGCCGAGATCAAGACGGGTCGCGGCTTCTCCGGCCAGTTTCCAGCGCGCGAACTCCTCTCCCAGATATTCTCGGGTCGGGGCTTCCAGCAGGACCGTACGGGCATCCGCGGCAGGTCCTTTCAGATCCGCCCTGACCTCAAGAATTGAAGAATCCCGAGGCAGACGCACCTCTCCACCGGTCACCCGGGTGTCATAGATACGACCGCTGCCGATGTCCACCAGCACTTCGCTGCCCTTAATCAGAGTGAATGAATCCGATGCCCTGATCACCGGCCATTCCGGCTGGTAGCGAAGCGTTCCGTCAGTGACATCAAAGTACATCTGAATACTGGGAGCGGGAGCATCGGATTCCAGAGCGCCTCGGAACACAAAGCCACCAGAATTCAGGTGCCCGGCCACGATCGAGGCCGATAACCAGTCGTAAAGCCCCTTATCCACGATTTTGTCGGGAACGAACAGCGGAGCCAGCGCTCCGTTGCTGTTGTCCATACCGATCATCAGGGTGAAGTTGCTCTGCTGACCATCGGCGTGAGGCATGTCCAGACTGAAGCGACCGTTTCCTTCAATCCCCTGCTGCCAGATCTGCAACCGCTCGCTGTCAACCCGGACCTGTTCGCTGCCCAGCTCCCAGCTGACCACACCACGCGCCCGATCAAGCAGCCAGCCATCGGAATAGAGTTCCGGAAAACTGAGCAACATCCGGCGACTGTCGAAATCGACCCGGCCACCGGCCTGATCCACCTGCAGCAGACCATCAACACCACGAATCTCCGGCGCCCCCTCCCAGCCCGCCACGGCAACCCGCTCCAGATCGGCCTGCAGCCGGAACACCGGGGGCTTGTCGTCGCTGAGCGGCTCAAGGCTGAAATGGACGTTACGAAGCATACCGGCCGGTTGCAATATGGCCAGCTCACGGCTGACAGCCTCAGGGACCAGCGGACTACGCAGCACCATGGCAGTGGTCGGGTCCAGATCAAGCTGATCCAGCGAAAACTGCAGGCGGCCGGAGTCCTCACGAAGGCCTGCCAGTTGACGGAAAGGCAGTGACTGCTGCTCGAAGCGGCCTTCAACGGCGCTCAGCTGAAACCGCCAGCCATCCTCCTGCCGGCGCAACAGCAGCTCTGATTTAAAATCCTGCAGCCGTGATGATCGTTGCTCCGCGGCGTTCGGCTGCCAGTCCAGTTCATCTATCTGCAGCTGTCCGGATAACTGCCGGAGTGCCGCCCCCTGCCACTCACCCCACAGCGTGGAAGCGACGGTCAGCTGTTTTAACTGCGGTAACTGGTCGGCCACAAAAGGCTGCCAGAACTGTCGGTCGCTTCGCGGCAACCGAAGGTAAAAACGGGCCCGGAAGTCATCGCTGCCCGGCTCCCCCTGTCCCGACACGCGCACTTCCGGCGCCTCACCCCGACTTCGTTCCAATCGGGTCTGAAATGAAAACTGCTGCCCCTGTCGCTGATAGCCGGCATTGATGACCTGCGGCGGATAGCTGCCACCTTCCCCCATCTCGACGGAGATCAGAGCATTGATCAGCCGGATCTCCCGCTGACGGAGTATCTGAGCGAGAACTTCCCGGACATCGGTACCGCCACTCGCACCGCTCTCCCCCATTCCCCGTATCCGCCAGTCGCCGTTCTGCCCGCGCTGCAGCTGCACCTCGAGGCGGTCCAGAACCACTCGCCGGAACACCGGGGCTCCGCTGCTGACGCTGCCGAGCATATCCAGCTCCACCTCGAGACGCCCCAGTTCAAACAGCGCATCTCCGCTCTTGCTGCGCAGCCGGACGCCACGGGCATCGAGTGCCGGCCAGAGATTGTGCCACTCGCCCCGCAGTTCGCTGATACTGATCTGGTAGTCGCCGCTGCTCAGCCAGTCCTCAATCTGCGTTTTGTAGCCGGGCAACGTGTACATTGCCAGGCGACCCAGACTGAGCAGCAGTGCGATCAGCACCACCAGCGTGACAACGACGCCGAGCTTGATGTGCAGGAGTCGCCTGAGAAGACCGGAAACACCCATAGGAATGGCCTAGCGCAGCACCACGTCGAACTGCTCAGGAGTATAGTGAGGTTCCACCTGGAAGCGGATGGTCTTGCCGATAAACTCCTGCAGATCAGCTACCCGGTCCGATTCTTCATCATGGAGCCGGTCGACCACCGACTGTGCCGCCAGCACCAGGTAGGTATCGGTGTCATAGGCCCGGGCTTCCCGCAGGATCTCCCGGAAAATCTCGTAGCAGACGGTTTCCGGGGTCTTCATGGTGCCCCGTCCCTGGCACTGATTGCAGGGCTCACAGAGCAGATGCTCCAGACTCTCCCGGGTTCGCTTTCGGGTCATCTCCACCAGCCCCAGCTCGGAAACCCCCATCACCTTGCATTTGACATGGTCTTTGTCCAGCACTCGCTGCAGGGTTCTCAGCACCTGGCGCTGATGCTCGGGATCTTCCATGTCGATAAAATCGATAATGATAATGCCGCCCAGATTGCGCAGCCGCAGCTGCCGCCCCACCGCGGTAGCCGCCTCCAGATTGGTCTTGAAGATAGTTTCTTCCAGGGTCCTGTGACCGACATAGGCACCGGTGTTGATATCGACGGTGGTCATCGCTTCGGTCTGGTCGAAGATCAGATAGCCACCGGACTTCAGCTCAACTTTGCGACCCAGGCCTTTCTGAATCTCATCCTCGACGTTATAGAGATCGAATATGGGCCGTTCACCGGGATAGTATTCGAGACGATCGGCCATTTCCGGAACCAGCGAGGAGACAAATTCACAGGCTTTCTGGAAGGTCTCCCGGGAATCGATACGGACCCGTTCGATATTGGGGCTGGCCATATCCCGAAGCGCCCGCATATGCAGCGGCAGATCCTCGTAAACGGTGGCCGGGGCCCGGGACTTTTTCATCCGATCACGGATTTTTCCCCATAATCGCAGCAGGAACTTGATATCGGCCTGCACATCGGCCACAGAAGCCCCCTCGGAGACGGTTCGCAGAATAAAGCCACCGTTTACCCCCTGTTCCTGCTCCAGGCAGTCGCTGACAATCCCCCGCAGCCGCTCCCGCTCCTCTTCGCTGTCAATACGCTGAGAGATGCCGATGTGATCGGTGTCCGGCATAAATACCAGATAGCGCGAAGGGATGGACAGATTGGTGGTCAGCCGGGCCCCTTTGGTACCGATGGGGTCCTTGGTGACCTGAACCACCAGCGACTGTCCTTCCCGAAGCAGCGAGCTGATCGGCGGTTCCTGCTGGGACCTCTCTTCAGCCGGGCCGTTGGGTTGCAGATCGGCGGCATGAATAAAGGCCGCCCGCTCCAGGCCGATATCGACGAATGCAGCCTGCATCCCCGGCAGCACCCGGGCTACCTTACCCTTATAGATGTTACCGACGATCCCCCGCTTATCGACCCGTTCAATGTAAACCTCCTGCAGCATGCCGTTTTCGATCAACGCCACCCGGGTTTCCATCGGGGCAAAGTTGATCAGCAGTTCTTCACCCATAGGTATGGTTCCTTCTGTCTGTGCAGGCTTAGGTAATTACAGCAGAATTACGGTCGGAATTATTCCGCTGTCTGCCAGACGGCAATACCCATCCGGCTGAGAAGTTCCGCAGTCTCCTGCAGCGGCAATCCCACCACCGCTGAGTAACTGCCCTCGATCCGTTCGACAAACACCGCCCCCAGTCCCTGAATGCCATAGGCGCCGGCCTTATCGGCGGGCTCGCCGGTGTTCCAGTAGCTTTGACACTCCGCTTCCGTCAGGGTGCGGAAAAATACGTCGGTTGTGACCACCCGGCTCAGGGTTTGTTCACCACGGACCAGCGCCACCGAGGTCATGACCTGGTGACGGCGACCCGACAACCCCATCAGCATTTCGATGGCATCGGCACAGTCACGGGGCTTGCCCAGTACCCGCTGGTCACAGACCACCGTGGTATCGCTGCCCAGCACCACCGCGTCGGGGGCAAGCTGCCGGGCGCAGGCCAGGGCTTTTTTCACCGCCAGACGCTCTACGTAGTGCTGTGGCGATTCGCCGTCCAGCACCCGCTCGTCGATATCGACACCGGCACTGATAAAGGGAACGCCGATCTGTGCCAGCAGCTCTCGCCTGCGGGGTGAATGTGAAGCCAGCACCAGCTCGGACATCGGTCAGCTTTTCTCCGTTGGTTCAGGTTATCCGGTCGTTCCTGTTCTGCTTATATTTAACAGAATCAATTATTCAGGTCACTCGTAATGCCCGCCGGACACCACGCAGGACCACAAAAAGCCAGGGCCAGAGGAGACAGCTGACCAGCGAGGGCAGCAGAAACAGCAGTGAATCGGAGCTGCTGCCGGTCAGCATCTGAGCCCAGTACTGCAGCATCTGGTGAATTCCCACCAGCAGCAGTACCAGCAGGGCCTGCTGCCAGAGTGGAAACATCCGGATGCGGCGATGCAGGCGCTGGGCCAGAAAGGCGACAATCACCAGCGACAGAGCGTGAATCCCCAACAGGCTGCCCAGCAGGATGTCCAGCAGCAGCCCCAGAATCCAGGCTGACCAGAGGCCTACCCGGTGGGGAAGTGCCACCACCCAGTAGATCAGAGTCAGGGCTACCCACTCCGGACGCCCCCATTCCAGTGATTCCGGCATTGGCAGGGTGCTGAGCATCATCGCCAGCAGGAAACTCAGCCAGATGACCCAGGTACGACTGGCAGGCGCGGCTACCATCAGTTCTGCTCTCCTTGTGCTTCCAGGCTGAAGTCCGGCAGCGGGTACTCAGGCTCCAGCCGGAACACGACCAGCAACTGCCGGCTCTTATCCAGACGTGCGGTGGGGCGTGCCTTCACCAGGGCAAAAGGACGGCCCGGATCGTGTTGAATTTCCGTAACGACCGCCACCGGATAGCCGGTGGGAAAACGCTGGCCGAGGCCGGAGCTGATCAGGGTGTCACCGACCTCAATGTCGGCGGTATCCGGTACGTGGTCCAGCAGCAGCTCCTGACTGCTGCCCTGCCCCTGCAGCAGCGAGCGGAAACCACTGCGATTCACCTGCACCGGTATCGCATGCCGGACATCGGTAATCATCAGCACCCGGGAAGTGTAAGGACCCACTTCCACCACCTGGCCCATCACCCCTTCCGCATCCAGCACCGGCTGCCCCAGATAGACCTGATTGCGAATGCCCTTGTTGATGATGATCTGATGGATAAAGGGATTCGGGTTGACTCCGATCAGCTCGGCCAGTTCGACCCTTTCATCCACCTTCTCGGAGGCACTCAGCAGCTGCCGGAGATAGGCGTTTTCGGTGGTCAGCGACTCCAGCCGTTGCAACTTACGGGCGACGATCAGCAGGTCCGCCTGCAGCTTGTGGTTTTCCTGCTGCAGCGTCTGCCGGTCTCCCAGCGTCTCGTCGACACTGGCCAGCAGCCGGTTAGGGGCGTCAACAAACCACTGCACGGGAGTCACTGCCAGGGTCAGATAACCCCGGTAGCGCCCCATGGACGGCCAGTAAAGATCGGCCGCCATCAGGGCTAAGGAGAGCAGGCAGATCAGCAGCAGACTGGCGCGGGCGGACTGACCACGGAAGATCGGCTTAATGGAACACCTCCGCCAGACTCAGAGAAAGTCTGCTACATCCTTGCACCGGGAAGCACCCCAGAAAATTCATCGGTTGAAAGGAACTGGTCAGTCTGAAGCCAGCAGCTCAAAGGAATGTTTGTCGATCATCTCCAGCGCCCGGCCACCGCCACGGGCAACGCAGGTCAGGGGGTCTTCGGCGACAATCACCGACAGTCCGGTTTCCTCGGCCAGCAGACGATCAATATCCCGCAGCAGTGCGCCCCCACCGGTCAGCACAATACCGCTCTCGGCGATGTCGGAGGCAAGCTCCGGAGGACACTGTTCCAGTGCACTTTTGACCGACTGCACGATGGCCGACAGCGGCTCCTGCAGCGCTTCCATGATCTCGTTGCTGTTGAGGGTAAAGCTGCGGGGAATACCTTCGGCCAGATTACGACCGCGGACATCGATCTCGAGGATTTCGGTGCTGGGATAGGCGGAACCGATTTCCTGCTTGATACGCTCGGCGGTGGCATCGCCGATCAGGCTGCCGTAGTTGCGACGCACGTAGGTGACAATAGATTCATCAAAGCGGTCGCCACCGACCCGCACCGACTCGGCATAGACGATACCGTTCAGGGAGATGACGGCGATTTCGGTGGTGCCACCACCAATGTCCACCACCATGGAGCCACTGGCTTCTTCCACCGGCAGACCGGCACCGATGGCCGCCGCCATCGGCTCGTCAATCAGGTAAACCTCACGGGCACCGGCGCCCATAGCGGATTCTTTGATGGCGCGGCGTTCGACCTGGGTGGATTTGCAGGGTACACAGACCAGTACCCGCGGGCTTGGAGTCAGAAAAGAGTTTTCGTGTACTTTATTGATGAAGTGCTGCAACATTTTTTCGGTGACATGGAAATCGGCAATCACACCGTCTTTCATCGGCCGGATAGCGGAGATGTTACCCGGGGTACGTCCCAGCATGCGCTTGGCATCAGTCCCCACCGCTACCACGGATTTGTGGTTGCCGGCATGTCGAATGGCTACCACAGAAGGCTCATCGAGAACCACGTCCTTATCGCGGACATAAATCAGCGTATTCGCTGTACCCAGATCGATCGATAAATCGCTGGAAAAAACGCCTCGTAATTTCTTAAACATTGACTGAGTTCGCTACTCGGTGGCTATAGTAAGGGCATGGTTTACGTAAACCCGTAACTCTAGCAATGGCGGGGATTTTGAGCAAGCTGCAAATATGTTAACGTAGCCGCTCTTCTGGTACTCAGTTAACTATTACACTTTCAGGGATCCGTCTATGTCTCTTGACCGCTCCGACGTGGAGAAAATCGCCCATCTGGCCCGTCTGCAAATCGACGACGCCGATATTCCTGAATATGCAGAAAACCTCTCCAATATTCTTGATCTGGTTAACCAGATGCAGGCCTGTGACACCGCCAGTATCGAACCCCTGTCCAATCCGCTGGACGCGGTTCAGCGGCTGCGTGCGGACGCGGTCACCGAAACCGATAATCGCGACCGTCTGCAAAGTGTCTCCCCCGCCGTCGAAAAGGGCCTGTTCCAGGTCCCGAAGGTGATTGAATAACGGGGGTCACAGCGCCCCTGACCGGTTTTCCACCCTTACGAACCGAATTCTGAAGGATATCGAATCCCATGTTTGACAAGACACTCGCCGAACTGGCTTCCGGGCTGGAAGCGGGCGAATACAGCAGTGTCGAGCTGACCGAAGCCTATCTGGCCAGGATCAGCGCCGAAGACGGTGCTTACAACAGTTTCATTACCGTCACCGACCAGCAGGCACTGGCTCAGGCCCGAGCCGCCGACGAAGCCCGTGCAGCCGGCAACGCCGGTCCTTTTACCGGCCTTCCGATAGCCCATAAAGACATTTTCTGCACCGAGGGTGCGCGTACCAGCTGCGGTTCAAAGATGCTGGACAACTTCGTCTCCCCCTATAACGCGACGGTCATCGAGAAGTTCAACCAGGCCGGTGCCGTCAGCCTTGGTAAAACCAATATGGACGAGTTCGCCATGGGCTCCTCCAACGAAAGCAGTTTTTACGGCGTGGTCAGAAATCCCTGGGACACCGACTGCGTACCCGGAGGTTCTTCCGGCGGCTCGGCCGCGGCGGTGGCCGCGCGACTGACCCCGGCAGCGACCGGCACCGATACCGGTGGTTCCATCCGTCAGCCGGCGGCGCTTTGCGGCATTACCGGCCTCAAGCCCACCTATGGTCGGGTTTCCCGCTTCGGCATGATCGCCTTCGCCTCTTCGCTGGATCAGGGCGGCCCGATGACCCGCTCCGCCGAAGATGCGGCAATGATGCTGAATGTCATGGCCGGCTTCGACGCCAACGATTCCACCAGCATGCAGCAGGAGGTACCGGATTACTGCGCCACACTGAACCAGCCGCTGAGCGGTCTGACCATCGGCCTGCCAAAGGAGTATTTCTCCGACGACCTGAATCCGGCGGTTGCCTGCCAGGTACAAGCGGCGATCAGGGAGTACGAGGCGCTGGGCGCCAGCACAAAGGAGATCAGCCTGCCCAACACCGGCCTGGCGGTTCCGGCCTACTATATCGTGGCGCCGGCAGAAGCCTCCTCCAACCTGTCCCGCTTCGACGGCGTCCGCTATGGCTATCGCTGCGAAAGCCCGGTTGATCTGGAAGATCTCTACAAGCGTTCCCGCGGTGAAGGCTTCGGCCCGGAAGTGAAACGGCGGATTATGGTCGGCACCTATGCGCTGTCGGAAGGTTTCTACGATGCTTACTATAAGAAGGCCCAGCAGATTCGCCGTCTGATCCGTCAGGATTTTATCGATGCGCTGACCGAAGTCGATGTCATCATGGGGCCGACCACGCCGCATCCGGCCTTTAAGCTCGGCGAAAAGACCGCCGATCCGATCGCCATGTATATGGAAGATATCTTCACCATCTCCCTGAACCTGGCGGGTCTGCCCGGCATGTCGATTCCCTGCGGTCAGGCAGAGAATCTGCCGGTTGGCCTGCAGATCATCGGCAACTACTTTGCAGAACAGAAACTGCTGAATGTCGCCCACATGTTCCAGCAGGCGACCGACTGGCACAAACAGGCCCCCGCAGGCATCTGAGAGGTTATATAAATGGAATGGGAAGCAGTTATCGGGCTGGAAATTCACGCCCAGCTGGCCACTAAATCCAAAATTTTCTCCGGCGCCAGCACCGCCTTCGGCGCCGACCCCAACACCCAGGCCTGTGCGGTCGATCTCGCCCTGCCCGGCACCCTGCCGGTGTTCAATGGCGAGGCCCTGCGTATGGCGGTTAAATTCGGCCTGGCTATCGATGCCGAGATCGGCCGCAAGTCGGTGTTCGACCGCAAGAATTACTTCTATCCGGACCTGCCGAAAGGTTACCAGACCAGCCAGCTGTTCTATCCGATCGTCGGCAACGGCCACATCGATATCGAACTGAGCGACGGTCAGCACAAGCGCATCGGCGTCACCCGGGCCCACCTAGAGGAAGACGCCGGCAAATCGCTGCATGACGAGTTCCCGGGCATGTCCGGCATCGACCTCAACCGGGCCGGTACACCGCTGCTGGAGATCGTTTCCGAGCCGGATATTCGCAGCGCCGAAGAGGCGGTGGCCTATGTGAAGAAGATTCACGCCATCGTTACCACTCTCGGCATCTGCGACGGCGATATGTCACAGGGCTCGTTCCGTTGCGATTGCAACGTCTCGGTGCGTCCGAAAGGACAACAGGAGTTCGGCACCCGTACCGAGACCAAGAACCTCAACTCCTTCCGCTTTATCGAAAAAGCGATCAAAGGTGAGATCGAACGTCAGATCGACCTTATCGAGGATGGCGGCCGGGTCGAACAGGCCACCCGTCTCTATGACGCCGACAAAGACGAGACCCGCAGCATGCGCAGTAAGGAGGAAGCCAACGATTACCGCTACTTCCCCTGTCCCGACCTGCTGCCGATCGTCATCGACGACGACTACATCGACGATGTGCGCAACTCACTGCCGGAACTGCCCGACGCCCGTCATGCCCGCTTTATGGAGCAGTACGGTCTCGGCGATTACGATGCCAGCGTGCTCTCGGCCTATCGTGATACCGCCGACTATTTCGAAACCGTGGTCACTGCGGCCGGAGATGCCAAACTGGCGGCCAACTGGGTCATGGGCGAACTGTCTAAATTCCTTAACAGCAACGGCCTGGAGATCAGTGCCAGTCCGGTCAGCGCCGACGCCCTTGGTCAGCTGCTGGCACGTCTGAAGGATGACACCATCAACGGCAAGGCCGCCAAGCAGGTGTTCGAAGCGATGTGGAACGGCGAAGGCAGCGCCGACGAGATCATCGAAGCGAAGGGGTTGAAGCAGGTAAGCGACAGCGGCGCCATCGAAGCGATGGTGGACGAAGTCATCGCTAACGCCACTCCGCAGGTGGAGCAGTACAAAGCGGCTGAGCCCGAAAAGCGCGGCAAGATGCTGGGTTTCTTTATGGGTCAGGTGATGAAGGCCTCAAGGGGAACAGCCAACCCCGGCCAGGTTAACAAACTGCTGAAACAGAAACTCGACCAGCTCTGCGACTGATCGAAGGAGCGCTGACAGCGGTTAATAAAACGGCAGCTTCGGCTGCCGTTTCTGGTCACGACGGTTCGGTTGATCAATGTTCGACAGCAATCTAACGGAGAATTGTCTTTGCTGCGACTATAATCTTAAGCCTTACTTCCAGATTACGAAAAGGGATTCTCGTAACCATGAATACTGTAGCCCCCCCTCCCGCTCTTGATATCGCTCCGGAAAAACCATTCCTGTCGGAGGCGCCGGTCACCGCCTTTGCCCTCGGTGGGCTCGGAGGCTTCAATGCCCATGGCGCAGGCTTTCTGAAAGCCGCACTGGAGGAGCAGATCCGGCCCGGACTGATCAGCTGTACCTCAGGTCAGATCTACTATGTCTGGCGCTATCTGCTGGAACGTGACGGTCTTGCCGATCCGCTCAGTGACAACCGCGACGGCGATCAGCCGGTCGACCTTAAGACAGATATCGAAAAAGCCGCCCGCGCCGGTCGTTTCTGGCCGAAACCGCTGAACTGGCTGGACGGAATGACCATGGCGGTGACGGGCGATCCCGGCGTCTTCGAACCGGCCCGCAAGGAGTATTTCAGCCGCCTGTTCAGCCCCTATTTCCGCAGCACCCCCGGTGCATTCTGGGATGACCTGCCCCAGGAGGTGCTCAATCGCCTGCTGCCTGCGCACCTGTTCAACCCGACCCGCTCTCCCGAGCTGATGACCGATATCGCCGAGCGCATCGCCAGCGATACCGAATCAGGGATCATCTTTAACGCCTGGGCGACCCGGGAAGGTGAGGAAATTCTCTATATCAACGAACAGGCCCATCGCCTGATTCAGCCGGCATCGGCGAAAGTGGACCACAACAATCGTTACGGCGATACGCGCGTGATAGTGCTAAAAAATCCACGCCGGCTGCGGGGTGAAGGCAGAATCGCGGAAGCCGAAGCGGCCACCGAAGCGGCCCGGCAGGCGGTTGAAAATGCACTCTGGCTCTATTTCTATGGTTTCGAAGAAGCCGGTGGCCAGGAGCGCAGCGTTGTCGATGGCGCCTATCACCGCCAGCTGATTATCGCCGAACTGGCACCGGCTGCCGATCTGATCTTCTCGGTCAAACCTCAGAGCGACGACTGGAACGCCCGGATGCCGAAAAATGCCCTGCAGGTACAGAACTTCACCACTCAGCTCTGGTTCAACAGTTCCTACAGCGGCGAAACCGCCCGTATCGACTTTATCAATGAACTGGTCAGTCAGGGGGTATTCGAAGGAACCTCCCGGCAACACTATCGCCATATCCGCCTGGAGACGGTGGAATACAGCGCCCATATCGGCTTCTTCGACTACTTCGTCGAACGTATGAATGTCTTCAGTGCCGCCCGAAAGAGCGCCCGGGATCGCTTTAATCAGCTGCGGATAGACGGTGTGCTCAGTGCCGGGGAACCTCATATGCAGACGGAGTGACGGAGCCCCTGGCAAAGGTTCGGAGAATTTTCAAATCCGGAGCTTTGAAGATCGGTCAAAAAACAGCCCCGTTTATTGCAGAATTTTCGTTTTACCACAACTCGCTACCAGGGTATTTATTCCGATGTCATTGTTCCCTTCTGCCGGAGACAGCCGATGAAGAAGAACGAGTACCCTGAGGACGATATGAGCGATTACATCTTCAGTGATGAAGAGCTCGATCTGACAGACGACGAGTTCGGTGAAAGTGAAGGATCACTTTACGCCAGACGCGGGATCGAAGATTACTTCGAGCGCCGGGAAATGGAGAGTCTGGATGACTGGCTCGACGAGCTCTGACATCCTGACATGACAGCATCTCTTCTGCCCCGCAACTAACCCCACCCAACTGGTGGGGTTATTTTTTTGCGGACATGCTCCCCCCCGCTGAGACGCCGGGACCGTCCCGACCGCCCCTGCCGAATCGGCCCCGCCATGGCCGCCTGCCTATATCTGTTCAGTACCTTTCTGACTGGCACCGGCACTCAGGGTTCGCTGCCAGATCTGCACCGGTTGCTCACCATACACTGAGTCCCGCACCGGGTGCATCCCCGCCTTTTCCAGTACCCGGGCCGAAGCCCGATGACCGGCCTTCACCACCGCAAACACCCGATCGATCCGATAGTGCGCCTGCTGCCCGGCAAGCACCCGAGCCGCCGCTTCCGAGCCGTAGCCCAGGTACCAGAATTCCGGCAACAGCATCAGTCCGAATTCGCAGAAACGATGGCCCCGAAGTTCGGCGCTCTCAATTCCGCAGTAGCCGATCAACCGTCCCGACTGTCGTTCGATAACCGCCAGTTTTGCCGGTCCTCTGGTTGCCGCTTCGATCGCAGCATCCAGCCACGACCGCGTATCCGTTGCCGTCATCGGATCGAGCAGCGTCTGTTTCATCACCTCAGGATTGCCCAGCAGGCTCAGAATTTCAGGGTAATCCCCCTCCCGCAGCGGCCGGTACTGAAGCCGCGTTGAGTCGGCGATCATGACGGGTTCTCGCTGCCGGAGCGGACCGGAATTCTGATCACCAGTTCGATACCGACACCGGGATCGCTGGCCAGACGGATCTCCCCGCCCAGGTTGTCTTCCACCAGACTCTTGATTACATGGGTGCCGATGCCGGTTCCGCCCTGCTCCCGCTTAGTGGTAAAGAAAACATTAAAAAACTGCTTGCTGGCCGATTCGCTCAGGCCGCAGCCATCATCCCGGTAGATTATCTCCAGCTGATCCCCCTGCTGGCTGACATCGATATCGATGGTGCCGACGCGAATGTTTTCGAATCCATGCACCAGCGAGTTCATAATCAGGTTGCTGATCACCTGATACAGAGCCCCGGGAAAACTGTCCATCTCGATCTGTTCCGGACAACGGATATTTATCCGGTGTTCGGTGGTCCGCAACCGGGCACTCATCGCCAGCACAATATCATCCAGGTACTGGTGCAGATTGAATCGCCGCCGCTGCTCACTACTCTGATCCACCGCGACCTGTTTGAAGTTGCGTATCAGCTCGGAGGCTCGCTGCAGATTCTGGAGGATAATCTCGGTACTCTCGATGGCCGTCGCCTGGTAATCCTCCATATCCCGGCGAGTTACCTGATCCTGCTGATAGCGGCTGGCAAACTTGCGGGTCTGCTCCTGCAGCGTCGAGGCGGCGGTAACACCGATACCAATGGGCGTATTCACATCATGGGTAACACCGGCGACCACACTGGACAGCACCGCCTTTTTTTCCACTTCCAGCAAATTTTCCTGGGCATCCCGCAGCTTATGAATACTTGCCTCCAGCTGCCGCCGGGTGCTGATCAGCCCCCGCTCGTTCTTGCGCAGCAGTCTCAATGTCCGACGGGTACGCTGAATCATCGGCCGAAAGATAAACACCGCCTCCAGTAACAGGATGGTCAGTAGCAGCAGATAGAGCAGGTTTTCCATATCCCGGGTACGACTGACACGACGCTGACTTTCACTGTCGTACTGGAACACGATTCTGTTCATACCCTCCAGAAAGCGGGATTCATTCTCGATCAGTGCCGCGCTGCTCGCGGCAGCGTCTTTTACCGAAGCCAGCGAGCCTTCATATTCCGCGGCAAGCTCAAGAATACGACCCGATGTCAGCAGGATCTGCTTATAAGCCGGCTCGATTTCCCGGAACAGACGCATAACCTCCTTACTGTTGGTACCGGGCAGCTGCAGCTCTGCATCGCCTTCAAGCAGGCCGATATGAGTCCGGCGCAACAGGTTCAGGGAACTGGCCAGCTCATCCCGGGCGCCCTCCCGCACAAGAGCATCCGGCGCCGATATAATCCGAAGTGCGCTCTTAGCGACTCGCTGAGACAGCATTCGCTGCCGGCCGGCCAGGTTAACAACGTGGGAACCGTCCTGCTGCTGCAGAATCTGCTGCTGAATCAGAAAATGTCCCGCCGAGGCGACCAGCACGATAAGCAGCAGCCCCACAACGCAACCCACCAGCAACAGTCGTTCCGGTGCATCCGTTTGCCGATCGGATGTGGCCATGGACAGTTCTCCACCTCTGCTCGCCGATATTCAGCATTCCCGCCGCCGGCACCCGGTTTCCGGTGCCGGCTCAGGTTTCTCATTATCAAAGTAACCCTCAATCCGTTGTCTGGCCAGAGTAATATCATGCCGCCTGCTGGCCGACAGGATGAGGATGAATCCTGAACTCATGGTTTCATTGCCACCGAGCGCGCTTCTCTGACGCTGGCGCCGGCAGGTCCGGAAGCCGTGCTGAGCAATTTGCGCTCCTGGCGCGGCGTGATGCCGTAGTAATTACGATAGGCGGTACTGAAATGGGAGGCGGAAGAGAATCCACAGGCCAGCCCGACCTGCAGTACCGGTCGATCCGACTGTTGCAGCAGTTGACGGGCCCGTTCCATTCGCAGCTCGAGGTAGTAGCGGGAGGGTACCGTTTGCAGGTGCTTCTTAAATAACCGCTCCAGGTGACGCCGTGACACACCGACGTGGAAAGCCAGGTCGTCAGTGGTCAGCGGCTCCTCAATATTGGCCTCCATCAACGTCACCGCTTCGATCAGCTTGGGCTGACCGGCACCAACCCGACTCTTCAGGGGGATGCGCTGAGGATCGTCGCCGGAACGAATACGTTCACAGACAAACTGCTCTGAGATGGATGCCGCCAGCTCCATACCATGATCACGACCGATCAGAAACAGCAGCATATCCATGGCTGCGCTGCCACCACTGCAGGTATAGCGGTTACCATCGATCTCAAAAAGATTATTGCTGACCCGGGTCCGTGGAAACTCTTCCCGAAGGCTGTTCAGATCCCACCAGTGGATGGTCGCCCGATAACCGTCCAGCAGACCGGCACAGGCCAGCAGGTAGGAGCCGGTACCGATTCCGCCCAGCGCCACGGCGGCATTCTGCTGGCGTCGCAACCAGCCGATCACGGCTTCGTTGCCGGTGCGGGCGACAGGACTGGCGCCACAGACAAAGATGGCGTCCAGCGTCGGCAATTCTGTCAGGCTGCAGTCCACCAGGGTAGCGACTCCGGAGCTGCTGGCTACCGCTTCGCCATCGTGGCTGACGGTGAAGGTCTCATAGAGTTCCCGACCGCTGATCCAGTTGGCCATTCGCAAGGGCTCGACGGCTGAGGAAAAGGCGATCAGCGAAAAACCCGGCAGCAGGATAAAGCCATAGCGCCGGGGACGATCCGCTGACCTGTACTGCTGTTGACTGGATTGCACGCTGCTGGCCCCTTTCTTCAGGCTTCTTCACCGGAGAGCAAGCAATATTCTCATCAACCGGCCACTATACAAAACAGTTTCCACTCCGGTTTCTGTGCATCGCTCCGACTGCTGGCAAGTTACTCAGGTTAATAATAGACAGCACAGCCATCGAGCGACCGCTGCGGATCCTGATCAGCGCGTTGAATCTGAATCATCCGGTGCCGCCTGGTCATTCCCACAGCCACAACCGGGCGTATGCTGCGGCCCGACGGTCGTGTTCGTTGTCCCGGCACCACCGGCTTCCGCCACCAGCAGCTCCCGGAATTGGTTTTCCGGCATCGGTCTGGCGTAATAATACCCCTGCACCTGCTCACAACCGAGTGACTGCAGATGCTCCCGCTGAGCAGCCGTTTCAATGCCTTCGGCGACGGTCTGCAATCGAAGGTTACGGGCGATATCGATAATCGACGAGGTTATTGCGGCGTCGTCCTGATCAGCGGGCAGGCCGTCGATAAAGGCCCGGTCGATCTTGAGCTTGTCGAGAGGGAATTTTTTCAGGCAGGCCAGGCTGGAATATCCGGTACCGAAATCATCCAGGGCGATGCCTACACCCAGATTTTTGAGATCGCTCAGCAGCTGCACCGCCTGATCGGCATTTTCCATCAGTACACTTTCGGTGATCTCAAGGGTGAGTCCGGCTGCCGGATATCCGGTTTCCGTCAGCACCTGCTGAACTGACGCCACCAGCGATTCGTCGAACTGCTGAGCCGAGACATTAACGGCGATATTACCCGGCGACAGTCCGGCCTCCAGCCAGCCAGCCCCCTGCCGGCAGGCCTCCAGCAGCACCCAGTCCCCAATCGGGATGATCAGCCCGATTTCCTCCGCCAGTGGAATAAACTGGTCCGGTCGCTGAAAACCCCGCTCCGGACTGTGCCAGCGAATCAGCGCTTCACAGCCACACAACTGGCCATCAGAAAGACGATACAGGGGCTGATAATGAAGCTCAAACTGCCCCTCACGCAGGGCCTGCCGCAGCCCGGCTTCCATTTCCAGCCGCCGCGACACCTCTCGATTCATGGTGTCGGTGTAGAACTGAAAGTTGTTCCTGCCCAGCCCCTTAGCATGATAAAGGGCAGCATCGGCATTGCGAGACAGGGTCTCGAAATCACGGCCGTCGTCCGGGTAGATAGCAATACCGATACTGGGGGTCAGCACCAGACTTCGCTGTTCGATCTCCATTGGTTCTGCGATAACCCGCTGAATTCGCTCTGACAGGGTGGCGGCGGCTGCCGGCAGGTTCCTGTCTGCCATAACCACTACAAACTCATCACCGCCGAGCCGACTGAGGGTATCTTCCGGCCGGATCATCGCCGCCAGTCGCCCGGCGATCAGTTGTAGAATCTGATCACCGACGCCGTGCCCCAGCGAGTCATTGACGTTCTTGAAGCGGTCGAGATCAATGAAAAACAGCGCCAGCGGCTTGTGGTGTCGGTCTGCAATACGTATCGCCCGCGCCACCCGCTGAGCCAGCAGGCGACGGTTTGGCAGATCGGTCAGGGGATCGTAATCGGCCAGATAACGTAGTTTTTCCTCGGTGTCCTTACGTTCACTGAGGTCGGTGATAGTGGCGATATAGTTGCTGATCCGGTCCTGCTCATCCCGGGAAACAATTATTGCCAGCCACTCCGGATAAACCTGACCGTCCCGGCGGCGATTCCAGATCTCTCCGCTCCAGCGCCCCTCTTCCGCCAGCGCCCGCCACATCACTCCATAGAATTCCTGATCGTGTTTGCCCGACGCCATAAATGCCGGGTTACGTCCCAGTACTTCCTGCTCGCTGTATCCGGTAATCCGGGTAAAAGCCTCATTAACGGCGACAATGTGATTCTGCGGATCGGCGATGATGATACCTTCTGCCGAATTCTGAAACACGCTGGCAGCAACCTGGAGATCCCGGGCATTGTCGGTGAGTTTTCGTTGCTTACGCTCGATCTCCTGCTGGTACTGGCGAAACAATCGCCCCAGCCCGCGGGAGAACAGCAGCGCCAGTATCAGTGCCAGCGCGGTTGCGATCAGCAGACTCAGCATCAGGGTCTGAAAACTGTCGATCCTGGCCCCTTCCAGCCGGGCTCGCTGCTGTTGCAGCAGGATATCGACATCTTCAGGATAAACGCCGGAAACCAGATACCAGTCCCAGCCAGGCACCGGCAAAACCTGAGAGACCTTCTCCACCGGTCCCCGGCCATCCGGATAAAACCAGCGGTAACGGGCGATACCTCCACCCTCGCGGCCGATACGCACGATCTCTTTGACCGACTGCTGCACCAGTCTGGCAGCAGCCTCTTCCGATTCGCTGTAGCGAACAACAGACCAGCCGGGGCTGGAAATGACCTGTCCGTCAGCGGCAATAACGGCGATGTAGCCGTTCTCGCCGAAACGCAGGGACTCAATGCGCTTCAATGCATCGGCCTTCAGATCGTTCTCGAACTCATGGATATAGTCGCCGGCACCGATAATCCAGTCGTAGGGTTCAAACAGTTGCAGCCAGGATATTTTCTCGCTCATCTCCCGATCACCGGGACTGTACCAGCGATATCTCGCGTGACCGGCATGGTCCGGGCTGTCATTGATAATGCGGATAAACTCCTGATTGAGGTAGCGACCGTGATCATCCTGCTGCAGGGCGATCGATTTTCCTTCTTTTTCCGGTTCGCTGAAGGACAGCACGCTGCGCCCCTGACGATCGATAATGAACAGATAGCCCCGCCCGTTGAAGAAACGAACATTGCGCAGCGCTTCCCGTATCAGGGTTTTCAGTTCCTGCTCCGGTAGCCGGTCGGACTGCTGCTGCCAGATATTGTGAGCAATGGTCCAGGCCTGGCGAACCTGGGAACGGGCCTCCTCCATCAGGACCGTCTCGGCCTGATCGTTACGGGCGCGGATAAGATCGATCGTGGTTTTCAATTCATCACGGGTACGTTCGAGCTGTTGCCCGATGATCTGATTGCGCAGGTTGTTCAGCTGAACCAGGCTGGCATAGTGATTTCGGGTCAGCAGATAGCCGATCAGAGCGATCAGCAGTACCGCCACCAGGCCGAATACCCCAATGGTCTGATAGCGGGGCAGTGTATGTTCGTCAATCCGTAACTTCATTCCACCTTCACCACGCTGAAGGACCGCAATCACCGGGTAACTGACAGGATAGCCCCGGACAGCGGAAGCTGCATCGAACAAGCAACCGAAGCAGCTGGCCAATACGGGTGATATTTATCATTTTTCTTATCTTTTTCAATAACTAAAAGTTATTTAAACGGTCGTATAATATCTATCATCTCAATTGACACAGGTCAATTCATAAGCTCCCTTATGCCGTCGGCAGATATTAGTATCCGCTATTAATTAGCAGTAAACAGGAGCTCAGAATGTCTGTCAGGCGGGCTACCGAATCCAGGGATGAAAAAACAGCCGATATGTTGAGAAGCAATCGCTCGATCAGGGGGTTTATCCTCAGAACCGCCTTTCTGTTCTCCGGCCTCGGTTTTCTGCTGATCTATCTCGCCGCCGACAGCGCTTATCGGGACGCCATCAGAAACAGCGCGGCGGAAGCATCCCATCAGATCGCCGAAACCACCTTCAATGCCATGTATCAACTGATGCAGGAGGGCTGGACCCGGGAGCAGGTGGAAGGGTTTCTGGAGAGCCAGCGCGGCAGCAACAGTCGCAACAGCACCTACAATATCGAGATCTATCGTGGCCCCCAGGTCATTCGCGAATTCGGTGATATCGGTCAGCCCCCGACCGACGCCCTGACGCGTGAGACCTTTACCAGCGGTCAGCCCCAGACCGCTTACGCCAGCGAGCTGATGCGCTACAGCTGGCCGCTGAAGGCGGAGGAGAGCTGCCTTGAATGCCACCTGTTCGGTAAAGCCGGCGATATCTTCGGTGTTATCGAGGTCAGCCAGAATCCCTCTCAGCTGCTGGACAGCGCTACCGACGGGCTGTTTATCAATCTGATCTGGCTGGCGCCGCTGCCGTTCGTGTTATCGCTGTTCGTGATCTACTACCTGAACCGACGCATCAACCTGTCGGTACAGGATCTCGAAACCGGGATTGATCGCATCCACAAGATCTCCGATCTCAATCACCTGAAACTGCAGAACTCCGACTACGGTTTCTCGGAACTGAACCGTATCTATGACAAGGTCGAAACGCTGGCCGGTAAGATGCGTAATATCGCCGTCGATAAGGATCTGCTGGAATTCGAGATTCAGCTGCTGGAAAAATTTGTGATCACCTCTGAAGTGGTGCGGGACTGGCGGGAATATATCAGTCTGCTGCTGAAAGAGATCAACGAGGTGATGCCGGTTTACAACCTGTTCTCCATCTTCAAGGTGGATGATGAGATGTTTGCGCTGGAAATCTTCTGGCTGGGACCGCCCACCGATCGTACCCGGCAGTGGATGGAGACCGAGATCCGCAAAACCCTGGACGGTAACCCATTGTTTCATGGTCAGTTCAGCGTTGATATCAATCACCACATCACCAACCCGGAAAGCAGTATCATCGATCTGGATCTGAAGAAGATCCGCCTGCAGTCGAAATCGCTGGTACTGGATAAACCGAAGATCGGCGGCATCGTCGGTCTCGGCGTACATTCCGAAATCACCCGGGATAACACCCGTCAGCTGGTGACCAACAGCATCCTGTCGACACTGATCAACGTCGTCGGTTCGGTCAAGGCGATCTACAAATACACCAAGGATCTGGAATATTACGCCACTCGGGACCCCCTCACCGACCTGCACAATCAGCGCATCTTCTGGGAACTGATCGACTACGAAGTACTGCGCGCACGACGTCACGGCTATAAATTCTGCGTGATGATGATCGATCTCGATAACTTCAAATCCCTGAACGACAACTACGGCCACGCCTTCGGCGACCGCTGCCTGCAGGAGCTGGGAAGGTTGCTTCGGGGCGTCCTGCGCTCCGGTGACTTTCTGGCCCGCTACGGCGGTGACGAGTTTGCCGTTATTCTGCCCGAGAGCGACCTGGAACAGGCCCGCGAGGTCGCCCGGAGGATTTTCGCCGACCTGAAAAACAACGGCATCCGCAGTCCCGACGGCGAGGATGTCGGCGCCGGTATGTCGATCGGTATTGCCGTCTATCCGGACCACGCCACCAACAGCAAAGAGCTGTTTATGTTCGCGGACAATATGATGTACAAGGCCAAGAGTCAGGGCAAAAACCGCGTCTATATCCCTAAAGATGAGGATGTGCTGGAAGTCTTCCGGGACATGAATGAAAAGAGCATCATGGTCAGCAAGGCGGTGAAGGAGCGCCAGGTGATCCCCTACTTCCAGCCGCTGGTGGAGTCCGACAGCGGCAATATCCGGGCGGTGGAAGTGCTCTGTCGGATTCGCACCGACAGCGGCGAGATCATGGGCGCCCACGAATTTATCGAAATTGCCGAAAAGCTGGGCATTATCCACAACCTCGATTTCATCATGCTGGAGAAAGCACTGGAGCAGGCGGCCCGGGAAGGCTATCAGGGCCAGATTTTCGTCAATATCTCTCCGCGCTCACTGGTGCTGAGTGAATTTCTGCCCGAGATCAACCGCATCGTATCGGAAGCCGGCGTCAGCCGTGACCGGATTGTCTTTGAGATCACCGAACGGGATACGGTGAAGAACATGACACTGCTGGAGAAGTTTGTCTGCAACCTGAAGGCCGAAGGTTTCAAACTGGCGGTGGATGACTTCGGTTCCGGATTCTCATCCTTCCACTACCTCAAGCATTTCCCCATTGATTACGTCAAAATCGATGGCGAGTTTGTTGCCAATATGGTGAATAATCCGAAGGATCATGCCGTTGTCCGCTGTATATCCAACCTCGCTCATGAGCTTCAGGCCCAGACCATTGCCGAATATGTCGAAAGCGAAGAGGTGCTGGACGCAGTGCGCGCGATCGGCATCAGCTATGCACAGGGATACTTTATCCGCCATCCCACCCCCTGGATTCTGGAGCCGAAGCAGAAGCTGAAGGTGGTCAGCAGCAGCGCCTGAGCCGTATATCGGAATAAAGCTGCTGTTCCGGTTTCCCCGGGGCCTTCCATTGACCGGTGACAACTCTTTTTACAGCAAAGCCGCTAGAATGGCCTTTTCTGTCGAAAGCGAGATGTATGGAACAGAACGCTCCGCCCGGTCAGGTTCTGATGGTTCGCCAGCCGGTATTCGGGGCGGATCTGAAAATCGTCGCCTACGAACTGCTGGTTGATTCTGACCATGGCAGTGATGAGGTGCTGCTGGACGGCGACGGCGCCACCTCCCGTATTCTGATCAATACCTATACCAGCCTCAGCCAGGACGGCGTTATCTGTCGGGTACCGCTGTTCATCAGCCTGTCACAGCAGGTATTGCAGAAGGGCTATATTCCGGAACTGCCGAAAAAACAGCTGGTGCTGCAGATCCCGGCGGATACCCGCATGAACGCCCAGGTGTTCGGCAATATCCAGATGCTGGCGGAACAGGGCTACCGACTGGCGCTGGAAGGGTTCTGCCTGCAACAGCAGTTTATCCCGCTGTTGAAATACATGACGATCGTCAAACTGGATCTGCTCACTCTTGCCATGCCCCGCCTGCAAAAACTGGTGCAGCTGCTGAAGCGCAGTAAGGCGACTCCGCTGGCTCAGAATATCGATACCATGCAGCAACTGCAGCAGTGCCGGCAGATGGGCTTCAGACTGATCCAGGGCCCCTTTCTCAGCCGCCCGGTCAGGGTGATGGGAAAACAGCTGCCGGGTAATAGTGTGGCGCTGCTGCAGCTGCTGCAGGAGCTTCAGAAGCCGAGCACCACCGCCAGCGCTGTCGAGGAGCTGATTATTCTCGATCCGGTGCTGACCTACAAAATTCTGAGAGTGGTTAACTCGGCGGCTTACCGGCTCCCTAACCGCATCGAATCCCTGAGTCAGGCGGTGGTATTACTGGGACTGGACCAGGTGCGAAAGTGGGCCACCCTGATCGCCCTCAGCAGTAATGATGACAAACCGGAAGAGCTGTCCCGCAATATGCTGGTTCGGGGACGCTTCTGCCTGCTGCTGGCGGAACAGCGTGGTGATGCCAATCCGGAAACCGCCTTCATGGTCGGTATACTGTCACAGCTGGATGCGCTGATGGATATGGCCATGGAGGAGCTGCTGGAGCAGATCCCTCTGGATGAGGAGATCAAGCAGGCGATCAACCGCAAAACCGGTGTGCTGGGGGAGATTCTGGCCATGGTCGAAAGCTTCGAGGCCGGAGACTGGGAGGCACTGCATGCGATCACCGACGAAACCGCGTTTATCGAAGCGGCCTATCGCCACAGCCTGTCGTGGGCTCAGCACACCATGCAGACCCTCAGCGGCGAATAACCGTTACTCAGCGCAGCAATGATGCTCAGCCACGGCCGGCTAAAATAAACAGACCCCGGCGGAAACCTGAAACACAGAAATACAAACAGATCTCTCAGAGGCCCCTGTATGACAATCTGCAAGCAAATCACTTTCACCGCCCGTGCCGGTGAGGTCGAGACCCTGAAACAGCTGCTCAGCGGACTGGTTGAGCCGTCCCGACATGAACCGGGCTGCCTCCGCTATGAGCTTTATCAGCAGGCGGATCGCCCGGAGCAGTTCATCATTGTTGAAAGCTGGGCGTCTGCCGATACCCTGGAGCAACACAAGCGGTCGGACCATTTCCGCGACTTCAAAGCCCGTGCCGACAGCTGTGTGGCGGCTAAGACATCGGTCAGCCTGAACGAAATTCAGCCCTGATCCATAGCGGCATGGGTACTGAAACCCTCGCACCGGCAACGGTGATCGAGGAAAAACACAGACTGAGCGGCGAACGACTGGAGTTCGAGTGCCAGTCAATCAGCTACCGGTCCGATCGGCTCGCCGTACTCTACAGACTGCCACAGGATACGACGGTTGCCGACCTCAGATTGAAAGCCGGCACGCTTTCAATCGGCTATTTCTGGAGCGATCGCAACTACAATGTATATCACTGGCTGAGCCCCGCTGGTCGCTCACTGGGACTCTACGTCAATATTGCCGATCAGACGCAGATCAGCCCCGAGCGGGTGATATGGCGGGACCTGATTATCGATCTGCTGATCACCCCGGACGGCCGTTGCCGGGTACTGGACGAGGAGGAGCTGAATGCCGACCTCCCCGGCTCGCTGCTACAGCTGATTGACGAGCAACGAAAGCTGCTTGAGAGCGCCAGTGACCAGCTGCGGCGGGAAATTGAAGCGCAGAGCCGTCATCTGCTGACGACTCATCGGCTGATCCCCGGGCCGAAAGGGACAGCAGACGACGATTAAAATACCCTGAAAGCGGGGTTCTGAAACGGATTATCAGCATTTGAAATTCCTGGAAACACTCAACTCGATTCATGACAGGCTGGACCGCCTCGGCGACCTGCCGGTGTTCAGCGCCACCGTCAACCGCATCAGCCAGATCAGCAGCTCGAAGAAGAGTAACGCCATGGCACTGGCAGTGGCGGTGATGAAAGACGCCAGTCTCTCCACCCGACTGCTGCGACTGGCCAACTCCTCCTGGTGCAATCGCGGCAACGGTCGGATCAATGTGGTTTCCCGGGCGGTGGTGTTGCTGGGTTTCGAACAGATCAAGAGCATCTCCATGACCCTGAAGCTGATCGAGGGTTTTAAGCGCACCGATGCCGGCGCGGAGATCGGCGAATTACTGATGCGCTCTTTTATGACCGCCACTATCGCCCGGGAGATCGCCGAGCTGAGTGGTGTCGACGATGTCGAGGAGACCTATATCTGCGGGTTGCTGCACGGTCTGGGGGAGACCCTGGTGGCCTATACCCGGCCCGACCTGTATCAGCAGATGATCGAATGCCGGCATAACGAAGGGTCGGACTGGCAACATATTCAGCTGGAAGTGCTGGGCGGTCATTTCAGCGATATCGGTCAGGATATCGCCCACAGCTGGGGCTTTCCACAGTCGGTGGTACAGTCCATGGATCTGATGACCGCCGAAGATCACCCCGGTAGTATTCACAGCAACTATCAGCTGGCGGCCAGCGCCGATCAGCTGCTGAAACTGATCAGCAATCGGAGTGACAGCAACACCCCGGGGTATGGCGAAATACTGGAACAGCTGGAGAGCCGGACCGGACAGAGCCGTACTGATCTGACCCGTTGTCTGCATAATGCTTTTCGCATGGCCTGCGATATGGCAGAGGAGTACCGACTGCCAAAGGACTACCTGACCCCGGATCTGCGTGACAGCGGCGACCAGGAGCTGGATGAATTCTGTCGCAAAGTTGCTTACTACATTCACACCCGCGACCGTCCGGAAACATCGGAAAGCGGCGATGACCGAAGCGCTGTCAGCTCACCTGAGCCAGCGGCGCCGGCCAGCCAGCTACTTGAGCAGCTGCAGATTATCGGCGATATGGTAAGCGAGCAACGACCCGTTCAGGAGGTCCTTAATCGGGTGCTGGAGGCTATCGACTCCTGCACCGAATTTGATCGCGCCGCCTTCTGCCTGATCAGCAAAGATCATCAACAGCTCAGCCTGCGTATTGACCAGGGGCGCCGATGCGAGGACCTGAGACGGTTCTTCAGGCTCAGTCGTCAGAACAGGGAACACCGGCTGTTTTTCCGAATTCTCGAGCGGGGCCAGACATTGCTGGTCACCGATACCGGCGAGGCTGACTGGGGAAAACGGCTGCCAGAGGAGTTTACCGAGATTGTTGCGCCGGCGGGCTTCGTGCTGGCGCCGCTGGGTATCGGTCGGAAGACAATCGGCTTTATCTATGCAGACCGGCTGGCCGGTGGCGGCATCATCAGCGACGAAGACTTTCGCCGCTTCAACCAGCTGTTTATGCAGACCAGAATGGCACTGGCCTGGTCCAGCCAGTCACAACAGGCTCGCCAGTAACCGCCTGAAAGCACCGAACAGCCGCTGAAGTGATCAGCCCACTGTGACAGCCAGGCCGATTATGGATTCTTCGGCTTAAACTCCCGACAGCTTTCCACCCCGGGACAGTTATCCTGGCAGCGTCGCGCCCCTTTCTTCATCACATAACGACAGGGATGGTAGAGCTCGGTTATCTCCTGCTCCATACTCCAGGTCTCTATAACCGTCCTCTCCCAGGGCGTGGCCCTGCGCTTCAGATGAGGCAGATACTGCTGGCAGATTTTCATCGCCCGGCTGATCGCAACACCAATCGGATTCAGGCTGCACTCCTGACAGGTTTTTTCGCAGTGCATATTGAGCTCGATAAACGCATCGTGGCGGCGCTGCCGCAGCTGTGCCGGCTCGATAGCCAGCAGGCTGTCACAGACCTGTGAAGGGTAACTCCCCCGCCGATCGTTCTTATAGCGAGGCCTGGCATATTGCCCGTCTGTCCTGCAGTTCAATGGACTACCTGTTCGAAAACCGTTACTGATACAGAGGGGCACTGCCTGAATGTCGGCAATGTCGGTCCATGACTACAGCCACACCAACCGCTTCTCCGTCCCTGGAATCACCTGCACGTTCCTTCCCAGCCGCAGGTTTTGTCTATCATAAACAGCCGCTTACCTGATTTAAACAACCGTTTTAACAACAATTCAGTCAGCTATCTGAGTCAAGCTGAAAAAGCGATCTTCCAGTGATCTGCGTCAACGGTTGTCTCAGTGCAATTCCTGGCCCTCAGCGGCTGAGCCGGCGCAGGCAGTCGGTTTTTTATCTTCTCGGGTCCGACCTTAAAACAGGCCGGTCAGCCGCTCGGGCTTCGATCAGTTCTGGCAACTGAAGCCGTAGCACCTTACACTTTGTCGCTTCTGTACAGGAGTCACCATGCCTTCAACCCGCCGCCGCGCCAGAGCCCGAATGACCGAAGGGCCGATCGAGCGCACCCTGCTCGACCTCGCCGGTTCTATGCTGCTGGGCATCGCCTCTATTGTCCTGTTCAACGTGGTGGATACTTTCTACATCGGCCAGCTGGGCACCACCGAACTGGCCTCTATCAGCTTTACCTTCCCGGTCACCATGTTTGTGGTCAGCCTGGCCATGGGCCTCAGCGTCGGTACCTCGGCCATTGTCTCGAGAGCAATCGGGGCGGGCGATCACAACCGGGTGCAGCGACTGACCACCCATTGCCTGGCGCTGGCGCTGGCGCTGGTGGTGCTGGTCTCCTTTATCGGCTATCTCAGCATCGATCCGGTATTCCGACTGCTGGGCGCGAACACTGAGCAGCAGCAGTATATCCGCCAGTACATGGAGGTCTGGTATCTGGGCATGGGACTGGTGGTAATCCCGATGGTCGGCAACAGCGCGATTCGCGCCACCGGCGACACCAGAACACCAAGCCGGGTCATGATGTTGGCGGCGGTGCTCAATATTATCCTCGATCCGCTATTGATCTTCGGCCTCGGCCCGTTTCCGCGACTGGAACTGCAGGGCGCGGCAATTGCAACGCTGATCGCCTATTCGATCACCTTCCTGTTCGCGCTCTGGGTGCTGGCCAGACGGGAGCAGATGCTGACGCTGGAACTGCCCGGGCTGGCAGCTCTGAAGCAGTCCTGGACCGCCCTGATCCGACTGGCCCTGCCTGCGGCCGGAACCAATATGCTGGCACCGCTGTCAGCCGGGGCACTGACCTGGCTGATCGCCGGATACGGCCCCCAGGCGGTGGCGGCCTTTGGAGTCGGCACCCGCATCGAGTCGCTGGCGATGATCGGCGTGATGGCCTTCTCCTCAGTTCTGACCCCCTTTATCGGTCAGAATCTGGGCGCCGGTAAGTCAGACCGTATAGAGCGCAGCATCGGCTTCGGTATCCGTATCGTGCTGCTCTGGGGAGGCGCCGCCTTTCTGTTGCTGTCCGTAGCCGCGTCGCCGCTTGCCGCACTGTTCGCCGACGATCCGGGCACTATTTCACTGGCCGTCCAGTACTTGTGGATCGTACCGCTGAGCTATGCCGGTTTCGGTATGATCACCCTCGGCAGCTCGGTATTTAACGGCTTTCAGCAACCTCGGCAGGCAGCCCGGCTGGTACTGATCCGACTGCTGCTACTGACCCTGCCACTGGCCCTGCTGGGCTCAGCGCTGTGGGGACTGACCGGTATTTTCGCCGGTATTTCAGCGGCCAATCTCAGCGCTGGTGGCTATGCCCTACTGATGCTGAAGCGGCGTCGGAGCTCACTGCAGAGTACTGTACAGCCCACAGAGTCCCCCTCCCGGGTACCGGCATCGGGTCGGGAACGACCATGAAGGGCCAGCTGTCCTATATCACCCTGACAGTCACGGATCTGCAACGGCAGTTGCGCTTTTATCGGGATGGATTTCAGTTTCCGATCAGGCGTCAGTTTCAGGATCCGGAAGGCGCTGAACGGGACTTCGTGTTCTTTGATCTCGGCGAACTGACCCTGGCACTCTATCCACGCCGGACACTGGCAAAGGATGCGGCTATTGCCGCCGCAGGCCAGGGCTTCTCCGGAGTGGGCCTGTCATTTAATGTTGAATCCAGAATCGAGGTCGATGAGCTGATGGCCCGACTGAAAAGCTACGGCGCCACCATCACCCGACCTGCCCGCAAGGAGCCCTGGGGCGGGTACAGCGGCTATCTGCAGGATCCCGAGCAGAACCTCTGGGAGATCGTCTGGTCACCGAGCCGCCATCCGGAGTCCGGTCAGCAGGAACCGGGGTAGCCACCACTCAGTGCCTGAGCCGGTGGCGCTGGAAAACCTGTTCGATCCTTCCGGCTTTGCGCAGTACTGCCGTTGCCTGCTGCAGACGCGCTATCACTCCCGGAGCCACTGAGTCCCGGGCGCATAACAGCCAGATCGGCAACCGGTTAAAGACCAGCGGCTTCCCCAGCTCCCGGGGTGACATCCCCTGCTGATGGGCATTAAACAACATGCTTTCTATGCCCCCGGCCATCGCATCGACCCTGTTACGCTTCATCATCAGGGCGCTGTGGTAATAATTCCGCGTGGCAACCTTATGCAGCCCCCCGTCCTGGTCAAAGCGGCCGTCGATATGCAGAGCACGCGGTACTGCTATTCTCAGGTTCTGCAGATCTTCATACCGATTAAGAGCAATACCCGCCCGTGGCAGGATACCAACGGTCAGTAACTGCCCCAGCGGTGCCACCATCTGGAAGGTCGAGGAAGTGGTCTGGTTGTTAATCATCATTGCGCAATCGGTTTGCCGGTTAATCAGCTGCTGCCATAACCGACGAGGAGGCAGTACCCGATTGTGACCTGGCAGCCCGGACTGCTTCAGAATAGCCAGCCCCGCCTCATAGAGGGAGCCGATATAGTTTCCGTCCGCATCCCGATAAGCGTATGGAGGGTGTGAAAAGGTACCGAATCGCAGGGGTTTCAGCTCAGTCGTTGCCGACTGCACCACGGCCACTGCTGCAGGCTCGGATACCGCAGCGCCGGACAACAGCAGCGAGACCAGCCACAATGCTGTCCGGATTCTCTTCAGTATCATTCAGTTCATTCTGCCTTACAGTCGGGAGAGGCTGTCACTCAGAACCAAGCTGCCGCCGGCTGTCCTGACCGTCCCCCTGGCCCCTCTGCCGGACAGGCCGCTCTCGGTATCGGTCATAACTGCCCACCCGGGTAATGCTGGCTGACCGTCAGCAAAGTTACTGATCGGATAGTCGCGGCCGTTCGGTTGGTGCTTTCTCAGAGTGTATTGTCACCCGGCCCTGATTTCCATGGCCAGTTTACCCTGGCAGCATATCTGAACCATCTGCTGACGACAGGTGACTCACCGCAAAAGCAACTGCCAGAGAGGATAAATTCATGAAATCCCATTTCTCAATGCCACTGCTGATCGTCACACTCTGGCTGGTCGCTGAACCGGCACTGGCCGGTCCCGGTGGCATCATCGCAAAAACTCTCTGGAACAGTTTCTGGGGCAAGTTGCTGCTGGCCGTGCTGGTGCTGATATTTCTGCCTCTGATCACTCTGGCACTGATCGAGGAACATCGGGCCCATCGACGGAGTCGGCGGGATCTCCGTTTTATGGCCGGCTATAACCCGCTGTTTGAGTGGCTCAGCCTGCGTGAACGTATCACCGATTGTTTTTACCGGATTCACGGCCACTGGAGCCAGCAAGATCTGGCCGCTGCAGACAACTGGATGTCTGACTGGTACCGGCAGAATCAGCAGATGGTATTTCTCGATCGCTGGCGCCGTCAGGGACTGGTCAATCACTGTGAAATCCGGCGCATCAACAGTATCCGACCGGTATTCTTCGCCCATCGCAATGTCGGTGCTGAACACCGCCACTCTATGCTGGTCGTCAGTATCTCGGCCCGGATGAAGGACTATCTGGCCGAGCGGGAAAGCGGACGCGTGGTTGAAGGGAAAAAGCGCTTCAGAGACATCGAGACTCTCTGGACCCTGGTTCTGGAAGACAATCGCTGGCGTGTATCCAACATCGAAGAGGCCGCCTCGCTGTTCGACTATACCCGCCTGGCCAGGGAACTGCCGCCAATAGAGGAAACTCTCAACAACCATTTTCAGGCCTGAGCGCAGACTCCGACGGCAGCGCAGTCAATCTATACTTGAGGAGAGTTTTCGGTCTCAATGATCCGGATAGTCTATGCGAGCACTCTGGGCGTTACTGATTGTACTGCAGGTGAATATTACCCATGCCATCGACGAAGACCTGGTTTTTGGCATGTCCACAGCCCTGTCCGGACAGGCAGCCCCCCTGGGTCGCAACCTGCACCGGGGTTTTCTGATCGCTTTTGATCGGGTAAACCGTCAGGGCGGTATCGACGGTCGCAGACTTCGTATCGAAGTGCTGGACGATCGCTACGAACCGAAGCTGACCTCGAGCAATATGCAGAGACTGGTGGAAAACCCCGAGATTCTGGCGATTATCGGCAACCTGGGCACACCGACGGCGGTCGTTTCACTGCCCATTATTGCCAGCAATCGGTTGCTGTTCTACGCGCCGGCCACCGGTGCCGGCATCCTTCGCACCACTCCCCCGCTGCCCTGGGTGGTCAACGTCAGAGCCAGTTATCGCCAGGAGGTCTACGCCATGATCGATGCGCTGATTCGTATCGGCGGGCTGCGACCGGAAGAGATCGGCTTTTTTACCCAGCGGGACGCCTATGGCGACGCCGGCTATTACGCCGGTCTGGAGGCACTGACGGAACACGGTCTCAGCAATGAAAACGATATCGTCCACGTTCGCTACGAACGCAATACCCTGGCCGTGGAGAATGCCCTTGCCGACATTTTGCTCAGCAGCACGCTGCCCAGAGCAATCATCAATATCGGCGTCTACACACCGGTCGCCAAGCTGGTCAGACTGGCACACAGTTCCGGTTATCAACCGCTGTTTCTCAATATATCCTTCACCGGCCACCCCCGTGTTGAAACCACAGAAAAGACTCCCGGGGCGATCATCGTCACTCAGATCGTCCCTCATCCACTGATGTCTGAGCTGCCGATCGTGCAGGAATACCGCCAGGATCTGCAGCGCTTCGATCCGCAACTGGCCCCCTCATTCTGGAGCCTGGAAGCCTATATTGCCGGTCGTATTCTGATCCGGGCGCTCCGTTCGCTGGATCGGCCACCGGATCGAGACAACATTCTCTCGGCGCTGACCAGCCTCGGTGACTTCGATGCCGGACTGGGCTATACGCTTGAGCTGACAGCCGATAAACGCCAGGCCAGTGACAGGGTCTGGCCGATGCTGTTGCGGGAGCGCCAGCATCAGCCGTTCCAGTGGCAGCAGCTCAAACAGCTTCTCAGCAATCATCCGGCCAGCGGGTATGCCGACCCATGATTCAGCCGGTATCGAGGTTCAAGCTGTCTGCGCTGCTGTGGAGTCTGATTCTGCTGGGATTGCTGGCCAGCATATCCACCGCCGCGTTCGTCAGCTGGTACCTGAACCGCAACAATGACCAGACCTCCGCCTGGCGCAGTGAACAGCAGGTCTTCGACCTGAAACTGGAACAGCTGCGTCGCTACAGTCTGGAATCCCACGCCCTGCTACTTTCCCTGCTGAGCGACCAGTCACTGACGACCCCCTCCGAAAACCCGGGGCTTGAACGGCAGCAGCAACTGATCCGACAACTGCAGAATCAGGCGCAGGGCCCCGATCTCAGAAACGCTCTGACCGGCTTCGGCTACAGCTTCGAGCGGATGAAAAGGCTCTGGCGGGAGATCAGCCGCTGGAGGACCGCTTTTGAGCCGCTGCATCGGGACATCAGTGAAGAGATCAGCCTGGGGCGGGTCCGCTCAACCATCCGCCGCTTGCAGGAGCAGATCGGTATTCTGGAAGGCCGCAGCAACCTGCGTGCGGCACTGCTGATCCGGCGCTGGAAACAGTCACGGGGAGAACTGTTTGAGCAGCTGTCGCGCCAGATTCAGCAGGAGCAGGGAAGCCCCTGGCCCAGGGCCGTGAGGGCGGTACAGCACGAACTCAATGAAGTGGCTCTGCTGACTGAACTGCTGGCCAGTGAGAGTAATCCCGCCTACCTGCTGGATCTGCGCGTCAATCGCCTGCAACCGGCCATCGACCGGATGGTCCGCAATCTGTCACTGATGCGAACGCTGGCGGCGGAGCCCCCCGCAAGTTTGCTGCCTCACCCACAGCCGTTACTGACAGAACTGTTCGGCACCGATCCGAAGGCGGTATTTTCACAAGCTGATAAGTTCCGGTCCGGCCTGTTCCGAACCCGCGAAGCCTGGCTTCGGGAGCGCCAGCGCCAGCAGCAACTGATCAGCACCGTCCGCCGACATGCTGAGCAGGAGCTGGTCTTTATCAGCTGGCTGGACAAGCTGAGCGCGGCCGAACTCAACCAGACCCAGCAGCGCACCGAAACCGAGCTGTTTGACGCACTCAACCGACTGCTGACGCTGGTCGGTGTGGTGCTCGGCCTGTTCCTGCTGCTGGGATGGATCATTTCCCGTGCCGTCGGCAATCAGTTCCGCCAGCTGTCAAGGCTGACAAGCGAAAACGAGATGATCCTCAATTCCGCCGGTGAAGGGGTTATCGGTCTGGACAGGCAGGGAGATCACACATTTATCAATCCCGCCGCAGCCACCATCCTGGGCACCGTGCCTGAGCAGCTCTCCGGGCGCAGCTTCCGGACACTGTTCGATCACGACAGTGGCGAAGCACTAACCGCGATCGACGAATTGCTCGCAGGAAACAGAGAACGTATCAGTGGCCAGGAAGCCCGTTTTCTGCATGCCGCTGGTCACAGCATCCCGGTCGAATACTCGATAATGCCCATCAGCCGCGACCTGGGAGTTGAGGGTGCGGTGCTGACTTTCGGGGACATCAGCGCCAGCAAGAAGGCGGAACTGGCACTGAAAAACTCGGAGCGGCAATTCAGGGATCTGGCCGAAAAATCCCTGGTCGGCATCTACATTATCCAGGAGGGTGTATTTACCTATGTAAATCCCCGCTTTGCCGAGATCTTTCACTATTCCCAGCAGGAGATAGAGGGACGAATGGGCCCCCTGGATCTGACCCACCCGGATGATCGTAAAGAGGTCAGCGCCAATATATCCCGACGGATGTCCGGCGATGCCGACTCTATCAACTACAGAATTCGCTGCCAGACCCGCTCCGGCGAAGAGATCCATGTCGAACTCTACGGCTCGCGCTCAGTGCACAACGACCAGCCGGCGATCATCGGCACCCTGCTGGATATCACCGAGCGAACCCGCTCGGAGGCGCGGATCCAGCATCAGGCCTATTATGATCAGCTCACCGGGCTGCCCAATCGCCAGTTATTCAGTGACCGGCTGCAACAGTCTCTGCGCACCGCTCACCGGGAATCCACCCGAATCGCGGTGCTGTTTCTGGACCTCGATCGCTTCAAGAACATCAATGACAGCCTCGGCCATCCGGTCGGAGATGCACTGCTCTCCTCGGTGGCCGGTCGCCTCAACAACGCCATCCGTGAAAACGATACCGTCGCCCGTCTGGGTGGTGATGAATTCACCATTATTCTGGAACATATCAGCAGCCGGACGGAACCGGCGACCGTGGCCGATAAGATTCTCAGCGCACTGTCGGCCCCCTTCGGCCTCGCCGGCCATGAACTCTTCATCAGCGTCAGTATCGGCATCTGTCTCTACCCCGACGACGGCCACAACGCCGAAGAGCTGGTTAAGCATGCCGACGCGGCCATGTATCAGGCCAAGAACCAGGGCCGGGCCAGCTACGCTTTCTATACCCGGGAACTCACCGCCAGTTCGGTGGAGTGGCTGGAACTGGAAACGGATCTGCGCAAAGCCGTTCGTGATCAGCAGCTTCATCTGGCCTACCAGCCGCTGATCAGCCTGAACCGATCCCGGGTGGTTGGCGTGGAAGCGCTGCTGCGCTGGAAACACCCCCAGAAGGGCCTGATCTCACCGGCCCGCTTTATTCCGCTGGCTGAGGAAACCAGCCTGATCCTCGAAATCGGCGAATGGGTGATTATGGAATCCTGTCGTCAGCTGCAGCGCTGGCGGCAACTGGGGCACTCATTGCCACTGGTGGCGATCAATCTGTCAGCCATTCAGCTGGAACGGGGGAATATCGTCGCGACGGTCAGGCACGCCCTGGACAGCACCGGAGTGACCGCAGCCAGTATCGAGCTGGAGATCACCGAAAACAGCATTATCAGAAACACCGAGAAAACGGTCGCGACCCTCAATACACTGCGGGAGATGGGGATCAGTCTCTCAATTGATGATTTTGGCACCGGTTACTCCTCCCTGAACCAGCTGAAGGAACTGCCGATCAACAAGCTGAAGATCGATCAGTCCTTTATAGCCGACATCACCCGTGATCCCGACGATGAAGCCATCGTTAAAGCCATTATCAATCTGGCCAGACTGCTGAATCTGGAGGTTCTGGCCGAAGGCGTAGAAACGGCGGAACAGCAGGAGTTCGTCCGCAGCAATGGCTGCGACTTCGCCCAGGGTTACTTCTACAGTCCGCCGCTGAGCGCCGATGATTGCTGTCACCTGTTCGAGACAGGGCTGGATCGTCGTCAGGCCTGACAGGATTTTCGAGGAGACAGCAGAAAGGCCCGTTTCCGGGCCTTTTCGACTACAGATTCCGCGACCGCTCAGTAGCGGATAATATCGCCACGCTGGGGGTTGAAACTGTCGAGCAGGGCGGCGATGGCGAACTTCTCCTTCACGGACCGGACCTGAATTCGCCCGAGGTGATTTTCCACCTTACCCAGAGTGACCCCGCTTTCCGGATCCACCAGTTCCTCGGCAATCGCGGAGACCTGCAATACATCACCCACCTTAATTCCCGCGTCCAGACCGGCATTGATAAAGATGTGCTGGCCGCGAGCGCTGACTACCTGCCCCTGCCAGGGAACCTGACGGGTGCCTTTGATCACGTAAAACACGGCATCATTCAGAGCGACCCGGGTAGCCTGACCCAGCGGCGTCTTGTAAAACTTGTCGCCGCCGACTGTGAACTTCTTGAAGTCCAGACCCAGCGCCAGCCCCCGCGATTTCGAGTCGGCTTCTACCCGTTGACTGAACAGCACTTCGCCGGTGGTGGCATCCAGCAGGCGCAGATCGATCGCCACATGGCTGGTACCACTATTGCCACCCAGACGCAGGCCGAAAGGCAGTTTCGAGGAGGCCAGACCAAAGTTCAGACCGCCGCTCTCTTTCTGCGGCTCGAACTCGGTGATATCGGCTTTAACCAGAATCTGAGCTCCGATCACCCGACCGGAGCGAGGTGCCGTCTCGGCGCTGGTAACACCGGCCAGCCCCAGCTCCTGTTCCCGCAGAATATGTGACAGCGCCATCCGATCGGCCACGACGAAACAACCGGTCTGCTCAAGGGCCGTGGTCAGCTGGGAAGCCATTGCCTCTCCGACATCGAAACCTTCATAGGCCCCCAGTTTACCGGTGGCACCGAACGGCAGCACCGAAACACGCATCTTCGGTCCGCTGCAACTGACCTCTGCGCGCTGCTGTTCGGTCACGGCGGACTTGACGGCCTGTGGTTTGCAGCCCATCAGAGTGGCTGCGATCAGGGGAAGAATAATCAGGTTGCTGAGTTTCATGGCGGCATCTCCGGGAAAGCGGTTACGGTTATTCGTTGGATTACCCGGTGAGTGGCAACCGGTGCCGGAACCGTTCAGATTATTTTCAGCCACTTTTCTGGCCGTTCATCCGAACCGACACCCCGCTGTCCACCGCATCAGAAGGCAGTTAAAGCGCTGCCTGCCCGGATTGCCGACGGGCCTGGCGAGCGCTGGCAATAAGGCAGACGCTCTGAGCCGCGAAGATCCCCCGATTGACAGAGCCCGGAGCCCACACCCAATCAACAAGCTCTATAAAAGAATCCCATAAAAAAGCCCCGACCGAAGCCGGGGCGAAGTCTGAGTACTAGTTGTCCGAGTACTGTTGTCCGATTACAGATTCTGATTCGGATACTGCGACCGGTTATTTAGTTGCAGTGTTACTGACGCGATCGGAGCTGCCCACAGAGGATGCCGCACTCTGATGCTGAGCATTGGCCTGCAGATTGGTTACGTTACCGCCCTGCAGCCCTGTCTGGTTAGCACCAATCTGGCTGCCGTACATGTTGCCCTTGGCCACATTACCGTAGTTACCGGTCACGGTCGGAGACCACAGGTTATGACCCTTACGAGCCGAGGTGTGTTTCTCGCTGACCAGGCTGCCGACACTGGTGCCACCCTGCTTCTGTTTCATGCTGTGGCCTGAAGCGCTGCCGACATTGGCGGCGTTCTGGTTAACGGCCGAGCTGTATTTCCGCAACTGGTTCATCTTCTGATTGGCCTTGATGTCGTCCTTGCGATAATCCAGCTTGTAATCCAGTGCATAGTTTTTGTTCACCAGAGTACGAACGCTGTTGTCACGGTGGTAATTCAGACGGGTATCCTTGTTGATCTGTCTGCTCTTATCGATGGTCACATCGGTCTGATACATGCGGTTAAAACTGTTGGTATAGTCCGCACTCTTATAGTTGTAGCCCCAGGGATTGGCCTGGGCCAGACCGGCGCTCAGAGCAACAGCGGCGATTGCAGAAGTCAGTGCAGTTTTGGCAGAAATTTTCATGATAGTTTCCTCTCGCCCGCAGGCGTTTGCTGTTCTTATCAGGGGGTTCGACGGGTAAGTCACAGCCGTACGGCGAAAGGGTTCAAAGAATTTTTATTTTTTTGTGTCGTAAGATCGTTACCGGGAATCAGCAACGATGAAGATCAGGAATTACCGGCAAAGTGATGCCGAGCCGATCGCAGATCTCTTTCGGGAAGCGGTACACAGCCTCAGCAGCGAATACTACAGTCGCCGCCAGCGACAGGCCTGGGCGCCGATCCCGCCGGACTATAACCACTGGCGGCAGCGACTGCGGCAAAGCCGGCCGCTGGTAGCGACCATCGATGGCCAGGTGGCAGGGTTTATCGAACTCGAGGCCAGTGGCCATATCGACTGCCTGTATGTCCGTCCGAGCTATCAGAGACGGGGAGTGGCCCGACGACTGGCTGAGCGGGTAATCAGCCTTGCCGCAGAACGGGGACTAGCGCTGCTGTGGGTGGAAGCCAGCATAGTCGCACGACCGCTGTTTGCGGCCCTTGGCTTCCAGCAATACCGTAGCAACCGGGTATTACGATCGGGAGAAGTGCTGGTCAATTACTCGATGAGGCGAGCGGTCGGACCTCAGTCAGCGGCGACGTTCGAGGCAACCTGAGCACAGCCCGGTACCTTTGCCGCCAGCCTTTCAAGCAGAGTCTGGTCGACCTCTCCGGCAGCGACCGGCTTGCTGTAGTAGTAGCCCTGAGAACGGTCGCAACCCAGATCACGAAGAACCCGCTGCACGTTGCTGTCCTCGATACCCTCGGCGATTACCTGCATGCCAAGGTTTCTGCCCAGTTGGGTTGCCGCCTTAACAATCTGATAACTACCACTGTCGCGGCTGATATCGATAACAAACTCCTGGGCGATCTTGATGGTTTCAACCGGCAGCTGCTTAAGATAGAGCAACGATGAGAAGCCGGTGCCGAAATCATCGATGGCAAACCGTACTCCGGTCTCCGACAGGGTGACCAGGGTCTTGCGAATCTGGTCGAACTCGCTCATAAAGAAGGTCTCGGTAATCTCCAGCTCCAGACAACTGGCCGGCAACCCGGTCGCACTGAGAATATCAGCGACTCTGGCGGCAAAATCACCTTCGGCAAACTGCTGCACCGAAACATTCACGGCGATATGATCGAACGGCAGGCCGCTGTCCAGCCACTGCCGGGCCTGACCGCAGGCTGTGCGCAACACCTGGTCACCCAGCGCCGAAATCAGCCCGAGCCGTTCCGCCCGGGGTATAAACTCCGCCGGCGAGATCCGACCCCGCTGCGGATGCTGCCAGCGCACCAGCGCTTCAAAGCCGATCACCCTGCCGGCCACGATGTCCAGTTGCGGCTGATACTCCAGGAACAGCTGATTGTGCTGAATGGCCATCTTCAGCTCATCCGTCCATTGCTGTTCGTCACCGATATCCCGGCTCATCCTGGTGTCATAGAAATGGTAGCTGCCACGGCGAGTGCGCTTGCCGTACTTGAGCGCTATTTCAGCCCGTTCAAGCGGGTGCTCCGGACGATCTCCGTCAGCTTGCGGCAGATCGATGGCGGCGGTGGCGGTCAGCATCTGCACCGTGCCGTTCTCCAGCAGCAGCGGCTGACTGACCAGGTCCAGCAGATAGCGGGCCCGGCTTTCCGGCGTGCTGTCGGCGAGCGGGATCAGACAGCCGAACTTATCCCCCCCGGTACGGGCCACGGAAGCCCCGGCCGGCATTTTCGTCTGCAGTCGCCGTGCCAGCCTGCTGAGGATCTCATTACCCACCTTATGGCCCCAGAACTCGTTCTTGCCCCGAAAATGGTCAAGGCCGATCAGCAGCAACATGTATTGCTCATCGCTGTCGGCCGCCAGTCGCAGGCGCTCAAAAAAACCGGCCCGATTCAGGATACCGGTGACCTCGTCGTGATAAGCCAGGTAGCTGAGCCGGTTTTCCATCGCCTTACGGTGGGCAATCTCCTTCCTCAGCGAGCGGGTCCACCAGAGCAGCAGACTCAGCAGCATTACGCCGAGAAATACAGCAATGGTATAGCTGTAACCCCTGACCGTCTCCCGGTCCACCTTCTGGGGGTCGACCGGTACGATCCAGCGGTTGTGGATTTTTCGGCGTTCCTCCGCAGTGATGGCTATCAGCGCTTTGTTGAGGATCTGCCCCAGCATCGGCCAGTCATTACGGCTGGCAACTGAGTCCTGGTAATCAAACCCCACCTTGCCGGTAATCCGGATATTGCTCAGCCCTTTCTGGTAGGTGTACTGGTAACCGCTGGTGGCATCGGCACCGACACCGTCCACATAACCGCTGGACAGCCAGGTGAACGCCATACTCAGGTTGAGGGGCTGGTAGACCTCCACGCCGGGGTAGTTCTTCTCGATATGCTCCACCAGTGAGGTCTCCGCCGGTACGGCAAAGCGCAGACCGTTGAAATCGGCCAGTGAACTCAGTCCGCTCTGCTCCTCACGGACGAAAATAAGATTCTCGGTAAAGGTATAGGGGACACTGAAATCGAGATAACCCCGACGCTCTTCGGTAGGAGTCGCGGCCAGCAGAAAATCAATCTCTCTGGCTTTGGCAAAAGCTATGGCTTCGCGGTAGTTATTGCTGACGACTCGCTGGAAACTGACGCCCAGTTTACGTTCGATCATTTCCAGGTAATCGATAGCCAGACCAACAACCTCGCCCTGTTCGTTCTCAACCATCAGAAACGGCGGGAACAGGGCAATACCCACCCGGAGCCCGGGGTGAGCCTCCAGCCACGCAGACTCTTCCGGGGTCAGCTCCGGATCTGCGGCCACAAGCAGCGGCGAAAACAGAAGTATCAGCAAAATGGCGACAACGGATATCGGTGACATCCGACGACAATCGCGGGCTAATAACATGGTGGGGGTATCTCTGGTGGCATCCTGTCCATCCGGACCAATCAATGTACCGCCGCCAACTCAAGCGACGATAAGACTGCTGTCTGCAACTCCGGGCACAGCCCGGCAATCCAGACAACTCCACTAAGGTATAGCGATTATCAACACAACGCGAAGGGACATCAATATTTTAGAAAAATAAATTATAAAAAATTCGTCAAAAAATATTGACACTGTTGTTTTTCTACAAAAACCTGAAGTTATCCGGATCAACCGGCAATGCGCTCAGACATGAATATCGATATTCTGCCCCAGCGCTGACCCCGACATCACCGGCTGCAGCGATGACTGCAGAACTCCGCCGCTTACCGGCGCCCCCCGGGGCAGTAGTTGCAGCGCCAGCTGGCCTTCAAATTCTATGGCCTGTTTCAGCATAGCAAGCGCCACCTGCTGCTGAACCCCGGCAGAGCCTGCGGAGGGACTGGCCGCTGCAGGCGACGGCGCGCTGACGGCGCTGTGAATGGCTGCGGAAAGCGGACTGATCTGCATCACGATTGCGGGATCTGGCACTCCCGACTGATCAATTTTCGTACAGATCAGCGTATCACCGCCAGCCGCTGATCACAATCCGTACCGGCCCTGAGCGCCCGGCGGCCAGCGACGGCTACAGCCGGCTGAACTGCAGCAGACCGTCACTGCCGGGCTGGACCCGGAATGGAATTCCACGGGTCACATAGCGGCCATCCACCACCCGGGTCACATGGACGACGGCGATATTATCTCCGTTTGCCAGTTGCGCCGGGGTAACGCCGTCAAACTGGCTGCCCAGCCGGCGCACACCGGACTCAGGGGTCGAGAATCCCATCTGCTGCCAGATCGGCGCCGGCAGATCTTCCAGCAGCTTCTGCTGGTATTCGCTGATGCCTTTTAACTGGGCCATACTCAGCCGCCCCTTGTCCAGATCGACGGTTCCGGTCTTGAAGTACCCCCCGGAACTTCGCTGCTGAGAAACCTGCTTGCCGTCCTGATACTGAGTCCGGGTCCGGGTCCAGCTGACCGACAGCGACCACTCCAGCCACAGCCGATAGTTAAGAAAGCGGTCCGGGAAATAGCGTCGACACTGGGGATCTTCCACATAGATCATGTGAAAGGTGGATTTATCCGGAGCATCATCAATCCCGGTGCTCAGCAGCAGCCCGTCGTCGGTAACCCGGCCGGAGATGCTGAGATCGGTGTCGCTGAGCTCATCATGAAACTGCTGACGGGCCGATTTCGGAATCGGGTCTTTCACCGTCGGCGGCCGGTCGTCACCGCTGTCATCACCGCCGCCTCCCCCACCCAGCAGCCGCGAGAATGCCCCGAATACGGCCTGGCGCGCTTTTTTCGATACCCAGTTTTCCTTCGGTCCTATATCCAGATCGGCTGCCGCCAGTTCCGTGGCACAGGGACTACCCGGCGTATGCCCTTCCGCCGGTGGCGCATAAGCGCTGGCCAGCGGCCCTGGTGGAGCAAACGGTGGCAGTACCAATCGCGGTAAAGGATGTCCGGGACCATAAACAAAATCTTTTTTGGCGGTCTGGTACTCCTCGCCGCCGCCCGGACCGGTCATCGGCGTCTGCGACTGAGCAGGATCAGCCGAGCCTGCGGCTTCTTTCGATGCTTCTCGGGACAGATCTTTCACCGGCTCTTTTGCGCCAGCTGTCGCCGTATCATCGGAACCCAGCTTCGCCGTCTGGTCGGTAACGTCAGACGTGGCAGCCTTATCCCCCGCCACCCGGGTTTCCGCCGAATCGGCCTGTGAGGTCCCCTGCTGGACCGTCTTTTTCTTACAGCCGGTCAGCGCCAGGGCGATGATGATTATCAGCAACAGCACCCGGCCGGTAAGCGATTTGAGATCGATGGCTTTCATAACTCACCTCCGCACAGCACGCTGACGTCTGCTAACTGGCTGGCGCTTCTGCAGGCTTTCAGCAGGCCGGCGCCAAATTCCGCGTCGCTACCGGCCGGCCCCAGATCCTCAGTGGTGGACTCCAGCAATCTGGCAATATCGGTAGCGACCAGTCGCGGGTCGGCCTGCATCAGCATTGCCGCAATACCGGTGGCATGAGCCGTGGCCATGGAGGTCCCGGAAAGCAGCGGCTGAGCTCCGCCGGGACCGGCAGTAATGATATCCACCCCCGGCGCCGCCACGCTGATATAGTTGCCGCGGTTAGCCATCCGGTAGAGTCGCTTGTCGGTATCCACCGCCGTGACCGCCAGGCTCTGGGGCAGCGCCGCCGGGTAGACCGGTCGGGCATTGGGTCCGCCGTTACCGGCTGCCGCCAGCACCAGCTGCCCGCTGGATTCCGCCGCTTTCAGCAATCGTTCCAGCAATGGCGACGGTGGTCCGCCCAGGCTCATATTGATCAGTGGAATATCCTGACTGAGGGCGTCATCCAGGGCCCGGATCAGGCTGCTGTTCCAGCACTGGGCCGCCAGTCCGCCGGGTTGTCGGGGATGGCAGGCCTTAAAGCTGGAGATCTTGACCTCCGGTGCGACTCCGGACGCCCCCACCCCGTTATTGCGGGCACCGGCAATAATCGCCGCCACCGCCGTACCGTGGGCATCGGCCGAATAGCCACGATCGGTATAATCGGTGGAGTCGAGAATCGCTGACGACAGCTCGGGATGGGTCAGATCCACACCGGTATCGATCACGGCGACTCTGATCTGATCACCGGTGTAACGCTCCAGCAACCGCCCGGAACCGGTCATAACCGGTCCGTAATTAAAACCGCTCAACGGATCACCCAGCGCCGATGAGAAGGCAGTGGCAACCGGCGGAGCGGCGTTCCTGCCAGTGGCCATGGTGAAATAGGCAAAGTCTTTCTGGGCGCTGAGCACACCGGCATCGGCCTGCAGCAGGCTGACCCAACCGTCCAGCGGTGTACCGGTATCGATCCGCAGCAGCCGGACCAGACGGTCACCGGTGCTTTTCAGAGTGATCTCATCCAGCAGACGAAGTCCGGTACGCGCGGCCAGCGCGGCGGCGTCTTCACCGCCGGCCGGCAGCGCCACCAGCAACAGGTTGGGGCGCCAGTGCGGCTCGATATACTCGGCCGGCGTTTCTTCACTCTGACAGGGCAGACTCTGCTGAAGATCCCAGCAGGCGGGGTCGCTACCGGAAGGGAAGGTGCCACTCCAGGGCTGTGACTGCAGATCGCGAGGACAGCTCTCAGGCCGGCCGGCCAGAGTTCCGTTCAGATCCGGCGCTCTCGGACTGAGCCAGTACGACGCGGTTTCGCTCTGGTCGGCGCGTATCCCCTGGCAGGAATCCGGGGCGCATTGAATGCCGCTGGCGGAAGCAGCCTCACACTGGCTGCTCAACTGCTGCCACTGCTCGTCTGCGGCCCTGAAATTCAGATGCTGGCGGCCATCCTGGCCCGACTGCAACTGCCAGTTCGAGACCCCGTTCTGCGCTGCCCAGCGGCTGGCATCCTGCCCCGCGGGCAGCGACACCGTACGCATCGGGCTCAGCGTACTCTTCAGGTTCGGTGCTCCCTGCCAGCCCCAGGCGCTGGTCACCGCCATCAGCAACCCGGCAGTCACTGTCAGCAACAATCCTGTCCGTTTCATAACTTTGCCTCCCGGTACGACCTGCGTACCGATCTACTGACCTTTCTCCGGTAACTGCAGCTGTAGCAGACTGATCCTGGACGCACCGTCGCGGTGCTGAACGGTCAGTCGCAGCGTGATCAGGCCCCCGGGCAGTGCATCGGGATCGATGCTGCCCAGTGACCGGTTGCGAACCGGCAGCCCCAGCGGTTCAGCCAGTGGCTGCCAGCGCTGCGGGGCGGCGCCCTCGCCATACTCCAGCCAGGCGCGGGCAAACTGATCCGCATCGGCGGTGCCGCTCAGTGCGATCTGCCTGGCGGCCGTCAACTCAGCGGCATCCAGTCGGGCTTCGATATAGCGCTGAGGATCGGCCGCCATCGCCGCCTCCATATCGATCATGCCGTGACCATGATTGTGGTCGACACCCACCGGCCCCAGATCCCGAGCGCTCTGCAGCAGCAGCCGTTGCAGGTGGTGGGGTTGCAACCAGGGATCCCGGCCCAGCATCAGAGCCGCCAGTCCGGTCGCAAAGGGCGCGGCGAAGGAATTACCGGTGGCCCGGTAATAATCGGTGTCGACAACAGCACTGCCGGGCTGGTAATCCTCACGGCCACTGCGACGCAGAAAGTCACTGCCACGGGCTCGCAACGACAGAATTTCCACCCCGGGAGCCAGCAGATCCAGACCACTGCCCCAGTCGCTGAAGCCGGCCCGCTGACCTTCCGGAGTCAGTGCTCCTACCACCAGCACCTCCGGCACCGATTCATAACCCTGCCCTTCACCACTGGCCTGATTGCCGGCGGCGGTGATGATCAGCGTCTGCTGCGCCAGCGCATAACGGATCGCATCCTGCTCCTGCGGCCCCGGTGCCTGGCCACCGAGGCTGAGATGAATGATGCGTGCCCCCTTGTCGACGGCGTAGCGAATGGCGGTAGCGATCTGACTGCCATTACCATGACCACTGCTGTCAAGCGCTTTCAGTATCATCAGCCGGGCATTGGGAGCGATGCCGGCGATACCAGCATCGTTATTGGTACTGGCGGCGATAATACCGGCTACATGGGTGCCGTGACCGTGATCGTCCCAGGGAGCTCTGGTATCACCGACAAAATTCCAGCCAATCAGATCGTCAATCAGCCCGTTGCCGTCATCATCACGCCCGTTCGCCCGCTCATCCGGATTACGCCAGAGGTTATCGTGATCAAGATCCGGATGGGTGTAGTCGATCCCCGTGTCGATTACCGCTACCGTGACCGGCTGCAGCTTCTGCGGTATCTCCGGTACCTGCACCGCCACCATCAGCGTGGGCTCCCTCTGCACCAGTCGTGAACTGTAGAGCCCCCACTGATCCTGAAAAGACTGCCCCCAGCTGCCGTAACTCTGAAGCAACGGGTCATTGAGAATCAGTGGTGACGGCGGAGGCTGCGGAACCGTCGCTGCAGTGGCTTCAGTCGCAGCCATTGTCTGGCCGGCCGCATCTACTGCGGCTGTTTCAGTTTCCAGCGCGACCTCAGCTGGCAACGGTATGTCGGAGGTTGCCCCTGACTCCGCCACGGCGGGACCAACACTCAGAGCCAGTAACAGCGGTATCAGTGACACCGGTATCACCGGCGGGATCTGCCGGTTGTTCATGGTGATACCCTCTGCAGGTAGGTCACCCCCTCCTGCCCTTTCAGTGATTTCAGCAGCCGATCTGCATCGGCAGATTCATCAAACGCTATGCGATAGACACCCAGCCCGCCAGGCCCGCCGATCACCCGCGCCTGATGCTCGCGAAGCAGGCTCTGAAACTGCCCCATGGGCAGTTGAGAATCGACCGCAAGATCGGCCTGAACCCCCGCAACGGCGGACCCGGTCACCGGATCACCACCGCTCAGCACCTCATAACCCTCTTCGGCGGTCGGTACCAGCAATACGGCACCCAGCGCCATCACTACGGCAAACTGCGAAACCACGGCTACTCTGGCGAATGCCGGCGTCATATTCCATTGCAGGGTTTCGCTGATCCAGTTCCGCAGCTGTTCCATCAGCGATGGGCTTTCGACGGCTGAGCGGCTGCTCTGTTGCTGTTCTTCAGCGTCAATCCGTTCGATCAGCTCGTCAAAGAGGTTCTCTCTCAGTACCGGCTCCTGTTCGGTGACTTCACTGACGGTTTCCTGAAGAAACTCGTACTCCGCAAGCTGCAGCTGCGCATCGGGGTTATCCTGCAACCACTGCTCCACTTCCCGGCGTTCAGCGTCATCCAGAGTACCGTTGGCATACCAGGGCAGCAGCTCCTCAAAACTTCGTTCACTCATATCAGTCCTCCTGCATCTGCTGCCGACAAGCCCATATTCTGCAGCCAGGGTTTCAGTTTCGCCCTGGCGTGAAACATTCGGGTTTTTACCGTGTTTTCAGGGCATTGCAATATACTGGCAATCTCCGGATAGGAGTGGCCATGGAAAAAGGTCAGCTCCACCACTTCCCGATGTTCGAGCGATAGCCGGTCGATAGCCCTGCGCAGTAACGCCTTCATCTGCTCGCGGGATTTCCCGGTGCTGGCATCTTCCTGCTCATCTTCCTGCTCCGGTGCCTGGTCCAGCGCGACGGTGTCGAGTTTCTTGCCGCGCACGGCGTTGAGTGTCCGGAAGCGGGCGATACCGAGAATCCAGGTGGAAGGAGAGGAACGACCTTCAAAGCTGGCGGCACTTTTCCAGACCTCCATCATCACGTCGTTGACCACTTCTTCCGCTTTCGCTTCGTCGTTGATCATGCGCAGTACAAAGCGGAAGATCCGCCCCGAGTAACGGGCATAAAGAAGGCGCAATGCGCTGCGGTCTCCTCCGGCAATACAGCGAATCCATGCCAGTTCTTCGGCACTGCGTTCACTTGCTGCATCCATCAGACACCCCCTCCGGCGGCTCCATCTGTCTCAGAATGGCTCGTTCACACGATCCTTGCGGTGCTGAAGAGATGTCGAGTGCTGCCCGATGTAGCTGCTGAGGTGTCGGCGGGCAGACGCCGCAATACCGTATCCGCTGTACTGGCGCGGCTCCACAGGAAGACCGGCGGCGAAAAAACACAGGCGCTGTGAGTCTCGCGAACCGGTCGGAGCCGGCGCAACCGGTTGCATATAAACCGGTTTCATCATTCATCTTAGAATCCATCCGGATATTTTCCCAGCGGCCGGCTCGGTATGCCGGAAAGCTCAGAGAAGTCATTGCTATCACGGCTCAGTCCTGTTCGATCGCCAGTGCCAGGCCACAGTAGCAGGGAACAGGCTGATTCAGCGCCTGCAGGGCACGCAGGCAGTTCATCTCTTTCAGCTCGCGAATCAGCTGCTCAAAATCCGAAAAACTGATCGGCAGCGCATCGTGCATCTGTCCTTTACTGCGAAAAGCGTGAACCAGTTCATAGAGTCGGGTGCTGATCATGGTCATTCTCCTGCGCCGATGTCACGGCCTGAGTAATCTGTCTGACCGTAGGTGGCAGGCGAGAGAGAAAGGGTTCAGATTGTTTTGCGGTTTTTTACGATTATTTCCGGGCGCGTCGGGCGAGAGAAAGTGACGGGCGGATGGGGAGCTGCTGTGACCACAATAATCATCGACCATGCGGTACAGAAATGCGGTACAGATCTTCGTGCCCTGGCGACTTTCACCGGACATAAACGAGCGATCAGCAGCGTCCATAAAAAAAAGTGCCGGACGTTCAGAATCCGGCACAAGTGAGAAGAGGGTGTGGCCGTGGCGGCGGTCGGGCTGACTACTGCGCCACAGGACGAAGATGAGCGTTCTGGCGTCGTTCGATACAGCGGAACAGCCAGATCACCAGCATGCTCATGGCCAGATAAATAATCCCGGCCGACAGGAAGATCTCGATCGGTGTGTAGGTCCGGGCGATAATGGTCCGGGCCATACCGGTCAGATCCAGCAGAGTGATGGTACTGGCCAGGGCACTGCCCTTGAGCATCAGGATAATCTCGTTGCCGTAGGCCGGCACGATCATGCCGAAAGCTCTTGGCAGCAGAATCCGGCGGTACATCAGCGCTTTCCCCATCCCCAGTACCTTTGCCGCTTCCACCTCACCCTTAGGAATCGCACCCAGGGCGCCACGCAGAATTTCAGCGGTATAGGCCGAGGTGTTCAGGCAGAAGGCAATAATTGCACACCAGTACGGCTCGCGCAGATAGGGCCAGAGCGCGCTTTCCCGTACCGCCTCAAACTGCGAGACCCCGTAATAGACCAGAAAGATCTGCACCAGCAGCGGCGTGCCGCGAAAGAAAAAGATATAGCCGTAAGGCAGCGCCCTGATCCACCAGTTGTCGGAATGACGGGCCAGACCGATGGGCACCGCCATCAGCGAACCGACGATACCGGAAACCAGCACCAGCTGAATGGTGATCCAGGCGCCGTTAAGCAGCCGGGGGAAATACTCGACAATGACTTCAAAATCCATCGTTACCCCCTCACCATACCGCGGTTGGTCCGCTGCTCAAGGAAATGAATACCGACCATCGACACAATCGTCAGGGTCAGATAAATAAAGGCCGCGGCCATATAGAACAGGAAAGGCTCCTTGGTAAAGCCCACCGCCACGTTGGCCTTGCGCATGATATCTTCCAGACCGATCACCGAGACCAGTGCGGTGTCCTTGAGCAACACCAGGAACAGGTTGCCCAGCCCCGGCAGCGCCAGTCGCCAGACCTGCGGCAGGGTGATGCGCAGGAAAATTCGAATCCGGCTCATGCCCAGTACCAGTCCGGCTTCGCGCTGCCCCTTCGGGACTGCCATCATGGCACCGCGAAAGACCTCGGTGGCGTAGGCGCCGAAGGTCAGCCCAAGTGCGGTAACCCCGGCGGCGAAAGGACTGATCTCGATATATTCGTCATAACCGAACCAGCCGGCGACCCCCATCAGCACCGTGGTGGCGCCGAAGTAGATGATCAGCACGGTCAGCAGCTCGGGTATGCCCCTGACCACCGTGGTATAGGCGGTCGCCAGCGCCCGGGCCGGGCGCAGATCAGAGAGTTTTGCCGACGCTCCCAGCAGGCCCAGCAGCAGCCCGACAACCAGGCTTGCCAGCGCCAGCTCCAGCGTAACAAGCGTGCCATCCCAGAGTTGATGGCCGAAGCCTTTGAGATCGATCATATCCTGACCTCGATAATCCCAGCTGAACGACTCAGCGGATACATATTCTCAGATAGGAAGCCGGCCCCCGCACCGTCACAGGTGGAAAGCCGGATCAGCCCCGACTAATCAGTAGATCGAAAACGGGAAGTACTTAGCGTTGATCTTTTCGTAGGTACCGTCGTTGAGGATCTCGGCCAGCGCACGGTTGAACTTCATCCGCAGCTTGTCCCCCTTACGGACTGCGATACCGATCTTGTCATCCTTGGCGAAGGCTTCCCCCTTGAATTCGAAATCCTTACCGGCATCGGACTGCAGCCAGTTATAAGTCGGCAGTTCATCGGACAGTGCGCCGTCCAGGCGACCTGCCTGCAGGTCCAGATAGACAGCATCGTTATTGTCATAGAGCTTGATGCTGACCACATCGGCAAGATTATCTTCCAGATAGAGGCCGGCGACAGTCGCCCGCTGAGCGCCGATCACTTTGCCCTTGAGCCCGGCTTCTGAGGTATCGAAGGACTTGCCTTTAGCAGCCAGGTAACGCAGTCCGCCGGAGTAGTAAGGATCGGTAAAGTCGACCTGCTTCATCCGCTCTTTAGTGATCGACATGCTGGCGACGATGGCGTCGAACTTTTTAACATTCAGCGCCGGAATCAGACCGTCCCAGTCCTGAGTTACGATGGTGCACTCATAACCCAGCTTATCGCAGAGGGCATTGGCGATATCCACGTCGAAGCCCTGAGCCTTGCCACTGGCATCGATGTAGTTGAAAGGCGCCCAGGCACCTTCGGTGGCGATACGGACCTTATCGGCCGCCTGGCTCATGCCGGTGCCCAGAGTGGCAGCGGTCAGCGACAGGGCAGCGATCAGTTTCTTATTGATTTTCATTGTTTTATTCCTGTATCGGAGTGAGTAACAGAGCAGCGGAATGCTGCCGGCAGACAGCGGCCTGCCGGTCCGGGGCTGCTAAGGTGATCGGTCAGAAAATGGTGGAGATAAATTCCCGGCAGCGGGCCGACTTCGGGTCGCCGAACACCTGTTCCGGCGGTCCGAACTCTTCGACCTGGCCCTGGTGGAGGAACATCACTTTCGATGAAACTTCACGGGCAAAGGCCATCTCGTGGGTCACGATCAGCATGGTCCGGCCCTCTTTGGCCAGATCCCGCATCACGTTCAGCACTTCCCCGACCAGTTCCGGATCCAGCGCCGAGGTGGGCTCGTCGAACAGCAGAACCTGAGGATCCATCGCCAGCGCCCGGGCAATAGCGACCCGCTGTTGCTGACCACCGGACAACTGTCCGGGATAGAAATCCCTGCGCTCGAAAAGGCCGACTTTCTTCAGCAGTTTTTCGGCGTCGGCCAGGGCTTCCTGGCGGTTACGTTTCAGGACATGGACCGGTGCCTCGATTACGTTTTCGAGGATGGTCATATGGGGCCAGAGGTTGAAGTTCTGGAACACAAAGCCGATGCGCTCGCGCATCAGGGTCAGCTGTTTATTGCTGGTGGCTTCCAGATCACCGTGCTTGCCCCGCTTCAGGCCCAGTGACTCACCGGTGATGGTGATCTCACCCTCGGAGGGATGCTCAAGCAGATTGATACAACGGAGGAAGGTGCTCTTGCCGGAGCCACTGGAACCTATGATGGAGATAACATCACCGTCATGGGCTTCAAGATCGATACCTTTCAGGACCTCGAGGGTGCCGAAGGTTTTGTGAATATTGGTCAGCTTAATCGCCGTTTCACTATTGGCCATCTTATTATTCTCTTATTGTGCCGGGACCGACCGTCGGGGGTCGCAGCAGAGTGCTCCAATAGCGAACAACCTTACCAAAAGCGTCTGAACCGATTTTTCATAATTCGGTCATCAAGTTTTGCTGGACCGACAAAGCCGGTGCAATCGGCAGTCAGACCGGCTCCCGGCCCCGAACCGGCCGAATGCTTTCGGAAACAACGGCCGGAATCGATCGACAGAGCTCCGTACCTGTCGCTCAGGGAGTCATCAGCACCGAGCGGGAAACCGTCGTCGCCAGCTCCACCTGCCCCAGCTGCTTGCGCTCTTCCCGAGGCGTCAGACCGTAATGATTGCGATAGGCGGTACTGAAGTGAGAGGCGCTGGAGAAACCGCAGGCCAGGGCGATCTGCAGAATCGGCCGGTCACTCTGTCGCAACAGTTGCCGGGCCCGCTCCATGCGCAGTTCCAGGTAGTATTTTGAAGGCACCGTCTGCAGATGTTTCTTAAACAGCCGCTCCAGCTGGCGGCGTGATACCCCGACCAGAAAGGCCAGGTCATCGGCCGACAGCGGTTCCTCGATATTGGCCTCCATCAGCGTCACGGCTTCAATCAGTTTCGGCTGGCTGGCGCCGATCCGGGATTTCAGCGGCACCCGCTGCGGATCTTCACCGGAGCGAATCCGCTCACAGACAAACTGCTCGGAGATCGATGCCGCCAGCTCCATGCCCTGATACTGGCCGATCAGGAACAGCATCATATCCATGGCCGCGGTACCACCGCTGCAGGTAAAACGGTTGCCATCGATCTCAAACAGGCTGTTGGAAACCCGGGTGTGTGGGAACTCCTCCCGCAGGCTGTCGATATCCCACCAGTGAATCGTAGCGCGATAGTTCTCCAGCAATCCGGCGCAGGCCAGCAGATAAGATCCGGTACCGATACCGCCGATAGCGATCTTGCTGCGCTCACGCCCGCGCAACCAGGCAATGACCGCTTCGTTGCCGGTACGGGCGACGGGGCTGGCGCCGCAGACAAACACCGCGTCCAGATCGGCGATCTCCCCCAGCGCGTAATCGACCTGTGTCTGGACCCCGGCACTGCTGGCTACGGCGCTGCCATCGTGACTGATGGTGCAGGTCTCATAGAGTTCTTCACCGCTGATCCAGTTGGCCATCCGCAGGGGCTCGACCGCCGAAGAGAAACCGATCAGTGAAAAATTGGGCAGCAGCAGAAAACCGAACCGTTGCGGCCTGCCGCTGACTTTTCTGATACCAGGACTGCTTACCACCCTGCTCACCCGCATTTTATTATTGGTCCGGAGAATAAACAGCGGTCTGTTGCATCTGTTTATCCGTAGCCTTATACCGATCCATATCCGGGAAAATACCGCAGCAATTCTTCCGTTTGCTGCAGACAAATCCTTTAACCGGCAGTCGGACCGCAAGCATACTGTCAGTGGTGTCTGAAAATCCCGTCATTGGCGGGCAGATGGCAGAAGCCTGAAATTCCAGGTCGCTTTGGTAAAAAAAAAACTCTGTTGGCCGTTGACGCTTTTACCGATAATGGCGAAACGAGCCAAACGGAATTCCATTAATAACAATATTCGGCATCAGCAACCTCATGAATACACTGGTTCAGATTAAACAAGCAGGCATCACTCAGGTTCAGTCGCTGCTCGCCCAGCGCCTGCAGAAGGACAACAGCGAGGTGGCGATTCAGCTCGCCGACCAGTACTACAGCCGCAGCATGGCGCGGGAGTTCGCTCAGGTTGAGCTGGAAGATCTCTACGGCGCCCTGCTCTGCCTCTGGGACCTGCTGCAGAAACGCAGCAGCGATCAGACCGTGGTCCGGGTCTACAATCCCAACCATGAAGATCACCAGTGGCACTGCAGCCACACGGTGGTGGAAGTGCTGATGGATGACATGCCCTTTGTGGTGGCCAGCGTCAATATCGCCCTGGCCAGCCTGGGTATCAGCATCCACCAGATTACCCACCCGGTGATTCAGGTCGAGCGAGATAAAAATGGCAGACTGAAACGCATCCTGCCGGTTGGCGAGACCAGCAAGACCTCCCGTGCCGAAGCCCTGATCCGGCTGGAGGTGGACCACCAGCCCGACACTGAGTCGCTGCAGGAGGTCCGCGAACAGCTGCTGAAGGTGCTCGGCGATGTCCGCCGCTCGGTGGATGACTGGCCCGCCATGCGTCAGCAACTGCAACAGGCGATCGACTGGAGTGAAGACAACGCCCTGGCACTGGAACCGAAAAAGAATGGCGAGATCATCGCCTTTCTGCGCTGGCTGCTGGATGACCGCTTTCTGTTTCTGGGATTCCGTTATTACGACCTGAGCTGTCACAGAACCGACGACGGCCAGCCGGCCTGCACCCTCAATTACAGTCAGGGTTCCGGCCTCGGCATCCTCGGCGAGCCGGTGTCCGAATCCCAGCAGAGTATCGAACTGTCACCCTATCTGAGCCAGCTGTCGCAGCAGCCGGAGTTGCTGGCGCTGACCAAGTCCACCAGCCGCTCGACGGTGCAGCGCCCGGCCCACCTGGATTTTGTCGGCGTCAAGAAGATCGACAAAAAGGGCAATGTACTGGGGGAATGGCGTTTCTTCGGCCTCTACGCCTCCAGCGCCTACGGCACCCCGGTCGACCAGGTTCCGCTGCTGCGGGAAAAAACCCGGCAACTGGTGGAGCGGGCTCAGCTGCCCGCCAACAGCCACAGTGGCAAAGCGCTGCGTCACCTGCTGCAGCACTTCCCCCGGGACGAAATGCTACAGGCCAGTTATGAGCAGTTCGAAGAGATTATCTTCGGCATGCTGGAGAGTCAGGAGCGTCGCCAGCTGCGGCTGTTCCTGCGCCCGGACACCTACGGCCGCTTTATCAGCGTACTGATTCTGGTTCCCCGGGATCACTATGACACCACTCTGCGACTGCGGATGGAGGCGATTCTGCTGGAAGCCTTCGAAGGTCACAGCGCCGAGAACAGTGTACGGTTGTCAGAACACAACCTGGCTCAGGTGCAGTTCACCATCCACTGCCGTAATGCCCATGAGCGGGATATCGACACCGATAAACTGGAAGCGCGGATGGTCGAGGCCATGGCTTCCTGGAGTGATCGCCTGCAGGTGGCCCTGACCGAAAAGCTGGGGGAAGCCGCCGGCAATCGCCTGCTGCATCGCTTCGCTCACGACCTGCCCGCCGCCTACCGCGATGACGTCACCCCCAACCGGGCGGTCAGCGACCTGCAGCGGCTACAGGATCTGCAGGAGAACCAGCTCTCCACCTACCTCTATCGGCCGCTGGAAGATTTCCACAGCCTGCACCTGAAAGTACTGGGAGTGGGTCAGAATCTGGCCCTGTCTGACGTACTGCCGATCCTCGAACAGATGGGCGTCCGCGTCCTCAGTGCCCGCCCCTACGAGCTCAGGTGCAACCAGGGCCAGGCTTACTGGATGCTGGATTTCCACCTGTCGGTGGCCGGTAGCTTCGACCCCGAAGACAAGCACCTGAAAGAGCAGTTCCAGCTGACCTTCACCCGCACCTGGCAGGGCAAGCTGGAGAACGATGGTTTCAACGCACTGGTCATTTCCGCCGGCCTCAGCTGGCATCAGGTGGTGATCCTGCGGGCGATCTGTAAATACCTGCTGCAACTGGCGGTGCCCCACAGTCAGAACTACATGATGCAGACGCTGGCCAATAATCCGCATATCTGCCGACTGCTGGTGCAGCTGTTCGAAGTTCGCTTCGATCCCCACTACCGCCAGGACCGTGACAAACGCAGCAGCACCCTGACTCAACAGCTGGATGAGGCGCTGGACGGGGTCGACAACCTCGACGAGGACCGGATTCTGCGCCATTACCTGAGCGTGATTCAGGCGATGCTGCGGACCAACTTCTACCAGATGAACGACGCGGGTGAAGATAAGGGCTATCTGTCCATCAAGCTGGATTCCGAACGGATTCCGGCGGCACCGCTGCCGCGACCGAAGTTTGAAATCTTCGTCTACTCGCCGCGGGTGGAGGGGGTTCACCTGCGCGGCGGCAAGGTGGCGCGCGGCGGCCTGCGCTGGTCCGACCGGCGGGAGGACTTCCGCACCGAAGTGCTGGGTCTGGTGAAAGCGCAGCTGGTCAAGAACTCGGTGATCGTTCCGGTGGGCGCCAAGGGCGGCTTCGTACCCAAGCAGCTGCCCACCGGCAGCCGTGAAGAGGTGCAGAAAGAGGTCATCAGCTGCTACCAGACCTTTATCCGCGGTCTGCTGGACATTACCGACAACCGTGAGGGCGAGCAGATCGTACCGCCGGTGGATGTGATCCGCCACGATGATGACGACCCCTACCTGGTGGTGGCCGCCGATAAAGGCACCGCCACCTTCTCCGATATCGCCAACAGTATCTCGCTGGAATACGGTTTCTGGCTGGGCGATGCCTTCGCTTCCGGTGGCGCCAACGGTTACGATCACAAGAAGATGGGCATCACCGCCCGGGGGGCCTGGGAGTCGGTGAAACGCAACTTCCTGGAGCTGGGCATTAATGTTCAGACCCAGCCCTTTTCCGTGGTGGCTGTCGGCGACATGGCCGGCGACGTGTTCGGCAACGGCATGCTGCTGTCCCCGCAGATCCGGCTGGTCGCGGCCTTCAACCACCAGCATATCTTTATCGATCCGACGCCGGACGAGGCCAGCGGCTGGCAGGAGCGCAAGCGACTGTTTGAACTGCCCCGCTCCAGCTGGGACGACTACAACCGCGAGCTGATTTCCAAAGGCGGCGGCATCTTCCAGCGCAGCGCCAAGGCCATCAGCCTCAGCGACGAAGCCCGCAAGGCACTGAATATCGAGGCCCGCCGGCTGACGCCCAATGAGCTGATCCACGCGATTCTGAAAGCGCCGGTCGACCTGTTCTGGAACGGCGGCATCGGCACCTACGCCAAGGCCTCCTCCGAGAGCCATGACCAGGTGGGAGACCGCGCCAACGACGCCCTGCGCGTCAACGGCAACGAACTGGGCGCCCGGGTGGTCGGGGAAGGCGGCAACCTCGGCCTCACTCAGCTGGCCCGGATCGAGTACGCCCGTAACGGCGGTATCGTCAACAGCGATGCCATCGACAATGCCGGCGGCGTCGACTCCTCGGATCATGAAGTCAACCTGAAGATCCTGCTGGACCGAGAAGTGGCTTCCCAGGACCTGACCGGTAAACAGCGCAACAACCTGCTGGCCAGCATGACCGACGAGGTCGCTTCGCTGGTGCTCCGCCATAATTACCTGCAGAGTCAGATCCTCAGCATCTGCGATATGCAGGCGGCGTCCAGAATCAACGATCATCGCCGCCTGATTCATGTGCTGGAGCAGGAGGGCCGGCTGAAGCGTAAGCTGGAGTTCCTGCCCGGCGACGAGCAGCTGGAGGAGCTGGTCCGTAACGGCGAAGGTCTGGCCCGACCGGAGATCGCCGTGCTGATGGCCTACAGCAAACTACGGCTGTTCGATCAGCTGATCGAGGACGGCATCGGCGACGATCCGGACCTGACCCGGGAACTGCCCGGCTATTTCCCGGCAGCGATCCGCGAGCAGTATGGCGACAAGCTCCAGCAGCACCCGCTGGCGCAAGAAGTGGTGGCCACCCATATCACCAACCTGGTCAATAACCGGGGAGGATCGACCTATGTCAGCTACCTGCAGGAGGAGACTCGCTGCCAAGCGCTGGACGCGGTGCGCGCCTTCTTTGCTGCGCGGGAAATTCTTGCCATCGAGCCGCTCTGGGATGCTCTTGAAGCCCGGGAAGCGGAGCTGGACGACGGCATCTTCCGCCAGCTGATGATCCGCATCCAGGACCTGCTGGAACGCACCGCCCTCTGGCTGCTGCGTAATCACTCGCAGCCGCTGTCAGTGCAGTCGCTGGTCAGCAACTACCGTGACGATGTCGGCCAGTTACTGGAAGCTCAGCTCGCCCTGTTCGGCGAACAGGAACAACAGCAGCGCCAGGGAGAGCAGCAGCGTCTGCTGGAGGCCGGTCTCGATGAAGCCCTGGCACGCCGCTTCGCCAGTCTGGATCGCGACTACTACTGCCTGGAGATCGTGCGGCTGACTCGTAAGTACGGTCAGCAGGCCCTCACCGCCGCTCACACCTACTACCGGCTGGAAAACCTGCTGGGGCTGAATGAGCTGCGTATTCGTATCCACGCCCTGCCGGACAAGGATATCTGGCAGCGCAAGGCCCGCGCCTCGCTGGCGGACGAGCTGGACAGCGCCCTCGCCCGCACCAACGCGCGCCTGCTGGGAGCCGGCGACGAGCAGATCGATGTCGAGGAGCGAATTGATCAGTGGCACCGGGAACAGCAACAGGTGCTGGAGCACTTCCGGCTGACCTGCGATGAGATCGCCAGTGTCGAACGACCGAACCTGGCCATGCTGTCGGTCGCAGTACGCGAACTGGGACAGCTTAACTGAGTTTAACCGGGGCTCAGTGCAGCCCTGAAAACCGAACAGAAAGCCCCGCGCCTGTGGTGCGGGGCCACCACAATCACAACAGCATCGCACCGCCAGTGCGATCCTAATGAGGAACAGCTATGTCTGAACAAGCGGTAACCCGAGCCACCTTCGATAAGGTGATGGTGCCTAATTACAACCCGCAGGCGATGGTACCGGTACGCGGCAAAGGCACTCGCGTCTGGGACCAGCAGGGCAATGAGTTTATCGATTTCGCCGGCGGCATCGCCGTTAACGCCCTGGGCCATGCCCACCCCGAGCTGGTCGCCACCCTTAAAGATCAGGCCGACAAGCTCTGGCACCTGAGTAACGTATTCACCAACGAGCCGGCCCTGAAACTGGCCACTCAGCTGACCGAAGCCACCTTCGCCGACAAGGTGTTCTTCTGCAACTCCGGCGCCGAAGCCAACGAAGCAGCCTTCAAGCTGGTGCGTAAATACGCCTACGATAATTTCGGCCCGGAAAAGCACGAGATCATCTCGTTCAACCAGTCATTCCACGGCCGTACTCTGTTCACCGTCTCCGTTGGCGGTCAGAAGAAATACCGCGAAGGCTTCGAGCCGGTACCCGCCGGTATCACTCACGTGCCCTTCAACGATCTGGAGGCCCTGAAGGCGGCTATCTCCGATAAGACTTGTGCCGTGGTGATGGAACCGATCCAGGGTGAAGGCGGCATCATCCCCGCCGACCCCGAGTTCGCCCGTGGCGTCCGCGAGCTCTGCGACCAGCACAACGCGCTGCTGGTCTTCGACGAAATCCAGACCGGTGTCGGCCGTACCGGCGAACTCTACGCCTACATGAACCTGGGCGTCACTCCGGACGTCCTCACCTCCGCCAAGGCACTGGGCGGCGGCTTCCCGGTCGGCGCCATGCTCTGCAGTGACAAAGCGGCGGCCAGCTTCGGCTTCGGCACCCACGGCAGCACCTATGGCGGCAACCCCATGGCCTGCGCCGTTGCCAGCAAGGCCATTGAGATCATCAACGATCCGAAACTGCTGGATGGTGTCAAAGCCAAATACCGCCAGTTCGTGATGGCGCTGGAAGAGATCAACAGCCGTCATGAAATCTTCAGCGATATCCGTGGCGCCGGTCTGCTGGTCGGTGCTGAGCTGATCGAACCCTGGCACGGCAAGGCCGCTAAATTCCTGGCCGCCGCCCGTGAAGAGGGGCTGATGATGCTGGTAGCCGGACCCAATGTACTGCGTTTCACCCCTTCCCTGCTGGTGGAAGATGATGAGATTGCCGAAGGCATGCAGCGTCTGGAGCGTGCCGTTGCGAAGACCCTGGCGGCAGGGCCTGACGCTTAAAGTACCGTTTTCACGGCGCCGGTGTTGAGAAAGGGCAGCTTCATCGCTGCCCTTTTTTTGTGATTCCCATGATCCGACCGGTCGCGGTCGGAGCCCGTTGCGACAGATCCCGTTCACGCCCGTAGCAGCCCGCTCCGAGGGCGACAGCTGTTAAAACATCAGTACCGGACCGATCGCGGTCGGAGCCCGCTGCTACAGACCCGGCCACACCTGTAGCAGCCCGCTCCGAGGGCGACAGCTATTGGAACTTCAGCACCCGGCCCGTCGCGCTCAGAGCCCGCTGCTGCTCAACTTCGCCTGTTTTTTATGGGCGGCTGATCAGGACCTGACAGGGATATAAAGCGTGGTCAGCCACTCATTGCTGTCCGACTGCTCACGGGGATCGTTCTCATAGACCTCCAGCGAGGGCCGGCTGCGATCCAGTTTCAGCTTCAGCATCCGCACATGAGCCATGGCCGAATACCAGGCCAGCCCCAGAAACTGATAGTTGCCATTCAACGTGACCCTGAAATAGCTGCCTCCTCCCACCGGTTTCAGGCTGTAGCTTCCCGGACGGATATCCGAGTTCACCGGCACTGCCATATCGCAGACGAACTGCATCTTCTCCGGATCGGCATGATGGTAGACGGTCAATGGCGGCCCCATGATGTCGCCCTGCTGCTGCGCATATTCCATCAGCCGGGGAAACCCCGCCTGCATGGTGGACTGCATGGCCTCAATGCCGCCGCTGAATCCCTCACAGAGACAATCCCGGGGCTCCAGCAGGCTCTGTTCATGAAATTCGATACGCGGGTGATCCGTCGTGGGATCCAGCTGGCCCGCCAGCATCGCCAGCCCCAGATCGTAGTCCTGACTGATCATAGCCACGGTTTTACGGGTCATAAAGCGGAACAGAAACGGCATCCGTCCCTTCATCGACCAGCAGACTTCGGTGCTGCCGTCCTTCTCCGTAAACTCAAAGCTGACCTGACAGACCGACTTAAAGGGCCTGGTAAACTGGATCTGTTGCTCGATTTTACCGGGCCGCTCAAAGCGCACATGGGTCAGCCTTCCGGCGCCAATACGTTGGCCATCCCAGTTGTAGTAACCGCCCTCCTGATCACAGTTGTCACTGTATTCAAGCCGGGTATCCGGCTCATGCATCAGCCAGGGACTCCAGTCCGGCCAGCTTCTGAAATCTCGGATCTTATCGAACAACTGCTCCACATCCTGATCGAACAACCGGCTGCGGCGCACCTCATAATCCGCTTCCTGACTCATCAGCCAGATCAGTCCGGCGGCAATCACCACCAGGACCATGACAAATACTATCCAGACCACAGCTGCCTCCTTTCTGCCCCGTGACTTCCACTCAGGCGCGGTAATCACCACTCAGACCGTGATCACTGGCCGTTACTCTCAGACACTTTAGTACAGCGTTCACCCACCTGCGCAGACAGACGTCATCATAAGATCCGGACATAAAAAAAGAGCGAACCTGAGTCCGCTCTTTTTTCTCTTTCAGAACAGAACTCGCTCCCGGCAAGCCGGTTGTGAGTTCTGAGTCTGCGCGGCTTACTGAGGCGTGCCGGTACCGTCCGCGTGCCACTTGTAGACACCGAATTCGAAACCGATCAGGTCACCTTTCTGGTCCCAGGTCAGCGGTCCCATGGCCGTTTCCAGCGTCTTACCCCGCATGCCTTCAGCCACCTTGTAGGGATCGTCACCCACTTTGGCGATCAGCTGAGTCATGGCCTGTACGGCAGCAACGCTGGTCCAGACGAACGGGCCGGTGGGGTCCTGTCCCTTGGACTTCATCAGCTCGACGATCGGCTTGTTCTGCTCCAGCAAGTCGTAACGGGAAGGCAGAGTGACCAGCAGCCCCTCGGCGCCTTCGCCGGCGATGGTTGAGATCTCTTTGTTACCCACCGCTTCCGGTCCCATAAACTGCGCGTTAAAGCCGGTCTGCTTGCTCTGACGCAGGATCAGTCCCAGCTCCGGGTGATAGCCACCGTAGTAGACAAAGTCGACGTTCTCGCGCTTCATTTTGGTGATGACGGAAGAGAAGTCCTTGTCGCCCGGCGTGATGCCTTCGGTCAGTACCACTTCGATGCCGGCCTGGGTCAGCACATCCTTTACGGACATGGCAATTCCTTCACCGTATTGCTGTTTGTCATGAATTACGGCAACGCGCTTCGGCTTGATGTTCTTGACGATGTAGTTACCAGCGGTCGGCCCCTGGTCGGAATCCAGACCGATGGTGCGGAAGATCAGCTCAAAGTCACGCTCGGTGATGGTGGGGTTGGTGGAGCAGGTAACCGCCAGCACACCCTCTTCCTCATACACGTCAGTAGCAGGCTGGGTGGAGCTGGAGCAGAGATGGCCGACTACGAACTTAACGCCGTCGTTGACCACCTTGTTGGCCACCGCTACCGCCTGCTTGGGATCGCAGGCATCATCATATTCAACAGCTTCGATCATCATGCCGTTGACGCCGCCGGCCTTGTTGATCAGTTCGATTGCAGCATGGGTCCCCTGAAACTGCATATCGCCGTACTGGGATACGGTACCGGTCATCGGGCCGGCAATACCGATCTTCAGCGTATCGGCCGCCTGCGCGGACAGGCTGACGGCCAGTGACAGCGCCAGAGCGGAGAAGCTCTTCTTCATCAACGTCATGGTATTTTCCTTTGATTATTATTTATCTGCGGCTGATTCAGACCCCGCCGACGGGGCAGTCCTCAAATCATCCATCTGGTCAGAAACAACAGCGGACGTTAGCACAGCTGATCGGGGCTGGATAGAACATTGTCGAATATATTCAACCAACCTGAGGTAAATAGTACACACATTACAACAGAGCAGCGGCAGGCGGCCTGTAAGCTGCTTTTATCCGGCTCCTGTTAGCAGCGCCGGAGGTAATAAACACGTTCTCACCTGTACAGAACTCCGGCAAACCAGCCCTGACGTCAAAAACTGTCTGTCCATTCAGTACTACAGGCACGACTCAGAGCTGCGTGCTTTCTTATGAAGAATGCCCGTTCCGACTCCGTAATGTCAGAAAGCTGAAAGTCCGTGTCGCATCGCCAATAGTCTCTGTCTACCGATAAACGGTTGATTACTTAATAATGTTTATCAACGCTCATAAAAACGATCAGGTAGATTATGACCCACGACTTCACCCCCTGGCTGAACTGGCTGGATGATCAGTATCAGCAGATGCTGGATAAGACCATCGAGCTGGCCGAGATCAACTCCGGCAGCTTCAACGCCGACGGCGTCAATCGGGTCGGTGAAGTACTGAGCGAATACTGCCGTCAACGGCTGGATGTCGAAGTTGAGGTACTGGAAGTAGCACCCTTCGAACAGATCGGCGACGACGGTTCCAGCCAGCAGCTGAAGCTGGGCCGGGCCCTGCGCCTGCGCAAACATCCCGAAGCGCCGCTGCAGCTGTTTTTCTGCGCTCATCTGGACACCGTCTTTGCCATCGATCACCCGTTTCAGCAGGTGCGCTGGCTGGATGACGAGACCATCAACGGCCCCGGCGTCACCGACCTCAAGGGTGGCATCCTGGTGATGCTGAATGCCCTGCAGGCGTTGGAGCGCAGCCCCTGGGCCGGCAGGGTCGGCTGGGAAATTCTGTTCAACCCGGACGAAGAGATCGGCTCGCCCGGTTCGGCGCCGCTGATCGCCGAAGCAGCACAGCGCTGTCATCTCGGACTGATCTACGAACCCTGTTTTCCGGACGGCAATCTGGCCGGCGCCCGCAAGGGCAGCGGCAATTTCAGTGTGCTGATCCACGGCCGCGCCGCCCACGCCGGTCGCGAGCACCACCTGGGCCGCAACGCCATCCGCGCCATGAGCGACTTTATCAGCGCCCTCGATGACCTCAACGGCCAGCGTCGGGGCGTCACCATTAACCCCGGCTTTATTCAGGGTGGCGGCGCCGTCAACGCGGTGCCGGATCTGTGTCTGTCACGCTTCAATATCCGTCTGGAACGGCCGGAAGACGAACAGTGGTGTCTGGATCAGCTGCAACGACTCTGCGACGACATCAACAATCGCGACGGTATCCGACTGGAACTGAATGGCGGTTTCGGTCGCAAACCGAAAGTCATCACCGAAGCCAATCAGCGGTTGCTGGAGCTGGCCCGCGACTGTGGCCGCGATCTCGGCCTGGAGTTGCAATGGCTGCCCACCGGCGGCTGCTGCGACGGCAACAACCTGGCCGCAGCCGGCGTGCCCAACATCGATACCCTCGGTGTGCAGGGCGGCGATATCCACAGCAGTAGCGAATTTCTGAAGGTCCATAGCCTCACCGAGCGGGCGAAGCTGAGTGCACTGCTGCTGCTGAAGCTGGCCACCAGCGACAATCTCAGCTGGCTGAAACACAACCCTTCTGCAAACTCTGCCGAGGCAGCTAAGGAGCACTTATGCTGATTTTCCGTCCCCTCAATTACAGCGACATCCAGGGTCTGGAGCGGCTGGCGGTGGTATCCGGCGGCAGCATGACCACCCTGCCCGCCAATCGTGATCATCTCAGCGAGCTGATCGGACAGACTCAGCAGTCGCTGCGCAAGGAGGTCGAGCGTGGTGAAAAAGAGAGCTACCACTTTGTGCTGGAAGACAGCGACAGCGGTGAGATCGTCGGTGTTTCCGGCATTGACGCCACCGTCGGCATCGCCTCGCCGTTTTACAGCTATCGCATCGATGAACTGGTGCATGCTTCCAGCGAATTGCAGATCCACAACCGCATTCCGGCACTGAACCTGTGCCAGGACTACACTGGTTCTTCACGGCTGTGCACCCTGTTCCTGGACAGCCAGTGGCGTTCACTCAGCAACCTGCACCTGCTGTCGCGGGCACGGATGCTGTTTATGGCTCAGTTTCCACAACGGTTCGCCAACCGCACCCTGGCGGAGCTGCAGGGGCCGGTGGATGACGATAACCGCTCCCCTTTCTGGGAATGTCTGGGCAAGCACTTCTTCAGCATGGACTTCGCCAAAGCCAACTACCTGACCGGCATTAATTCCAAGGGTTTCGTCGCCGACCTGATGCCCCACTATCCGGTCTATGTACCGCTGCTCAGCGAAGCGGCACAGCAGGCGATCGGCCAGCCACGGCCGGATGTGGAGGATGTGATGTGCCTGCTGGAAGCGGAAGGTTTCAGCTATCGCGGTTATGTGGATATTTTCGATGCCGGCCCGACCCTGGAATCCCGCACCGACGACATTCGCTCGGTCCGCGACAGCCGTCTGCAGACCATCAGCCTCAGTTCAGCGGAAACCGACAGTGAAGAGGGGGTACTGGCACTGGTCAGCAATAACCAGCTGCTGGACTACCGCTGTCTGCTGACCCGGCTGGATCCGGACCACCCACAACTCAGCCCCCGCCAGGCGGAGCTGATGAAAGTCGCCGACGGCGATCAGTTACGAATTCTGATTCTGGACAGCAACGAGCTCGGCTGAACCGACTCTCCGCCCGGAATCCCGATACCAACCGGACGCTCTGACCGACCAGAGCTGATCCCGCGGCCTGCCGACCGGCAGGTTGTCGGGCCAGCATGGGCTGAAAACGGCGCAGAGGCGTCCTCAACAGGAGGCAACGACAGAAAATGATGGTAGTCAGACCCATCCGCAGCGACGACTGGGATGCACTCAGAGAACTGGCACGCAAGACAGGCACCGGTTTCACCTCGCTGCAGGACGACGATCAGCAGGTGCGCGGCAAACTGGAAGCGGGCCTGGAAGCCTTCAGCGACAACACCCCGGAAGAGGCCCTCTATCTGTTTGTGATGGAGGATACCGAAAACGGTCAGGTGGTCGGCATCTGTGCCATCGAATCCGCCGTTGGTCTCAGCGACCCCTGGTACAACTACCGGGTCGGCACCCTGGTGCAGTCCTCCAAAGAACTGGATGTCTATAACCGCATCAGCACCCTGTCGATCAGCAATGACCACACCGGTTATTCCGAACTCTGCACCCTGTTCCTGGATCCGCAATACCGCCACAGCAAGAACGGCGCTCTGCTCTCCAAATCCCGCTTTATGTTTATGGCGGAGTTCCCTCAGCGTTTCGATTCCGGTCTGATCGCCGAGATGCGTGGCTACTCCGACGAAAATGGCGTCTCACCGTTCTGGGAGGGCCTTGGCCGCCACTTCTTCTCCATCGATTTCGCTCTGGCCGATCGACGCTCCTCCATGGACAAGGTCTTTATCGCCGAGTTGATGCCGAAGCACACCATCTACACCAACCTGCTGCCGGTATCGGCTCAGGAAGCCATCGGCCAGACCCATGACAACACCACACCGGCCCGCAAACTGCTGGAATCGGAAGGCCTGCGCTACACCGGCTATGTGGATATCTTCGACGGCGGCCCGCTGCTGGAAGCGCCGGTCCGTGACGTTCGTGCGATTCGCGAGAGTCGCTACGTCAAAGCCCATATCGACGATCGCCCCGCCAGCGGCGAACCTTTCCTTATCTCCACCACCGGCTTTGACAACTTCCGCTGCTGCATGAGCCCGGTAGAACTGGAAGGCAACAACATCGTATCCGTTACTCCGGAGATCGCCGGAGCCCTGAACATCAGCAATGGCGACACTCTGCGTATCGTGCCGCTGTCTGCCCAGAGGAGATTCTGATTATGTCCGTCAACGTTTCTGACAGCCTGTTTATCAATGGTCAGTGGCTGGCCGGCGACGGCAGCACCTTCGTTTCACTGAACCCGGCACTGGACCGCAACAGCGCCGAGCCGGTCTGGCGGGGCGCCGGCGCCGACGCCGCACAGGTGGACCAGGCAGTACAGGCCGCCCGTGCAGCCTTTAAAGGCTGGGCGGCCATGCCGATGGCCGAGCGTATCGCCGTCATTCGTCGTTTCGGGGAATCCCTGAGCGAAGCAAAGGAGGAGCTGGCCCGGATCATCGCACTTGAGACCGGCAAGCCGCGCTGGGAGACCGCCACCGAGGCAGGGGCGATGATCGGCAAGATCGAAATTTCCATCAAGGCCTGCGAGGAGCGCACCGGCGAAAAGGAAAACCCCATGGGCAGCGCCCGCGCGGTACTGCGCCATAAGCCTCACGGCGTGGTGGCGGTATTCGGCCCCTACAACTTCCCGGGCCATCTGCCCAACGGCCATATCGTTCCGGCGCTGCTGGCCGGTAATACCGTGGTACTGAAGCCCAGTGAACTGACGCCACTGGTGGCTCAGAAGATGGTCGAGCTCTGGCAGCAGGCCGGTCTGCCCGCCGGGGTTCTCAACCTGGTGCAGGGCGAGAAGGAGACCGGCATGGCGCTGGCGACCCACGCCGATATCGATGGCCTGTTCTTTACCGGCAGCTCACGCACCGGCCACCTGCTGCACGAACAGTTCGCCGGTCATCCCGGCAAGATTCTGGCGCTGGAGATGGGCGGTAATAACCCGCTGATCGTCGACGAAGTGGCCGACCTGAAGGCGGCTGTCCACGACACTCTTCAGTCCGCCTACATCACCTCCGGCCAGCGCTGCACCTGCGCCCGTCGCCTCTATGTACCGAACACCGAGGCCGGCGACACCTTCGTGGCGGCGCTGAAAAGCGCGGTGGAAGCGATTCGGGTCGGCACCAACGACGATGCCGAGCAGCCCTTTATGGGATCGCTGATCTCCGAGCAGGCGGCTGACGGCATGGTCGCCGCCCAGGCGCGGCTGCAGGAACTGGGCGGTACCAGCCTGGTGGAGCTGAAGAAGCTTAAGCCCGGAACCGGCCTTGTCTCCCCGGGCCTGATCGAAGTCACGGCCATCGACCAGTTGCCGGACGAAGAGTACTTCGGCCCGCTGCTGCAACTGGTGCGCTACGATGATTTCGACCAGGCGATCGAGCTGGCCAACCGCACCCGTTACGGTCTCTCCGCCGGCCTGCTGAGCGATAACCGCGACAAGTACCAGCAATTCTACAGCCAGATTCGCGCCGGTATCGTCAACTGGAACCGCCAGACCACCGGCGCCAGCAGCGCCGCGCCTTTCGGCGGTATCGGTGCCAGCGGTAACCATCGCGCCAGCGCCTACTACGCGGCCGACTACTGCGCCTACCCGGTGGCCGGTCTGGAAGCGGACCGGGTCGAGCTGCCGGCCAGTCTGGCTCCCGGCCTGAGCATCTGATCGCCCCGGTTGCGGCCGGGCTCAATAAGAATCGAATCGGAGAGGCGTGCTCTGTGCGCGTCTCCGATACAGAGGTAAACCCATGCAAGCATTTGAAGCCAACTTTGACGGTCTGGTGGGACCGACTCACAACTACAGCGGTCTCTCCTTCGGCAATATCGCCTCGTCAAAAAACCAGGCCACTCCCTCCAACCCGAAACTGGCGGCAAAGCAGGGACTGGCGAAGATGAAAAAACTGGCCGACCTCGGCCTGGTGCAGGGCGTGCTGGCTCCCCAGGAACGACCGGATATTCATACCCTGCGCCGGCTCGGTTTTTCCGGCAGCGATGCTCAGGTGCTTTCCCAGGCGGCGGCGCAGATGCCCCGGGTGCTGGCGGCCTGCTGCTCAGCCTCCAGCATGTGGACCGCCAACGCGGCGACGGTATCCCCCAGCGCCGACACCCTGGACCGGCGGGTGCACTTCACCCCCGCCAATCTGACCAACAAATTTCACCGCTCCATCGAGCATGAGGTTACCGGCCGGATTCTGAAATCCACCTTCGCCGATCACCGCTACTTTGTTCATCATCCGGCCCTGCCCGGTGTCGAGCATTTCGGCGACGAGGGGGCGGCCAACCACACCCGTTTCTGCCGGGAGTACGGCGACAGCGGCGTCGAGCTGTTTGTGTTCGGCCGATACGCTTTCGATGACAGCCGCGCTAAACCGGTTAAATTTCCGGCCCGCCATACCTATGAAGCCTCGGAGTCGATCGCTCGCAGCCACCGCCTCAACTCTCAGGACGTGATTTACGCCCAACAGAATCCGGCGGTGATCGATCAGGGCGTGTTCCATAACGATGTGATCGGAGTCGGCAACCGCAACCTGCTGTTCTGCCATGACCAGGCCTATGTTGACCAGCAGAAGCTTTACAATAAGCTGCGCCGGGCCTTCGACGGTGACTTCCATGTGGTCGAAGTCAGCAGCGATCAGCTCAGCGTCAGCGATGTGGTTGGCAGTTATCTGTTCAACAGCCAGCTGCTGAACATCAGCGACGACAGCATGACTCTGCTGGTGCCGGAAGAGTGTCAGCAGAACAGCCGGGTAAAACGCTATCTGGAAGAGGTGGTTGCCGCCGACAATCCGATCAGCGGCTTCGAATCAATGGATCTCAAGCAGAGCATGCGCAACGGCGGCGGACCCGCCTGCCTGCGCCTGCGCGTGGTGCTGACCGAGGAGGAGCTGCAGGCGGTCAACCCGTCGACACTGATGAATGACGGCCTCTACAGTCAGCTCAGCCACTGGATCGACAGCCACTATCGGGATCAGCTATCGGAAGCCGATCTCGCCGATCCCCAGCTGCTGATGGAATCCCGCACCGCTCTTGATGAACTGACCCGAATCCTCGACCTGGGTCCGGTCTACCCATTCCAGCGCTGACCAGCGCCGCAGCCCGGGCACCTTTCGGTGTCCGGGCAACCTGCCGAAGACGTATCGCTTCCTGAATCCGGATATTCGTCCTCAGGATGTGTCCTTCGCCTATACTTAACAGACATAAAAAGGGAAGCTGGCAGTACTCCGGCGACGGCACAGGGAACGTTAATTTTCATGGTGTGCACCATGGCCCCCAAATTCTTTTACGAAGCACTTCCTTACGGTTGTTTTCTGCTCGGCAGCGGCTTCTGGCTGCTGGGTCAGTCCCCCCTCGAAATCTTCGCAGGTATGCTGCTTTTCGGCGTCAGCGCCTGGCAGTGGATTCTCCGAACCGGCTATCGCCGCCATGACCGGGTCAGCGCCAATATCGTCGGCCACAATCCCCGGGTCAGGCCACGCTGGCGCAGGGTCATTCTGCCACAGCTGCTCTATGAGCTGATGCCGTTTATCTACATCGCCTTTGCCTACCTGATCAGCACCGCGGAGCGTTTCCGCTTTGCGGATATCGGAATCGACTATTCGGAAGGACTGATGCTGGCAGCAGCCGTGGTACTCTGCCTGACCGGCATACTGGTTTTGCTGCTGAGAGGTGCCCATCGGCTGGCCCATCGCGGACGCGGACTGAGTATCTGAACAAGCAGTCGCCGGACAGAAAAGTACCGGAACCGACGGCAGATCTTTACAGACCTGAAGCCAGCTCCGGACGGAGGCAGGAAAAAAGCAGAAAGTTGCGACTTCAGTCGACTTCGACGATCTCGTAGTCGTGACTGATGCTGACGCCACCTTTTTCCAGCATGATGGAAGCGGAGCAGTACTGCTCGGCAGAGAGCGCCACTGCACGTTTGACGTGGGCTTCTTTAAGACCCCGCCCCTTTACAACGAAGTGAACGTGAATTCGGGTAAAAACCGCCGGAACTTCATCGGCCCGTTCGGCTTCGATCTCAGCCACACAGTCCACCACATCCTGGCGGGTCTTCTTCAGAATCGACATCACATCGAAACTGGTGCAGCCACCCAGCCCCATCAACAGCATTTCCATCGGACGCGGCCCCTGATTCTGACCGCCGTGATCGGGCGGGCCGTCCATAGTGACCTGATGGCCGGAACCGGATTCGGCGACAAATTTGGCGTCACCACCCCACTGAACTGATACTTTCATAACAACAATAGCTTCTCTTTATTTTTCTCAACGATCGACAGTCGGCGATTGTCACCATCGATCACAACCGGGTCAGGACTCAAACAATGTCTTCAGCTGCTGGCCGGGATCATCGGCCCGCATAAAGGCTTCACCCACCAGGAAGGCATGTACATCCCGTTCCCGCATCGCCGCCACGTCCTGACCGTTGAGGATGCCGCTTTCGGTGACCACAATACGGCCCGAGGGAATCTGATCCAGCAACTGATAGGTGTTGTCCAGGCTGACCTCAAAGGTGTGGAGGTTGCGGTTGTTGATGCCAATCAGCCGGGTATCCAGCTTCAGGGCCCGCTGCAGCTCTTCTTCGTTATGCACTTCGATCAGCACATCCATGCGCAGGCTGCGGGCCAGATCATGAAGCTGACGCATCGGCTCGTCCTCCAGCGCCGCCGCAATCAGCAGAATACAATCGGCACCGATGGCGCGAGCTTCGTACACCTGGTAAGGATCGATAATAAAGTCTTTACGAATCACCGGCAGACTGCAGGCCGACCGGGCCTGTTTGAGGTATTCGTTGCTGCCCTGGAAATAATCGACGTCAGTCAGCACCGACAGGCAGCAGGCGCCGCCCTGTTCGTAGCTGCGGGCAATCTCGGCGGGATCAAAGTTCTCCCGAATCACGCCTTTGCTGGGCGAGGCTTTTTTCGCTTCGGCAATGACCGCCGCCCGGCCGTCGTGGATAGCCGCTTCCATGGCCGCCACGAATCCTCTTGGGGCCAGTTCGTTATAGCGGTTGGCTTCGATCTGCTCTTTCAGTCCCTGCAGCGGCATTGCCGCCAGGTCGCGGGCGACTTCTTCTTTTTTACGCTGCAGTATCTTTAACAGTATGGTGGGTGTATTCATGCTCAGTATCGCCAGCCGTCAGTTGCTCAGTGACTGAGAGTAATCAGCCAGGTCATTCAGTTTTACCAGTGCCGCACCGCTGGCCAGCAATTCCGCCGCCCGGCTGATGCCGGCTTCCAGAGTGTCGGCCAGACCGGATACGTAGATAGCGGCACCGGCATTCAGCTTAATGATGTCGGCAGCCGGACCGGGCTGACCGCCCAGGGCGCTGCGAATCAGCGCCAGACTGGCGTGAGCATCCGCCACCACCAGACCGTCCAGCGACGCCGGGCTGATGCCGAACCGGGCCGGGTCGAGCTGGTACTCGCGAATCTCACCGTCCACCAGTTCCGCCACGCGGGTGGTGCCGGAGATGGTGATTTCATCGAGGCCGTCATCGGCATGGACCACCATCACGTGGCGGCTGCCAAGCCGTTGCAGCACCTCGGCCAGCGGTCTCACCCATTCACGGCTGAACACCCCCAGCACCTGATTAGGGGCGCCGGCCGGGTTAGTCAGCGGTCCGAGCACATTAAACACAGTACGGACGCCCATCTCGCGACGCGGGCCGATGGCATGTTTCATGGCACTGTGATGAGCGGGGGCAAACATAAAGCCGACACCGACCTGCTCAACACAGCCTGCCACCTGCTCCGGTGTCAGAGTCAGATTAACGCCGGCCGCTTCCAGCACATCGGCACTGCCGCTGGAACTGGAGATGGATCGGTTTCCATGTTTAGCGACCCGGCCACCGGCGGCGGCTACGACAAAGGCGGACGCGGTGGAGACATTAAAGATACTGGCACCATCTCCACCGGTACCACAGGTATCCACCACGTGATCTCCGGATACCCTGACACCGGTGGCCAGCTCACGCATCACCTGAGCGGCGCCGGCGATCTCTTCAACGGTCTCCCCCTTCATACGCAGGGCAATCAGGAACCCTCCAATCTGCGCCTGAGTTGCTTCACCGGTCATGATCTGCCGCATAACCGCCTGCATATCGTCACCGCTGAGACTCTGCCCTTCGGTCAGGGCGCGAATCGCCGCCTGAATATCCATGGATCTTTCTCCAACTGTCTTATTGTTCGTATCTGCTCAGATGCTCACCCTGCGGTCAGCGATCAAGAAAATTCTTCAGCATATCGTGACCGTGCTCGGTCAGGATCGACTCCGGATGAAACTGCACCCCTTCAATGTCCAGCGTTTTATGGCGTACGCCCATAATCTCTTCAACGCTGCCGTCATCGTTCTGTGTCCAGGCGGTCACCTCAAGACAGTCCGGCAGGGTCTGCTGATCAATCACCAGCGAATGGTAACGGGTCGCCTCGAAAGGATTGGAGAGGCCGCGAAAGACCCCTTCGTTACGGTGATAGACTTTTGACAGCTTGCCATGCATCACCTGGCCGGCACGAATCACATCGCCACCGAAGGCCTGAGCGATGCTCTGGTGGCCCAGGCAGATACCAAGAATCGGCAGCCTGCCGGCAAAGTGTTCGATCGCCGCCACCGAGATCCCCGCTTCTGCTGGTGTGCAGGGTCCGGGGGAGATCACCAGATGATCCGGCTTCAGCGCTTCGATCTCTTCGATGCTGATTTCATCGTTGCGGTGCACCTGAACATCGGCGCCCAGTTCGCCGAAATACTGGACAACGTTATAGGTAAAGGAATCGTAGTTATCGATCATTAAGAGCATGGGGTCTTCCTGTAATAAAGGTCGTCAGTGAACGAAAATCGGAATTACGGCATCAGTGACGCCATCGGAATGCCCGCAACGCCCAGGCAGTTCGATTACTGGTAAATCCCGCTCGGTTCATGACTTATCGCTCCCGGATCCGGATACAGAGGCCGGCAGTATATCACCGACCCCGGTGACGGGCACCTGTTAGCGGGACAGGCGGAATAACCAGCTCGTCACCACTGGCGTGGCGGCAGGTCCTGTCGCCGAGGCTGTTTCCGGAGTGGGATCAGTCCAGGTTAAAGAATTCCGCATCCTCTTCGTCGCTCTCTTCGATCGCTTCCATAATCCAGTCGCGGAACACCTTCATGCTGTAGCTGAGCGGCCGGTTCTCAGGTTTGACCAGATAGAAGGCGCTGTGAGTGTCCAGCGAGATATCGAAGGGCACCACCAGGGCACCGGAACGCAACTCCTTTGAAACCAGGTGACGGTCCGCCAGCGCGATGCCCAGCCCCTCCACTGCCGCGCCGGTGGCCAGTGAGGTGCTGGAAAAGCGCAATTCCTTACCAAAGCCGACCTCATCGATACCGGCTGAGCGCAACCAGGCCCGCCACTCATCCAGCCGGGTGCTGACCTGAATCAGGGTATGAAAGCGCAGATCATCCACCGCTTTCAGGGGGCGACGTCCGGACAGTAGCCGTGGACTACACACCGGCACCACCGACATCCCCAGCAGAAACTCGGCATCCATACCCCGCCAGTCACCGGAACCGAAGCGGACCGCCATATCGATATCGCTGTGGTCGAAATCGATTTCACCCATGGAGGCACTGAGCCGCAACTCGAGATCCGGGTACAACTCCTGAAACTGACTCAGCCTCGGCATCAACCAGCGAGTCAGAAATGCCGGCGCCACGCTGAGGGTCACGGCAGCGGCGTTGGGGTTGGCGACCAGCCGTCGTGTGGCAGCGTCAATCTCATCGAGGGCGTGCTGAATAGAGGGCAGGTATTTTTCACCGGCGGCGGTCAGATCGACCCGTCGTTTATTACGCCGGAACAGCTGTATATCGAGGAATTGTTCCAGCGACTTAACCTGGTGACTGATGGCCGAAGGGGTCACGTACAGCTCCTCGGCAGCCTGATTAAAACTGCCATGACGAGCGGCGGCTTCGAAGGAGCGCAGAGCGTTCAGCGGGGGCAGGCGTCTCATGGAAACAGGGCCTCTTCAAAAGATGAGATTTTTTCACCATTCTGCTGAAAAAGCGTCGTTTGTGCAATATCTTCATCATCCTTACTATAGCGCCATCCAATACGGAGGCCATCGCCGAATCAGGCGAAAACAGAGACCTCAGACGGCACCTGAAAAACAGCCAGCGGCTGAAACCGGCGTCAGAACTGAGACAGGATTGTTAACAGGGCTTCCACTTAGCGTAACATTACTAATGAATCTGCGGATTCTTCCGGACGACTGAAATGAGCAACAACACTGAAAACCTGAACAGCTACGATTCCGAACTGAAAAGAAATGCCAACGGTGTGATCGACATCGAGTTTTACCGTCAGGAAGCGGAGGCCATGCGTGCCATGTACATTCGCCAGTGGACAAAAAACCTGCTGAGCGGCCTGCGCAAGCGCTTCTCTTCCGTACTGATCAGCAACACGCCGCACCCGGCCGCTAACATTGTCGGCTACCAGAAACTGACCCTGGAAGTCTGACCCCCAGGCATTCCCCGGACCGGCTGAAAACAGCCGGTCATATTCACCCCGCCCGTCAGGGTTGCTTTTCTCGTGCCATACTAGGCTGTAATGGAACGATGGAGGGCAGCCGGGGTGAAAAGACTCTATTACCTCTCACAGGATCTGGACGATACCCGCCGGATCGCCGAAGACCTGCACAGCGCAGGCATCACAGACTGGAACTTTCGGGTAATCTGCAAGAATCCTGAAGGGCTCTATCAGCACCATATCCACTCTGCCAACCCGCTACAGCGACTGGACGTTATTCACTGCGGAGAGCAGGGCGCTCTGATTGGCGGCGCCGTGGGGCTGTTGCTGGCCAGCATACTGATGGTGATTGATCCCCCCGGTTATCCGATGGACCTGAAAATGTTCGCCCTGATCACCTGTATCTGCAGCATGATCGGTATCTGGCTCGGTGCCAGCGGCGGCCTGACCCGGCAGAACTATAAGATCGCCCGCTTCCATGAAAAAATCGAAGCTGGCCAGTTTCTGCTGATCATCGACGTCAAAAAAGCTCAGGAAGCCGCCGTCAAGGAAACCATGGCCCGGCACACCTGTGCCCGCAAAGCCGGAGAGGGCAGCAGCTTCACGAATCCCTTTATCGATGAAGAAGCGCTTAACCCCTGAATCCTGACTGCCGCCCCGGCTTCCCTCATCCGTGATCTGACAGGGTATAATCCGGCATTTTACAGTCCTGCCGGATATACAGAACCTTATGAGCCAGCCGTCCACGCCCTCTTTTTCCGTCGCCCACCTGCAATGGGATGAAGAGGGGCGCCCCATTTCCAGTATCTATCAGGATGTCTACTTCTCCCGAGCCAGCGGGCTGGAGGAGACCGGTTATGTGTTCCTCCGACACAACGGGCTACCGCAACGCTGGCAGCAGCTACAGGAAGGGCAGCAGTTCTGCATCGCCGAGACCGGTTTCGGCACCGGTCTGAATTTCCTGGCCAGCTGGCAATGCTGGCAGGAGCAGGCTCCGGAAGGGGCCCGGCTGCACTTTATCTCTGCCGAGAAACACCCCCTGAGCCGGGAGGATCTTGAAAAATCGCTGCGACTGTGGCCACAACTGCAGGAGCTGGCGCAGCAATTACTGGAGGCCTGGCCCCCGGCCTGCAGCGGATACCACCGCCTTCAGTTTGACGCTGGTCGTATTACGCTGACCCTGCTTTTCGGCGAGGCGGAGCTGATGCTTAAACAACTTGAAGCCCGGGTCGACGCCTGGTACCTGGATGGTTTCGCACCGGCCCGTAATCCACAGATGTGGAGCGAAGGGCTGTTCAGTGCGATGGCCAGGCTCAGCCACACCGGAACCAGCTTCAGCACCTTTACCGCCGCCGGTATCGTGCGCCGGGGACTGACAGCTGCAGGGTTCAGCGTCAGTAAAGTTCCGGGATTCGGCCATAAACGGGATATGCTGGCCGGAGAGTTCAGCGGCCCGAGCAGAACAAAGCTGGACAGAATCTGGTACTCAGGCCCACAGGCGGTGCCTGTTTCAGCGCCCGAGCAGCGGCGGGCAATCGTTATCGGTGCCGGCATTGCCGGCTGTTCTGCGGCCGCCGCCCTGGCCCGTCGCGGCTGGCAGATCGAGCTGATCGATCAGGCCTCGGAACCGGCAACGGCGGCCTCCGGCAATGCCCAGGGCGTGCTTTATGCGAAACTGCCGGCAAAACCGACACTGCAGAGCAGGATTCACCTGGCAGGCTACCTGTACAGCCTGAGATTACTGAAGCAGTTGCTACCGGATTCCGAGTTCTGGTCCCCCTGCGGAGTGCTGCAGCTGGCGATGCTCCCCCGGGAAGCGGAAAAACAGCAGAAGCTGCTCAAGCTCGGCCACTATCCCGAACAGTTGCTGAGCGGTGTGGACGCCGACGCAGCCAGCGAACTGGCCGGCGTCAGGCTCAGCCATGGTGGCCTCTGGTTTCCGACATCCGGCTGGATTCACCCGCCCGGCCTCTGTCGGGCACTGATCAGTCACCCCGGCATCCACGGCCGTTTCGGCCAGCGGGTGGACCAGCTGCAGCAGCTCGATGACGGCCGGTGGCAGCTGCTCGGTTGTGAAGGTGTGATTGCCGAAGCGCCGGTCGTGATCGTCGCCAACGCCCGTGAAGCCGCCCGCTTCCAGCAGCTGCAATCACTACCTCTGAAATCAATCCGCGGTCAGGTCAGTCGCTTCGAACAGCCGGACAGCCCGCAGGAACCTCTGAAAACGGTGCTCTGCGGTCACAGCTATATCTCCCCCCCCTGGCAGGGTCAATACTGTTTCGGCGCCACCTTCGATATTCACAGCGATGATTCTGCGGTCAGAACCGAGGATCATCTGGAAAATCTGAACAATACCTCGCAGATGGCACCGGAGCTGGCCGACATGCTGGCTGAAGTACCGATCGACCAGCGTCGGGGCCGGGTCGGTTTTCGCTGCACCTCCCCCGACTACCTGCCGCTGGTGGGCGCCGCCGTGGAGCGGGATCGCTTTATCGGTCAGTACGGAGAACTGCGCAATAACGCCAGGGCGCAGCTGGATACTCCTCCACCGCATCTGCCGGGCCTGTATGTCAGTCTGGCCCACGGTTCCAAAGGAATGATAACCGCCCCGCTGGCGGGGGAGATCATCGCCAGCCAGATCAGTGCTGACCCCCTGCCGCTGGAAGATACACTGCTCAACGCACTGAACCCGGCACGTTTCCTGGTTAAAGATTTGATTCGTCGGACGATATAATAGGAGAGGCGTGCCGATTTCGGCACCGCCCGCTATAACTGAGACGCACTGCAGGAAGCGGCGCAGGAGGCCCGATCATGGCTCTGGTAGTTTATGATCATGGATATCGCATACAGACTCCGGTGAATTCGGTACTGCCGAGCCGGGTCGTGGAGCAGCTGACAGAAATACATGCCGGCCGTGCTATCCCTTCATCTGATGATCAGACCGTACCTCCGGAATCGGAGCAGGCGGAATTCCCCCCGCAGACTTCATCCAGTCGCACTCCGGGCCAGCGGGCGCAGCAGGCCTACAAGGCCACCGAGAGCCTGAAGCGAAGACAGACCGATCGCCCCGATTTTGTCGTTGACCGCATTATGACGGCACCGGTGGTCAGCATCCCGGAAGGAGCGCGGGTCGAAGCGGCCTGGGATATGATGATTCGCAGCCAGAAACGGCATCTGGCGGTGGTCAGCAGGGACCGCCGGCTGATGGGTATGCTGACGGAGAGAGACCTGCTCAGACGGAGCAACCTGACGCCCCATCAGGGGCCACCCTACCGACACCCCACTATCGAAGGGGGCTACTCCAAGCAGCTGATCGTCGCCACCCCCGATACCCGGGTTCGGGAAGTTGCTCTGGTGATGTATGACCGGCGGCTCAGCAGCATGCCCATCGTTCACCCTGACGGCCGACTGGCTGGTATTGTCACCCGCAGCGATCTGCTGCCACTGATTATCAATGATCGCCGTTTTGAGCGCTGGGTTTAGTGGCGGAAGGTAACTCCCGCCCCGACCTCGGATCCGGCGGTGACCGGCCACGGAACAACTTCCCGATGGAACCAAGCACCCGCCCGGCAGCCCGTAACAGTTTCGGCAGCAACCAGGCCAGCAGCAGAATAAACAGCAGCAGTGCAGCCAGAAACAGCCAGGGCTGATTAAGAGCGGCCCAGACACCGGCAATTACCGCGACATCTTCCCCCACCGAGGCAAACCAGTTGCTGAAAGGCTCCGGGGAAGTATTGATCATCACCCGGCTGCCGGCTTTAGCCACGTGACTACCGGCTGCCAGCCCGCCACCGACGATCGCCGCGGCCACTTCGACGGCGACACTGACGTCACCGACGGCACCGGCGGCCAGCGCCGCTCCGGCGGGAATCCGGATAAAGGTATGCAGCGTATCCCAACCGGTATCGACACCGGGAATCTTATCGGTAAAAAACTCCACGGCATACATAAAGGCAGCGGCGGCTATCACCAGTGGGCTGGCCAGCACTTCCAGTTCATCCGGCAACACGATATTGCCGGTATTGGCCATATAGCCCAGCATCAGCAGCGTGGCGTAGAGATTGATGCCGCTGGCCCAGCCAACCCCCATGGTCAGCGCTATCGTGGCAATGATCGAGTCGAGTTGCTCCATAACCTGCTCCTGCTCTGCGATCGTTGCTGGCAGTATCGACCTTTAAGCCTTAACCGGGACTTAATCGGCGGGAAATTGCCCTGGCCGGCTGAAACTCACGTCAGTCTGACGCAATTACGCCTGTTTGCAGGGCTTCTGAGGGATCGTAGCGGCCTTAAGGCCGACGGCACACATTCTTCTGTGTTAACCCGCCGGGGTAATCCCCGACTCCGACAGCTCAGCCCGCTGTCCGCGAGCGACCAGGGTACAGCTCTGCAAATAATCATCATAGATAATGATAGCGTCCCCCCGACTGAGCTGCTGCCGAACGGCCGCAACCTTATCTTCGAGGCTGTAATCCTGATGACCGTAGTCGGTACCTTCGCGGGTCACGAACTCTTCGATCAGGCCCCGCAAAGCCTCTTCGCTGAGCTGATCCCAGGGAATTTCCATATCAGGCCACTCCCTGTTGCTGAAGAAACTCCAGCAGCTGCGGTTCGTCGATCACCTCGATCCCCAGATCCCGCGCCTTCATCAGCTTGGAGCCGGCTCCGGGGCCTGCCACGACACAGTCGGTTTTTTTCGACACGCTGCCGCTGACTTTCGCTCCCAGAGCTTCCAGCTTCTCCTTCGCTTCGCTACGGGACAGGGTTTCCAGAGTACCGGTCAGCACCCAGGTTTTTCCGTTCAGTGGCAATTCGTCCGAACTGCTGACCTCTTCCACCGGCCAGTGGACACCAGCCGCGACCAGCGCATCCAGGGTTTCCAGGTTATGAGGCTGGCGGAAGAATACCGCCAGATGGCGGGCAACGATCGGTCCTACGTCGGGCACTGTCTGCAGTTGCTCCTCGTCGGCACTACGAATCGCCTCCAGAGTACCGAAGTGGCGGACCAGACTTTTTGCAGTCGCTTCCCCCACCTCGCGAATGCCGAGGCCATAGAGAAAACGGGGCAGAGTCGTCGACTTGCTGGCGTCGATAGCCCGCAGCAGGTTTTCAGCCGATTTATCCCCCATTCGCTCCATCCCCGCAACGCGGGGATGCTCCAGCCGATAAAGATCCGCGAGCTGGCCAATCTGACCGTTGTCCACCAGCGCTTCCACCAGCTTGTCGCCAAGACCATCGATGTCCATCGCTTTGCGGGAGGCGTAATGTTTGATCGCCTCCTTACGCTGGGCATCACAGCTGAGGCCACCACTGCAGCGGGCAGCGGCCTCCCCTTCCAGCCGCTCAACCTGAGCACCGCAGACCGGACAGCTTTCCGGCAGCGTTACCGGCCGGGCATCAGCGGGCCGGTTATCCACTACCACGCTGACCACCTGAGGAATAACATCGCCGGCCCGACGGATAATAACGCTATCACCGACCCGCACATCCAGCCGCTCCACCTCGTCCATGTTATGGAGGGTAGCGTTGCTGACCGTCACCCCGCCGACAAACACCGGCTTCAGCCGTGCCACCGGCGTCACCGCACCGGTGCGTCCGACCTGAAACTCCACATCCAGCAGCTCGGTCATCTCCTCCTGGGCCGGAAATTTGTGGGCGATGGCCCAGCGAGGCGCCCGGGAAACAAACCCCAGCCGCTGCTGCAGTTCGATATTGTTGACCTTAAAGACGATACCGTCGATTTCGTAGCCCAGGTAGTTGCGCTTCTCTGCCAGTTCACCAAAATACGCCAGACAGGCGTTTACCCCTTCTACCGCCTGCATTTCCGGATTGATCTTCATACCCCAGCCATGAAGCTGCTGCAGGATCTCGGTGTGACTGTCCGGCAGCGTTCCGCCCTCCACCAGTCCGACACTGTATGCACACATCTCCAGTGGCCGTTTAGCGGTAATCCGCGGATCCAGCTGACGGAGACTGCCGGCGGCGGCGTTACGCGGATTAACGAACGGCTTTTCACCGGCGGCAGCAGCCCGCTCATTGAGTTCGGTAAATCCCGCCGACGGCATATAGATTTCGCCGCGAATCTCCAGCACCTGCGGCCAGTCCTCTCCCAACAGCCGCAACGGAATACTGGGAATGGTCCTGACATTCAGAGTGATATCTTCGCCGGTGGCGCCGTCGCCCCGGGTCGCCCCCCGCTCCAGCAGACCATCGCGATACAACAGGCTGACGGCGATACCGTCCAGTTTCGGTTCACAGGCATAGCTTACCGGCTGATCGGCGGCCAGCCCCAGCCGTTCATGGACGCGGCGATCGAAATCCTCCATATCCGCTTCGCTGAAAGCATTGTCCAGCGACAACATCGGCAGTTCATGGGTGATCTGCGAAAAGCCCGCCAACGGCTGTGCACCGACCCGCTGGGTCGGCGAATCGGCGGTAATCAGCTGTGGATACTGCTGCTCCAGCGTCTTCAGCTGCTGAAACAGGCGGTCATACTCGGCGTCCGGAATACTCGGCTCATCAAGTACATAGTAACGATGGTTGTGCAGCTGCAGCGTCTGTCGCAGCTCTTCAGCCTGCCGGCTTACATTCTGAATATCAGTCATTATCTACACTGGAATCGGTGTGAAAACAGAGGTGTCTGGAAAATAAAAAAGGCCGCCCTGACGGGCAGCCTCCGGTCAGGGGCGTTTCGCCAGTCGTCGACGCTCGAAGTCCCGAATCTGCTGGCGGCAGTGCTCAATGGTCTGCGGACGCATCACGCTGCGATTCTCATCCTTCAGCACACCATCGAGGTTATCAGCCACACACTTTGCCGTGGCCAGCATACAGTCGAAAGCGTTCATCAGTTCTTTTGGCTGTGACATCTCCAGAAAGAAGGTCACCGCCGGTGTACTGAGCTGATCCCGGATCTCCGGATCAAAATATCCCGGCTTTACGGCGTTAGCCATGCTGAACTGAACCGGCCCCTGGCCGGGACCATCCTCATGACGATGGAAAATGTGCATATCACCGAATTCCATGCCACAGGCCTCGACCAGCCGGAACAGTTTGCCGCCTTCGAAGGCCGAACGTCCGGCCACACTGATGACCAGTACCGGGGCTTCTTCCGGTTCAGGCTGAGTATTCTCGGGGACCGGCGGCTCAGCAGCGGACTCTTTACGTTTTCTGGTGGTTTTCGACGAGCGTTTCCTGTCCGGCTTTGCTTTCGCTTTTTTCTTCGGCTCAGCGTCTTCCACGGGCTCAGGCGCAAGATCGGGATCGAGATCGAAGAAGCTGGTCTGAATCTCCTCCCGAAGCCGGGTCATTCTGGACTTCTTTGCCGGTTTTTCCGCTTTCTTCCGGGTAGTGCTCTTCTTGGCCGGCTTCTGGCGGCTACGGCTGGCACGGGTAGAACTACTGCTTTCCGTCGGTTTAACAGCTTCAGCCGACTCGACAGCGCCGAGCGCGCTCAGCTCCGCCTCAACACTGGCGATATCCGGTTCGTCGATGGCGGCCCGCATATGAAGGCCATCATCGTTCTGCTCATCAGTGGCAGCAGTGGCGGTGGCCCCGACAGACTCATGGTCACTAACACCAGCGACGGCATCCGCGACCACCGGCTCCCGGACGATATCTGCTACAGGCGGTTTCGGCTCGAGAGTTATCTTCGACTCAGCGTCCCTCTCCTCCACCTGCTGTTCAGCACTCCGGCTTTTCATCTGCTCCATCAGCACGGTAACCGGCTGACTGAGATCCAGGCTCTCCTCTTCGATCAGCGTCATTGCCGGCCTGTCGGCCGCCTGTTGATCTTCGACGGTGGTCGTATCGCTGATTTCTTCAGCAGCGGAGTGATCTCTGTCGGCCGGCAGCGATTCGGCAGTTGCGGAAGCCTCAATCGGACTCTCCGGCATTGACGACGACTCGACCTGATGTTCCGGCGCTGAAAAGGTGCTAACGGCAGACTCCGCAACGGGGTTGCCGGCGGTGCTGTCCGAGCTCCGCACTCTGACCTCGCTGATGACACCATCGAAATCGTCATCCAGCGGATTCCGGGCAATTTTATCCGGCTCCGTTACCTCCCCCCGGGATTCCGTATTCGATTCCTGCGGGGCGGGTGAAATGTCGGCCGCCAGTGCCTGTTCAAAGGCTTCAGCTTCCGGGTCCACAGCCGATGCGATCGACCGATCCCGGTAAGCAGGTCTGTCAGCGGGTTGTTCCGCCGGTGATTCAAAAGCTTCCGGTAAGGCCTCAGGGAAATCGTCCTCCGGGCTCTTTTGCGGTACGACATCGGGTTGTGGCTGCAGCCACTGGTCGGCTCCTTCACCGACCCCACGAAAACTGCCGTCCATCAGCAGATCGACGTCTTCCTCTCTGGAGGCGGGGACAGCGCCATCCCCGCCCCGGCTTTCGGCGAAGCCGGCGGTTGCGATTCCGCTGTCATACTCGGCCCTGGAGATCCGGGCTCCGCCATTGGGCAGTTCACCGTTAAAGTCTTCTTCCGGCAGATCCTCAAATTGTCTGTCAATTTCAAGGCGCAGTTTGCCGCGGTTACGCATGCGCCTGATACCATCCAGCACGATAACGATCAGTACCACCACACCGGCAACGATCAACCAGTCACGTAAGCTCATATATTTTGACCACTATTATTCTGACCACACCCGACTACCGGTGCTGGTTTGTGCCTTAAATTCCAGCAGATTCCGGAGCCATTTTATTACTCCGGAATTCTGTTGACTACACACCTCGGTAAATTCCCCGAAATGTGACCGGCAGGGGGGTCAGTTGCGGTTCTGATCGTCGTCGCCCAGCAGCTTTTTCAGGCGTTCCCGGTCCGGGGCTGACGAAGCAGGAGGGTCGCCGGCAGATTTACGGCGGCGGGAGATGATCAGCACCACCACCACTCCGAGCACCAGCAATATGATGGGACCGTACCAGAGCACGGCGGTGGAGGTGTCCTTTTTCGGACGATAACGGACGAAATCGCCATAGCGGGCGACCATAAAGTCGACGATCTGGTCGCCACTCTGCCCCTCTTCCACCAGACGATGGATTTCACGGCGCATATCCGCGGCAATCGGCGAGTTGGAGTCGGCCAGGTTCTGGTTCTGACATTTAGGGCAGCGCAGTTCGTCAGTCATGGTCCGAAACAGCGCTTCACTGCTCTCGTCGCGAAACTCATAGGTATCGATGGCGGCAGCGGCAACACCACTCCAGAGCATAAAGACGATCAGCGCCAGCAGCGATTTCAGGCTGGTCAGCTGTATTGTTAATCGGTTCATAGCGGTTTACCCCTGCCCCTGACTGACCCGGCGCTCCCGCTTCAGACGGCGCACCTGCTCCTGCAGGAACTGTTTCTTTCTCAGCAACGGACTGGCCACGTTGAAGACCAGAATAACCAGGGCGATGCCGTAACAGGTCCAGACATAGGGACCATGCCCGTCCATAGCAATCAGCTCGCTGAACGACTCAAAGTACATGCTGCTTGTCCTCAACCAGTTGCTGAACCCAGCTGCTGCGTTTTTCGCGCTGCAGAATCTCGGTGCGGGTTCGGAGCATTAACGCCACGGCAAAGAAACAGTAGAACCCGAGCACCATCACCAGCAGCGGCATCCACATCTCCGAGGGCATCGCCGGTTTTTCGGTGACCGTGAAGGTGGCCGGCTGATGGAGGGTGTTCCACCACTCCACCGAGTATTTGATAATCGGAATATTGACCAGCCCAACCAGCGACAGCACCGCCCCGGCCTGGCCGGCACTGACCTCATTATCGATGGCACTGTGCAGGGTATAGACGCCGATATAGAGGAACAGCAGAATCAGCATCGAAGTCAGCCGGGCATCCCAGACCCACCAGGCCCCCCATGTGGGTTTACCCCAGATGGCACCGGTCGCCAGCGCCAGAATGGCGATCGTGGCACCGATCGGCGCACAGCTCTTAGCGATCATATCGGCAACTTTCATCTTCCAGATCAGGCCGATGGCACCGGCAACGGCCATCAGCATGTAACAGGACTGGGCCAGAACTGCGGCCGGCACATGGATATAGATAATCCGGAAACTGTTACCCTGCTGATAATCAGCCGGCGCAAAGGCCAGTCCCCAGATGGTTCCGACCGTCAGCAGCAGCACTGCAGCGATCGTAAAGCCCGGCAGCAGTCGTCCACTGATATCATAGAACCAGCGCGGCGACCCCAGCTGATAGAACCACTTCGGCATTTTCCAGGTTTTTGCCATAATCTGCTCGTCAGTTACTTACACTAATTCTGAGGCCCGCAGCCACCGCCAGCGGCGCCAGCACAACCCCCAGCGCCAGGATCGCTCCCAGTATCGCCAGATAACCTTCCACAGGCAATCCTGCAGAGGCGGCCTGAACCGCGCCGGTACCAAAGATCAGTACCGGAATATACAGCGGTAGCACCAGCAGCGTAATCAGTACACCGCCTTTACGAAGCCCGACGGTGAGCCCTGCGCCAATGGCACCGATCAGACTGAGCGTCGGAGTACCGATCAGCAGGGTCAGCACCAGCGTCCACATGCCCTCTGTGGGCAGGTAGAGCATCACTCCCAGCAACGGAGCCATAATGGTCAGCGGCAGTCCGCTGACCATCCAGTGGGCGCAGACCTTAGCGACCACCAGCAGCGCCAGCGGTTGCGGGCTCAGCAGCATCTGTTCCAGCGATCCGTCATCAAAGTCGGTACGGAACAGGCTGTCCATAGACAGCAGCGTCGACAGCAGTGCCGCGACCCAGACCACTCCCGCAGCCACCTCGGACAGAAAAGCCGGTTCCGGACTGACGCCCAGCGGAAACAGCGTCGCCACCATCAGGAAGAACATCAGAGGACTGACCAGATCGTTACGACGACGATAGGCCAGCAGCAGGTCCCGCTTCAGGGTCATCCAGAATACGCTGCTCAGAGACAGATCTGAAACCGACTGATTAGTCACTGGCGACCTCCTGAAGTTCCGGCTGAGATCCGCCGAGGCAGATCTGGCGCAGATTACCTATCGCCAGTTCATGATGGGTGGTGAGAATCACACTGCCACCATTGGCGGCATGCTCCTCGATCAATGCCTCTTTGGCGGCAACCCCCCGCTTATCGATAGCGGTAAAAGGCTCATCCAGAATCCACAACGGCGCTCGGCTCAGGTACAGACGCGCCAGGCTGACCCGACGATTCTGACCGGCTGACAGGGAGTGGCAGGGCACATCCTCATATCCGTACAGGCCGACGCTGGCCAGCGCTTCGTGAATCCGTTCGGTAATGGTATCGGTCTGTGGATGCAGTGCCGCGTACCAGCGCAGGTTTTCCTCCGGAGTCAGGGTGGCTTTAACCCCGGGCAGATGACCGTAATAGAGCAACGACTCGAGAAAATCATCACGCCCCTCGGCCAGCGGTTGCCCTTTCCAGAACAGCTCCCCCTCAAATGCACGGGACAGGCCACTGAGAATTCTCAGCAGGGTTGTCTTACCACTGCCGTTCGGCCCCTCTACCTGCAGAACTTCACCGGAATTCAGCGAGAAACTCAGGTCCTGGAACAGGACTCGCTCATCCCGTTCACAGTACAGATCCTTTACCTCTAACAGCGGAGTCGACAAAACTGGTGCTACCTTAAGTGCTGAAAATCGCCACATCCGCGGCGCGCTGCCGCAGGGACTGACAATGCGCTTCCTATGGCTGCGAAATCAGCGCATTATATACGAATAATCAAAAACGGGGGCACTACATTACGGCCATTCTTGACCTGGGTAAGCTGCTCTGCCGGCGAAAGTAAACGGTACCCGGACAGCCTCAGCCCCCGCCCGGCAAACTCCGGAGACAGATATTGATTGAACAACTCAGCGGCGCCGGTTTCCAGAAACTCAGTGCAGAGATGGCGTCGGAACGGCTGGAATCCCTGCTCCGCATCGGCCAGACCCTGACCGCCCGGGTGCTGGAGAGCACTCCCCAACCACCTCGAAAATCGGTCGCACAGCCGCAGACTACAACCAGCCAGGTCCGTCAGACAACCGGCAGCGAGGCCGGCGCGCAGCAGAAATCAGCCACCGCCCCCCAACAGACGGCCGCCACAACACAGTCGACGTCCAGTGCAGGTATTCGGATCAGTACTGACAGGGGCACGCAGAGCGGCCGGAGCGTTGCCGGCAATACGGGACCAGGCGCCGGTAGTGCTGGGTCAGGCACCGCCAGCGCTGCCGCATCAACAACAACCAGCGGCACTGCACCGGCGACGGACCGGACCGGTAGCACGGTTTCTGTACGACCGACGGCAACAACGACTCCCCGTGATCCGGTGACTGCCAGCCGCCCGGATCAGCCCCGTCCTGTCCCCGTGCCCCCCTCCGCTCCCCGCACGCCGGAGTCCATCCGAACCGGACAACAGGCCGCTGCTGACAGCAGCTACCGGGCACGTCTGAATGTTGAAGGCCGCATCATCGAAGTGGTGACCCCCAGACCGCTGACACCGGGCACCGAAATCCGTATCACACGGGAAAACGCCGGACAGATCAGTCTCAGCCTGCCGACACGAAGCGATCAGGCCCCCAGCCAGGCCGCTACCCGCAGTGATCAGTCAGCGGCGGCCGGAAAAGCCCCGGGCGCCACCACGCCTGCGACGCCGGAACAACTGGTTCGCCCCGGAGAAAGGGCACTGGCCCGAGTGGTACAGGTGGTAGCGGAAGCCGCCTCCCGACCCGCGCCCCCGCCACCATCCGCTTCAGCCGGCCAGAATCCTCCGACGGCAGCGGCAGCCAGCCAACCGGCAACCGCCACCCAGAGCACCGCTACCGCAACATCCGGCAACCAGGGAACACCGCCGACCACGGGATTCCGGATCACCCTGGACCTGCAGGGACGGCAGGTGGAAGTGCTGGCCCAACGCCCGGTCAGCGTCGGCACCGAAGTTCGGGTACGTCAGGACGGTTCCGGCCAGGTCACCGTCGAAGTACCCGCGGCAAAAACCCAGGCCGTCGAAAATGCCCTTCGACAGCACCTGCCATTGCAGCAACCACCCACCCAGCTGCTTAACCTGCTGGGCGATCCACAGAATGCGAATCAGCTGGCCAGAGCCCAGCCGCTGTTACAGAGCCTGGTTCAGATTCTGCTGGGCCGCTCTATCGCCGCACCCCAGCAGACCAGTGCCGATGGAGTTCGTCAGCAACTGCTTAACAGTGGCACCCTGCTGGAGAACCGACTCGCACGGGGTGACAGCACAGCGCTGAATCAGGACCACAAGGCACTGCTGATCAGGCTGGAGCAGCGGCTGGCATCAGCGGATCCCAAAGCAATGCCACAGCCACTGGGACAGCGCATTACCCAGATGACTCAGCAGGCCATCAGCCGGGTTCTGTTTAACCAGGTTTCCAGTCTCACTCAACAGTCGCAGGAGGGCGCCGAGGCGACACGCCAGCTGGTCATGGATATTCCGGTACTCTGGCAGGGACGTAACGAGAATATTCAGTTGCGAATTAATGGAGAGGAAAGCAGCCACCAGGGCGACACAGCCAATGAGTCAAAGCGCTGGCAGGTAACCCTGCAGTTCGATATGGAGGATCTTCCTGCCATGGGAGCCAGGCTGACCCTGGAGGGCGAGTCGGTCAGCGTGGTCTGGTTCGGTGATCAGCAGATTCGCCGCTTGCTGGAACCCAACCTGAAGCAGCTGCAGACGTTACTGGAAAATATCGGACTGGAAGTCAGCACCCTGGCTGTTCGCGAGCAGGCGCCTCCGCAGAGTAATATCCGTCCGCCGCGACAGCAGCTGATCGACATCAAGAGCTGACCTGAGAACGACAGCGATGAACAGAATGAAGCCACCTCCGATTGCCGTTGCTCTGACCTATGACGAAGAGAGCCCTCCCTACATCTCCGCCACTGGCCGCGGCCTGATCGCCGAACAGATTATTCGTATCGCCGAGGAAAACGGAGTGCTGATTCATGAAGACCCTGCCCTGGTAGAAGCGCTGGTTCAGCTGGAACTGGGCCAGGAAATTCCGGAAAACCTGTATAAGGCGATCGCCGAAGTAATCAGTTTCGCCTACCGACTCAGGGCAGAAAGCGAAGATTAGCGGCCGTTTTCCAGCGCCGGTGCCGATTTCACTTCACGATGCAGCAGCGCCATCAGTTCCGCTTCAGGGCGGGCAATACCACAACTGGAAACCAGATCATCGACATCGGCTCCCATCTCCATCAACCGGGCAGCCTGATTGTAAGCCAGCGTGCCGGGATCCCGGTTCTCCAGCTCCTGCTGCTTTTCAGCCGTAATATTGAGCCGGGACTCGACCTGCCTGAGTCGTCGACCTACTCCGATCGAGCCGCTGTTCATCACTTTAATTTCATTGCGGATGACATTGACCAGCGCATAGTACTTCTGCTCGCTGGTCCGCAGTCGTCGCCAGATAAACAACGCCAGCAGCAGCGCTGAGACCGCAATCACAGCGACACCGATGAGCGAAATCCACAACAACGACTGATTCATGACTATCCGTTAGCGTAATCGACCGGACGGGCGATTACAGCATGGCAATTTCAGACCACTCATCGTCGGTCATCATCTTATCGAGTTCGACCAGAATCAGCAGGCGGTCATCCTTATGGCAGACTCCCTGAATAAACTTGGCACTCTCTTCGGTGCCGACATTCGGCGCCGATTCGATTTCAGACTGGTTCAGGTAGACCACCTCCGAGACGGCATCCACCAGAATGCCCAGAACCTGCTTTTCTACCTCAATGATGACGATGCGGGTGTGCTCGGTAACCTCCGCGGCAGGCAATCCAAAGCGCTGCCGGGTATCGATAACCGTAACCACATTGCCGCGCAGGTTGATGATACCCAGCACGTAACTCGGTGCACCCGGCACAGGGGCTATTTCGGAATAACGCAGCACCTCCTGAACCTGCATCACGTTGATGCCATAGGTCTCATCTTCAAGGCGAAAAGTGACCCACTGCAGTACAGGGTCGTCGCTGCCGCCCGCTGTCTTGATATCCATGAAAACTCCTCTGTCGGAACCCGGTCAGCTGGTCTCGGTGGGCTGCCTGGTCCACTGTGGTGCTTTAATTTTCAAGCTGTCGGCACTGACAAGGTCGACCAGTGCGGACACGTCCATTATGGCACACATATGTTCGATCACAGTGCCGGCCAGCCAGGGCCGACGGCCACGGTCGCTGCGCCAGCGGACCTGGTCGGGCTCAAGACTGATAGCTTCTGCCACCTCGTGACAGGCCATTCCCCAGTCAGTCCCTTCCATCAGGATCACATATCTGAGATTGTCCCTGGCGCTGTCGGTGTATTTCTCCGGCATCACCCAGCGCGCGGTATCGATAGTCCTGACTGTACCTGCGGTTTTTGAAGGCAGCAAGCCCAGAAACCAGTCGGGCTGGCCAAACAACGGACTCAGATCATCGTCGATGGTCAGCACTCCGCCCAGCTCTTTCAGAGGTACGGCCAGGGTCAGCCCGGCAACCTGAAACAAAAGACACTCAAAGCGCTCCTGTGCCCAGTGCGGACGGCCATTATGCCAGCCCTGCCCGGCGGGCGTTTCTGCCGGAGCCGTGCTGATCTCAACGGAGGTATCGATATCGACCGTGGCAGTCGGGGCCTCGCTGATCTGAACCTCGGCGCCCGGCGCTTCGGCAACGGGCGTTTCCACGACCGAAGCTTGTGCAGCGATTTCGACAACTGCTGTTTCAACGACTGTTTTTACGGCCGGTACAGTACTGATTTCACTGTCGGCTAAGGCGGTGGCATCCTGCAGCAGCGAGTCCAGATACTCCTGGACCGCCTGCTGAGGTGCCGGCGTCCGGGTGGTGGTCTTAGTCGCGGTCTGTTGCTGCCGGTTCGTGTTCAAGCCAGTCTGTCCCGTCTGAAGTTATCAGGCCCGTGCCTGCTCGTGCTTCTCAATGGCCAGCAGGGATCGCATCAGCATACTGTAGGCCCGCACCCCATGAGTGCTTGGATCCAGTGCTGAAGGCACAATGCCCTTAGTACTGGCGTTGCGAAACTTGGTATCTATCGGAATCACCGCCTGGGCGATTTCGTTGGGATAGTTCCGCTTAATCAGCCGTAAACTCTGCATCGACGCCTGGGTACGGCGATCAAAAAATGTCGGCAGTATATAGTAGTTGAGCTTCCTGGTCCTGGCTCTGTTGATCATGGTCAGGGTGCGGACCATTCTCTCCAGCCCTTTGATCGCCAGGAACTCAGTCTGCACAGGTACAATCAGTCGTTCACAGGCCGCCAGCGCATTAACCATCAGCACCCCCAACACCGGCGGACTGTCGATCAGTACGTAGTCGAACCGGTCCCAGAGAAACGCCAGCGCTCGTGATACCACCAGCCCCATACCCTCACTGCCCACCGCCTTGCGCTCCAGAGTCGCCATGGCGGTAGAGGCCGGGATCAGGTTAATCCGGTCATGACTGGTTGTCAGCAGCAGGCTGGCGGGCAGCTCCGGATCAACCCGCCCCTCATCCTGGAACAGATCATAACCGCTCTGCTCCAGAGCGTCGGGATCATAACCGAAGTAGCTGCTGAGTGATCCATGAGGATCCAGGTCCAGCAGCAGCACATCAAACCCCTGATCCGCCAGCAGCCCGGCAAGGGACACCACGGTGGTGGTTTTTCCGACCCCTCCTTTCTGATTCGCTACTGCCCAAATATGCACCGCTGAATACTCCTGCCTGTCAGTCCCGGGTTCTGCTACTGACCGTCACCTTCGGAATCCCGGGTAAATATGATTCCCTGCTCGGTTTCCAGCTGCCTGACTGTTCCGGAATCACCGCCTTCAATCTTCTCTCTCAGAATCGCTTCTACCGCATCATCACTGATATAGTCACTGCCGTAGCCGGTCAGAGCCCGCCTTACCCGCTCATCCCGAGACACGATAATTTTCACCCGCCGGTTCTTGCTGCGGCCGCGAGCAGTCACGTTGCTGACCTTAGGCAGGTACTCGCCATAACCAACCGCCGCCATTCGTTCCGGCTGGACACCAAAATGAGCCAGCATCCTCACCACACCGGCTGCCCGCGCTGCGGAAAGCTCCCAGTTAGAGGGATAGATACTGCTCTGAATCGGCTGATTGTCGGTAAAGCCTTCCACATGTACCGGGTTGTCGTAGCGGGACAGAATCCGGGCCAGCGCTTCCAGTACAGGGTCCGCATCAATACCGGGCCGGGCGCTGCCACTGGCAAACAGCAGGCTCGACTGAATCTCTATCTCCAGCCACAGCCGGGTCGAAGAAACAGAGAGTTCACCATCGGCGATCAGCTCCTGAAAGCGCTTACGGGCATCGTCCTGAATCTGCTGCAGTTCAGTACTCTCATCATCGGATGCGGGCTTCTGCAGAGTACTGGCGTCGATCGCCGGGGTCTGGTCGATCAGACCGATATCGCGCCGGTCCTGACGCATATTCAGGTCACCCAGTTGCAGGTCGTCAAAGGTGTGATCGACTCCCCGGAATACCCCTTCCAACGACTCGGAAATAACCCGGTATTTGCCCTCGTTCACCGATGACACCGAATACATAACCACAAAAAACGCCAGCAACAGAGTAATAAAGTCGGCATAGGAGACTACCCAGCGGTCCGGGTGCTGCTCGTCACGAACTCTACGCCGCCTTGCCATCAGCCAGCCCGTTCACTTCAGGTAACCTTCGAGTTTGACACGAATCGCGATGGGATTATGTCCCTGAGCTATCGCCAGCAGCCCTTCCAGCATCATCTCCCGGTACTGATAACCTGTCAGCACCACCGAACGCAACTTGCTGGCCACCGGCAACAGAAACAGGTTGGCAATAGCGACACCGTAGATGGTCGCCACGAACGCGGTGGCGATACCGCTGCCAAGTGCCGAGGGCTCTGCCAGGTTGGTCATCACGTGTATCAGTCCCATTACCGCGCCGATGATGCCGATGGTAGGCGCATATCCGCCCATGCTTTCAAAAAACCTGGCGGCCTGCAGGTCCCGCTGTTCCCGGATATTCAGCTCAACTTCGAGGATATCGCGGATAGCATCCAGCTCGCCGCCGTCGGCGATCAGTTGCAACCCCTTTTTAAGAAACTCGTCCTCTTCCGACTCGGCCTGTTTTTCCAGCCCCAGCAAGCCGTACCGACGTGCGTGCATGCTCCAGCCAACCACCTTCTCGATACCCTGGTTGAAGTCCAGCTCCGGCGGCAGGAATACCCAGCGCGACAGGCTCAGCGCCCGGCGCATATCGGCCACAGGAGTCTGCAGCAGACCGGCACCGAGCGTACCACCGAAAACGATCACCGCTGCGGCCCCGTTAATCAGGGTATCGATATGCCCGCCTTCGATGTAATTGCCACCAAAAATGGCGATCAGGGCGAAAAGCGCACCGAGCAGGCTGAGGCGATCCATCTATCCACCCAGCGCCGACATCAGGGTACCGCTGACTTCGCTGAGGTCCAGTACCTGATCAGCCAGCTGAGCCTGCACGATCGCCTGCGGCATACCGTAGATCACGCAGCTCTCTTCATTCTGCGCCCAGACCGACGAGCCGGTATTTTTCAGCATCCGGGCCCCTTCCCGACCATCGGCCCCCATCCCGGTTAGGACGATACCTAGCACTTTACCCGGGAACTGTTTCGCCGCCGAGCCGAAGGTTATATCGACGCTCGGCTTGTAGTTCAGCCGTTCATCGCCGGCGATAATCCGGACCTGGCCGCCACCACGGCTCTCCACCATCATCTGCTCACCGCCCGGCGCCAGCAACGCAAGTCCGGGCTGCAGCCGGTCACCATCCCGGGCTTCACGGACCTGTATTTTGCACTGCTGATTAAGGCGTTCGGCAAATGCGCCGGTAAACGCCTTGGGCATGTGCTGAACGATCAGAATCGGCAACGGAAAACTGGCCGGCAACTGAGTCAGAATTTTCTGAATTGCCACCGGCCCACCGGTAGAAGTACCGAAAACCACCAGTGAACACTTTCCGCCCAGGCGGGGAGGTCTGACCGGCGGCGCCGTCCGGGCCGTCGGCCGTGTCGGTGCAGCAGCCGGGCGTCGTGCCGCCGGTGTTGTTGCAGGGCGGGTCGCCGGGCGCGCCGCTACGCGTGCCCCGGCTGAAGCTCCCGGCTGAGGCCGTCCTCCCCTCAGCGCGGCAGATGAAGTTCTGGCCACCGCCAGCACCCGCTCGATCAGCACCTGTTCCAGGCTGCCTTTGCCGGGAGTCATCTGCTCGTAGCTCTTGGGCAGAAAATCAACGGCACCGGCTTCCAGCGCTTCCAGGGTGATACGGGCCCCTTCATAGGTCAGCGAAGAGAACATCAGCACGGGAGTCGGACAGCTGCGCATAATCTCGACCAGGGCAGTGATGCCGTTCATCACCGGCATCTCATAGTCCATAGTGATGACATCAGGTCTGAGCTGCTTCGCTTTTTCAATGGCCACCTGGCCATTTTCCGCCGTGCCGACCACCGTAACCCGCGGGTCGGCGTTAAGAATGCTGCTGACACGCTGTCTGAAAAAAGCGGAATCGTCGACAACCAGTACGGTTACCGGCATAGAAAGCTCCTGCAATCACTCTTCCCGGGGCCGCCGACAAAGACTGCCAGCGACTCCATCAGCGGGAAGCATAATGTTTCAGTAAGTTCGGGATATCCAGGATCAGGGCGATCCGGCCGTCTCCGGTAATGGTGGCGCCGGCCATTCCCGGCGTTCCCAGCAACATCTTGCCGAGCGGTTTTATCACCACCTCTTCCTGCCCCACCAGCTGGTCCACAATAAAGCCAACCCGTTTGGTACCGATGGTGACGATAACGACATGACCGTTCTCCGGCAGCGCCTCATAGCCACAGTCCTCTACCAGCCAGCGTTTCAGGTGGAACAGCGGTAGTGCCTTCTCGCGAACCACCACCACCTCCTGGCCGTCGACCACGTTGGTCTGAGTCAGGTCCAGATGGAATATTTCGTTGACGTTGACCAGCGGCAGAGCAAAGGCCTGATCCCCCAGCATTACCATCAGGGTAGGCATGATCGCCAGTGTCAGTGGCACCTTGATCTCGATTCGTGACCCCTGACCGGGAACCGAATCAATGTTAAGAGAGCCGTTGAGCTGAGTAATCTTGGTCTTGACCACATCCATCCCGACACCGCGGCCGGAAACGTCGGAGATCTCCTTCTTGGTGGAGAAGCCCGGTGCAAATATCAGATTAAAGCACTCCTGGTCACTCAGCCTTTCTGCGGCATCCTCGTCCAGCAGCCCTTTCTCGACAGCAATCCCCCGCAGTTTGTCAGCATTCATGCCGGCACCATCGTCATCGATGGAAAGCAGGATATGATCCCCTTCCTGTTCCGCCGCCAGCACGACCTGGCCGACTCGCGACTTGCCCGCCGCTTCACGATCCGCCGGACTTTCGATACCATGATCCACCGCATTGCGCACCAGATGGACCAGCGGATCGGCAAGGGCTTCGACCAGGTTCTTGTCCAGATCGGTGTCTTCACCCCGCAGCTCCAGGTTAACCTCTTTCTTCAGCGCCCGGGCCAGATCCCGAACGACCCTCGGGAAGCGTCCGAACACTTTTTTAATCGGTTGCATCCGGGTCTTCATCACCGACATCTGCAGGTCGGCGGTCACCATATCGAGACTGGATACTGCCTTGCTGACCTCCTCGTCAGCCACCTTGTGACCCAACCGCACCATTCGGTTACGGACCAGCACCAGCTCCCCGACCATATTCATGATCTCATCGAGACGCTGGGTGTCGACCCGTACCGTGGTTTCCGCGACGCTGGGCTTATCGCCCCCTCTGGGCTTCTTCGCCGCTTTCGGCCTGGCCGCAGCCGGCTTCGCCGCCGCAGGCTTTGGTGCCGATACCTTTTCAGCAACAGCCGGTGCGGCGACAACCGCCACATCGGATTCTGCCTCTGGCTGAGGCTCGACCGGTTCGGGAGCGGATACCGGCTCCGGTTCTGGTGCCGATGCCTCCGCCGCTGACGAGGCAGAAAAGGCCCCTTTCCCCTGGGCCTGGAGCTCATCAAGCAGCTTTTCGAACTCATCTTCAGAGATCAGCTCATCGTCTGTGGAGGCCGGGGTCGGCGATTCGCCGCTTTCCGCTGCCGGCGCGGCAGCCGCTATCGCTCCACCATGCTGTCCGGCGCCATGAAGCTGATCAAGCAGGGCTTCGAACTCATCTTCGGTGATCTCGTCAGAGCCCGCCCCTATGGGCAGGTCCGGTTCCCCGCCCGTTTCCGGGGTTGCCGGCGGTATCACTTCAGCCTCCGTCCCCAGCGAACTGAGCATCTCCTCGAATTCCGCGTCGGCCTGATCAGCGCCCCCGCCTGCCGCAACCGGTTCGGATTCAGAAACGGCTTCAGCTTCAACAACGGCTTCCGGTGCAGCGGCAGGCTCCGCCGTTGTTTCACCACGCGCGATGGCTGCCAGCGCCTCGACCAGTTGCGGATCAGCAGCATCAGGCTCTTCGCCGGTCCGGACTGCGTCAAACATCTCATTGACCACATCCAGGGTCTGCAGAACGACGTCCATCAGGTGAGTGTCCACCTGAATCTCATTATTACGCAGTTTATCGAAGACGTTTTCCGCAACGTGACAGCAGTCCACCAGTGGCGTCAGCTGCAGAAACCCCGCGCCGCCCTTAACGGTATGGAAGCCACGAAATATTGCGTTCAGAAGGTCGGAATCTTCGGGACTGTGCTCGAGGTCAACCAGCTGCTCCGACAGCTGTTCCAGAATTTCACCGGCCTCTACCAGAAAGTCCTGCAGGATCTCTTCATCTACATCCAGACTCATGCATCAGCTCCTAAAATCCCAGACTTGAAAGGAGATCATCGACCTCATCCTGACCGGCCACCACATCCGCCACTTCCTCTGCGTGAATCTGCGGGCCATGACCTTTAACCAGCTTCTCTTCTTCAGCCGCCTTACTGTCAGCATTGTCACTATCGGCTGCTGTTTCCTGACGAACTCCCGAGATCCGGTCCACTCTGCCGGCGACCGCAACCAGATTCACAAGGTTGGATTCAACATCGTTGACCAGCCCGATTACGCGCTTAATCAACTGGCCGGTAATATCCTGAAATCCCTGAGCCAGCAATATCTCGGTAAAATTGTTATGAAGGGTATCGGAGCCGCGCTGGATCTCCTGCAGGAAGGCTTCGGTGGTACGGCCAAGATCCTTCAGCTCCGACAGGGTGCTTTCTGAATCCGCCATCTGTTTCCAGTCTTCCCGCAGCAACCGTGCCTGCTCGCCTATCTCTTCGGCGACCGGCATGCTGGCATCCACCATATCCATAGTGGTGTTGGCGGCACCTTCAGTCAGCTCCAGCACATAGTTCAGCCGCTCGTTGGCATTAGCGACTTCACTGATATTCTCTTCGGCGGAAGCCTGGAAAGCGGTACTGTTCTCAACATCTATATTGAAGTCTTTGATCGCCTCATGGAGCCCCCGGGTCAGCCGACCGACCTCCTGATACAGCATGGTGTTGCGAGCTTCACTGAGCTCAGCCAGCAACCCCATGGCGCTGGCAAAGTCCCCCTTGTCCAGCAGCGACAACAGTTCCTTGGCCCTGGACTGCAGAACCTCTTCAAAATTATGCAGCTCTGAAACTTCCTCTAGACCAGCCATGCACGCTCCTCAGCCTATACGTTCGAAGATCTTCTCGATCTTCTCTTTCAGAACAGCAGCCGTAAACGGCTTGACGATATACCCGTTTACACCGGCCTGAGCGGCCCGGATAATCTGCTCCCGCTTCGCTTCCGCCGTTACCATCAGCACCGGCATTTTGCAGAGCGTGGGATCGGCCCGTACCTGTTCCAGCAGCTCCAGTCCTGACATTCCGGGCATATTCCAGTCAGTCACCAGGAAGTCGATACCACCATTTTTCAGGACTGGTAACGCTGTGGAACCATCGTCTGCTTCAACTGTGTTATTGAATCCGAGGTCCCGAAGCAGGTTTTTGATAATCCGTCTCATCGTGGAGAAGTCATCGACGATGAGGATCTTCATATTTTTATCCAAGGCGACCTCCGTCTGGCCTGTATTTACTTCAAATAGAGCTTTAACTGCTTATTCTGCCCAGATTTAAGCAGACTTTTCATTGCTATGGGTCACGCCAGGTGGCTAAACGGGAGCGCAACCGCAGAGCGGCCTGGCTGTGAATCTGACTGATACGGGATTCGCTGACGCCCAGTACCTGACCAATCTCTTTCAGGTTCAGCTCCTCGTCGTAATACAACGACAATACCAGTTGCTCCCGTTCGGGTAATCCGGATATGGCTTCTGCGAGGGCGGCTTTAAAGGCAATCTTCTCATGAGCATCGTCCGGCGAAGGCCCGTCATGAGACACTTCCTCACCCGGAGAATCGTCGCGCCCCTCCAGCATCTCATCAAAGCTGAACAGGCGACTGCTGGCGGCATCCTTCAGCAATGCATAGTATTCTTCGAGACTGACACCCATCTCCCGGGCCACTTCTGTGTCCGGCGCATCGCGACCGGTGCGAGCCTCTATTGCCTGGATGGCAGAGGATATAAGGCGGCCATTCCGATGCACCGAGCGAGGAGTCCAGTCCCCTTTACGCACTTCATCGATAATCGCGCCACGGATACGGATACCCGCGTAGGTCTCAAAACTGGCGCCCTTACCGGCATCGTACTTTCGGGCGGCTTCCAGCAAACCGATCATACCGGACTGCACCAGATCTTCTACAATGACACTGGATGGCAGACGGGCAAGCAGGTGGTGTGCAATACGCTTGACCAGCGGCGCATAACGTTCAACCAGGTCTGTCGCTGTATCTGTTTCTATCTGGTTGTACATATGTCTCTTTGTGCATCAGCGCTGATTGGATACCTTAACCAGTCGCTCTACAAAAAACTCCAGATGACCCCTTGGTGCCGACTGCACTGGCCAACCCATGACTTTCTGTGCCAGCTGACCGATTGCAAGCGCAGATTTACTTCGAGGAAAGGCCCTAAAAACAGGCTGTTGCTTCTGTACAGCCTTTCGCACCGACTCATCATAAGGTATAGAACCCATATATTGAAGAGCCACATCCATGAACCGATCGGTAACTGTCGTCAGTTTAGTGAACATGTTACGCCCCTCCTGCTCCGATCTCACCATATTGGCCAGCACCCGGAAGCGGTTCATGCCGTAATCACGGTTCAGCAATTTGATCAGCGCGTAGGCGTCAGTAATAGAGGTAGGTTCATCACAGACCACCACCAGCACTTCCTGAGCAGCACGGACAAAACTGACGACGGATTCGGAGATGCCTGCCGCAGTGTCGATCACCAGCACATCCAGCTCATCTTCAATATCGGAAAACGCGTGGATCAGTTCGGCATGCTCATGGGCGCTGAGGGTCACCAGCGACTGAGTCCCGGAGGAGGCCGGCACCACTTTAAGCCCGCCCGGGGCTTCAACCAGAATATCCTCCAGCCGGCATTTGCCGGCCAGCAGGTCTGCGATATTGTGACGCGGCCGAAGCCCCATCAGCACATCGACATTGGCCAGCCCCAGGTCGGCATCCATCAGCACGACCCGCCGACCGGCCTCAACCAGGGCAGTACTGAGATTGACAGAGACATTGGTTTTCCCGACCCCGCCTTTGCCGCCGGTCACCGCAATCACCTGTACCGGATGATGAGATTTCATCTGTTCGCTCCCGATTATCCAGCGTTTCCGGTGCTGGCATACACAGGTAACGAATCACTCTCATCATCCTGCTGAACTCTTGCTCGCTCGGCCCTGGCCTGCTGATCGGCCAGGATAACTGCCCGACTGACCAGGACATTAGCCCGGGCCACCTCGATACTGTCCGGTATTTTCTGCCCGTCCCCCAGATAGGCGACCGGCAGACGCTGCTCAATCACGGTACTGATTGCCTCACCAAGACTCAGCGACTCATCCACCTTGCTCAGCACGACACCATTGAGCCCCAGCGAGCGAAACTGCTCAGCAGAGGTTTCCAGCACCCGCTGCTGAGCGGTACAGGGAAGAACCAGAAACTTTTTGATCCGGTAAGTACTGCTGCTGAGCATCTCCAGCTGCTCTTCCCGCTGACCGGCAGAGGTACTGAGACCGGAGGTATCCACCAGCACCAGCCGCTTGTCCCGCAGAGAATGCAGAGCATCATCCAGCGACCGGTTTTCATCCACGACTCGGACAGGAATATCAAGAATGCGTCCGAAGGTGCGCAATTGCTCATGGGCGGCGATTCGATAGGAATCGGTGGTCACCAGGGCGACGCTGGAACTACCATGCTTCAGCACGTACTGAGCCGCCAGCTTACCGATAGTGGTAGTTTTGCCGACACCGGTGGCACCGACAAACGCCAGGATACCGCCACGATCGGCAATGTTCTCACCCACCACCGGCAGCGCTTCGGCCAGTCTGGCCAGGGCGATTTTCCAGGCCCGATCCACTTCCGTATCCGCTTCAATTGCCTGCACCAGCCGCTCAGCCAGAACGTCGGCCAGCCCTATCTGCTTCAGGCGCTTATAAATCCGTTCCCGAACCGGACTGGAGGCCGGCACCGCCCGGGCCGTCTGGACAGCCGCCTCCCTGAGCTCTGCGGGCCGATTTTCCGCCAGCCGGGCTCGCAACAGCCCCTTCAGCTCGTCAATTTCGTTGCGCATCTGCTGCAGCGTCTGCTGCTCTTCAGAGACCTCCGGCTGTGGTGCAGGCCGGACCGATGCCGCCGGAGGCGATACAGCAGCAACCGGTCGCTCCGCCCGGGCCGCGGCTTTAACCGCTTTCACCGGTGCCGATGCGGGCCGCCTGACCGGTTTACGCTTGCTCTTACCGTCACCCAGCGAAGCCAGCACATCATCCCAGACCGCATCGTCCAGCCCCAGCTGCTGATCTTTCTCCGCCTTCAGAAAAGGCGGCTCGTCCGGCCGACGTTTCTCCTGACTGGAAGCAAGCGCCGTCCGAGTCCGCCCCATCTCCGCCTTCAGTGCCGACGGCCGCTTCCGCCCGACCAGTGCATTGACCTGGCGATTGCGACGCCCGTCTGCTGCCCGGGCAGCCGGTTCCGGCCGGGATACTTCGCTGTATTCCAGCGCCACCACAACTTCAACGCCACCAGCAACGCTGCTGTTGGACAGTATTACGGCATCGGGCCCCACCTCATCGCGCACCAGCCGCATGGCACTGCTCATATCAGGAGCAAAAAAGCGCTTCACTTTCACCCGGCATTCTCCTTCAGAACATCCGCCGCCCCATCAGCAATACCCACGGTACTGCCGGCGACCGGCAGATCAGTACGTCCGAATACTGTCAGAACTGTCTGTTGCAGTTTCCTCACCCTGTTCCCGCTCAACTGGCGCCACCCACCGTGGCGACAATGGTTATCTGTCGGCTTTCCGGTATCTCCTGATAGGAGAGCACGTGTATCTGCTGCGAACCGTAACGCACAAACTTCGCCATCAGCGGCCGCACCGGCGCCGCCACCAGCAACACCGCCGGTTTACCGGCAGCCTCCTGCCGCTGCGCCGCCTCATTGAGCGATTTCTGCAATCGTTCAGCCATTCCCGGTTCCAGCATCAGCCCGTCTGAGCCTCCGGCCTGCTGACTCTGCTGGTATGACTTAAGCAATATCTGTTCCAGTTGCGGATCAAGGGTAATAACCGGCAGCTCGGGCTCATTCCCGTTAATTTCCTGGATGATCAGCCGGGACAGCGCAACCCTTACCGCCGCGGTGAGAACGACAATATCTTGACTCGTCATCGACACGTCCGCCAAAGTTTCGGCGATTCTCCGAATATCCCGCACCGGCACCTGCTCCATCAACAGGTTCTGCAACACTTTCAGCAGCGAACTGACCGACAGCTTGGCCGGCAATGCTTCCGCCAGCTTCGGCGAACTCTTACCCAGCAATTCAAGCAGTTGCTCCACCTCTTCATGCCCCAGCAGTTCATGGGCATGCTGGACCATCACCTGATTCAGGTGAGTGGCGATTACGGTACTGGCATCCACCACGGTATAGCCCAGTGTCTGAGCATGCTCTTTCTGCCCGGACTCGACCCAGACAGCTTCCAGACCGAAGGCTGGATCGCGGGTATCGATGCCTTTCAGCTTGCCAAACACCTGGCCGGGATTGATCGCCAGTTCACGATCCGGATAGACTTCCGCCTCGCCGACAGCGACCCCCATCAGGGTGATCCGGTAGGCGCTTGGCATCAGATCCAGGTTGTCACGAATATGCACCGCAGGCACCAGAAAACCCAGATCCTGAGACAGTTTCTTGCGCACCCCCCGAATCCGCCCCAGCAGCTGCCCGCCCTGGGCCTTATCCACCATCGGAATCAACCGATAGCCCACCTCCAGCCCCACCATATCCACCGGAGAGACATCATCCCAGCCCAGCTCTTTCTGCTCCGCTTCCGGCTGCGGCTGCTCCTCCTGTTCGGGCTCCGCCTGCTGCAGCGCCAGCAGCTTCTGCTCGTTACGCTTATGGATCAGATAAGCACCACCACCACAGATCGCTCCGAGACCGAGAAAGGCAACGTGCGGCATCCCGGGAACCAGCCCCATCACCACCAGGATACCGGTAGCGACAAACAGCGCCCGCGGCGAGGCGAACAACTGCTGGATCACCTGCCCCCCCATATCCTCTGAGGTATTAACCCGGGTTACCATGATGGCGGCAGCGGTGGAGAGCAGCAGCGACGGAATCTGCGCCACCAGACCATCACCGATGGTCAGCAGCGAGTAGTTTCGAACGGCCTCACTGAAGGCGAGATCATGCTGAGCCATACCGATGCTCAGACCACCGAGAATATTGATCACCAGAATCAGAATACCGGCCACGGCATCACCACGGACAAACTTACTGGCACCGTCCATGGACCCGTAAAAGTCCGCTTCACTGGTCACTTCTTTCCGGCGCTCTCGAGCCTCATCCTGATCGATCAGCCCGGCATTGAGGTCGGCATCGATGGCCATCTGTTTGCCCGGCATCGCATCCAGAGTAAAGCGAGCACTTACTTCGGATATCCGGCCTGCGCCTTTGGTAACGACCACGAAGTTAATAATGACCAGAATGGAAAAAACCACCAGACCGACAACATAGTTGCCACCGATCACTACCTCACCGAAGGCTTCAATCACCTTACCGGCGGCATCTCCACCCTCATGACCAAAGAGCAGTACCACCCGGGTAGAAGCAACATTAAGCGCCAGCCGTAGCAGGGTCGCCACCAGCAGAATAGTCGGAAAAACGGCGAATTCCAGTGGCCGCATGGTATAGACCGCCACCAGCAGTACCACCAGAGACAGGGCGATATTAAAGGTAAAGAGCACATCCAGCAGGAACGGCGGCATCGGCAGAGTGACCATTGCCAGCACAATAAGCAGCAACAGCGGAATACCGAGATTCCCCTGTGCCAGACTGCGAAGTCCGTTAACTGCTGCGCCTCTGTCCACCTGCCACCCTGTACGTCAAAAAAACATCACTTAAGCCGTGTAAGCATACAGATACCCGTAAATTACTCAATACGAATATCAATTTTTTGACGCTCACAGGGCCTGAATTTTGATTCAGAGAGGACCTGCAAGATTCCTTCCAGAATAATAGAACGGGAAATTCGACAGAAAATTGTCTATATGGCGAAATCGGATCAGTCGTGACGAAGATCGTCAGGAATCGGGTATTCGTCGGGGGAAGGCGGCACAATTTTTCCGCGTGCACGCTGCAGCTGGTAAACATGTGCCAGTACCTGGGCGACGGCGACGTACAGCCCCTCCGGTATCGACTCTTCCAGCTCGGTGTTGTAGTAGATGGCTCGCGCCAGTGGCGGTGCCGACAGAATGGGGACGTCGTTCTCTTTCGCCACCTCACGAATTCGAAGTGCCATATGATCGACGCCTTTTGCCACCAGAATCGGCGCATCGGAATTCTGCTGATCATACTTGATCGCCACGGAGTAGTGAGTCGGGTTGGTGATGACCACATCGGCCTCCGGAACCTCGCCCATCATCCGTCGCTGCGCCATTTCCCGCTGAAGCTGCCGGATCCGTCCTTTCACCTCAGGCTTACCCTCGGTGTTCTTCATTTCATCCTTGACCTCCTGCAGCGTCATCTTCAGCTTCTTCGAATAGTCATAGAGCTGAAAAGGCACATCCACCGCAGCAATGAGGATCATGGTCGAGCACATCCACAGAATGGCCCAGCCAAGCACCTGCAGGCCATGCCCCATGGCGGGAATAACATCCTGACTGCCCATACTCAGCAGCGCCTTTTCCTGCAGCAACAGAATCACCACCGACAACGAGCCAACCACCAGGAACTTGGCGATCCCCTTCAGCAGCTCCACCAGCGATTTCATCGAGAACATCCGCTTGATGCCCTCAAGGGGATTAATACGACTGAATTTCGGCGCCGCCGCCTGGGCGCTGAAGTTCCACCCTCCCAGCGCCACAGGACCGACAATTGCCGCCACCAGCAACAACAGAAACAGCAGACTGAGCGATTCAAGCATCGCCAGCGCCGAGTCTCCCAGATACTGAAACATCAGCATCGGACTGAAGACCGCGTCCCTGGGAATCTCAAAATTGAAGCGCATCACCCGGGCCAGGTCGGCGGCGATGCCAGCACCGAAAACCAGCAGCCCTCCGGAAGCCGCCAGCAGCACAATAGTGGTGGTCAGCTCCCGGGAGCGAGCGATGTCTCCTTTTTCACGGGCGTCCTGGAGACGTTTCGCCGTGGGTTCTTCTGTTTTTTCCTGACCCGTTTCTTCTTCAGCCATCGATCAGCCCGCAATCAGAAGATTTGTCAGCATTTCCAGCGCCTCACCAGCAATGCGCTGATACTGCCCCAGAAACCCGCCCATACTGACCCAAGCGATAAATATGCCAAAGATCATGGTGAACGGAAAACCGATAGCGAAGATATTCAGCTGTGGTGCGGCCTTGGTCATAACCCCGAAAGCAAAATTGACGATCAGAATTGCGATCAGCGCCGGCAGTGCCATCAACACCGCCCCGGCAAACATCCAGCCACCGGAAACAGCCACCCGCCACAGCGTGTCGGTCTGCAGACCAAGCTCACCCACAGGAATCACCCGGAAGCTGTCAACGATCACATCGATCAGCACCACATGACCGTTCATGCTGAGAAACAGCATCATCGTCAGCATGGTATAGAACTGACTGAGCACCACCACCGACACCCCGTTGGTCGGATCAGAGATCGACGCAAAGCCAAGACCCATCTGCGAAGAGATCATCTGCCCGCCCAGTACAAAGACCTGAAAAAACACCTGAACAAAGAAACCCAGCGTGAACCCCACCAGCAGCTGCTGCGCAATGGCTACGTACAGCGACATGGACAGACCGTCAAAGCCGTCGAAGGGACGAGGCAGCAGCGGAACCACCACCAGCGTAATGGCCACCGCAAAGCCCAGCCTGATACGGGCCGGCACCAGCTGAGTGCCGATCATCGGCACCACCATAAAAAACGCAGAAATCCTGAACAGTGGCAGCAAAAAACGGCTTACCCACTGCGTCAGATCCGGAATGGCATATTCCAAAGCCGGACCTATCCGATAATCAGGGGGATATTGCGAAACAGGAAGTTAAACAGATCCGTCAGCTGGGTCAGCATCCAGGAGCCGAACCACATCAGCGCACCGATCGTCACCACCAGTCGCGGCAGGAAACTGAGCGTCTGCTCGTTGATCTGAGTCGCCGCCTGAAACACCGCGATGATCAGTCCCACCAGCAACCCGGGCAGTACAATCACCGCCACCATCAGAATTACCAGCAGCAGCGCCTCACGATAGAGATCAAGAACAACTTCAGGCGTCATCGCATCCTCCGTCTCTCTTTACCCCTAAGTGCCGAAGCTGGCGGCGATTGTACCGATCACCATCGCCCAGCCATCGACCAGCACAAACAGCATGATCTTGAACGGCAGGGAAATAATGATCGGCGACAGCATCATCATCCCCATCGCCATCAACACGCTGGCCACCACCAGATCGATGACCAGAAAGGGTATAAACAGCATAAAGCCGATCTGGAAAGCGGTTTTCAGCTCACTGGTCACAAAAGCCGGCACCAGAATGCTGAAGGGCAGCGTTTCCGGCGATTCGAACTGCTGCTCGCCTGATATTCTGACAAACAGCTCGATATCGGACTCCCGGGTCTGCGCCAGCATAAACCCGCGGAACGGTTCCGCCGCCTTCTGAACCGCCTCAAAAGTGGTCAGCTGCTCGTTCAGGTATGGCTGAATGGCCACCGTATTCACCCGATCCAGCACCGGCGACATGATAAAGAACGTCAGGAACATCGCCAGCCCCACCAGTATCTGATTGGAGGGCGTCTGCTGAAGACCCAGTGCCTGCCGCAGTATCGCAAACACGACAATGATCCGAGTAAAGGAGGTCATCATCATAACCACGGCCGGCAGGAACGTCAGCATGGTCATCAGCGCCAGGATCTGGATGGTCACCGAGTAGTTCTGGGTACCATCCGGATCGGTCGTCAGGGTCACGGCCGGGATGCCGCTCTCCTGAGCAAAACCACTGATCGGCAGCAGCATCAGCAGCAGCGCTGACAGCCAGCGCAGCGTCATGAAGAGGCGCTCCGGGACACAGCCTCTCGGAGGCGGTCAGCAAAAGCCCCCGGCGGCGTCGCCTGCGGGTCGATGACAGGGGTATCAAACTGCTGCAGCAGATTCACACGCCCCGGCGCAACGCCCAGCAACAGCTGATGCTCACCGGCCTGCACCAGCACCACCCGTTCCCGGGTACTGAGCGGGAGCGATGCCACCACACGCAGGCCGCCCTGACTCTGTCCCAGCCCGCCGGCACGTCTGACAAACCATGCGAGCGCAAAGATCAGCACAATTACCAGCCCCAGCCCCAGCAACAGCTGCATCAGCGAAGCGGCGGAAAAGGGTTCTACCACCATCGGAGCCGGTGCCGTCCCGCCGGCTGGTGCGGGAGCCGCTGCGGAAGCGGTTTCAGAGGCGTCAGAAAAAGCCGTCGGCGACACGGCCAGCAGCACAAGGAAAGCGTACAGAGACTTACCGGGGGTCATCACCTAACGCAGCTTCCTGATCCGTTCACTGGGGCTGACCACATCGGTAAGGCGAATCCCGAATCGTTCATTGACCACCACCACCTCGCCGTGAGCGATCAGGGTATCGTTGACCTTGATATCCAGCGGCTCACCGGCCATACGGTCCAGTTCGATAACGGAGCCCTGACTCAGCTGCAGCAGGTTTCGAATGGCGATTTCGGTACTGCCCACTTCCATGGAGATGGTAACGGGAATATCGAGAATAACGTCCAGATCGGGGTTGCCGGCCACCGGCAGAGATTCATCCTGCAGCTCATCCAGGGCGACCGCTTCCACATCCTCTTCGACACCCTGTTCCGCCATCGCTTCTGCCCAGGCGTCTTCAACACCGTCGTCATCGCCCTGCTCTTCCAGTGCCGAAGCCCACTCATCGGCCATCGCCTGCTCTTCTGCGGAAACCTCGTTCTCGTCACTCATCTGTCAGTACTCTCGGGAAAGCGTTAACTGTTTTCTTTGCGTTTAATCTGATCGGAGACCTTGAAAGCCAGACTGGAACGGGACAGGCCCAGCTTGCCCCTGAACGTCGGTATGCCGTTGGCCCTGAGGATCAGCTCGTCCGGAATTTCAACCGGAATCACATCACCGGCCTCCATCTCCAGAATATCACGCAGGGTAACCTGACGTCGGGCAACGGTCATTTCCAGGTTGACCCGGGCATCCATAATATCGGCCCGCAGCGCTTTAACCCAGCGCTCATCTTTGTCATCGACATCGCTCTGAACCCCGGCATCCAGCACCTCACGAATCGGCTCCAGCATGGAATAGGGCATAGTGACATGCAAGTCGCCCCCTCCGCCGTCCAGCTCGATATGGAAGGTGCTGATCACCACCACCTCACTGGGACTGACGATATTCGCCATGGAGGGATTAACTTCGGAATTGAGGTAATCGAATTCAACCTTCAGAACCGGCGCCCAGGCTTCTCGCAGATCGATAAAGATCTGATCCAGCAGCATCTTGACGATACGGGTTTCGGTGGGGGTAAATTCCCGACCTTCGATCTTAGCGTGACGACCGTCACCGCCGAAAAAGTTATCAACCAGCTTGAACACCAGCTTGGCATCCATAATAAACAGACTGGTTCCCCGCAAGGGGCGAATTTTCACCAGATTCAGGCTGGTAGGCACGTAGAGTGTATGTACGTACTCACCGAACTTAAGAATCTGCACACCACCGACAGAGACGTCGGCACTGCGACGCAGAATATTGAACAGACTGATGCGGGTATAGCGGGCGAAGCGTTCGTTGATCATTTCCAGAGTCGGCATGCGACCGCGAACGATCCGCTCCTGACTGGTCAGATCATAGGACTGGGCACCATCGACCTCGGAGTCGGCCTCCGTTTCGATATCACCGTCATCGACGCCATGCAGAAGCGCATCGATTTCGTCCTGTGACAGAAGATCCTGGACACTCATAGATTAAGTGCTACCTGTCTACTGCATTACGAAGTTAGTGAAATAGACCTCTTCAATCCCTGGCTGGCCGATCTCTCTCTGCATGATCTCTTTAACCTTAGCAGTCGCTTCTGACCGCAACCGCTCCTTCCCTTCAGCAGTCTGCATATCGGCCAGAGTCTGGGCGGAGAACAGCGTGGTCAGCGTATGTACGATCAGAGGCATATGCTTCTGCAACGCCTCCTTCACCTCCGGCTCGCGAGTCCGGGCCTCTGCGAAGACCTGAAGGAAACGCTGGGTGCCAAATTTCTCACCGGTAAAGTTGGCGATAAAGTAGGGCTTACCCCCCATGGTCCGCAGTTTGACGTAGATTGCCTCTTTCTTCTGTGGCGCCGCATCGACCATTTCCTGGGCCGCAGGCTCCTCCCGCAACAGGAAATACCAGGCCGCGCCGGCACCAAGCGCACCGATCAGCAAAACCACCAGAATGATCAGAATCATGACCAGTTTGCCGGACTTTTTACCTTCTGCTGCTGCCGCTTCTTCAGCCATTGCTTACCTCAGATATGCTGTTAACCGGGCTGTGCATCTGGCGCAGCGAGACCGGTCCCCGTTAATGATCAGAATGACGAGGACTATATCATAAATCCGGACCCGGGTAGCGTTACCGACAGCCGCAAATAACGGTTCAGTATCGGCAGCAATACAAGCAGTTAGGCGTAATAGTCCACCAGCGACAGCGACTGATTCAGCGCAACCGCATCCGCGGACGACTGCTCAGCCTCAGCGGCCTGACCACGACCGCCGGCCCTGCCGTCACTTTCATCACGCTCACCTGCCGACTGCCCCGATGCGGACTGGTCGGATACATCCGACTGCTGCAGATCGATGCCATTCTCAGCCAGCATTTCCCGAAGCCGGGGCATCTGCTGCTCCAGCACCTCTCTGACGCTGGCATGCGGGCTGCTGAAACTGACGCTGGCCTGATCATGCTGAATACTGAGCCTGATGTTCAGACTACCCAGCTCCGGCGGATCAAGCCGCAGCTCCGCCCGACCGATCTGCTGCCCTGCCATCCAGGTGACTCGCTGGGAGACACTGTTACCCCAGCTCTCGCTGCCAAAACGCTGCGGCAGCTTCAGGGTAGCCGTCTCGACAGCCTCCCCTTTATACAGCTGCTGCAGCTGCTGATACCCGGCAGTGACCTGCTGCGCAGCCCGGGCATCGCTGCCCCCGCCTGCCCCGCTACTCTGCGCCGCGATCATGGCCGCTGCGGTGGCGAATCCCTTGAAGGGACCACTACCATCCCCGTCCCGGGCCACTCCCGGGTTACTGAAGTCCGGACGCACCGACCGCTCTGAAGGTGCGCCGTCACGACCTGCACCACTGTCGGCATTATTGCGTTCTCTGCCGGCCTCACCGCCGGCAGCCGACGATACCGGTTCTGCAGACCGGCTTTCTGACCCCGTCGCTCGAGCTGCCGCCGCTTCAGCCACCGCCCCCGTCACCCGACCGTCTGCCGTTGCCTGCCGGTCGCTACGAACCGCAGCAACCACTTCCGCCCCGCTGCCCGGGCTGGCCTGAGTCGCTGCGGCGGGAGCCGCTTCTCTCTGTTCTGCCATTGTTTCCGCAGCCAGCCTGTCCTGCCGGGCCTCATCCGCCGATGAGGCCTCAGCCTCTGCAGCTCCGGTCACCCGCCCTGCCAAAACACCTGCATCCGTTTGCTGTGCCGGGCCGCGTGAAGTCTGAACGGCATCCGTCCGGGCTGTCTTATCGATCTCAGAAGATGACGACACTGTCGTTTCCGAACCGCCTGCGCCCCTCACGGCAGACTCTGCGGCCCTGGTTGCAGCAGCCTCAGCGGAACGACCGGCAGAAGCCTCCGACGATTTCGATTCGGCTCGCTCAGCTGAATCAGAGCCAGACTGGTTACCGACAACATCCGGATCCGTCACGACCTCACCACGAATCCTGTCGGCACTGGCAACCTGTAGCTGATCAGCGCTATCGGCCTCTCCCTTCGACCGGGCCACAGGATCGGAAGCCCCGGCCTCATCAAGCACACGCCCGGCTTCAGCAGATGCAGTACGAGCCCGCTGATCCGCACCGGCGTTTGATGGCTCAGCACCGGCTAAGCGATCTCGCTTCAGATCAGCCTCATCTGCCGGAGAACCGCCTCCGGTCCGGACCAGCAACTCAGCTCTGCGACGATCCGACTCCGCCCGCACCTCTCCCGGGCTCAGCGGGCCGGGCGAAAACCGATCTGAAGCAACCTCCGTATCACTGCCGTCCACCACCTCCTCAGCGGCGGCCTCTCCCGTCCCGGCTTCCTGAGGCTCCGCTACAGCTTCCGGCGGCAAGGTCTCGCCCCCCTCTGGCAAGGCCGAGCCGCCGGCAGCCGCTCCGGCAGACGCGGGCTCCGCACCGCCCCCCTGCATATTCGCCATCAGAGCATCAGTAAAGGATTCCGATCCGCCCCCTTCAGAACCAGCAGCACCGGAGGCTCCGCCGGGAGAAACACCGCCGGCAGAGAGCATCTGCACGATATTCTGCTGCACCGCTGCAGCCTGTGTTGTAGCCATAGACAACTCCTGAGTCTTTCCCTTCAGGGTTGACTGCAATTCCCGGGCCAGAGAAAGACACAAGTCATCACCAGGTCAACTGAGAGCCAGAAGAGTCAGGAACGGGAACTACGCAGCTGGGTCAGCTCATCGATAGCCTTCTGCAGCTGCTTTTCCTCGGCCTGCAGCTCCTCACTGACACTACGATCAATCAGCGACTCCATCGCCTGACAGCGACCATGTGCCGTCTGCCAGAGCTTTTTAGCCTGCTCGGTCATCTGCCTTGTCAGCGCCAGCTGTTGAGCCTGCTGTTCAATGGCCACCTGCAATCGCGACATAAACTGCTGCATCCGCACCAGGGTCGCTACCTGCACCCCCTGTTGCTGCTGGGCCCGGGCATTCTGCTGATACTCCACCAGGTAATCGCGCAGTTGCTGCAACTTCGCCTGCTCGGCCAGCTCCCGCTGCTGAGCCTCGCCCAGCGCCTTTTCTGCCAGCTTTTTATTACGCTCAGCCAGTCGCAGCACCGGCTGCAGGCGCTTTGACTTTTTCATCGCCCGTTAACCGAAGCGCCGGCGACAGTTGCATTCGCAACCGGGCTGGCGGCCGGCTGTGATGCGGGCTCCAGCACCGTATGCAGCCCCTGCCAGCTCTCAGTAAAATTAAATCGTTCATTCAGCCCCTGCTGAAGAAAGCGCCGGAAGTGAGGTACACGCTCAATCGCCAGGTCAATTTCAGGATCAGATCCCTTCACGTAAGCACCGACGCTGATCAGATCACGATTCTGCAGGTAGCGGGAGTAGATCTGCTTGAACAGCTGAGCCCTGGCAAGGTGATCCGGGGCCACGATCTGCGGCATCGCCCGGCTGATAGACGCCTCGATATCGATGGCCGGATAATGCCCCTCTTCAGCCAGCTGCCGGGACAACACCACATGACCATCAAGAATTGCTCGGGCCGCATCGGCAATCGGGTCCTGCTGGTCGTCACCTTCGGTCAGAACCGTATAGAAAGCAGTAATCGAGCCTGAACCTTCGGCACCGTTACCGGCTCGCTCGACCAGTTTCGGCAATCTGGCAAAAACCGAGGGCGGATAACCTTTGGTGGCAGGCGGCTCCCCGACTGCCAGCGCAATCTCCCGCTGCGCCTGAGCGAACCGGGTAAGAGAATCCATAAGCAGCAGCACGTTTTTGCCCTGATCACGAAAGTACTCAGCGATTCGCGAAGCCAGTTCCGAAGCCCTGAGTCGCATCAGCGGCGCCTCATCGGCCGGCGACGCCACCACCACAGCCCGGGCCAGCCCCTCCGCGCCCAGACTCTGTTCGATGAACTCCTTGACCTCCCGTCCCCGCTCACCGATCAGCCCGACTACGATGATCTCGGCTTCGGTGAAGCGGGTCATCATCCCCAGCAATACGCTTTTGCCCACGCCGGAACCGGCAAACAGCCCCAGCCGCTGCCCCCGCCCTACGCTCAGCACCGAATTGATGGCGCGTATTCCGACATCCAGAGTCTGATGAATTGGCTGGCGGGCCAGCGGATTAATGACCGGCCCGGCGATACTGACTTCCTCTTCCGCATTCAGCGGACCGCGGCCATCCAGCGGAGTGCCGACCCCGTTCAGCACCCGCCCCAGCAGATTGAAGCCGACCGGAACCCGGGTGCCGCCACCCAGCGGTATCACTTTTGCGCCGGGATGCAGACCCTCAATGGCTCCCATCGGCATCAGATAAATAGAATCCTGGCCGAAACCAACCACCTCAGCGTCTGCGCTGTGGTCCGCATCAATCTGAATACGACAGTATTCACCGACGGCGGCACGACAGCCGCGGGCTTCCAGAGTGAGTCCTATCAGACGGGTTATGCGACCTTCGACATAGGGCTTTGCCGGCTCCGGCCGCTGCCGTGCCAGCCGCTGCACCCGGTCAACAATGCTGTTCATGACGCACCGTTGTCGGTAGCCGGATCGTCCTCATCGGATGTCCGGTTCAGCACCTCTCGTGCCACCTGCGAAAAACGCTGCTCAACCGAGTAATCCACGTAGCTGTTGGCGCCGCGAATCCGGATGCCACCGACCTGCATCGCGGCATCGCCACGAAGGGTCCAGCTGGCATGTTCCTGAGCTTTGATCTCTTCAAGAGCGGCAAGATCTTCGGGATGAACGCTGAAGCTGAGTTCCTGCTCACCGTGCGGCAACGAGGCGACGGCCTCGGCAACGGTACGGCTCAGTAACTCGGGTCGCGTGCTGAGCTGCTGACCGACGACCGCTTCCGCGGTATCGACGACCAGGCGCAGCAGCGCCGCTTCCAACTGGTCCTGCTGCTCGGTCAGCGGTTGCTCCACCGCCCTGATCAGGGCGCCCAGCTGCTGCCGCAGGCGATTGATCTCGGCTTCACCCTGCTTTAACCCGGCCTCATAACCCAGCTGCTCACCCTTGGTCCGCCCTTCCTGCTCGCCTTTCCCAAAGCCTTCCTGATAACCTTTGGCCAGCCCCTCCTCATGAGCCTGACGCCGAATATTTTCGACGGCCTCCACAGTCAGCGGCTCCGGAACATCCAGCTCCTCAACAACGCCACTGCTGACCGCACCTGCCGCCTCATTTTTATTCTTTTCCTTAAACGGAGAGCGCACCACATGGCCGCCCCTGATCTTCGGCAACGCCCAGGCCTTAACCGGCGGGAGATCACGGGCCGCTATGCGGCCGGGGGTACGGGGTTTCTTCTCCACAGGAATCTCTGACAGTTGAGAATGAGTGAATCTGCGAAACGATCATCCGATCGATTCACACTTATAACCATACGCCGCCACAACGCCGGCAGCCAGTGAAGTCCGAAAGCCGCGGAAGAGCCGGCTCAGAGCATATCCTCGCCACCGCCACCCAGCATAATTTCCCCCTCATCGGCCAGACGACGAGCGACCGAGAGGATTTCCTTCTGAGCGTTCTCGACATCACTGACACGAACCGGCGGCGCCGCTTCCAGATCGTCACGCAACAGCTCGGCGGCACGCTTGGACATATTTTTGAAGATTTTTTCCTGAAGCGCCGTATCGGCACCTTTCAGCGCCACTACCAGGATATCGGTTGAGATCTCCCGCAGGATGGTCTGAATGCCGCGGTCGTCGACATCCACCAGATTGGCAAACACAAACATCAGATCCTGAATCTCATTGCCCAGGTCCTCATCCACTTCTTTGATCGACTCCATAACCGAGGCTTCTGCACTGGTATCGAAGAAGTTCATGATATCGGCCACCACCTTAACCCCACCCATGCTGGTGGTTTTCGCCGATGTGCTACCGGCAAACTGGCGCTCAAGTATGTCGTTCAGCTCCTGCAGCGCACTGGGCTGAACGGTTTCCAGCGCAGAGATCCGCATCAGGATATCCAGTCGTACCTTTTCATCAAAATGGCTGACCACTTCGGCCGCCTGGTCAGCATCAAGATAGGACACCACAATTGCCTGAATCTGCGGATGTTCGTAGCGAATGATATCGGCGACCTGACGCGCCTCCATCCACTTAAGAGTATCGAGCCCCTTGGTATTGCCCCCCTCAAGAATCCGGTCGATCAGGCCGCCCGCCTTGTCCTCACCCAGCGCCTGGGTCAGTACCGTCCGGATATAGTCGTCTGAGCCTACTCCCAGACCTGTCTGGTTACCGACGGCATTAAGAAAGTCGGCCATCACAGTCTCGACCTGATCCTGCTGGACATCGGCCAGCTGCGACATGGCGGTGCCTATACGCTGAACCTCCCGGGGCCCCAGATGCTTCAGTATTTCCGCCGCATCGGTCTCACCGAGACTCATCAACAACACTGCCGCCCGCTGAACCGGGTCCATCTTGCCGCCATTACTCATCGGCCGAAATCCACTGCTTAACTACCTGGGCAACCCTGCCGGGGTCTTCGGCAACCAGGCTGCGTACCGCTTCCAGTTGCCGCTCGAATGACTCGTTAGGCCCCGGCAGCAAGGACCCTTCATCTACGCTGAGCCCGCCTTCTTCACCCAGCATGGTGGCCTCGCCAATACCTTCCAGTTCGCCACCGACACCACCTTCACCGGCCGCAGCAACCGCCGGAACCGCCGACAGACTCTTCATGATGGGTCGCAACACTGCAAAGATCAGGATTACCAGCACCAGTACAGCCCCGACCGATTTAACCACCGGCATAAACCAGGCCTGCTCCCAGATTGCCAGCTCCGGCAGCTCCTCCAGCGGCTCCGGGCCGACAAATGGCGTATTGATGACATTGACGCTGTCACCCCGGGTGGCCGAGTAACCCACTGCATCACGGACCAGCAACGTCAGGCGCTGGATGTCGTTCTCGCTCCAGGGACGCCGGCTGACTTCACCGGTTTCCGGATTGGTGGAACTGATATCATCCACCGCCACCGCCACAGTCAGACGTCTGATCCGCCCCTGCTGATGACGGGTGTAACTGATGGTCCGATCCAGCTCAAAGTTGCGGGTTGCCTGTTTTCTGACGCCCCCCTGGCCGCCATTAGCAGCACCCGCAGCTCCGGCGCCGGCTTCCGCCTCTTCCGGCACTGCGGCCGCTCCCGGCGGCTGATTGGCCAGCGCACCAGGCACGCCGCCGACTGCAGCGCCGGCCATCCGCTGCTCGTCCAGAATCTGCTCACTACGTAACGACGGCAGCTCCGGATTGAACAGCTCATCGGTCTGCTCCACAGCGGTAAAATCAAGATCAGCGGAAACCTCCGCCCGGAAACGACCACGCCCCACCACCGGTTCCAGAATACCGCTGACCCTGGAGGCGATCCGATCCTCGACTTTCTGGCTGTATTCCAGCTGCTTAGCGGCCATCCCCACCTCTTCGTCAACATTTTGACTGTTTAGCAGCGTACCTTTCTGGTCGACCACGGTGACATCCCGAACCTCCAGCTCAGGAATACTGGAGGCCACCAGGTTGGCAATCGAAGAAACCTGTAGTTTGCTCAGCGACCGACCGGCATAGATCTCCACAAACACCGACGCGCTGGGTTTGCGGCTGTCCCGGACGAAGACTGAACGTTTGGGAATAGCCAGATGGACACGGGCCGTCTTGACCGGCAGCAGACTGGACACGGTACGCGCCAGCTCGCCTTCCAGCCCGCGCCGGAAGCGGGTGGTTTCCATAAACTGACTGGTACCGAGGGCCTGTTCCTGATCCATCAGTTCGAAACCGATATTCTCCCGACCACTGAGCCCGCCCGCGGCCAGTTTCAGCCGGGCATTGTGAATCTGATCGGCGGCGACCATCAGCGCCCCACTGCTGGTATCGATGCGATAGGGAATCTGGCTGGCCTGCAGGGTATCGATTATCTGATTGGCATCGAGTGAATTGAGATTGTTCAGCAGCGGCCGGTATTCCGGCTCCTGAGACCAGAGCACCACAGCAAAGCCGATGGCGACACTGGCCGCCACACCGACCATCAGACCGATCTGACGAAAAATCCCCAACCGATTAAACCCTGCAGCCAGGCCGGACTGCGGCACAGCCATAGCGGTCGATGTAGTTGCAGGCGGATTATCCATAGATCTCTGTCAGCGCTTATTATTCAGCAGATACCTAGCGATCAGATCGGCATCTTGGAAATATCTTCATAGGCCGAAACCAGTCGGTTACGAACCTGCGTCATCGCTTCGAAGGAAACACTGGCTTTCTGCAGTCCGATCATCACCTGCGGCAGATCCACGGTGGGATCCCCGCTCTCATAGGCCTTTGACAGCTTACCCGCAGCCATCTGCTGCTCATTCACCTTATCGACCGCAGATTTCAGCACGTCGCCGAAGCCTGTTTTCTGAATATCATCCTGCTGGCCTTCCGGGACTGGCCGGCTGGCCTGAACGCCCTGCTGAATCTGCGTTTTCAGACTTCGCATCTGACTCAGCACATCCTGAATGTCCATTCGATCAGTCATTTCATCACCGCCTGAATACTGTTCCCGCACCAACAAACGTCACAATTATGACGAATTATACAATCTTTTATCCAAATACCCAGCCAAACGACAAATATTTGTCATATTGTTCTGAGCGCTTCTTGCCGCCAGACCGGTTACATAGAAATATGCATTTTCCGGGCCACCCGCCGGAAAGCAGCAAAGAGGTTCCCGGCAAAACCGCAACCGGTATTCAACAACGACAGAAAGGACAGGATCGGAGAACAGCAGTGAAGAAGGTAGAGGTCGGACCGCAGCCATGGGGGTACGGCCCGATATTGGTCAGAGAGCCGGCGCTTCGCCGTATTTCAGCCGCACGTACATCAGCGCCACGGTGATAGCATCACCCAGCGCCGTGTGCCGCTCCAGAATTGGCAGATTCAGCTTGCTGGCAATGGTATCGAAGCGAAGATCGACATCGCCGCCTACCGACTTCCATTTAACGATATCGTGATAAACGTGGGAGAGTTCAATAGCCTTGTTGGGCAATCCAAACCCGAGATACGGACGCAGAAACTTGTCCAGCATCTTTACGTCGTAATTGACGTAGTAGCCGAGAATCGGACGATTGCCGACAAAATCCAGCACCTGTTCCAGCGCCTCTTCGATCTCGACACCTTCAGACAGATCCATCGCGCGGATTTTGTGAACTTTAATGGAGTCGCCGGTCAGGCTTTTGGGCGGTTTCAGCTTAATATCCAGCCGCTCACTGGTACGGACCCGACTGCCTTTGATACGCACCGCGCCAATGGAAAGAATCTCTCCCTCCTTTACATCCAGACTGGTGGTTTCACAATCCAGGGAAACCACCTCATCACCCTTGTAAGGCTCGAAAAGATGAGCATAAGGTCCGGAGCGATGTTGTTTTCGCTCTCTCATTACCCGAAATGAACGGGGTAAGATCATATCGAGATACTCCTGCTTGCCATCACAACCCTGCTACCGCTCAAGGTGATATCTCAGGGCGAGATGCTTCTTAAATTCTTTAACCACATGCAGCGCCTGACGCATCAGGTCTTTATCGAGCCGGTCCAGCTCATCAATGATGATCATATTGGGCGATTCGTTGAAATCTTCGCGATCAAACCGGATCATCTGCTGCCGCAGACGGATCTGAATAAAGATCGACAACGCTTCGGCCAGATCCCGCCCCTGATTCTTTTTCAGCACACCACTTTCGATCAGGGTATCGATGCGCCGGAAAGTATTGGTCTCCAGTATCCGGTGCTGCAGCGCCAGAGTGCGGATACCATGGACAATCGGAAATATCCCGCCCTTCTTGATGTCGATACCGTGCCCCTTGCTCTTAATGCCGCCAAAAAAGGTCAGCGGGGTATCAAATTCCAGCGACGCCTTCGCGAAATGGGAGAAGAACAGGTCATTATCCTGCAGCTGTCGCAGAAACCAGTTACGGGCAGCCTTGAACAGCGCCGGATTACCGGCCACCGGTTTGGCATCGACGGCGATTGCCAGGTTCATCTGCGCCTCGCCGACACAACTGCCAGCCCAGTCATTCATGCGCGCCGTCCAGTCGCTCAGCGGCTGCACCCAATACGGGTTGGAAACCATGATATTGCCGGGACACTTCGGATAGCCGAAGTCGATCAGGACCTCAGTAAACTTCTCCAGCAGCGCTTCCCGATCCGGCCAGTCCAGCCCATCCCGCATAATCACAGCATTGTCCTGGTCGGTCTTCATGATCTGCTCACCACGACCCTCACTGCCCATCACCACCAGACAGACATGGCCCAGCAGATCCTCAGGCACCAGCAGCGTAAACAACTTAGCCATCACCCGCTCGTTCATCGCCGAGATCAGGTCCATGGCGAAGCGGGCTTTAACACCGTGAGACAGTAACGAGCGAATCAGATCATTGAGACCATGAGCGGCGGTGGACAGATCCTCTACCGTTCTGGCCCGCTCGATTCGCAGGCCGATAACATGGGAGTGACTGGAGAAATAGCTGAGCACATCGGTCAGCTCGACAATCCCCATCAGCTCATTGTCTTTCAGCACCACCACCCGCTCGATATGCTGCTGAGTCATCAGAATCAGGGCATTGAACAGATAGTCGCCGGCTTCAACCGAGATCAGCCGGTAAGTAGCAATATCCGCCACATCGGTATTGCGGGACATATCGTTCAGCACCACCGCATTCAGCAGATCGGTTCCGGTAACAATACCGTAGCGCCCACCTTTGCGGACCAGCACGCAGTCCACATGCTTTTCGCGCATCAGCCGTGTGGTCTCACGGATCGTCGCCCCCTCCAGCACCACCAGCGGATCCCGCATACACTCGCCATCAACCTGGGCAAGCATAAACTCCGCCATCCCCTGGTCTTCCCCCTCATGCTCGGCATGAATTTCGGTCTTGACGGCCAGCGTACGGCTGAAGTAATCCCCGAAGCGCGGATTGCTGTAGACCAGTTCGAGCAACACCTTCGTCGGAAGGATGTGGGCAATGGTTTCCTCCTCGGCGATGAAGTTGTGAATGGCTTTTCCCTTCAGGGCCGACCAGGCCCCAAAGTAATCTTCGTCGCTGTAGTGGACAAAAATATGCTCTTCGGCGCCCCCTTCCTTAGCTTCGCTTTCGCGCACCTGACCTTTGAGGATAATAAACAGCCCTTCCGGCGGCTCGCCTGCAGTAATCAGATGCTCACCCTGCTGATAGTAGGCGATATCCAGATTACCCTTCAGAATCTGCAACTCTTCTTCATTAAGCAGACTGAATGGAAGATTGTCCGTATTAAAATCGGTCGGCATAAAAACTCCATGTAACGAAAAAGGGCACACCAGCAGTGTCTGCCAGTGTGCCCCCGATGTCGAGACTTAATCTTGAGGATTAAATCTTAGTGAGCGTGAGCGTCACCAGCACCACGTGGGATACGGATATCTTCAACGATTTCCTGGATCTCCGCAGGCGGAGGAGGAGTCATGGAAGATACGATAAACGCCGTGATGAAGTTCAGGATCATACCGACAGTACCGAAGCCTTCAGGCGAAATACCCATGAACAGCTCGTCTTTGGTACCACCCATGAACTTGAAGTAGATGATGTAAGCCATGGTAGAAGCCAGACCGACAACCATACCGGCGATTGCGCCTTCCTTGTTCATGCGCTTCATGAAGATACCCATGATGATCGCAGGGAAGAAGGAGGAAGCCGCCAGACCGAAGGCCAGTGCCACAACAATGGCTACGAAGCCCGGAGGATTAATACCGAAGTAACCGGCGATACAGATTGCAACGATGGCTGCCAGACGGGCATACATCAGCTCCTGCTTGTCGGTGATGTTCGGATTAATAGTCTTCTTCATCAGGTCGTGAGAGATCGCGGTAGAGATTACCAGCAGCAGACCTGCAGCGGTAGACAGTGCCGCAGCAACCGCACCGGCAGCAACCAGAGCGATAACCCAGCCCGGCAGAGAAGCGATCTCAGGGTTCGCCAGAACCATGATGTCGCGATCTACGTAAACTTCGTTAGCGAAAGGTGCGCCACTGGCAGGCTTGTTTTCAGCAAAAGCGTTGGTGACCAGACGCTCACCGTACTGACCACGAGCGGACTCATCGTCAACACCGCCAGCGAAAGCAGGCTTACCCTTGCCCTCGAAGGCCTTACCGGCAGCATACTGAACCTTGCCGTCACCGTTGTAGTCCTTCCAGCCGATCAGACCAGCGTCTTCCCAGTTCTTGAACCACTCGGGCATTTCAGCGTAAGAAGTACCGGTGTTGTCGGCGCCATTTACGGTATTGATCAGGTTGTACTTACCGAAAGCAGCTACGCCAGGTACCGCAGTGTAAAGAATGGCGATAAACATCAGCGCCCAGCCCGCAGAAGAACGAGCATCCTTAACACGAGGAACGGTGAAGAAGCGTACGATTACGTGCGGCAGACCCGCAGTACCACACATCAGAGCGGCAGTCAGGAAGAACATATCCAGCGTCGACTTACCGCCGTCCGTATATTCCCGGAAGCCAAGTTCGGTGGAGAGACCATCGATGGTCGCCAGCAACGATTGTCCGCTTTCCAGGGTCGCACCCAGGCCAGTCTGCGGCAGGATATGACCAGTGATCTGGAAGGACAGGAACAGCGCAGGCACGGTGAACGCCAGGATCAGTACACAGTACTGTGCAACCTGAGTGTAGGTAATCCCCTTCATACCGCCGAGTACAGCGTAGAAGAATACGATCGCCATACCGAGAACAACACCGGTATTAATATCAACGTGGAGGAAGCGGGAGAATACGATACCAACACCACGCATCTGACCTGCCACATAAGTGAAGGAGATGATGATGGTGCAGACTACCGCGATAACCCGGGCAGTGTTGGAGTAGTAACGGTCACCGACGAAGTCAGGCACAGTGAACTTGCCGAACTTACGCAGGTAAGGCGCCAGCAGCATCGCCAGCATTACGTAACCGCCGGTCCAGCCCATCAGATAGGCGGCGCCGTCACGGCCGATGAAAGAGATAATACCCGCCAGGGAGATAAAGGAAGCCGCTGACATCCAGTCGGCCGCAGTCGCCATACCGTTAGCAACCGGAGGAACACCACCGCCCGCTACGTAGAACTCTTTGGTTGATCCGGCGCGAGCCCAGATCGCGATGCCGATATAGAGCGCGAAAGACGCACCTATAAAGACAAAATTGAGGATATCTTGAGTACCCATAATGTCGTAGTCCTATATCGTTATTGTTATTCGTGTACGTCGTATTTCTCGTCCAGCTTGTTCATGCTCACAGCATAAGCAACGATCAAGCCGCAGAAGACGAAGATAGAACCCTGCTGAGCGAACCAGAAGCCCAGTTCAAATCCGAAGAAAGGAATGGAGTTCAGTTGCTCGATAAACAGGATGCCGCAGCCATAGGAGACTACGAACCAGACCGCAAGATAGGAGAGGATAATACGGATATTTTCCTTCCAGTAGGCCTCAGCTTTTTCAGGAGACAGGCTCATGGCGCTTTCCTTTTAAAGTTTTTGTTATTAGATTCCAGTGGAAAATTCACAGACTCAATCTATCAAAGAGTCGTCCCGGACAAATCACGACTTTAGTCGAGATTAGACTAAAGCTGAATCGGGGACACCCATAGAAAGCACCCTATGTGATCTTTATTTTCATGCAGTTACAGATTGATTACCGGATCACGACCACCCTACGAACCGCCCTGGACCTTGGTCTTAGAGATCCTTCCCGACGCTGTTGGCATCGGCTCTTTTCGCGATAAACTAGGAGCTGCCAGGCGCAGTGGTACCGTCGATCCGTCGACAACCCGATCCTGACCGATTTCTGCCATCAGACACAGCCGGCCCATCCGCCCTGTAACGGACCGGCCGTCGACATTTCCGGGAGCCCCTATGCTGGACGGCTGGTTTATCATCGTTATCTCGCTGAGCTATGTGGGCCTGCTGTTCGCCATCGCCTATTACGGCGACAATCATGCCCGCGATCTGCTCAACTCGCGGACCCGACCGCTGGTCTACAGCCTGTCGCTGGCGGTCTATGCCACTTCCTGGACCTTCTACGGCGCGGTAGGCCGGGCCTCCAGCAACGGCTGGGAATTTCTGGCCACTTACCTGGGACCGATTATCACCTTTATGGTGGGCTGGCAGGTCTTCACCAAAATCATCCACGTCAGTAAGCAGCAGAACATCACCACTATCTCCGACTTTGTCGCCTCGCGCTACGGCAAGAGCCAGTCGCTGGCGATTCTGGTGACCTGTATTGCGGTGCTGGGCATCGTGCCCTATATCGCCCTGCAGCTGAAGGCGGTAGCGATCAGTTACAACGCCCTGACCACCAGCGCCGGTGTCGAAGCCACTGCCGGCAGCGATACCGCGCTGTTTGTCGCGCTGCTGATGGCGCTGTTCTCGATCCTGTTCGGTACCCGTCATATCGATGCCACCGAGCACCACGAAGGTATCGTGCTGGCCATCGCCTTTGAATCACTGATTAAGATCGCCGCCTTTATTGCCGTCGGCTTCTTCGTCACCTTCGGCATCTTCGACGGCTTCGACGACCTCTTTACCAAGGCCGCCCGCGAGCTGGCCAGCAACGAGAACTTTCAGCGCGACTTCACCCAGAACAGCTTTCTGACCGAAACCCTGCTGGCGATGATCGCCATTATCTGCCTGCCGCGCCAGTTTCATGTCGCCGTCGTGGAAAACGCCGACCCTAAGGATCTGCGCACCGCGCGCTGGGTCTTTCCCATCTATCTGATTCTGGCCAGCCTGTTTGTACTGCCGATCGCCACCGCCGGTATGCTGACCTTCCCCGACGGCAGCGTCGATGCCGATACCTTCGTACTGACCCTGCCACTGCTGGCCGGTGAAAACCATCTGGCCATGTTCGCCTTTATCGGTGGTCTGTCGGCGGCCACCAGCATGGTTATCGTCGCCACCATCACCCTCAGCACCATGGTCTGTAACGATATCGTGATGCCGATGCTGCTGCGGATTCCCGGCCTTAAGCTGTCGGAAAGCAAAGACCTTGGCGCTCTGCTGCTGAAAGTGCGCCGACTGACCATCGTCAATCTGATGTTGCTGGCCTATTTCTACTATCGCATCTTCGGCGATGAAGGCAGCCTGGCCTCATTCGGCCTGCTCGCCTTCGTCGCGGTAGCTCAGTTCGCCCCGGCGATTCTCGGCGCCGTCGTCTGGAAAGGGGGCAGTCGCCAGGGTGCCCTGGCCGGTATCAGCGCTGGCAGCTTTATCTGGCTCTACACCCTGGTGATTCCGGCACTGGCCAAGGCGGGACTGATTCCCCAGAGCCTGTCGGATCTGCTCTGGGGATCCGAGTGGCTGCAACCGGATGCGTTGCTGGGCATCAGCTTCCCGGATGCCATCACCCACGGCACTTTCTGGAGTCTGACCGTCAATATCGGCCTGTTTATACTGGTCAGCCGCTACTCTTCACAGCGCCTGATCGACCGCATCCAGGCCAGTACCTATGTCGATACTCAGGGCAGCTACGCCCAGGGAGACGACCACGCTATCAGCGGCCACGCCACCGTCGGCGACCTGCAGCTGCTGGCCGAGCGCTTTCTCGGGATCAACAAGGCTCAACACGCTTTTACCGGCTTCTCCCTGCAGCGGGGTGAAGACCCACCTCTGTCCGGCGATCGCGCCAGCACAGACCTGATCAGCTTTACTGAACGACTACTGGCCGGTGTGATCGGCGCCTCCTCCGCCCGCATCCTGATCGCCTCGACGCTGCGCGGCAAGGACATGCAGCTGGGCGACGTTGTGACTATTGTCGACGAAGCCTCCCAGGTACTGCAGTTCAACCGGGCACTGCTGCAATCGACAATCGAAAACATCAATCAGGGAATCAGCGTGGTGGACCAGCAGATGCGACTGGTGGCCTGGAATCAGCGCTATCTGGAGATGTTTGAATACCCTGAAGGGCTGATCTGCGTCGGCCGGCCGGTAGCGGAAATCTTCCGCTACAACGCCAAGATGGGAGAATACAGCCCGGGCAACATTGACGAACAGGTGGCCAGCCGACTGGCGGTACTGAAATCCGGCAAACCCCACTCCTATGTGCGCTACCGTAAGGACGGCACCGTACTGGAGGTGCAGGGCAATCCGATGCCCGGCGGCGGCTACGTTAACACCTACATGGATATCACCGCTCACAAACGCACCGAAGAAGCGTTGCGGGAAAGCGAACAGAGCATCCGCATCTATACCGACAACGTTCCGGTGCTGATCGCCTATCTGGATAAGGAACGGCGCTACCTGTTCGTCAACAAAGCCTACGCCGCCGCCTTTGACATCGAAGACAGGCTCAGTATTTACGGCACCCCCTGTTACAAGATCCTCACTCCCGAGGAATATGAAATCCGCACACCCTTTATTACCCGGGTACTGAAGGGTGAACGTGCCCGCTTCGAGACCCGATTGCCGGGTCGCAACGGTCAGACCCGCTATGCCGACGTGACCTATATCCCTCACATCGGCGAATACGGCGATATTCTCGGCTACTTCACCCTCTATCAGGATATTACCGAGCGCCGCCAGGCCGAACTGGCGCTCCAGGAGACCAATGAAAACCTGGAGCAGCGTGTGCATGAGCGCACCCACGCCATCTCGGCGATCAACAAGGAGCTGCGTAAGGAAAATACCATCCGGGCGCTGATTGAGGACGAGCTGCGCCAGGCCAAGGGTGAGGCGGAAGCCGCCAACCTCGGTAAAACCCGCTTTCTGGCCGCAGCCAGCCATGACCTGCTGCAACCACTGAATGCAGCCCGCCTGTTCGCCTCGGCTCTGGCTCAGCAGGCCCACAGCGACGCAACCGCTGAGCAGGTGAAGAACCTGGACGGCTCACTGAAAGCCGCCGAAGAGCTGCTGGTCACCCTGCTCGATATATCCAAACTGGATGCCGGAGCACTGGAACCCAATCTCTCCCACTTCCACCTCAGCAGCCTGTTCGGCACCCTGCAGGCAGAATTTCGGGTACTGGCCAGTGAAAAGGGGCTGGAGTTCCGCAGCGTCAACTGCAATGCCGTGGTTCACAGCGATCAGCAACTGCTACGGCGGGTACTTCAGAATTTCCTCTCCAACGCCATTCGCTACACCCAGAACGGCAGCATTCTGCTGGGCTGCCGTCGTCGTGGTGACAAACTGCGCATTGAGGTCTGGGACACCGGAGTCGGTATTCCTGAAAGCAAGATCCAGGAGGTATTCGAGGAATTCCGACGTATCGATAATCCCAGGCACTCCCAGGTGAAAGGGCTGGGGCTGGGGCTGGCGATCACCGATCGGATTTCACGGATGCTCGGCCATCCGCTGAAAGTGCGCTCCTGGCCCGGTAAAGGTACGGTATTCAGCGTTGATATCCCCTTCGGCGACCCGCAGCAGGTGGTCCAACGCAAGCGCACCAGCGCCGCCACCCGACGGAGCAGCAATCTGGCCGGTATCAGAGTGCTCTGTATCGATAACGAACCCAATATCCTCGAGGGTATGTCAGCCCTGCTGAACGGCTGGTCCTGCGATGTGCGCACCGCCATCAGCGAACAGGAAGCCCTGAGCCGCTGCAATGGCGGCGATTTCCAGCCCGACATTATTCTGGCGGATTACCATCTCAGCGAAACCCAGACCGGCGTCATGGCACTGAAGAGCCTGGCCGGGCTCTGGGACCAGAGCGTGCCGGCCATCGTCATTACTGCCGATCGCACCGACGAAGTATCCGAAGACGTGGCCTCGGTCGGCGCCCGGATGCTACATAAACCGATGAAGCCAGCCGCGTTGCGGGCGATGATGACCACTCTGGTGGCGCGGCGCTGATATCGGCAAAAGGCCGTTCAGACCATAAAAAAACCGACAGGGGCGACCCCTGTCGGTTTTGTCCTGGTTCTTTCTGTTATGGCTTCTGTTTCTGCGATCAGAACACTGCAGGCAGTTTTCAGGCTCAGCCCATTTCGGTTTTAGGCGGCTCCACACCCAGCCGACTGGCTTCAATCACCGCCTGGGTGCGGCTGTGCACCCCCAGTTTACGCAGAATCGCCGTGACGTGAGCCTTGATCGTGGCTTCACTGACATTAAGCTCATAGGCAATCTGTTTATTCAGCAGCCCCTCAGTCAGCATCATCAGCACCCGGAATTGCTGAGGAGTCAGCGATGACAGACGCTCAGCGAATTCGGCATCATCATCGGTAACACTATCATCACCTTCAGCCACCTCCTGCGGCAGCCAGACCTCCCCTTCCAGCACGGCAAGAATGGCATCGGAAATCACGTCCAGTGGTGCCGATTTAGGAATAAAACCGGAAGCCCCGTACTCGATGGCACGACGCATAACGCGAGGCTCTTCACTGCCGGACACAACCACCACCGGCATACTGGGATTCTGTCCACGCAGAAACACCAGCCCGGTGAAACCATTGGTTCCCGGCATATGCAGATCCAGCAGTACCAGATCGGCATCGTCATGTTGTTCTACGGTTTCCTGCAGGGCGGTCAGCGAGTCGGCTTCGATCACTTCCACATCTGCTACGGCCTGGGCAACGGCCTGCTTGAGTGCGGCCCGAAATAAAGGGTGGTCGTCGGCAATAATGATTTTCTGTGCCAGCTGCATCCGGTAACTCCCTCGCCGATTCAAGAGTGCGAAACACCTTCCTGCCAGTCAGCCCCCTAAAAGCTAAGTGGTTGAAAAGGCGCTCCAACAAAAAACTCCTCATAGTGTAAAGAACTATGAGGAGTTTTCATAGATGCGGCCCGCTAATGGCGGGCCGTAGCCTGGCAGCTATCAGCCCTTGCGGTTGCAGCGGTTCTCGATCAGATCATCCACCACACTGGGGTCTGCCAGAGTGGAGGTATCGCCCAGGCTGCCGAAATCATCCTCGGCCACCTTACGCAGGATTCGACGCATGATCTTACCGGAACGGGTCTTGGGCAGACCCGGGGCGAACTGAATCAGATCCGGCGAGGCGATCGGACCGATCTCGGAACGGACCCAGGTGCGCAGTTCCTTCAGCAGCTCATCGGAGGCTTCATAACCGGACTGCAGGGTCACGTAAACGTAGATGCCCTGGCCCTTGATGTCATGGGGATAACCCACCACCGCGGCTTCGGCCACCGCCTCGTGAGCCACCAGCGCCGATTCCACCTCGGCGGTACCCATGCGGTGACCGGAAACGTTGATCACATCATCGACCCGACCGGTGATCCAGTAGTAGCCGTCTTCGTCACGACGGGCACCGTCACCGGTGGTGTAGACACCCTTGAAGGTGGAGAAGTAAGTCTGTACGAAACGCTCGTGATCGCCCCAGATGGAACGCGCCTGGGCCGGCCAGGAGTCGGTGATCACCAGGTTGCCGTCGGTGGCGCCGTCGAGGGTGTTACCTTCACTGTCCAGCAGTGCCGGCTGAACGCCGAAGAACGGACGGGTGGCCGAGCCGGGCTTGGCGGCGGTGGCACCCGGCAACGGAACAATCATGATGCCGCCGGTCTCGGTCTGCCACCAGGTATCAACGATCGGACAGTTGTTGTGACCGACGATGCGGTGATACCACTCCCAGGCCTCAGGGTTGATCGGCTCACCCACAGAACCGAGGATGCGCAGGCTGGAGAGATCGGCGTCGCCCAGCACGTCTTCGCCCTGCTGCATCAACGCACGGATGGCGGTAGGAGCGGTGTAGAACTGATTGACTTTATGCTTCTCGATAACACGACCGAAACGGGTGTTGTCCGGGTAACTGGGCACACCTTCGAACATCAAGGTGGTGGCGCCGTTGGCCAGCGGGCCGTAGACGATGTAGCTGTGACCGGTGACCCAGCCGACATCGGCGGTACACCAGTAGATATCGCCGTCCTTATAATCGAACACATACTGGTGGGTCATGGCCGCATAGACCATATAACCGCCGGTGGTGTGCTTGAGACCTTTGGGCTGACCGGTCGAACCGGAGGTGTAGAGAATGAACAGCGGATCTTCGGCGTTCATCTCCTCGGCCGGGCAGTCGGCGGAAGCGGCCGCACAGATATCCTCAAACCAGACATCGCGATGACTGTGCCAGGCCAGCTCATCGCCGGTACGCTTAACCACGACCACTTTTTCGATGCACTTCGCCGCGGCCGGATCGGTCAGGGCTTCGTCGACGTTGGCTTTCAGCGGTACCACTTTGCCGCCGCGCAGGGAGAAGTCAGAGGTGATCACGACCTTAGACTCTGCACCGACAATCCGGCTGGCCAGGGCATCCGGAGAGAAGCCGCCGAAGACGATGGAGTGAACGGCACCGATGCGGGCACAGGCCAGCATGGCCACAGCCGCCTGCGGAATCATCGGCAGATACAGGGTAACCACATCACCCTTCTGCACGCCCTGAGCTTTCAGGGCATTAGCAAAACGACAGACCCGCTCGTGCAGGTCACGGTAGGTGATTTTTTCATCTTCGCTGGGATCGTCGCCTTCCCAGATAATCGCGACCTGATCGCCACGGGTTTCCAGGTGACGGTCAAGACAGTTGGCCGCGGCATTGAGGGTACCGTCTTCGTACCAGCGGATATCGACGTTGTGGGGATCAAAGGAGGTGTTCTTCACCCGGGTGTAAGGCTTAATCCAGTCGAGGCGCTTGCCCTGCTCGCCCCAGAAACCGTCCGGGTCTTCGACCGACTGCGCGTACATCTTGTTGTAGCTCTCTTCATTGACGTGCGCCTGAGCAGCCAGCTCGGGACTTACCGGGTATACCTTTTCTTCGCTCATGATGATGCCCTTAGGTTAATCCTTTTGTGGAAATAGCTTTGTAGTTATTGTGTATTCTTGAGGTTACGCCATTATCGGGCTCCCTGTTCGAGGAGCATCCTTATTATCAGGCTCCTGTCTGAGGAACTGCTTTATTATGTCTGGCATAGTAGGCAAATTTAACCCCATGAGGCACAATCTGCTTAATTAGACCTTGGTCTACGCGGCCTAAGACATTGGTCTGATCCCCGTTCTTCACCGCCCGAACCGGGGTGTTCAGAACCGTCACCAGACCGCAACGGATTCAGCCCCGAACACAGCCAGACACACCGATCACTGAGTATAGACAAGATGAAGTATCCGCTGATTATTGCTTTCGAAATGAGCAGTTATGAAGATGACGCTTTTCCGGTAGCGGTCGCCTGGTCGCTGCCGGAAGGGCAGATCAAATCCACGCTGATCAGTCCCGACGAAGAGTGGCTGGAGCAGCTGTACGATCAGGGTGGTGCCGGCATTGATCCTGAACAGCTGCTGCTGGAGGGTCACAGCGCGAAATCGGTGATCGAAGAATTGCAGCTGGATCTGGGCGACGAGAGACTTTACAGCCCTGACCCGTTCACCGCTGAAACCGCCATCGAGCGCTTTGCAGAAAGCCTCGACCGGGAGCTGGACTTACCGCTTCGTCCGGCCGCGGAACTGATTGCAGACAGCAGTTTCGAAGAGCGGGAACTCTGCCGACAGGAATGTACGTCGATGCTGGAACTGAGCGAGCATCAGGCCCAGGATCAGGTAAGGTTATGGCTGGAAATGTACAACCGGCTGAGAGGAAAGTAGCACCAACAGATTCCGGCGGCCCCTGCCGTGACCGCCGGTTTCGGACAATGAGGGGGAGTCAGCCCTTCAGCATGGCGTCGACATCCAGCCCGCTCTCACGCATCTGTGCCAGTTTATATCTCAGCGTGCGCGGACTGATGCCCAGTTTATCAGACGCGTCCTTACGACTGCCGCCGGTACTTTTCAGCGCTTCAATTATCAGCTGGTACTCCCGCTGACGCAGATCACCACCCAACTGGCCGGCCGATTCACTCCCGGTGGCGGCCACCGCCTGTGCGGCCCCGGACAGATTCACCGACTGCTGTACCGCCGACGGCTGAATACAGAGATCCGGCGCACTGATAACCGCCCCCGACTGCAGGATTAATGCTCTTTGCAGCGCATTCTCCAGCTCCCGCACATTTCCCGGCCAGTTATGGGCCAGCAGCTGCTGCTCGGCGGAGGCATCCAGCTCTACAGCCCCGCGATTCATCTTGCGGGCGTGCAGTTTCAGCAGTCGTTTCGCCAGCGGGATCAGATCCGCCGGACGTTCGCGCAGCGATAACCACTGCAGCGGGAAGATATTCAATCGGTAGTAAAGGTCTTCGCGGAAGTTACCCTCAGCCACCTCGCCGGCCAGATCCCGGTTGGTGGTGGCCAGCAGCCGCACATTCAGTTTGATCAGCCTCCGGCCGCCGATACGCTCAACTTCCTGCTCCTGCAGCACCCGCAGCAGCTTGGCCTGCAGGCTGAGATCCATTTCGGAGATTTCATCCAGCAGCAGGGTCCCGCCATCCGCCTGCTCAAATTTACCGGGCATACTCGAATAAGCGCCGGTGAACGCCCCCTTCTCATGACCGAACAGGGTCGCTTCCAGCATATTTTCGGGAATCGCCGCACAGTTGATGGCCACAAAGGGCTTCTGGGCGCGATTGGAGTGACGGTGGATATACTGGGCCAGCACTTCCTTGCCGGTTCCGCTTTCGCCCATAATCAGCACAGTCGAATCGGTCTCGGCAACCCGCCGTGCCAGTTGCAGCAGCTGTTTACTGGATGCCTCCTCGGCAATGGGCTCGACCGCATCCTCTTCCGACAGCGCACTGCTGGCGTAACGACTGACGATACTCAGCAACTGTTCGGGCTCAAAGGGCTTGAGCAGATAATCGACCGCACCACTACGAATAGCATCCACCGCCCGGTCCACCTGACCGTAAGCGGTAATCAGCAGTACCGGCATACAGGGGTACAGCTGATTGATCTGCTTCAGCAGCTCATGGCCATCCATGCCACCCATATTGACGTCGCTGACGACCATATCCACCGGCTGTTCGGCCAGCAACGCCAGTGCGGCCTCCCCGGAATCAGCCTGATGGTACTGATAACCGGCCAGCTCAAGGGTGTCACACAACGCTTCCCGCAGAACAGCATCATCCTCAACAACCAGAACATTGCCTTTATTCATTGGGGGTATCTCCTTCTGTCTGCCCACCAGGGGCAGGGGTCGCTTCAGAATCAGCACCGCCTGCTGACCGGGGTTGCTTATCGCTATCGTTATCACTGGCCGGCGGTACTACATAGGGCAGACGGAAGCCGGCCCGGGTGCCCTCACCAGGTTTCGAGTCCATTACAAAGATGCCATGGTGGGCACGGGCCACGACCTGGGCCACCGCCAGTCCCAGCCCGGTTCCCTGGGAACGGGTGGTGTAGAACGGCTCCTGAACCTTCTGCAGTTCTTCGGCATCCAGCCCCGGCCCCTGATCTTCCACGCTGAGCGTCAGAAAGCCCTCCTCTTCGAATCGGCTGAGAATCCTCAGCTCCGAACCGTTACCGGCCGCCTGCAGGGCGTTATTTACCAGGTTCATCAGCGCCCCGACCAGCGCTTCCAGATTACATTGCAACAGCACCGCCGGGGTCTCATTGATGCAGTCGGCATCGGCATCGGCATGGGCCAGAGGCACATCCAGGGCATCTTCGATGGTGCTGAACAACTGCTCACTGCTGATCAGATCGGTCAGCCTGGTTTCGCTGCGGGCAAATATCAGCATGTCGCGAACCTGCTGCTCCAGCGAACTGAGACGCCCCTTAACCTTGCTGGCAAAGCGAACGCGCTGCTCTTTCGACAGTTCGTCGCGGGTCAGATGGGAGCTGTACAGCATCGCTGCCGACAGAGGTGTGCGTATCTGATGGGCCAGCGACGCCATCACTTTACCCATCGATGAAAGCCGCTGATGATGGCTGAGACTGGCCTGCAGACGTCGGGTCTCAGTCTGATCCGTCAGCAGGATAATCTGCCCCGGCTCCCCCTCCAGCGAGCGGGTTGCAAGGCTGACCCGACGGCCGTCCTTCAGGGACACTTCATGACCATCGTCGGCCCGGGGAGCAAAGCTGCGCTGAATCACGGCGATCCAGGACTCTCCCTGCAGCGGTGTACCCAGCAGCTCTTCAGCCGCCGGGTTACTGTCATGAACTCGGCCACGACTGTCCAGTACAACGATGCCGGCCGGCAACAGCTGCAGCAGACTTTCCAGCCGGCGGGTTACCCGTTCCTTCTCGCTCAGTTCCCGTTCCCGCTGCTCGTTGCTGCGCTGCAGCTCTGCGGTCAGGGTCTCGACCTGCTGCTCCAGTTCCGCATAGGAGGCCGCCAGTTGCTCCGACATCTCATTAAACTGGCGAAAAGCATCCGCCAGCTCCTGGCTGTTCTGCGGGATTTCCACGTCCGGGGCTGTTTTTTTGTCAGTCATGATCCGGGTCAGGCCGTCTGTTTACGCTGAATGCCGTACTTACGCATTTTTTCGACCAGAGTGGTTCGTCGAATCTGCAGCTGCTCAGCGGCACGGGCAACGACGTTGTCGGCGTTGTCCAGCGCCTGCTCGATCAGTGACTGCTCGATATCAGCCAGATAGTTCTTGAGATCCAGCCCTTCGGCAGGCAGAGGCCCGACAGCCGTAACCGGCTGCTGATCGGAATTCGGTGCTGTGGCAACCGCCGCGGGTGAAACCGGCAGCTGACCGGCAGTCTGCAGATAGGCAGGCAGTTCCTGCTCGTTCAGATGACGGAACTTGGCCGGCAGATCATTAACACCAACGATACTTCCGGGGTACATGATCGCCAGCCGTTCAACCAGGTTGGCCAGTTCCCGGACATTACCGGGCCAACTGTGACGGGCCAGAGAATCGATGGCCGACTGATCCAGCATGACCTTGCCGAGCCCGTTCGCCTCGACCCGCAGTATCAGCTCATTGAGCAGCAGCGGAAGATCCTCGGTGCGTTCGCGCATCGGTGGCATTTCGATGGGAAATACATTGAGTCGGTAGTAGAGATCTTCCCGGAACGATCCCTCCGTGATCATGATTTCCAGGTCCTTATGGGTTGCGGCAATAATCCGCACATCCACTTCCAGGGTTTTGCTGCCTCCGACCCGTTCGAAGCAGCGCTCCTGCAGGATACGCAGCAGCTTGACCTGCATCGGCAGAGGCATATCGCCGATCTCATCCAGAAACAGCGTCCCCCCATGAGCCATCTCGAAACGACCGGCGCGGGTGGAAACGGCGCCGGTAAAAGCCCCCTTCTCATGGCCGAACAGCTCGCTCTCCAGCAAATCCGGGGGGATGGCGCCACAGTTCACCGGCACAAAGGGTTTATCCTTGCGGGATGAGGAATCATGAAGATTACGGGCCACCACCTCTTTGCCGGTGCCCGACTCTCCGGTGATCAGCACGCTGACGTCCCGATCAGCGACCTGAGCCATCATCGAGCGCACCTGCTGCATTGGCACACTGGTACCGACCAGGTGATTAAACAGCCGGGCATGACTTTCCCACAACTGCAGCTGGCCATTGGCACACTGAAGGCGCTGCCGGTACACCTGTGCCTGATGAAGTATGCTGACCAGCTGCGTATGCACCATTGGCATCTCGATTCTGGCAATCAGCATACTGCTTAAATTCTGGCTCAGACCGGCAGTATCCTGCCAGTCACAGAGCGTAATCACGGGGACGTTGGGATCCAGCGCCTGAAAATCGGTCAGCAGTTTTTCGGCAGAGATCGGCAGATTGCTGCTGCCTAGCACAATAATCGGGTCGTCAGTGGCTAATATCCCACCATCTGACAGCTGAAACCAGGAAACGAAATCCAGTGAGGTACAGTCGAACTCTAAAAAGCTGAACAGATTGTCGACGATTCGACGTCTTGATGCATCATCGTCGATCAAGATTACCTTGCTGGTAGTTAGCACGACATGCTTCCTATAAGCGTATCAATTTTTTGACGCGGCTGAATAAATACCTATCACTAGGAAAACATCTCAGATGCACATTGTCAAATTAATGACGCATTAGCAAAAACCTTATAGACTATGCATCAAAGCTGCTTCGTAACTCAGGTTACGTTAAAGAACTCCTGAAAGAAGCCGATATACTAACCATTGCATTTACTTAAAAGTGACGGCTATGAAAGCAGTTATTCTGGCCGGTGGCCTTGGTACACGCCTCAGCGAAGAAACGGATAGCAAACCCAAACCGATGGTCGAGATCGGCGGAATGCCGATGCTCTGGCATATAATGAAGCTCTACTCCCATTATGGAATTAACGAGTTCATTATCTGTTGCGGCTATAAGGGCTATGTTATCAAAGAGTACTTTGCGAATTATTTCCTGCACATGTCAGATGTCACATTCGATATGGCCACAAATAAAATGGAGGTGCACGACACTCATTCAGAGCCATGGAAAGTAACCCTAGTTGACACCGGCCTGGACTCAATGACTGGAGGGCGGTTGAAACGAGTTCGCCCTTACCTGGAAGATGAAGAGTGTTTCTGCTTCACATACGGAGACGGCGTTGGCAATATTGATATCAGAGCAAGTATAGATTTCCATCAGAATCAGGGACGGCTCGCAACTCTTACCGCTACAGTTCCACCAGCTCGATTCGGAGCACTGAAAATAGTCGATGACTACGTCAAGCAGTTCGAAGAGAAACCCAGAGGCGAAGGCGGGATGATCAACGGCGGCTTCTTCGTGCTTTCACCCCGTGTCATTGACTATATAGACGGTGATCAGACAATCTGGGAACAGGAACCGCTGAACAGACTGGCCACAGAACGACAACTCTCATGTTTTCAGCATAATGGTTTCTGGCAACCGATGGATACGATGCGAGACTGCATCACTCTGAATAATCTCTGGGAAACAGGCCAGGCCCCCTGGAAAATCTGGTCGTGAGTAAATTCTGGAGCGGTAAGCGCGTACTTATCACTGGTCACACAGGGTTCAAAGGTAGCTGGCTCAGCCTCTGGCTGCAGTCGAAAGGAGCCTTGGTAACGGGCTACGCCCTCCCTCCCCCTACCAGCCCATCCTTGTTCCAGGCCCTCGATCTGGAATCGATGATGACCTCGATAATTTCAGATATAAGAGCCTCTGAATCATTGCTGGACGCGGTCAGGCAGCAACGTCCGGAAATCGTCTTTCATCTGGCTGCTCAGCCGCTGGTCGGCGAGTCCTACCGTGACCCGATTACCACTTACGAAACCAACGTGATGGGCAGCCTGTATCTGCTGGAAGCGATCCGTACCTGTGGTGGCGTGCGCGCACTGGTAATGGTTACCAGCGACAAATGCTATAAAAATACTGAACAGGGGGTACCATTTCACGAACAGGATCCGATGGGCGGGCACGATCCCTACAGTAGTAGCAAGGGTTGCAACGAATTGCTGATCAGCTCATTTCGCGACTCTTTTTATCCTGTTGATCGACATTCAGAGCATGGCGTGGCCATTGCCAGCGCCAGAGCAGGAAACGTCATTGGCGGAGGTGACTGGGCAATCAACCGGTTGATTGTTGACGCAATTGATGCCTTCCGGCGAGGACAACCTGCGGACGTGCGCCAGCCACAGGCGATCCGCCCCTGGCAGCATGTGCTCGAGCCTTTATCCGGTTACATGAAACTGGCCCAACGCCTGTATGAACACGGTACCGAGTATTCTGGGGCTTGGAACTTCGGCCCCTGTGACAGCGATACGATAAGCGTTGGCGAAGTGCTGGATCGCCTGTGCCGAATATGGGGAGGTGGCAGCAGCTGGACTTCGACGGAGAAGGAAACGTTTTACGAAGCCCGGGCGCTTCGGCTTGACTGCACGAAAGCTCATAGCCGCCTCGACTGGCAACCAAAATGGTCACTAAATGAAACCCTGAATCGACTTGTCGAGTGGTACAGGCAATATTACATGCACCTTGACACCCAGTCGCCTGACCGAATAAGAACTCTCAGCATGCAGCAAATAGCGGCGTATGAAGCTCTATGAAAGTCATAGGAACTCCGCTTAATGGGCTGCGCCTAGTATTGACCAGGCCTTACAGGGACCCGCGGGGCAGCTTTGCACGACTGTATTGTCAGGAAACACTGGCGGCATATACCAACGCTAGGCCGCTGGAGCAGATCAACCTGTCAGTCACTACCGCCGCGGGCAGTATCAGAGGTATGCATTTTCAGTACCCACCTTATGCCGAGTTTAAGCTGGTTCAGTGCCTGGCAGGGCGAGTGTATGATGTAGCGATTGATCTGCGACACGGCTCCAGCAGTTTTATGCAGTGGTTCGCGACCGAATTGTCACCGGATACAGGTAATGCACTGTTGATTCCGCCAGGGTTTGCACACGGTTTCCAGACGATGACTGAGAATTGCCAGATGCTCTACTTTCACACCGAGAGCTATCACCCTGAATCTGAGGGCGCGATCGCCTACAACGACCCAAAAATCGATATACACTGGCCATTGCCGGTAACCGAGGTTTCAGACAGAGATCTACAGCATCCTTTTACTGATAACCGTTTTTCTGGAATCAAACTGTGAACTGTCGCCACTGCCAGAAAAAACTGGTTCATGATTTTGTCAACCTTGGCTACGCTCCACCATCAAATGCTTATCTCACCCCGGAACATCTTAACCAGCCGGAACAGACGTTCCCGCTCAAGGCTCGGGTATGCGATGCATGCTGGCTGGTTCAGGCTGATCAAGTTCAGCAGGCCAGCGAGTTGTTCAGTCCTGAATACGCCTATTTCAGCTCCTATTCGAGCAGCTGGCTTGCCCATGCCCGCCACTATGTTGATCTGATCACCAAGCGCCTGCTACTTGGACCAGCGTCGAATGTCGTTGAGATAGCTTCAAACGATGGCTACCTGCTACAGAATTTTATCGCAAGACGAATCCCCTGCTACGGGATAGAACCAACTGCCGGCACTGCCGCTGTAGCCCGTGCTAAAGGAATTGAAGTTATCGAAGAGTTCTTCGGCGCTAACCTTGCTAAATCACTTTCCCGCCAGAAAGGGCTGGCAGACCTGATTATTGGCAACAACGTAATTGCCCATATTCCCGATATCAACGACTTCGTCGGTGGCATAAGACGCCTGCTGAAGCCAGACGGAGTGGTCACGCTGGAATTTCCACATCTGCTGGAACTGGTCAGCCACAGACAGTTCGACACCATCTATCATGAGCATTTTTCTTACCTGTCACTTGGTACGATCAGGCGTATATTTGAGTCCTGTGGTCTGGAAATTTTTGACGTTGAACAGTTACCAACTCATGGAGGATCGTTGCGTATCTATGGTCAACACCCGGGGAGCCGGGAAATTTCCCCCAGCGTAGACACACTGCTCAAAACAGAGGCCCGCCGGGGAATGGAAGAACTGAGTTTCTACCGTAATTTTCAGGCTGAAGCTGATCAGATTCGCCGGGAGTTCCTAGGGTTTCTGAATCGGGCCCGAGAAGAAAACCACTCAATAGCAGCCTACGGAGCTGCTGCCAAAGGCAACACACTGCTCAATTTCTGCGGAGTATCGGGAAAACAGATAGAATATGTTGTCGATCAGTCTCCGCACAAGCAGGGCCTGTATCTGCCGGGTAGTCGTATTCCGATCCTTTCGCCGTCAAAGCTACGTGAAACGAAGCCCGATTACGTCATCATATTGCCCTGGAATATCAGTGAAGAAATCCTCAGACAACACAGCTATATAGGTAACTGGGGCGGACGTTTTGTGAGTTTTATTCCGGAGCTCCGCGTATACCCCCCATTCTGATCGGAAGGCGGCTCAGTACTTATCTGTGCTGACTGTAAAACGCTTTTAGCGCGGCAATAACTTTGTCCTGATCAGATCTGTCCATATCCGAATGGAATGGCAAAGACAGAATTTCCAGCTCGGCTTTCCGGGTCACATCCAGATTACAACTGCGCGAGCGTTTAAAGTACTCATAGTTATGACCTGCCTGCCAGTGAACACCGCTATCGACCCCCTGCTCCTCAAGGAACGTTCTTAGCTGATCTCGAACATCCGACCGAACCCGAATAACAAAAATGAACGGGGTAATATTCTCCAGATCAACATCCGGCAAACGAATCTCCGCAACGTCCTTCAGCGCTTTCAGATAATATTCACAGGCTTGCTTGCGCGTCTGTGATATTCGTTCAATTTTCTTCAACTGCTGCAGCCCGACTGCGGCGTGCAGATTAACCAGATGGTAGCGATAGCCTTCCTGCTTTACATGGAAGGTCCAGGCCCGCTTGTTCTGGTACATAACTTCCGGCGGCTGGCCCATACCCAGAATACGAAGTTCATGAATTCGCTGCAGTTCCTCCCGGGTCCTGACTATGATGACTCCGGCATCGATACAGGTCATAGTTTTAACCGGATCAAAGCTCAGCATAGTGATATCGGAAAAACTGCCAACCATCCGCCCCTTATATCGACAGGCAAATGTATGGGCCGCATCATGAATAACGCGTAGCTGATGTTTTTGTGCAAACGCTGCGACCGCTTCGTGATCGCAGGTTGCAGACGCATAGTCCATTACAATCAGCGCTTTGGTCTTATCGCTTACCAGCGCTTCTGCGGAGGCAAGATCGATGGTGAGATTTTCATCCAGCACTTCACAGAAAACCACATCTGCTCCGACCGAAGCCACCGCCTGAAAATCGGACACGCAGTTAAACGAAGGCGTAATTACTTCATCACCCGCACCGACACCCGCCACGATCAGAGCCAGATGCAATGCCGAATGGCCGGTGTTTACCGCTGCCAGGTAGCGGTCATCCAGCTTCAGGTAGTCGCTCAGAGCCTGCTCCAGTTCGTTTACGTAGCTACCCATCCCCAACCAGCCCATTTCAATAGCCTTGCTGGCTGCATCCCGTTCCTCCTGCTCAAGAAGTGGTTTGAAAACTGGCACTAAATTCATCACGAATCTCCGACATCAGTATCTGTTGTATACAGCAGGTCAACCCTGTGCGGCTGCTAATTCTGATAAGCGAGCGTAATCATCCTGATGCAGCGCACAGGCCAGTTGCGTAGCAACATTGCGCGGGAAAACCTCGACCCGAACATCATTATGCATCAGATATGCCCCAGAGTAAGGGGGATACCAGAATGCCCTAGCGTAACGATCAATTGTATCCGCATCAGCATCCGCCGGAATCCTCTTCATTTCATCCAGCTGTGACTCCTTTATATACTCCCGCAGACTGAGATTCTGCGGCGACCTTGGCAACTTCTGCCCTGATTCGGCAAGTTTACAAAAGTCAATGAAAAGCTGAATCATTTCGAGCTGTGCACGCCGTTCTACGGATACCGCTGTCTCGCATGAATGCTCAATTGCATAGCGCCTTACCATACACAGATCGCCGGTATCAAACCCACCGTCCATATAATGGCAGGAGACTCCAAATGCTTCCAACTGCTCGAGCACAGCGCGGTTGTAACACGCAAAGCCTCCCAGCTCGGGTAAGGGAGCAGCGTGAAAATTAACTGCAGCAATCTTAGCCATCGCCAGAACTTGGCTCACAACAAGATTTCTATACATATAGCTGATAACGAAATCGACCGGACCAGTATCCTTCAGCTGTGACTGCGTAAAGACTGGCAAGCCGTGTTCTTCAGCACAGTCACGTATACTGACACCCGGTACCCAGGGCTGATAATCTTCTTTGGTAACCACAACAGATTTAACATCCCAGCCAGACTTAATCAGTAAAGATAGAGCAACTGAGGCACCGGGCTTTGAACCCATAAAAATCACACTTGGCTTACTCATTTAAAGACTCCGGATAAGATGATCACGAGCATCACATCCCCCTTCTCAACTTAAGATAATAAATATGGGACAATTCAGGACACAGTCCCATCAGCAAGCTATGGCATCCTCACTCATTGCCAATATATTATCAACGAGAAAGCAGCGATTCATAACCTCCTGAAGATGAAGAGGACAAACATGCAAATAGTCGGGATGACAAAAGGCCAGCTTGTGACATACATCTGCCGGCAACTGAATCATTTCTTTCCGGACAGTTCCCCTGTCATAAAAACAGATCTCGAGCCCGCCATTAATGACGCCCTGAGCCGAATTCATACCTGCATCAACGGCGTGCGCTGCTGGCCACAGGATCGGTTTGATTACCTTCATTCATCGCAGTACTGTATTTTTATCTACTATCTTTCCAACTCACTATGGCAACAGACCGCAAACGAACGAGTTTGTACTAAATTGTTCTACCTGAATAAAGCACTCAATGGGTTTGAATGTTTTTACGATAACCTACTCCCGGAAATTTTTTTTATTGGCCATACGAGCGGTATAGTTCTTGTCCGCAATACGTATCGTAACTATCTGGTTCTTTACCAGGGCAGCACCGTCGGCAGGATCAGAAATAAAACACCAATCCTCGAAGAAAAAGTAATCCTCTATCCTAACAGCTCGGTCATTGGAGACAGTCGCATCAGAAGCGGAAGCGTGCTTAGCCAAGGCTGCAGCGTCGTGAATCAGGACACCCAAGCTAACAGCGTTATTTTTGGCTCCGGCCGGAATCTGACGTTTACACCCGCAGGAGAGGATATATTTGATGATTTTTTCAGAATCTGAAGTTAGTCTACACTCAACGGGCCGGCGGACACCGGCAGCTTTGACCGATATCGATCAATCATCTGTCGATAAAGACTTTCCAGGTTACGAATATACTGCGGACGATTGAACAAGGGTGCTGTCGGCAGGTTAGAGCGCAACAATTCTTTTTGCTGCAGATAATAGTCTTCATCACTTCCCATCCGAGTGGCGATATTAACAAATTCGGATGTATCACTAGCCACCAGGTGTTGCATTCCGGAACCAGCCATATAATTCAGACAGGTTCGACTCTGTGGCATCAAACCTGCCATTGAAACGATAGGAACACCTTCTGAGAGTGAAATAATTGCCGCTGTTCCTGATGGGAGTCCGATAGAATCGAGCAGCAAATCTGCAAGTCGGTGCACACCGCGATATGTAATCCTTTCAACAGGCGTAAAGACGAATCGCTCATTAGTTACTCCTCGCTCTGCAGCGTAATTCAGCAACTGCTGCCGGCCTTTTTCATCGTGGTCAAACAACCATAACACTGAATCATCGACCTGGAGCAATACCTGTATCCAAGCCTCGAAAGTATCCCTGGTGACACGATAAAAATTTGAAAAACAGTAAAATACAAATTTGTCCTCCGGCAATCCCAGTGCCTGCCTTGTTGGAAGAGGCTCTTCATATTCAAATGATCGGGTAGCAATAACAACATCCGGCAGATAGGCCATTTGCTCACTGAAATGTTCAGCGGTATCAGCGGGTGTATAAATGGGGGTTGTCAGGTAGTAGTCAATCTTCACCGATCCAAGCGTCCCCGGGTAACCCAGCCCGTGACACTGCACTGGTGCTGGCTTCAGATCGAGGACCTTTGGTCTCGTATCTGCAGTATAGCCTGACAGATCTACCAATATCTGAATTCCATCGACATTGATTTTGCGCGCGATATCCAGGTCGGTCATTCCGCCAAGATAATGGAAATGGTCACAGCTGTCGGCAATACATGCCGTCTGCTCGTCCGACTGCTGTTGGGATCGCAAGTAATATCCGAAAACTTCAAAAGCCTCCCGGGAATGATACTTAAAAATGTCGTCAATCAGAAAGCCAACTGGATGGCTGTTAAAATCGGGGGAAATGTAACCTATTTTTATCTTCTCGCTGAACACGTACTTAAACTTAGGATCAGGAAGATTAACAGTCCGCTTGTCTACGAAAATTTCCGTGACTTTTTTCTGTAGCGCTGGATGCACATCACAAGCAAGCAGGTCAAAAGGTGTAACATTCGACAGAACACTGCGTTCGGTTACGACCCGGTTCGCGCCAAAGAACAGACTGTCAAAATTCTCCAGCAATATAGCTTTGTACTTTTCCTCGTCATCCCAGTTGCACAATTGCTTCGACATTGCTACCAGCTTTACGAGTGAAACTCCCGACTGAGGTTCCAGTTCAAAGACACGCTTGTAGTAATCGAAAGCGCGAGCATAATTTTTATACTGCTCCTGGCGTTCAGCAACCATCAACAACAATAGCGGGCTGTCAGGGCATTTGTTAACGCCCTGCTCAGCAACTGAATAGCACTCTGCTTTCAACTGCAGGGATGACAGATAAATACACAGATTATAATAATAGCTGGCATTGCCGGGCGCTTTGCTGATCGCCATTTTGTAGTGTTCCACCACAACCTGCGCGTTTGCTCCAAGCGCTTTGAGAGCATTAGCCATGTTGTTGTAGATAAGCCCGTTTTCGGGATTAAGCGCGGCCGATTTTTCGAAGTACTCCAAGGCTTTGACATGGTCATGCAAAGCGTGAAAGACGTTACCTATATCCAGATAGACAGCAGCATTTTCAGTATCAATTTTCAGCGCAGAAACAAAGCACTCCAACGCCTCCTCGAACTGCCCCAAAAAGTAGTGACCCTGGCCTTTTAGTATATAGGCGGCCAGAGAACCTGGCCGAGCTTCGACCAGTTGCTCTGCCAGAACCAATGCAGACCTGTAGTCACCGGTATTCAGCATCTGAATAGCTTTAGCCTCCAACGCGGCGGCTGAAACGCTCTCGGACACCGCTGAAACATTCCTGGCAAACTTATACTTACCCTTTTTAGCCATAACCGAGTACTTTAACCTTTGTTTCGTGTTTCGGAGTTAGATCACTACCTGTCAGATTCGCAGCGATCAGCTCCTTTATACCTGTCAACCAGATGAAATGAGTTTAACCTGAACAAAATGCAAAAAAAAACGCACCGCCAATATGTCCTAGCGGTGCGTTTCCAGTAACCAATCTGTAGCTACTTCACGTCTTCCGGCATCTGCTCCCAGCCATTCTTAACACTAACAATCAGCTCAGAAACCTCATCTATAATCTGATCGTTGTTTTCACGATTGGCATCGACCAGGCGTCGTAAAGCATAATCGTAAAGGGCATCAAGATTACCTGCAACTTCCCCCCCCTGTTCGTGATCCAGCGCCCCTTTCAGATGAATAAGGATCTTTGATGCCTTGTTAATCTGCTCACCTTTGCCTTCAAAATCACTCTGCCTCATAAGCCCTTTTGCCCTGGCAAGAAAGGTAAGAGCGCCATCAAAAAGCATCAGGATCAGCTGATGTGGGGACGCTGATTCAATCGACGATGACACATCGACAGACTTATACTGCTTAAGCGCTTTATGGTTGTAACTCATCAGAATTCCTGCTTACTAAGATTTTTTCGCGGTGAAAGGCAAAGTATCAACCAACCCTGATATTGAGCTCTCGAAAGTGCTCAGGCTCGCTATGATACGTTCCATCGCCAGAAATTGGGATTCTAGCTGCGCACGACGAACAGTCATACGTGTATCTAGATCCGTTCTGTCCTCTTCTATGTCTTCGAGCTTCGAGTTTATGGAGTCTTCCCGAGTATCTATAAGCCCCTTGCTCTTAAGGAATTCATCGAGAATATTGTTAAGCTCGTTGGAGAAACCGCGCGAGTGGGTAACCGTCGCAGCGGAAGCTGCGGCGGCACCCGGAGAAATACTCAGACTCAAACCGCTAAGGTCACTACCCAGTTCAGGTAGCAGGATATTTCCGGAACCAAAAGCGGCCACGCCATCAATCGTACCCACAACATCGGTACCCGCAGTAGCCGTTCCGTTATCTTTGTCGATTCCTAACGCCACCATACCTGCACCGGATTCTGTGATATCTGCTTTAGAAGCGACGCCCCAGGCACGGGAGGTAAAACTGAACTTTTCCGTCGCCGCATCAAAGCCTACGTCGACTTTGGCGCCTACCGCGCTGAGTGCAGAATCACCGTTGATCAGGCTCTGCAGTTTAGCCCGAATTTCTTCAGCAGTATCAAAATTTCCACTTAAAGTAATGGTGTCACTGCTGGTACCATCAACTGAGATTTTGAACGTATAAGTGGCATCAGCAGTCAGGGTGCTACTGAAATCATCAGTGCCCGACTGATAGGTAGGCGCGGTAATACCGTTTGTTGCCACCCAGTCCCCTTTGGCCGGGTCGGTGGTAACATCAACAACAAAACTTCCGGCTTTGGTACTTGCACTTGTCTTAACTACCTCAACACGTGTATCACTGGATGTCGTTGTAGGCGTAAACAGTGAAGTGACCTGAGAAAAATTGTTATCAATTACACTTCTGAACTGATCTTCATCGATTTTCAGACTACCATCTTCTATCTGAGTTTCTATACCGATTGTCGCCAGAGCCGTATAGTTGCCGCTTAGCCCGGTGATCGTCTGAGAAATAGCCGACTGAACCTGGTTCACCATCCCCTTTGCAGAAGCGTCGTTTTTGAGACTACCAACACTGGTGTCGTCTGCGTCAGTAGTCGAACCAGTAAGGCTTTCAACGGCGGTCAGAAATTCGTTATATCCGGTAATAAAATCCCGGATTGCCTGCTCAGCAAACGCTTTGTCATCAGTAATGTTAATTGCAACTGTCTCAGTCGCCGACTTATTGTTCAATGTAAACTTAAGCCCCTGTATAACATCATCGATCTGATTGGATTCACGAGAAATACTCAGCCCATTGACTTCCAGCGACGCATCAAGACCCACCTGATTCTCATCCATAGTGAGATTACCAACGTTGTAGGCCAGAGCGGAAAGGCCCATTGGACTACCTTCTGCGACAACAATTTCCATCTCGTTTTTGGTACCGGAGGGAGCTGTAATTTGTAACTGGAACCCAGATCCGGTATTTACCACCGCCGCCTGCACACCAAAATCAGCCGTATTGATAGCATCTCTGATGCCTGTCAGCGTATTGTTGGAATCATCAATGGTAATAACCTGCGAGCTTTTGGTACCGTCCGCTGTAAAAGCGCCGCCATCCCAGTCTCCAAAACTGAAGGTCAGCGTTCCGTTTCCAACTATCGTATCTGCATCAGCGTACAAAGCGGCATCGTCTGTACTTAAAGCATGGGCAGTGGCTATTTCGAGGACTTTAACGCTGTATTCGCCGGTAAGTGCCTCGGCATCAACAGAGGTGGGGGTCAGCAGATTGGTTTCGGGGAAGTTTACGTTGCGACCATTGAAGGTATCGGAGTCAGTCAGAGTTTTGAGACTATCCTGAACTTTGGTCATTGCACTCTGCAATGCACCGTAACCGGAAATCTGCGATTCCAGCTTGGTTTTATTCGTATCAAGCAGCGTCTCTGTCGACGATCGCTCAATATTTATCAGGTCATCCACCAGCTTCTTGGTATCGATGCCGGAACCGGCCCCAAGCGTCGAAATAATATTACTCATGGTGAACCACCTTTATCAGTCAGCGTGCTAAAGCCAGTATAAACTTATGCTTTATCACTAAACAGCATTCCGAGCATGCCCTCCAGGTGCTGTTTAAATTTCAGAGTCTCTTCGTTTGGTATCTGGCGAATCAGCTCCTGCGTTTCAGTATCGACAACGCGCACAACCACTTCATCAACAGACTTATCAACACTGAATGAGAGGGAGCGCTGCCCCTGCTTCATGAATTCATTCAGCTGCTCGATAGCAGCTTTAAGTTCCTCGACCGAAAGCGCTGCCGGGGGGGCGGCTGCTTCCTGCATTTCCTGTTGTCTGTCAGCCTCTCTGGCTTCCACAGACTGGCCACCAGATGACACCACCCTGCTTTCAACAGTCTGGCTCATCTGAGAAGGAACGGCAGTTACATTGATATTTTCTGCCATTTTCTGTCTCCCGGAGAGAAGGCTGCCCCGGAAAATCCGAGGCAGCTTTTTTTACATGAGGTCACTGACGGCTGTCATCGACCTTATTGTAGCAGTGACAGTACCTGCTGAGGTGCAGCGTTGGCCTGCGCCAGCATCGCTGTACCAGCCTGCTGCAGTACCTGGGAACGACTCAGCGCTGCAGATTCTGCGGCGAAGTCAGCATCCTCGATCCGAGAACGGGAAGCAGATGCAGCCTGGGATACACTGCTCAGGTTGTTGATAGTAAAGTCCAGGCGGTTAGTGATCGCCCCCATCTCACCCCGAGCACTATTGATGGTCTCCAGCGCCTTATCGATAGTTGCGATAGCCTTCTGTGCACCACTGGCAGTAGAAATATTCACACTGGCAACAGATCCGGCTCCAGAAGTAGAGTTACGCTCCTGCAGGCCGGTGATACCAATAACCTCACTACCAGTAGCTCGGTCACCATACTCGATGGAAATTTCATTGCCGTCTGCCGAGCGCAGCCCGATGCTGGTGGTAGTTGTCTCGTAAGCAACAACCCCTGTTTCTGCTGACTTGTCGTTTATAGCAACGATTACGTTATCAATTGTACCGGTAATAGCTGTTGCATGTTCAGCGATAGCACCAATTTCAACCCCGTTGATGATCAGATCACCTGCAGCGAGACCGGCACCACCAGATTCGGTAGCGGCAACCCCTTGTAGATTACCTTCATCGTCCTGGCCATTTAGACCAAGACCCGTCTGCAGCGCAGTAGAAACGCTGGCACCGTATTCAACCTTAATACCGTTCTTATCGGCACTGGTATCAGTCAGTGACAAACTAAACTGTGTGGTTGCAGCAGCCAGACCCGAAGCTGTAGTGGAACCGGTGTTAGCTACTTGGATTGAAGTGACACCTTCTGCTGACAGTACCAGCTTCCCGTTATCAAGCGTTGCCGTAATAGCACCGCCGGTCTGAGTATTGATTGCAGAAACCAGCTCATCCATGTTGGCCGTATCAGTAATCTTGAAAACGGATGCATTACCTACGGAATCTGTAAGAGTCAGATCAAGGCTGTCGGTACCTTTTACCAGCACACCATCACCGGCACTGGTTCCTTCAACTTCAACCTGTGTAGAGACATCTACGCCGAAGTCGTTAACCAGACCATTCATGATATCCAAGGCACCCTGGACATTAGTGGCGCCGGCCAGACTGGTGATCGCCTGGTCGTTAATAGTGAATGAGGTTGAGGCATCGGCAGCGGTAAATGCCTGCAGGCCAGCGAGGGAAGAAGCTTCACCAACGATATCTCCGGAATTCCCACCCAAGTTATTGGCGCTGAAAGACTGACTGCCGAAATCAACACCGATGGTCTCGTTCGCTTCAGAGCCAACCTGCAGATCGAACGACCCCAGAGAGCCATCAAGAATGTTCAGACCGTTGAAGGTAGTGGTTTCGGCGATCCGGGACAGTTCCTCTTTCAGCTGGCTTACTTCAGCGTTCAGAGAGGCGCGGTTGCCGTCGGTGAAAGTTCCGTTAGCAGACTGGATGGACAGCTCACGCATCCGCTGCAGGATGTTGGTGGATTCCTGCAGAGCACCTTCCGCAGTCTGTACCAGAGAGACACCGTCGTTAGCGTTACGGACGGCCTGATCGAGACCTTTGATCTGAGAGGTCAGGCGGCTGGCGATGGACAGACCGGCTGCGTCGTCACCGGCGCTGTTGATGCGCTTACCAGAGGTCAGACGCTCCATAGCCTGGTTCTGGTCACCCTGCGAGATGGTGATGTTGCGCTGGGCGTTCAGAGACTGAACATTTGTATTAATTACGAGAGCCATAATTCTTCTCCTGATGCAGTCTTAACTGCGAAGCCTTAAATTCATCAGGGGCAGAAAAGCCCCTCGAACAATAATCCTGTTTTCTGTATCGACCGTTTAAACAGCTGCTTTAATCTTTTTTTGTTACGGCCAAATCCCTTCGTGATTAGGGTTAACGGCGGCTACTCGATTGCCTTTATGGGCATATGGCCTCAATATCATGATCTGGATCAAACTATTGGACGTAGCGCCATGAACGACTATAAAGAAATGCTGAATCACTGTATCGAACAGAGCGAAAAGCTGCTTCAGCGTGCAGAAAACGGAGAATGGGATCAGCTCGAGGAAGAGTTATCTGGACGGGACAGAACCCTGCAGAACATTCTGGAGTATGAATTCACGGCGGAAGAGGCCGGTTTCGTGCGCTCGGCCATCGATAAGATCACAACTTCGGATCAACAACTGATGATTCTGGTTAAAGCCAACCGTGAACGTGTTTTTCAGCAGCTGCGCAAAGGCAATCAGGGACAGAAGATGAAAGTGGCGTACGGAAAAACTCGCCGCCCATACTAAAGGTCACCCTGACTAAGGCTCGCCCCTGACTAAAAGAAAAGCCAGCCAACCAGAGCAGCACTCCACCAAGAGCTTTCCGGGCAGCCAGCGTTACGAGACACGAAGCAAATTCAGAAGAAGTTAAACAGCGACAGGCTACTAACCCGGGTAAACGTAGCCTGCGAGGCCTGCAACGCCATTTCCTGCAGGCTGAACTCGCTGATAGCTGCAGCGTAATCCAGGTCCTGAATCTGCGACAGAGCGGTCTGGGTAAACAGCTTGAAGTCGGCATTCACCTCCTTTGCCGTATTCAGACTGTTTTGCCTGCCCCCCAGCATGGTTTGCGCCTGCAAGTTACCTTCTTTAGCAATGACCAGCTCTTCATTAGCCTTAGCCACCGCTTTGTTCAGCGCGTCCCTGGACGCTGAATCCGTAATGGGTGTCTCCAACGCGGTAATCAGCTCCTGGGTCGTCTGCAACACGCTGTGATGCCCCTGGTCAGCCTGCAGATCAACCTCCGCCTGAGCGCGCAATGTGACAGAAGTTGAATCAGCCTGAGCACCGTTAATCTTCACGCTGAACAGGTCATTGGCACCACCATCCTGCATGGTGATCGTATCGCTGCTCCCCGGCACGTATACCGTTGCCCCAACCAGGGTGTTGCCGGCTTCGCTGGTGACGGTATAGGTCAGGCTGTTGGGGTTGCCGAGCCCGTCATCGAAAAAGTTTACCGAAAGATCACCCTGTACCGCCGCAAACTGGGCGTACTGGTCGCCGCTTGAGAGCATAGTCGGGTTGATCGCACGGGTGCTGTTCACCTCATTTGGTGCCGCCCCCTGGTACACACCCACACTCAGGCGGGTGTCGTTAAAGCCACCCAGCGCGGGCAGCTCGTTAACACTAAACTCCAACCCGTTGAGACTGAGTGTATCGGCAGGCGATGTTGCAAAAGCCAGATTATCCAGCGGCGCATCGGTAGCGCCATTGACCGAACCGCTGACGGCCGCCCCCGAGCTGTCCCGCAGGCTATAGGTGAAAGCACCACCTATTCCCACTTTAACGGCCGCGGTCAGGTTACCCGACTGCGCGGTAAAGGCCTCCAGCTTGTCTGAATCAGTAACACTGATCCCGGTCACAAGACTGGCACGATTGGTACTTTCACCTCGCGTGCTGATAGTTACATCGTCGGTTACCACCTCAAAAATACTGCGGCCCGAATCACTACTCGGGACCTGTAGCTCCGGTCCGACCTGGATTACCCGCTGGCCGTCATCGCCCTGGTAACTGAATGAACCGTCACCATTCTGAATATACGGCTGGGTGGTCCCCTGGCTACCAGAAAACAGATACTCACCCTGGGCATCGCGGGTATTCATCAGCGACAGGATAGAGTCCTGCACCTGGCGCACGTTTTCTGCGATGGTTTTCCGGTCAGCATCACTGAGCGTGCCGTTCCCCGCCTGGATAGTCAGCTCTTTAAGGCGATCAATAGCAGTATCAATCTGGTCCAGGGTCGTTTCTTCCAACTGCAATCGACGCTCGGTGGCAGTGATATTATCCTCAAACTTCTCAGTACGACTAACTTCGCGCTCCAGCTTCAGAATCTGCGCGGCAGCAACCGGGTCATCAGACGGGCGTAGCAGTTCCTTACCCGTGGCAATTCGTTCCTGCGTCTGAGCCAGGCTGGTCTGGCTCTTCTGCATCTGACTGACCGCGTTGTTAAATATTTGCTGAGTAGAGACACGCATGATTATCCTCCGGACACAGACAGCAGAGTGTCGAACAGGCTGCGGCTGGTGCTGATCAATTGAGCAGCCGCCTGGTACGCCTGTTGGAACTTGATAATGTTGGCGGCCTCTTCATCCAGATTAACACCGGAGATACCATCCCGGACAGACTGGGCGTTCTTGAGTACCGTCTCGTTCGCCTGGGCATTCAGCTGAGCCACGCTGGTTTCGGTCCCGACACGCTCAACCAACAGACCGTAGGTATCCTGATAGGATGAGCCGTCGACCGTTTTGGCATTCTGCAGATCTGAAATACTCAGCACGTTGCTATTGTCGCTGGTCCCGTCCGTATTGTAGACAAATGAGAAGCGGTCACCGGCATCCGGCTGCTTTTCAATGGTTACCGAAAAACCGTTGAGTTGAATGGGCTGACCGCTGGTATAGGTGATGCCAGTCAGCGCAGTCGACGGGGTGGTGGAATTCAGCAGGTATGGCTGCGGATTATTCGGATCGGTAACGTCCAGTACATTAAAGGTGGTCGGTGTACCCGCATTGAAAACAATTTCTACCGGCGGAGACAGCTGCCCGCTGGTCGTCGCGAAGGTCAGGTCTTTCGGATCGGTAACCGTCACCGCAGCTATCTGGGCAACCCCACTGTTATCAACCGAAGAGCTGCCACGCACCGGCGAGGCAAATGCAAGCTGGCGACCGCTGGTCAGGTTCAGCTCCAGTTCCTCACCACCGTTACGTACCGGCTTGACCAGAAACTTATCACCTTTGATAAAACCGTCGGTAGTTTCCAGGTTGAGGGTCATGCCATCAAGGTTAATCCGCAGGGAACCACCTGCCGGATCGGCGAAATAGGTCATATCCGCCTGGTTGACCGGGTCTGAATTATCCTGGTTGAAATCACTCAGAGTGAACTGACGACCATCGCTCTCCCGAACGATAACGAACTGGTCTGATTCGGTGAACGTAATGGTATAGTCGCTGGCCTTCAGTTTTGAAGTGTCAGTGAAGATCACCGAGGGATTCTTCGCCATCGTCGACTGGTTTTCGGTAAAAGTACGAAAATCACCGACCTGACTCAGATCATCAAACATATTGATGCCCTGTTCATTGTCCAGATCCATACCCGCTTTATGCATCGTGTTCATGGTGTCGGAAAAGACAATCGCCAGCCGCCCCAGCTCATTCCAGGCCGGCACCAGCACTTCGTCACGGTAGGTCAGCAAACCGCCCACTTCACCCGTGGATATCTCGTCGCCGACCTCGATGGTCCGTCCGGCCACCTCAACCATGACCTGCAGATCATCAGGATCAGGATCACCGCCCCGAACAGACAGAGCGCTGGCGTTGTTGCCGATCACCAGCGGCTGCCCATTACCGATAAAGATGTTGATATCACCGTTTTCGCCGGTGCTCTGGGTAGTAACTCCGACGATTTCAGACAACTGGCGCACCAGCTCTTCCCGCTGATCCTTCAGCTCGTTCGCCGGTTCATCACGAACCACTGCAAACGAGACTTTTTCGTTCAGGTCGGCGATCTGCTTTGCCAGCTGAGACGCCTGGGAAACCATCCCGTCCACCTTGGTGGTGATATCGGAATTCTGGCGATCCATAAAGGAATCCAGACTGTTAAAACGGCGTACCAGCGCATCCGCCTGAGCCAGTACCACCTCACGATTGGGAATGGAGGAAGGATCATCGACGCCGGTCTGCAGGGCACTGAAAAACTCGTCCATCGCTGCGGAGACGCTGGTCGCCTCGTTGGCGAGACTGTCATCCAGCTGATTGGCAAAAAACACAAAGGCGTCAGAGCCTTTCGACGCGGCGGTATCGGTCCAGAGCTGGCGGGTAGCGAAGCTATCGGCAACCCGGGCGATGGTTTCCACCTCAACCCCCAGCTCCGGTGCGGCCCGGGTGCCAAACTGCACTTCCTGACGCGTATAGCCGGGAGAATTCACGTTGGCGATGTTCTGGCCAGTGATATCCAGTGCCAGTTGGTTTGCGTTCAGTGCCTGAACACCAATGTTAATTAAGCCAGCCATTCCAGCCTCCCGTTACCTCGGGCCATCAGATAAGCAATCGAACTACCGGGTGGGCCCCGTACCTTTCAGCGCCCATTTAAACCCTTGTTTGAATTGTTCGATTTACTGTCTCTGTATCGGCCGTGATCAGATTTCTTTAATGGTGGCGAGCGCTGTCTGCAGCACTTCACCGGTTAAGATTCCGGATATCTTCCGGGCGTACTCCGGATCGGTCGCGTAGCCCGCCAGCTGCAGCTGCTGCAGATAAGCGTCGTTGTCACCGACCTGAGCCACCGCCTGCTGATACCTGGGGTTCTCACGAATAAAATCGACATAATCCTGCAGACTCTCCTGATAGGAGCCGTAACTGCGAAATGCGGCTTTCTCCCGGGCCGCCACTCCGTCCCTGAACTCCAGGGTGTTCACTACTGCCGACTGTCCATCCCAGCGCCTGTCCGCCTTAATGCCGAACAGATTGAAACTGTTGCTGCCATCTGCATTATGGGGCAGATGCCGCCCCCAGCCGGTTTCCAGCGCTGACTGAGCAACCAGCACGCCGGGATCGAGTCCGAACTCACCGGCAACACGCCGGGCCAGCGGGTAGATGGCGCTGACAAAGTCCGCCGGACTTTCGAAGCGGTCCGGCAGCGCCGGCTCCACCGGGACGGCCATGACAACCCGGGGTTCATTCCCCGCGGTTCCGACCACCGCCACAGCGTCATCAGTAGCTGCCGGATCAACCGGCGCCTCCTGCTTAATGGCCTCAACTTCCCGACGAACCCGCGCTTCCGCTTCTTTGATGGCATCAACAAAGTCACCGGGCCTCAGTTCCGGCAACGCTGCCTGTTCGCCGTCGTCAGAGGACGCACTCCCGACAACATCCTGCTGCTTTCTGGCCAGCGCTTCCACCGCCGCCCGGGCGGTCTGCTCCAGAGTGCGATCGAACAGCTGGCGTTGCGGAACGCTGCCGTCGGTCGTTGCAGCCGATACCGGCTGTTCGGCGCCTTTCGGACTCAGCTGACGCACCAGCACCTCACTGATACCAAGCCCCTTACCCGATGAAAGCGACAGGCTCAGCTGCTGGTCGAGCATATCCCGGTAGAACCTGGTCTGATTGCTCTCGAAGTAACTGCCTTCCGAAAACGCCTCGTTAGCCTGACGCATATTCTTCAGCAGCATGTTGAGAAACAGCGATTCAAACTGCCTGGCAACGGTTTCCAGCGCCTTCGGATCGTCCTGATTTGCTGGCGACTTAAGGGCACTCAACCCCTGAAGATCCGCAAAAGAGCGAAATGAGAGATCATTGTCCACCACGGCTGCTTACCTCTGCGACACTCTAGATAACCACCAGCTCGGCTTTCAGCGCACCGGCCTGCTTGAGCGCTTCCAGTATCGCCATCAGGTCTCCGGGAGCCGCCCCCACCTGATTCACCGCCTCGACGATCTCGTTCAGGGTCGCGCCCGGTGCAAAAGCAAACATGTGACCGCTGTCCTGATCCACCTCGATCCCACTTCGGGGCGCCACAACCGTTCTGCCCTCGGAAAGCGGTCCCGGCTGACTGACGGCAACATCTTCGAGAATAGAAACCGTCAGACCACCATGAGTGATGGCTACCGGAGAAACCCGGACGTTCTTGCCGATGATAATCGTGCCGGTGCGGGAATTGATGATCACTTTCGCACTCTCTTCCGCCGGTTCAACCTCGAGATTTTCCAGCACCGACAGATAGGTCACCCGCTGCCCGGCATCCCGTGGCGCCCGGATACGGATGGAGGTGGCATCCACTGATGTTGCGACCTCGGGCCCCAGCAGGGCATTGATACGCTCGGCAACTCTCCGGGACGTTGTGAAGTCCGGCTGGTCGAGGTTCATCATCAGATGATCACCGCTGGCAAAGGGCGACGGTACCGCACGTTCCACCGTGGCCCCGTTCGGTATCCGACCGACACTGGGCACATTGATGGTCACCCGGGAACCGTCGGCACCCTCAACCCCGAGCCCCCCCACCACGAGGTTTCCCTGGGCTACCGCATAGACCTGACCATCAGCACCTTTCAGCGGCACCATAATCAGACTGCCCCCTCGCAGACTCTTGGCATCACCAATGGACGAGACGGTTACATCCAGCACCTGACCGGGCTTAGCAAAAGGAGGCAGTTCCGCATGAACGGAAACAGCAGCGATATTCTTGGATTGCGGATTAGATCCCGGCGGCAGGGTCACGCCAAACTGGGTCAGCATGTTCTTGAAGGTCTGCGAGGTAAATCCTCCCTTATCACCGGTGCCGCTGAGTCCCACGACCAGTCCGTAGCCCACCAGCTGGTTGGTCCGCACCCCGGCAATGGAGGAGATATCTTTGAGCCGCTCGGCGGCAGCGCCGAAACTGAGAATCAGCAGACTCAGCGCCAGCAGCCCCTGCAATCCTGTCCGAATCAGTTTAGTCATGTCAGCCTCCTTATAGCGGCCAGAGCGCGCTGAAGAAGAATTTAGATAACCAGCCCGCCACATTGGCATCATGGAATGCCCCGGTACCGCTGTAAGTGATGCGGGCATCAGCCACCCGGGTGGAATCGACGGTATTGTCGGTTGTCACATCCTGGGGACGGACCAGACCGCTGATACGGATATATTCGTCACCGTCGGTCAGGGTCATCCACTTCTCTCCCCTGACCTGCAGCACGCCATTGGGCAGAACGTTAGCGACGGTAACGGTGATATTACCACTCAGACTGTTATTCTGAGTGGCTTCACTTTCACCGTTGAAATCACGGGTGCCACCACTCAGGGATGCCGACAGCGGTTTTCCGCCGACCTCCAGCTGCTCGCCAAACAACGTCGGCTGTGGGATGGTCAGGGTACTTTCCTTCTTGATCTCGTTCTCCGCCGTTTTACTGGCCTTAGTATTCTCGGTCAGGACGATGGTCAGAATGTCCCCAACCCGACGCGCTTTGTTATCCTCGTACAGAGAAACATTGAAGCCCGCCTGGTAGATCGCGCCGTTATTGGACTTCGGCGCCATCATGGCGGTCGGTGGTACCGGCGCGTAGTAAGGGTTATCCGGTTTTGGCGGATTATTGACACAGGCGGTCAGCGATCCGCAGATAACCAGGGTCAGCGCTGTTTTTATCCTGTTCATACTGGTTGTCCTGCCGTTAACTATGCCACAGACCGTTACAACTGCTGCGTCACGAAGGACAGCATCTGGTCAGCGGTGGAAATCACCTTGGAGTTCATTTCAAAAGCACGCTGGACGGTAATCATATCCACCAGCTCCTCGACGGAGTTGACGTTGGAGTTCTCCAGCGCCCCCTGAATGGTCGAGCCGAGACCGTCGGCGCCGGGATTACCGGTTGTGGGTGTACCGCTGGAAGTGGTTTCCACAAACAGATTGCTGCCCACCGCCTGCAGCCCGGCCGGGTTGACGAAATCCGCCAGCTGTATGGTGCCCAGCTGAGTTGCCGTGGCCGTCGATGCCTGGGTCACCGATACGACACCGTCCACAGAGATGGTCAGCGAAGTGGTGTCCGCCGGAATGGTAATCTGGGGCTCCAGCAAAAAACCCTCTGCTGTGACGACATCGCCGTTGGAGTTCAGCTGGAACTGACCGTTGCGGCTATAGGCCAGCTCCCCATCCGGTTTGGTGACCTGGAAAAAGCCGCGCCCCTCAATGGCGAGATCCAGATTCTGGTCGGTCACCTGCAGGGTTCCCTGGGTAAACAGCTTCTGAGTACCCACGGTACGAACCCCGCTGCCCAGCTGAAAACCGGATGGCAACTCGGTGCTCTCGGACGACTGAGCCCCGGGCTGACGCTGAACCTGATAGAGCAGGTCTTCAAAAACGGCCCGATCACGCTTAAAGCCATCGGTATTGACGTTGGCCAGGTTGTTTGAGACCACCCGCAACGCCGTCTCCTGAGCACTGAGACCGGTTTTCCCGACAAACAAAGCTGCATTCATATTTCGACTCCTGATCAGCCCTTATCTCAGGCCCTAATCCTTATTTAACCCAGATTTTGCAAAATGCGTGCCGAAGAATCCGAGTTCTCTTCCGCGTTCTTCATCATCTTCACGTTGAGCTCAAATCGACGAGCCAGATCCATCATTGCGGTCAGCTCGGCAACTCCGTTTACATTACTGGCCTCCAGATAACCGGATTCCAGTTGCACAGCAGGGTCGGCAGCTACCGGCGCCACATCCCGGGAGCGCATCAGGCCGTCCTCTCCTTTTTCCAGGGAGCGAATATCCAGATTAACCAGCTTAATCCGGTCGACCACTGCCAGGTTATCGGCGCCACCATCAAGCCCCAGTACGGTGATGGTTCCATCCTGGCCGATATCGATACGGGCCGAAGGCGGCAACACCACCGGACCGCCTTCACCCAGAAGCGGCAATCCCCTGCCTGTCAGCAATTGCCCCGTGGAAGAAATCTGCAGCTCTCCGGCTCGGGTGTAAGCCTCCGTACCATCGGGGGCCTGCACAGCCAGCCAGCCCTCGCCTTTGATGGCGACATCCAGATCACGGCCGGTATGATTCAGGGGGCCTGCTGCCATGTTGGTTGCCGGCCGCTCGGTCATGGCATAGACACGGCTTTGCAGACCGTCGCCAAAGACAGGCATCGCGCGAGCCTGGGCAAGATCTGCTTTAAAGGCGGTGGTTCTGGCGTTGGCCAGGTTGTTGGCGTGGGAAGCCTGGGCCAGCATGGCCTCACGGGCTCCGGTCATCGACAGATACAGCAACTTGTCCATAGAAATCCCCTGGTTCTGAGCACCGTACGGTGCAGTCACAGGGATTACTTCAGCAAAACAAGTGCCAACTTATCCGAAACAGAGAAAAGCACGATCGGGAGAGTTCCTGATCGTGCGATAAAAATGGCTGCAGGGCCCCGAACAGAGCCCTGAAATCAACTGATCTGCAGAATCGTCTGAGTTACTGCATTCTCAGTCTGCAGGGTCTTGGAGTTGGCCTGGAAATTCCGCTGCGCTTCGATCAGCGCCACCAGCTCTTCCGACAGATCTACATTGGACTGCTCCAGCGCTGCGGAGCGCAACAGGCCGTTGAGACCGGTTCCCGGCGGGTTCAGAATGGCCTGACCGGAGTCCAGCGTAGCCCCCCATTCGGTATCGCCCACCGATTGCAGGCCAGACTGGTTCTCGAAAGTGGCCAGCGCTACGATTCCCAGGTTGGTATTCTGGCCGTTACTGAAGCTGGCCACCATGGTGCCGTCTTCGGCGAAGGCCACACCGATCAGATCACCCTTGGCGAAACCGTCCTGGGTAGCCGCTTTCACGATCGACTCGGAAGCAAATTGAGTGGTACCGGTAATATCCAGAGTAATGTTATTGGCAGGATCAGCCGGATCCGCGCCCACCACCGTGAGGGTCGGCGCCGAACCACTGCCAGCCACCGACAACCCGTTAACCGTACTAAGCACACCGTTGGTATTATCGAAGGTCAGCAGGATGGGACCCGCTTCGGTCACTACCGGCGTACCGGCGCTGCCGGGAGCACCCGGTGCCACCTGCTTACCGATATCCAGCAGCTCCGAACCATTCAGATAAGCGAACATCCGATAAACCCCTTCGTGGCTGGAGTCACCCTCGATCAGGGTTTCCGCCTGAGTGTGAGACTTCTCGGTAGCCACCGTCCCGAAGGTGACCCCGGCACCACCCGCCAGTGAAACATCGGCCAGTGAGCCGGACGCACCGGTATACTCAATGCTGACCTTGGTACCGATTGCCGTCACATTGGAAACCGAAGCAGGAGAAGCCGCATTGATGGCAGCGGCAATCTTATCCGCCACCACCTGCGGGGTATCTCCGACGGACAGCGTCGTAACATTGACCACAGCGGACCCACTAGCCAGCGGGACCGTGACGTTCACGGCAGTGGTACCGGTTGCTGCGGCAGTTACATCAAAGCTCTGAATCTCACCGATCGCCAGCGCCGTACCACCGGGAATACTTTCGGAAACCACCAGTGGATTAACGTTGCCCTCATCAGACTTGTAATTGATCAGTACCCGGCTGTTGACCGTATCCGCCTGAATAGACTCGATCTCCGGATTAGCGGTAATGATGGCGGTCTGGTTAGCAACAATTCGGTTCACGACGTCGGTGGCGGTATCGGGAGGCGTGGTCGTGCTACTAACCGGGACGGGAACCCCACCAATACTGATGGTACCGGCCCCGGTTGGCGCCAGGATTCGGATCGCCTGCTGTTCCACTGCGGAAAGATCAGGGTTAGAAGCGAGGGTTGCCGGCGTTGTCTGAGTCGTACCGTTGGTGTAAGCACCACCATCGGCAATCACCACATCCTCAACATCGGTGGCGGACGCCAGATAGGTTACCAGTACCGAATTTTCGTCCGCGGGATTGACCTCAACCGAGGCGACACGGGGATCCCGTGTCCGTATAGCGGCTTCCTGAGCCGCCACCGCCGCAGCAACTTCGGAAGCGGAAGCGGGATTGGTATCGATCAGCGTACTGCCTGCCGCCGTCAGATCAATGGTGACCCCGGCAAACTGCAGCGAACCACCGGTCGCACTGGTTGCATCAACAAAGGTAATGGTCTGCTGCTCTCTTAATGGAGGCTGCTCGATCATATCGAATTTGATCGTATTCTCGTTACCGAGGCTGTCGAAGATCCGGGTGGTAGTACTGAAGGTAAAGGTCCCGGAATCATCGGGGTCATAGGGACGGGTCAGATTACTGGGATCGGACCGGGAGTCGATATTGAAAGACAGATCGATATCATCGGTGGCTTTCGGCGGATTTTCCTTCTCGCTCACCGCCAGAGTGCCGATCGGCAACTGGTTGCCGCTGTCGTCGAGACCGTAGCCCTGCAGGAACTTACCGCTCTTGGTCACCACGTTACCGTCTTTATCCAGCTCGAAGCCGCCGGCACGGGTATAGGTAATACCACCCTGACCATCGTTCAGCTGGAAGAAACCGCTGCCATCGATGGCCAGATCCAGATTATTGTTGGTGAACTCAATGGTACCTGCGGTAAAGTCCTGGGCGATATCCGAGACGATAACACCGGCACCGGGGTTGTTGGTGCTACCGGCACCGACCACCACGGTGGTAAAAATGTCGGAAAACTCCGTCCTCGCCGATTTATAACCAACGGTACTGGCGTTGGCAATATTGTTACCGGTGACATCAAGCTCGATGGTGGCCGCCTTGATCCCCGTGATCGCTGTGTTAAAAGCCATGGTTACACCCCGTTAACCGATCTGTTTAATTTCATCCAGCGACACCGAGCCACCAGGTATATTGATTTTCATGCCGACGCCGTTCTGTCCCAGTGTCACACTGTCGACATTCTGGCCAACAAACACCGGAGCCGATTTGGATTCGCCGCTGATAGTCGCAGTTGCCTCGAACCGGTATCCCCCCAGCTGCATACCCTCTTTCAGCTGCCAGTTAAAATTGACATCGCCTGAAGCCTGCGGCCCCATGGAGACCTGATCAACCAGCTCTCCGGCCTGATTAAAGACAGATATCTGCACCTCGGAAGCACTGGAACCAAGCTCGATCACACCATCAATAATTCCGGTGGAAGAGTCCGCGATTGCCTCATCGGTTTTAACGAATACCTTCTGCCCTACCAGCGAAGACGCCTGCAACGCGGTCTGGCTGGACAGCAGCGAGCCGGATAATCCCTCAATGGAGCTGTTGAGGTTGTTAATCCCCTCCACCATGCTCATATCGGAGATCTGCTGCATGTACTCCGAAGTCTCTGCCGGATTAGTCGGATCCTGATTCTTCAGGCTGGCAATCAGCAGCTGCATGAACATATCGCTCTGTTCCTGCGAAGCGCTTTTTGCCTCCGGCTCCTTGTTGAGATCGGTAAATACGTTGCTCTGGTTATTTACACCATTTACATCAGCCATCTGATACCTCCCCCTGAATTAACGACCGGTCCTGTAGCCACCATATTCAGGCCTCTCCTGATTCAGTTGTTGCTCTGTTCATATCAGTTCTGCCCCAGTGTCAGCACACGCTGCATCATCTCTTTAGCCGTATTCATAATGTCGGCGTTGGTCTGAAAGGAGCGGGATGCCGAGATCATATTGGTCATCTCCTCCACCACATTGACATTGGGGTAATAGACGTAGCCGTTTTCATCCGCCATCGGATGGCCGGGCTCATACTGCTGACGAAGCGGCGCCTCGCTCTCGACGATATCCACCACCTGCACACCCTGGCCGGCAGACAGCTCCGCCGCCCTGGCGTTGATATCCATTTCATCCACCGGCTGGTGAAGCAGCTGAAATACGGGCTGACGCGCCCGATAGGTCTCATCGACGCTGCTGCTAACGCTCTCGGCATTGGCCATATTGCTGGCAATGGTATTAAGGCGGATCGACTGAGAACTCATGCCGGACCCGGCTATGTTGAATACATTAGACAGTGCCATATGGATTACTCGCCTTTAATTGCCTTTTGCAGGCCGGAAAATTTTCTGTTGAGAAAGGTGAAGCTGGTCTGAAAGTCCAGAGCATTACGGGCGTACTCAGCCTGCTCGGTCTGCATATCTACAGTATTGCCGTCGATGGATGGCTGTATCGGATTACGGTACATCAGATCCGCCGCAAACTCGGGGTTGATAATGCCGGCACTATGATCGGCACTGGTCTGCATCATGCGCAGCGGCTCCCCCAGCTTCTCGCTCTCATCGGCCAGTATCGAACGAAAATCCAGATCCCTCGCTTTGTAATTAGGGGTATCCGCGTTGGCGATATTATTCGCCAGCACTTCAGCTCGCTGAGCTCGCACCAGCAACGCTTGCTGATGAATCCCCAGCGCGTTGTCAAATGATATTGCCATTGCCTGTCCCGATCCGATTTCCGTCAGCCCGACTGTCAGTGACAGCCACCACAGATATCAAAGCAAAATGAATGCCAGATAAGGAAAAGGCCGTATTCCGGGGTCTTCAGCAGCCTGAAGCAGCGAATGTCTGAGCGAGGCGGCAACCGGTTACCGCCCGATGGCAGAAACGGCAATGCCGCCGGAGGAGAAAAGCGCAGGTATTAAAGGGGCATAAAAAAAGGAGCGACAAGGTCGCTCCTTCAGCGGTAATGGTTCAGACCGGCTATTTAGCCCGGTAGATAATACCCGGGCTGCAATGCACCATCTCATAGAGATCGGTGACATGACCCAGAGACTCCGATGCCCCCAGCAGCAGATAGCCACCGGGCTTCAGCGAGGCGTGGATTTTACGCAGGATTTCCTGCTTGAGATCCGAGGAGAAGTAGATCAGTACGTTGCGGCAGAAGACGATATCAAACTTGCCCAGCATCGCGTAACTGCCCAGCAGATTCAGCGATCGGAAGTCTACCCGTGACTGGATATCGGGCTTCACTTTCCAGCTGCCGTCCGACTGCTTGAGAAAATGTCGTTCCAGCCGATCCTTCGACAGCCCGCGCCCCAGCGCAAGCATGTCGTAGACGCCCTTACGGGCATGATCCAGCACCGTCGGCGAAATATCGGTTGCAACAACCCGTTCGCCGCCTCGCAGTTGTCCCGGCTTCGTGCGCTTAAAACTGTCGATCACCATGCTGATGGAATACGGCTCCTGGCCGGATGAACATGCGGCCGACCATATCTTCAGCTGCTGCGCACCCAGATTGCCGGAGACTTCCGGCAACAGACGTTTTTCCAGAATATTGTAGGGGTGAATATCCCGGAACCATAGGGTTTCATTGGTGGTCATGGCGTCAACAACCGTCTCTTTCAGACGGTTGCTGCCGGCTCGTTTCATCTTCTGGACCAGTTCATCCAGAGTCGGGCACTGATTCTCAGCCATAATGCCCGACAGCCGACTACTGACCAGGTACTCTTTGTTATCTCCCAACAGGATACCGCAGGCACCTTCCAGAAAATCCCGAAATTGCTGAAAACCTGCCGCAGAGATCTGTGCTCGCTGTCGGCTTCCGGTCGTTAATACCATTTAAGAGTTTTCCTGAAATTACTGTCAGCGGTCATGGGCCTGGACGCGTTCTTTAACGCGGGAGGCCAGCTCATCGGGCTGGAACTTAGCCAGAAAATCATTAGCCCCGACTTTTTCTACCATGGCCTGGTTAAACACTCCACTCAGGGAAGTATGCAGCATGATGTACACATCGGACATCCGCTCATCGGCGCGTATTGAGGCGGTCAGAGTATAGCCATCCATTTCCGGCATCTCGATATCGGAAATAATCAGCAGGAACTTGTCCTGGATACGCTCGCCGCTGTCGGCCAGCTCTTTCAGATATTCCAGCGCCTCTTTACCGTTTTTCTTGAGAGTCACCTCCACCCCGAGGGTCACCAGGCAACGTTCCAGCTGCTTGCGGGCAACGACCGAATCATCCACCACCAGCACATGGTGCTGCTGCTGCGACTCCTGAATCTCATCAACCAGCTCTTTACTGACCTCTTCAGAACGAGGAGCAACTTCCGCCAGAACCTTCTCAACATCGAGAATCTCCACCAGCTCACCGTTAAGATCGGTAACGGCGGTCAGATAGTTGTTCTTGCCGGCACCTTTAGGCGGCGCATGAATCGTTTCCCAGTTAGTGTTAACGATACGCTCGACTTTATTGACCAGATAACCAAGCACCTGATTGTTGTACTCGGTGACGATGACAAAACTCGTTTCAGTATCACTGACAGGCGGATGACCCATAGCCGCACTGAGATCCAGAACCGGTATCGCCTGACCCCGGATATGAGCAACACCTTTAACACTGGCTTTCAGTTTCGGCATGATTGTCAGTTTGGGGCACTGAATTACTTCGCGAACTTTGAAGACATTGACCCCGTAGATCTGATCACCCTCAAGGCGAAACAGCAGCAACTCTAATCGATTCTTACCAACCAGCTGCGTTCGCTGATTGACGCTGTCAAGAACACTCGCCATGCCGGGCTCCCGTATGTTCACTTGCGTTATGCTGGAAGAAGACTTTAAATACCCGCAGACCCTGGGTTGTTGCCCGCAGACGCTCAGTTACCGCGGCTCTTTCCCTCACCGCGACAATAGTACCACGGGCAGAGGCGACCGCCCCAGAGGCAATGAGAATAGGGTATTTCTGTGACTAAGGGTAGTTTAAAGCACTTTGCAATGCTTGTATGCACGGCCCTGATGCTGCACCACAGCCCTCTGTGTGCCGAAACGCCCTCACTCCGCCAGCAGGCAGAAAAATTCGTCTACACCCGGATGCAGGCAACCCTGGCGGACGGCGATCTGCTGGACGTCAGCGTCAGAAACCCAGATTCCCGCCTCAGGTTGCCCCCCTGCCAGGACAGCATCAGTTTTGCCAGCCCCCGCCCGCTGAAACCCGGCCGTTTCTCCCTGAAAGCCAGCTGTGCCATCCCCAAACGCTGGAGCATCCACCTGAGCGGCCGCATTCAGGTCCTTCGCAATGTCGTCATCAGCGAGCGGGCGCTGCCGAAAAATACCGTACTGAATGCCACGGATCTGCAACTGGCGCCAAAGGATATCGCGACTCTCAGACAGGGTTTCTACACCAGTATCGATCAGGTCGTCAGTTATCAGCTGAAGCGGTCGGTTCAGCAGAAGCACGTCCTGACACCCAGACTGCTGAGCCCGCCACTGCTGGTGCGTAAGAATGACGAGGTTGTTATAAGCGCCGGCAGAAGCAGCACGGTCGATATAAGGGTCGCCGGCATAGCCTTGCAGGATGGCCATCAGAATCAGCAGATCAGAGTTCGGAATAAGAACTCTGGTAAAATCATCAGGGCCAGAGTGATTGCCATCGGCGAAGTTCGGGCCGGCCCCTAGCCGCCCCGCCCTGTCAGCGTCCCCGGTCAGGCACAACTCCGCCCTGAAAACGGCAACCGTTCGGGTGCGCGCGGCCAGACCGGGGAAGCAATTCCAGAGAACTTCCTTTATACTGTTGGCTATTCAAAAAGAGCTGGAAAAAGTTCCTAAAGTTTGTGGCTTCACCGCCGAAAACTGTATTCAGCAGGAACTTTTTTATTGAGGACACCGGGATGGCGATCGATCCGGCAGGCTTGTCATCGACACCTTTAACCAATACACGCACCAGGCTGGAAGGCTCGGGCCAGTCACAGGCCGGCAAAGGCCAGCAGCAGGATTCGGACACTACCACTAAATCCGGTAGTGTCACGCTCAGCAGCCAGGGGCAGATGCTACAGAAGCTTGAGGAACAGGCAGGACAGCTGCCTGAGGTCGATTCAGAGCGAGTTGAGAGTATCAGAAAAGCAATCGAAGATGGCAGCTTCAGCCCCAGTGCCGAACGCACCGCGGCGGCCATGCTGGATCTGGAAGAGCAGATCTTCGGCTGATTAACGCTTTTATGAGCACACCGTCACAACAGTTTTATAAGCTGACCACGCAGTGCTGCCAGCAACTGGCGGCCCTTTGTCGTCTGTGCGATCAGGAAAGAGCGGCTATTGAATCCCACTCGGTAGAGCAGCTCCAGGATACCGTTAAAGAGAAACAGGCTCTGCTGGTGCAGATAGCCGGCAACATCGACGCCCGCAATCAGCTGCTCAACGCGCAGGGCCACAACGCCGACGAACAGGGCTTCAATGCCTGGCTCGCCGGTCTTCCTGCCGAAGAGAGTCGTGCCATTGAGAACGCCTGGGCAAAACTGGCCGCACAGCTGCAGGAGTCAGCCGAACTCAACGCTCGCAACGAGAAAATCGTACGCCGCAGCCAGAAAAACATGGAGCAGCTGCTCAGCATTCTCCAGGGCCATACTGCCAGGACCACCCTCTACAACCAGACCGGTTCCAGCGGAAACTACAGTGCTCAGAACACCCTTGGTAAAGCCTGAGTCAGTTCTCGACTTCGGTCACCGTTACCGGTAAAATTCCGCCCCGTCGCCTCCCCGTAGTTCAACCGGATAGAATAGGGCCCTCCTAAGGCTTAGATAGGGGTTCGAGTCCTCTCGGGGAGGCCATTCCCTCTTTTATCACTTACTTTCAATAAGTTAAGAACATAATATATTTTCGTTCCGCTCTCGTTCCACTTTGAGGCAACATTCTTTCTCCGAAGCAAATGCCCGACTCAGCTCGTCAGCACATGGAGAATGGGCTTTCTTCATGACAGCCTTAAGTGAACACTATACGAATTCTTATGTAACGCAGAGACAGCGGAATCCCCCCTCATTTTCGTAAAGATGAGCGGTTCCTGTTTGCAGTGCAACCAGGGACCGCTTCTATCAGGATTCTGAAGGTCTGTAGGATTCATGGGTGAAAATTCATTGGGCCAGTATCAGAGACCTACTTTCTGGAAGCGATATCTATGGCTGCTTCGTGCCCAAAGCTGACCCCAGGGGCTTCTGATGTTCCAGAAAGCCTTCAACAAACTCGTTGCCCCCCATTCCTCGGGGATCAGGCGCTGATTATTGTGGTCAATGACTTGAAACCACTCCGCCACGACATCATTTTAATGCCTAAGACCACCGTCGGACTCAACTGATGAATACAGAAATTACCCACTCGGGCACAGGGCTTCGCGCCAGCAGTCATCGACTGATCAACCAGCCGTTTTTCCAGCATACGATTCTGGCGCTGATCGTCATCAACGCCATAACTCTCGGACTTGAGACAGTTCCCAGCGTCATGGCGGCGTATGGCGAGCCAATCCTGCTATTGGACCGCCTTATTCTGTCGGTGTTCGTGGCTGAAATTCTGTTGCGCTTATTCGTACACCGACTGCGCTTTTTCCGAGACCCCTGGAGCCTGTTCGACTTTGCTGTGGTGGCCATCGCACTGATACCTGCCACTGGCCAGTTCTCGGTACTAAGGGCACTCCGGGTGCTGCGGGTGTTGCGAATTCTCTCCATCGTTCCCTCTATGCGGCGGGTGGTGGGAGCTCTGCTGGCATCAATTCCGGGACTGGCATCCATCGCGCTGGTACTGCTGCTGATCTACTACGTGTTCGCGATAATTGCCATCAACCTTTTTGGCGAAGCCTTTCCAGAGTGGTTCGGATCCCTCGGTGCCTCGCTATACACTCTTTTCCAGATAATGACCCTGGAGAGCTGGTCGATGGGGATCTCAAGACCGGTAATGGAGACCTATCCCCACGCCTGGGCGTTCTTTATCCCATTCATCCTGATCGCCACCTTCACCATGCTGAACCTGTTTATCGCCATAATTGTGAACGCGATGCAGAGCTTCACGGAATCGGAAACCAAAGCAACCATCAGCGCTGTGGATCAGGCACGCGATCACATCGAGGCCGATGTACAAGCCGAAATTAAGGCGCTAAGGGCGGAGATTGGCGAACTGAAGCAACTGTTGAGAGACAAATTCGATCGCTAGCGGATGCGCACCCGACTGAGCCGTGCCCAGGGCCGACTTCGGGAAGTGGTCTGTTGGAGGACTGCCATCGACACTAAGTGGCCACTATGAGGAGGTAGCTTTTTTGGCATGTTTCAGTGGCTCTTAACAACACTTAGCGGCCACTGGATCAGGCGTTTTTTTGAAGTGGCTCAGCGGCCCTGAACGACACATTGGAGCCGTTGCAGATCTACTGGAAAGATCAGCCTGATAACGATCCAAACCCTCCAAAGCGGCTCTGGTGCTTACAAGGACTGGTCCTACGAAGTTCAGATATTTCTTCATGAATTTACCCAAATGGAAATCGAACGGCAGATACTGTATTTGCCGTTCCGAAGGTCGGCAAACGGCCGGAGAGCATCCCTTCCAACCGTATACAGGGGAGGGGCTCAGAACGGCACTGTTCGTATGCAGTTCTCCCGAGAGAAAGCAGAGTCTCTGTTCATCTGAGTTTCCAGAGTGGCGGTAGACATACGCTACCGCTTGGGGCGAGCTACCTAGAACAGGGTGCTGAATCGAGATTTCCCGGAGCCGGTCTGAGAGCGACAGTACTCACAGCGGCCGCAATGATCCACAGTAAGGGGCCGATCCCTCCCGGCCACCAGGGAAGATATCCGGGTAACAGGATAAACAGCACAAAGCCGACATCGGAAATACTGACGGTAAACAGTGTCAGCCAGTAGCCGATGCGCTGCTGTCGCCAGTTAAAAACGATGGCGACAACAATAACCATAACCGCCAGGTACAGGAGGTTCCAGGCGCTTTGGAAGAGTCGACCCTGAACGGCCAATTCAGTGGTAAGCGCCAGCGCATAGATGGAAGATGCGGCCTTAATATGCAGTAATCCCCAGAGGATATAGAGGATTGCACCGATGCGTGCAGTGACAGGATTCATTCGGATACCCCCTGAACCGTCTGCTTGGTCTGAGCTGTTTTGCTAACCGCAGACCGGCTTAAATCGTTGTAAGCTGCCGGCAGGTTGAGTCCGAAGTGAACCCACTGAAACAGCGCGTAGCCCTGGTAGTGCTCGGCCTGGGTACTGGTGGTGATTTTTCCCTGTGCCCAGCCCCTGGCGAGGCCGTCAGATACGGCTGTCCTGATATAACGAAGGTAGTCGATGTTCCAGTCAAGCACTGCGCTGGTGGTGGGACGGCTATGGCCCGGCACCACAGTTGAATCCGGGGCGATGAAGTCACGTACTTTTTCAAGGGTTTCCAGGGACTCAACTAAGCGTCCCTGCAGTAGCCAGGGCAGCGCGGGAGCTTCTGCGACGACAGGGTTTCCAGTCCAGAGTACTTTCTCGGCCGGCAACCAGACGAAAAGGTCATCACCGGTCTGGGCGAAGCCAAAGTCCTTTATCAGCACCTTCCGGCCACCTAAATCAATCCGGATCGACCCCTCCGGCTCGACCAGGATATCGCCGCCGCGCGGTCTGATCGCTTCGATGCCACGACCTTCACCCATAATGCCCAGCATCATCTTTCGGTCTTCTTCAAACCGGTGATCGAAGCGTTCTCTGCCCTGGCTGTGTTGAATAATCCGGGTTGAGGGCGGCAGGTAGTAGTTGCCGAATGCGTGGTCACCATGATGGCTGGTGTTGACGGCATAGAGAACAGGTTTATCGGTGATTGCGTCGACCAGCGCCATCATCTGCTTATGAAGCCGTTCATTGAGCATGGTTTCTACCAGCATGACCCCCATATCCCCGATGATAATGCCGCCGCTGGTCGCCATCGGAATCCCTTTTGGGGCCTTAACCTCAGCGTCTTTTTCGTACACCGCGTAGACACCCTCTGCCAGTTTCTGGCTGACCAGCTCAACTTTATTGGCATCCCAGACAGGTTCTCGGGCCTGGGCTCCTATGGACAGGGTCAGGAGCGAAATAAACAGCAAAATTCGTGTTTTCATAGCCATACTCTCAAGCTTTACTTTGCGATTATTAGAGAGTATTTGTTTCCATCAAGGCGTTAAACATGGCCATTTGAAACTCAGAGTGTCCAAAATGGAAACCAGTTATACGAAGCTACTCCCACTGATTGAAACCTTTGTGGTGGTCGCGGAAATGGGGAGCTTTACCTCCGCTGCCGACAACCTGGGTACGGGTAAATCCCTCATATCCAAACGTATCGGCAAACTGGAAGCGGAACTGGGGGTCCGGCTTATCTATCGGTCGACTCGAAAGTTTCACCTGACCGAAGCCGGCGAGCGTTTCTATCGGCTATGTACGCCTGCGATGAAGGGGCTCGAAGACGCCGTGCTGGATGCTAAAGAACTTCAGAGAAATCCCGAAGGTTTGCTCCGGATTACCATGCCGCAAAGCCTGGTGATGTCAAAACTGGGTGATCTCATTTACAACTTCCGAGTAGACTTTCCCGGGATTGAACTGCAGATCGATGTGACCGGGCGCTATCTGAATCTGATTGACCAGGGCATTGATCTGGCATTTCGTATCGGTACACCCAAAGACAGTCAGTTGATAGCCGCCCGCTTGGGAAAGACCCGCCTGGTTGCCGTCGCCAGCCCGGACTACCTGAATAAACATGGGCGACCCGAATCCCCCGAAGAGCTGATCGACCATCAATGTCTGACTAATCCTGATACGCCCTGGCGAACCAGTTGGCCCTTCCCGGGGGCTGATGGGAAAGCGGTCAGCATTGTGTCTGGCCTTGCCAGCAATGATGGCTACCAGTTGCTTCATGCCTGCCTGGCGGGATTGGGAATACTGATTGGTCCGCAAGCTATGTTTGACCGCTATCTTAACGAGGAACGATTACAACTGGTTCTGGAACCCTGGTACCAGCAGTCCAGTGACCTGGTCGCCCTTTATCCAGCCGGAAGACTGCTGCCTGGTCGTGGACGATTATTAATCGACTTTATCAAAGAGCGATTGGAGTAAAGGTTTTTTAACGCCTATCTCCGTATAGGGCTGTCTCTAGTCTGCCTGACCCTGATTATCTGAAACGGAGACCATGTCGTATGACTTCCGCTTGCGAAAGTGAAGAATTTCCAACTCAGTGGCCGCTTTCCGATCTCAAGCTTTTAGACGTCTAACGCCGGTCCTTGGCCCGTGTATGACCGGAAAGGGCCGAATGCGGTGGTTGGGCAAGACTTTTCCTCAGCGGCAGCTAAGGGGCGTTAGCGGTAGCTCATCGATTGACACAGCGACTTTTGCTATTGGGCATAAGCCGAATGCTTGACAGACCTGGGTGAAATTCCCGCTGAGTACCAAGAAGAGACACTCCGGCGGGCAATCCTCTCGGGGAGGCCACTCTCAACCTTTTCATCATAAAATCATCCACTTATTTTCACCCTCGGTTACTACCTCGCTTTCGCCTCTCCTTACTCAGTAAAGTCTCAGATAGCCTGGCCAATGCCAGCCTCCAATCTCCCAACCGGTCGATGAATCGATCGTGGTCTAGTTCTGCCCATAAACCAGCTGTCAGACAAACTCAGAGAGCCGAGAGCCTCCGGCACTGGGGGGAGTCCGGGGTACTCATAATTCTTGTTGAAATGGGCTTGATGGATCCCAGATGCGACGCATCAGGGCGGGTAACCGTTCCCAGTTGCTCTGGTCAGGCATCTGGGTACTGGATACGGGTATCGGGTGGGGGTTGGCCATTTCTGCCACCTTGAAGCGGAAGGCGAAATTGGGTTCCACACCCATCCGCAGATCGGTAATGACCACCGCTCCTTCCTCAGAGCTGACAGAATAGAAGCCGTGGGTGAACCATTTCAGGCGCTGAACCGGCCAGTGCGATTGCAGTCCGTTCAGTAACTCGGGCGAGCTGTTGAATCGTACGGTATTGATCCGCGGCGAATAATCCAGCAGCGAGTAATAGCCTATGCGGTAGTGGTCCTCACTAACGGCCACGACTCGCCAGAGGATCGAATTGAAGGGAGTGGGCAGGACCAGCAAACGCTGATAGTCGAGTTCCTGATCAGCCAGCGAATCATGAGCCAGATTCTTCACGTACACCTGTGCTCCCATCCCCCAGGCCAGATAAAGCGTGCTCAGGAAGAGCCCGATCAGGTTAGCTCGATACCCCCACTTGTTGTGTCGAAGGACGAGTGCGATAAGGACTCCCACCACCAGGGGGATGGTATAGGCGGGATCGATGATAAATACCGATCCGAGGGAGACGGGGTGCTCGGACAGCGGCCAGAATATCTGTGTACCGTAAACGGTAAAGCTGTCGAGCAGCACATGGGTCGCGAACACCGCATAGATGGTGTATGCCCATTGAAAACGTAACTTCCGAGTCTGTGGATGTATCTTCTGAATCAACCACACAAACAACGGCGTAATCGCTGCCAGAACGAACAGGGAGTGGCTGAAGGAACGGTGATAGGTGAAATCAGCTACCGCGTCACCCATGGGGATAAAAATATCCAGGTCCGGCACCGTCCCGCAAATCGCGCCCCACACCATTGCCTGCGCGCCCACCTTGCGACCAAGCAATGCGGAGCCGACGGCCGAGCCGAGAACGATCTGAGTGACTGAATCCATTGGCAAGTAATTCCGACGATTACAGGATGTGAGAAAGTCCAGTTTAAGCCGCGTAAAAGCCCTTTTCCAGATTCGGGCGATCTCAAACGGGTTCAGCAGTTGATGGGAAATCCCAGTGGGCAATTCAACGCTATCTGAAGCGGCCATGCTTCCGGATGGGGACCGTTCCGGCCACCATTCAGGCGGTTTCTCTCTTAATACCAGTCGAATTTGACCGACGTTGCTTTGCCATTGAACACCTCTTCCGGGGTGGTGACCTGAACCACCAGATCGGTCCCGACGTGCCTGGCGTGGGCTTAGTGCTTTTTAACGGACAGCATGCGAATCAGAGTGCAATCCCTGTCAATAAAGTGGTGTTTGAGGGCACCCATGATATGCAGCCCGACGGCGATGGGC